>NZ_VCHA01000009.1 GCF_016597815.1 Marinobacter sp. DY40_1A1 | reverse complement strand
GAAATACTCCAGCCAGCGCCCACACGAATTACTTGGTCAATTTGTTAAAGAGCGTTTGAGCCGTTGCTCAATCAAGGTGGCGTATTCTACATCGTCTCGCCGCCTTGTCAACCGTTTAATTCGAGAGAAGTTAAAAATGAACCTTTTCGAATCAAACTGTCACTTCTTAAACTAGATGAGCCATTCTACAGCGTTTACTCATCTTGTCAACCACTTGCTCGAAGAAAGCATTTAAAAATCTTCAATTTATTCAAGTGGTTACTCTTTGCTCGGGAAGCCTCTCAACTGTGCTCTCCTCGAAAGAGATGCGCATTCTACAGAGCTTGGCGCGGGTGTCAACGGTGCAATGCAACTTTTTATGACTTTATCCCTGTCACGCCGATCTCAAGGTCCACTTTAGCACTTTCATAGATGAACCGGGGCCTTATCATCCCGCTTACAGACGAACCTCGACCGCCCTAACTGCAGCGATTGCTTTGGCCTTTGCCTCTTCTATAGTGGCCCCTTGTGCCAGAGCAACACCCATCCGCCGACGCCCCACGAGTTCAGGCTTACCAAAAAGCCTTAACTGCACATCCGGCTCTGCAAGCGCTACGCTCAACCCGCTGAAGGCTACAGATGAGGAATTCCCTTCTGGCAAAATTACTGCTGACGCAGAAGGACCCTGCTGCCGAATAACCGGAACCGGCAATCCGAGTATGGCTCTTGCATGCAAAGCAAACTCCGACAAATCCTGAGATACCAGCGTAACAAGACCAGTATCATGGGGCCGGGGAGACACCTCTGAGAAATACACGTCGTCCCCGCGTATGAACAACTCCACTCCGTATACCCCATAGCCACCCAGATTCTCGGTGATTTTTAAAGCAACGTCACGCGAACGCTCCAGTGCTTTAGCCGACATGGGCTGCGGCTGCCAGGATTCACGGTAATCGCCCTCTTCCTGGCGGTGCCCTATAGGCTCGCAGAAGCTAACGCCGCCGGAGTGCCTGACGGTCAGCAGGGTTATTTCATAATCAAAGGTCACAAAGCCTTCAACAATAACCCTACCCTTTCCCGCACGACCGCCTGTTTGCGCGTACTCCCAAGCGGCGTCAATCTCACTTTCATCGCTAACCGTACTCTGCCCTTTACCAGAGGAACTCATTACCGGCTTAACAACGAGGGGCATTCCTATCGCCTCAACCGCTTCCAGGAATGCCTCTTTTGTGTCAACAAACCGGTAAGGCGACGTTTTCACTCCCAGCTCTTCTGCAGCCAGGCGCCGAATCCCTTCCCTGTTCATAGTCAGGTGGGCTGCCCTTGCGGAAGGTATTACCCTATAACCTTCCTGCTCAAGCTTGATCAATTCAGCTGTCGCAATGGCTTCGATTTCGGGCACAATGAGGTCGGGTTCTTCAATCTCGACTATGTTCCTTAAAGCCTGCGCATCCAACATATCTATTACGTGGCTACGATGAGCCACCTGCATGGCGGGGGCGTTCGGGTAACGGTCTGCTGCAATTACCTCAACCCCATACCTCTGCAACTCTATCGCCACTTCTTTGCCAAGCTCACCTGAGCCACACAGCAATACCTTAAAAGCGTTTGCTTTAAGTGGCGTGCCCAGCGTTACATTCCCTACTTCATTCAAACCAGATCCTCCTGCAAGTACCTGAAATCTCTCAGGCATCCTTTTTGCGTTCAGTTAAAGCGCCACTTCCCGCTCCCGCTCAGCGACTTTCACAAGCACAGCTTTACGCTCGCAGTTGGTCATTGATGTCCAGCTCAGGATCTCATCACTGGTGCGCTGACACCCTATACATACATCCCGCTCATCAAGAGCGCATATACTCACGCAGGGCGATCGAACTTTATCCTCAACAGCCATAACAAATTCATCTCAGTTTTTTACAGGCTTCAAGCTTTTCATATAACGGCTTGCATTGTGTACATAGTGCGCGGCACTGAGTTCGAGCATCTTCTTTTGTTGCTCGGTGAGTTCCCTTTTGATTTTTCCCGGCGACCCAACCACCAATGAGCCGTCCGGAACAACCATTCCTTCAGGGATAAGGGTGTTCGCACCAATAAGGCAGTACTTTCCGATCTTGGCACCATTCAAAACAACCGCATTGATACCGATCAGTGAATAGTCCCCAACCTCACAACCGTGAAGCATGGTTTTATGACCAACTGTAACACCCCGCCCTAGCGTCAGCGGGATACCCGGATCCGTGTGGAGAACAGAGCCATCCTGAACGTTTGTCTCTGGTCCAATCGTAATAAGCTCGTTATCTCCACGGATCACCACGTTGAACCAGACACTACTTTTTTCGTGAAGCTCCACATTGCCAATCACCGTCGCATTGTCTGCTACAAACTGACTACTGCCTTTCAACACCGGGGCACGGCCATCCAACTCATAGAGCATTCTATTTTCCTTATTATGTTCGGGGTTTGAGCAAATCGATATCAGCATCGTACACAGCATTTAAAAAATCGACCAGAACCACAGCAGACAAGCCCCAGATTTGATATCGCTCCCACCGATAACAAGGCACATGAATTGTTTGGTCCTGAAACGGTATCGCATCTGTACGTTCGCGCCTGTCTTCCAGAAAGAAAGAAAGAGGCACTCGAAAGACGCTATCAATCTCGCCGGGATTTGGTTCCAACGGATACTCCACAGGCACAACACCAACGTAAGGAGAGACAAGTATCCCGTGACGTGACATCACTTGGCTCAGCGGTGAAATGATTTCCACCTGATCTGGTGGCAGACCAATCTCTTCATGGGTTTCCCGCAGCGCCGTCGCGGCCAACGATAAATCTCCGGGATCCCGCTTCCCCCCGGGGTAGGCAACCTGACCGCGGTGAGTGCTCAAATTTGTAGAACGCAGCGTAAATATCATTTCAGGATTACCAAGATCGTCAGTAACCGGCACAAGGATGCCTGCTTCGGTATAGTTCAGATCGAGCTTCTGAGGCGCATAGCCCGTTAAACGCTGTACAAGTAAATCACGCAAACCGGAACTCCTGAACAAATCTGGTGTTGAATGAGACAGCAGTAGCAACGATCATTAAACTTAACATTCGCTGAATTCAAGTATACGGGGAAAAATATGAAGTACTGCAGCACATGCGGCCATCCGGTTAAACAGCGCATCCCCGAAGGCGACAACCGCCACCGCTATGTGTGCATCAACTGCAGCACAATACACTATCAAAACCCACGCATCATCGCGGGTACAGTGCCAGTATGGGAGGGAAAGATCCTTCTTTGCCGTCGAGCAATTGAACCTCGCTACGGGTACTGGACCCTTCCGGCGGGATACATGGAAAATGCCGAAACAACCGTTGAAGCGGCCGAGCGCGAGACGCTGGAAGAGGCACTGGCCGAAGTTAATATAGACGGCCTTTATTCCATTATCGATGTTCCGCACATAAACCAGGTTCACATGTTCTATCGCGCGACACTAAAAAACGGGAACTTTGGTGCTGGTGAGGAGTCCCTTGAAACCCGCCTGTTTGCTGTGGACGAAATTCCCTGGGGCGATATTTCCTTCCCGACTGTGCGAAAAACCCTGGAACTGTTTCTGGATGACCTGAAGAACGACTCTTTCGGTGTGCACATACGTGATATCCGGCGCCCTATCGCCGCGACCCGAAGCAAAGACGATCTATAATATTTCCATGCGATAAATCTCGTAAGCAGGCTCTTCATAGGGATGGGCCTGCTTGAGCGCCGCAACCGCTTTACGGATTAGTTCATCGGTGCAAACCAGCTCTACCTTGAACTCATCCACAACCTTCAGCGCCCCACTTTCCCCCAAAAAAGGATTGCTACCCTCAAGAGGGCGGAACTGTCCCTGCCCCCTGCACTGCCAGGCGCACGAATCGTAATCCCCTATGCGCCCTGCCCCGATATCGAAGAGTGCCTGTTTGGTTTTTTCCAAATGTGTCTCCGGCACGAAATAGCATATTTTATACATGAAACCTCCTTTGAGCAGGATATTTTTTGTACAGATTAATGGTTTAGACACTTACCCACAGATTCTGTGGATAACTCTGGGGAAAGTTTTGGGGAACACCTCTATAAACCCCGTAATTACTGCACTCCCGTTAAATTGGCGACAAATTCACCTGATTCATTAAACCGCTACATTTCAATGGGTTACAGCTTTTGTACAAACACTGAACGCCTACGCTCTGCATTGTTCACAGAATGCACAAGACTTAGCTCGCAATGTGCATAAACATAATGAGTCAAGGAGTTTTTTTCCAATATATCCGCATTATTCGCTTGATAAACCCAAAACACTCAAAATTCAGGCACAAAAAAACCGGCTCCGGAAAGCCCTCCCTTTTGAGGCTCACCAAAGCCGGTTTTCCAGTCTTTCAACCGATCAGTCCATCAGCTAAACCAGCGTCTGGCATTTCGGAACATGCGAATCCAGGAACCGTCTTCCTGCCAATCCGCGGGTCGCCATGAGTGTTGGGCAGCGCGGAACACTCGTTCAGGGTGAGGCATCATAATGGTAATACGACCATCCCGAGTAGTTGCCCCCGCTATGCCATCTTGCGAGCCATTTGGATTATAAGGATAACGCATCGTCGCCTGACCCCGGTTATCCACGAAGCGTAGCACTACCCGCTCACTTTCTGCGAGCTCTGAAGCAGAAGCACTACCGGAAAACTCTACCCGCCCTTCACCATGAGCGACCGCTATTGGCATACGCGAACCTGCCATTTCTTCCAGGAATGCTGAAGGTGACGACATTACTTCAACCATCGCCAACCGTGCCTCGAACTGCTCCGACTGGTTACGAACGAAACGTGGCCAGCCTTCGCTGCCCGGAATCAATTCGTGCAGATTGGACAACATCTGGCAACCATTACAAACACCCAGCGCGAGAGTGTCCTGGCGGTTGAAGAAAGCGGCAAACTGATCACGAACACGGTCGTTGAACAGAATGGACTTTGCCCAACCTTCACCGGCACCCAGCACATCCCCGTATGAGAACCCGCCACAAGCCACGAGACTATTAAACGTCTCGAGATTCACTCGTCCGGATAGCAGATCGCTCATGTGCACATCGACAGACTCAAAACCAGCCCTATCAAATGCAGCGGCCATCTCAACCTGCCCGTTAACACCCTGCTCACGCAAGACAGCAACTCTCGGGCGAATTCCCTTGTTGATATAAGGCGCAGCAACATCCTCGTTCACATCATAGGTGAGCTCGGCATGAAGCCCAGGGTTATCCGCATCAAGCAGATTATCAAACTCTTCCTGCGCACAATCTGCGTTATCCCTCAGGGACTGAATGCGATAACTGGTCTCAGACCACAGGCGCTGTAGATCCACTCGCGCATCATCTGCAACCATTTCACCTTCAAAGGACAATCGCAGGCGATCCTGATCACTCAATGTGCCCACAACACTGACGTGGTCCCCCAAGCCAGCCGCTGAAAACTGCTGTAGAACGAAATCCGTATCATCCCTGCGCACCTGAATAACTGCGCCCAATTCTTCATTGAACAACTCGCGGACAATCTGACTGGCGTCGTCTGTCAATCCATCCAGTTTGATATCTATACCGGTGCGGCCGGCAAAACTCATTTCAGCAAGAGTCACAAACAATCCGCCATCAGAGCGGTCGTGATAGGCCAGTAGCTTGTCGTCGGCGTTCAATCCCTGAATAACAGCAAAAAAAGCTTTGATATCTTCCGGATCGTCGAGATCAGGTGCCACAGCTCCGACCTGACGGTAAACTTGAGCCAAAGCCGACCCACCTAACCGATTCTGCCCAGCGCCCAGATCCACAAGAATCAGATCTGTGTCTCCAGCATCCGTTATCAACTGGGGCGTAAGGGTGCGAGAAACATCGGTAACCGGTGCAAAACCACTGACAATCAACGAGAGAGGCGCGGTTACACTCTTCTGTTCGCCGTTATCCTCTTCCCAAACCGTCTTCATGGACATGGAGTCCTTGCCTACAGGAATGGTTATCCCCAGCTCGGGGCACAACTCCATGCCAACTGCTCGAACTGTTTCGTAGAGGTTCTCGTCCTCTCCCGGGTGGCCTGCGGCTGACATCCAGTTAGCCGACAAGCGAATGTCTGATAATTTGCCAATTGCGGCTGCTGCCAGGTTTGTAATGGCTTCGCCTACAGCCATCCGACCTGATGCGGGCGCATCAATGGTTGCGATCGGTGTACGTTCGCCCATGGCCATGGCTTCACCCGTCAGAACATCAAAAGAGCTTGCCGTAACCGCAACATCACTGACAGGCACCTGCCATGGACCAACCATCTGGTCCCGAGCAACAAGCCCGGTAATCGTGCGGTCACCTATGGTGATCAGGAAGCTCTTGGAGCCCACTGAAGGCAGCCTCAGAACTCTGCGAATGGCCTCATTCAGATCAATCTGGGTGGAGTCAAACAACGGCTTGCTGAACGATGTTCTGTTAATACTCCGGTGCATACGGGGCGGCTTACCGAAAAGCACATCCATCGGAAGATCAACAGGCTTGTCGTTAAAATAGGAATCGCTCAACTCGAGATGATGGGCTTCCGTCGCCTCTCCAATCACGGCATACGGGCAGCGCTCACGACGACACAGCGCGTCGAAAAGCTCCAGATTTTCGGGAGCCACCGCCATGACATACCGTTCCTGAGACTCGTTACACCAGATTTCCAATGGCGACATACCAGGCTCATCGCTGGGAATATCCCGCAACTCAAACTTTCCGCCACGGCCGCCGTCCTTCACCAATTCAGGCATGGCGTTAGAAAGACCACCGGCGCCAACGTCATGGATGAAGCAGAGCGGGTTTTGCTCGCCCATCTGCCAGCAGCGGTCGATCACTTCCTGACAACGCCGTTCCATTTCCGGGTTGTCACGCTGCACGGATGCAAAGTCGAGGTTCTCGTTACTGGAGCCGGAGTCCATAGAGGAGGCAGCACTGCCTCCAAGACCGATAAGCATGGAAGGGCCACCCAACACAATGAGTTTGGCGCCTACAGGTATCTCACCTTTTTCAACATGTTCTGCGCGGATATTTCCAAGGCCACCGGCGATCATGATGGGCTTGTGGTAGCCCCGTACTTCATCACCCGCAGGGCCGGCAACTTTCTCTTCAAATGTACGGAAATAGCCTGCGATATTGGGGCGGCCAAACTCGTTATTGAATGCGGCGCCGCCAATGGGGCCTTCAATCATGATATCCAGAGCGGAGGCTATCCGCTCAGGCTTGCCGTAATTGATTTCCCAGGGCTGGGGATCATCTGGCATGTTGAGGTTGGAGACGGTGAACCCCGTCAACCCCGCCTTCGGTTTGGAACCGCGACCGGTTGCGCCCTCATCGCGGATTTCACCGCCGGAGCCGGTTGCCGCGCCAGCCGCAGGGGCAATGGCCGTTGGGTGGTTATGGGTCTCCACCTTCATAAGAATGTGGATGTCTTCCTGATTATATTCGTAAATACCTGTTACCGGATCCGGGAAGAAACGACCACCTCGACTTCCCTGAATAACCGAAGCGTTATCCTTATAGGCAGAGAGCACACCTTCGCTGTTCATCTCATAGGTGTTACGAATCATGGCAAACAGCGACTTTTCCTGGCCCTCACCGTCAATATCCCAGGAGGCATTGAATATTTTGTGGCGGCAATGCTCAGAGTTTGCCTGAGCAAACATCATGAGTTCTACATCGGTAGGATCCCGCTCGAGGCAGACAAAGGACTTCACAAGATAATCGATTTCGTCATCGGCCAGCGCAAGCCCGAGGCGTCTGTTTGCTTCTACCAGCGCAGCTCGACCGCCAGCCAATACTGAAACTCGCTCCAGAGGGCGCGGCTCTTCTCGATTGAACAGCAACTGTGCACCACCCATTTCATGGAAGACTGTCTGGGTCATGCGATCATGCAGCAGCGCTGCAACCTTCTCGCGCTGGTCGAGACCAAGCTTTTTACTCGATTTGATATAGAAGGCCGTGCCGCGCTCTATGCGCTGAATCTGTCGCAAACCGCAGTTGCGCGCAATATCCGTTGCCTTACTGGACCAGGGAGACAAGGTTCCCGGGCGCGGCACAACGAGAAAAAGCACACCATCTGGCTCTTCAGCGGGTACGCTGGGGCCATAAGTCAGCAGCCGATCAAGGATGGCCTGCTCGGAATCAGAAAGCACGCCCTCCAGATCCACAAAGTGCATAAACTCGGCATAAACATGCTCAATCTCAGGCACAATGGCCTGAATTCTGGCGTACAGTTTATGGGAACGAAATGGTGAAAGCGCGGGAGCGCCGCGAAGTTCAAGCATGATATCAACCTGTATCGCGCGAAACGGGGAAGTCCGGGTGCATTCTGAGAAGGCGCATATGATACTTGAAAGCTCTGCCGGGATACAGCGCTGGGAAGCTTATTCGATTCGCATAGATTTGACATTATTTTGCGCAGTAATTGATCAGCCTGATTGACCCCTTTGGCTGCAACAGGGATCATTAGCTAGTGGACATGGAGACCACACGCACCAAGACACCGGATGCCGCCAGCCTGTTTGGGCGCATCCCGTTGATCCAGCGGTAACGGAGAACAGGGACTTGCCAAGAATTCTGACTGTATACAATGCAGCAACGGCTTACAGATCGTTCCTCGCCTGCACACTGGCCCTGCTCGCTCTCGCCGGGTGCAGCCAGCCGAGCACCCTGCAGGAAATCCGTAACGAGGGAGTTCTGCACGTTATTACCCGGGTTGCGCCTTCTATCTATTACGAGGGGCGTGAAGGCCCCACAGGCTATGATTACGAACTGGCCAAACTCTTTGCCGACGAATTGGGAGTCGAGCTCCGCCTCCGGGTTGCAGAAGATAACACCGAAATTCTTTCCGTACTTTCCCGTGATTTTGCACACATCGGGCTGGCAGGCCTTTCAGCGCAACCGCTTTTTGAAGGCCAGTACAAGACACTCCCTACCGGCATCATGGCGCAATCAGTCGTTGTTTATAATCGCGATGTGGAGCGGCCCGAATCACTCGCTGACCTGGCGGGGCAGCTGCTTCACCTGGTGCCTGACAGCAATCATGAGTATCAGCTTCAAGCCCATACGAACAGTGCACCAGGCGTATCCTGGCAGGTTCACCCGGGGCTGGACGCTGCCGGTATTCTTGCGCGCGTTGAAACTGGCGAGCTCTCCTACGCCGTAGTCTCATCCAATGAACTGGAGCTGAACCACGTCTTTTTTCCCCAGGTCAAACAAGCGTTTGCACTTGGCGATGCCAGCGAACTGGCATGGTTACTTCCGGCGAGCCAGGACGACTCGTTGGTGAATGCAGCGAAAGCATTTATCGAAAAAATGCAGGCTAACGGCATCACCGCTCAGCTTTCAGAGCGTTTTTATGGCCACCTGGATCACCTGAACTATGTCGGTGCCCGCACCTTCATGCATCATGTGGAAAACCGACTGCCTACATATGAGTCTCTTTTCAGAGATAACGCCGCCATATTTAATATGGACTGGCGACTGCTCGCAGCTATTGGCTACCAGGAATCACACTGGCGCCCTAATGCAGTTTCCCCGACCGGGGTCCGCGGGCTGATGATGCTCACGCGCAACACCGCAAACTACATTGGCATCAACAATCGACTGGACGCGGAAGAGAGCATCCAGGGTGGTGCCAAATACTTCCGAATGGTGCACCGGAGAATTCCCGAGCGTATAGCAGAGCCCGATCGCACCTGGTTCGCTCTGGCATCCTACAATGTTGGCTACGGACACCTTGAGGATGCCCGCAGGCTTACCGAAAATGCCGGTAAAAACCCCGACCGCTGGATGGATGTAAAAGAATTCTTGCCACTACTTGCCCAAAAAGAGTGGTACAAACAGACACGCTACGGGTATGCCCGCGGCCATGAGCCCGTTCTCTATGTGCAGAATATCCGCAGGTACTACGACGTGCTCGCCCGGATGATGGAGCCTACGGAAAGCATAGCTGCCTCGGCCTCCCCATTTGTTGGTCTGGAACAGAGCGCAAATGAAAACTCTTCAAGAGAGCTGGCAGGAGACGGAGCAGGCATGAGAGCTAGCCTACCCCCTGAGCTTGGAATGATACCGCCAACGCTTTAGCACCTAAAAGCCAAGATCAGCCGCATCACTGACTTCCAACACGCGCTCTACCTGGCTGGCCGTGAACCCCCGACGAGTGAGAAACCGGGCTTGCCGCAGCCTTTCACCCCAGTCATCGCCAAGATCCGACAGCCCGAAACGCTTCTCCCTCAGCAAAAGCGCATTTCGGATCCAATCCGCATCAGCAAGCTCGTCGACGCAGGCCGGCGCCTGATGGATACCACGTTGCTGCAACTCAGCAAGCACTTTCAAGGGACCATACCCCAGATCAATTCGTTGGCGGGAATAGACATCCGCAAACCGGTTGTCATCCAACCAACCTTCGCTTTCATAGTCGTCCAAAACCAATGAGATGATAGAAGCTTCAAGCTTCCGCTGACGTAATTTCAGCGCCAACTCCTGCCGGCTGTGCTCTCGCCGAGCAAGCAACCTCAGCGCCACCGACCGCGCTTTGTATTCCTGTTCGTCGCTATTTTCCTGTTTTGCCATTCAACCCTTCCCGCAAACGCTCACAAAACGCTAGACTAGCTCCGATTTTATAATGTCGACGCAGATTTTTGGCTTTCAATACCCGAAGCTGCGACAAACGTGTCCGGCACTCTAAACCTGAATTTACGAGAGCCGATGGCCGGTGCCGGCTTACTTTGCCCGACACCGCAGACTGGTTTCAATCCCTAAGGATAACGTCATGGCTGCATTCCTCCAGAAACTGTTCAAATCCCGCAAACCTGTCGTATCGGGCCGCAAAGCGCCAGATCGCCCGCACCCTCCGGCAGAGCCAGTAGAGGACAAACGCGCAGAGTTAAGGGAAGAGCAGCTACAAATGCTGCAGGGCACACCGAGCCAGGAAATTGCGGCAAACCTCGCCATTGAGGGTTCAACAGCAGACATTCGACTTAGGGCCGCCGACCTCGTGCAGGATGGCGATCTCCTGCAGCGCGTACAAAAGCAGGCCAAAAGCCGCGATAAGGGCGTGTATCAGCTAGTACGGCAAAAGCTGCAGTCTATCAGGCAAGAACAGGCCATAAAGGATGCCATTTCGGACACTATCTCGACACTGATCCGTAATGCCCACGATCAGGCTAAAAGCGACGACACCAGCCTGTTCGAAGCCCGCCTGGAAACACTTCTCAACCAGTGGGCGAAGGTAGAGGGCAGCGCGACACTCGATCAGACAAACGATTTCCTTAAGTCCGTACACCGCTGCAGAGAGCGGCTAGCCGAGGTAAAAGCAGCGCAGGATGCAGAAAAACTCGAAATTGAGCAGCGACTTCAGCGCGACGAAACCCTGGAACTGATTGCGCAAACTCTGAATGATCTCCGGCAACAACCTACAGACAATCTCGCGTCACTTGCATCACTGGACGCACTCCAGAAAACACAGGAAAACCGCTGGCTGGAGGCTACCCGTGAGACTCACGTAGACAAGCAGCAACAGAAATCCTATGAAATGTCGATGATGGCGCTCCGCAATTACACCAGCGCAGTCCGCCATATCACCCAGACAAAAGAATCACTGATTGCCATCTCGGAGACCAATATTCAGGAGGCAACCCCTGAAGACCAGAAGCGCGCGTCAGATATCCTTGCTGAGATTAATTGGCCTCAAGGCTTCCCTGCCCCAGACATGCTGGAACCCGCACGCAAGCTGGCCGGCAAGCCCAAGGCTCCGGCAAAGACCAGCGAGGATAACAAGCAGCAACAGGTGTCGTCGGAAAACCTGAAAGCCACGCTGGATCAACTGGAAGAAGCCCTCGAAGCCAAGCGCCTCAAGAGTTCCCGTGAACTCCTGAAAACCGCCCAACAGCAATTGAAATCCCTTGACCACCGCCATAGCAAGGGGTTTCAGCCTCGAGTACAACTGCTCACTGGCCAGCTCCGGGAGCTAACGGATTGGCAAGGATTTGCCACTGAACCCAAACAGATAGCTCTGTGTGAACAGATGGAGTATCTGGCCGAACAGTCCATGGAACCAGAAGCTAAATCCGAGCGCATAAAAGACCTTCAAAAAGAATGGCGGGAACTGGGCGGGTCATCAGATCGCATCTTGTGGGCACGTTTCAAACAGGCCTCCGACAAAGCATATGAGCCCTGCAAAGCCTACTTCAAAGCCAAGTCAGGCCTGAAACAGGCGAACCTGGATAAGCGCAAAACGATCTGCGCCGAGTTGGAGCTTTTTGTAAACGGCGCAGACTGGAACAGCATAGACTGGAAGGCCGTCGAGCATATTCTTCAAACCGCCCGCCAGGAATGGAAATCTGCCTGGCCGGTGGAATTCCGGGATAACCGGCAGGTGCAGAAGCAGTTCGATGACCTCCTGAAAAAGCTTGAAGCACCTATCGAACAAGAGCGTCAAAAGAATGAAGCCCTGAAGCTGGCGATTGTTGAACAGGCACAGGCTTTGACAGCCCACGAACCGTTGCAAGAGGCCATGAACAAGGCAAAAGCACTGCAGTCAGACTGGAAAGCGGTTGGTATTACCCGTCACCGCGAAGACCGCAAGTTGTGGCAGGCGTTCCGTAAGGCCTGCGATGAAATCTTTGCGCGCCGGGAAGCCCAGCGTACGGAACAGGAACTCGCGGCAAAAGAGGCCGATTCAGCAGCGGAAGCCTTGCTGCATCAGGTTGCGAGTGTCGGTTCTGGTCAGGATGAGCAGTCGCTGGAAAAAGCCATTGCGGATCTTCGCAGCATTGATGCCGCTCAGACGTCAGCAGCAGTAAGGGAACAGATTCAGCAAGAAAAGCAACGATTGACCCAAGCGGTTGCAGCACAGAAGCTCAAAGCAGGCATCGCAGAATGGCAGGCTCTCGTGTTAGCACGCGCAGACGGCGATCTGGACACGGGTGCTTTGCCAGATAGGTGGGCAGCACTTGCGGGGACTGCGGGCGAATTGGAAGACCAGGAAATCGTTATTCGCGCAGAGATTCTTGCCGGCATACCCTCTCCGGATGCAGAACAGACAAAACGTATGGAAATTCAGGTCCAGCGGCTGGCCGAAGGCATGGGCTCCATGGAAAAAGCGGACAATGCCTTGCAAAGCATAGAGGGCCTTGTCGCAGGCTGGTGCCTCAAGGCCCCTGACGAAGGAGCCGATCCGGCGCTGGCAAACCGCTTGAATAGGGCACTGGATAGCCTGATTGCAAGTTAAGCCTCGAGAGCTTCACTCTCGCTGATGCTCCCTTACAAACTCCCTGGCATTCTTGACGGCTGCCAGGGAGTTGTCTTTCATACCTCTGAGTTCTTCGTCCGCCAAATAGAACATCATATCGATGGTGTGCCGGTAGTATCGGGAAGGCAGCCGGTTCAAGGCCACACACATAACATCAGTCAAAAAATCTGCAGTGTCCCCCGGCTCCCTCGTCGCCTCAATTGCATCCATCACCAAGCGTTCGTAAAAATTGTCGATAGCATTACTGAAAGACATGGCGTTGCACCCCTTAAGCCCATTTTGAGCATCCGCAAAACCTCTGACCCAACCCTAAACATAGAAGTCGCAGCCTCGCCTGTCACTACCTCTGAGCAATTTTGCCAACGCGATTGGCAGGTGGCGTCATTACCCACATAGCTATCAAAGGGATATGGTGACGTTTCTCGAAAGTAAATCCCCAAGCAATAAACACCAGAGGACAAGCAATGACCACCGAGGCGTATATCTTCGATGCGGTCCGCACTCCCAGAGGGCGTGGCAAGAAAGACGGATCACTGCACAGTGTAAAACCCATTACGTTATTGACCACTGTGCTCAATGCGCTGCAAGAGAGAAATAATCTCGATACCTCTCAGGTAGACGATATTGTTCTCGGTTGCGTTACCGCCGTTGGCGACCAAGGTGCTGATATCGCCAAAACAGCAGCACTCGCGGCTGACTGGGATGAGAAAGTCGCTGGCGTTACCCTCAACCGATTCTGCGCATCCGGCCTCGAAGCCGTTAACCTGGCGGCCATGAAAGTCCGCTCCGGCTGGGAAGACCTGGTTGTTGCCGGCGGTGTGGAGTCCATGTCCCGCATTCCTATGGGTTCTGATGGCGGCGCCTGGGCTATGGACCCGCACACCAACATGCACACAGGCTTCATGCCTCAGGGGATTGGCGCCGACCTTATTGCCACCCTGGAAGGCTTTAGCCGTGAAGACGTCGACGCCTTCGCAGTCAAATCCCAGCAAAAAGCGGCGAATGCCTGGAAGAACGGCTACTTTGCCAAGTCTATCGTTCCTGTTACCGACCAAAATGGCGTCGTAATTCTTGATCGCGATGAGCACGTTCGCGGTGACACCACCCTTGAGTCTCTTTCTGGCCTCAGACCCTCTTTCCAGATGATGGGAGAAATGGGCTTTAACAGTGTGGCTCGTGAAAAATATCACTATGTAGAGACAATTAATCACGTGCACCATGCCGGTAACTCTTCTGGCATGGTAGATGGTGCAACTGGACTGCTGATCGGTAGTGAAGCCAAGGGTAAAGCCTTGGGCCTGAAACCCCGAGCCCGCATCGTTGCCACCGCTGTCACCAGCACTGATCCCACCATCATGCTGACCGGTCCTGCCCCGGCATCGCTAAAAGCGTTAGAGAAGGCAGGCATGACTGTTGACCAGATCGACCTGTTTGAAGTTAACGAAGCCTTTGCCTCCGTGGTAATGCGCTTCCAGAAGGAACTTTCGGTTCCGGATGAAAAAGTGAACGTTAACGGCGGTGCAATCGCCATGGGCCACCCTCTCGGCGCCACGGGCGCAATGATTGTGGGCACTCTGCTGGACGAACTGGAGCGCCGTGATTTGCGCTTTGGTCTGGCGACGCTATGCGTCGGCGGCGGCATGGGCATAGCCACCATCATTGAGCGAGTCTGAACCCCACACTTTTTCTAATAGGAGAACCGATTATGAGTGCCATCCGTTATGAACTGGGTTCAGATCAGATTCTGACCCTTACCATTGATATGCCGGGCCAGTCCGCAAACACCATGAATGCGGCATTCCGGGAAGCCCTTGATGAGACTGTTGCCAAAGTTCAAGGCGATCTGGAAAACATTCGAGGCATCATTGTTACTTCTGCCAAGAAAACCTTTTTTGCCGGCGGCGACCTGAATGAAATTCACAAAGTCACCCGTGACGATGCCCAGTACTTTGAAGACATGGTCAACGGCATGAAGGCCCAGATGCGCGCACTGGAGACTTGTGGCAAGCCTGTTGTAGCAGCCATCAACGGTACTGCGCTGGGGGGCGGCTTCGAAATTGCCCTGGCATGCCACCACCGAGTTGTGCTGAACAACAACAGCATTCAGCTGGGTCTTCCAGAAGTCTCACTGGGCCTGCTGCCAGGCGGTGGTGGCACTCAGCGCTTGCCCCGTATGATTGGCCTTGAAGCGGCATTCCCGCTGCTGATGGAAGGCAAAAAACTGCGCCCATCTGCCGCCTTGAAAGCAGGCATTATTGACGAGCTAGCCGACTCCCCTGAAGACATGATGGCCAAGGCTCGTGCGTTTATCGATGCCAACCCCAAGTGCCAGCAGCCCTGGGATCAGAAAGGCTACAAAATGCCAGGTGGCGCACCTCACCACCCTGCAATGGCACAGAAGCTGCCAATTGTACCGGCCATGCTGAAGCAGAAGACCAAAGGCTGCTACCCCGCGCCCGAGTGCATCCTGGCAGCAGCCGTTGAAGGTGCCCAGGTAGACTTCGATAGCGGCAGCCTGATTGAAACCCGCTATTTTGCTGAACTGGTGATTGGCCAGGTTGCCAAGAACATGACGGGCACCTTCTGGTTCCAGCTGAATGATATTAATTCAGGCGGAAGCCGTCCTGAAGGGGTAGAGAAAGAAACCTTTAAAAAGGTGGGTGTACTGGGCGCAGGAATGATGGGCGCTGGTATCGCTTACTCCACCGCTATCCGCGGTATAGAGGTGGTGCTTAAAGACGTCACTGTCGAAGGCGCTGAAAAAGGCAAAAGCTACTCCGAAAACCTGCTGGCCAAACAAGTTAGCCGTGGCCGCATGACCGAAGAGAAGAAAGCGGAAATCCTGGGCCGAATCAAGGCTACAGACTCTGCTAGCGACCTCGAAGGTTGCGATCTTGTGATTGAGGCTGTGTTTGAGGACAGCGATCTGAAAGCCAAGGTTACCGCCGAGGCTGAACCGAAGCTGGTCAGCAACGGCATTTTCGCATCCAACACCTCCACTATTCCCATTACCCAACTGGCCGAAGCTTCCGCCAAGCCAGAGAACTTTATCGGGCTGCACTTTTTCTCGCCTGTAGACAAAATGCCGCTGGTGGAAATCATTGTTGGCGAAAAGACGTCAGACGAGACGCTAGCAAGAGCGTTCGACTATGTTCAGCAAATCGGCAAAACACCGGTGGTTGTGAACGACAGCCGCGGCTTTTTCACATCCCGAGTTTTCGGCACCTTTGTTAACGAAGGAATCTGTATGCTTGGCGAGGGTATTCACCCCTCAAGCATCGAGAATGCCGGCTTGCTTGCAGGCATGCCTGTCGGCCCGCTGACCATTTCCGATGAAGTCAGCATGACTCTGATGCACCTCGTTCGCAGCCAAAGTAAAAAGGATACGGAAGCTGCCGGCGGTACATGGAAGCCCCACCCTGCAGAAGCGATCATTGACCAGATGGTTAACGACCATGGCCGCCCAGGCAAGGCTGCCGGTGCCGGTTTCTACGAGTACCCCGCCAAAGGCAAAAAGTACCTGTGGCCAGAGCTTGAAACTCTCTATGTGGACAAAGAAAAAGCTCGCAAGGTGGAGCTGCAGGAACTGAAAGACCGGATTCTGTTCATTCAGGCCATTGAAACAGTTCGCTGCCTGGAAGAAGGCGTGCTGCGCACCGTGGAAGATGCCAACATTGGCAGTATCTTCGGTATCGGCTATGCACCCTGGACAGGCGGCTCCATACAGTTCATTAACCAGTATGGTGTGAGAGCTTTCGCAGAAAGAGCCAAAGAGCTGGCTGCAGCTTACGGTGAGCGATTTGCACCACCCGCGCTGCTGCTTGAGCACGCGGAGCAGGAAAAGCCCTTCGTTTGAAGGTGCCGCGCGGCGGAGGACACTGTCCTCCGCCGCACGCTCTACCTGTAAATACCCATACAAATCCCTCAGCGTGCCCATGTTCACGTGGCACCATGTTCCACTGACCATCACCCCCAGCTCGCAAATATCCTCCTCTACTCTTTTGATTCCCGGTGCTTTTATGGCTAAAAAAGGCCGAGTCATGGACAGATTGTCACGAACCGATACGTCATACCTATAGCAACGGGTGTAGCCCTTGCCTACAATAAATCAATCAGCCCACGGGTTAACCGGTTCCAGATCTGTCTGGCAGGTACCCAGCATCGTCAGGTATCTATCTATGACCACCGCGGAAAAAACATCTGTTCGTCGCGCACCGTTCAAAGCCGGCCGGATGGGTGTATGCAAAGCGCTTACCGTCGCCCTGCTGCTCTCAGCACCTTTCAGTGCTCAGGCGAAAGCGGTCGAACCGGAGGTTTATACCCCGGTTGCACCAACGATTGACCAAGCGCGCGCCAATATTCTTATTGCCAGGCAACTGCAGTTCACCCATTTCCGCGACCTGGGCATCAGCGACAAGCTTTCTGGCGATGTGTTCGACGCTTATCTGAACTATCTCGACGGCCAACGAGTCTATTTGACCGGCGGCGACATTGAGACGATGAGCAAAGTCAGAAACCGACTGGGATCTGCCCTCAAAACCGGCCAACTGCAGCCAGGTTTTGATATCTACAACCTGGTTCAACAGCGGATTATCGAGCGCCTGCAATTCGCGCTGGAAACCCTTGACGATGGCATCGAAAAGCTGGACTTCACCACCAATGAGACCATCCTGCTTGATCGTTCAGAAGCCGAGTGGGAGCCAGACCGGCAGGCACTGGATGCCCTATGGGTCAAGCGCATCAAAAACGCCGTATTGGCCCAACGGCTTAACGGTGCCGACGACGATGATATAATCGATACGCTCCAGCGCCGCTACGAAGGCCAGTTGAAGCGCGCCTATCAGGCCCGTAGCGAGGATGCTTTCCAGGCATACATGAATGCTTTTGCCGGAATGTGGGACCCGCACACTTCCTATTTTTCACCGCGCACTTCTGAAAACTTCAACATTAATATGAGCCTTTCCCTTGAAGGTATCGGTGCGGTTCTGCAGGCGGACAACGAGTACACCAAAGTAGTCAGGCTGGTTCCCGGCGGCCCTGCATCCAAGCAAGGACAGCTCAAGCCCGCCGACAGAATTGTTTCCGTTGCCCAAGAAAATGAAAAACCGGTTAACGTGATCGGATGGCGACTGGATGAAGTGGTCGACCTCATTCGGGGCCCACGCAATTCAGTGGTAACACTGGAAGTCGTTCCTGCCAGCTCAAGTGATGAAACCCTGACCAAATCCATCTCCATCAACCGCGATGAAGTGAAGCTGGAAGAGCAAAGCGCCAGTAAAGACACCATCGAACTTGATCGCAATGGCCAGAAATACACTGTCGGGGTGATTACCATTCCCACATTCTATGCTGATTTCCGCGCCATGCAGGCCGGTGACCCCAATTACAAGAGCACGACCCGTGACGTGCGGAAGCTTATTGCAGAACTCCAGCAGGAAGGAGTCGATGGCCTGGTAATGGATTTGCGCAATAATGGCGGCGGTGCCTTGCACGAGGCGAATGATCTGGTTGGTCTGTTCATCGACACTGGCCCAACCGTGCAGATTCGCAACTCGAGCAACGAAGTTCAGGTTCTCAATGACGACGATGCCTCCGTTGCCTACGATGGGCCTCTGGTCGTGCTAACCAACCGTATGAGCGCCTCGGCTTCCGAGATTTTTGCGGGTGCGATTCAGGATTATGGCCGCGGCCTGGTAGTTGGCTCACAAACCTTTGGCAAGGGCACGGTGCAGGCCGTTCGCCCTCTTAACCATGGGCAGCTGAAAATTACCCAATCAAAATTCTATCGGGTATCTGGCGGGTCCACCCAGCACAAAGGCGTGATTCCGGATATAGAGATTCCTTCCCGTATCGATAAAACCCGTATTGGTGAAGACGCGCTGGATCATGCCCTGCCCTGGGATCAGATCGACGCAGTCCCCCATACCCGCTACTTCGATTTCAGCGGCATTATTGAAGAGCTCCGCAAGCGCCATGACGATCGTTTTGCCAAGAGCCCGGATTTCAGGCTCCTGCAGCAGGAAATCGACTTCCTGAATGAACAGCGCCAGAGGGAAACCGTGAGTCTTAATCTGGATGAGCGCACCGTTCAGCAAGAGCAAATAGAGCGAACCCGGCTGACCATTGCCAATGCTCGCCGGGAACTGCGTGGCGACGAGCCTTTTGAGTCTCTGGAAGAGCTTGAAGACTGGCAAGATCAGCAAGCTGCAGATCTCGGGTCTACCGATGAAGAGCTCGACTTCGTGATTCGCGAAGGCGGTGACATCATGGCGGATATGCTGGAGCTGGATAAGCGCATGGCCTCCATTCTTACCCCACAGCAGTTTGCTGCTCAGGCGGAAGCACTGTAATGGGCCAGAAAGCTGACAAACCGGTAGCCAACGACCAGGAGCGTCAGCACAAAGCGCGAGCCATGCAGGATATGCTGCTGGATGCGCTGCACGCCATGCGCTCCCAGGAAGAAGTGGATGTGCTGCGCAAACCGGCAGCGCCTGCTTCGGAAAAAGCGCCTGAAGGCATTATTGACCGCCTTGCCAGCCTCACCGGATCGGCCTTCCGCTTCGGCGCTCGCGCTACGGACACGTCTTTGCGGGTAGGTCGAGCACTGATCAATTCCCAGGACCAACTCCGGGCCATGCTGGTAGCCGGGCAGTCTCTCAAGGATATTCGTGAAGTAGCCGGGCTGACACTCTCGGAAATGAGTGAAGCCCTCGACCTCCGTGACAAGTCCGTTCTTGAAGCCATAGAGAACGGCACGGCAACCCTCTCCTTTGAGCTTATTCTACGTTTGACCGCCCTCATCGCGCGGAATGACCCCATCCCGTTTATTATGCGAACCACCCGGAACTACAACCCGGAAGTTTGGCAAATCCTGAATGACTGGGGTGTGGCAAGAGTCCCCTTGCAGTTTGAGCGGGAACGGGAGTTCATCAATATCTTCCGCCGGCATGACTCGGCACGAACGCTCTCGGATGAAGGCTTTCGTAAGGTTCTGGATTTCACACGGCAGAGTTTCGAGATGTCACTGCACTTTGCAGAAGATCAGGAAAAGCAGGTGGCGGAGCTGCGGGAGAGCCTTGCAAAGCAAAGCAGCGAACTGCCAGACAGCAGCAAAGCCGCCACCGGAAAAAAACCCTCAGCCAAATAGCCCGTGCATTCCTGAAGCACCCGGATTCTGAACCACGCCTTTTTCCGTTACGATCAGATCAATCAGGTTTGCAGGCGTTACATCGAACACCGGGTTGAACACAGGCACGCCTTCCGGTGCCAGTGCAATGCCTCTTATCTCTCGAACCTCTTTGCCGTCCCGCTCTTCAATCGGGATTTCTGCACCTGATTTCAACGCCATATCCACGGTGCTGGAGGGTGCCACAACCATAAATCCGACCTTGTGATGCCGTGCCAATACCGCAAGGCTGTAGGTGCCAATTTTGTTGGCCACATCGCCATTAGCGGTAATCCGGTCGGCACCCACGATGATCCACCGTACCTCACCCGCTGCAAGAATCGCTGCCGCTGCGCCATCCGCATTCAGAGTTACCGGGATACCATCCCGCACTAATTCCCACGCAGTAAGGCGGCTACCCTGCAGCCAGGGCCTCGTTTCATCCGCGTACACTTGTTTTAGCAGCTGTTTCTCATGCAGCCGGCGGATAACGCCCAATGCGGTGCCGTAGCCTCCAGTTGCAAGCGCGCCTGTGTTGCAGTGGGTAAGAACCGAAACAGGTGAAGGGTTGCCAGAAGAAAGCCCCATTGCTTCGAGGGCGTGATCTGCCATGGCGAGGTTTGCTGCAAGATCTTCCTCGTGAATAGCAACGGCTTCACGCTCCAGCCGCTGCCGGGCTTCATCCAGAGCTGCACAGCCCTCAAGCACCCGTTCCATTCGCTGCAAGGCCCAGAACAGATTCACAGCCGTTGGCCTTGAAGCCGCTAACTCCCGGATAGCCATTTTGACCTCAGTTTGCCAGTCGTCGCCTTCAGCCTTCCGGGCAGCCAGTGCTACCCCATATGCGGCACTGATACCGATCGCCGGGGCTCCGCGCACCACCATGTCGTGAATGCTTTGCGCGACACCGGCTGCGGTCTCCAGGGTTATCCAGTGTTCCTGAGCTGGTAACAGCCGCTGATCCAGTAATTCCAGTCTGGCCCCCTGCCACCGAAGGGCAACCGTGCCTGCCGATCGCGGATCAGAACAAGGGGTATGTAAAGAAGGGGATTCTTTGGGATTATTCATCGTCTGGCTCCGCTTTCACAACGCTGAAAACGGGCAGTATAACGGTTATACTTCCGGGCTACATTTTATCGTTCGGCGCACTTGTGCACTTCTACGGGCACAATCCCATTCGTCGCCGGCACTGCAAGGTAGGGTTAATGACGGCAGATACTATCACCGCAGCCGATATTCGCATCAATGCTCGCTGGCTGATTCCAATTGAACCCTGCGGAGTGGTGCTTGAGCATCAGGCCGTTATTATTCAGGGCTGCCGGATTGCGGCTGTGTTGCCCACGGCACAGGCAGATCGCGAGTTTCATACGCGAGAGACCATCAACCTTCCCAACCATGTGGTTATGCCCGGGCTAATCAATATGCATGGCCATGCGGCTATGTCGCTGTTTCGGGGCATGGCGGATGATCTCCCCTTGATGACCTGGCTTAACGACCATATCTGGCCTGCAGAAGGCCGTTTTGTGAGTGAACAGTTCATTGCCGACGGCACACAGCTGGCCATGGCGGAAATGCTGCGAACCGGCACAACAACATTTTCAGATATGTATTTTTTCCCAGAGATTGTGGCCCAGATGGCTCATGATACCGGCATGCGCGCGCAAATCTGTTTCCCTCTTCTGGACTTCCCCACCGTATGGGGCGCGGGGCCAGATGACTACCTGAGCAAAGGCGAAGCACTGATCAATGCGTGGAAAGGCGACACCTACATCATGCCCGCCATTGGCCCTCATGCGCCCTATACTGTATCTGACGAACCACTGAGCCGCGCTGTCGCCCTCTCGGAAAAAACCGGCGCTCGCATTCAGCTTCACCTGCATGAAACCGAATTCGAAGTAACAGAGGCTGAGGAAAAGCATGGGCAACGCCCAATCAAACGGCTTGCGAAACTTGGCGTTCTGGGCGTTAAAACCCAGTGTGTTCACATGACCCAGGTCAGCGACTCAGACATTGCTTTGCTTGCGGATTCCGGCACGCATGTTATCCACTGCCCCGAATCCAACCTCAAACTCGCCAGCGGGCTTTGCCCGGTTCACAATCTCATGGAACGCGGCATTAATCTCGCCATAGGCACAGACGGTGCCGCCAGCAATAATGATCTGGATCTGTTCGGTGAAGCCCGAACAGCCGCTATGATAGCCAAGGTCGTTGCCAATGATGCCGCAGCACTTTCTGCTCATCAGGCACTGCAAATGGCCACGCTCAATGGCGCAAAAGCACTCGGACGGGAGCACGAACTGGGTTCGTTGGTGGCGGGCAAGCTGGCAGACATTATTGCCATCGACCTGAGCGATCCTTTTATTCAGCCGGTTTACGACCCTGCGTCTCATCTTGTGTACAGCAACCACGGCCGCGCGGTAACCCATAGCTGGATTAACGGCGTACCTCAGGTACAGGATGGCAAACTGACGCGTATTGACGTGCCGGACCTCATGCTCCGCGTAGAAGAATGGGCTGATAAGATCCGCGAGCAACAGGCTGTCTAACCATATTTCGATAGATTGATCAGGTAGAGCACACAATGACAAACCAGAACGTTGACCGTAACGAGATTGCCAAGTTTGAAGCCTTGGCTAGCCGCTGGTGGGACCCCACCAGCGAGTTCAAGCCTCTCCACGACATTAACCCGTTGCGCCTCAACTACATCGATGAACGCGTCTCCCTCGCGGGTAAGCGGGTGGCAGACATTGGCTGTGGCGGCGGATTGCTATCTGAAGGCATGGCTCTGCGCGGCGCCCATGTAACCGGCATAGACATGGGCGAAGCACCCTTGGCTGTAGCGCGATTGCACGGCCTGGAAAGCGGAATCAAGGTGGACTACAAGCAAATCACCGTGGAAGAACTGGCCCGCGATCCGGAACACGCAGGCCAGTACGATGCCGTTACCTGCTTGGAAATGCTGGAGCATGTGCCTGACCCGGCCTCTGTTATCAAAGCCTGCTCTGCACTGCTAAAGCCCGGTGGGCACCTGTTTGTATCAACCATCAACCGGAATCCCAAATCCTTCCTGTTTGCCATTGTGGGTGCCGAGTACGTGCTGAACATGCTGCCCAAGGGCACGCACGAGTGGAAGAAGTTCATCCGGCCCTCAGAAATGTCAGACCACCTGCGCCATGCCGGCCTGGATGTGCGCGAGCTTACCGGCATGACCTACAACCCAATTACCCGCTCCTACAAGCTGGGCCGGGATGTGGACGTAAACTACCTGATGCACGCCAGGGATACCCGTGAAGACTGAGCAACTATCAACCGTTCTGTTTGATCTGGACGGCACTCTGATCGATACAGCGCCGGATTTCATTCGTTGCCTGAACGAACTGCGCCAAATGGAGGGGCTCCCGGCGCTTCCAGCAGAGCACATACGCCGATCCGTTTCCAACGGAGCCCGGGCCATGGTGCGTGTAGGCTTTGGGCTGGAGCCTGAACATCCGGGTTACCTTGCCAAACACACCGCCTTTCTGGATCTTTACGAAGCGGGCGTTGCCGTTGAAACCCGCCTTTTTGAAGGCATGGATTCTTTGCTTGAGTCGTTGGAGCAGCGAGGAATTCCCTGGGGAATCGTAACCAACAAACCGGTACGTTTCGCCGCCCCCCTGATTCAGGCCCTTGGTCTGGCCAAGCGCTGCGCGTCGCTGGTATGCCCGGATCATGTCACCGATCGCAAGCCTCATCCGGAATCCCTGTTTCTTGCGTGCCAGCAAATTGGTGCAGAACCTGAGCAGGCAGTTTATGTGGGCGATCACGAACGAGACATAGTGGCCGGTCGCAATGCCCGCATGAAAACCATCGCCGTGCGATATGGGTATATCGAAGAGCCGGAAACCGTTGACCTGTGGCAAGCCGACATGATCGCTGACACCGTGA
The DNA here is from genome assembly GCF_016597815.1 of Marinobacter sp. DY40_1A1. Lineage (GTDB taxonomy): Bacteria > Pseudomonadota > Gammaproteobacteria > Pseudomonadales > Oleiphilaceae > Marinobacter > Marinobacter xiaoshiensis. The sequence continues at coordinate 22,303 of NZ_VCHA01000009.1, read as the reverse complement.
ACGATCTCGCAAAGCTGTTACAATAGCGCGCTGCTAGAACGAGCATTTTTAAACTCTGATGAACTCCCAGTCTGCTACGGAGACAGGTTATGCAAGATTACCAGGCACCCGCTGATCTTCTGAAAGACCGCATTATTCTGGTTACCGGTGCGGGCAGCGGAATCGGCCGTACCGCCGCAAAAACCTATGCAGCTCATGGCGCCACTGTCATCCTTGTTGGCCGAACTCTGAGCAAGCTGGAATCGGTCTACGACGAAATCGAGGCGGCCGGCCACCCTAAGCCGGCTATCGTGCCCATGAACTTCGAGGGCGCCGCTGTAAAAGATTACGAAGAACTGGCGATGACTCTGGAAGACAACTTCGGCAAGCTCGATGGCCTTCTCCACAACGCCGGAATCCTGGGTGACCGCAGCCCGGTGGAAATGTACGACCCGGAAATCTGGAACAAGGTCATGCATGTAAACGCCACGGCACCGTTTCTGATGAGCAGGGCAATGATTCCCCTGCTGCGCAAATCCGATGCTGCCTCGGTTATCTTCACGTCCTCTGGTGTTGGCCGTCAGGCGCGAGCCTACTGGGGTGCCTATGCGGTCTCCAAATTTGCAGTCGAAGGTCTGAGCCAGTTGCTAGCCGACGAGTTGGGCGACAAACATAACAATGTACGTGTTAATAGCCTGAACCCCGGTGCAACAAGAACGAATATGCGAGCCCATGCCTACCCGGCAGAAAATCCGCAGCAGAACCCGGCACCGGAAGAACTGATGCCTGTTTATCTGTATCTGATGGGCAGTGACAGCGCGGGCATTAATGGCCAGAAACTGGACGCCCAGCCCAAATAATGGAACTGCTTTTTTATACTACGTCCCAATGTCATCTGTGTGATCTGGCCGAAGCCCTGCTGATCAGCACTCCCATGCCCGTACCGATACCGGTGGATGTGGTGGATATTGCGCAATCAGAAGAGTTGGTAGAGCGTTACGGTACACGAATCCCCGTGCTCCGGCGCAAGGATACCGGGCGCGAACTCAACTGGCCATTTACCCGGGAACAGTTACTCACGTTTCTGCAATGAGGAATTATCTGACATGTTGATGGTTATCTCACCCGCTAAAACCCTCGACTACGAGAGCCCGCTGGCTACGGAAACCTATACCCAGCCCGATTTCCTGGACGATGCCTGCGAGCTGATTGATCAGCTCAAAGAGCTGGAGCCCCACCAAATCAGCAATCTGATGAGCGTCAGCGACAAGCTGGGCCAATTGAATGCCGAGCGCTTTCAGAGTTGGCAAGTTCCCTTCTCTCCAAAGAACGCGCGCCAGGCTGTTCTGGCTTTCAAAGGTGACGTGTATACCAGGCTGGACGCACAAAGCTTCAGTGAGCAGGATTTCAACTTTGCTCAAAAGCATCTGCGCATGTTGTCCGGTCTCTACGGCATTCTTAAACCTCTTGACCTCATGCAGCCCTATCGGCTGGAAATGGGCACAAAGTTTGAGAACAAACGGGGCAAGGATCTGTACGCATTCTGGGGGGACAGCCTTACCCGGGAAATGAATCGCCTGCTGAAGAGCGACGACGAAGTATTGGTGAACCTGGCATCCAACGAATATTTCAAAAGTCTGAAGAAGAAAGACCTTGAAGGCCGGCTAATCACCCCCCAATTCAAGGATTGGAAGAACGGTCAGTACAAGATGATCAGTTTCTACGCCAAGAAAGCCCGCGGCCTTATGTGCCGTTACGCCATCCTGAATCGTATTACCGATGCAAACGACCTCAAGGGATTCGACCTTGATGGTTATTATTTCAGCGAAGACCAATCCGACAAAAATAACTGGGTTTTCCTGCGAGATGAACACTAATCCAGATTAAGCTCGGAGCAAATCATGAACGAAGCAGTTTTTTCCCAGATCGCCATGGTGGTGTTTCTGACAGGCCTTATTGGCTGGATGGGTTTCATTGTGTGGGACCTGGCAAAAAAATCACAGGCCGGAAAGTTTGGTACTATCGCCCTTTTTACAGTATTGGGTGCTGGTGTTTTCGGCTTTATCGTCAAAACCGTGCTCGTAGAAGTTATCCAAATATGAAAGACAAGGATCAAGCCTGATGTGGTTTCGCAATGCCCGCGTTTTCCGTTTTACCAAGCCATTTGATATTTCTGCTGAAGAGTTGGAAGAAAAGCTCAGCGGCGATGCATTCAAACCCTGTGGTCCACAAGAAACCGCTCGCCAGGGCTGGGTTCCACCACTGGGCAAACACGGTGAACTACTTGTTCACAGTGCTAATGGCTATCACCTGATTGCTCTGCGCAAGGAAGAGAAAATCCTGCCTGGGCCGGTAATAAAGGATGCGGTGGAAGAAAAAGCCGAAGCCATCGAGATCGAGCAAGGCCGCAAGGTTCGACGCAAAGAGAAAGAAGAGATCAAAGAGCAGGTTATGCTGGAAATGCTACCCCATGCATTTTCCAAGAACCGACGCAGCTTTGCGTATCTGGCACCGAAAGACGGCTTTATGGTTGTTGATGCAGGCTCCTCAAAACAGGCGGAAGACCTGGCCTCATCACTGCGCAAAAGCCTGGGCTCTCTGCCTGTACGCCCGCCCGCTCTGGAGCAAGCTCCAATCTTTACATTTACTGGCTGGTTGAACGAGTCCATCGACTTGCCTGCCAGTGTGGTTTTAGGCGATGAGTGCGAACTGAAGGATCCTTCCGAAGATGGCGGCGTGGTTCGCTGCAAAGGACTGGATTTGAAAGCGGACGAAATCCGTAACCACCTGAATGCCGGCATGGAAGTGACCAAGCTGGCACTTACCTGGGACGACAACGTATCCTTTGTTCTCGATGAGGAAATGGGCATTCGCCGGCTGAAGTTTGGGGAAACACTTCAGGATCAACTCGATGATGTAGATGTGGATGACGCTGTCGCCAAGTTTGATGCTGCGTTCAGCCTCATGACTCTGGAACTGTCCAAACTGATTCCAGGCTTACTGGAAGCTTTGGGCGGGGAAGATCGTTCCGCCCTCATCGAAGAGTAAGCCTCCAGGCCTCAACCCCACTGAAGCTCTCAGTGAATAGCTTCAGTGGGTATACTTGCCTAACCGCTCTTTTTGCCAATCGTTTTCCGGCTCGTTCAGCACTAACCGTAAATCCATCACTTCTTCTTCAACGTTGTACTTGATTTCAAAACCCAGGTGCTCCGCCAGTTGCAGCATCGGCCGGTTGTCGGCCAGCACATCACCCACCATTTCCACCGTGCCACGGGCACGGCAGTAATCGATCATTTTCTGCATCAGCGCCACACCAAGACCTTCACCCTTCATTTTGTCGTGAACCATTACCGCGAATTCGCATCGCAGGTTATCCGCGTCTGTCCAGGTTCTTACTGTGCCCAGAGTTTCTTCGCCCTCTCCATCCTCTTTTGGCGCGTTTGCGATGAACACCATCTCCCGGTCGTAGTCGATCTGTACCATCTGAGCGACGTCCTCCCGTGAAAAGTGTTTGCGGTACTGAAAGAAACGATAGCGGATAGATTCAGGGGATTGCAGTTCGTGAAACTCACGATGCGACGGCTCATCCTCAGCCAGAGCCGGACGAATGATCACCCGGCGGCCGGATTTGGGCAATACCAGCCATTCTTCAAGCTCCCTTGGGTAGGGCTGAATAATCGGCTGCCCCGGCGCTTCAGACAAATTGATCGCCACATTAACTGCGACAGCGCCCTGATCGTTGAACAAGAGGGGGGATATCTCTAACCCACGAATCTCAGGTATATCGATCACAATCTGGGAGAGGGTTACCAGTGTTTCAGACACCGCTCGTATATCCGTTTCGGGCTTCAGGCTATGCTCCCTTAGAAGCTTGTACATATAAGTACGGCGCAACAACTCCCGGGCAAGAACCATATTGAGCGGCGGCAACGCAATCTGCCGGTCTGTCATTACGTTGACATGGGCACCAGATGCTCCGCAGACTACCAGAGGCCCAAATTGGGCATCTCTGGTTATACCCACGCTGAACTCAATACCGCCAACATGTTGGTAGGAGTGCTGCATGGCAAAGCCGAGAAAACCGCTCTCGGGGAAGTATTCCTGGTACTGCTCCATCAGAAAACTGCAGGCATCAATGATTGCAGCCTCACTGCTAAGCTTCTGCACCGTCGCCTTATGGCGGCGTTGCGCCACGGTCAGTTTTGCAAATGGGTGACAGGCCTGCTCGTGCACTATCGTAACGTCTACCGGGCGGCGCTCAATGGAGAAGGCTTCAAGCACCTCCTCTACATCGTCACAGTAAACCGTCTCAATGGTGTTGATACCGTAATCACGAACCACTTCCCGAGCTTCTTTGCTGGAAAGGTGCAAACGGCCAGAACGCAATGCATTCATGACTACTCGGCGAGTTTTCGTATGGTCCGAGAAATGGTCAGTGAAAGATTCGGGAGTTTCCTTCAGCAAACGCTGGAGCCTCTGGTGCCGCACATGCTGCATGAACGCTACAACGGCTTTTTCCGGATTGAAGAAGGATGGCAATCCCGCACGATAGAACTCATCACGCGCCTCCATGACCGTGCTCTGCCCAAGCCAGCAGGTAAAGATATTCAATCGCGTGCCCTTTGCAGCCTGCACTACCGCATCGGCAATTTGCAGGCTGTCTTCTGTCAAGCTGGGTGCGTACAACACAAGCACGTTGGCTACTTCGGGATCCTTGGCCAGAATTTTTATCGCCTTGCCATAAAGCTCCGGAGATGCGTCGTAGTTAAGGTCGATAGGGTTTTTGCGTGTCCAGTAAGCAGGCAGAAGCTCGGCCAGAGCGCCAATGCTGGCTTCTGACAAACTGGCAAGCTCCCCGCCTAAATCCGCAAGGCGATCTACAGCCAATACACCTGGCCCTACGCCATTGGCCATGATGGCGAGAGTCTCTCTGCGCAGTGGGCGCATCCGCGTGAGCGTTTCCAGAGCATCAAACATTTGCCCAAGACCGTCTACCCGAAGAACACCCGCACGCTGGAGCATGGCGTCGTATATAGGGTCACTGCGTCGGATGCCCGCAGGCAGTTCATGGGTCATCCATTCTGACTCTGGTACTCGCCCGGATTTAACAGCGATGACAGGCTTGGTTCTGGAGGCGACGCGCACGGCAGACATGAAGCGCCGGGCATTGGGAATATGCTCAATGTGCAAGAGAATGGCTTGCGTCTGGGTATCCTGGGCAAGATAATCTATGAGATCGTCGTGATCGATATCCATACCGTCGCCAAGGGTAAGGAAATAGGAAAAACCAACCCCCCGGGCAAAGGCCCAGTCGATCACCGAACTGGCAATGGTGCCAGACTGGCCAACAAAGGCCACACGGCCGGGCAACGTGCCCATGTGCGCATAGGTAGCATTGAGGTTTCTCGCCGGTACCATCAGACCTATCGTGTTAGGTCCCAGCACCCTGATTCCGGTTTCCCTTGCTGCATCACGCACCGAGTACATCAGCGGCTGGCCGGTTTTGCTATGAGTACGGGACATGCCTCCGGTCATCACAATTGCGGTACGCACCCCTGCCTCGCCCAATCGCCTTATGGTTTTTGCAACGGTTTCTGGCGGCGTACACACAATGGCGAGATCTGGCGAGAACTCCATTTTCGATACTTTTCTGACACAGGGCACACCATGGACGTTGTCGTAGTCCTTCTGGTTGACCACTAAAAGCTTGCCCGGGTAGCCGCTGCTCATCAGATTTCGCAACACCATACCACCAAGATTGCCAGCACGTTCCGACGCCCCGATCACAGCGATCGAAGCAGGATTAAATAAACTCTCCAGGTACCGGGTGCTCACGCTATCTCTCCTTGATATGTTGTTAACACTATATTATGCATTGATGAAGCCTTATGAAACGCCTATTGCCCTTATGCGGCTAAAGAAACTCGGCGCTATCGGTTTATCCCTGATAAGATCAAAGAAAATACAAGTATAGCTGGGACGTTTCGAGAATTATGACAACCGCATTTTTTTCTCATGATGATTGCATGAAACACGACATGGGGCCGGAGCATCCCGAAAGCCCAGCTCGCCTCGCAGCCATCATTAGCTATATCGCCGACACTGGCATCGCAGAAAAGCTCGATTGGGTGCGCCCTGAAGAAATTACCCGCGACCAGCTTCTGAGCGTACACCCCGAAAGCTATTTGCAGCAGCTAGACATGATGCAGCCAATGCGGGGTCGGGTCTTCACTGATCCGGATACTGCCATGATGCCTGATACTCTCCGCGCAGCAAGGCTTGCTGCGGGTGCAAATATCCAGGCGGTAGACATGGTTATGAGTAGCCAGGTAACCAACGCATTTATCTGCGCACGCCCCCCCGGCCACCATGCCGAGCGCACCAAGTCCATGGGTTTCTGTTTTTACAACAACGTCGCCCTGGCAGCCATGCGCACGCTCAATTTTCATCATCTTGATCGAGTTGCCATTATTGATTTTGATGTGCATCAAGGTAACGGAACGGTGGACATCGTGAGTGGAGATGAACGCATACTGATGTGCTCCAGTTTCCAGCATCCGCTTTACCCCCACTCCCACGTACATCGCCAAGCTGACAATATCGTGAACATTCCCATAGAGGCAGGTTGCTCTTCCGAAGAATACCGAAAGCGGGTAGAAGCTGGCTGGTTAAAGCGCCTGAACGCCTTCAAGCCTCAGGTAATTTTGATCTCTGCAGGGTTTGATGCCCATCGACTTGATCCGATGGCCGAACTGAATCTGGAAACCGAGGACTATCGCTGGTTGACCGAAACGCTGGCAAGCGTCGCGAACGAGCACAGCAACGATCGTATTATTTCAACGCTGGAAGGCGGCTATCACCTGAAAGCTCTCGCAGAAAGCGTAAACGCCCATTTGGACGTATTGAGTTCGGTTTAGCATCTCTTAACCTGCGCTGGCGCCACCATAGCCGTTAGCTTGCTGCAAGCCAGGGCGTTCGCCCTCTCGCTGCAAGCGTATGGTTGTGCGGCGGTTTTCGCCATAGTTTCTGGATACCGGGTACTGGTCTCCATGAGCCCGTACGGTAATCATGTCGGGGTCTATCCCACGACCTTTGAGGTAGTCTGCCACTACATTAGCGCGCTCCTCAGACAACGCACGATTGTCGATCCGGCTTCCAACACGGTCAGTATGCCCATCGACAAAAACCCGCTCTACCGTAGAATCCGCCATTAAATAGGCAACAATATTGTCCAACAAATCCATATCGGCTTCAGACAGCTTTGCGCTACCGCTGGAAAATGCCACCCGCGAACGACCGATCTGATCGATGTTAACCGGAAGCAAGTTCGCAGCGCATGACCGATAGCGCTGGTATTGCCCGCTGAAGTTGATATTCGATACCTGCACCCGAACCGGGCTGCCGTCGTACCAGGAATCCCTGGTAACTGTGGGCCGCATGCCATCCAGCAGACTTTGGGCAAGAATCACCGCATGCCGGGTTTCAAGTGATACCTGCCGGAGCCCTTCAGACACATCTACCGTGCCTACCGGGCGTGGAGCAACACCCGGTCGCCAAGGTGGTGCCTCAACAAAAAGAGAGCCTCGCCCGGGGCGCATGAGGTGAGATTCGGACTCCAGAAAAAATGACAGTTCTTCCCCGGCACGGTGCCGAAAAACAGCCCGGCCATAGCCGGGAACATCATGCACCAGCGAACACTCGAAAACGGACTCCGCAAGATACCACTGGCTGTTCGATATTCCGGCACCATAGCTTGCAGCCTGGCTTGTCACGGGCAAAAGAATGCCGAGCGCCAGCGTTGCCAATACATTCTGCGATCTTTTTGTGAATGCGAGTGCCATAACAGCCATACCGTTGTTTCACGGATGTTTGGTGGTTTCCTGTTTAACGGCATCAGCGCCATGTTCTTTAATCGACGAGAGGAAAAACAATCACTGACACCTTCTGCTATAATCTGCCAACTTTTTAAGGCACTGCGGAAACCAGACCATGACCGAACAGCTAACTCTTGTGCGCCCCGACGACTGGCACCTCCACGTTCGCGACGGCGATGCTCTGAAGAGCGTTGTACCTGCCACCGCTGCCTGTTTCGGGCGAGCGATCATCATGCCGAATCTTGCTCCGCCGGTAACCAATGCCGCTGAAGCCTCGGCATACCGGGATCGCATTCTGGCAGCAGCCGAAGGGACTGACTTCCGACCACTGATGACGCTTTACCTGACCGAATCCACAAGCCGTCAGGATATTCTGGAAGCAAGCGCCGAGGGTGTTGTTGCAGCCAAGCTCTACCCAGCCGGCGCAACCACTAACTCTGCATCTGGTGTAACGGACATTCGCAATATCTACCCGGTACTGGAAACCATGGAAGAATGCGGCATGCTGTTGCTTGTTCATGGTGAAGTTACTGATGAAGACATCGATATTTTTGACCGGGAAAAGGTGTTTCTCGACCGGGTACTCGCCCCGACGCTAAAAGCCTTCCCTAAGCTCAAGGTAGTGCTTGAGCATATAACCACCGCTGACTCAGCAGAGTTCGTACGGCATTATCAGGGCAATAATCTGGCCGCCACGATTACACCCCAGCATCTGATGTACAACCGGAACCATATGCTCGTGGGCGGCATACGCCCTCATCTTTACTGCCTCCCGATTCTAAAGCGCAATCGCCACCAAAAAGCCCTGAGAGACGCAGTCGCCAGCGGAGACAAGCGATTCTTTCTCGGCACAGATTCTGCCCCCCATGCAAAAGACAAAAAGGAAGCCGCCTGTGGCTGCGCAGGATGCTATTCGGCTTTTGGTGCTATCGGGTTATACGCAGATATTTTTGAAGAGCTTGGCATTCTTGATCAACTGGAAGCCTTTGCCAGTTTTAATGGTGCAGATTTCTATGGTCTTCCACGAAATACAGATACCATTACGCTGGTGAGGGAACCTTGGACGATGCCCGATGAATTGCCCTTGGCGGACGGCACCATTGTTCCGCTGAAAGCCGGTGAAACCATTAACTGGCGCCAGGTATAGATCTACCCCCCAATTCCCTGATAAACGGCCAAGACCGGAGTTTTAGTGACTGACGAAAACAGACAATTGCACCCAATGTCCCGCAGATTCCGTGGTTTTTTACCCGTCGTTGTCGATGTGGAAACCGGCGGATTCAACCCGGACCGTGATGCTCTGCTGGAAATAGCTGCAGTGATGCTGACGATGGACGAGGACGGCCGCTTGCACCGTGCTGAAACCCACCTACAACAGATTGATCCGTTTGAGGGTGCCAATCTGGAACAATCGGCATTGGACTTCACAGGAATCGACCCCTGGAATCCGGACCGGGAGGCTGTGCCCGAGCGTGAAGGGTTGAGCGAGATTTTTCGGCCCATACGCAAGGCGGTCAAGGCGCATGATTGCAAGCGTGCGGTATTGGTAGGCCACAATGCGACCTTCGATCACAATTTCGTATTTGCAGCGGCTCAGCGGGCAGAAATAAACCGGAATCCTTTCCACCCCTTCTCCACGTTTGACACAGCAACCCTTGCCGGCCTGGCCTATGGCCACACGGTGCTTGCACAAGCCTGCAAACTGGCTGGTATTCCATTCAGCAACAAGGAAGCCCATTCCGCAGCTTACGATGCAGAAAAGACGGCCGATTTATTCTGTGGCATTGTGAACCGCTGGCTGGATCTGGGCGGATTTCCGCCACCTTTCATGTTAGATGAAAGCGAATAGCAAACAGAACCCACAAAAAAACCCGCTTATGCGGGTTTTTTTGATTCGGCGTTACAAACAAGCTTTGCTTACCAGTGGATGCCTCGCATCACCGCTGCAAATGCCACCTGCTCTGTGGACACCTTGGGCTTTTCAGTAGCTTTTCCACCTACGGCCTGAGTTGAGTCCGGGAACATACGGTACCCCGTATTCATCACGATCTCGCCCACCTTCGGAGCCAGTGCGTGCAACACCTGGGCAGTGATACCAAGGCGCGTAGCAACTCGCTTGGGGCGTTCAATGATTGAGTTGGTTACCAGATCGGCAGCCTCTTCCGGCGAGAGGGTCGGCACGGAATCGTAGATCTTGGTAGGTGCAATCATGGGTGTTTTCACCAACGGCATATTGATGGTGGTGAAGGTTACGTTGCGATCCGACCATTCAGACGCCGCACACCGGCTGAAGGCATCCAATGCAGACTTGGAGGCCACATAGGCAGAGAAGCGTGGTGCGTTAGTAAGCACGCCAATGGATGAGATATTCACCACATGCCCACGACGACGCTCAAGCATGGATGGTGCAAATCCCATGATGAGGCGCACAGAGCCAAAGTAGTTCAACTGCATAGTGCGCTCAAAGTCGTGGAAGCGATCAAACGACAGGGACAATGACCGACGAATCGAGCGCCCTGCATTGTTGACCAGCACATCAACGTGGCCGTGGTTATCCAGAACGGTTTTCACGAACCGGTCACAATCTTCCATATCGGAGAAATCGCACTGGTAGGCATGCACATTGCCACCCTTGGCTTCCAGAGCGGCACTCACCTCATCCAGAGTTTCTTTTGTGCGAGCGCCAATAACCAGAATAGCACCGGCTTCTGCCAGCTTTTCTGCAGTGGCCAAACCAATGCCAGAGGTGGCACCGGTTATCACGCACACTTTGCCACTAACCGTACCCTTCAAGGTGCGATCTTTGAACAGATCGGGATCCAGGTTGCGCTCCCAGAAATCCCAGAGCACGGGCGCATAGTCCTCAAGGCGCGGCACATCGATACCGGTTCCTTTGAGTGCTCTCTCGGTTTCCCGAGCATCAAAGCGCGTGGGGTAATTAATGAAAGACATTACAGAGCGTGGGATACCCAGATCATCCAGCACTGCGCTGGTGATCTGCTTAACCGGCGGCAGGTTCTTCAGGCTCTGGCGGATAAATGGCGGGATAAACCCGAACATGCGTGAATCAATACGCATACCCATCTTGGGTGCGTGACCAGCCTCACAGAAAATATTAAGGATTTCGCCAACCTTATAAGGGTCGGTATCCACCAGGTGGAAGCATTTCCCGTCTTCGCCTTCCAGGTGTGCAATGTGATCCATCGCATTTACAACGTAGTCCACGGGAACAACGTTCAACCTGCCACCTTCAACACCAATGGTCGGTACCCACTGAGGCAGAGTGCGGCGAATTTTCTGAATCAGTTTGAAAAAGTAATATGGACCATCAATCTTGTCCATTTCACCTGTTTTCGAATGGCCAACAACCATGCCTGGACGATAGATGCGGAACGGCACCTTGCACTCTTCGCGCACAACCTTTTCGGATTCGTGCTTGGTCATCAAGTATGGGTGATCCAGCTTTTCAGCTTCTTCGAACATATCCTCGCGAAAAATGCCCTTGAACAGCCCCGCTGCTGCAATGGACGAAACATGGTGAAAATGCTTTGCCTTCATGGCTTCGGCAGCATTCACAGCTGCTCGTGTGCCTTCAATATTCGTGGCCTGTTGGGCTTCTTCATCGGCACCCATATCGTAAACGGCCGCGAGGTGGAAAAAATGATCAACCTTTCCTGCCAGTGCTTTAAGCGTTTTGGCATCAATGCCCAGATTCTTGCTGGTGAGGTCGCCAATAACAGCTTTTACACGGGACTCATCGACACCCCAAGCTTCCCTCAGAGCATCAAGTTTGCCCTGAGACTGCTCTCGCACCAGCAGGTGCACAGTGCCGCCGCGTGCCAATAATTTTTCCACAAGAAAACGGCCAATAAACCCGGTACCACCGGTCAGGAAATAATTCATTGATAATCCACCCTGCTTGTTGCTCTGTTGTTGTCTATCCATGCTAACCGTCTTAGACCAAAGTCTTAGAACGACCTTTGACGGTCGGCATTGTACTTAATTGCAACCTTCATGTATCGGTCTATTTTAGAGCTTTTACTCTGTAACTCATTGTTTTAAATAGAGCCATTACTCTAAAACCAATTTCAGACGAGTGTTCATTTTCCCGACACATTGAAATTCAGACTAGCACAGTAATCGTCGCGCGCCCTCCCTGCTGATGAATTACCGCAAAGCAATGAAACAGCCCGACAGCAATGCGATAATCCGGAACTTATTGCCTCTTCAGGCGTCAGTCCTTTTCACAGACCAAGCGATATCCGGAAACCAGAGCATGCAGAACGACAACCCGAATACAGAACGCTACATCGCCATTGCCCGCGCCTGCCTGAAAGCCATTAATGATACGGCGAAAAATGCCGGCGACAGGGAGCAGAAAATTCAAGCGGTATACCAAGCCATCGATACCGCATTTCAGGCAGAATTTGCAGACTACCGCAAGTCTGTCGCCATTATGGCATCGGTTCTGGAGCGTATTGCGTCTGGCGAACTCGACGACGGTAAAGCAGCAGATCTCGCCCGCAAGACCCTCGACCAACAACCGGATAGCACTCGCAAAACAATGATGCACTGAGCACCATTTACCAGCTCGCGATCGTATCTATTCAGGCTCCAAAACGGATAACAGAGGCTTTATGCATATCAGCTTTCCAACAACTGTTCGTATGCGGCTGCTGGCTGCAAAAGTATTTGCACTGCTTTTGCTTCTCTTTGTCAGCTTGCCATCATTGGCAGAAACATCCCCCGACAAGAGCCCCAATGACAACAACGAATACCGTTTCGTTGAGCTGAGTAACGGTTTGCGAGCCATTCTGATTTCCGACAAACATGCACAAAAAGCCGCCGCCTCTATGAATGTGGCTGTCGGCAGCGGTGATGACACGAGAGAGCGAGAGGGTATTTCGCACTTTCTTGAACACATGCTGTTTCTGGGCACGGAAAAATATCCAGAGCCCGGTGAATATCAACAGTTCATAAAAAGCCACGGTGGCAGCCATAACGCCTTTACCGCTTTTCGTAACACCAACTACTTTTTTGACATACAGGCCGATTATCTGGAATCCGCTCTTGATCGCTTCGCCCAACAATTTGCCGCCCCTCTGTTTACCGCTGAACTGGTCGACCGTGAGCGCAACGCTGTACATTCAGAGTTCAGTGCCAAACAGAAAGAAGATGGTCGACGCTTTTATTCAGTCAAGAAAGCCGCCAGCAATCCTGAGCATGCATTCCACCAGTTTGCTGTCGGCAACCTGACCACCCTGGAAAACACCGATGACAACCCCCTTCGGCCCGACCTGATCGAATTCTGGAGAACCCGTTACTCTGCCAACCTGATGACGCTAGCGGTATACGGTCCCCAATCGCTCGATGCGCTTGAAGCCATGGTACGAGGGCGCTTTGATGCCATCGAAAATCGCAACCTGAAGCCCAAGGTTCACTCCGCTAGCCTGCTGAGTGCGGATACACTACCTGCCAAGATAACTGCAGAAGCCATCAAGGATGTGCGCAGCCTGTCCCTGTCGTTCCCGATGCCATCGCAGCAAGAAAACTACCGCACCAAACCCGCCAGCTACATTGCCAATCTTTTGGGGCATGAAGGCCCCGGAAGCCTCTTTGATGTACTCAAGAAGAATGGCTTGGCAGATAGCTTGTCTGCCGGCATAGGAATGGATACGGGCACAGACGCCACTTTGGACATAAGCATTGCGCTTACGCCCGAGGGCCTTAGACGGCAGGAAGAGATCGTAGCTCTGGCATTCCGATACATCGACATCATTCGTGATCAAGGCATCAGCCAGAACCGTTTTGAAGAAATGCAGCAACTGGCCCGGATCGACTTTCGCTTTCGCGAACAAAGCGAGCCCATGCACGAGGTTATGCGCCTTTCGAGCCAACTCCAGGATTATCCGGCAGACGATCTTCTCAGTGCACCCTGGTTAATGGAGCGGTACGCGCCCGATCAGTATCAGGCGATTCTTGCCCGGCTAACCCCGGAGAACGTGATGGTCTATTTGCTGGCTCCGCAGCTTGAACTGAACAACCCGAACCTAACCCGGTGGTATGAAACCCCCTGGCAACTTGAGCCTCTGGATGTGAACAGAGTTGAATCCAAAGCGCCCAAAGCGCTGGCCGATGCGCTTCGGCTTCCGCTACCCAACCCGTTTGTGCCTGAAAACCTCACCATGGTATCTGGCAAAACCATGAGTAAGCCCGAGCTCTTAAGTAGCGGCGATGGCATGGCGATATGGTTTGCACGGGATACGCGCTTCAACACACCCAAGGCCAACGTGTTTTTCAGCTTGCGCACCCCGGCAGCCCGTGTGTCTGCCCGTAGCAGCGTGCTTACGCACTTGCTGGTAGACAGCATTAACAGCAACCTGAATGCCTGGGCTTATTCCGCACGCCTTGCCGGGCTCGACTACAGCATTTACCCGCATTTGCGTGGCATTACCGTGCGCGTCGGTGGCTATAACGACAAGCTCCACACCTTGATGAATCGCATTCTTATGCAGATTTCAGCGCCCCACATCACGCAGCAGCGGTTTGATATCGCCAGACAAAACCTGATAGACAGCTTACAGAACAAAGCCAAGGACCGGCCGGTGGCCCAGACATCCGAGTTCATCCAGACGGCTCTGCTGGAAGGCGCCTGGAGCACCGAAGAAAAGCTGCGCGCAGCTCGGGAAGTCACCCGCGATGAACTCATATCATTCACCGAGGCACTGCTCTCGGAAGTAGACCCGGTGCTGCTGGCACATGGCAATATTACGGAAGCCTATGCTCTTAACCTGGCACAGCAAATTGATGCCATTGTGTTGGGCAAGAGCGATTTTGTAGCAGTTGACCGCAGCCGTGTCAGAAAGTTACCAGCCAACGAAATGCTCGTTTCTCTGGACGTGGCGCATCCGGATACCGGGTATACGCTTTACACGCAGGGCAATAACACCAGTTTTGAAGAGCGCGCCCGCTTCCGCCTGCTTGCACAGATTATAAGCAGCCCGTTCTATGAAGAAATACGCACCACTCGCCAGCTTGGCTACATTGTGTACGCCACACCGTTTGAAATGCTCGAGACACCGGCTTTGGGCTTTGTGGTTCAGTCTCCAGGCGCCAGCCAGAGTGACATAGACCAAGCAGTTCGCGAGTTCACAGTAGGCTTTGAGGAGACGCTCGGAAATTTGGACGAACAGCGACTAAAGCAGGAAAAACAGGCGGTAATCAGCAGCATTTTGGAGCAAGATCGCCAGCTGGGTGAGATTTCAGGTCGCTACTGGCGTGAGATTGACCGGGGCTCAGATAGCTTTGATTCCCGCGAACAACTCGCAAAGGCTATTAACGCTGTGAGCCTTGAAGAGCTGAAAGCCACCTTCCGCGATTCAGTTCTAAACAGAGACAGAGCATTGCGTGTCGTAACTGGCGGAGAGGGCCTGGGCGCAAACGAAGCCCAGGAGCTTATCCTTCAGCAACCACCAGTTACTGCAAAGTAAGCTGAAAGCGCGCCCAATCCTCTGGCTCATCCACATCCCAACGGGGCTCCAGCAAACCAATGCTGAGCCCCAGTTTTTTCAGCCGAATGCAGGTTTGCTCGAGTACGCCCTCAGTGCCCCACTCGATGCCATCAAGCATGCCAGGAACAATCCGGCGAGCACCAATCAGCACGTAACCACCGTCATCAGACGGCCCCAGGACCACATCGTAGTGTTCAAGGCCAGACACCGCCTGGTGCACATAGGCCGAATCGACCGATGGGCAATCGCTGCCCACAATTAATGCGTGGGCGTGTGATTGAAGGCCGCTCTGCAGAGCATTTAGCATGCGACTCCCCAGATTAGCGCCCTGCTGTATGCGCTGCTCCAGCCCCCGTTGCTCAATGGCGCCAACAACCTCTACCGCATCAACAGGAACAGACTCTACCTCTCTATCCCACCAGAACTGCACTGTAAGACCTGAACGATGCAGGTTTTCGAGCACCGCAAGCGTAAGTGTTAAATGTGCTCTCAAAGCCCCATCAACACCCAGCGCAGGTATAAGGCGCGTTTTTACCCGGCCCGCTTCCGGCCATTTAGCAAACTGCATCAACACTGCATTAGAAGAGTTAGTCTTTGCCATTTCGAACATCCGACCGGTAGGAGTGAGCAAGGGTTTCCGGGGACTCCCCGCGCCAATATCGCCAGCGCATACGCCACATAAGAAAAATCGTGTGCCAGACACCGCCCTGCTCCCAGCGCCGGCTATCCGTTATGACTGGGTTCTTTATGCAGTAAGGGCGGGAAACAAGCCGAAGCCGGCGGGAAATCTCAATATCTTCCATGATGGGCACAGGCTCGAATCCCCCGAGGGCTTCAAACACATCCCTGCGCACAAACAGCGCCTGATCGCCCGTGCAAATGCCCGTTAGCCGTGAGCGCTGGTTCATAAACCAGGCGATGGTCTGGAACATCACTCCACGTCCGCTCAATCGCGCATTGAAACGACCCCAGGCCCTATCGCTTCGAAAAAAACTTGTCAGGCACTCCAAGGCGTTTAGAGGAAGGCGGGTATCCGCATGAAGAAACAGAAGGACATCGCCCTTGGCAACAGAAGCACCTGCGTTCATCTGCACAGCCCTCCCCCTTCCAGACTGAACAACGCTGCTCGCAAATGGGCTAGCCAGTGCGGCGGTACCATCGGGACTACCGGCATCCACTACAATCAGTTCGTGGCCTCGGGCGCGTAACGGTTGAAGGGCCTCAAGTGTCTCCAGAATACCTGCAGCCTCCATCCAGACAGGTACAATAATGCTTAACGAGAAAGGATCAGACAAAGCACGCTCCCAGAGCAACAGAAATCACGGTAACACCTTGAGCCATAAGCCTCAGGCCGTTATCATACCGATCTTCTTAAAGAAGCGCCTTCGTAGCTCATCTGGATAGAGCGTCCCCCTCCTAAGGGGAAGGTAGCAGGTTCGAGTCCTGCCGAGGGCACCAGTTACCCTTCCGCACCAGTCCGAAACCCACAATAAACCACTGTTTTTAAAGATTTTTACCGAATAATCCATCCTTATCGATCCACAATATTCCGCCCCAATCTACACGTTCTGGGGGTGCATCTTGGGGTGCAATCTGAAATGCACCCCGTTATAGCAGATTTTGCACCCCCAAAAAGAGTTTAAGCCCCGTCATGTCTAGACCGCTGAACCTTCTGACCGATAGAAAAGTCCAATCCGCGAAGTTCGAGAAACTCGGCAAACGAACCAAACTCTCTGATGGAGCCGGCCTGTATCTGGATATCCAGCCGTCGGGGAAATACTGGAGGATGAAGTATCGAAAGGGCCGCATGTATCCTTTTGTTCCTTTCTATAGTTGCTCCGAGTCTCTGGGACGATCGTGAACCGGAATACTACGAATCTTGACGATTTCTTGATATTTTTCTGAGCTAGCTCTGACACACATCCCTCTATTCTGCACTCTCATTAATGATTCGCTCTGGCGAACTCTCTAAATGCGAGTGCAGACATGTCTTCATCCCTCCCTTTCAGAAATCACTCCCTACGCGAGCGCATGTACCGCGGGGTCAGTTGGGCCGGAGCCTACGCTCCGATATTAATGCTGTTTTTTAAAATACTTCTCATCGGTAGCCTTTCCAGAGCACTGTTGGTGGCATGGCAGTTCGACCGGGTGGTAGAGACATCGGTATGGCCTGGTATCTTTCTCCATGGACTTCGAGCGGATCTGATCATGGCTGGCATGGTAGTGGCACCTCTGGTATTGCTTCTACCGATTCTGGGTCATCGTTTCAGCTGGCCAGTTTGGAAGCGCCTGACGTCCTTTTGGGCGCTGATTGTCGTTTTCACATTTCTTTTCATGGAACTTTCCACGCCGACCTTCATCGCCGAGTACGATACACGGCCCAACCGCTTGTTTATTGAATACCTGAACTATCCCAAAGAAGTGCTGAGTATGCTGTGGGAGGGCTATCTACCTACCGTAGCCTTAGGGATCATTCTGTGCATTTCACTGACCATTCTATTCGCCTGGCTGATGCAGCCGTGGGAGCAAGAGACCTCTCCTGGTAACTACCGTAAAGCAATCCTGGTATGGCCCATCGTAGTTCTCGCTGTGTTCATGAGCGTTCGCTCCACCACTGGCCATCGCCCCGCCAATCCGGCAATGTTTGCACTGACTTCCGATGCCCTCGTGAATTCTCTGATTATCAACTCATCCTGGTCCGTTGCATTCGCGGTCTACAACCTCAAGCATGAGGAAGATGCAGGTGCCCGTTACGGTCAAATGGCAATGTCCGAAATACTGAAAGAGGTCAGGAGCGCACCATGGCTCAGTGGAGCCGAATTCAATTCCACGCAATTTCCGACGTTGCACCATCAAACGCCTGTAAAAGAGCGACTGCGCCCTCATAATCTGGTGATTGTTCTGGAGGAAAGCCTGGGCGCGACTTTTGTTGAATCGTTAGGTGGCCGTCCGGTCACGCCTCGCCTGGAGGCTTTGAAGGAGTCTGGTTGGTGGTTCGAGAATCTTTATGCAACGGGTACACGCTCTGTTCGGGGTATAGAGGCTGTGGTATCGGGTTTCCTGCCATCTCCGGCTCGCAGTGTGGTTAAACTGTCTCTGTCTCAAACCGGCTTTTTCACGCTGGCTGATTTGTTAAAACACGAAGGCTACGACACGGGTTTTATCTATGGTGGAGAAGCGCATTTTGACAATATGCGCAGTTTTTTCTCGGGCAATGGCTTTGACAAGATCCTGGATCAGCAGAACTACACCAATCCCGCTTTTACCGGAAGCTGGGGCGTAAGCGATGAAGATGTATTTGCAAAAACCCACGAAGACCTCCAAAAGCTTCATGCCTCCGGAGAACCCTTTTTCCGACTGGTGTTCTCGTCATCAAATCATACACCGTTCGAATACCCGGACAACAGAATTGAGCAGTACGACGAAGAGAAAAACACCGTCAATAATGCCGTCAAATACGCGGATCATGCCTTGGGTGATTTCATAGACACCGCACGGAACAGCGACTATTGGAAAGATACTCTGTTTTTGATTGTGGCTGATCACGACGCCAGAGTTTGGGGGGATGAGTTGGTCCCCATCAAGAACTTTCAGATTCCGGGGCTGATACTCGGAGCAGATATGGAAAGCCGGCGCATCGAAACAATTACAAGCCAGATTGATCTCGCACCGACGCTGCTTTCGCTCATGGGTATTGCCAGTGAGAACCCCATGGTAGGGCGTGATCTGGTGAAGTTTCCGGACGCACCCGGCCGGGCGGTTATGCAGTTCAACGATTACTACGCATGGATGGACAACGACTTCAACGTGACGGTATTACGCCCTAATCAAAAGCCGCTGGCAGGGGTTTATTCAAGAGAAACAGGAAGCACTCGATATCTCGAAGGTGCGCCGCAAGAAACGGCCACAATAACAGCTCTGGCTCATGCTCTGCTCCCTCTTAACCTGTATCGGAAAAAAGCCTACGGGTTACCTGATGCAACCAGTCAGACAAAGTTATGAACGTGGATCAGAAACTCTGTGCCTTCATTGTCCGACTGCGCAATCTCCAGATCCCAGCCCAGTCGTTCACAAACCAACCGGACGATCAGTAACCCAAAAGTGGCGCTGCTGAACTCTCCAGGCTTGGAGTTGTTGGCGCTGGGCGCAACAACAGAACTCAGGCGTTCAGTTACTTTGATGGGAAGCCCGGATCCGAAGTCTCGCACCGAAATTCGGTTCTCGATCATTCTAACCTCCACTTCGGCACGGGTGTGTCGAAGTGCATTTTGCAACAGGTTGCGCACTAACATACGCACCAGAGCGGGATGTGTTGTGACTCTCAACCCCGGGCTGTTGTTATAAACCGTGATTCGTCCAGCATGATCCGGCTGCCCATGCTCAAGATCATCAATAGTGTTCTGGACGACCTCTTGCAGCACAATGGTTCTCACGTCGCTTTCGGTCGCTTCACTGCGAGCAAGTTCAAGCAAAACCTCCGTATCGTCGCGCATGGTCTGCATAGCACGGCGAATACGGGCAAGGGTTTTCTGGTCTGCCGCTGACAGACTTTGCCGCTGTTCCAACACATTCAGAGCACCACTCATCACAGCCAAAGGTGTGCGAAGTTCATGGCTGGCAAGTTTCACAAATGATTTCTCACGCTCAATGTGATGTTCAAGTTCTGACAGGAAGCGGTTAAAAGCCTGAGCAATGTCGCAAAACTCCCGATCACGGTAATCCGTGGTAATTTGCAGCATCGACGAACCGGGGGTTGTGTTAAGGACTTCACGAGTTAACTTCTTGAAAGGGCGTATCAAGTACCCGGCTCCAGAGCGGGCAACAATAAAGCCAATCAGGAGCATGAAACCAGCGACACCAGCCAGAGCTAGCTGTACCAGCGCCTCACGATTTTCCATAATCGTAATATCCTGGGCCAGGAAAAGCTTACCATCGGGGGACTCCAACTGCTCTCCCACTATCAGCAGCGTTGTCTGGCCTATCTCTACTTCCTGGGAAAATGGCAAATGGCGGCTGCGGAAATATTCCGGGAGCAAAGCTTCCGCCTCGCCTTCAGGCAGGAAAACAACCTCCAGCTGTGCTGTTTTTATGGGTTGAAAGCGTCCTTCCCGGAGTTTCTCCGTGAAATACTCGGCCTCCGCCTTGAGTTCCAGATCCAGAATGGTGTCTTCAACATCATAAACAAACACCTCAACAATAATCATTGAGGTCGCTGTGGTGGCGGCAATCAGGAAAAACAGAGTTCGGGCCAGGCGCTGGGTCAAGGATGACTTCATGGTGAGCCCGCGCGCGCTTTCTCAGGAACTTCCAAGCTGTATCCCCTCCCATGGATGGTTTTTACCAGGCCTTTACCCAGGCCTGCCTGCAGCGACTTTCGAAGTGTGTAGATATGGGTACGGAGGCTGTTTCCTTCCATTTCCCCATGACGAGATCCCCATAAAGCATCGCTCAATGCTTCATGGCTGAGAAAACTCGGATACGCACGAACCAGCATTTCAAACAGACGGGCAGGTGTGCCAGACAAAGCCGTTTTCAACCCGTTCAACTCTACTTCCAGCGTGCCAGGATCAAACCGAATATCGCCCGCTGACAGGATCGGCCTCTGTGGCGCATAGCGCCGATGCAGAGCTTCAACTCGTAGTTGCAACTCACGCAGTTCAAAGGGCTTCACGAGGTAATCATCTGCACCGCAATCAAACCCTTTTTCTTTATCGGGCAGACCGCTCAGAGCCGTCATCAGAATAACAGGGGTCTGACACTGCAGGTCGTTGCGGATACGTTTGCAAATATCATAACCATTGACGCCGGGTAGCATCAGGTCGAGCACAATAACGTCATAGCTTTGCGTGGCCAGTAGGTGCAATGCGGTCAAGCCGTCAGCAGCAAAGTCCAGTGCGTAGCGATCTTCACCCAGAAATTCGAACAGGTTTTCCGCAAGATCTACCTGGTCTTCAACGATTAATAGTCTGAGCTGTGGTTGATTAGATGTCACTCGAGCGAACTCCGTTGGCGTCAGATACAGATTGCTGGTCGTGCAGCAATCCGGGAATGACCAACAATTGATAGCGTCTATTCTCCATGACCTTTCGAGCGGAAGAGGCTAAGCCTGCTACTTTTTCGTCAGACCAGGTTCTGGGAACTACAACATACAAGCGCTGATACGCCTCGGCCGTCTGTAGGTTGCTCAACCCGCCCTTTGTCATTTCCAGAGCTGTTCCGCCTGAGTAGAATCTCGCTGAAAATGGCAGGTCATCCAGATAGATCAACGGGCTGTCGTCGGCTGTCCGGGTCAACTGATAATAGCTTACCAGCGCTTTCTCTGTCTTGAGCGACTGCCAACCCGTGGCGGTCAGACTAACGAACACGGTCAGTAAAACCGGGACCAATGCCACCAAACCACCCCGTAAGCGAGCCAATCGGAAAGCCTGACATTCCGACGCCCAACGGCCGATCAAAATAGCTGTAAACGGCAGTGACGGTAATATGTAAGTCCAGAGCGTATTGCCCGCGAGCGTAAAAAACAGCATGGGTGCCAGCGCGCTGACCAATAAAAAGCTTATACCCGGATTTGATATTGTGTTGTTTACAATACCGCGTCTTTTCCCCCTGAACCATGCAAGTGCCAGACTCACCAACGCAACGAAGCCCCACGGGAACGAAGCCCACAACCAGAACATCCAGATCATGCCTTTGGGTTGATTATGGGCGCTGCCGTAGAGATCTCCCGCCCATCCGGGATCCAGAAACCGACGCACATGCTCCCCTAAGATAAAGTAGTCCAGAAACCCGGGGGTTTTGAGCTCAGCCAATATGTACCAGGGGCAGACCAGAGCGGCCGTCATCAGGATGCCTCGCCACCAAGGCAGTCGCTGCAGGTTATTCGCCGCTTCCCGCCACGAAAGGCATAACCAAAGTACGATAGGAATTCCGATCAGAACG
>NZ_VCHA01000008.1 GCF_016597815.1 Marinobacter sp. DY40_1A1 | reverse complement strand
GTGGGCGAATACGTCGGCAAGACTTACATGGAATCAAAGCAGCGCCCGGTGTACCTGACAGATGAGGTGATCGAAAACCTGAGTGGTACACGCCAACAGGCGCATCGTAAAACAACGAGGGTGCGACATGTCAAAGCGGTTTAATGTTTGGCTGCTGATCCTGGTTGCTGTGCTGGTTAGTCGCTTTATAGGCATGGCACTTTTCCCTTTTGCCGATACCACCGAGTCGCGTTACGCGGAAATTGCCCGCCTGATGGCGGAAACCGGTGACTGGATTACGCCGTGGTTTGAGCCCGGCGTACCTTTTTGGGGTAAACCGCCCTTGTCGTTCTGGACGCAGGCGGCGGCCATCAAGGTTTTTGGTGTTTCGGAGTTTTCGCTGAGGTTTCCGGCCTGGCTGGCAACGGTCGCTATGGTGTGGCTTGTTTGGCGACTGGCGCGGCAAATCTGGAGTGTGCAGGTTGCTCAATGGAGTTGCCTGGTTTTCGCAACCATGGCGCTCACTTACATCAGTGCTGGCGCCGTTATGACAGATGCCTTCCTGGCATTGGGTACAACCCTTACTCTCGTCAGCTTCTGTTTGGTGATGGCAGGAGAGGGAGGTCTGTGGCGATGGATTTTCTTTCTTGGAATGGTGATCGGGCTCCTGTCCAAAGGGCCGTTGGCCATCGTTCTGATCGGAATTCCTATCGTACTTTGGTTATGCCTTTCGTGGCGGGAAGCGGCGAATAACCTGCAGCGACTGCCTTGGTGGCGAGGCATCCTGATGACGGCCGCTCTGGTCTGCCCCGCATTGATGGCCATGCCACCCAACCAGGGGCCGATCGCATTGGCCAGGGAGAATATGATCAGAACGACGTTCCGGCGAGAATGAATCACCGTTGCAGGTGTGGGTTCAGGTATGAAATACAAATTTCCCGGATTGGTAAAGTGGCAGCCGGGCATTGTATCTTAGGGCATACCTACATACGACAAGTGGCAGAGAGCCAAACGGTGATCATCAATGTATCGTAATCGAGACATCATCGCGCGACTGCGCGAGCGTATTCCAACGTTTGAATGCGTGAAGGGATGCCACGACTGCTGTGGCCCGGTGACAACGTCTTCAGAAGAAATCTCCCGCCTGCCCGTTAAATCAGCTGCAGAACATGAAGCGGCATTGAAGGAGTTCAATTGCGTACACCTGGGGCCAGATGGATGCACTGTGTACGAGGAGCGCCCGCTGATATGTCGGCTGTTTGGCACAACACCCCGCATGCCATGCCCCCGCGAACGTCGCCCGGAAAACATGGTTGATCCGGAAACCGAGCGGCAGGTGCATCACTATATTGCTACAACACGGCAGGTGCTGGTTTAAGCTATGCTCACAACCCTCAATGAACTGGCAAAACTCGCTGATTTTTCGCTGATGGACACGATGAACTGCGACCCGGAGGCGAACCCGGACGGGCAGGATCACGAGCCAAGACAAGTCTTCAGTGGCCACTATGTTCCGGTTGCTCCGACGCCCATAGAAAGTCCCGAATACGTGGCCCACAGTTTCACTCTGTTTCGCGAGCTAGGTCTTGCCGACGAACTGGCGCAGTCTGCTGACTTTATGCGTGTGTTTTCAGGCGACCTGTCGTTTGTTCCAGCGCCCATGCACAAAACGGGGTGGGCTTGCGGCTACGCCTTGTCTATATATGGCACCGAGTATGTTCAACAGTGCCCGTTTCAGACCGGTAACGGATACGGCGACGGCCGTGCCATCTCGGTTTTGGAGGCGGTGATCAGCGGTCAACGCTGGGAAATGCAGTTAAAAGGCGGTGGCCGCACACCCTACTGTCGTGGCGGCGATGGCCGGGCCGTTTTACGTTCCAGTGTTCGGGAATTTCTCGCACAGGAGCATATGCATGCGCTCGGCGTTCCCACGTCACGATCATTAAGCTTGTACGTGTCGAAAACGGAGAAAGTCAGGCGGCCTTGGTATTCTGAAGGCTCACGGGCACGGGATCCGGATATGTTGGTATCAGACCCAGTGGCGATCACAACCCGGGTGGCACCATCATTTATTCGTGTCGGCCAACTCGAGTTGTTCGGGCGTCGAGCCCGAAAAAATGAACACCCGAAAGCCCTGGAAGAACTCGAGCAGATTGTGTTGCACCTGATTGCACGTGAATACCATGCAGTAATTGAGCATACCCTGACAACGCCTGATAAGGTTGTGGCGCTGGCACAGGAATTTCGCAGTCGGCTCACGTCATTGGTGGCGAATTGGATTCGGGTCGGCTTCTGCCAGGGCAACTTCAATAGCGATAACTGTGCTGCCGGCGGCTATACTCTGGACTACGGCCCCTTCGGCTTCTGCGATGCTTTCAATCCACGTTTTCAGCCCTGGACGGGCGGGGGAGAGCACTACTCATTTTTGAACCAGCCAATGGCCGCCGAGGCTAATTTCCACATGTTTTGCGTGGCCTTGCGCCCATTGTTGGCTGCGCACCCGCAATGCCTGCAACAACTCGACGAAATCAGAGAGGGCTTTGCCGGAGTTATGCAGACCGAGATGGAAAAGATGTGGGCAGCCAAGCTTGGGCTGGATAAATTTAACCCGGAGTTGTTTCGCGGCTTGGCTGTACTGATGGCGCAAACACCAGTGGATTACACGCTATTTTTCCGTGAGCTTTCAGAGCTGCCGAATGATATAGGCCCGCTGCAAAAGAGTTTTTATAAAAGCCCGGCTTACCAGGCGGAATCAGAAAGCCTGGACCAACGTTGGGCTGCGTGGCTTGGCCAGTGGCAAGCGCTGCTGGGTAGCAACACTTCGAAAAGCACAGCCTCTGTGCGCTCTGGAGAAGAGATTTCCCGCGAGATGAAGCGTGTTAACCCGAAATACAGCCTGCGGGAGTGGCATCTGGTGCCGGCGTACCAGCAGGCGGCAAAGGGAGATTACAGGCTGCTCCGAGAACTGCAGGAGGTGATGACGCAGCCATACGCCGAGCAAACGCAATACGTTGAAGATAAGTACTACCGGTTGAAACCTCTGGAACTCTTCGGCATTGGCGGCGCTTCCCATTACAGCTGCTCATCTTAATATCCGGATCTGCTATTGTTGGTAGAAACTCACCATAGCCTTTACACTGCGCGCCATTGAACCAAGCCAGCATTCGCAGTGGCTGCCCATTCCAGCAGGATTCCAATGAAAAAGACCTTTAAGCTAGACCATCCTAAAATTAAAGTGCCGCGCCTTGTCGATTCTATCAAGCACGACATCAAAAAGTTTTTGAAGAATGAACGTAAAAAGCCCCTGCCAGAAGGCGTGAAATACTGGGGTTTCGATTGCAAGTTTGGTCAATCAGAAGAAACGGCAGTTGAGGTGGAGCTTTCGTCTCTCACAAGCCGCATCGACGATCTTGTTGAAAATAGAATTATGACAGTTTATGTGGAAATCACGCCAAAGCCGATGGCACGCTAAAGTTAGTCAGTAGCCTCCCGTAGCAACGCAAAACCGCCTTTTATCAGGCGGCTTTGCAGTTACTCGAAAGCGCTCTACATTGGGTGCTTTCCCTTACTTCCAATGTAAAGAACGTTGCTCTGAAGCTGTCGGTGGGCTTTGGGGGGTACGTTGTTCTGTACAGATATAATAAGCCCCGGTACAGAAGGTGAGGTAAAGATGGTCGCGGGCCCCAGGGGACTTCCGTCTTGCTCCCGCTCTACTTCTTTTTGTTTCCAGCTGTTACCCACACATGCCTGAACGAAGTTCTTTGTTGCAGAATAACGCTGTTCGGCCACTTCACTTTGTGGCGTGGTTGCCGAGCAGGAGTAGGCTAATTCACCACCCGCCCACTCCCAAATTTCGCAATGCCCTTTAACCAGCTCCACCTTGGCACTGTATAGCTTGAAAGAACGGTAGTTGGATCCGGAGCCTTTAAACTTGTCGAATCCGTTCTCGTAATCCGCCGCTATGGCCTTAAGGCTGGCACAGGCATCATCAACACCAAGCTTGGGTGAGCCGCCCACCGCACAACCTGTTAGTGAAAGTGTGCCGACGCTACAGACGAGCAGGGCCCTGAAGAGTGCAAGACGCTTGTGCATTGTTGGTCTCTCTGGTTTTAGAAGAAGAATGCGCCGTATAACCGGGCACCGCGATAAAGATCATCTACCCGGCCTTTGAACTTTGTGTCGTTCACATCAACAGCGATAGCAAGACGCGATAGCGAAGCACCAAGTGCAAAGCTATCAAGTGCGCGATATTCCAAGCCTACCTGGATATCGAGTAGTGAACCACGAACCTTGTCTTCAAAGTCGAAGTAGAAACTGTCAGTACGGAATCTGGCGGTCAGGCGTGGTGTAACCGAATAGTCCATTCTAAACCCGAAGACGGGCATGGGGGCCGTCGTCGATGCAGCTTCTGTGATTCCCCCGACAGCGGATACCAGTTCGACCTCATAGTCCAACACGGTGAGCCCTGCAGATATTGCCAGCTCAACTTTGTCCAAGTGGTAGAAACTATATCCATACGCCAGCTTGTAAATGTTGTTTTGAATTCGACTGTCCACCTGGTTGCTCGTCGAAAATGTTCGATCCTTGAACGTGAAGCTTCTGTTCAATACCTGGCTGCCTTTGCGCTCCAACTGGAACGCTCCCAACTCGATTCTGTGGTGGTCTGTGAACCGGTAATAAAACTCCAGGGTTGGGGTGGTTATTGCGGAGTCGCCATCCAGGTCTTCCTCAAAGTCGATCGTCGTGCCAAGCCCCAAGTTGGAGCCGCTAGCAGAAAAGGTTGTGTCCGAATCAAAAACGAACAATGCACCGAGTTGAAGCATTCCACGGTCAGGAGGGGTGGTTCTGGCATCAAGTGTGGCCGAGTATGCCGGTGTTGAAGCAAGGGCAGTGCCGATTGCAACGAATGCAAAGGTGATTGGCAGCAGTTTTTTAATTGTCATAAATTCAGGCCTCTGAACGTTCCGTGGAGTGGCAGCACGGCCTGACCAACAAGTGAATGTACTTACTATTAATTTAGTATAGCCCCACCCATTCGCAAGAAAAGTCATGAACAAGTGCACCTTGGAGACACCAGGAACAAATGGCAACATGAGCGGCTAACGTCAGTCATTAGTATTCCCTCCTGTAGTAGGGTAAATTCCCACGAAAGATTGAAACGTTGAGTCAACAACTTCGGCCGCACTTACCAATGCTCCTAACCGACAGTGTCTACGAGCGTGTAGCTCAGAACATGAGTGATTTCGTGGCGCTCCATTCATTGGATGGGCTTTATGTATGGGTCAGCCCATCCGTAAAAAGGATTCTCGGCTACGACCCAGAGGAGCTTGTCGGAACAAACCCTTATGACCTGTTCCACCCGGACGACAAGACACTTATCCGAAGTAAAACCCATCAGCCCGCGGTAACCGGGGAAGGAAATATCCGGATCCGTTATCGCATCCGCCACGCTTCGGGAAAGTACATCTGGTTCGAAACGCTAACCCAGCCAATCGAGAATGACAAAGGTGAAGTTCTGGAGCTTCAGACGATATCCAGAGACGTCACAGAGCAGGTCAGTCTTGAGCACGAACTGGCCAAGAGTGAGGCCCTATATCGGGTTGCTATGGATAGCCTGGAAGAAGGGGTTGTTGTCCATGACGAAGCAGGCCGAATCATCGCGCACAACCCACGGGCAGCCGACATCCTTGGCATGAGCACAGATGAGCTAGCGGGCAGGGCGCCTAGAGATCCGCACTGGCAATCAATACACCCCGACGGGACTCCATTTCCTCCAGAGGCGCATCCTGCGTCGATTACTCTGCGTTCGGGAGAGGCATGCAGCAAAGTGTTGATGGGTGTTCATAATTCCCAATGGAACTCATACCGCTGGATTTCCATCAATTCACGATCAGTCCACTCTGAAGGTTGTGAAGAGCCTGGGCGGGCCAAGGTGGTTGTTTCATTCAACGACGTTACTGAGCAAATAGAGCGGGAGAATCAGTTAAGGCGATGGTCTACGGTCTATCGATTCAGTGGCGAGGCAATTGTTATTGCCGATGCCAATGGCGTGATTAAAGACGTAAACGAATCATTCTTGCGCATTATTCGGAATAACAGGGCCGCTTGGGTTGGCCGGCGTCTTGATGAGATTTCCCTGGATAGCCGTTCCGAAGATTTGTTTGCGTCGACTATCTGGCCAGCATTGGAAGCGGATGGAAACTGGCGCGGAGAGTTATGGCTGCGGGACGCAGAAGGTGGCATTCAGGCTACGTGGGCTGCGATAACGAAAGTGAATAAAACGGAAAATGCAGCCGCTCATTTTACACTAATTTTGAGCGATTTTTCCGAACGCAGCATAAAAGACGAAACGCTACGGTTTTATGCAGGCAATGATTCACTTACCAAATTGCCTAACCGGCTTCTCCTGAGCGACCGATTTAAGGTTGCTTTGAATACCTCCATTCGCCAAGGAACGACGTTTGCCTGCATGTACCTTGATCTGGACAGGTTCAAACCGATCAATGATCGTTATGGTCATGCAGTGGGTGACATAGTTCTTCAGGTGATTGCCCAGAAAATATCGAGCATCGTGCGCTCTATGGATACCATTGCACGCATCGGTGGCGATGAGTTCTTCGGGATTGTTGTTGGCCTGGAACAAGAGAGCGAGTATTGCGCAGTGGCTGAGCGTATTGCTAAAGCCATCACTGAGCCTCTGGATGTGCACGGACACATCATCAGCGTTGGTGTAAGTATCGGAATAGCCCTGTACCCAGAGCATGGACAAACCCAAAAATCCCTGATGGAAGCCAGCGACGCAGCTATGTTTGAGGCCAAACGCAAGGGGCTGACTGTGGCATTGGCAGTAAGCCTGAGAGGGGACGATAGCAGGCCGGTGGATCATCCACCGGCCAACCGCTTGAGTCGTCGACAGTGTTAACCGTTGTCAGCCGATGAATTTACCTGTGAGGCGCAGAACCCATGTGAGCTTCGAGCCAGCATTCTCTATAGAGCTTTTCCGAGAGAGTCAATTGCCCAGTCTTAGTGACTGATTAGCGCATGACGCCCGAATAGACCCTGAGTTTGCGTAACCTTCTGCCCGGGATCGCTTGGTTTGCCTCTTCACCGACCGACTAAGGGAACGGGATCAGCGTGTTGCTGCCCTCCAGTCGTCGCGCACCGCAGCATTGCATCTTTGAATATAGCATGTCTTGGCAGTACGTAAACTGTTTGCCGGGTAGGCAGGCTTATCAGGATTCGTTGCCCAGGGCTTTAATTCTTTCAATAATATTTCCAGCAAGTCTGTCTATGGTGGTGAGTGCACTTTTTTCCGCCGTGGTAAGCCCGGTGAGAACATCAGGGCCGGGTTCCCAATAAATCTTTAACAAAACTCTTGCCCTTTCATCTCCAATGCCACTCACCATCGCAGCCTCCTTGACCTTATCCTTACTGGAGCCCCGTGCACGGGCACCGGCAATAGCCGAGCTGATTAGCGCATTGCGCCTATAGGTGCGGCTGCCGGTTTGTTCATTAATAGTAGCGTCACCGTCAATTTGTCTTGCCTGGATTACATTCCTGCGGTCGGCAACATTTCTGTCTGAAGGAGATGCCTCGAAATAATCCGTATTTGCTTCGACATTGGCCATGGAGTTCGGATTTTCCCGGTCGCTTTCAGCCGGCAGTGTGTACCTGGAAATTATCGTGGTTTCGACCTTATTAACCTGTTTGTTGTCCAGGGTAATAATTGCTGCTTCGCAGATCATGTGGCAGTTGATAAAATTGAGTGTTTTGTTCTCTTGCGGGTGGCTAAGAACAGGATCGCCAAGAGTTTCCAGGCTCACTCGGTAATTTACCCAGTAGCGCTTTATATTGACCCAGTCTTTTACTTTGTTTTCAATCTGATCACGGTGCGCCATATTGGCCTGGTGGGTGATCGGAAACAGGTTCATGTCTGAGCCTTCGCCTCCGAGCTGCCCATTCAGGAGATGTCCGCGTATGTAGCGTCGATCGCCAGCCAGATTCGTGGGGGTTGTGGTAAGTTTGTTCATAAGCGAGTGGATACCATTGGCATCACTGCCGGAAGGGTGGTCCGGTCCCAGCTCAGCTTCCATTAGTACGCCCACGGTGTGCCCCATCACCGACTCTGTTCCGTACCTTATCCGGGTTTGCTTGCCTCCCAGGCCCAGCCCGGTTGCCTCAATTGTTTCCAGAACATCCAACTCGGGGTTGATTGCCAGCTCCACAGCCGTGTTATCACCTTTTTCAACAAAGCGGATCCGGTTTAGCTGGTAACGTTGGCGAATTTTTGCAAAGTAGCGGGTTTTAAGATCTTCTGAATCCTCCGCCTGCCGGAACGCTAGCTTCAATACTTTACTGGCCGCCTGCAGATCCTCGTGCTGCTGCGCGGTTGTTCTTGGCATAGGCACTGGGGGCTCATCCAGGCTGGCAAGGTTCGGCGAGGCGGGATGCCGGGTTCGCTGTTGGGGAGGTGTCTCTGTCTCCGCAACTGAGTTCTCGCTGCTGGCTGTCTGCTCACTTTCCGGGTTAGCTTGCTCGGTCTGTCCCTGTAACTCGCGCTGAGTCAGGGCTTGCTGCTCCCGGTGTTGGTCCTCACTAGGTCGGCCACCACCGCGCGCGGAGGGGCGGCCGGGGAGTCTGGGTGAGCCCTCGGCCTGGTTTGCAAGCTGGTCAGGTAGCTCACTGTCGCTGCCGGGCTGCCGGGCAGGACCACTCCATTCTGCGCGATTTCTCATGGCGTCCCGAGCGCCAGAGGAGGGCGGGCCATCCTTGGGCATGGCATCCTGAATCAATTGATCGGCATTTGGTATATCGCCGGTTTCCACTTCCAGGCTCGGGGGTTCGGGGTTAGAGAAGTTGTAACTGAGCCTGGCTTGCAAGGCCAGGGTTGGCCCTAAATCCCAGACCCATTCCGCCAGCTCCCATTCGTTCTCCCATACAGTAACCCATAGGGCCTCGATTTCCGCCCAGGCATTGAGACCCAGTTTGAATTTAGCGGCACCGGCGAGGGTGGCGGTGCCGTTAATCATGTAATCACCATTCTCATAGGCCAACTCTGGAACTACGGAAATGGCTCCATAAATACCAGCAGTGGCCATGCCCTCGATCCCACCAGTGAGGGAGCCCAGGACGACATCCAGCCCCAGGCCTGCACCAATTCCCAAGTAGGCTTCCGCAAATGCCGGGATATAAAGCTCGCCGGTTACCGAGAAGGATGGAAGCTCTTCTTCGCCGATAGTGTATTCACCCGCAACGACTATGTTGCGCAGCTCACCAGGGCCTATGCCGGCTCTCATTCCTGCGCGTATACGGATAACTGCAACCAGTATCGCCCACAGGGGAATATTCTGGCTGTGACTGAACAGCTCTTTTTCCAGCCGCTTTTCAGGAAATAGTTCAACGGGATCCGGTACGCGAATCTCACCACGGGTATCGATGGTTCCTTCCGGGTTTATGGTAAGGGCCAGGGTACCTTCAAGGTTTGGGGCAATCTTTGCAGTTACGTCGCCTCCACCGTGCACATTGAGGCTTCCATCTTCATCCTGAGCAACCCCGAGAGTTACGGTTCCATGCAACCGGTTATTGTCCACGCTGAAATCGACCTGCTGTTCCGCAGACCAAAGGCCTTCGCGGTAAGTGATATGCAGGCGCGTGCCAATACCAGGTAGTGCTTCGCTGTCTACCTCTATGTCAGCTTCGCCTTCCAGTTGGCCATTACTGAGAGAGATCAGAACAGTAGCGGATTCCAGCCCGGGCAGGTCGGTAAGTTCTACGTTCGCAGAGATTC
The DNA here is from genome assembly GCF_016597815.1 of Marinobacter sp. DY40_1A1. Taxonomy (GTDB): domain Bacteria; phylum Pseudomonadota; class Gammaproteobacteria; order Pseudomonadales; family Oleiphilaceae; genus Marinobacter; species Marinobacter xiaoshiensis. The sequence goes on along the minus strand of NZ_VCHA01000008.1, from coordinate 71,607 downwards.
GTGTGCTTCCGTTTTCATAGGCGGCAGAAAATTCGCCCCGGCCTACGCTTGCCAGGGTAATAACAGCCTTGCCACTGAAGCTTAATTCCCCGGATTCATTGAGGCTTCCGGCAATTTCGCTGGACTCAATGGGCAGGCCCTCGGGAAAATCATTTGCAGCAAGCTGAAACCCACCATGAAATCTGCCCTGGTTGTTGAACCCGATGCTACCAGTAGCTTGAGAAAGGCCGGGAATAGCCACATTAAATTCGCCACTACCCTCCGCATGATCGCCGTTGAACCTTCCGTTCAGGGTGGCATCACCCAATTCACGGTAACGGAGGTTTACCCCCGCGATGTCGCCGGAAAGCTGCTGGTTTCGGTAGGCCAAAGTAACGGTGCCCTCTGCAATAGAAAGGCCAGGTATGGGGGGCTCCAGCCGCGATGCCGGCAGCGATACGCTGCCGGCCAGATCACCTGCTTCATCAATACCAAGCTCTGCCCGAATACCGGCTAGCAGTGGCTGGGTGACTAGTGCATGGCCGCCACCGGCCAAACGACCGCTTTCGGTAAAACGCATATTGACCTGGCCGGAGCCCAAGCCTTCATATTCCAGATCAAAGTTAAGATTGCCGTTGAGCTTTCCTTGGGTCAGTTCAATCCGGCCGCTGCCAGTGACAGAGAGATTTCTCATGCGCGCCGGAACCAGACTTGCTCCCGAAATGTCCACAGCGGCAGACAATTCACGGTTTTCATCCAGGGATAGTGTCAGTGTGGGGTTGTTCAGCGCAGGTAACTGGGCAGCGGCGGTGATTTCACCTCTGAGGCTTGCGAGGCCGCTGTTGTCGAGTGCCAGTGTTGCTCTGCCGGATTCCATGAAAGGAACTGAAAGTTTGGCCTCCAGCTGCCCACTGTTACGGCGGCTGTTGTACCTGAATGCTTGTAGGTGCAATCCCGGAATACCCAAGTTCAGGGTGGTTAGATCAGCACTTAGCTGGTTCTCGCCCTCAATGGTGTCGGCACTGATGCGGATGCCGCGCCCCAGCCCAACCATAAAACTGCCATCTTCCATCAGGCCAGTAACCGCGGCATTGCTGGCACCTTGCTCTGCACTCTGTGGTTGCTGGGCCGCAGGCACCGTTTGAGTATGAGTGCCTGGGGTAGGGCGCTGCACCTGAGTGTTGACTGTAGTAGGAGGCTGGCTCATGGTTTGGTCTCATTGCCTTAATCGACTGTAGTAAGGGCCGAACAGGGTCTTGGTCAGGGGCTTGCCCAGTTTGCTGTATTCCCTTGCAATGGCCTGAACCAGGTGGTCCATACCTATAGGCTGCTGTTCTCCAGCTGCATAACAGCCGGCCAGCAACAGAATGCTTTTGATGTTGGCTCCGGTAAGCTCGAACTGATGACCCAGAAAAGGCAGATCCAGATTCTCTCTTGTTGGGGCTGAGGTTGTGAGCAGTTGCCGCCATATTGTCTCCCGCTCCTTCGGCCCGGGTAGGGGGAAATCCACCACTACCTGTATGCGTCGCATGAATGCTTCATCAATGTTCTGCGCCAGGTTTGAGGCGAGTATGCACACTCCGGTATGGGCCTCGATTTTTTGCAGCAAATAGCTGGTTTCGATATTGGCATAGCGATCGTGGGCGTCTTTCACTTCGGAGCGTTTGCCGAACAAGGCATCCGCCTCATCAAAGAAGAGCACCACATCGGCTCGGGTAGCATTGTCAAAAATTCTCTGAAGGTTTTTTTCGGTTTCGCCGATGTATTTGCTGACTACCGTGGCCAGGTCGATACGGAAAAGCTCAAGCCCCAGCGATCGGGCAATCACGCCCGCCGCAAGAGTTTTCCCTGTCCCTGAGGGACCTACAAACAGAGCGCTTAACCCGGGCTGCTGATCAAATAGTTGCTCCATACCCCAATTCTGCAATACCTGCTGCTGATAGCTTGCCCGGAGAATCAATTCTTCAAGTAGTTTCTTGCTTGCAGAAGGCAGTACCAGTTGTTCCCAGGTCTGCCCGCACTTCATGCGCTGGGCACCACTGGACATGGTTTCTGCAGCTGCAGCTTTGCACATTGCTTTGAGATCCAAGGCACCCATAGTGGGGTCGAGTCTGAGGGAATTGCCTAACCGTTGGCTAACATCTGCAATACGGGCAGGTGTCAGCCGGTATGTCAGGGCAAGATCTCGAATCATCCCGTCATACTGGTGTGCCACCCAGTAATCGGGAAGGTGCTGTTGCCAAGCCAGCTCGCGAATGCCGGGGGTAGCTGAAGGAAGGGCTATTTCTACTGCTGATGAAATTGCCGGAAACGCACCGGGATTTTCCGTTTGCAGCACAAGGTTATCGGAAATGGTTTGCAACAGGCTCGACTGCTGTTCGCCAGAAAGCTGTTCAGCCGTTGGCACGCTTAAAAGACTACCCCGTAGCAGTTGCTCGCGCCGAAGGTAAATGAGCTTTTCGCGCCAGTCCGGGTTTCTTGCCAATTCCGCTGTTCGCAACCGCAGTAAGTTCTGACCGCGTTTGCGTGCCAGCCAAAGCTCATGATCCTGGCCCGGCTCGCCGGTTAAGTGTAAAGGTGGCATGGGCTGACTGCTTTTAAGGTGACGAATCACCGAGTGCAGAGCCTCAGGCAGTGGCGGGCGAACACGGGGCTGGGGATAGGGTAAAACCTCTAATAATCCCGACAACTCCCGGTCGACAGTATCGCGGCCCAATAAAAAGTCGACAATGCGGTCATCCAGTTTAAGGGGGCGTTCAAGGAGTGGCCGGTTTGGCTCCCCCATGGAAATGACTTTGTGTTCGAGCAGTGGCGCCTCAGCAGACAGCATGGCTCGAATATTCACTGCCGTGTGGTTGGATTGGGGGAGATCAGAAAGGTGTGCTACTAGCCCGGGTGTTAAATAACGTCGCTGAACATCGTCCTGCAGGAATGCCCATACACGATTGAAACGAGGGTCGGTCTCGCCGGCCAGCAGGTAAAGGACCAGGTCTGATTCCTGCTGCCCAAGGCCAAGAGATTCGGCAAGTGCCTGGGGAGGCAGCTTTCGCGCGGTGGCTCGGGTTTTGAGAATGATGTTCTGGCGCAAGTGGCGAATGCTTTGCGGAGTTGCTGGTGGCCTTTCTACAGTTTTGAGTTGTGTCAGCGTGCGGTTGATGTCTTCATCGTTAAGAAACAGGCCAAGAAAACCTTCACGGTTGTGGTCACCCCTTACTGCTCGAAATTGGGCAACAGCCTGCTCCATCTGCAGGGTGATAAGTTCCAGAACGTCCGTGAGGTAGTCCAGATCATTCTGGTAGCCGGCCAACTGCTCGTGTTGCGTCATGGTGGTTCCCGGTTTACTGGAACGTGAAACGGTGACTGTTCACCGGTCGCTGGTAATCAAGAACCAGGGTTTGGTTCACATCATTGTTGCCGTCGCTCAGAGTCACTGTGACTTCTCCTGCCAGGGGAAGATTATCGATGATGAAGAACCCCCGCTCGTCGGTAGTCACAGTCGGCCTTGGTTCTGGCGCAGACACGGTTACGCTGGCATGGGCCAGGGGTGTGTCCGGGTCGCCGTCCTTAAGCACCTGGCCGGCAAGCCGAAGAGGCAAGGGTGAGATTTGTACATCCAGATCCTCAAAGGGGCCTGCGACCCGCGTTACTTCCTCTTCTGCTCCTGCCAGTTCAAGGGTTGAACGCATGCTGGTCAATTGCTCAGAGCCCAGCTCGAAGCTGTGGCTAAGGGGCTGGAATCCAGGGGCGTTTATGTCCAACCGGAATTGCATATCAGGCGCTGGGGATCGACCTCCGAATACCGAGCCTCCGCTGGCGGAGAAACAGAAATACCCATCTGCAGTCAATTTGAGATATAGCCTGGACAGTTTGTAATCGGCGGGGCTGGCGGCGCCTTCCGGAACAGGGCGGTACCAAAGCTTAACCATGAGGCCCTGGGGCACAGCTTGCCCACTTATCAGGTTACGTATGCGGCCGCTGATGATGGCTTGCGAGACGATCACTTGGGTGTTGCTCATTGCTCCATCCTTTGTTCCGGGCTATTTTTGGCCCAGCACAGTGTAAGTTTCGCGAACGGGCCCATACTGCTGTGGACTGCGATGCGAGTCGATTGCCACGCCGTCTACCCGCAGAAAGGAGGCCAGTCGCATGGGCTGATTGAAGGCATTCCAAAGCTGCGTAATTTGCTCCATTGGAATATCTTCGGGTATGACCCGTATCTGATCCTGCTCCCGGCCAAAACTGCTATCCAGCGGTTCGCCGCCAACCGATTTCAGCACCGGGTGGTCGTGAAAGTGCTGGAGAATACGGCCCACCATCAACTGATTGTTGATTTCGTTATCTACCGGCAGCATCAGATACCTTAGCTGCACAGGCAGTGGTGGGAACTTTTCCTCGCCTGCTCCGGAGCGCAGTGGCATGGGGTTGCGCTGTCTTTGTTGCTGGCTGATGTTGTAAAGGTAAAGGCATACAACCACCTGGTTGTTGAGATTTTCTCCCGGCGCTGCGAAGACAATATTGCTGGCGGCACCGGTTACCGAAAATTGGGTACCTGGGGCCTCGCTCAGTGCAACGAAAATTTGTTGGCGTATTTCTTTGCTGACCCGCTCAATAATGGTGTAGTTGCTCAATTTACTGCTCCCTGCAGGTGCGGAAAATCGTCAAAATGGAAGGTCACTACTGTCCCCAGCCAGGGTAGCCATCCGGGATTGAAGTCCAGTCCCGCCAGCCGAAGCTCCAGGCGTACCTGACTGTTGTCCAGATACAGATCAAAATGCCCGGGGGTATAGCTGAACTCTGCCGGGGCCCGGATTAAGGACGGAACCCATAGGTCTTCCGGGCTTAACCATTGCGCTGTGAGTGACAGGATTTCTTCCCTGTAAGGAAGAGGGGGCAATGCCCCCAGAGCAGTTACCGTATCGAGACCCAGGCGCTCGGCCAGAAATTCGCAAAGTGCGTCGCCGGAGTCCAGATCAAGCTCGCATCCAAGTTGATAGAGCCAGTACCAGCCGTTAGGAGCTATTTGCCATGCTTTCTCAATCAGAGCTTGTATGGGCGGGCGGTTAAGTACATTGAGCAGATAAAGCACACCGCCCATCTTGGTATACACTCTGTTGGTCTCTATACCCTGGCTTGAATTCTGTTCAGCAACTGAGGCTGGTATGTCGCTATGGTGAACTGATAGGTTTTTGGCCTCTCCATCGATGATCCGGCCCGCAGGGTTTGCAAGTGGTTCCGCGGGGTGCAGAAAAACGGTTGCGGATCTTTTCAGCTTGGGGGTTGAGTGCTCATGATCGACGTTTATAGATTGCTCCGGCGCGTCGGTATTCCGGTTTGGGGTTGCAACAGCTGGACGAAAGGCGCGATTTTCGTGGTTTGGTTCAGATACAGGAGCTTTTGTGCTGGTGCTAATCGGAACCCATCGCCGCAGAATTTCATCCAGGGTTTCATTCGGGGCGGTTTGTAAGGCCAGGCTTGTATATTCCGAAGCCAGTATCAATGCCGCAAGTCTGGCTCGACTGTCGGTATGGGGCCAGGTGGCGAATACAGATTGCCATCGTTTCCCCCCGGCTGACGATATCTTTAGTTCAAATTCGCCAGTCGTCGCCGTCGAGATTATTTTGCTGAAGCGGTTAGGGGATACGTTCAGCTCATGGGCGAAAGAATAAAAAATTTCCAGGGCGTTCGCCGGGCTGAGCTTCTGCCAGAGTGTCAAAAGGTTGCCTTCAACTGCCAGCTGGTGACAGATTGCGGCTAGTTGCTGCGGATGTTCTTGTATCATTCTCTGAGCTGCGTCACCTGGGGCCATTTGCCAGAATCGGGACCAGCGCTGCCAGTACCAGCGGTCTTGCGCCAAGCCTTTGCATATATCTCCAATCAGAGCTGCAAGCAATGCCGCCAAACAGGGGAACCGCACCACATCCGAAGGGTCACCCTTGTTGATCAGTCGCTGAGTGCGTTCCATTAATTCGTCAGCGAGATAATTGGTGCTTGCTGTAGCATGAACCTCACGAACCAGCACCCAACTACCATCCGATGGTGCAGGCCAGTTACCAGCTTGCAAACGGGACTGCAAACTGCTTAGGGTACCCCGGGGCCCACGCACTGTCAGTCTGTGGATATGAGTGGTGTCGGGTTGCTGGTGCAAGCTCATGCCCTGTTACCTCCGCACCTTGCCGGTAACCTTGGACCGGGTGCTGATATGGATATCTTTCTGCAGGACCCGGGAGATTCGGACTTCGGTGCTGTCCGCAACCTGATCTTCCACAGTCAATATAGCTGTCACCCTTTGCATTTCATCCAGTAGCTGGAGTTCCATGCCGGGCAGGGGAGCCCGGTTCAGGCGTACCTTGAGCCGTTCACCGAGACGAACAAGTCGCGGTGGTGCGGTCACCGCGCCTCGAATAATGTCTTCGGGATCTCCCAAAGAAGCCACAATCAGCGTTGCGCGGATCATGTTTTCCATGGCCTGTCGACTGTTCGGCGATGGCTCATCGGTCAGTTGCCGGAACCACCAGTCGACCAGCTCGGAGAGGGTCCTTACCCGGTTGAAATCTTCCTGCTCTGCACGCTCAAGGCCCGGCCAGCGGTTTACATCTGCTGCCGGCAGACGGTCGTCTTCTGCCAACTGTCCCCAGGTCAGACGCAAGGAACCGGAAAGCCCTCGCAGGTGCTGTAACAGGCAGCGCTGTGCCAGTTCCAGGTCATCGCGTAGCGTCTCTGCTGCTTTTCGCAGAGCGCCGGACTGGATGTTGCTAACATCATCCAGTGCCAGTATTTTTGCGGTCTCTTTCTGCTCTTGCCGAAGGCTGTTGGACTTGGCGGGTATAAAACCTTGCGACCAGTTGATGAGCAGAGCCTGATTGCTCATGCGCAAGGATCCCATTCGGGATTCAAGAATTGCAGGCAGATTGCCTCTTTTAGTGTTTTGCCGTTTGCTATCAAACCGAACCTTCCGGAACCGGTCAGCAAAAGACATCTTCCAGCCTGGCTGTATCTGGGGGATCAAATGCTTCAGTGCTCCCCAGTCTGCAAGGGGAATTTCCGTCACCGCATCCATAAAGCCGGCAAGAGTCTCGGGTAGCTCCAACAGGTTCTCCGGATTGCAGGCAGGCATCTTGTCGTTGCCCTGTCTGAAGCGGAGTTGCAGAGGGTCGGCCGGAGGCAGAGAGGTCTCGGCGCTGCGAACACGAACATAATAGAGCCCGCGTATACCAGTGGTCAGTATGCGGGTACGCTCCTCATTTCGAGCCTGAACCCGTTCCCAGTCCTCCATTAACAGTTGCTGGGCAACGCTGTAATCCCCTTTGCATTCATCCAGTGTTTGAGACAGATTGTCCAGTTGTTCGCGGGCAATGCGTATGCTGGCTGAAAGTTTCTTCGCTTCAGCTTCCATGCGGGTGAGTTGGCTTATTTTTGCCTCCCGCCGTCGCTCCAGATTGTTGAAACGGGATTCCGTACCTTTTATCCAACCGGTTAATGCCTTGCCCGCATCCAGCAGAGCATCGTACTGGTCTTTTATGATGTCTTTAACATCGTCTTTGTTCAGGTCCAGTTTTCCCGGGTCGATGAGTTTGTCGGCTTTGAGCAGCTTATAGATACTGTTGGCATCCCCCTTTGCCAGCTGCTGATGGGCAAGAGTGCTCAGTTCCAGTAATTTGGCGTGATTTTTCTGATACTGAGCCGTAGCCGGGCTGGCATCTTCCATTACCGTGAACCCGGAGACAGATGACGGGAATGCCTGTTTCACCACAGGTATGGCACCCGCCAGCGGAGCCAATGGTTGGCCGTGGGTCTGTGCCATAATTTCAAAGGTTGAGGTGTTATCTGGATTCTTGCGGAGCAACCTGTCTTTTTGGGCCGTTGCTTGTTTTACTGCGCTTCTTTCAAGTAGCTCCATAGAGGCATTTTTGAACGCACCACTTTGCTGATACTTTTTTATTTGTTGAGTGATTCGTTGGGTGTTCTGAGCAGTGGTGGCGAGGCTGTAGGTATCAGGGGTCAGAGCGTAGCTATACTGCAAGGTGCCTTTCCCCTTCGTTGCGTTGTCGCCAGGCGCCACGCCGTTTGCCAAAGCAGACATGGAGGCAGACTGAACATCCAGTTGCTGTCGTTGCAGCAGCAAAAAGTCCCGCAGGCGCCCACCCCGGCTGGTTAAGTCGCGAATCTGATTGCGCGTTTCTTCGATATCCACCAACAAGGCGGCATAGCGAACCACGAGCCCATCGTCTTTCGGCTTCGCGGGCTCAGGGGACTGGTTTTCACTGTCGCCTTCGTGGCCAAGCCATGCCTTGTAATCCTCAGGTCCGTCTGGACCTTCTTGTCCGAATTGATCATATGGGTAGACGGGAGCTTCCGGGCTACCTTTGGCGTTGTTTCTGAGTTCTGTGAAAAATAATTTGGGTGCTACTGGTGGACCATCGGGCTTGGGCAAGCCCAGGTCGCCGAGCTTGGAGGGGTCGTGGATGATAGGCTCCAATTCCCCCTCCTCCTCGCTGGTGTCACCTGACGGCTGGTGGCTGGGCAAAATCACAATGTAGTACAGCCGATAGAACTGGGATTTCCAATGCATCCAGGCTTTGTGGGCGTGCATGTGATAGCGGAACAGATCATCTTCCAGGCGTTTGTCAGTGGGCGGAATGTCCAGTAAGTCGGGCCGGTAATCGGCAGCCTTTAAAGCCAGCAATAATCTTAGCCGTTCCCCTCGGGGTGTGTGCAGGCTGATGGGCGGACCAGGAAGGTTGCGGAGGATCAAATCCGGTATTCGGGCTTCCGGCACCGGTACCATATCTACAGCCAAGTGTGCTGGAAGCCAGTCGAGCTTTGCCTCCCCCGTGTTCGGATTACGCAACCAACTAACAGGAAACTGGCCGGCTGAAGGCAGGTAATCCAGAGCCAGGTTCTCTCTCAGGAATGCATGCTGATCGTCCGATTCCGCCAGCTCACGGGCTGCAAAGCGTTCCATTGCACGGTTTATGGCTGTGCTGGTCTGTTCCAGAAGTACGCGGTAACCGCTGTTCGGGATTGCTCGGTATCGGCCTGTGGCGGGCGACACCCAGCGCACTGGTGATTCTTCACTTGCCCCTGGATCGATGCATACAACTGCCAGTGGAATCGAGTCTGGATGTTCGTGCAGAAGGGCGGCTGTTACACCGGTACTTGCTACCCTGTTTTCGATCAGCGAGCGTGGTTGGTCCCGGGCTGAAATGCCCTTGATAGCAAGCCGGCGCAGGGCGAGGGTGGTCACGGTGATTAGCTGGGCATCACGGGTAGGATCAAACTCCGAACGCTGGCACGGCTCAACCTGCGGGCTGTCTACATGTCGCAGTGACTGGCTCAAGGTAAGGTAATACACCCCGGTTGCATCGCCCGTTGCCAGAGGCTCCAGATATTGGTCGATCAGCGCCTGCCAACTGGTTTTCAGTTCAGAGTAAAGGTGAATGGTTTTACCGTTCCCCGCCACAGCAAGGCCGGGCGTAATGGTCAGGCTATCCAACGATTCATCGGCCAGGGTAAGACCATTAACGATTCCGGGGTGGCAGTGCACAAGCAACTGGGATAACCGAGCGTCTGCCCATGCTTGCTGGCGGTCAAGCTCCTGTTCCCCAAGGTGCCGGCCGGGGAACATGTGAATTCGTTCCAGCCTGTGGTCACTGCGAACAGGGCGATTCAGGGTGATCAGTGTCATGGTGGCATCCTCAGCGCAGGGCATTCAGTCGCTCTTTCCATTGGGCCAGCAAACCATCCGCAAGGCCAAGGTCTGTTCCAGCGGTAATAACTTGCTTGGCGGTGTTCCTTATCTCCGGTTCTGCGCTTATTAAAAGTTCGCGTAGTTTGAGCAGATTGCCACGCTGCTGTGCTTGCTCCAGGGTTTGCCAAATAACCGGGTTGTAGTGCGCTTCCACGCACAGCAGTATGTCGAGCACCGCACCAATGGCCTTCGGTTCTCTTGGCAGAATATCGGCAAGCACCTTTATGGCTCTTTTTCCTTCTTCACTGTTTGCTTGTCGTATTTTTGCAAGCGAATGCACGTTCACCATGCGCAGAAATACTGTGTGCTCATCCTCTATCGCAGGTGGTAGTCGAGGTTCCGCGGTACCACCATCAGATGCATCGGGCAGGGAGTCAGGATCGGAACCTTTTGCAAGAACAATTGCGCTGATACCTGTTTCTGCAACTCTGACCGCCCGGCGAACATAAAGCAGGTTGTCACTATCTGTTCGTTTCCAGATATCGGCCCAAACACTGGCATCGGTATCAAGAGCGTGGGATGCGCGGGTTCGGTATAGCCTTAAAGCCAACGGATCCGGATGTAAAAATTGTCTTTCAATGTTCGGTGTCTCAGATACCAGTTGCCTGGACAAGGTTTGGTAATCTGCATCGGAAAGCGGTGCCAATACCATGATGCCGAGATTGGCGTCCCTGGTAAGATCAATTGGTGGAAGCGCCATTGACTCCCGCCGGATGAGATCAAGGTCTGCCGTCCTGACAGGCGTGACAGAAACATCGAATGATTCCGGGAAATAGTTTTGCAGGCCAATTTCAGGGTCCAAGGTGTTTTTCGGCAGTCGGCCAGCAGGAGGAATGACCTGAAAATAGTCTGAGGCCGCAAAGGGCTGTGCCAGCCCGCCTGCTGCACGATACTCCGTAATATCGTTCAGTAGTGACTGGTACTGACGGTAAAGATCCTCTTGCAGGTCATCATGGTCTGGTTCCGGGCGGACCGGGTGTCTTAACAGTTCGCTGTCGACCCATTGGGGTGTGTCGTTGGTGATAGACAACAAGCCGAGAGCCACTGAATCTTCGGGTATAACGCTGCTGGCAAGTTTATTGTCCAGCAACTCTGCCATCAGCCGGGCCCTTAACCGCAGGGTATCCGTGGCGGGTAACGGAAGGGGCAGTGGAACCAGACCCAGCTGGACCGATTCAGTTACCAAAGCATAGTCCGAGCCCCGGCGGCTTTTCAGGTCTGTAGGGAACACCTCGGCAATATCCGTGGGTACGTCTACATAGCGCAAAACCACGGCATAGAGACCGCGATTTAAATGGGTATGCTGGCCTTGGTTGAGCTGTGATATCAGGCCCCTGTCTCCCGGGTTTACCGTCATTCTGGTACCAAGATGCAATACTCTCCCCGCGGGTGTCATGGCATTGCCGGGTTCAACAATAAGACGGTAAGGATTGGAGCTGAAGCTTAACTCCAACCCCCTGATGATGCCGCTGCCCAGGGCTTTGCCAACTTCCCGCAGCCGTTGATCCAGGTATATCTGGTCGCGTTCCAGGTCTTCTGCTGTCAACAGACGGCCATCGAAGTAATGGGTTCGTGTCATCCGCGGATCAATGTCCGCCAGTGTCTGCAGGTTGTCGCCTCCGGCAATAGGATCGCCGAGTGGCTGAAAGAGTATGTCGCTCATAACCGCTCCTTGTTAAGCCTGTTATCCGTTACTATTCTGGCTGCCGAGCCAGGCAAGCTGGCTGGCAGTTGCCAGAAATGGGCGGACAAGATTGTTGATATGAATCAGACCCGGATTAACCACGGTATTCAGCGGATCGGAGGTTTCGATACGAATACGGGCAAGCAGAAGACGAGCGCCATTTTCCAGTTCATGGGCCAGGTTGCGTGTAGACAGCCCACTATCTTCCAGCGAGTGAAGCAGTTGAGCATGCAGGGCCAACTGCCTGCCGGCTATTGCGTTGCTGGCCTGCAAGTCGGTTAACGTCTGTTGTTCATCACCAGACAGTGTTGGCAGTTCATCCTGTATCGGGTTGTGGCTTCCCCAAGGCTTAAATCGGCCATCCGGTGAGCCAGGAGGTAATTCCGGAATCAGTTCCAGTTCAACGCTGTCGGCCGTCCGGCTGGGTTGAACCGCATCACTGCCCGCATTTATTCTTCGGGTAAGAACCGGTTGCCGGGCGATCGGGCAGTCCTTGTGGCGCACGGTTACTTTAAGCCACAGCTCACCGGCGTCGCTGTCGTAACCTTCAAGTAATCGTTCATTGGGCTGAGCCGCAAGCCACTGTGCAAGCCGAATGCAGTGACTTTCGTGCATCATGACTTCCCGGCCAAGACCGTCTATGCCTGTTCCAGGGCTCACCCTAAGCTGCAGGCCGGTTAAACTGTCTGCAGTGTTATCGTGGGTGCCGGGAGTCATGGTCACACGCATGCCTGCCAGGGTGCCGTAACCGTTCAGCCAGTATTGATGCCGTGTGAGCCGGCGGCGGTGATAAGCCTGCTCGTCTCTTGTGGCCTCAAGCCCCAGCATCATACCGGCCTCATAGGCAACCCGGCGCAGCGGCTCCGCCAACTGATCGTCCTGTTCGAGTGTGGGCAAGTCCTCAGCACTACTCATGTGGCCTCCTTGTTATCAGGTTCTGGCGTGGACATCAGCAGGGGAAAACGCTGCAGGGTTATGCAGCACGCCCTCTCGTCCAAGCCAGGTATTATCAAGTTCTATCGGTCGTACTGCGGGCCGGTTTTGCATAAAAGTGTCTACTTGCAGCAGGGGAGAGGTGCCCAGAACAAATGGTTGCTCGCTCTCTACAAATTGCCATTGGACATGGGCGGGCATACTGTCGGAAAGGATGTCGCTGACCTGAGTGCGAAGCAGTATCCCGGGCCCGTTCAATACAACACTCACCTTGTGGCCGTATTCCTGGAAGAAGGTTTCTACGGCCTGGTTTTCATCTTCTTCTTCCGCCAACTCTGGCGCGAACAGAGAAAGAAATTCCCGGGCCTTGATGTCGGCAAGAATCAGGCTCTCACCGACAATGCTATTGCCGCTCATACCGGTACCAAGGGTCAGAGGGTGATCTTTGTCGTCCATGTTTCGGCCAAGAATGGTGGCCATGGTGCGACGCAGCCTGAAATTCTCTACCAGCACTATTTCGCCGCGGCTGACCGCTCCGTCGCAGGCTATGTCCAGAGCCAGGTTTGTAGCTGCGAGGGTTCCCTTGTATTGCTGCATAACCGTTGCGTGCTTTAACCAGCGGCGTTGGCGCTCCAGTGGCCAGTGACCGGGAAGCTCTGCGCCTATGGCGCCTGACAACCAGTGCAGGTGTTGTGCGGGCGCGGAATCCGGGTGTACTAACTGTTCGCAGGCAGCGATGCGACCCTCCAGAGGGGTCAACATGCCTTCAAAACTGGCTAACAGGCGTTCGCGAACATCAGCACCATTGGCAGGCCCGGTACTTGCTCCATCACTACGACGCTTTTCCTGTTGGTATAGCTCAGGAAAGTAACGTTGTTGGTATGAAAAGCGTGGGTGGTAAATGCGCAACGCATGCAGCGCGGGTGTCTGTCGCGCTGTTCCTCTGAAGTGCACCTGCAGCTGTAAATAACGCCCCCGGAGTTCCCGTACTTCTCCATCTGGTGCCTGCAACAGGATTTCGAACAGCCCTCGTCGCCCAGGTTCGTGCCCGGACAACGCAGGCTGGAAAGGCAATTCGGAAGGCAAGCTGTTCCACGTGGGCATTGGCTGATCGAGAAGCGCAGTTGAAGTGCGATCGTCTGGATGGTCATACACACGTACAGAGAGCCGGAGGCTGCAGCCCACAGGAATACAGGCGTCAAGGTACGCCCTGTGCCAGAGGGTATCCGGGTGTCCGGAATCAAGTGTGTGAGCCAGCAGGGCACTGGACTCACTTTCATAGCAAACCTGGCGCAGAGGGTGGAGTTCCCGGGGGCGCACGGGGCTTGCCTCAAATCCTGGGCCCGAAGAGGCCTGATAGCGGAGTTTTCCATCGGCACTGGTCACAAAACGGGGTATGGCTTGGGACAACATCGGATAGCGTTCACGAACTAACTGCGCCCTGTGGTTACCGTGCTCATTGTCCCGTTGCAGCGTGAGTACAGGGCAATCCCGGTTTGCATAATCCTTGTCGTCATCTTCCCTTGGTGCCAGGGCTGCCAGCCGCCCGTCTCTGGTAACGGCGAGGTCTATACACAGGGGAAGTTGCTCATCCATCCCGTACTGGAGCCATGAAATATCCGGGCTCAATGTTAATGGGCGGGCGAATACCGATTGCACGTTGTCTGCTCTTGTGCCCAGGACGTACAGGTTCTCGTCATCGCCGCAAAGTGCCAGTGTGTGTTCAGTTTCAGGCAGTGCCTGTTGCCAGGACATTGATAGCTGGTCCGGATTGATTGTTTCTGGTTCGAAGCGGCCAGGTTGCGGATTATAGGGCAGAGATAATGGCTCACCTGCGCACAGCATGAGTTGGCTGGCACCAAGGCACCAGGAACGATTCTCTGGATCCAGCCAGACCCGGTGTGCTTTTTCCGGTAGTGAACATTGCGCTTGCCAGCGTTTTCCCAGATGAAACAGCGTTAGCCCGTGCAGGTTCTCTCCGTTGCTCCATGGCAATGCCAGCAGGCCTTCCCGATTCAGATTCATGTCGAGGTACTGACAGCCATCTGGTGGTGATACCTCATCCAGTTGGGCGTCTCTCAATGGCATGTCGCCATGGCCGCTGTTGAACAATACCCGGGTGCGATCATCTGACAGGTATGCAATCTGGCCAAAACTATCCTGTGCCATCGGCGTGGCTGACTTCCATACTTCCATGGCTGTGTCGGGCATTATTACTGGAATGCGCAAAGCTTGATTTTGTGCGAGGGTCAGCGCCTGGCGTAGTGGGTGCCACTGCAGTCGAGCCGAGGCATTCGAAAACTCATCGGCGGTGCGTAGCAGAAAATACCGGGTGCTATTAATGTCCATATTTCACCTAGCAAAGATCCGGAATAACCGGGACGGCAATGCCTTGAACAGATACCGCCTGTTCGCCCGATGCAGGGCCTATGCCGTCGGGTAGTTTCAGAGAGCCTGCCCCGCTTTCGATTCGAACACCGAGCAATTCCGGTAGCTGGTAATCTGACAGTGCGAGCTGCTCTCCCTCATCCAACGGTTGCCACGGAGCTTTTTCGTCAGGCCGGGTGTAAAGCGCGAGTCCATGCCAGGATTGAACCCCGTTTACCCGCGCAACCTGGGTTGCAAGCTCGTTGGCACTCACTGCCCGCCCCATGGGCCAACCCTCACCGTCAGCGCCGCCAGGTGCGAGAGGCCACAAATACCGAATAAGCGCATCGCGAATATTCTGGAGAGTTTGCTGTTCCGTTTGCCGGTCTCTGACTTCGACTCGCACAGAAACCGCCACCGGAATAAACTCGGGACTCAGCACATTCAGTTCCGTGCCGATGGTAATACGCTCAAGCAGATACCCGAATACATCCTTGAGTAAACCGCGGGTGGGCCGCGGAGTGGATCCGAGGGCGGGCGCCAGTGGTGGAAGCACGAATACGCTAATTGCACCTGGTACATTTCTGCGCACGGCGTGAATGCTGCCGCCTGGAAGAAAACCCGCAATGATTTCTGCGCGGGCAACCGGATTAACAGGATTGCCCTCGGTAATTACTTTGAAATCTGCAGCCGTAACGGCACGATTGCGGTGGGTTAAAAACTTAGGGATGCGTTTCTCCGCTTGTTCGACGGTTTCTGCATCCCGCCCCCCGGTTAATGGCCACAGGTGCCTTACGCGCAAGCTGCTGTTTCCGACAATTTCCTTTATGGACCCTGCTGGAAGGTTGGTTTCCTGGCCGCCGCCGTAACGGTATTCGAGAGCACGAACCCGGACCCCGGCAGATACCCTTTTGCCAGCGGAGACACCATCACCAAAATACACATAGCCCGTTTGCGGATTTAGCCTGTACACCCTTGCTTCCGGGGACTGTCCGGCGAGGAAATCTTGCTGCTCCCAGGTTCGCCAATGACCATTTTCCTCTACTTGCAACTGAATTGAGGCGGCATCAACCTGATTGTCTGGCAAGACGATCACCTGGTCAGGCATACCGGTCCCCATGCCGACTATCTGATTGGTTCGGAGGCCTTGGGCAACAACATCGACCCCGTTGAGATCCAAATAACCCAGCGCCAACCCGGGCTCATCCGGGCATCGCAAGCGCAACCAGAAAGCGGTGCGAGCAGACTCTTCCGGATCTTCCAGGGCTGGGGGCAAATCCTGAAACCCGGTGAACATCGGATCTGCATCGGTAAAGCTCTGCAGCAGGTGCGGGTTACGTGGAATTCTCAAGCGAACAACACCAGCCAGGCGTCCACCACCGGAACTGTCGGCAATTATTTCCAAAGGGAGAAAACGCGTTCTGCCATCGTTGCCTTGATTTACCAACTCCCAAACCAGAGTCCGGGGTGCAATGCTGTCGACCAGATCGTCGGGCTGATCATCAGCGGGAGCTATTGCAATGTTGATAACGATGCCAGCCAGGTTGTCTCTGAGAACGCTGAGTTGGCCTGCGAGAGCTTTTGGGGCGACGCAGGCTACGTAAAGCGCTTGATCGAGACTGTCAGCCAATGCCAGAGTTTCCCGACCCACGCTGAACTGGCGGGGGCGAAAAGGGGTAGGCTCTTGCCCATCGGCCAGACCGAACTGTTCTTTCAAGTCTCGGGGCGTGATGCCTAATTCGCCCAAAGCTTCCGGCCCAATAACCTCTTTTATCAATACTCTGCTGCTCAGGTTTGTGGGCTGCAACTCTCCACTTGCGGTCAGAAACTGTTTGCCGCCTCTCAGTTGGGCACCATCTCGCACAAGAGCAGGCAAGCTTGCACTGCCTGGTGCACTGTCGATGCACACAACGCCCGTGGCAGCCTTAGCGGGGCGCACGGGTACCTGAAGCAGATTCAGAAAGGCTCGCCGTTGGCGTTCTGGAATGAGATTTGCCCGGTAGAGAATAGTTTCGGTAAACCACGCAAAAAGATCAGTGATTGTGTGTATCGGATCACCGGGGCTGATCTGGGTAAGTTCCGGAAGGTGGGCACCAAGACGCTCTCTGGCTTCCTTAACCAAGTCGTCAAAGCGTCTGTCATCCAGATTGGGAACAGGTAATGGCATAGACAGTCCTCTTTATGCTCCCAGATTGAGCGTGAAACCGAGTTCCGCCATATCCCGGCGATGTTTCAGCCGGTAACGGATATTTATGTGTACATCCGAAAGTCGCTCAGCACCGCCCGGCTGCACCAGCACTTGATCTACGACCACTCTGGGCTCAAGCAGTGCAAGATTCTTGCGCACTACACCGGCAATCAGATTACGTGTCGTTTCGTTATTGGGCTGGTGTACAAAATCAGGTAATCCAGCGCCGAAAGTGGGCTTTTGGATGCGCTCTCCCTGGCGAGTCAGGAGGATATTCAGCATCACCTCGCGGATGCTGGTATCATCTTTGGCCCAGTCGAGTTGGCCATTTTCATCAATGCCGCCCAGAGGCCAACTCTGTATGTTAGGTGTAGGTGCCTGCATAGTCGGGTTACCTGTTTATCTTCGGAAAAGGTAAGTAGATTTTCACCCAGGGCAGCCAGAAAAAAACGATATTCAGAAGTGACACCATCACCATGAGCAGAATCATTGCCACCAAGGTGATCACGGGCAAACTGAAGACCAGTATCCACTGCATGCCGGATTGCGATACCTCGCCACCCATGAGTTCCTTGCCAAGCCCTTTTTTTGGTCGCAGTCGCTTAAGCATGGCGAAAGTGTCTGAAGGCGTGAGAAGACTGGCGCCTTTAGCCATACCTCGTCGCAGATCCCGCATGCTTGGAACCGGTATAGGTGACGGTCGACAAGCTTCCGGATCCAGGGGGCTGGCTACCCGAAACGTTTCTGTTTGGCTGCCTTCGTCTGCCCAGTAAATTTGTTCGCGTCCCTGATCGTTACGGGCTCTGAGGAATGGAATAATCCGGTAGAGATCACTTTTACCATCACCGAACTTGGGCACCGGGATCTCCCTGGCCTGTTCAAGTACAAGTTGTTGGTAACGCTGGCCGAGTAGTTGTCGGAAGGCCAGAGCCTGCTCCTCAGAAACATACAGGTGCCAGGAGATAGATCCTGACCCGTTTGGATTTGGCAAAGGCTGCGTTTCCAGGCCGTTGGAAGAGCGCTCCTCCTGCTGATCCAGCCAGGCAATAAGAGGATTTTGGGCACGCCCGAAACTATCTTGCAGGTAAGCCAATACCGTTTTGGTTCGGTATTTCCGGATCCTGTCGCCCTCTTGTAATTCCTGTGCTGGGATAGACAACAAAACGTGAGAAGGGATGTCGTGAAACCAAATGCTCGAGCAAAGCTCTTCCAACTCACTATTCCCGGCTATGTCAGAACCAACTCGATAGCGCTCTACCAGGAGTTTCAGCAGGCCGAGAAATGCCGGCGAAGTCTCTCCGGAAGCTACCTGACTGGCATGCTCATCCCGCCAGTGGCCACCAGACTGATTTTTGAAACCGAACGGCCAGTGCAACTGCTGTGCATCGAATCTGCCGGCTTCCGTCAGAGCGTCTGTATTGACTGGAGATTCGGCTTCCCGATGATAGCGAAAGCCCCCCAGAGGCACGTATCCATAGAGTAAAGTGTGGTTTTTTCCCTCCATATCCCGGGCACTGAGGATATGCATAGGGTGGGTTTGCTCGCCCGTGTAGGAGGGGTTCGCTGCACGCTTCCCGAGTACACCGCTGGCACAGAGCCTGCGGTCAAGATCCGGATCCCCAGTGTGGGTGGGGGCTGGCTTCCAGCCAAGGGCATCGCCGCCATCCAGCATCCATGCCTGCTCACCCTCTGGTGTTATCCGGCGAACAACAAAACCTGCAGAAGTGACTCTTCGTGGATTCAGAGCAGGTTGCCCAAGCTGATCACAAACTGCTTCGCAGCTAACCAGGTGGAAGGTGCGGTGGGTGGGAAGGCGGAGGACTGGCCGATTATCCCATTGGCTGTGTCGCTCTTCGTTTTGCCACTGGCTGAAGGGCTCGCCATCCAGGTGCCCCGAAATTACATCCTGGCGAAATCGATTTATGAAATCCGAATCCAGATAGCGGTGTAACCCAGCGCCGCCCTCGGGCTTGTAGAAGGGGGCGTTAAGCCTGACTGGGTGCAGCTTTTGTTGCATGTTCATGCTTATGCCTCCTACCAGATGTTCCCGGCGCCTGGGGTGTAACTGGTTCCCACTACCGAGTTGGCAATGACTGTGTCTGCCTGAACTACACCGCTGAACCGTGACATGCTGGCATCCACCTGAACCATACTGGCGGATATGCTGACATTTGCGGCGCTGATTTCTACGGGCCCCGAGCTACTCACTTCTATAGAGGTAGATGTGAGCGTGACTTTCTGGCTTCCTCGCTCTATGTTGATTTCGCCTCCGCCACTTTCGCTGATACGAACGCTGTATCCCGAGCGGGTTATAACCTCGAATGAAGGGCCTGAGGCGCTATCGTCAAACTCCATAACGGTTCCGGAAGGCGTTCGCACCACGTAGTGCTCCTCTTGTGGCTCGGCTTCATCCGGGCGGCTCTCGGTGCCAGTCCAGATGCTGCCTAATACCAGCGGCATGTCCGGAGCTGCAAAGGCGGCTACCACGGTTTCACCCAAGCGAGGTATAAAACTGGCTCCATAGCCCTGGCCGGCAGAGGGGGCAATAACGCTCGCCCAGCACTCCAGCTCCGTGGCGTGGAAGCGAACGCGTATGCGACCTCGGTTCTCCGGGTCGGCATTATCAATCACTTCAGCCAGTTGTAGGCTCTGAAGGTTTCCGGGGATGTGGCTATTCATGGTTCCGGGTTCCATTGAGCGCGATGGATTTTTGCATGGCTGCGAAAGCCATTGCGGCTATCAAAGGTGTGTCGGCACAGGCCCACCTGCCAGATTCCTGCAAGCCTGGGTGAGACACCTTCAAGCTCGATTTCCTTGCCGGGCTTCAGATTGGGCTCACCCATGCAGATCAGTTCGCCGTGGAGGAATTTACGGGCTTGTCTGTGGAACCCTGCCGAAGCATAAGCTTCTGCTTCAGAATGGCTGCGTGCCATCGGGTGGGGCAGGGTGTCGCTACTCTCCCAACCCAAATCCGCAAGGGTGTCACCGGCTGTTTTTCCCGGGGCAGATTGCCTGGGCTGATCGGCAGTAGCCTCGACAGGTTCTCCGGTGGTGGGGTTATATCCGGTTACCTTTGAATGCTGATACTGGTGGTTCAGGTCTGCCAAAATGCGGATGTTCAGGGCTCCGTTGCCTGGTCCTAATACAACCGGTTCAGGATCAGGGTCCTCGGGCATGGCTCGCAAAGCTCCACGATCCAGCCGTAAACCCACATCGAACCGCCGGCAAATCCTGAGGGCAAAAGCCAGGGCACTTTCATTCAGCTGATGCCAGTCTGCAGCCACATCAGACACGCGGGTATCTGCTTCCAGCCCGGCATCGCTGGCCAGTGTCTGCAGCAGTTGATCAGGAGTCTGGTCTTCGTGGCAACGGCTCTGGCGAAGCCGGCCAAGCAAATGCAGACGATCTTGTAAAAGCAGGGTCAGCACAGGAGCGGATGCTCCGTATTGCTCTTCAATTCCGGTTACTTCGCCCTCAAACAGCGTAATAGAAGGCGTGTCATGGGCAATATGTACTTGGTCTCCCATGGAAATATGATTGAACAACCAGGATGGGTATGGGCTGCCGTCTGCAAGACCCCAGTTGGTGACTGACAGTTCGGCGCTGGCACAGCCATGCCAGGGGAGCTGAATGGTTAAAGAATTCAGCTGGGCTGCCAGGTCGGCACGGTTTTCGCCGTTTACCGATATTCTTGGGCGAATATTAATCAGTGGCTGGCTCTGCATGGTGATTAGTCCACCTCCAACCGCTGCTGTCGCTCACGCAGTATTTCAAGTTGCGCAAACATGTTGCTCTGATCGCTTCCGCTATCCCGTGGTGCTACCTGTGCCTGGTTATCTGGAGTGGGTGTTTTCGCCACTTCCGCAATAACTTCGTCAATCAGCAATGGCATATCAGCTGCCCTTGTGTCGTTCAGTCAAACCCAACACCTGAATCCCTGGCCGCCCGTCGCGGCCCTTCCATCCAGGGTTGATCCATGTTTTCCCGTAAATCCTTAATGTTTCGATCCCGTGCAGCGCGCAACGATTCTGCACTGACTCCGTCTGTCAGGTCGGCCCTCAGGCTGTGGCTGAATGCCCCCTCAATCGCGCTGCCGAGGCTGGAGGAATTTCCATAGCGAAAAGCCGGGGAGGCCGTGCTCATTGCGTTTTTAACTGCGGTGGTAGTCTGGCTTTTGGCCATCCCCAGCGCTTTGGCAGGGGAAAGGGGAGGGTTGGCAATTTCACTACCTGATGGCAGTCGGGGGTTTTCCACACCGTTGTAAAGAGCGGTATCGCGCCAGTTTCCTTTTTCGCTGTCGCTCGCACCAGAAACAGGACGCGTGTTTTCTTGTGAACCAGTCAGTTTGTTGTTGCCGGTTGAAGTAAGCGTTGGCATAGCCCGTTCAGTCGCAGCGGCATCACGGTTGCGGAATTGATAGCTGTCTTCTTTCAGGGCTAGGGATACAGTTGCTCTTAACGGCGTTCCCTCGGGGGAGAAAAAGTCCAACGTCTCATCGAACCTTTCCAGCAGCCCTACAAACTCGAATGCTCCCCACTGAAAAAGGCAGCGACTCGGTGCCTGCCTGTCTTCTGTGTCTTCGTTGAGGAGGTCTCCGGGCTTCATGAACCGGTCGGGAATTTTTCGGGTTAAAAGCCGAACGTCCTGGCTGGACTGCTCTCCAACATAGTCATCGGGAAGGGTAGTATCAAAAATCAACTCAATGCTGAGATACGAAGAGCTGGATGAAACATATTGAGCTGCTTTACCAGATTTTTGCTGCTCACCGGTATTCAATGAATTGGAGAGCCCAACCTTCAAACTTGTAGGATTGAATTGCACGTCTACCGCGTTTTCCAGGTCGGGGCTATTCTCTTTTCCGGATACGGGTATCAGCCTGCCTCTTTCAGGTTGCTTCATTGCGAGCCCTCCGTTGCAGTTCCCGAACCGGGGCTTGGAGTTCTTTTCAGTTCCAGCCCTTCATGTACCAGATGCAGTTCTTCAATAGCTACCTGGCTTGCCGTGGCGTTCATGTCAGGTCCTTTGAATCGCGTCGCCAATACGCCAGTAAGCTTCCAGGTCATTACCGGGTTGTATTCGTACCCTCCACTCTCTTTAAGAGGGTTACCAAGCAGAATGATTTCTCCGTGCATACGGTAGCCGTAGTTTGCCCCTCTAGTGGTAATATCGAACCAGCTCCAGAGGTCGTTTACGTGTGTAACCCCGCGCTTCAGAACCATTGGAGCAAATCGGGTAACACCGCTTCTTTGATGCTCACCCCAGTTGCGGCCGCCTTCAGCAATGCTTCTTGGTTCCATGGTTAGCTCAAACCCGGAAACTTCGCTGAAGGACCCACTGCACAGCAGATCGCCGGAACGGCTATCATGCAGGTTGACGAGAAAGCGAAAAGGTACGAATTCAGTCATTTTTCAGCTCTCCCTGCCATTCGCCGAATCGGTTGGTGAACGTAAGGCGAATCCTGTCGATGGGCAACGAGGGGGCCAATATGACTTCGATGAGGATCACTCCCTCCTGGCTCTGTGTTTGCTCTATGTAAAACGCCTCTTCCGGGAGCCCGCCTCGAAGTGCACCTTGACGATGCAGTTGGCGCAGAAAGTTTTCCAAAGCTAGCCTGGGAGCAGAATCACGGTGGTCAGCGCGAAACACCAGGCGTTCGCCCAGTTGTTTTAGTTGGCGACGCAGGTGGCCCAGAAACCGCATGATCTCGGCGCTTCTGAACGAGTCATACCTGTCCTGCTGCTGGAAATAACTGTAGTCGTCAGGGTGCAGCGCGGGAACAGCGAGACGCTCATCATCCAACATCACGCCCTGAGGTTTGCGGGTTAACACACTGATTCCCGGATTATTCCTCAAGGCCGTTTGTGAGGGGATCGACTGTAGCGGGAAAGGCTCGCCGCTGGTGACCAGAACCTGGCCGGCAATGGATCGCCAAGGGCCCTGAGTTTGAGCCACTCTGGATTGTGCACCTGCAAGCACTCCACTGGGGCTTGAAAGCTGCCCATTGGCTCGGGCCAGGTAGGGGAAAACAAATTGCAGCTGCCGCAGCCTGTGGCCACTGGGGCTATTGGCTATATTGCGGATTTTATTCAGAGCCTTGTCGCTGACTGCGGGTATCTGCCGGTCCTGATCATAGAACAGTGAGACCGGCCACAACCATTGTATGTCGGGGCGGTGCTGATTCAGCAAGGGCAAAATACTCTTCAATAATACTTCGGTTTCGAGTGGTTCGCTGAGCTGGGGCGACGATGGTTGAAAACTGCTTTCAGAAACCGGTAATGAAGTGGAGCAGGGTACGAAATGTACTGATTCGCTGGTATGGACCGGTGCAGGTACGCCCGGAAGTTTTGCCGGAATTTGCAGGCGTTCAAGATCTGGCAGGACTATCAGTCCAACTTCGGGTATCACCAGAAGGGATGCAATACCGCGTAAAGAACCTGTGTTATGAAGTGCTACTCCGGGGTCGGGAAGAAATGCATTGTGATCTTCATCTTCCGGTACAGCAACGACCCATAAGCGGGTGCCACCATTAGCAAAAAAGTCATCTACACAGCCTGGTAGCCAGGCGTTTGATCCTGCCAGTGTGCTTTGATAGTTGGTTGTAGCAGTTGCGGCATCCGGGAATATGTCATGAAATTCGGCACTGGAATTTATCGGGATTGGCAAATGAAAAATAGCTTCGTCAGCCTTCTCCAATTCAGCGAGCCTGCTATCAAACCCGGCAGAACGAATTGCACTGATTGCCTCAGGGAGAGCAAAAAGCCGTTCTTTTCGCACTCTCCCGGGGCAATGGCCCGCCATACCACAGGCCAGAACCGGAATATTGCTCTGGTGGGGGCGAGGGGTTAGCTCAATCCGAGATGCCAGCAGGGTTTGCATAAGGCGATCTAATCCTGGGTGATGTGTTCAACTGCAAGCACCAACTCTTCGATGGCAACGTCGCTACCACCTTTTGCAGTCAGCGTTGGCCCAGTCCATTTAATGGGCATTGCGTTGATAAGCTTCCATTGAACTGCTAACTCGCCATGGTTCTCGCTCATCAATTTGATCACCACGTTACGCTTGGCAGTCACGTCACCGGACCGCACCTGGTCCAGCCAGTTATAGAGGTTTTCAGCGCCAATCACTCCCCGCTTCAAGGTGATATCACCGGATTTGTGGATGGCAGGAACCTTGGTAACGTAATTTGATTTATGATTACCGGCCCGGTATTCGGCGACCGTTATTTCCATGTTCAGGCCGGAAACTTCGGAAAAGCCACCGGCTATCTCAGTTTCACCGGCGTCTGAATCCGACAGATCAACCAAGTAGTTGAAAACGCCGTATGGGGTTTCTCTGTACTGTGCCATATCGCGATCCTTCTTGAAGATTCAGGTGAGCATTTTCGAGTGATTCCATTTGAGCTCTTGTTTATCAACTATCGGCAGTTTTCTGGCCAACCCGGAAGACAACAAACTCTGCTGGTTTAAGTGCTGCTGCGCCGACTTCACAAACCAATCGGCCATTGTCCAGATCATTCTGAGTCATGGTGCTGCGGTCACAACGCACGAACCAGGCCGTTTTTTCGGAGCCCAGCAGGCGGCCGTTACGCCACTCATTGAAAAGGAAAGCGTCCACCGCGTTGCGCACGTTTTCCCAGAGCCGTTCACCGTTGGGCTCAAACACCGCCCACTGGGTGGATTTTTCAATGGAGCGTTCCAGGTACAGGAAGTAGCGCCGCACACTCAGGTACTTCCATTCGGGATCATCAGAAAGGGTCCGACCGCCCCATACCTGGTGGCCCCGGCCTGGGAATGAGCGAAGGCAATTAATACCGGTGGGATTCAATAGCTCCTGCTGGAACTGATTGATCTCCTGCGCAAAGCGCAATGCGCCGATAACGGGAGTGTTTGCAGGGGTTTTGTGCACTCCGCGCTGAACATCGGTGTAGGCGTAAATGCCTGCGATAAAGCCTGCGGGTGGCACATTGATTGTCTTGCGGATACCCCGCGGATCGGAGATCACTACCCATGGATAGTAAAGTGCAAGTCGCGAGTCATTGAAATTGGAGCGAAACTCCCGCACTTCAGAAAGCGCCATGGATTCCCTGCTGTCTACAATACCAATGCGGTAACGCATACGGCGGCAGTGCTTTTGCATTTCTGCCACCACTGCCTGATGCTGATTCGGATCAGCTGCCGCAGCCGGAGCCATCACAATGGATATATCTTCCACTTCTTCGAGGGCGGCAAACCCAATGCTGCCGTTCACTTCATCAGTTGCACCACCGTAGTGCAGTGCCTGAGGCGCGTCGCCGTCAGAACCGCCTTCAAGGGTAATCAGAAAGCGAGGGCCTTCAACCGAGAGGCCGCTGGGGTTCATAGCCTCTTCATCGAACATGTTGTACAGAGCTGGCAGTACCTCACCAGCGGAAATATCATCTGCAAATTCGCAGGCTACCGGGCTGGTGAGCTGGTCATTTCGGGAATCTGGTTCTGAGGGAAGGATGTGCGGAAGATTGTTATCCGCATCATGCGCAGTAGAAATACCGCTGTAAGTGTGAACGATCGGCCCGTCTGGCCCGCCGCTGTGTACAGCAATGTCAAAGGTTCGCTGAACCATTACTGCTCGCACCGTGTCCGCAGAAGCAGCAAGGGCGGCCAGTGGCAAATCAATATTGCTGTCGACCCCCTCATTCAGTTCGCTATTAATCTGGAAACTGGTTCCTTCAGTATTGATGGCACCTAGCAACGTGTTCCGATCACCCCAGTGATCACCTTCATAAAAGGCACTTAGGTCAGTTGGTGCTGAGAAGCTAAGCGCGCCGAAAGCGCCACCATCAAGACTGCCTGATGCCGGCTGGCGAATACTGACTCTTGAGAAACGCAACGATTCGGTGTTATCGCGTGACAGTCCGGCAGATTCCAGAAGGGCCTCTCCTTCCGCATTCGTCTCGAAAGAGGCTGGATCAACAGGGGCGCCGTCTTTATCGGTAATCTGGCAGAGGTTCTGATGTATCGCGTAGGCTGTATCGGATACTCGCCGTACCAGCGCGCGGATGGTTACAGGGAAGGCGCCATCAGCAGGGCTAGCCCCTGATCGGGCTGAACTTGTAACTCCGGTGGCTTCAAGAAAGAGGACTTCGTCAACTGCGGGGCTTGAAACTGGCTGTATTTGCAACAGGTTTTCGCTGTCACGCCAATCAAACTCCAGAGTGAAGTTACCCATAGCACCTGGAAAACGGCTACTGAAAGTGACGTGGTTGTCGGTGTCGCTGGCAATACCGAAGCTGTTGTCGGGATCCGGAAAATTCCCCGTGCGGGCTACGTAAAGCAGCTTGCCACCATTATCGAAGAAGGACTTTGCAGCGATGGCGGTGTAATTAAGCGTGTGCTGTCCACCCAGAGTCAGATCCTGGATGTCACCATAAATCCGGCGGAAGTCGGCAAAACTGGTTACAACCTCAGGGCGGCCCCGAACTGGCCCGAACCGTGTAGGCCCGACCATGGCCGCAACACTGGTGCTGACTCCCTCAATGGAGCGGGAACGAAAACTGACTTCCTCAACAAAAACACCCGGTGCCAGATAGTTAGACATGCGCTTCTCCTTACAAAAAGATAAGGAACCGGCAGGGTGGGGGACTTGCCCGTAAGCTAAGCCAAAGAGGGCAATCCGTTTTCCAGAAAAACTCTGACTGGTTCCATTTTACAGCCGTTATAACCGTTTACTTCTGGTACAGGTGATGGACGTCTGTTTACTCCCTGACCTTCACCATGTAACCGAATGTACCTAAATGTGTATGTATGTGTATATGTGCTATTTGCATACACTTATCTGGCAACAAGGACATTTAAATGACCAGATTCCGTATTATTTAATTAACAAACAATCAGTTATAACTTGCGCAAGAGTTATGAAGGAGTGGAAAAGTTTAAACGAAATGTTTGCGGCTACTGGTTTTACACCTGGCCGGTGTCTGACCGGGGTTGAATGCCAGTCATATGCTTGCATTACACACATAACCGGTCTTTACTCGAAAGAGTATAAACAACATGACTCACTGTTGGCGGCAGGGGAAATGAATATGACAACCAAAACCGCAACACGCCCAACTCTGAAGTACTTCAAACCCTCAGAGTTCCGCGACTGGTATTCCTTAATGAGCACCGATCTTTTAGTAAAGCTCGACGCCTTTCGCGAAGCTTGGGGTGCACCGGTTCGGATAAGCCCGGCCTCAAGAGGCATTGGTCGACACGATGGTCCAAACGGCACCAGCCAACATAACGTCGACAGGTGGGGTGAAGTCCGCGCAGTTGATGTGTTTCCGCTGGTTGAAGTCCGTCCGGGCGACTACAGCTACATGGAAAGCGCAACTGATCGCCAGCGCGCTTACGACACAGCCAAGCAGGTAGGCTTCACCGGCATTGGTCTTTACACAGATACCCAGCCTGGCAACATGCTGCACGTTGATATCCGAGAGAGAAAAGGTGACGGCCAGGTCGCCATTTGGTCACGCGTGGCAGGCAATTACGAAAGTATTTACGACGTACTGGCATGAACTTAACAAACTTAAAGTAGAATCCGGAATAGATGGCAGATTCTGATTTCCACCCGAAGTACCATACCGAACGCCGTTCTTATCCGCAGTTAATACTGCGCATAATGTATATTATGTTAAATTGATTATGTTGTGCCATGAACCAGAGACCAAAAAAAAGCCCGTGGCTTTTGGGCGCACGGGCTTTGTTGCGAGGCTGGCTCAGAAATTGAACTGAACACCCAGGCCTATACCGTCTACGGTAACGTCGCTGTCATCGTAGTAGCGCATATACTCGAGATTACCGGACAGATTCTGCGCCATCTCGAAGTTTACGCCGGCACCGTAAGAGAAATCTGACTCATCGTCTGAACGGTTACCAACCTCAAGTTCAACTCGAGTGAAACCGAGAACTGCATATGGCGTAAACGGGCTTTCATTAACCATATTGAAGGTAGCGTAGCCGCCAAAGAAGTTGTCGAGCTTTACATCAACTCCGGCAATTTTATCGTCGTCTACACCAAAGCCGGCGCGCGCTTCCAGGCCAATATATTCATTTGCCATTACTCCAACTTTGCCGGACAGAGTTCCAACGTCTGCGTCAGCGAGTCGCCCGTCAATGTTTATAAAGGTGTAGTTCAGCCCTGCATACAGCGCTCCAACGCCAGACTTGTACATATCTGCGGCCGATGCTGTGCCTGCCGTAGCGATACCAGCGGTAGCAATAGATGCGATCAGCAAGTTTTTTCTAATAGTCATCAGCACTTCTCCTCAAAATAAACAGCGTTGTTTTCCATCTCCCTATAATCTGACCCATCAAATGTGTGATAGCCATAGATGAAATCCAAATTTACGGCGTTTTAACCTTCCGTTAACCTTGCCTTCTGCCCTCTCTTTGCTTGCTGACGCTCGATACCCAACACTATTCCGGTAACGGAATAAACTCTTCCTCATCACCCGGCACCTTTGGAAACGTCTGAGCTTTCCACTGGGCCTTGGCTTGCTCAATGCGTTCGCGACGGCTGGAAACAAAGTTCCATTCCATGTAACGCTTGCCCAGGTTCTCACCGCCAACAATCGCAATGCGGGCATCGCGTTTTGCAGTTAGCTCAAGCCCAGGTTTATCGGACAACACTGCCATGGCGAACTCGGGTATTGTCGTGTCTCCGGCGCACAGTTCGCCTGCAGCGATGTAAACTGCACGCTCGTCTGCATCTGGCACTTTGATGCTTTGCCCGGCCTTCAGATGTGCTTCAACGTAAAGAGTGTCTGCAAACACTTTCACTGGCGACGTTTTACCGAAAGCGCTGCCCATAATGACTCGAATGGGCACCTCGTTTACATCAACCCGAGGGATGTCAGCACTCGCATAATGATAAAAAGCCGGGTCGATCTCTTCATCTGCTTCAGGCAGCGCCATCCATAGCTGGAGACCGTGCAGGCGATGTGTTGTTGCCGTAATTTCTGGCCGCTCTCGCTCAGAATGGGTAATACCTTTGCCTGCAACCATTAGGTTAACGTCGCCTGGGCGAATGGGCTGAAGACTTCCCAGTGAATCCCGGTGCAGAATTTCACCTTCAAAAAGGTATGTAACGGTGGCCAGGTTGATATGGGGGTGTGGTCGCACGTTGATGCCGTCACCGGCGGCAAACTCCGCAGGTCCCATATGATCAAAGAATATCCAGGGACCAACCATACGTTTCTGAATAGTTGGGAGCACGCGTCTTACTGAAAAACCGCCCAAATCCCTGTCGCGAGGTTCAATCAATAGCTCAACCTCCTTACACCCGGCAGGTTCCGAACACTCCTGGTCGAAAGCTTCGTCCGGGCGTTTCGTAAGATTGCTCATTACTAATCTCCTGTAAAAATTAAAGTTGCCAAGTGTGGCCGCCCTCACCTGTGCATTTGGTTCTACTAACTCACGGACTGGGTTATTCCCAGCTGGCTATTAACTGCATCGCGAATCTCCCGGTATCGATCAGGCTGAGCGATCAAAGCGTCGAGATTATCCTCGGGAAAGATCCGTTTTTTCTTTGCTTGCACATCTTCTTCTGAAAAAACAGACGGTAACATCAGTTCCAGGCAACGCAAGATTACCTCCGGTGAAACCGATGCGCCCGGTGAGGCTCCCAGTAATGTACCGTAGGATTTATCCTTGGATACCAGAATTTCAGTGCCCATCTGCAAGTCGCGATCTTTAATGATTTGTACCCGCTGGCCAGCCTCAATAGCCTTCCAATCAAATCTCTTGCTTAGTCCGGGAGCAAAGTCTTCCAACTCTTCAAACAGGCTTTTTTCACCTTTAAAGGTTTCTGAAATCAGGTATCTGACCAAGTGGGAGTGTCGCATGGCGACGTTAAGCAAACTGGGAATGTCGTGCAGCCGGATTGAGGTAAGGTAGTCAAAAAATCCACGACCCTTCTCGAGCGCAGGTTTGAACGAGGCGAATGGTCCAAACAGCAAATAGTATTTGCCATCTACTGACCGTAAATCCAAGTGCGGAACAGACATGGGAGGCGCCCCAACCTTGGCTCTTCCGTAGGTTTTTGCCTTGTAATTCTGCGCCTGTTCTTCGCTGATTTCGGCCTGCAAAAATCTCCCGCCAACAGGAAAGCCGGCATATCGATTCCGGGAGGGTAAATGGCTTCTTTTCAGTAACGGGAACGCGCCACCGCCGGCGCCTACAAAAAGCACATCAGCCCGGTATTGAACAGTTCGCCCGTTTTTACTGGCGTTTATAACCCAGCGCCCGGTGGGGCTCCGGTGAGCCCGTGTAACATGAGTGCCGTACTCGACTTTAACGCCCAGATTTGCCACCGCATAGGCCGCCATTTGTTCTGTTAAAGAGCCAAAGTTAACGTCCGTGCCTGTCTCAATAACGGTGGCCGCCATTTTTTCATGGCGAGGGCGGCCGTCCATTGTCAGGGGAATCCAGCTTTTAATTTCGTCGAAGTCATCGGAGTAACGCATCTGCTCAAAAAAGTGGTGCGCGGACATTTCCTGGAACCGCAACTTCAATTCATCAATGGCTGACTCGGAAACAAGGGTGCAGTGCTTGGTCTGATTGATAAAGCTTGTAGGCTGATTGATGGCCCCCTTTTTAACCAGATAAGCCCAAAACTGCTTGGCTACGTTGAATTGGGCGTGGATTTTCAAGGCTTTTTCAACGGAAAGGACTTCGCCATCCACAGGCGTATAGTTTAGCTCGCAGTTTGCCTCGTGCCCGGTTCCCGCGTTGTTGAATGCCCACGAGTTACCAGCTCCAGCGCTGTCGAGCCTTTCCAGAATGGTTATGTCGAGATTGGGCGCCAGCTCCTTTGCCAGGGTGGCAAAGGTGGTACCCATAATCCCTGCGCCAATGATAATTATGTTCATGATGTCGATCCGCCAATTTCAATGTTTCTGATGTCAGTCAGTCGAGCTTTACTCATAACCCACTGCCCAACTGGCACGGCCAAGCTCTATTGCACGTTCAACGTCTGCCCCGGGAACCATAGGCAGCTCTCCCCTTTCTATTGAATCATAGTGAAAGACACACTGGCGTTATGCAAATTCTACAAACGGTGATAATGCCTTGATGACGGTGAAATGTGCCGATCTAGAGAAAACTGCTTCGGTTTCTCGTCGAACGTAGCTACACAAGGTGTAGTGACGAAATAAGAGTTGGGGCCAGCCAGGCACTCCCACGCACTACTGGAAGAGAACTATTCCGCCCATTTCGTTTCTAATTGCAACTAATAGGGCTATATTGAATTCAGAGCACGACCAAATCGCTCAGTTTCTCGGTGCATTTTTAATGCTAGCGCCTTGTCTGGGTTAATCAGCAAGGAGGATAGTAGATGTCTATAGCATCAGAAAAACAAATGCCCGCAGCGATAGAGGCCTGGCTTGATCCAGAGATGGACTCTGTAAAAGGAACAGAGACACCGAAGGATCTCAACAAAGGTTACATTGCCCTGCTCGGTTGGAGTGTCAACGCCATCAAGGCAGCGCAAAAGTTTGATCGCCGCTATATCGTGGTTGCCCCGGAATGGGCCGCAGATTTTTGTACCGCAAACAAGATACCTTTCATCCCCTGGGATTTTCTCCGTTTGAATGATCGATCCTTTGAGATTGCGCAAAGGCTAAAGGAGGAAGGCGTAGACGTTGCAATACCGCTATTTGAAGAAACCGTCGAGTGGTCCGGCGCGATCAACTCAGTGCTTCTCGATAGCCCGCGTATGTTTGGGCAGTCCATTCTTTTCCGGGATAAATCCTTGATGAAACGTCGCGCCCAGCTTGGCGGTATTCGTGTAGGGATCTTCGAAGAGGCCCATGAGAAAGACGACGTTGTTCGCTTTATGAAGCGAGTCAATCAGACATTGCTCAAGCTAGACGGCGACCCTGATGACCCGATTCACGTTAAAGCTTTCGACAAGGCGGGCTGCCTTGGCCACAGGATGATCCGAAAGATTGAAGAAATCGACTCCATTCCGGCCGAAGAATATCCCTTGCTTATGGAAAGTCACCTGGATGGCTGGGAGTTTGCCGTTGAGGCGTGGATTCACGATGGCAAAATAAAGTTCCTGAATATTTCCGAATACGTGACGCTAGGCTACTCGGTATTCGTGCCCGCGACCGAACAACTCGAGAGCTGGCGTAATGCGATCACCAAGCAAATCGAGCTACTCATCAAAACCTTCGAGATAAAGTTCGGGCTGATTCACCCCGAGTACTTTGTCACCGCAGATGGCGAAATGTATTTTGGTGAGGTTGCCTATCGCCCGCCCGGGTTCAAGGCTTTCGAGCTTATTGAGAGAGCCTACGGATTCAGTGCGTATCAAGCCTCAATGTTGGTGTTCGACCCCAAAAGCACCAAAGAGGAGGTGGACGCCTTCTTCCCTCGCGAAGTGGTTGATGCGAAGGGTTACGCTGGCTGCTTCGGCGTGTACCCAAGGCGCCGCGTGGTTAGCAAGCTGGAAATGCCCAAAGAAACCATTGAGCACCCCTACTTCGAGTCCCACGAACTGGTGGCTCCAACAGAAGAGACAGTTCCTGACCGGGCAGCCTTCGGGACTCACTGGGGCCTGGTCTTCTTTTATGGTGATGACCCCATCAAAATGCGGGATTTGCTGAAAGCTCAGGAAGAACTGGACTTCTATGTATAGGAGGTAGGCTCAAGCGCCCATGCATCCTTAGCTCCACTCGCACATACCCACGGCATCTGTTTGCTGTGGGTATGTGCAGAATTAACTCGCTCCATCTGCCTTAACAATGTTCGCCTGTTGCTTGTCTGCAAGCTCCTCCAGATTCATGTACTCACAGTCTTTTTTGGCAATAAAGCTGTCAGCAGAATCGATCAGGATATTGTCATCCTTCATAAATCTGCGGCCAAGCAAAACCGGGTAAGAAAAATTTCCCCTGTCGGTGAGGGAGAACTGGGTTTTGTGGTTGGTGCCTGCAATGCAAAAATCCAGCATCACAACATAACGTCGTTGGGATGGAGCTCCTTTGCGCTTTATAAGCACTGTGCGCTCTACAGGTCGCTCCAGCTCAAGAATCACCTCTTCGTGATCTATCGTGCTGTCATCTGTTATGGGGTGATCTTTATGGTCGGCCAGAGGAATCTGGAATCTCACCCATTTCTGATCGTCTTGCTTGAACTCTTCCACATTCACCGCGTGGAGTGAGGAAGTCTTTGCACCTGTATCCAGCCGGGCTTTTAGCCTCAGGCCGGTATCGTTCATCACCACCCACTCCACAAAGCCGAGTGTTTCGGGAACAGGTACGACGCTTTTGTCTGCTTTCTCGGCGAAAGCTGTGGCGGGAACAATAAGCGCGGTAGCAAGACCTAAAGGGATCAGAAACCTCATTCAATTCCTCCAGCAAATGATTGTAAATCCGGGAAAAAAGATAAGAAATAATCCTCTAGCTCTGAATGCAAAGGCCGTATTTCGTCAATGATTCCGGCAAATGAATTTTGAAAGCGTATGCGTGCGGCCACCCTGTCCAGGGCGTAACCGATGTTATCTAGATCCCGATAGGAGCCAAACCAGTCGTGGGAAACAAGATGTCGGGCGGTTTTGGTCATATCCGGTGACATGAGGTTTTCGTTATTCTGCAGCTCTGCATAAACGTTACTGATAAAGGTGTTCTGATCGGCATTAGTGAACTCGCTCCAATGCTGTAAAAGAAAGTGGTCATAGAGGATATCCAGCGCGATCCCGGAAAACCTGCGGCGCTGGGCAGAAAAAAGCCGCTTGCTGGCCAGTACGTCGGGGTGTTTATCGGTAAAGCTGTCTACCGCCAGGTGATGTCGAACCCCTAACCTTACAGAAGATGGGAGTGCTGCTACGTCGACACCGCGGGCGAAATCCCCAAGCATGCTACCCACCCGCGCTTCAGGCGAGTCGGGGGCAAGAAAAAGATGCGCAAGGTGGTTCAATGTTGTTCCCCGGTTCCAGAGCTGTGTTATTCAGACTGCAACAAACTGCCCGGCATTTCCACACCAGGAATGCTAAAAAGCCCTTTGCTGACGGTGTTTTAATACTTGGGTAATCCTGCTGCAAACCGTGAGTTTTCTTGCGGTTGAGCGCCCCCGGAGGTATTCTGACGCCCTCTCTCGGTTCAGCTAGCTCGGGCATCCATTGAGAAACCTCTACCCTGTTATTTTTATTGTAAGTCTCATGTTTGTGCTGCTAAGCATATTCATGACGCTGCCTGTGTTTTTGATGCTGGGCTCGGATGCGCCGAATGCAGCGTCGTTTGTAGAGTCCGCGGCCATCGTTTTCGGCATAGGGCTGTTCGGCATTGCCACTACTTACCGACAGCCCCGCGATCTGAAACCACGGTACATGTTCGTGCTTACCGTGTCGTCCTGGTTCATTATCGCCCTGCTCTCTGCACTTCCCTTCTACCTTAGCGATGACGGCATTTCTGCTGCAGATGCGTTTTTTGAAGGTGCTTCAGGCATCACAACTACAGGCGCTACGGTATTCAGTGGCCTGGACACCATGGATAAAGACCTGCTTCTCTGGCGCTCGATTCTGCAGTGGATTGGCGGCATAGGGATAATCGGCATGTTCGTAGCCGTGCTTCCATTCCTGCGTGTAGGCGGCATGCGCCTGTTTGCCACCGAGTCTTCAGAATGGACAGACAAAGCGCTTCCAAGAATGAAAACCCTGAGCCGTGGGCTGCTCTTTGTTTACCTCGTGTTCTCAACAATCGCAGTTGTTACATACTGGCTATCCGGAATGTCACTGTTCGACGCGTTTAACCATGGCTTAACCAGTATTGCGACCGGGGGGTTCTCCACGTCGGATATGAGCATGGGTAAGTTCAACGATCTGATCCTTGTGGAAGCCTCGTTTTTCATGATGATTGGCAGCCTGCCATTCTTTCTTTTTGTCAGAGAGATGCATGGTCAGCGCGGAGTGTTATTCAAAGACCAACAGGTGAGATTGTTTCTCACCATATTACTGGTTGTGCCGGCGCTTCTCACCCTATACAGGTGGGCGGTTTCACCGGTGCCTTTTGACCCGGTTCATAATTACATAGCAACCTTGTTTAACGTGACCTCGGTGGTGACGACAACCGGTTATGCCTCTGAAGACTATTCCGCCTGGGGGCCACTGGCGTTCGTATTGTTTTTCTTCCTGATGTTTATTGGCGGCTGTTCCGGCTCAACGTCAGGCGGCATGAAAATTTTCCGCTTTCAGCTTTCTCTGATTGTGCTTCGTGAGCAGTTAATCCGTTTGCTGCACCCACGGGCGGTACTCTCCCGTAACTACAATGGGCGGGCCGTCAGTGATGACATTATCGCGTCTATGATCGCCTATACGTTTATCTTTCTGTTGTGCCTGCTTTTGATCACAGTATCTCTGGCAGCCATGCAGCTCGACTTTATCACGTCGTTGTCAGGTGCATTGACGGCACTCACCAACGTAGGCCCTGGGTTGGGGGACATCATCGGTCCTGCGGGGAACTTTGGCCCATTACCGGATGCCGCCAAATGGATTCTGGCGGTTGGCATGTTAATGGGACGATTGGAAATTCTTAGTGTGGTGATTGTGCTCTCACCGGCATTCTGGCGCAGCTAACCTTTTATCTCTGAACCTGAATGCCGGCACGTTTTAATGGTTTTTAGAGGGCGTGCTTGTGAATGAAGCGCCCGATCTCCTGAATTTCCTCAAGGCACACACTGTGCTCCATAGGGAAGGTCATGTACGCCGGCTCGTAGCCCATTTCCTTGAGTGCCTCCACACTACGCACACCAAGCGATTCCTGAACCATTGGGTCAAAGGTTCCGTGATAAATATTGATTGGAATACCGGCGTTTGCTTTGGAAGGCTTTACCGTTTTCGCTGTGGCGAAGTAGGTGGAAAGTGCCAGAATGCCTGCCAGACGTTTCGGGTATGTCAGGCCAAGCTCATAAGCAACCGCCCCACCCTGTGAAAACCCTGCAATAACGATGTTCTCGGAAGGAATACCGCGTTCAATTTCCCGATCAACCAACTTGCCCACGGCGCGGGCCGATGCCATCAATTGGTCGGTATCTACAATTCGGTCAATATCCATCGCTTTGATGTCATACCAGGCTGGCATGGACATTCCGCCATTGATGGTGACCGGCAGATTGGGCGCGTGGGGGAAGATAAAACGTACCGCTGCATCGTCTGGCAAACCCAACTCTGGCACTACCGGTTCGAAATCATGCCCGCTTGCGCCAAGGCCATGCAGCCAGATAACAGCAGCGGTGGGATTGGCTCGGGTTTCCAGCTCGATATATTGAAGATCCTGCACGCAGTACCTCGTTTTCTGAAAGGGAGATTGTTGTCCGGATTATTCCGGTGCGTTTAACCTGGCGTTTGCATCCAGTGCGCTTTGAACCGGATTAGCATACATATCCAACAGATAGGGTCGAATTGCCGGATCACAAGCTTCGAGTCTTCTTTCCATTTCCGCGCGCGCGGTTTGAATCTCGGCTTCTGACCAGTTTTCGGCGGTTACCACTGACTCTCGAACAACATCCAGGCTGTAAGCGCCCTCAGCATTCTGGCCGCGCATCTCGTAGGCGATCAGGTTAGAGGCGTGCAGGCGATAATTTGCGTGCACCTCGGTGTCGATCACTGCAGCAAGTTCTTTGGCGTTCTCGGGCGCATCGAGAATGGGGGCGCCAAAATGGACGTGCACATGGCCCTTGAACTGGGTCAGCCCTTTCATGATTTGCTCGGTATCTTCACCTTCTGCTTTTTTGTAGCTACCACTGCGGGCTTTTGTTTCCAGTTCGCGGGCTTTATCAGCGTCGCAAGGATCGTATTCGTAGGATATGGACACCGGAACAATGCGGAGCTTGTTCATGGCTTCTGCAAAGCTCAACCCGCTCTTTTTACAACTCATGTAAAACATCTTGATGATTGCCGGGTCGGTAAAATCACGACCGTCTTTAGCGCGCCCTTCTCGCTGGGCAATCCAGATATTCTCGTTACTGGCAACGCTGTAGTTGATAAATCCAGAGAGGGTGATATATGCGTCACGCATTTCCCTCGGGCTGGTCATGTCACGGCGCACAATAAAGCTCTTGTTAAGCCGCATCATCTCAGCAAATACACGGTTTGCGAGCAGGTTGTCACCAATGGCGATCCGAGTGGTACGCAAGTCGTTATGGAACAACAGGTAGTTCACCACCATGGGATCAAAAACAATATCCCTGTGGTTGGATATGAAAAGATAGGCGCCCTGCTTGCTCAAATTCTCCAGGCCGCTGGTGGTTACACGGGCCGTTGTGCTTTCAATCAGTTCACCGATATAGCCAGAAAGCCCAGCCTGCAGATCATCTACCTTTGTGAAGTGTCCAAATCGGCTGGAAAGCCAGCGTCGCGTAAAAAATCGCAAAGGTGCCGGGGCCCAGCGTGCAAGTAAGGGCGACTTGAAGCGCCCGACCATATCCAAAAACTCATGGTCGTTAACCAACCGTTGAATCGCCGGGCCGGTTTCTTCGTCCGAATAGGGACGGATGGCGTCAAATTCCTGCATGGCTGCCCTGTTGTTGTGTGTATCGATTATCTTGAGCTGTTAAACCTAGGCTTAAAACCGCGATATTGTATCGGTTTTCCCGTGGGTTTGCTTCCCAAAAACACGGCTTGTCCGGCCATTCCTTGCGGTGAATCTGGTATGATCCGCTACCTGATTTCACTCCAGCCTCGCGATTGACCGGTTATTCTATGTATCCCGACCAGGACTTTGAACAGCTTTCTGCCGAGAGGCCCACAACTTCTGGCAGAAGCCCCGAACAGGTATTGCACGAAGTGTTCGGGTACGAATCCTTCCGCCCTCTGCAAGGAGATATCATCCATGAGGTGGTGTCTGGTGGCGATGCCTTGGTGCTTATGCCCACCGGCGGCGGTAAATCTCTTTGTTATCAGGTGCCTGCGCTTGTTCGCTCCGGTACGGCGATAGTTATCTCGCCACTGATCGCCTTGATGCAAGATCAGGTTGCTGCACTGCGTGAACTGGGAGTGAAAGCGGCCTTTCTCAATTCCACAATGGATTTCGAGCAGGCGCGCGCTACCGAGTACGCACTTGGCACCGGTGAGCTTGATCTTCTTTATTGTGCACCTGAGAGGCTCATACAGCCCCGTACTCTGCAACTACTGCACGATGCGTCCATTTCGTTATTTGCTATCGACGAGGCCCACTGCGTTTCCCAATGGGGGCATGACTTCCGTTCTGATTATCTGCAGTTGGCGGTGCTCGCTAACGAATTCCCAAACATCCCCAGGATTGCGTTAACGGCCACGGCCGATGAGCGCACCCGCAAAGAGATCGCGGAGCGCCTGTCCCTCACCGAGGCGCGGCACTTCATTAGCGGTTTTGATCGCCCTAATATTCAGTATCGAATAGCGCCTAAGATTAACGCAAACAAGCAGTTGCTTGATTTTATTAAAGCAGAACATGAAGCCGACTGTGGCATAGTTTATTGCTTATCCCGCAACAAAGTGGATGCCACTGCGAAGATGCTAGCCCAGAAAGGTTACACCGCACTGCCCTACCATGCGGGGCTTCCGGCCAACGATCGGGCACGTAATCAGGAGCGTTTCCTCCGGGAAGATGGTGTGATTATTGTGGCCACCATCGCCTTCGGCATGGGCATTGATAAACCGGATGTGCGCTTTGTAGCACACCTCGACTTACCCAAAAGCCTGGAAGCCTATTACCAGGAAACCGGCCGTGCGGGCCGTGATGGCAAGCCTTCTACCGCCTGGATGGTGTACGGACTTCAGGACGTGATTAAACTCCGGCAGATGCTGGAAGCTTCCCAGGGCAATGATCATTTCAAGCGTATTGAACGGCAAAAGCTGGACGCTATGCTCGGGCTGTGTGAAGTAACCAAATGTCGCCGACAAGTTTTGCTGAACTATTTTGGCGATGCACTGGATGCGCCTTGCGGTAACTGTGACACCTGCCTGAACCCGCCTGAGACCTGGGATGGCACGGTGGCGGTGCAAAAAGCACTCTCTTGTGTGTTCCGTACGGGTCAGCGTTTTGGTGTTACCCACCTGATTGATGTGTTACGGGGTTCAGAAAATGAGCGCGTGCTGCAATTGGGACACCATCAGGTATCAACCTATGGCATTGGTGCGGAGTTTTCGGCTAGCGAATGGAAATCGGTGTTCCGTCAACTGGTGGCTAACGGTTACTTGAGAACTGATCCCGATGGCTATGGCGCGTTGCAGCTCACTGAAGAATGCCGTCCACTACTGAAAGGCGAGCACAAGGTCGAATTGCGCAAAGACCCCGTCGTTAAAAAGTCTTCAGGCCGCTCTTCAGGTGGAAGAACAGGAAGCCCGGTTAAAGATCAGGTTACAGATCACGTGGGCTGGGAGGCGTTAAGGGCGTGCCGCAAGGAGCTTGCGGACAAACAAGGCGTGCCGCCTTACGTTATTTTCCACGACACCACTCTTTTCGACATGCTGGAACGCAAGCCTCAAACGCTTGATGAGCTAGCCGGCGTGAACGGTGTGGGTGCGGCAAAACTGGAGAAATACGGCGAGATATTCCTCGCCGCCATTGCCAAGCTGGATCCAGCCTGAGGAACAACCTCAGGCTTCTCCTTATGCCGCGGGCTTGAAGCCTTTCTTGCGAACCCGGTACTGAGCAATGGATGTAGCAACGTGATTGCCGTCCATATCCCGCAGTTCTCCGGTGAGGCTGAATTTCGCCCGACCAGTAGCGTCAGCGTCTGCAAGAATGCCCGCAACCTCTTCCGGTGACAATTCAAACTCGACAGTCACATCCGAATTGGCGGGCAGCAAAAATTGCAGCGTCATTTCCTTCAGGATTGGTGTGTAGGCGGGGCCAAGATCAAACAAGGTGAGTACCCCACCCGGAATTTCCGCCACAAGAAAGTAAGCCCCTGCGTACAGGCTGCCAAAGTGGTTCTTGTTACCTTTGAGCTGTATGCGCGCTCGCACGTAACCCGGGCGAACCTCTTCAACGCTGAACCGGTTTCGGGGCGCGAACGGAATCGACAAGCCTATAAGGCGGTTAACGGCGGCGTAGCCGCCGGTTTTCTTCAGCCACTCGACGGGTTGCGCCAGGGTTGCCTTGGGGTCTGTGGTTGAAATCCATTGACCGGTCGCCCCGATAATATTGTCTATTAAGGCCATCATTGTGCTCCGTAAGTTGTATTGAGGCGGATGATTACAATGCCGGACACACATCGCAACACTCTTTTACATATTTCTGGAGAGATTTGCCGGCTCTCCGGAGAATTCTGATCTAAAGTTTGATTACCCGTAATCTTAGTCATAACGTCAAAACAGCTGGCCTATGCGAGCTGGAACGGATTCGGAACATTTCACAAGGATTCGGATAGTGCGATATGCCCAACGCCGTTTAACCTGTGACCAAGCAGGCACCAAACTGTTTGCTGCCACCAGGCTCTCCCTCACACTCCTTTGTGCGCTTGTGTCGAGTTGCTTTGCTCATGCAAACCCCGCACACAACCCTGTACAAGAGTATGTCCTTTGGTACCGGAATTACGATAGCCCTGCTATCTATGCACTGGTTACTCTGGCATTGGAAAAAACACCCGAGTATGGGGAGTTCCGCATTATCCGGAGCCAGGAGCTTAGCCAAGGGCGAGCACTGCGCGAGCTGGGTCGAGGCGGAACCCGTATGGTGGATATTGCAAACGTGGCCACATCAGCGGAGCGGGAGCAGTTTTTGACCCCTGTGCCGGTTCCTGTAGACGGAGGGTTGCTTGGTTTTCGCGTGTGCGTGGTTATGCCAGAAAGTCTCTCACTGTTTGAGGGTATTCACTCCCTAGACGATCTTCGTGAGAGGGGCGTGCGAATTGGCCAAGGGGATCACTGGCCAGACACTCCAATACTCAGAAACAACGAGATTCCAGTTATTACCCATTCCCGTTACGAAATTCTCTTTGGAATGTTAAGAAAACACCGTTTCGATTGCTTTGCCAGGGGTGTCAGTGAGGTAATTAACGACCTGCAAATGGAAAATGACCCCGAGATGACGATAGAGCCCAACCTGGTGCTGGCCTATCCAATGCCCTCTTACCTGTTTGTAGGCCCTGAAGACCAGGTAACAGCGCACCGTTTGCAGCTCGGAATGGAGCGCGCCATTCGGGACGGCAGTTTTGGCGTGTTTCTTGAGCAGTATTATGGTGCGGCGGTTGCTAATCTTAACCTGGATAAACGCACCATCATCGTTTTGGACAACCCCTTCCTGAGTGAAGAGTCAGGAAGCATTGGCCGCGATACGCTGAACAACCTGCGCTGGCGGATTGAGCTACTTCGCGATTAAGCCCCAATCAAACCCGGAAACGGGATACGTTGCCATCAAGGGTGTGGCCAATCTGTTCTATTTGTCCACTGTAAACGTCATTCTCACTGGCAGCGGCAGCGGCTTCCTGGCCTTGATCCGCAATGCGGGTAATCGACGAATTCAGCTCTTCCGTAACCGAGGTTTGCTCTTCTGAGGCAGTGGCAATCTGAGATGTCATCTGGCTGATAGCGGTAATGGCGCTAGTGATGCGGTTCAGGGAATCCATGGCATCCTGCGCTTTTTCCATGCTTACGTTAGATACCGCTGTTGATGCGTTCATTACATCTACCGCATCATTGGCACCGGTCTGCAGCCGCTCAATCATATCGTTTATTTCTTCAGTGCTGGTTTGGGTGCGCCGCGCAAGGTTTCTTACTTCGTCTGCAACCACGGCAAAACCGCGACCAGCGTCTCCGGCCCGCGCAGCTTCAATGGCTGCG
Source organism: Marinobacter sp. DY40_1A1 (assembly GCF_016597815.1). Lineage (GTDB taxonomy): Bacteria > Pseudomonadota > Gammaproteobacteria > Pseudomonadales > Oleiphilaceae > Marinobacter > Marinobacter xiaoshiensis. The sequence continues at coordinate 29,928 of NZ_VCHA01000008.1, read as the reverse complement.
TTCAGTGCCAACAGGTTGGTCTGTTCAGCAATGCCTTGAATAACTTCCAGCACCGTTGTGATAGAGGCAACATCGCGACCTAGTGAATCGATGACTTTTGCAGCTGTGCTTACTTCGCGAGACAGCTGCTGCACCGCATCTCGTGATGCAGACATGGTTTCCAGCGATGCCCTGCTGTCGTCATCCGCTGTGTTAGCTGCGTCTGCCGTTTGCTGGGCGTTTTGTGCAATTTCATGGGCTGCTGCGGACATCTGGTTAATCGCGGCCGCCACCATATCGATTTCGGTTTGTTGATTTTCAACGCTGCTGCGGCTGGTCTTGGCCGTGCTTCTGAGCGCCGTTACGTTGGTAGCCAGTTCGCTGCTACCCTGCTGCACTTCACGAACCACCTGATGAATTTTACCGACAAACTGGTTAAAGCTTGCAGCCAACTGGCCGAACTCGTCGCGGGCGCTGTCGTCTAAACGCTGGGTGAGATCTGCATCGTTTGAGCCTATGTCTGCCATGGCTGCATTCAACCTGCGAATCGGAGCCATCAGGGTACGAATTCCCAAATGCAGTACAACAAGTGATACCAGAAGCCCAACAACAGCCATTATCACGCCGGTTATCATGGCGTTTCGAACAGGGGCGCTTATTTTGTCCTGGTTAACGAAGGTACCCAAATACCAGTCAACACCGCGGGCATCGCTGATAGCATGAAAGCTGGCGCTCCAGTCAGCACCTTCCTGCTTAAAGCTGTGCAAGCCTTCTTTCAGCTTTGGAGCCCCACCAAGTAGCGAGCTGATATTTTTACCTATCAGGCGCCGGGTTGGGTGGTACAGCACCGTGCCGTCATTGCTGATCAGCGCAGCATAACCAGTGCCTGCCAGATTGATCACAGACAGCATGCGCTCAATGGCGTTAAGGGTAATATCCGCACCCACAACACCTTGATGCGTCCCACGCTTCACCGGGGCAAATGTAGAGATAATAATTTCGCCGGTTGCAGCATCCAGGTATGGAGTAGTAAAGGATGAGCGGCCAAGCTCCATGGCTCTTTTGTACCAGGGGCGGGTGCGCGGATCATAGCCCTCAGGTAGAGTGTCAGTATCGGCCTGGCTTTTCATCAACATGTACCCGTCAGCACGGCCCACGTACACATCCTTGAAATTGCCGCCTGTTGAAATTGCCTGCAGCAACGTATGTGCTTGCTTATCGTCTGCCACTGACTCGAGAGCTTTAGCCGTTGATTCGGTCATTATAAGCCGGGTGTTGAGCCATTCAGCAATGCTTGACGTATTCTGCTCTGCAGTGTTTTCGATTAATGAATCCACATAGGTTTGCGACGTGTTTTGCAAACGGAGGTTGCCGGAAATTGTGAAGGCGGCCATAACCAGCAAGAGTAGAATGCTGAAAGTGACGAGTAGCTTTTGACCAAATGTAAGATGCACGGCGCGCTCCCTATTTTGTTTCACTGATTAACGGCCGTCTGTGCGAACTCTTTAATGCCTTCTGATAAACTTGTTTCGTAAATTCATTTCCACGCCGTACAGGAGCCCCACTGAATGGCCCATGAAGAGCTGCATCTAAACCTCCGCAACCTGAAGCTTGATGATTATGAACAGCTTCAGGTACTCATGGATCGGGTCTACGACGATATTGGTGGGGCTTGGCCCAAAGACACCATAAAGGCGTTGGTTGAGCAATTCCCCGACGGGCAGATCTGTATTGAAGATCATGGCGAGCTTGTGGCCGTTGCTCTGACTGTTTCCGTCAAATACGAGCGATTCAGTAACCCTCATACCTATGATGACCTGATTCTGAGCAATGAGCAGATCCGGCATAACCCGAAGGGCGACTCACTTTACGGGCTGGATGTGTTTATCCATCCGGAATATCGCGGGTATCGGCTTGGGCGCCGGCTGTACGAAGCTCGCAAGGAACTATGCCGTTCAATCAACTTGCGTGCCATTCTTGCGGGCGGGCGTATACCCGGCTATCACAAGTATTCCGAGCAGTACACTCCGGCCGAGTACATTGATCGCGTTGACCGCAAAGACATCTACGATCCGATTTTGAGCTTCCAGCTTTCCAACGATTTTCAGGTAACCCGGCTGATGCACAAATACCTGCCAGAGGATGAAAAGTCTCTGGGGTATGCAACCTTGCTCGAGTGGCGGAACATTCTCTATACCCCGCCCTCCTCTGTGTTGAACGAAAAGAAAACCCAGGTTCGTATGGGTGCCGTTCAGTGGCAGATGCGAGAGTTTGGTTCAGTTGAGGAAGTGCTGGAGCAGGTTGAGTACTTTGTGGATGCACTCTCCGATTACAAGAGTGACTTTGCACTCTTCCCGGAGTTTTTCAACGCGCCTCTGATGGGTTTGACCGATCAAGTAGATCAAACCCGAGCCATACGTTTCCTCGCCGGTTTCACGCAGCAGTTCCGGGATCGTATGTCAGAGATGGCGGTGAGCTACAACATCAATATCATCACCGGTTCCATGCCTTTGTTGGAGAACGACCGGGTCTATAACGTGTCCTATCTATGCCATCGGGATGGTCGTGTAGACGAACAGCGGAAGATCCACATTACCCCACACGAGCGCCGTGATTGGGTGGTTGAAGGTGGCAACAAGTTTGAAGTTTTCGACACAGACTCTGGCCGTGTTGCGATTCTTATCTGTTATGACATCGAGTTTCCCGAACTCGGGCGAATTGCAGCAATGAAAGAAGTAGACATAATCTGCGTGCCATTCTGGACAGATACCAAGAACGGCTATTTGAGGGTTCGCCACTGCGCCCAGGCCAGGGCTATCGAAAACGAGTGCTATGTGGTAATCACTGGCAGTGTTGGTAACTTGCCGAAAGTGGAAAACCTTGATGTGCAGTACGCGCAATCGTCGGTGTTTTCACCTTCTGACTTTGCCTTCCCTCACGATGCAGTGATGGCAGAGACCACGCCAAATACCGAGATGATTATGTTCTCGGACATGGATCTCGAAAAACTCACATTGGTGCGTAACGAAGGCTCTGTTACCAACCTTAAAGACCGCAGAATTGACATGTATGAAATTATCACCCGATAGGTGTTGAAGAACAGTATTAAAGGTTTATCGTATGACACTGATGGCGTTGCAAATCTTGCTATCAGTGTCTATTGTTTAATCAGTATTCAAACAGCTTCTGTAGAGACTTGGTATTCATGAACGAAGCGTTGCCCGATCTGGTCGCCCAATTCACAATCCGGCACGGCCTGTTCCGCAAGGAACGGGTTGAAGCTGCGCTATTTGAATTGGACTCTTACGGTTGCGTTATGAAGACGGACAAGATGTTCAACCCCGGCGATACAGTCACGCTTGATCTGGTTATGGATATGCCGTTTGATAAAATTCGGGCGGAGAACGTGCCTGGACTTATTACCGAACGCAGAAAACACTGCAGCAACTTTTTCTACTCAATCGATTTTTCTGATTTAAAGTCTGACGGTGACACCACTCTTGAAGAAAAGTTACGCCGTATCAGAGAGGTGCTTTCCAAAAAGCAGTCGTTGAAATCACGACGTTCCTCAGGTTCCGTGTCCAGCATGCGGCATATGGCCTGATTATTATCCGTTCTACCCGCCTCAAGGAGTGAATACCATGGCGAAAAATGCCAAATCGAGCGTTGATAAAATCGTAAAGAAGGTCAACAAGGAATTTGAGAAGACATCTGCCCAGATAGAAGCGCTGATCAACGATGCGATGAAGCACTTCGATTCCCTGCAACACCAGGTTCAGGATCCGGTGCGTAAGCTACTGAAAGAAGTGGACGAGCTTCGTGAGCGTGAAATGAAGCGTTTCACTGATGAGTTTGAACGCCGGCTGGAAGAGTTCCACGAACTGCAGTCCAGCATTCTCGAGCGTTTGGGCGTTGCCTCGAAAGAAGACATTCGCAAGGCTGAAAAAGAAAGCAAAAAACAGCTTAAGAAAGCCCCTGCGAAAAGCACCGCACCCAAGAAAGAAAGCAAAGCCAAAGCGCCTGCTGCCAAAAAAGCAGCACCTAAAAAAGCCGCAGCCAAAAAGCCCGCAGTAAAAAAAGCTCCTGCAGCGAAAGTAGCGAAAGCCGCTGACAGAAGCGATCTTACCTTGGTTAAAGGTATTGGGCCTGCAACGGCCAAAAAGATGAAAGAGGCTGGCATAACCTCCATCGACCAGATTGCCAATCCATCGGCAGATGATACGGATAAGCTGAAGGCTTTCTCCAGCATCAAGGGGTTCGACCAACTGGCGGCCGAAGCCAAGAAAATTAACTGATGCGAACGCCTGACCAGCCTGTATTACGGGACATAGTTCTGATTGGCGGCGGGCACAGCCACGTCGGGGTACTCAAACGGTTTGCAATGAAACCCGTTCCCGGCGTGCGCTTGACCCTTATTTGCCGTGATACTCACACCCCCTACTCCGGAATGCTGCCAGGTTATGTGGCTGGGCATTACAGCTACGATGATGTGCACATCGACCTGAGCCGGTTGGCAGAATTTGCTGGCGCACGTTTTTATCGCTCCGAAGCCATAGGCATAGATCGCAATCGCAAGCGTGTGATCTGCAAAGGCCGTCCGGATGTGCCTTACGACATACTCTCGATCAATATAGGCTCTTCTCCCAGAGTGAATGAGGTTGAAGGCGCTTCTGAATTTGCAGTGCCTGTAAAACCAATCACCGGATTTAATAATCGATGGCTTGCCTTGCTCTCCCGTATCGAGAATCACCAAGGGCCCTTAACCGTTGGTGTTGTAGGCGCAGGTGCAGGAGGCGTAGAACTCACTCTCGCCATGCAATACCGGCTCAAGAACGAACTGGAAAAACGTGGACGGGATTCTGATCAGCTGCACTTTCATCTATTTGATGCAGCCAAGGAAATTCTTCCAACCCATAACGCCAAAGTTCGTGAGATTTTCCGAAAGACACTCTCTGATCGTGGCGTAAAACTCCACCTTGGGTCCCCGGTAGAAAAGGTCAGCGACAGGTTGTTGCGCACTGCCTCTGGCGAAACCCAGCAGGCCGATGAAGTTCTTTGGGTAACCAGAGCAGGCGGACCAGCCTGGCTTCAAGAAACCGGCCTGGCGCTGGACGACGGCCTGTTCCTGCGAGTGCGAGACACCTTGCAGGTTGAGAACGACGACAGCATTTTTGCCGCCGGCGATATCGCTAACGTGGTTAACCATCCCCGCGAGAAAGCGGGGGTGTTTGCTGTGCGTCAAGGCCCCCCTCTGGCGGACAACCTTAAACGCATGGCATTGGGCAAGGCCCCCAAAGATTTCCATCCCCAGAAAAAATGGTTGGCGTTGATCAGCACCGGTGACAAGTATGCGGTAGCTTCCCGTGGTGATATGCAGTTCGATGGTGCCCTGGTGTGGCGCTGGAAAGACTGGATCGACCGCCGATTCATGGAAAAATTCACCGATCTTCCTGCCATGGAAGAATCTGGCGCCCTGCCCGATACAGCAGCAGCCCAGAATCCTGAGGAGGCATCCCAGGCCATCTCTGCAGTTGCTATGCGCTGCGGTGGGTGCGGTGCCAAAGTTGGCAGTACGGTGCTTTCCCGTGCACTGGGTGAGCTTCGGCCCATTGATCGGGACGATATTATTATCGGCCTGCATGCGCCCGATGACGCAGCCGTGCTGAGAGTCCCGCCAGGAAAAGCGGTGGTGCATACCGTCGACTTTTTCAGAGCATTTATTGACGACCCTTACACATTTGGCCGCGTTGCAGCCAACCATGCCTTGGGCGATGTATTTGCTATGGGCGCAGAAGCCCAGAGTGCCACCGCTGTGGCTACGGTGCCTTACGGTATTGAATCCAAAGTGGAGGACGTTGTTTTCCAGATGATGTCTGGCGCTGTAGATGTGTTGAATGAAGCCGGTTGTGCTTTGGTGGGGGGTCATACTGGTGAAGGCCAGGAGCTTGCTCTGGGCTTTGCAGTTAATGGCTTGATAGATCCCGATGAAGTGATGAGTAAAGGCGGCTTGCGAGCTGGTGATGTACTCATTCTCACCAAGCCGATTGGCACTGGAACGCTATTCGCCGCTCACGCCCGCTTGGCGGCCAAAGGACGATGGATAGATTCGGCCCTCGCCTCCATGGTGCAGTCCAACAAGGCGGCGGCAGACTGCCTGCGTCGTTCAGGTTCAAAAGCCTGTACCGATGTGACCGGTTTCGGATTGTTGGGTCACTTGGTTGAAATGACACGGCCATCGGGTGTGGATGCAGAGCTGGACCTATCTGCGATACCCATCCTGCCCGGAGCGGAAGAAACAGCTGCAGCAGGCATTCTCAGCTCTCTTCAACCGGCCAACATACGCTTGCGTCGTGGTATTCGGGATCAGGAAAAATGGGTGAATCACCCACGCTATCCGCTGATTTTTGATCCGCAGACTGCGGGCGGCTTGTTGGCGAGTATTGCGGCTGATAAGGCAGAAGAGTGTGTTCGAGAGCTGAAAGCCCTGGGCTATCCGCACACAGCCATTATCGGTCGGGTTACTCCACAAGATGAAAGTGGACCAATCGAGCCAATTACCTTAAAGGAATGAACTCAGGGTTGATTCCTGGAACAGCGCTGCACGGCAAGTAAAAGCGCCTGCTCCAGGGATTCCTGCTCTTTTTCTGGTGTGAACTTGCCAGCCAGCTGGCTCACCTGCTCTCGTAACTGAACCAAAAATGCTGAATCCGTCTCAGCCCGCGTGAGCACAGCAGCCAGCGCGGACGTATTGCCTACCGGGTAGTACCCGCCATAATCCTTACCAAGCAACCCGATATTACCGGAAATATCGGAGGCTACTACCGGTAAGCCGGCACGGCAGGCCTCTGAGACCACATTAGCGCCACCCTCCATGAGGGAGCTCATTACCAACAACTGGCTAGTGGCCATCAGCTGCAAAACATCGGCTTTCTCAAGCTCACCAAGCCAGTGGAATCGTGGGTTCTCATCGGCTTCCCGGGTCGCAAGGCCTTCCCAGTGAGCGTCGTGTGCCTTGCCTGCACACATCACACGAATTCGGGAAGCTGTGGGCATCAACCTTGCCGCCTTGGCTGCTCGCAGTGAGTCCTTTTCAGACCTGAGGTGGCCGATAACACACACATTGAAGTCTGACGTCGCAGAAGCAGCCGCTCCCGGCGCCTCAGGTGGCTTGTCAGCTGACTGGAAAAGCGTGACCAGTTTGTCCCGGAATCTTTCGGGAATATCGTCCCCCACTTGAGCATGCAATCCAATCAGCGCGTCAGCCACCTGCATGGAATAAAGAGTTTGCTCAGGGTATTTATACTGGTGCCGATAGATGTCTGTTCCCGTGAGAGCGACGACCAAAGGTTTACCCGGCCAGGATTCACGAAACAAACGAATGGCATCGTGGCTTCGCCAGGCATGCAGCGCGAGAAATAAATCACAGGCTTCACCCTTGTATTCCGTGATAACGGACACTTGATGCCCTGATTGTTCCAGCAACGCCTGCCAGCGCTCAGCGGTTGCCCTGTTTCCAGCTTTGGAGCCAGGAGCGGCAGGCGTAATGATGATAATATCCATAAGCATCTTTGGTATAAGGGCCCCCTTTCAGAGCCCGGGTGAAACTTTGGTAGACTTACAAGCTATTTCCGGAGAATAGTGCCCGGATATATGACCTGATTAAACCCTTAAACCGTATAGCTGTTCAGGCTTTGCGGCAATCAGAGTATCCTTCACCTGTACTATATCAGTCACATAACCGATCAAGGATTTCAAATGGCTTTGAATCTTATACGGAAGTTAGTGGTATCCAGCTTGTTCTGCGTCACCGCCGTAACCGCATCGGCGGAAACATTTGTATTTACAGCGATCCCTGATGAGGACGAAACCAAACTGGTAGAGCGTTTTCGTGGAGTGGCAGATTACCTCTCCGAGCAACTGGATGTTGATGTACGTTACATTCCAGTGAAATCCTATGCTGCAGCGGTTTCTGCATTCCGTAACAACCAGGTTCAGCTCGCCTGGTTTGGTGGCCTTTCCGGCGTGCAGGCCCGCAGGTTGGTTCCAGGTTCTGAGGCAATCGCTCAAGGTGTTGAAGACGAAGCTTTCGAAACCTATTTTATTGCCAATACCACCACTGCAATTAAGCCGACTGAGAAACTCAGCGATCTGGAAGCTCCAATGAAGGGCAAAACCTTCACCTTCGGATCCAAAGGCTCAACGTCTGGTCGCCTGATGCCAGAGTTCTATGTGCGCGACACCTTTGGTACCAAGCCTGAGGATTTCTTCTCGCGCGTTGGCTTCAGCGGTAATCACACACGCACTCTGCGTTTGGTTGAAGCCGGAACCTACGATATTGGAGCGCTCAACTTCCAGGTTTGGGAGAAAGAGTTGAGTGACGGGAACATTGATACGGATGCCGTTCAGGTTATATGGAAAACCCCCGCCTACCCGGATTACCAGTGGACTATTCGCGGTGATGTAGATGAGCGTTTTGGCGAAGGCTTCAAGCAGCGCGTTACTGAAGCACTGTTGAACCTCGATAACCCTGAACTGCTGGAAAGCTTCCCACGCTCAGGTTTTATTCCCGCCTCTAACGACGACTATGAGCCGATTCGTAAAACAGCTGAAGAGATTGGAATCCTCGATTGATGTCAGGCTTCGCTTTCTCTGGCCTTACGGCTTCATTCAGCGGCAAGCGGGTTATAGGCCCGCTTTCGCTGCAGGTTAACCCGGGCGAAAAAATCGCGCTCGTGGGTAAAAGCGGCGCTGGTAAATCCACACTCATCCGTTTGATGCACGAACGTGTCAATCGGGAGTCGTCGCTTATCCCCCAAGAGCTGGGTTTGGTGAGTGCTTTGTCAGTATTCCATAACGTATACATGGGGCAACTGGACAAGCACTCAACCTGGTATAACACGATTACACTGGCACGCCCCTTTGCCAAGGACCGCGCTGAGGTGACCACCCTTCTTCAGTCACTTGGAATGACGGAAAAGTTCTGGACACCCACGGCGTCACTGTCAGGCGGGCAAAGACAACGTGTTGCGATTGCCCGCGCTTTATACCGCAAGGCATCCATTCTGCTAGCTGATGAGCCTGTTTCAGCGCTCGATGGGCCCATGGCAAATACGGTAATGACGCTACTTCGGGATCGGTTTTCTACCAGTATTATTGCGCTGCACGACGTTGATCTGGCGCTGGATTACTGCACCAGAATAGTGGGCATTCAGGATGGCCAAATCGCCCTCGATGAACCAAGCGCGAACCTTGTGGCTTCAGACATCATGTCTCTTTACTAGGTAACTCGGCCGTTCCATGTTCTCTTCCCCAACGGTTCGTACCAGTTTTATTTTCCTTGCCATTGCCTTGGTCGGGCTTCTGTTTGCCGATATTGCCATCACAGCATCCAATCCCTGGCGAGATCTGGGCAATTTCTTCCTTGGAATCGTAACGCCCAACTTTTTCAGCAGTGAAGGCCTGATGACCGCCCTGCTTAGAACGGTTGCGTTCGCGTTCGTAGGCGTTGCGCTTGGGGGAGTAGCGGGATTCCTTCTCGCTCTGGCTTACCGATCCCTGCCCGTGCGCATGTTTTGTGCATTTGTTCGCGCAATACACGAGCTGTTCTGGGCGCTGATTTTCCTTCAATTCTTTGGCTTTCATCCCCTAACCGGGGTACTGGCAATTGCCATCCCTTACGCGGGCATTTTTGCCAAGGTGTACTCGGAAATTCTCGAAGAAGCCGATCCGGAGCCCGGTCGGGCGTTGCCACCAGGCACAGGAATCATCTCGGCATTTCTCTACACCCGCATTCCAGACTGCTGGGTGAAAATGCGGACCTATACCGCGTACCGCCTTGAGTGCGGCTTGCGCTCCAGCGCCATCCTGGGCTTTGTTGGTTTGCCAACACTCGGCTTTTACCTGGAGGCATCGTTCTCCCAAGGGCTGTATTCAGACGCCGGCGCCATGCTGATCCTGTTTTACGTGTTGATTGCCACAATGCCCCTTTGGGTGCGTCCAAAGCTGCTGCCCGTGTATATTCTCGGCGCTCCCTTCTTTCTTGGCGAAGGCTTGCCCATTGTGTGGGGTAACGTGCAACGCTTTTTTACTGAAGACATAGTTCCCGCGCCATTGCGTAATGGAGAGGGTCTTGCTGGCCTTGCGCCCTGGCTGAACGACCTGATGATTAACGAGGCTATGCCGGGCATCTGGAACACCATTGTGCTTACCCAGATTGCGCTGGTGGCCACAGGGATTATATCGCTGCTGGCATTCCCGTTAATTTCCAACCACTTTGGCGGGCCCATAAGGCGCAATGCTGGCCATGTTGCATTGGTAATAGCGCGCTCTACGCCGGAATACATTCTGGCTTATATTCTCCTCCAACTCTGGGGGCCGTCGATGTTGCCCGCAGTGGTAGCCCTGGCCTTGCACAACGGCGGTATCATAGGGCACCTGATAGGCCGACAAACCAACACAATCAAACTTCGCCCCGACGCGCCAAACGGAATTAACCGATATGGGTGGGAGTTGGTACCCCGCGTTTATCGCTCATTTCTGGCATTTTTGTTTTATCGCTGGGAAATTATCATGCGGGAGACAGCCATTCTGGGGATTCTCGGCATCTACACCCTTGGGTTCTATGTAGACAGCGCCATACAGAATATCCGGTTTGACCGTGCCATGGTGCTAATCCTGATCACAGCCCTGCTGAACATAGGTGTTGATACGCTTGGGCGCTATATTCGTCGCAAGCTGGCCCTCAAAACCATGCCAACCTGCTAAGTCTCGGTGCTGAATACTCAGGGCCTACCCGTTTACCGCTTACACTCTATGTGGCCAGACACCATGTCGGAACCGCCAGAGACACTGCCCAGAATGTCAGATTTAGCAAAGATACCCGAGCGGTGTAGCAAGGAAATGCCCACGTAACAGTTCCTAACGGCTTTGTTTTCAGTCATCAGGCGCAGTGGCACATCAATTTGCCCTTCAAGGTAGTTGAGAAAGTGAGAGGTGTTTCGCTCCCGCTCCGCTTGTTTGACCTGCTCTACATACGGAACTTTTGCGGCGTAAGAAAAGCCAAAGCCAATACCTAAACGAAACCACTCCTTAGATGACCATGGCGGGTTAGCCGGGGTCATGGCCATCACGTAAGCATTGTATTCACCAAAGTCATCCTGGTATCCGTTTTCAAAACGCCGGTTAAGGGACAACCTGCCCCAGTAGTCGACGTATTTGCCATCTGAAATCAGCTTTCCGAGAGTTAAGCCGGCCATATACGCGTGAACATCCTCGCTGCGCTTGAGCCTGCCTGTCATTGTTCGCGTAAAAGGGCCCTCTGCCTGGTAGCCGGCATTTAGCCGCCACGACCACTCTCCAGCGCGCTCTGAGCCAGACTGCTTGGTTGAGTCATCCAGTGCATTTCCGAACAGGTAGGCAAAGCCGAAAGAGGCGGAAACAAGCTGGGACTCGTCCACCAGGGGGCTGTTATAGATTTCACTATCTACATGTTGAGAGGCAACGTTTGTAAATAACAGCAAGCGGGATGTTGCCCGGTACGAAGTGTTAACACCGGCACGCCAGAACGCTGCAGAATCTGGCTTATAAACAGGTCTGTCGGCCCTGGCCTCTTCGGCATCAACGCCGTAATAATAGTCTGTAAGATCGCTGTCCTGGTATACGTAGCTGAAAAATGGGGTGAAAGACCAGCGCCCGATCTCCATGCCATAAGCGTAAGTGAAATCCCACTCATAGCCATTGTGAACACCAAGTATGTCGTTTGCCCAGGTTGTTGAAAGTGAACCCCAGTCGCCGGAAACCGTGGCTGAAAAGCCCATATCTACGGTCTGATCCCTATCGTTGATACCGTTAAAATAAGAGGTGGCATCTGATTCGAGCTGATTGAATCGATATTTGGCGAGCATATTTACACTCAACCAGTCTGATTTGAAAAGATGCGCTCCTGCAGAGGTGCCATGGGCGAATAACCATTTACCTTCATAAAGATAGAGTGGGATAAGGTCTGCCTTACTGTCTTTGTCCATGCCAGAAATGTTATCCACACCAGTGTAAGGGCTGGTTCCCCTGCGCAGGGCTGCCCCAAGGCCAACGGTGCCAGCCGGCACTTCGATAACAGAGGTTCTGGTGTCGGGCAGGCTGGCATAAGCATCACCCATGATCAAAGAGAGGCTCAGACAAACACTAAGCCTGGTAAATCCACGTTGCATCTTGTATTTCCCGTGTGTCGCAGGTGCCGTTGGTTATAGAACAGGGCCAATGGTTGCGATAACGTTGTGCCAAATCCTTTCGTGATAATGCCAGGCAAGAACCTCAGGCAAAGTGACCACCTCAGATTGACTGATATAGCTCTGTTGGCGTTCGGTGATGGCCTGCGTTGTGGCTTCATCCTGCAGAAGGATGTTGTTTTCATAGTTCAGGTCGAAGCTTCTTAAATCGAGATTCGACGATCCGATCAGGCTGATTTTGCCGTCAATGGTGAGGGTTTTTGCATGCAGCAATCCCCCTTTAAACTCATGAATAACACAGCCGGCATCGAGCAGCCGGTGATAATAGCTGCGACTTGCAGCGGCCACAATCAAGCTGTCGTTAATTTTAGGGAAGATCAGCGCTACTTTCACACCCCTGTAGGCAGCCGCGCAAAGGGCTTCAAGAACCGTAGCATCGGGAACAAAGTAAGGTGTAGAGAGTGTCAGTTCGCTTTGGGCGCATGCAAACAGGTTGGCAAAAAGATGGGGTGTAGCACCATGACGCTCAGTTGGGCCAACGCCCATAACCTGTGCAGGAAATCCTTCTTTGCCCCGCCCAGACGATAAAGGGATACCATCCAAAGACTCGTTGGTAGCCTGCATCCAGTCACTGGCAAACAGTAATTGATTTTGAACCACCACCGGCCCGGTAAACCGGAGCATGATATCTACCCAGGGCGCGTACTTGGCTTTAATCAGAAACTCAGGGTCTGCGGAGTTCCGGCTGCCGCAATAAGTAATGCGGGCATCAATCACTGTAATCTTGCGGTGGTTTCGAAGATCCAATCTGCTGGTCAGAATGGTGCGAATGGGATGCTTCAGGGATAGAGCAACCGCCATACGAACGCCCGCCTCTTTCATACGCTGCCAGAGCGGCGAGTTTATGATTGCACGGGAACCCAGCCCATCCGCCATGGCACGGCAGACCACACCTCTTTGTGCGGCTCGAATCAAGGCTTCAGCAATGGCGTGACCGGTGTTGTCGTCAAGCCAGATATAGTAAAGCACGTGAACATGATCGGTAGCGGCGTCGATATCGGCCACCATTCTGGAAAGAGTCTCATCGCCATCTCTCATCAACTCGGCAGTATTGCCTGTTGAAGGATGGAAGCCATTTATCGAACCCGCATAGCGAAACGCGGGGCGGTATACGGGATCAATCAGTGTTTCAGTATTGGTGGCGTCACCCATAAACCAGGACGCTTTCGCTCTTATTTCGCGGAAGACCTCTTTGTGTCGTTTGCTTGCGCGGTTGCCGATATCTGTTTCGCCGAACAGGAAATAAATAGCACTGCCGAAATAAGGCAATAAATTAAGAACCACAAACCACGCGAGCCGCCCGGGCGGCGATAGATCATCCCGTAACAAAATCCGGATGGTAAAAGTAAGAACCAACAGAGTGTGGAGTACCAGAATAATTGTCATCAGGCTGCCTTTGGGAGTATTGGGGCCTTCTCTCTTTCATTAGCCACTGGGAACCTTGTCACAATTTCTGCAGGTTAGTCGATTTAAAGGCCGTTTATGACCAAGAGTTCGCGACGACTAAAGGATACAATCCGTTACACTGTTGAAACGTTCTGAAATAGTTCATTCAAGGTAGCACCGCTCATGATCGAAGGACTTGTTGTACTGACTCAGGTCGGCCTGCTTGTTTTGGTTGTGGCCCTGGTGTGGCGAATGTTAACTCTGACTCGCTCTGAACCTCTACTGGCGACTGCAGCTGACAACCGACTCCTGCCTGTAACACCCAAGGAAAAGCCATCTGTTCAAAAACAGAAGCGCCTGGCTACCACAGATCGTACAGAGTTGTTTACCCAGCTGCACATTCTTGCAGGTCTTCAGGAAAGGGACTGTCGAATAAGTGGCCTGCAACTCAGCAACGCGCCGGAAGCGGTTCGTGCTTATGCGGCAGCCTGGTTATACGGCGCCGGTTGCGCCCTGTGCGACCAATCAGAACGGCACAGTGATTCATTAGCAGGGTTGGTGGCCCAGATTGCCGCCCGTAAAACCGGTATTCGGCAGTCAGAAGCCGTGCAGGCGATAGCTACACTGACTTCTTGCGGCGTACTGCTGGCCTGTTTCCGCGCCGGGCTTGAAGGCGCGGAATTCTGGCAGGCTCACCAGTACGTTCAGCCTGAAAACAGCCTTTATTCAGCTATTACCGCTAACGCACTGATCTGATCTCTTAACCCTTGTGCTGCTGCTCCAATACCCAGTCTGTGCCCAGAGGCACCGATTCTGCCTGGCTCGGCGTGTCTGCAGGTACACCTGCGACAGACGGGCGAGTAAATGCGCCTTCATCTGTAGATGCCATAGACTCCACATCGACTGAAAGAACCAGGTAAGTTGTATCACCCGATACCACTCTGGCCCGATGAGTAAGGCCAAAAACAAAACGGCAATAATCCAGCTTCAGCTGCATCAGATCCTGTTCGGCCTTGCGAATCTTCCTCAGAAGTACCTTTTGTACACTTTCCCCATAATCCATCATATTTTCTCTGAAGTTAGCGCGAATTCTTGCATGATTTTACACTTTCCTGAGCTTTTGTCAGCCAAGGTATGGGGTGAATAAGGGCCAGACTATCGCGTTAAATGATCCTCACTCTGAAATACCAGTTTCAAGGGCACGGATTCCGAAAGAGGTTGCTGGCCACTCTGCAGATCCACACGCCAAACCATCTCAGTGTCAGCGGTGCACAAAGGCGCAACAAACCGTGCCGAATATTGACCATTACCCCCCCCACTTAGCGGCACTGGGTACTCTCCCATGTACATAGACTCCCCCCTCAGAACCGCAATGAAGCGCTCAGGCGCCACCGGTGAAGAAACAACTAGCCGGTATTCCGTGCCCTGCCCTTCGTCGCCGATAATCTGAAGGCTAACACTCCAAAGACCGGCCCCTGTTTCCCATTCACAGGGAGAGCCCAACAAGTCGCATACAGGTAACGCAGCGTCTGCAGGCCCATTGTTTGGGGTTTGTAACCAGCGAACGCCAAATACAGCTACGGTCGCCAGGCCCAAAACAAAACCCAAGATCAAAATCGTTCGTAACATATCGATACCGGGCTTAAACCCCCTGTTGAAAACCACAAAGCATTATGGACACTATCTGCGTCAAGGCAAAGATTTCTAAACCAGCGCCATACATGAGAAAATGCCGCGCTCGCATATCTGACCCACTTTCAAAAACAGGAATACGCCCGTGCAGCCGGATATTTCCGTTAAAAACCTCAACAAGATTTATGAGGGCGGTTTCCAGGCCCTGAAAAATATCAATCTGGAAATCAATCGGGGTGAAATATTTGCTTTGCTTGGCCCGAACGGCGCCGGCAAAACCACCATGATCAGCATCATTTGCGGTATCGCCAACATGACATCCGGTGAAGTCCGTGCTGGTGGTTATGACATAATCAGGGATTACCGCAAGGCTCGATCAACCATTGGCCTCGTACCCCAAGAGCTCAACACCGATTCGTTTGAAACTGTGTGGAATGCAGTATCGTTCAGCCGAGGTTTGTTCGGTAAAGCGCCCAAGCCCGCTCACATTGAAAAAGTGCTTAGGGATTTGTCCCTGTGGGATAAGCGGAACAACCGTATCATGACCCTCTCCGGTGGCATGAAGCGCCGGCTGATGATTGCCAAAGCTTTGTCCCATGAGCCACGCATACTGTTCCTTGATGAGCCGACAGCCGGTGTGGACGTAGAGCTTCGCCGCGACATGTGGGAAATGGTTCGGAAACTCCGGGAAGACGGAGTCACCATTATTCTCACCACCCACTACATAGAAGAAGCCGAAGAAATGGCAGATCGCATTGGTGTGATTCGCCAGGGCGAAATCATTCTGGTGGAGGAAAAGAGCCAACTGATGAGCAAACTCGGTAAGAAAGAACTGCGCCTGCAACTGCAAAACAAGCTGGACGAGGTACCGAGTGAATTGCTAACCGAGCCAGTTGAGCTGTCCGAAGATGGCTACGAACTGATATATACCTTTGACTCCCAGCAGGAGCAGGCAGGCGTTGCGCGATTACTGCGAACCCTTGGAGATATAGGCGTTGATTACCGCGACCTGCGCACTCGGGAAAGCTCCCTGGAAGACATATTTGTCGGCCTGGTGCACGAACAAGCCACCAAAGGCTAACAGGAGAAAGCATGAATTTTTACGGTGTTAAAGCCATCTACAACTTTGAAATGTCCCGCATGCGGCGCACTCTTATGCAAAGTGTGCTCTCGCCAGTCATCTCCACCTGTCTGTATTTTGTGGTATTCGGCTCAGCGATTGGTTCCCGGATGGGCGATATTGATAACATTGCATACGGCGCCTACATCATCCCCGGTTTGGTCATGCTCTCGCTTCTGATGCAAAGCATCTCCAATGCCTCGTTCGGCATTTATATGCCGAAGTTCTCCGGCACAATCTATGAAGTGCTTTCTGCCCCTGTGTCTTACGTTGAAGTGGTGTTGGGCTACGTGGGCGCAGCGGCAACCAAGTCGGTGATACTGGGCCTGATCATACTCGCCACCGCCAGGCTGTTTGTGGACTACAGCATACTGCACCCATTCTGGATGTTGTCGTTCCTGATACTGACCGCCGTAACCTTCAGCTTGTTCGGGTTTATCATCGGAATATGGGCCGACGGTTTCGAAAAGCTGCAGATCGTTCCCATGATGATCGTAACCCCGCTTACCTTTCTTGGGGGCACCTTCTACTCCATCGATATGCTTCCGGAAATCTGGCAAACCATCAGCTTGTTCAACCCGGTGGTGTACCTGATTAGCGGGTTCCGGTGGGCCTTCTATGGGGTGTCTGATGTGCACATAGGAATTAGCGTGGGGATGACATTGCTCTTTCTCTTCGCATGCATGGCAGGTATCTGGTGGATTTTCAGAACCGGTTACCGGCTGCGCACCTGATGCGATACCGCTACACCCTGCTCTGCTTTGTGGCCACCTTGGCTGGTTGCTCTGGTTCGGCTGCTGTCGAGCCATCAGTCGGCCTGCCAGTTATTGAAGGGTGCTTCGTAACAGCCTCCAACGCCGTTAGCGTCAGCCTGGAACTGGCGCGTGCGCCAAGGGATCGCCAGAAAGGTTTGATGGGCAGAAAGTCTATGGCAACCAGTTCCGGGATGCTGTTTGAGTATCAGGAGCAGCAGAGCCCGGATCATGGCTTCTGGATGTTCCAAACTCTCATCCCACTCGATATCGCCTACCTGAATAACCAAGGCGTGATTGGCAACATCAAACAGATGGAACCTTGCGACTCATCCAGTGGCGCGCGCTGCCCCAGCTATCCTGCGGAGGTTGCGTTCATCTCCGCCGTGGAAATGAACGCAGGCTTCTTTGAAGCTAATGATATTGGGGTCGGAGATCGACTCAAGCTTGGCGAACAGAACTGCAGTAATCGCTAGCGGTCTTGCCACTCCGGTTTACGCTTATCCAGAAACGCACAGATGCCTTCCCGGGCATCATCCGCAAGCAGGTTTTCTGCCATCACCCTGGCCGTGTAGTCGTATGCATCGGCCAGGGGCATTTCCAGCTGTTTATAGAAAGCGCCCTTACCTATTTTCAGCGTGTGCCCGGATTTCTCAGCAATGGTGCGAGCCATGGCGTACACCGTCTCATCCAGCAAGGATTCATCGACCACACGGTTTACCAACCCTAGCTGCTCTGCACGAGCGGCGTCGATCATCTCCCCCGTAAGAAGCATTTCCATGGCGTGCTTTCGTGATACGTCTCGAGAGAGTGCGACCATAGGTGTTGAACAGAACAGCCCGATATTCACCCCCGGCGTGGCAAAGCGAGCTGAGGTTTCTGCAACCGCCAAATCACAACTCGCCACCAGCTGACACCCAGCTGCCGTCGCCACACCCGCCACCCGGGCAATAACGGGCTTTGGCAGGTTAACCACCTGCTGCATTACCTCACTACAACGCTTAAACAACGCCAACTGAAACTCGTGGCTATCCAGCTGGTCGCGAATTTCTTTCAAATCATGGCCAGCACAAAACACCTTACCCTCAGCCGCAATCACCACAACCCGTGTAGCGCTGTCTGCGGCGATGTCTTCGAGAGCTTCACCCAGAGCATCCAGCATGCCCAGAGAAAGACTATTGCGCCGTTCAGGCTGGCTCAGGGTAAGGGTTGTAATGCCCATCTCATCGGTATGCCTTTTCAGCAGATTTGTCATGGCGGGTTACCTCCGTTCACCGTAAATCAGAAAACAGTCAGTATCAGGCAGGATGCGTTCGCTGTCGAAGCGACCTTTAGCGCATGTTACAACACGTTGGTTTTGCGATATTCACCCGGAGAGACGCCCATCCAGCGCCGAAAAGCCCGGGTAAAGCTGGCTGTATCGGTATAGCCCAAATGAATGGCTAACTCGTCGAGTTTCATGTCACTACCGCTGAGTATCTGCGTAGCCGTTTGTCGGCGCTCTTCATCAACCAGAGCCCGAAAACTGGTACCTTCCTGCTCCAGCTTCCGCCGAAGGCTTCGTGATGACATAGCGAGCGCGCTGGCCACCTCATCGAGTGTTGCCACCAAACCAAGCGGGCCTAGAATTTGCTGCCGAACCAGCCCGGACAATCCACTGGTTTGCCGTTGTTCCAGCTGCAAACGGCACTGATCGTTCAGCATTCTCACCAATCTTGCATTGAACGTGGGCAACGGCTTATCGGCTGCAAGGCCCGCCACCATAATTGCGTTACGTTGGCTGTTATAGGCGGGGTTAACTCCAAGAACCTCTTCAATAAAACCAGAGTACGCAGGCTCAAGCCCTTCAAACTCAGCTTTACTGATTGCGAGGCCCGACAAACTCAGCTCCCGCACCAGATTCACACCCGTTGCCAGGTCACGCTCCAGCAAAAACTGGCGCACATGCGGGGGGATAGATGCCGGGTCTAAACCAATTCCAAAGAACCCATCTTCATCGAACGAATACAGCCGACAATAGGCAGTGCTTAGCGGCAGGTAACGGATGGCAGTTTTGGCAGCATCCCTGAGAGTGCGGCTGGTACTCAACGCAAAGCCCCAAATGCCAAACGTCGCCACGTTGTATTGCATTCCAAGCTTCAAGCCCAGTGCAGGCGTGTCTGGCAGCGCAAGAATCAGGTTCTCGATCAAACGCATTTCCTGATCGCGGGCAATGAGTGCCTCGCCATCCATCAAGGCCTCATCGGTAATGCCCGTGCCCTGCAGACAGGCGTCCTTATCGACACCCAGGCTGGCGGCGAAATTAATCATTACCTGGCTGATGACAATGGGATGAAGAATGGGGTCAGCGTTAATCATCAAGGTACTTTTATAGTTTGGGTTTGATCAGCATAACTGGCCACAAGGGCTTCCCGATTGGCCAGAGCTGCCCTGTGCGCAGGTTATGGAAGACATTACATTGAAAGCATATTCCCAACAAATATTAAAACGAGAGGAAAGCATGCCCCAGGATGTGAGCGCAGCCAACCGCGAAGCCGTTGTTTTCGCAAAACACTACATGGGGCAATTCGGGTGGCCAACGGTCGCTTTAGTGGCGTTGGTGCTGGTTGGTTTTATCGGCAACTTGGTGCTTTTTGTATTCGGCCTGATGCCAGCCTGGGCCGCGACACTTGTTCTTGCTGCGCTCACCTACATGGCCTACACCCCGGTGCATGAGGCCGTTCACGGAAACATTCATGGCAAGCATGACAAGCTGCGCTGGGTGAACGATCTGTGCGGTTATTTAATGGCTCCCCTGATCGCCATTCCCTACGCCTCACACCGGCTTGAGCATTTTACCCATCACCGATACACCAACCAGCCAGACAAAGACCCTGATTATCTGATCAGCGGAATTGGCCGGGGGCCCATTGGAGCAATTCGCACGGTGTTTCAGTTTTTGTGGTTACAAAATACGTTTTTTGTAAGTGCCCACTGGGGCAAAGCCACGATTAAAGAGCGCAGCGTGTATTGTGCAGAGATAGCGGTTTCCCTGGGTTGGCGCGTGGCCTTTCTTGCCCTGATCGATGTACCCGGCGCTGCCTGGGTGGTTCTTCTTGGGTATGTGATGGGTGGCTTTTTCACCGCCTACTGGTTCGCCTATCGGCCACACATCCCTTACAAATCTGCCGAGCGTTACCGCAACACCAACAGCCTGATAATGCCCACCTGGATGAAGCCATTAGAGTGGTTTTGGCTGGGCCAGAATCTGCATTCCATCCATCACTTGTTCCCCAGAGTTCCCTTCTATCACTACCACGCTCTGCATCGGGATATTGAACCTGTCATTCGGCAACAGGGCACGCCGATACTGTGTATTTTCACGCGTAAGCCCTTGGCGCCAAAGTAAGCTGGTGATCATAATCTGTATACTAGGCTCCAGGTTTCTCTATGGGCGGTTCGCATGTATCAGTTAGTGAGTAAATTGTTTACGGCAAGCCGCGTGACAAAAGCTCTCCGTATATTTTTCGTCTTACCAGTGGCAGCAGCACTGCTGACTGGCTGTGAGTTTTACAAAAGCGGGAGTGTTGAATCAGAAAAGGAAGTGGCGCCCATAGCCTGGTGGGAACCTCTGGAGCCGGATGTGACCATCAACGGCGACGAATTTTACGCAGGTACCTGCTCCATCACCCGAGTAACAGGCAGTGGTGATGAGAAAACCGCAGAAGTCATATTCAAAGTCCCATCCCGCCTGTTCACCCAGTGCACCAATAGTGGCCGCGGCAAGAAGGTACTCGATTATGACGGTGAATATATTATTTTGAGAGTTTGCGAAATCGCCTATGGTGCAGGCGGCTGCGGAGGTGATAGCTACAGAAGTGCAGACTTTGAAAACTGGGAAGAACACATAGGCGTTACGTGGATCAATGGCGAAGAATACGAAGCCTGGAGAAAGGTTGGCTCCAAATCTTCAAAAGCGGACTCGGTGAAAAAGGTGGTCAGGGAATAGCCAGGATTTATAACTAACTGATTACCAGAAACAGAAGAAGCAACCCCAAGATATTGATTGCTGAAACCACCCTGCACCACTTCTTCAACTGCTTTTTAAACGCCAAATAAAAATTGCTAAGAAAGATAAAAATCATTCCAGGAACAGTCGCAAATATAAAAGCATACCCTTGAGCCATTCCATTACCTGCAGCATCAGAACTGGTGAAGTCACCGAAAAGTGGGCTCAGGGCGATGAACCAGGCAACCAGCTGTAAGATCAGTATAAAATCAGCTACCGGATTTCGTTCAAGTTTTTCGTTGGACGTCATTTTAATATCTCTGTGAGAGGCTTTCTGGTATTCCATTCTTCATGTTTTTTCCGCCAAATCCCCACGTCCCAGCCACGGTAGGTTGTTGAGAAATCCATTTTCAGTCCCACTTTCTCCGCTACCCTAACAGACGCTACATGGCGATGAGCGATAATCGCGATGATGGAATCCAAGCCACATTTCGAAAAGCCGTACGCGAGCGCTGCCGCGGCAGCCTCTGAAGCCAAACCTTGGCCCCATGCATTTCGAGCGAGGCGATAACCAATCTCCACCTCCTGTACCCCGTTCAGGTCAACCGGACTCAAGCCGCAAAAACCAATGATGGCTCCCGAAGAACTGTCCACAACCCCCCACTGACCAAAGCCATGCTCTTTGTATGACGTTAGACACCCGTCAATAAACTTTCGGGTGTCGTCATCAGTGCACGGCCCATTGGTCGAAAATTCCATTACTTCTGGATCGCCAAGAATTTCCCCAAGCGCACCAGCGTCGTTGAGGGTCAACTCCCGAAGCACTAGTCTCGGCGTTTCTGCTATGAACATGCTAGTTCCTTGAAAAATATAAAGCCGCAGATAACGAATGTCGCTCAAGACCAATTACTTAGTTGGCATCAGCGTAATTTCACGCACATCGCATCTAGGGTCGGCAGAAATAGCATACACAACCGCATCGGCTATATCGCTGGGGTCTAGCTTGTCTGGCTTGGCCTCATCAAAAAAGGGCGTATTGACCATGCCGGGGCAGATGGTGGTACAACGACCGTTCCATTCAGCCATTTCGGCGGCTAGATTTTGGCCAAATCCGTAAGCAAACCACTTCGAGGCACCATACACAGAACCTTTCAATGTGATCTTGCCCGCAATGGAGCTGGTAATAATAAAGTGCCCCTGGGTTTCTTTTAATGCGGGCAGGCTGGCTTTGGCGGTAAACAACAGCGCATTGATATTCACGTCCAGCATCGTTTTCCATTCGTCAGGATCACCGTTTTCGATGCCCGGAGCGTTAACGCCTGTGCCTGCATTAGCGAACACCACATCGAGTCTGCCGAATGTTTCTATGGCTTTATCCACCACGTTTGTAATTTCGTTTAGCTTGGACACGTCTGCCGTTACCGCTAAAACCCTGTCGTTGCCCCACCTTTTGACTATGTCGTTTAGCTTGCCGGTACTTCTCGCCGTAATAACGACTTTGTGCCCCGCCTCGATGAGTTTCTCAGCTGTGGCTGCACCAATACCGCTAGAGGCACCTGTGATCAGTACGATTTTTTCATTGGTCATTGGTTTACTCCGTATTCAATGCTGCTACACCCCTGCCCGGCGCATTAATTCGTCAACCGATATGTTCTTGGGCTTAATCGAATTCGTCACCGATCGCCAGCTAGTTTTCCGTTCCAAAGCCAGAGATAAGGTAATTACCCTTTGTGAGTCGCCATGGCTGGAGTGATTATCTGTTATTCACCCGAGATCAAAGCCCGTCCTTTATCATCCCTCTGATTTTCTGTGCTTTTTCAAAATGATCAAGCTGGTGCGTCTGTATCCACCATGTAGCTACTTCCATTAACCGCTCTGCGTCATCATTTTTGTTGGCGAAGAATGCATAGAAAGAAAGGCTGACAGTGCTGCCTTTAGCTGCAATTTTTTTGTCACACACTTCGACTATTTTGGCTCTCAGATCACTTCTCATTTTTTGGTTGTTTCCAAGCTCGCCTCTCGTATTCAGTCTCAAATTTAAAAGCAGGTTAGTTCAGTATTACCGCGAGCTCCATGAAAATGCGTGGCTTCCTGATTTCGTGAATTCAACAGTGCTGTATAAAAAAACAGTGGTAGGCGCGCAGATAGCTGTAAAGCGCAGGCGGCACAAAGCCTTTGCCTCGCCTTCGGCGTTCAAGCCTGGAAGGCTATCCAGTTTGAGCGGATTTCAAATGTATTGAGTATTAAACGTCGTGGAAAGCTGACTTTAATGGTGCTCCGGGCCGGAATCGAACCGGCACGACCCGAAGGTCGAGAGATTTTAAGTTATTAGCGCCCTTCTTTGAACAAATTTGAAATCGCTTTAATAAGCGATATAAAACAGCGCACTATGTGGCATTCGTAGAAAACGATATTTGCAGTTGTTTGAAGAAATCCGCTAGAATTTAACCAATTTTGTCTACATAGCGTCTACATTTAGGCGCAAGAGACTTTCCGGCGAATTCGAGTGGAGCCCTACCCTTGAGAATTACCAAGAGCTTTATCGACAAAGTTCCCCTGCCCCAGATCGGCCCGGACGGTAAATCCAGCCAGGCTTTTTATCGGGATTCAGTCATCTCGGGTTTTGGTTTACGGGTGACCAGTGGTGGAGCCAAATCGTTCATCGTAGAAAAACGAGTCGATGGCCGGGTTAAACGAAAGACGCTTGGCCGCTATGGCAACCTGACCCTGGAACAAGCGCGCAAGGAAGCCCAGAAATTTCTGGGTAAAGTTGCGACCGGGATAGACCCGATCCGTGAAGTTCAGGAACAGCGCGCGCAACGCATCACGTTAAAAGATGCCTTCGAAGATTACCTGTTTACCCGTAAAAGCCTGAAGCCTAATACGCTCAACGACTACAACCGTTCTATGCGGGAGATGTTCAAGGACTGGCAAAGCAAAGCCCTTAAAGACATCAACCGGGATATGGTGCTGAATCGCCATACCGAATACGGACAGCGCAGCCCTGCTCGGGCTGACAATGGGATGCGGATTCTACGGGCCGTGTTTAATCACGCCTTGCAGCGTTACCAAGACGCCTCCGGCAAACCCTTCCTGGTGGCAAACCCTGTTGATGTACTGAGCCATCAACGTGCCTGGTATAAGGTTGAACGCCGACAAAGCCTGATCAAGGATCATCAGCTCAAGGCTTGGTACGACGCCACAATGCAACTGAACACCCAAACGACGCGGGACTATCTGCATCTGGTGCTGCTCACTGGCCTGCGCCGAACTGAAGCTGCAACCCTCACTTGGGAACAGGTGGATTTTAAAGACAAAACTCTGACGATCACTGAGACCAAAAACGGGCGCGTTCATCGGTTACCGTTCAGCGATGCCATTGAAGTGCTGCTGTTACGCCGATTTAAAGAGCAAGAAAGCCCTTATGTGTTTCCGAGCGACGCGGAGCGCGGGCATTTATCCGAGCCACGCACTGCCATTCAGCGCGTCTCTAAACTGTCGGGTGTTACCTTCACTCTGCACGATCTGAGGCGCACCTTTATCACCGCTGCTGAACGACTCGATATTCCGGCCTACGCCCTGAAACGGCTAATGAACCACAAGGATCCTAACGACGTGACTGACGGTTACATCATCTTTGATGTGGAGCGCCTGCGGCTGCCTATGCAAAAGATCACTGATTTTTTTATTAACCACTTCAACAAGGAATCTGTTGATGTCGCTTCTTGACTCTGAACTTTTTGATCGCCGAGATCCGTTTGAGCCTTATGACATGTGTTTGGAGGAGCCGCTTAAAGCCAGACATAAAGATTTCACTATGGCATTTGGCTATCTTATTGAAAGCTGCCAAGAGCAATTACAGGGACGATCACTTGCTGAGCTGCAGTTTGCAATCGAGTTCTCAAACTGGTTAATGACGAACGCCGAGCAACGATTTAGGCACGAACTTATATTTGGGCAGAGCCGAGAGAAGACGGTAGTCTTTCTAACGGATCCTCGGAAAATACTGGCACTGTTTGAAGATTACGATCTTAACGACCAAGCGGAATTTCCAAACGCTACACCAGAGGACTATTTTGCGGTTCTCGCCTTGGGCAAATGTTTTGAAGCGATTGAAACCCATGAACGGTTAACCGCGTATGGCCGCGGAGAAACACAGTATATGGATCGCTCTTGGGGAGATAATAGCGAGTTTGATGTACAAGATTCGCTCTATCACACAGCCATCAGCGCACGTGATAGCTTGTTATCTGAGGCTCGTGACTTGATTGCCTTCATCGATGGAATCCACTTTTCTCAATTACGGGCAAAAAATTCGGGCAAACGTGGTGCCAAAGCCAAGAACAGCGCATTCGCAACCTTGAACACAAAATTGATGGCGGTCTATGATGAAAGATATCAGCACCTCACAAACCGACACGCAGCATCCCGGCTATATGATGATTTTATTAATGAAGTGGATCATGTGCTGAGAACCGACGATCCTGCCCACCGAATAAGCATTTGGATTGGAATTCACAAAAAAAAGCTTCTTAGAACACTTTAATTTTTTGTAGTTGGTAGTTGACTGCCTCCAACTACAAACGGCGCACTGTCGCAGTATTTAGCTCCACCTAAGCTGAAAGTCCGAACTAGGAAGGCCAAGACTGTGGCATAGCCCCACTGGCATCGACAATACTGCATTCAAACCAGTTTTTATGGATGCTGAACCTGCATCCCTCGCGCCATTGTAAGTTGGTTTCAATCGAGGCTATCCACGCCGAGGCCTGCTCTAGCGTAACGAAGCCAACGCTGCGACAGATATAGTTGCCTGACAATAAGAACCAGTGCTTTTTATTTTCATGGCCCAAAGAGTCTCGAATAATCGATCTATCTCCAAGGTCGCCCAGTCTCAGTTTATTTTCTAGTTGAAATAGGGAGGCATCGTGGACAAACCTCTCTTCAGACCAGTTAAGGTTTTCAAATCGATTGACTCTCATCCAGGGGTTATCAAACAACGGTTTTCTAGAACCGATGAACCTCACTCGATCGCCGATCAAATTATGGGTAGAAAAATGCTGAAGACACTGACCTTTCCAATAGCCAACCAGCTGTTCAGATATTTTGAATGGAGACTCTCTCAGGTCTGTATCAACCTGAAACAACACTTGATTTCCATAGTTTTCGAAACGCGTTATGGCACCTTCGTACCTACGTGCCTGTAATGGCATCGGGGGCATTGACCGGAAGGATTCTGACGCGAGTTCACTGTATGCTTTATGCACTGCGTCCCAGCAAGACTTATCGCTTGGTTTTACGTAACTCGGATCGCTTTCGAGGTCATCATCCCGTGCATCTAAAGACTCTCCGTTACCGCGCCCACCACCAGATGGATTGCCCGTTGTACTTGGCCAATTCCCTCCCTCGTATCCTTCAACTGATCTCCTGCCCACCTACGCCTCCAAATTCCTAATGCTTAATCACATTATCCCTTAGTGCTCTCGATCATACCGCCAATAAATACAGCTTTCGAGATCAACCATTGATATAGACTCACCCAAAATACAGTCCTTAGTGAGAGATACCCACTTATATTCCTACCCCCTAGGAATATATCTCTACCCCCTAGGCGTGTTCCAACCCCTTCTCACTCATAACAAGCTAGGCGTCATACGATCCAGACAGGAGTATGACCATGATCCAAAATTTACTTACCACAAGTGAAGCCGCTAACTACCTTGGCGTCAGCAAAGCGTTCCTTGAGCGCGACCGTTGGGCCGGTGCCCGGGTTCCCTTCATCAAAATCGGTAGTCGCGCCGTTCGATATCGGCTGAGCGACCTTCACGACTACATCAACAAACAGGTTCGACTATCTACATCTGAGATTGCGTGATGGCTACTCTCCGTCACGTAATATCAGAAAGTGAGAAACCTTCCCCTATTAGGTATAGGTATCAGAGCGCACTAGGTTCACCTCAGGTGCGCCAAAGGGTACATGCCATAGTGCTCACCCACACCATTAACCTACAGGTAGGTCAAAACGCAAATAACGATCTAACGGAACCTGCTCGGATTGTTACGTTAACGGCTCACTCAGCCGAACAGCTTTTCGTTACGGTAACGAAGCCAAACCGTTACGGGAGGGTTCAATGACCTCCCCTAATCAACGAGATTTCCGTTACTACCGCACTGAAGGTCGCCTCTACACCATTGGTACCCGACAAACCCGACTGGCAGTAACAGATTTTCGGCAACGGCTCCCCCAGGTATTTCCAAAGCTTGAACCTCGCCTGTACCTAATAGGTCAGGAACAGGGGTGCGTGGCATTGGAAACAGCCCTCGAAAACTTAATTGAAAAACTCCAACGGCGAGACCTCAAACTTACCGTAGATGATGCTCAGATCATCGATTTTGCAAAAGCCAAAGCAAGAACCTGTGGAGAAATCAACGCGCGAATCAAAGATCCCGCCACTGCCCTGAAAGCCATTGCCAAACTGCTTGCTCGTTACGGCTTTTCGCTTCCCGATGGAGAGACGGACAACAGCCGGATTGAGCGAACTAAAAACGACCGCTGGTGGCGCCGTCTGTTACGGAAAGAGCAGAAGCAAGTGCTGGACAACGTCGCCCGCAACTACGGCCTGGTCTCAAAACAAAAAGGCATTTACGTATCAGACTGGGGGTTAAAACTTCATCTCGAACAGCTGACCAGAAACCGCTCGTTGCTTGAAGAAATGATAGCTGTGAACGACCAATGCCAAGAGTACACCCTTGCAGAGCTGGCTTCGCTTTCTGTCAGTAACCCTTACGTTCGAAGATCCGAGCTGATTGTTCGAGCATCCGGCTTCGAGACTATCGCTCGCCAACTGGGTCACGACGGAGTGTTCCTTACCCTAACGACGCCAAGCAAATACCACCCAGTTAAAGCCACTGGCCAACCAAACCCAAAGTACAGCGGCTCGACACCAAAAAAAGCCCAACAATACCTCACGGGAATTTGGGCGCGTATTCGGGCTCAGTTAGATCGTGAAGACATCCGCATTTACGGATTTCGCATCACCGAACCACACCATGACGGAACTCCGCATTGGCATCTTTTATTGTTTATCGAACCGAGCGAAAAGAACCGGCTCGTCGAGATAATGCGTGAATATGCTTTGCTTGAAGATGGCGATGAACCTGGAGCCGACGAGTTCAGGTTTGATGCAGTGGATATCGACTACGAACGTGGCTCAGCAACTGGCTATATCGTGAAGTACATTTGCAAGAACATCGATGGTGATTTCAAGGAGGACGGGAGCGACGCTGAGGATTGGCATGGCAACCTCACCAAAGACGTAGCTCCCCGTGTTCGTGCCTGGGCAAGCATTCACGGAATTCGCCAGTTTCAGCAAATTGGAGGCCCACCGGTTACCGTTTGGCGGGAACTTAGACGTTTAGAGCACTCAGATGATGAAACCGTAGAGGCTGCTCGAGTTGCAGCGGACAACAGCGATTGGGCGGGATTCGTTACGGCTATGTATGGCCCGTGTGCCAAGCGTGCCGACCACCCTATAAAAGCGGCCAAATGGCTGGAGTTCGATCAGGACACTGGAGAATACCTTGATTGCCCCATTAACCAGTATGGCGAGCTCTCCAAGGGCAAGTTGTTTGGTCTTTATGCTCGGGGTCGATACTGGATTACGAGAACTTTACGGTGGGAGGTGAAACGACCGCAGCGAACGATAGAATTAACCTCCACATCGCACGACTCCTGGCTCGAACGCCTTCAACGCCTCTCTCAAGTCCGTGAAGTGACACTTGCGGAAATTGACGCACTTCCTGACGACACCGCTTATGCATGGGAGAAGCTGAACAGTGAGGATTTCCCGCCACCTTGGAGTTCTGTCAATAACTGTACTGGGATTGAGCAGCGACCACCCTAGATAGTGTTCTGATTTTGAGCTCTAACCCCGGCAGCTTTACGCTTTGCGACAGTCTTCGCTCCAAGATTCCGGTATCCAGGGCTGATTTCACCCGCCGAGAAAAGATGACCTATTATTCTTTGGAAGAACTTAATCGTCGCTGCGTCTTCTCGACGAACCGGTTCACAATAGTAAGGGATGCTGCGATAAAGACTAGCTATGACTCTTCTTTGTGTTCGTTTGACCTTGGCATTGTTCCCGTCAAGGACAACGCCTGTAATGACTTTCTCTGTGCTCGCGCTGTATCTTCGAATCTTATGGCTGCCGTAACCCCTGCTGTTTTTAAGGTAATTCTGTACATAGGAAACAAAGTCTTTGGGGATTTTCTCTCCCGAGAACGTCAAGTCATCGACGTAGAGTGTAAACCTGAGATTACGGGACCTAGAATACGCATTAATATGGTTGAACGCTGGAAGGTTCACCATAAATGCCATGCTTTGACTAAGGGGGCTGCCAGTTGGGATATAAGAACGAACTGTCGACAGTTCCGCCAATGTTTCAGCTATATCCTCTGAACAACGAAATGTCTTCCTCAGTCCCCGGCTCACAATGCTCTTTGTGGTCGAAGGGTAGAACTTTTTTATATCAACTTTTACAACCGCATGGTGACCTAGATGTCGTTTAGCATTATCAACATGAGAGCGCCCTCGGACGCCAGACATCAAATAGTCAGGCTTTTCGATCCGATTCAGAAGAGAGTTCAACCTTTTATGGATGCGAAGGAGTGTAAGCGTCCGGCAAACCCATCTTGAGTGTGATGCCGAAGGCTTCAAGATAGTGTCCACTTATTCTTTAGTGGACACTATCTATGAACAACGTAAGCGTAACCCGCCCTTACCGAAAACGT
>NZ_VCHA01000007.1 GCF_016597815.1 Marinobacter sp. DY40_1A1 | reverse complement strand
CAACGTTCAGATGGAAGTAACGTTGATTGCTCCGATCGCCATGGAAGATGGCCTGCGCTTCGCGATTCGCGAAGGCGGTCGTACCGTTGGTGCCGGCGTAGTCGCCAAGATCATCGAGTAAGACGCTCGTTGCATCAGGAAAAGGGGCTGACTTGGTCAGCCCCTTTTTCGGTTTCTGTCGCAACCGCTTCTCCCGATCTGGTCAGCAGTCATCCCTGTTGACAGGGTTGGGTATTATGCATACAATGCGGCTCCTTTTTTTGAAGGTCGGCTTACTAGTTCAGTAGCTGCTACGAGTGGAGTTTGGTGCAACATGCAAAGCCAAAAGATTCGAATCAGGTTGAAGGCGTTTGATTATCGCCTTATCGACCAGTCAACGCAGGAGATTGTCGATACCGCTAAGCGGACCGGCGCTCAAGTGCGTGGGCCTATCCCTCTGCCGACGCGGAAGGAGAAGTACACAATTCTGGTTTCCCCGCACGTCAATAAAGATGCGCGCGATCAGTATGAAATTCGTACTCATAAGCGTTTGCTCGACATTGTTGAGCCAACGGAAAAGACAGTAGATGCTTTGATGAAGTTGGACCTGGCAGCAGGTGTAGACGTTCAGATTAGCCTCGGTTAATACCACCCGGTATTGATCTGTGTAACTGTCCTAAGGCCATAGAGGGTGAGAGCCCCGTACACTTAGAGGTGAAACATGGCAATTGGTGTTGTCGGCCGTAAGGCTGGTATGACCCGTATATTTACGGAAGACGGACAGGCTTTGCCTGTTACGGTAATTGAGGTTGATCCTAACCGCATTACTCAGCTCAAAACTCTTGAGAATGATGGCTATCGCGCTGTTCAGGTGACTGTGGGCGCTCGTCGTGCATCGCGCGTTACCAAAGCTGAGGCAGGTCATTTTGCCAAGGCCGGCGTAGAGGCGGGTCGAGGAGTTTGGGAATTTCGACTGGCAGATGGTGAAGGCGAAGACCTGGCTGCTGGCGGCGAAATTGCTGCAACTGTCTTTGAAGACGGTCAGCTTGTGGATGCCACCGGTCAATCCAAGGGTAAGGGTTTCCAGGGTGGCGTTAAGCGCTGGAACTTTGCCATGCAGGACGCAACGCATGGTAACTCCCTATCGCATCGTGCTCCGGGTTCTATTGGTCAGAACCAGACTCCGGGCAAGGTATTCAAGGGCAAAAAGATGGCGGGCCAGATGGGTAATGCGCAAGTAACTGTGCAGAACCTTAAAGTTGTCCGTGTCGACGCCGAGCGCAACCTCCTGCTGATTAGTGGTGCCGTCCCCGGCGCAACTGGCAGTGATGTTGTCATCAAGCCTGCACTTAAAGCCTGAGGAGCGGTTCGATGGAATTGACTATTACAGGTAGTGGCAAGGGAATCTCTGTTTCCGAAGCTGCATTTGCCAAAGATTTTAACGAAGCTCTGGTTCACCAGGTTGTGACTGCTTATATGGCAGCTGGCCGTCAGGGGACCAAGGCTCAGAAAACCCGTTCAGAAGTCAGTGGTGGCGGTAAGAAGCCCTGGCGTCAGAAGGGTACAGGTCGCGCTCGTGCCGGTACTATCCGTAGCCCTATCTGGCGCTCCGGTGGTGTAACTTTCGCTGCCAAGCCTCGCAGCTTTGGGCAGAAAGTTAACCGCAAGATGTATCGTGCCGCGATGTGCTCTATTTTCTCCGAGTTGGTTCGTCAGGAGCGCCTGGTTTTGGTTGACGACTTTGCAGTCGATGCGCCAAAGACCAAGGCCTTCACGTCCAAGCTGGCAGATCTGGGCCTTTCCAATGCCTTGATCCTGACAGAAAGTCTGGAGCATAACTTGCACCTGGCTTCCCGCAACGTGCCTCACGTAGATGTACGAGATGTTGCGGGTCTGGATCCGGTTAGCTTGGTTGCTTACGAAAAGGTCGTGGTAACTGTTCCCGCTCTGAAGAAGATCGAGGAGATGCTGGGATGAATCAGGAACGTATTTATAAGGTCCTTTTGGGGCCTCACGTATCGGAGAAGGCTTCAATGGTCGCCGAGCATGGACAGGTTGTTTTCCGGGTCGCCCCGGACGCCACCAAGCCCGAGATCAGAAAAGCTGTTGAGCAACTGTTCAACGTCACCGTAGAAGGTGTTCAGGTTCTGAATCGTAAGGGCAAGCTTAAGCGCACTGCCCGCGGGTTCGGCAAGCGTAATGACATTCGTAAGGCTTATGTAAAGCTGGCTGAAGGTCAGGACATCGATTTTCTGGATGTGGAATAAGGTAAAGGGGTCGTAATATGCCGATCGTCAAAACCAAGCCAACATCAGCCGGACGCCGTCACGTTGTAAAGCTGTACAACCCAGATTTACACAAAGGGCGCCCTTACGAACCGTTGGTCGAATCGCAAAGCAAGTCGGGTGGTCGTAACAACAACGGCCGTATCACTACCCGTCATATTGGTGGTGGCCACAAGCAGCACTACCGCATAATAGACTTCAAGCGGACCAAAGATGGTATTCCTGCGACAATCGAGCGCATTGAATACGATCCGAACCGCTCTGCGCACATCGCGCTGATCAAATACGCCGATGGCGAGCGTCGTTACATTATCGCTCCCAAGGGTATGCAGATCGGCGAGCCTGTGCGCTCAGGAATCGACGCGCCTATTAAGGTTGGAAGCACATTGCCCCTCCGGAACATGCCGGTTGGTTCTGTGATCCATTGCGTTGAGCTCAAGCCTGGTAAAGGTGCACAGTTGGCTCGCTCTGCGGGCGCATCCGTGCAACTTGTAGCTCGGGAAGGTGCTTATGCGACCATCCGTCTGCGCTCAGGTGAAATGCGAAAGGTGCTTGTAGATTGCCGTGCTACGTTGGGTGAAGTATCCAACAGTGAGCACAGTCTCAAGCGGCTTGGCAAAGCGGGTGCATCACGTTGGCGCGGTAAGCGCCCAACGGTTCGTGGTGTGGCTATGAACCCAGTTGACCACCCACACGGTGGTGGTGAAGGGCGTACCTCTGGCGGACGTCACCCAGTTACTCCTTGGGGTGTTCCGACCAAAGGGCATAAGACTCGTAAGAACAAGCGTACTGACAAAATGATAGTACGTCGTCGTTCAGCCAAGTAAACGACCACATAGAGGTAAATGCTGTGCCACGTTCTTTAAAGAAAGGTCCATTCATAGACCTGCATCTGTTGAAGAAGGTCGAGGCAGCTCTGGAAGCGAACGACAAACGACCAATTAAAACCTGGTCGCGTCGTTCCACGATTTTCCCGGAGTTTGTAGGCTTGACCATTGCAGTCCATAACGGCAGGCAACACGTGCCGGTTTTTGTCACCGAAGATATGGTCGGGCATAAACTGGGAGAGTTCGCGGCAACGCGCACTTATCGTGGCCACGCGGCCGACAAGAAAGCTAAACGCTGATTGTGAGGGGAATAGAAATGGAAGTAGCAGCCAAGTATAAGGGCGCTCGCCTCTCAGCTCAGAAAGCACGTCTTGTCGCCGACCAAGTCCGCGGCAAGCCGGTTGAGGACGCCCTGAACATTCTGACTTTCAGCCCTAAGAAGGCGGCGGTGATTATCAAGAAAGCTCTTGAGTCCGCCATCGCTAACGCTGAGCACAACGAAGGTCTGGACGTTGACGAATTGCGGGTTTCCACCGTTATGGTGGATGAAGGCCCGACGCTCAAGCGGATCAAGGCTAGAGCCAAGGGGCGCGCTGACAGAATTATGAAGCGCACCTGTCATATCACCGTCAAGGTCGCCGACAAGTAGGAGATGCTCAGATGGGTCATAAAGTAAATCCAATCGGCTTCCGCCTGGGTGTGATTAAAGAGCACAACTCAGTTTGGTATGCCGATAAAAAGGAATACGCAAAGAACCTGTTGAACGATATTCAGGTTCGCGAATTCCTCGACAAGCGTCTGGTTAAGGCGTCTGTTAGCAAGATTGTGATCGAGCGCCCTGCTCAGAACGCGCGTATCACGATCCATACTGCCCGCCCCGGTATAGTTATCGGTAAGAAGGGTGAAGATGTTGATCGTCTGCGTCGTGAAGTCGGCGAGATGATGGGTGTGCCTGTGCACATCAACATCGAAGAAGTCCGCAAGCCGGATCTGGATGCTCGCCTGGTAGCGCAAAACGTTGCCGGACAGCTGGAGCGTCGTGTGATGTTCCGTCGCGCTATGAAGCGTGCGGTACAGAACGCTATGCGTCAGGGAGCCAAAGGCATCAAGATTCAGGTTGGTGGTCGTCTCGGGGGTGCCGAAATTGCGCGTTCCGAGTGGTATCGTGAAGGTCGCGTTCCGCTGCACACTCTGCGTGCAGATATTGATTACGCAACCTACGAAGCGCATACCACTTACGGCATTATTGGCGTCAAGGTATGGATCTTCAAAGGTGAGATTCTTGGTGGTATGGAACAGGTCCGTGCTGACAAGAAAGCCTCTGGGAAGAAAGGTTCTAAGTAAAGGGGCAATCTTATGCTGCAACCAAAACGCACCAAATTTCGCAAGGTAATGAAGGGCCGTAATACCGGTCTTGCTCACCGCGCCAACAAGGTGAGCTTCGGTGAATACGGATTGAAAGCGACGACTCGCGGGCGTATAACTGCGCGCCAGATTGAAGCGGCACGTCGTACCATGACGCGTAAGATCAAGCGTGGCGGGAAGATCTGGATCCGGGTGTTCCCGGACAAGCCGATCACCGGTAAGCCGCTTGAAGTACGTATGGGTAAAGGTAAGGGTTCTGTCGAGTACTGGGTGGCTGAAATTCAGCCAGGCCGGATGCTCTACGAGATGGAAGGTGTTTCTGAAGATATCGCACGCGAAGCCTTCACACTCGCAGCGGCTAAGCTGCCAGTACAGACCACCTTCGTAACGAGGACGGTGATGTGATGAAAGCAACAGAGCTGCGTGAAAAATCAGCCGCGGAGCTGAATAAGGAGCTGATCGATCTCCTGAAGGAGCAGTTCAACCTGCGCATGCGCAAGGCTACTGGTCAGCTCAATCAGTCTCACCTTCTCGCCGGGGTGAAGCGCGACATTGCTCGTGTGAAAACAGTATTGAACGAAAAGGCAGGAAAGTGACATGACCGAAGCTACCCAAACTGCCAGAACTCTTAGCGGCAAGGTCGTGAGCAACAAGATGGAGAAATCCATCGTGGTGTTGGTCGAGCGTCAGGTAAAGCACCCTCTGTACGGTAAGTACATGAAGCGTTCAACCAAGATCCATGCTCACGATGAGAGCAACCAGTGCAATATCGGTGACACTGTGACCATTCAGGAAACCCGCCCGGTCTCCAAGACCAAAAGCTGGGCCCTGGTGGAAGTCACTGAACATGCATCCAAGGTGTAATTCGCCCGGAGAACAACCATGATTCAGACTCAGACAATGCTTGAAGTCGCGGATAACAGTGGTGCGCGTCAGGTGATGTGCATCAAGGTCCTGGGCGGTTCACACCGGCGTTACGCCGCCATTGGGGATATCATCAAGGTGACCGTTAAGGAAGCCATCCCCCGCGGAAAAGTGAAGAAAGGCCAGGTCCTGAAGGCTGTAGTAGTGCGCACCCGCAAGGGTGTTCGCCGTCCCGATGGGTCGCTTATCCGTTTCGACGGCAACGCGGCTGTACTTCTGAACAATCAGGACGCACCCATTGGTACCCGTATCTTCGGACCGGTTACCCGTGAACTGCGAAACGAAAAGTTCATGAAAATTATCTCACTGGCACCCGAAGTACTTTAAAGGACCAGAGGCCGGTTATGAAAAAGATTAAACGAGATGACGAAGTAATCGTCACTACGGGGAAAGACAAAGGCAAACGTGGTAAAGTTCTGAAAGTTCAGGACGATGGCAAGGTAATTGTTTCTGGCATCAATATGATGAAGAAGCACACCAAACCAAACCCGATGTTGGGCACCCCCGGTGGCATCGTCGAAAAAGAAGCGCCTATCCAGGCTTCCAACGTAGCTATTTTTAATCCGCAGACCGGCAAGGCCGATCGTGTTGGCTTCCAGATCAAGGAAGACGGGGCGAAGACGCGGATCTTCAAAGCTACGAAAGAAGCTGTCGATAACCAGTAAGCGGTGGTGGTTACGATGCTTAACATGAAAGAGCAGTACAGCAAGGAAGTGGTACCCGCCCTGCAGAAAGAGTTCGGTTTCAAGAACGTCATGCAGGTGCCGCGTATCGAAAAGATTACCCTGAACATGGGTGTCGGCGAAGCTGTCGGTGACAAAAAGCTGATTGAGAATGCTGTGGCAGATTTAGAGCGCCTGGCAGGACAAAAAGTGGTTGTTACTACAGCGCGTAAGTCCGTTGCGGGTTTCAAAATCCGTGAAGGATGGCCGATCGGTTGTAAAGTTACCCTGCGCGGTGAGCGTATGTGGGATTTCTTTGATCGCCTGGTTCACATTGCGGTTCCCCGTATTCGTGACTTCCGTGGTCTTAATCCCAAGTCCTTTGACGGGCGCGGTAACTACAGCATGGGTGTGCGTGAGCAGATCATCTTCCCGGAGATCGAGTACGACAAAGTCGACAAGATCCGCGGGCTGGATATCACCATTACCACCAGTGCCCGTACCGACGACGAAGGTCGCGAGCTGCTGAAAGCTTTCGGCTTTCCGTTCAAGAAATAAAGGAACGAGAGTAATGGCTAAGGTTTCAATGAAAAACCGTGAGCTGAAGCGCGAACAAACCGTTGCGAAATTTGCAGCGAAGCGTGCTGAGCTCAAGGCGATTATCAAGAACCCAAATACCAGCGATGATGACCGTTGGGATGCACAGATGAAGCTCCAGCAGCTTCCTCGTGATGCTTCTCCCTCGCGTCTTCGTAATCGTTGCCAGGTGACTGGTCGTCCCCATGGCGTTCTGCGCAAGTTCGAACTTTCACGGATTAAGCTCCGTGAATACGGCATGCGTGGCGACGTTCCGGGCCTGACCAAGGCAAGCTGGTAAGATAGGTATCCTGGCTTAGGTCAGGATGCCTGTTGGTAAGCGGTGCGGCGCGCCGCTGCACAACTAAAAAGATCAGGAGCCTCATACCAATGAGTATGCAAGACACGCTTGCGGATATGGTAACCCGTATACGCAACGCCCAGATGGCATCGAAAGCAGACGTTACGATGCCATCTTCAAAAATGAAGATCTCAGTAGCCCAGGTTCTTAAGGACGAGGGTTATGTTGCAGATTTTTCCGTTACAGCCGATGTAAAGCCTGAGTTGACCATCACGCTCAAGTATTTCGGTGGCAAGCCGGTTATTGAACAGATTAAGCGGGTAAGCCGCCCAAGTCTGCGTCAGTACAAAGGCGCTGGGGAACTGCCGAAGGTATCCGGTGGTTTAGGAGTCGCGATAGTCTCTACGTCCAAGGGCGTTATGACTGACCGCGCCGCACGAGCTGCTGGCGTGGGTGGCGAAGTCATCTGCACCGTATTCTAGGAGAATCACATGTCCAGGGTTGCCAATAATCCTGTCGTGCTGCCTTCCGGTGTTGAGGTTAAGCTGAACGGCCAGGAAATTAGTGTTAAGGGCTCCAAAGGAGCTCTTGAATTTTCGATTCACCAAGCGGTTGAAGTAAAACAGGAAGAAAATCTTCTGCGTTTTGCTGCTCGCGATGGTGCCCAAAAGTCCCGCGCTCTTGCTGGTACAACCCGCGCGCTGGTCAACAATATGGTGACCGGTGTATCCGCAGGCTTCGAGCGTAAGCTCCAGCTGGTCGGTGTTGGTTATCGGGCCCAGGCGCAAGGTACGAAGCTCAATTTGACACTGGGTTTTTCTCATCCGGTTTCTTATGAGCTGCCCGAGGGGATTACCGTTGAAACTCCGTCCAATACGGAAGTAGTTATTCGCGGTATCGACAAGCAACAGGTTGGCCACGTCGCTGCAGAAATCCGCGCGTTCCGTCCGCCCGAGCCTTACAAGGGCAAAGGTGTTCGGTATGCGGATGAGCAGGTAAGACGCAAAGAAGCCAAGAAGAAATAAGGCGGGACTATGAGCGCGAATAACGAAAGATTGCGTCGCGCACGCAAAGTGCGCATGAAGATCCGTGAGCTGGGTACGACACGTTTGTGCGTTCACCGCACTCCGCGTCACATGTATGCTCAGGTTACGACAGCAGATGGCAGCCAGGTTTTAGCCACTGCCTCCACGTTGGATAAGGAATTGCGCCAGGGTGCAACCGGTAACGTGGATGCCGCCAAGAAGGTTGGTCAGCTGATTGCTGAGCGTGCCAAGGCGGCAGGTGTGGAGCAGGTTGCATTTGACCGCTCCGGTTACCGTTATCACGGACGCGTTCAGGCTTTGGCCGACGCAGCTCGTGAAGCTGGCTTGCAATTCTAAGAGGTGGAGAAGATGAGCGTTAACGATCAGAAGGCGCCTGAGCTCCAGGAAAAGCTGGTTCAGGTGAATCGCGTTGCTAAAGTGGTCAAGGGCGGTCGCGTATTTGCGTTCACCGCGCTGAGCGTTGTTGGCGACGGAAAAGGACGCGTTGGCTTTGGCCGCGGCAAGGCACGTGAAGTGCCAGTTGCGATTCAGAAGGCGATGGAAGCTGCACGTAAGAACATGGTAGACATTCCGCTTGACGGTACTACCCTGCAGTACGCAGTGCGGGCCCAGCATGGTGGCTCCAAGGTGTACATGCAGCCGGCGTCTGAAGGTACAGGTATTATTGCCGGTGGTGCAATGCGTGCTGTGTTGGAAGTTGCAGGGGTTCAGAACGTACTGTCCAAGTGTTACGGGTCTACCAACCCGGTGAACGTGGTACGTTCCACCATCAAGGGTCTTCAGGCTACTCAAGCGCCTGAAGATATTGCAGCCAAGCGCGGTAAATCCGTCGAAGAAATTCTGGGTTGAAGTCATGGCGAACGCAAATACGATCAAAGTAACTCTGACCCGCAGCCCAATTGGCTGCCAGCCCAAGCACAAGCTTTGTGTAAAGGGCCTGGGTCTTCGTAAAATCGGTCATACCGTTGAAGTAGAGGATACCCCTTCTATTCGCGGCATGATCAACCGGGTTAATTACCTGGTTCGGGTTGAGGAGAACTAAGATGCGTCTGAACGAGCTTAGTCCAGAGCCCGGTTCACGTCCTTCCGGCAAGCGTGTTGGTCGTGGTATCGGTAGCGGCCTCGGTAAAACCGGTGGTCGTGGTCACAAGGGTCTGAAATCCCGTTCCGGTGGCAGTGTTGCCCCTGGTTTCGAGGGTGGTCAACAGCCTTTGGCTCGTCGTTTGCCGAAGTTTGGCTTTACATCGCGCCAACAGCGTTATGTTGCCGAAATTCGACTGAACGAATTGGCCAAAGTTGAAGGCGATATTGTGGATCTTGCAGCACTTAAGAAAGCTGACATCATCCGCGAAGAAATTCGCGAAGCTAAGGTTATCCTGTCGGGCGAACTTGACCGCGCAGTAACTGTAAAGGGACTTCGTGTAACCAAAGGCGCGCGCGAGGCAATTTCTGCCGCGGGTGGCAAAGTCGAAGACTAAGGCGAGTCGAGGACTAAATGGCGAAGAACGCATCATTGCCTGCGGGCGCGGGAAAAGGACTTGCTGAGCTGAAATCAAGGCTCTGGTTTGTCTTCCTGGCATTGCTGGTGTACCGGATCGGTGCCCACATCCCGGTGCCTGGAGTTAACCCCGACCGTTTGGCGGCACTGTTTGAGCAGAATCAGGGCACGATCCTGAGTATGTTCAACATGTTCTCAGGTGGTGCGCTCGAGCGCATGAGTATCTTCGCTCTCGGTATCATGCCGTATATCTCTGCCTCAATTATCATGCAGCTCATGACTGCGGTAAGTCCGCAGCTTGAGCAGCTGAAAAAGGAAGGTGAGGCTGGTCGTCGCAAGATAAGCCAGTATACGCGCTACGGTACGGTTCTCCTGGCTCTGGTTCAGGGTTTTGGTATTTCTGTTGGTTTGGCCTCTCAGGGCGTCACCTTTAACGATAGTTTCAGCTTCCACTTTGTGGCAGTGGTCTCTTTTGTGAGTGGTGCTGTCTTCATGATGTGGCTGGGTGAACAGATTACTGAGCGGGGTGTCGGTAATGGCATCTCCCTGCTGATTTTTGCAGGCATTGTTGCCGGTCTCCCCGGCGCAATCGGCCAGACTCTGGAGCAGGCTCGTAACGGCGAAATGAGCCTGTTGGTGGTTCTGGGTATCGGTATCCTTGCGATTGCAGTAGTTGGCTTCGTGGTGTTCATGGAGCGTGGTCAGCGTCGTCTGACTATCAACTATGCAAAACGACAGCAGGGGCGCCGCGTGTTTGCTCAGCAATCCAGTCATTTGCCTTTGAAGGTAAATATGGCCGGGGTCATCCCGCCCATCTTTGCTTCGTCCATCCTGCTTTTTCCGGCTTCGCTCGGGCAGTGGTTTGGGCAAGGTGAGGGCATGGAGTGGCTCAGTGATATTTCCCAGGCATTGGCGCCAAGCCAGCCGTTATACATTATTCTGTTTGCAGCAGCGGTGGTATTCTTCTGCTTCTTCTATACAGCTTTGATGTATAACCCGAAAGAAGTTGCGGATAATCTCAAGCGCTCTGGCGCGTTTATACCGGGCATTCGTCCTGGCGATCAGACAGCCAAGTACATTGATGGCGTTCTGACTCGGCTGACCCTGTTCGGTGCAATGTACATTGCAGCAGTTTCTCTGTTCCCTCAGTTTCTGATGGTGGCCGGGAATGTTCCGTTCTATTTGGGCGGCACCTCACTGCTGATTGTTGTAGTCGTGGTGATGGATTTCATGGCGCAGGTTCAGTCGCACCTGATGTCGCATCAGTATGAATCGCTGATGAAGAAATCCAATCTCAAGGGCTATGGACGGAACGGGTAACACCCGTTCCCCTTGAAAACTGGAGTCGACAATGAAAGTACGCGCTTCGGTAAAGAAAATTTGCCGTAACTGCAAAGTAATTCGTCGCAATGGCTCAGTAAGAGTCATTTGCTCGGAGCCTCGCCACAAGCAGCGTCAGGGCTGATTCCTTCGGGAACTAACCTGGTTGCAAAAGAGGTTCGTAATGATGGCGCTTGACTCGATGCCGAGTCAGGCGCTATTATTTCGCGCCCCATTTTTGTGGCGGAAAATTCACACAGCAAAGCTTTGAACGCGGAGTAATTTGGATGGCACGTATAGCCGGTGTCAATATACCCGATCACAAACATGCTGTTATCTCGCTGACCTACATCTTTGGTGTTGGCAAGACAACAGCCCAGAAGCTTTGCGATGCAACCGGTGTTAAGCCGGACGTCAAGGTCAAAGACCTGTCCGACGAGCAGCTTGAGACACTTCGTACCGAAGTGGGTAAAGTAATCGTTGAAGGCGATCTGCGTCGTGAAGTACAGATGAACATTAAGCGTTTGAAGGATCTCGGATGTCACCGTGGTCTGCGCCACCGTCATGGACTTCCCGTCCGTGGTCAGCGCACAAAGACCAACGCACGCACCCGTAAAGGTCCTCGCAAACCTATTCGTAAGTAACAGGTAGGCAAACATGGCAAAGCCAGGTACACGTACCCGTAAAAAGGTGAAAAAGACCGTTGTTGATGGCGTCGCGCACGTACACGCTTCCTTCAACAACACGATCGTGACCATTTCTGACCGTCAGGGCAACGTCCTGTCCTGGGCCACTTCTGGTGGTTCCGGTTTTCGTGGGTCACGTAAGAGCACACCTTTTGCTGCGCAGGTAGCAGCTGAAAGAGCCGGTAACGCGGCTGCTGAATACGGCCTTAAAAACCTGGACGTAGAGGTTAAGGGTCCCGGGCCCGGACGTGAGTCTGCAGTTCGTGCGTTGAATTCGTGCGGCTACAAGATCACTAACATCACAGATGTGACGCCGATTCCCCATAACGGCTGTCGTCCGCCTAAAAAGCGCCGCGTCTAACACAGGAGACAGTGAATTATGGCTCGTTATATAGGCCCGAAGTGCAAACTGTCTCGTCGTGAAGGGACAGATCTTTTTCTGAAGAGCGGTGTTCGCGCGCTGGATTCCAAGTGCAACATCGAGACTCCACCAGGTATGCACGGCGCACGTCGCGGTCGTCTGTCTGAATATGGCGTTCAGCTTCGTGAAAAACAGAAGGTTCGTCGTATTTACGGTGTGCTGGAAAAGCAATTCCGCAACTATTACAAAGAAGCGGCTCGTCTGAAGGGCGCAACGGGTGAAAACCTGCTGCAACTTCTCGAAACGCGTCTTGATAACGTTGCATACCGCATGGGTTTTGGTTCTACCCGTGCTGAATCCCGTCAGCTCGTCTCTCACAAGGCGATTCTGGTTAACGACAAGGTAGTGAATATTCCTTCCTACAAGGTCAAGCCAGGCGATGTTGTGAGCGTGCGTGAAAAAGCCAGAAACCAGCTGCGCGTTAAAGGCGCCCTGGAACTGTCTGCAAGCCGTGCACCGGTGAGCTGGGTAGAGGTCGACGCCACTAAGATGTCCGGCGTTTACAAATCAGTGCCTGAGCGCACTGAATTGCCGGCCGACATCAACGAGAACCTCATCGTCGAGCTTTACTCCAAGTAAAGCCTGATAAGCAACGATAGTAGATAGGGGCGTCTATGCAGCGTTCAGTACAAGAGTTATTGACACCTCGTACCATTGACGTGAAAGAATCGAGTGCGATGCGTGCCAAAGTTACTCTGGAGCCTCTGGAAAGAGGTTTTGGACACACTTTGGGAAGTGCACTTCGCCGCATTCTCTTGTCATCGATGCCGGGCTGCGCTGTTACTGAAGCGCAGATTGACGGTGTCTTGCACGAGTACAGCGCGATTGAAGGTGTCCAGGAAGACGTTATTGAGATTCTTCTGAATCTCAAGGGCGTTGCGGTCAAAATGAACGGTCGGGACGACACTGAGCTAACCCTCAGTAAGAAAGGCCCGGGCGTCGTTACAGCTGGTGATATCAAGCTGGATCACGACGTTGAGATTTCCAACCCGGATCATGTTATCTGTCACCTGAGTGAAAAGGGTGAAGTGAACATGCGTCTGCGTGTTGCTCGCGGTCGCGGCTATGAGCCGGCTGACCAGCGTGGTCTCGATGAAGATGAAACCCGCGCCATCGGCCGCCTGCAGCTGGATGCAACCTTCAGTCCGGTTCGCCGTGTAGCCTACTCAGTGGAAAGTGCACGGGTAGAGCAACGTACCGATCTGGACAAGCTGGTTATTGATCTGGAAACGAATGGCACAATTGATCCGGAAGAAGCAATTCGCCGGGCAGCCACCATTCTCCAGCAGCAACTGGCAGTATTTGTCGATTTTGATCATGAAAAAGAGCCTGAGCGTGTAGAGGAAGAGGAAGAAATTGATCCGATTCTGCTGCGCCCGGTTGATGATCTGGAATTGACGGTACGTTCGGCTAACTGCTTGAAGGCTGAAAATATTTACTACATCGGTGATCTGATCCAGCGCACAGAAGTTGAGCTGTTGAAGACGCCTAACCTTGGTAAGAAGTCGCTCACGGAGATCAAGGACGTTTTGGCGTCCCGTGGTTTGTCTCTGGGGATGCGTCTTGATAACTGGCCACCGGCTAGCCTTCGCGGCGACGACCGGGTTCTGGGCGGTTGATTGCCGATTAGTTTAAGGTAAGGAATCAGAGCAATGCGTCATCGTAAGAGTGGTCGTAAGTTCAGCAGGACCAGTGCGCATCGCAAGGCCATGTTTCGTAACATGACTGCGTCACTGGTTGGTCATGAGCTGATTAAAACAACGCTGCCGAAAGCCAAAGAGCTTCGTCGTGTAGCGGAGCCTTTGATCACGCTCGCCAAAGTAGATTCGGTAGCGAATCGTCGTCTGGCGTTTTCCCGCCTGCGCGACGACGCAGCGGTAGCCAAGCTGTTTAATGAGCTTGGCCCCCGTTACAATGAGCGTCCGGGTGGTTACCTTCGTATTCTGAAGTGTGGCTTCCGTGCTGGCGACAATGCCCCTATGGCATTTGTTGAGCTGGTAGGTCGTCCGTTGGACATCGAAGCAGAAGAAGTGGACGAAGGCGACGAGTAATATCGTTGGCTAGTCTTTAGAAAGCCGGATTCCGAGAGGGGTCCGGTTTTTTTGTGTCTGGAGTTTGGTGAAACTGCTCGCGCTTAGGAGACTGGCCCGGGGTGGTGGGTTCATTTTCTTTGGAAAAATAACTCGCTTCGCTCAGACATCTTTTTCCGGCAGAAAATGAACCCACCACCCCAGGCCGAACATACTTTGTGCTAGTTTCCTTTTTGGCCCAGCATTGGTTTCAGGTAGCGACCGGTATGGGACGCAGGGTTTTCTGCAACCTCCTCCGGCGTACCTTCTGAAATAATCTGACCTCCGCCGGATCCACCTTCCGGGCCCAGGTCGATAACCCAG
The DNA here is from genome assembly GCF_016597815.1 of Marinobacter sp. DY40_1A1. Classification (GTDB taxonomy): domain Bacteria; phylum Pseudomonadota; class Gammaproteobacteria; order Pseudomonadales; family Oleiphilaceae; genus Marinobacter; species Marinobacter xiaoshiensis. Next base: position 134,700 of record NZ_VCHA01000007.1, on the reverse strand, counting down.
TCTGCTGTTTTTATTACGTCCAGGTTGTGCTCGATAACCACGATGGTGTTGCCGTGGTCTCTCAGGCGTTGCAGTACGTTAAGCAGTTGCTGGATGTCGTAGAAGTGCAATCCCGTAGTTGGTTCGTCGAGTATGTACAGGGTTTTACCCGTGTCTCGCTTTGAGAGCTCTTTGGCGAGCTTTACGCGTTGGGCCTCGCCGCCAGACAGGGTGACTGCGCTCTGTCCAAGGCGGATGTAAGAGAGGCCTACATCGATGAGTGTTTGCAGCTTTCTGGCGAGGAAGGGGACGGCATCGAAAAACTCCCGTCCTTCTTCAACGGTCATGCTTAACACTTCATTGATGTTCTTGCCCTTGTACCGAACCTCGAGTGTCTCACGGTTATAGCGTTTGGCTTTGCACACATCGCAGGGAACGTACACGTCTGGCAGGAAGTGCATTTCTACCTTGATCATGCCGTCGCCCTGGCAGGCTTCGCAGCGGCCGCCTTTGACGTTGAATGAAAAGCGCCCCGGCTTGTATCCCCGCGAGCGAGCTTCTTGAGTTCCAGCGAAGAGTTCGCGGATTGGCGTGAACAGGCCAGTATAGGTAGCCGGGTTGGAGCGTGGGGTGCGTCCGATTGGGCTTTGATCTATATCGATCACTTTGTCCAGTTGGTCGAGGCCGGTTAGTGCTTTGTACGGTGCGGCGGTCAAGCTGGTTGCTTTGTTCAGCTTGGCAGCGGCTACCGGGTAAAGTGTGCTGTTTATCAGTGTAGATTTGCCCGAGCCAGATACACCCGTTACGCAGGTCATGATACCTAGTGGCAAGGTTAGTGTGACATCTTGCAGGTTATTGCCAGTGGCGCCGGTTAGAGTCAGGGTTTGGCCGTTTCCTTTATTCCGGATTGCCGGTACGGCTATTTCTTTGGCTCCGCTGAGGTATTGGCCTGTCAGTGAGTCCGGATTTGCAAGTATGTCCGCAGGGGTGCCTTGGGCGATTATCTGGCCGCCGTGCACGCCGGCACCTGGCCCGATATCGATAACATGGTCGGCCGCCCGAATTGCGTCTTCATCGTGCTCGACAACGATAACGGTGTTGCCCAGATCGCGAAGATGGGTGAGGGTGCTCAGCAAGCGATCATTGTCGCGCTGATGAAGCCCGATAGATGGCTCATCCAGAATGTACATGACCCCCACGAGGCCAGCGCCGATTTGGCTGGCAAGTCGGATTCGCTGGGCTTCGCCGCCAGACAAGGTGTCTGCGCTGCGTTCCAGTGTCAGGTACTCAAGTCCTACGTTCACCAGAAACTGCAGTCGCTGTCGGACTTCCTTGGTGATCTTTTCGGCGATCTCGCCTTTACGGCCGGGCAGATCGAGAGTGTCGAAATAGGTATAGGCTTCGCCTATTGGAAGGCGGGTGAGGTCGGAAATGTTGTGATCTTCAATAAACACGTGGCGAGCGCTGCGCCTGAGTCGTGAGCCGCCACACTCCTTGCATGGCTGGGTGCTGAGGTGCCTTGCCAACTCCTCGCGCACACTTTGGGAGTCTGTTTCCCGATAACGGCGTTCGAGGTTTGGAATAATGCCCTCGAAGGAGTGGGCACGTTCCATGATCTGGCCACGGGAGTTCACGTAGCGAAACGGAATTTCGTCAGTGCCTGAGCCAAAAAGGAGCATTGTCCTGAAGTCTTCCGGGAGTTCCTCCCAGGGTGTTTCAAGGTCGATGTTGTAGTGCTCGGCTATGTTACCCAGCATCTGGAAGTAATAGACCGCCCGCCGATCCCAGCCTTTGATGGCGCCAGCTGCAAGGGTGGATTCAGGGTGCTGGACAATTTTCTCGGCATCAAAGAATTGTTTCACACCCAAGCCGTCGCAAGTGGGGCAGGCTCCGGCCGGGTTATTGAAGGAAAACAGTTTGGGCTCGAGTTCGCTTAGTGCGTAACCACATTGTGTGCACGCGTATTTCGCTGAGAAGGTCTGTTCTTCACTCTCGCTGCCTGTGTCGGCATCCATAGGTGCAACAAGCGCGATGCCATCAGCAAGCCCCAATGCTGTCTCAAAGCTCTCAGCCAACCGTTGTTCCTGGCCGGGCTTTACCTTGATGCGGTCCACTACTACGTCAATCTGGTGTTTGCGTTTCTTGTCGAGTGCCGGTACATCATCAATGTCGTAAACGATTCCATCGACTCGCAACCGGATAAACCCCTGGCTGCGCATGGTCTCTACAACCTGTAGGTGCTCACCTTTACGGTCACGGATCACCGGCGCAAGGATCATGAGCTTGCTGTCCTCGGGCATCGCCAGCACTTGATCCACCATCTGGCTTACTGTTTGGGCTTCGAGGGCTTGCCCGTGTTCCGGGCATCGGGGTTCCCCCGCCCGGGCAAACATCAGTCGCAGGTAATCGTAGATTTCAGTAATAGTGCCGACTGTCGAGCGAGGGTTGTGGGAAGTGGACTTCTGCTCGATCGAGATGGCAGGGGAAAGCCCTTCGATGTGATCTACATCGGGTTTCTCCATCATCGACAGGAACTGGCGAGCGTAGGTGGACAGGGATTCCACATAGCGCCGCTGACCTTCAGCGTACAGCGTATCGAATGCCAGGGACGATTTGCCTGAGCCGGATAGCCCGGTGATGACGATCAGTTTGTCCCTCGGGATATCCAGGTCGATGTTCTTCAGGTTGTGGGTACGTGCCCCTTTGATCTGGATATGATCCATAACACCTCGCGTGGAGAAAAAACGGGAATTATACCGTGTTACGCCGGCTGCGGCGAAAGTGTCGGTAAAGTTGTAGCTGTGCCTCGCTGGGGCACCTTCTGTTACAATGCGCCGCCTGCGAAAAATATGTTCGTTCGTATGTTTGTGTTTATAACCCCGAGAGAGGAGCCTACTGCCATGAATTCGCTGGAAAAACGCTCCGTATTTGCGCTGGCATCAGTGTATGCCGTGCGTATGCTCGGGTTATTCATGATCATGCCGGTATTCATGTTGCTGGGTGACGGCCTTGAGGGCGCAACTCCTGCACTGCTAGGTTTTGCTATTGGTGCTTACGGCCTGAGTCAGGCCTTGTTGCAGATTCCTTTTGGCCTGCTTTCAGATCGTGTCGGACGCAAGCGCATGATCTATATTGGCCTGCTTCTGTTTGCCGCAGGCAGCATACTGGCAGGTTCCGCGGATTCAATATACGTTGTTATCGCTGGACGGATTCTTCAGGGTGCCGGAGCGATTGCCAGTGTGCTCATGGCATTGCTCAGTGACCTTACCCGAGAAGAGCAGCGAACCAAAGCCATGGCCACCGTTGGCATCTCAATTGGGCTGTCATTCTCCGTGTCTCTGGTACTTGGCCCTTTGCTGGGCTCAGCTTGGGGGTTGTCCGGGATTTTCTACGCGACGGCGGTGCTGGCGCTTGTAGCGTTGCTTATCGTAAGTCGTGTGGTGCCTACGCCTCATCAGCACAAGGCCAGCGCTGATACTCACCCTGCTAAAGCTATGCTGGGGCGGGTTTTGTCCGATAAACGCCTATTAAGACTCGATTTTGGCATTTTCGCTCTGCACCTGGTGCTCACTTCGTTGTTTTTGGTGTTTCCTTCTGTATTGCAGAATCAGCTCGGGCTTGCCAGCAGCTCGCACTGGTGGTTTTACCTGAGTGTGATGATCACCTCATTTTTTGCCATGGTGCCCTTTATCATTGTTGGCGAGAAAAAGCGCATGATGAAGCCTGTGCTCTGTGGCGCAATTGCGCTTCTTGCCGTGGCGACGGCGGGGCTGTCCAAAGTGTCGGCTGGCCTTGTCTTCGCCTGGGTTGTGATGTTTTTCTTTTTTATGGCCTTCAATTTGCTGGAAGCCAGCCTCCCTTCGCTGATCAGTAAAGAGGCGCCGGCGGCCAGTAAAGGAACGGCGATGGGTGTGTATTCTACCTCTCAGTTTATGGGTGCCTTCATGGGCGGAGCCTTTGGTGGCTACCTGCTGCAGCAGGTTGGAGTTGAAGGGGTTGTCTGGTTTATGGTGGCGATTTTGGGGCTGTGGTTACTGGTTGCTTTGACCATGCCTGCGCCGGGTCACACCTCAGGTTTCGTGGTACAGTTGCAGGATATGGTCAGCGACCAGTACGACGATGTTGATGGCAGTCTGCGCCGCTTGCCGGGTGTGCAGGATGTGGTCATTATTGAAAACGCTGCCACAGCCTATCTTAAGGTGGATCGACAGCACTTTGATGAGGCGTTACTTGCGGATTTTCCATTCGTCCGCCAGGGTAGCAATTCTTGAAATCCGGAGGCTCGCAAGGAGTGCGAGTGTCGCTGAAAACAGAATCAGGAGCAGAACATGGCAAGAGGCGTAAACAAAGTTATTCTTATCGGGAATCTCGGGCAGGATCCGGATACTCGATACACCCCCAACGGCAATGCCGTGGTAAACCTGACTCTTGCAACCGACGAGAGCTACAAGGATCGCCAGACCGGCCAGATGGTTCCGAAAACCGAATGGCACCGCATCGTCATGTTTGGAAAGATTGCCGAGATTGCTGGTCAGTACCTGCGTAAAGGCTCCAAAGTCTATATCGAAGGTAAGCTGCAAACGCGCAAATGGCAGAACAAGGAAGGCCAGGATGTTTACACTACTGAGGTGGTTGTCGACATTAATGGTCAGATGCAGATGCTGGACAGTCGTAGTGGTGGCGAAGGCGGTATGAGCCAGGGCGCACCGGCCGGTCGTCCTCAGCAGCAATCGGCACCTTCTGCCCCGCCCCAGAATACCCCCCCGCAGTCTGGTGGTTACAATCAGGGTTATAATCAGGGCCAAAATCAAGGCCAGCCAGCACAGGGAAGCAGCATGCCTGAGCCGGTGGATGATTTTGATGACGATATACCGTTCTAGCCGGCAATTCGTCTAAAAAATGTCCACAAAAACCATAAAGCCCCATTTGTTGGGGCTTTATGGTTTTTAGGGTTTGATTGTGGCTTGTGTCAGCTCGTTGACCATAACCCTGTTCCTGCCTGCGCGCTTGGCCGCGTAAAGAGCGGCATCGGCTGCGGCAAACCAGTCTTCTTTCTTGTAGCCGTCCCTATAAGCAGCCACGCCCGCGCTAATGGTTACAGGGGCGCCTTCGCTACCCGGTATTTCAATCTCGTCAGCGACCCGTTGGCGTAGCTTTTCTGCAATTTTATAACCGGTTTCTTCGTTTGCACCGGGTATTAGAATCGCGAACTCCTCACCGCCATAGCGGCCAACAACATCATAGTTTCGGGCCTGCTCCTGCATGATGCGCCCCAGATCTGCAAGCACTGCGTCGCCTGCCAGATGGCCCCAACTGTCGTTAACCATTTTGAAGTGATCCAGGTCCAACATTATAAGTGCTGCTGGATGATGTTCCCTCGAGGTGCGGTTCAGTTCCTGTTGCACTCGTTCCATGAGATAGCGGCGGGTATACACGCCGGTCAGCGCATCCCTATTGGCCATTTCCTCAAGCCGGGTGTTCAGCATCTGGATGTCACGGGTTCGGGAGGCTACGGTTGTCTCCAGTCTGCCCAGCGCCATGAGCAGGCCAAAGTAAAGCGCAAGTTCGATCAGAATGAAGGCGGCAACGGCGTAAACAATATTGACCCAAGTGTCTCGGTAAAACCCTTGCACTGCATTTTCAGCAGAGTGCCAGATCATGATTCTACCGACGGGAACTTCATGTTGGTCACGGATGCCGATGTAGTCTCGCAGAGCAAACTCTGTCAAGGCTATAGGGCCGCTTTGGGTCTCCAGCAGGGTGGTGCGCTCTTCAGAATCGGGCTGGTGTTTACGCTTACTTTCCAAAGCCGTTATCACTTCTTTCAAATCATCAGAGGAGCTGGCTTCGATAAAACAGCCGCACTCTGACCTAAATGCTTTCTCTGGCAGATTCCAGACGGCATCATCCACGCGCTCGTCTCGGATCAGGATTGCCACATCGGAACCAATGGCCGTGCTTATCGAGTCAATGAGCGTACTGAACGACGTGCCCACCTCCAGTGCGCCAACTTGCTTTTCGGGGTCGCTGAAACTGAAGATGGGTACAACACCCCGCAGTCCAGCATATATTCGGCCAAGCTCAAACCCTTGGCGGGGTTGCCCATCGCGGTTTACATCCACAACCAGGTGTCTTAACTCATCCATGTCGTTGCCAGCGCAACCTGAAAGGTTTTTTGCGACTGCTGACCTTCCTGCGAGAGGGCTGCTTGCAGTGTATGTTTGTCACTGAAATAGTTGATGATGACAAAGACCGCCTCGCTCACAAGTATGATCAGCGAAACGATCAGGAAGATCTTGTTGTGCGCTTTTGTCATGGCAATGAAGTCTTTAGATGCAGGGATGTTAAGAGCTTATTCTTCCTCTGTGCGATCCATGCCCAATTCGTTGATTTTCCGAGTCAGTGTGTTTCGCCCCCAGCCCAGAAGAACAGAAGCATCGCGGCGTTTCCCTCCGGTATATTCAAGAGCTGTCTCAATCATGATTTTTTCAAATTCTGGCATGGCGGATTCGAGTATGGCGGTTTCTCCGCGCCTGAGTTCCTGGTGCGCCCAATTCTTCAGCCCCTCCTGCCAAGTGGCACCAGCTATAGGCTGCTCGCTCTGGTGACGAAGTTCGGGAGGCAGGTCATTGATATGCACCTCTCGGCCACTGGCCATAACCGTCAACCATCGGCAGACATTCTCTAACTGACGTACGTTGCCGGGCCATGGCAAGGTGGTCAGGTAACTCTGGGTCTCCGGGCGCAGAATCTTTGGCTCAACCTTCAGTTCATTGGCAGCCCGCAGCAAGAAGTGTTGCATAAGCCTGGGAATGTCTTCGCGGCGCTCGGCCAGCTTTGGCAGGTGCACGCGAATAACATTCAGGCGGTGGAACAGGTCTTCCCGGAATTCCCCGGACTCAACGAGCTTCTCCAGATTCTGGTGGGTAGCAGCGATGATGCGCACATCAACCTTGACGGGCGTGGTGCCGCCAACCCGATAGAATTCGCCGTCAGCCAGAACTCTCAGCAGGCGAGTTTGGGTGTCGCCTGGCATGTCGCCAATTTCATCAAGAAACAGTGTGCCGCCGTTAGCCTGCTCGAATCGTCCCTGGCGTATAGCGGAAGCACCGGTGAAGGCGCCTTTCTCATGGCCAAAGAGTTCAGACTCTATAAGGTCTCTGGGAATGGCCGCCATATTCAGGGCAATGAAGGGAAGTTGGGCTCTGGGGCTGTGATTGTGCAGCGCCTGAGCGACCAGTTCTTTACCTGTTCCGCTTTCACCGTTGATCAAAACAGTGATGTTGGAGTGTGACAGCCGGCCTATGGCCCGAAAAACCTCCTGCATGGCAGGGGCTTCGCCGATGATTTCTGTGCTGTGCTTAAGTACTTCTGTTTTGGGTTCTGAGTCTGCCCGCTTTTCATGGCTGTGAGCTACGGCACGCAATGCCAGTGCAACGGCGTCGTCTACGTCAAAGGGCTTTGGAAGGTACTCGAAAGCCCCGGTCTGATAGCTGGTGACTGCGCTTTCCAGGTCGGAATGAGCTGTCATGATAATAACGGGTATGTCCGGATGCGCTTCTGCGATTCGTGAAAGAAGGGTTATACCATCTACGCCGGGCATGCGGATGTCGCTGATGATGGCGTCAGGCTGCTCCTGGGACAGCCGCTTCATGATGGTTTCGCCACTTTCGAAAGCAGTAGGCTGTAAGCCAGCCTGCAATAGGGCGCGCTCGAGCACCCAGCGAATACTGCGATCGTCATCGACGATCCAGACCTTGGCAGATTTCTGGCTCATATGGTGCCCTCCAGAGGCAGGAAGATAATGAAGTCTGTCTGGCCCGGCTCACTCTCACACTCAACCAGTCCGTGGTGCTGACCGATAATGCTTTGGGTAATGGACAGCCCGAGCCCGGTGCCGTTAGCGCGACCGCTTATCATCGGATAAAAAATATTCTGGCGCAGCTCAGGGGCTATTCCCGGACCGTTATCGATGATGTCTACACGGCACGCAAGACGGTAACGATTGGGGCCAATGGACACCTGCCTCAGGGCACGTGTGCGAAATGTGATGGTGGGTGTTTTATCGGTGCCAAAGTGTTTGGCAGGGCTTTCAAATGCCGCTTCCATCGCATTGCGTGCAATGTTGAGAAACGCTTGAATTAACAGCTCCTTGTCGCCGGAAAGCTCTGGCAGGCTGGGGTCGTAATCTCGCTGGAACACAACTTTGCCTTTGCTTTCGGCTTCCAGCAGAGTGCGCACGCGCTCAAGAATTTCATGGATGTTGACGGGGGCGAGTTTCAGAGCCTTGTTGGGGCCAAGCATGCGGTCAACGAGGCCGCGCAAGCGATCGGCTTCATCAATGATTACCCGTGTATATTCCCGGAGGCCTTCGCTGCCCAGTTCCCGGTCAAGCAGTTGTGCGGCGCCGCGAATTCCCCCAAGAGGGTTCTTTATCTCGTGGGCCATGCCCCGCACCAGGATGCGGGTGGTTTCCTGTTGAGCGATCAGGTCTTCTTCGCGGCTTATTCGAAGCAGGCGATCTCTGGGTTGGATTTCTACCAGCAATGCGGCGGGTGACTGGTCCAGGGGTGACACAGAGTAGTCCACCATTCTCAGCGAGCCGCTGGCCATCAGGAATTCGGTTTCCCGGCGCGTGTACGATTGGTTGCTTGCCGCCGCTTTACGCAGGGTTCTGAAGGCCTCGTCTGAGTCCAGCAATATGTCGCTGAATGCAAGGCCTGCACTGCGAGTCAAGCTGGTTTCAAACAGATTTTCGGCAGCAGGGTTCAGGTAGCGTATTGTCAGATTGCGCTCCAGCACAACAACGGCTGTGGAGAGGCTGTCCAGCATGTTTTTGAATTGGTTTGCAGATGCCGGGAGGTATTCCATGGGTGCGTCCTGTTGACTAAGGCGAGATAGGCTGGGTGCCACTTGGTCAGTAACTCCCTGGGCCCTTTCTGGCCGCGATAACAGAATGCAGCAAAAACCGAACCAGTTTCGATGAGTTGATGGTTAAGTATGTAAACCTGCCATCAAGGACGCTGGGCGCGGCTGTGAGCAGGTGCAGCCAGAACAACAGGGGAGCGGACAGGTCGACGTATTACGCCTCTGCTATCCGCATCATTATTGCACTATTGCTGGGCGGGCGCACCAAAACGGTGCGCCTGTGTCAGTTCTGAACAGAAGGGCGGTGGATGGTGAAGCGTACAGGGCTGCCGGTTTTAATCTGAACGCCGTTTCTGTCTACAATATGAATGCCGGCCTCATGGGTGCCGCGAAACACGTTGCGAACGGTGACAGAGCCAGATGTGCTCTGGCCAACGGGTTGGCCATCCAGGGTTACTTCATATTTATGGCCTGGCGCAAGCGCGGGTGAGCTGCTCATTTCGAACTGCACATCGCCGTTGCCCGAGTGGAATGCCTGCTCGTTTTCAGGATAAGTGAGAGAAACACTTTCATAAATTGAGCCTTCCCGCTCCACATCTTCTCGCAGTTTTTCAGTTTCCTGAACATTTTGCGGTTTTGGAAGAGTGATGGTCGTCACGGGCTTCACGGTTACCTTTTCTGCGCCTTTTGAAGGCTCATCGGAGAAGGTAACGTTGCCTTGTGCATCCACGTTGCGGTACACCTCTGCGGTGACCGGCCCCGAGATCAGGAGCATCAGCCCTGCGGTGATTCCAAGCGTTGATTTCATAAGTGCAGCCTGCAGTAATATGTATGCTGATTATCAATGGCCGGGCGGGCCTTTTCAATGTAGCAGTGGCGGGATGATTATTACATATCGTTAAGGGCTTCGGTGTTGTGTCGAGGATCACAAAATCTCACCACAAAAAAGCCCCGCTTTTGAGAGCGGGGCTTTTGCCACAACTATTCAGTCCCAGAGCAGCTAATAAAGGGCTGCACCAAGGCTTTTAGCAAGAATAGTACAGCTCGAACTCAACCGGGTGAGTGGTCATGTTGATACGCTCAACCTCACCGCGCTTCAGGTCGATGTAGCCCTGAATCATGTCTTCTGTAAATACACCGCCACGGGTCAGGAACTCATGGTCTTCTTTCAGGGCGTCCAGCGCTTCCTGAAGGGTTTCTGCAACCTTGGGAATGCTCAGTGCTTCTTCCTTGGGCAGGTCGTACAGATCTTTGTCCATCGCGTCGCCTGGGTGAATCTTGTTCTGAATACCGTCAAGGCCCGCCATCATCAGCGCTGCAAATGCCAGGTACGGGTTGGCAGCCGGATCAGGGAAGCGAACTTCTACCCGGCGCGCTTTCGGGCTGGTGACATACGGAATGCGGATGGATGCGGAACGGTTGCGCGCAGAGTAGGCCAGCATAACTGGCGCCTCGTAATGGGGAACCAGGCGCTTATAGCTGTTTGTAGCCGGGTTGGTGAACGCGTTCAGGGCTTTGGCGTGCTTGATGATACCGCCAACGTAGAACAGTGCCATTTCACTCAGGCCTGCATAGCTGTCGCCTGCAAACAGGTTTTTGCCGTCTTTGTTCAGGCTCATGTGAACGTGCATACCGGAGCCGTTATCGCCAACAACTGGCTTGGGCATAAAGGTAGCCGTTTTGCCGTAGGCGTGGGCTACGTTGTGTACGCAGTACTTGAGAATCTGAACTTCGTCTGCTTTTTTGGTCAGGGTGTTCGGGCCAACGCCAATTTCACACTGGCCGGCTGTGCCCACTTCGTGGTGGTGCACTTCAATAACCAAGCCCATGGATTCCATGGCTGCGCACATTGCGCCCCGCAGATCGTGCAGGCTGTCGACCGGTGGTACGGGGAAGTAACCACCTTTCACGCCAGGACGGTGGCCGATGTTATTGCCATTAAAGTCGTCGCCGGAAACCCAGGCTGCTTCTTCAGAGTGAAGCGAGTACATGGAGCCTTGCATGTCGGTCTTCCACCTTGCCGAATCGAACACAAAAAATTCCGGCTCCGGGCCAAACAGAGCGCCGTCTGCAATGCCGGTGGATTTCAGGTATTCCTCTGCACGACGAGCAACAGAGCGGGGGTCGCGCTCATAGCCTTGCATGGTAGAAGGCTCAACAATGTCGCAGGTAATGTTAACAGTGCTTTCTTCGGTGAACGGATCAAGAACGGAGCTGCTGTCATCTGGCATCAGAATCATGTCGGACTCGTTAATGCCTTTCCAGCCGGCAATGGAGGAACCGTCAAACATCTTGCCTTCAGCAAAGAAATCTTCATTGACTTCAGTTGCAGGTATGGTGACGTGCTGCTCTTTGCCGCGACTGTCCGTGAAGCGCATATCAACCCATTTCACTTCGTGCTCTTTGATCAAATCAACTGTCTTGGACATGTGCATGCTCCGTAAGTAATCCCGCGCCGCGGGCATATTCGTGATCGGTGTTCCGGATCGTTCTGTGGGGCTGAATTCCGGTCTGGTATACAAGTCTGCGCAGCTTAGCAAAAGCTGTTGGTTCTTACCTTCACATTTGCGCTGAGCAGACGGTTTAAAAAACTCGATGGTTGGGTTAAAGCAAGGTGCTTGCCAGTTTTGGGTGGCTGTTCTGGATCTGATGATTTCTCCCCAGTTACAGCGTCTTTGGGCGGTATTCGGAAATGAGGGTGGATGGAGTGATTGGCTTAACATACGCAATGTGCGCCATAATGGTGCGTCTGCCGAGGTTGGCTCGCCTTGTCGCACCAACTTGGTGCGCCAGGATCGCTTCGTGAAATTGATTAAGAAATAGGCGTTCTTCTACATATAAACGGTGCAGAGTTTTCGATATACTGCGCGCCGCTTCATTTTCTCTGCATGGGTCCAGGCTACAAGCCGGGCGCTGCATGCGGAGCGCTGGGCCGCCAGGTGCCAGTGGATGAGTCCATTTTACAGATTTGAGGTGGCGCGTGCGGGGTTGTCCCTGAATGGCTTTCTTGGATCATTGAGTGCATTTCTCAGGAATAAATTTGTGATTGAAAAACTTCGTAATATCGCCATTATCGCCCACGTTGACCATGGTAAGACCACGCTTGTAGACAAACTGCTGCGTCTGTCCGGCACGCTGGATCGCAAAGAGCTCGAGAACGAGCGCGTCATGGACTCCAACGACCAGGAAAAAGAGCGGGGCATTACTATTCTTGCCAAAAATACCGCACTTAAGTGGAATGGCTACGATATCAATATTGTAGACACCCCTGGGCACGCGGATTTTGGTGGCGAAGTAGAGCGGGTCATGAGCATGGTTGATTGCGTGCTGCTGGTGGTTGATTCCATCGACGGCCCCATGCCCCAGACCCGTTTCGTAACCCAGAAGGCTTTCGCCGCCGGGCTGCGTCCGATTGTGGTTGTGAACAAGGTTGACCGCCCGGGCGCGCGTCCGGATTGGGTTGTAGACCAGGTTTTCGATCTGTTTGACAGTCTCGGTGCAACCGATGAGCAACTGGATTTCCCGATTGTTTATGCCAGCGCACTGAACGGTGTAGCCGGCCTGGACCATGAGGATCTGGCAGACAACATGGATGCCGTCTTCCAGGCGATCGTTGATCACGTGCCCGCGCCTTCTGTTGATCCGGAAGGTCCCTTCCAGATGCAGATATCCCAGCTCGATTACAACAGCTTTCTTGGTGTGATTGGTATCGGCCGTATTGCCCGCGGCAAGATCAAAACCAATTCACCCGTGGTTGCCATTGGTGCAGATGGTAAGAAGCGTCAGGGCCGAATCCTCAAGATTATGGGGCACTCCGGCTTGCAGCGCGTGGAAGTGGCTGAAGCGCAGGCGGGCGACATTGTGTGCGTAAGCGGTCTGGATGAACTGTACATCTCCGACACCCTGTGCGACATGAACAACGTGGAGGCCCTGCCACCGCTGACGGTGGATGAGCCAACTGTTTCCATGACATTCCAGGTTAACGACTCGCCCTTCTGTGGTAAAGAAGGCAAGTTTGTGACCAGTCGGAACATCAAGGACCGCCTTGAGAAGGAATTGCTGCACAACGTTGCCTTGCGCGTAGAAGAGGGTGACTCAGCAGACAAGTTCAAGGTATCCGGGCGCGGTGAGCTGCACCTGTCAGTTCTGATTGAAAACATGCGCCGCGAAAACTTCGAGTTGGCGGTAGGTCGCCCGGAAGTGGTTATCAAGGAAGTAGACGGCGAAAAGCAGGAGCCGTACGAGAACGTTATTGTTGATATCGAAGAGCAGCACCAGGGTTCCTTGATGGAGCAAATGGGGCTGCGCAAGGGCGATCTCACCAACATGGTACCGGACGGCAAGGGCCGTATGCGCCTTGAGTACACGATTCCTGCCCGCGGGCTTATCGGCTTCCGTAACAGCTTTCTGACCATGACCTCAGGTACGGGTATTCTTACCTCAACCTTCAGTCACTATGGCCCGATCAAAAGCGGTGACGTTACCAGTCGCCAAAACGGCGTTCTGGTTTCCATGGCCACAGGTACGGCCTTGACCTATTCACTGGAAACTCTCCAGAGTCGTGGCAAGCTGTTCCTCGATCCAGGCCAGGAAATTTATGAAGGCCAGCTTTGCGGTATACATAGCCGTGAAAATGACTTGGTGATTAACCCCACCAAAGGCAAGAAGCTGGATAACATGCGTGCCTCCGGCAAGGACGAGGTCATTGGCCTGGTGCCGCCGATCAAGTTTACTCTTGAGCAGGCGCTGGAATTTATTGACGATGATGAGTTGGTTGAAGTAACGCCCAAATCTATTCGTCTGCGTAAGAAACACCTTACCGAAAACGAGCGTAAGCGCGCGAGCAAAAAGTAAGGTTTACGCTTTGAATCAGGCCGGCGCTGGTAACACAGCCCCGGCTTTTTTTTGCTTCCGGTTTTTGCAAACACATCCTGGTATCCGCATATCTCCGCTACACTGTCGTCGACCTTAAGCTGATCAGCGGAGCGCCCCATGCTTACCCTGTACCCGGACATCAAACCTTACGCAAAACACCGGCTGGCGGTGGAAGCGCCCCATGAACTGTATGTTGAGGAAAGTGGCAATCCGGAGGGGATACCCGTTCTTTTTGTTCATGGCGGTCCCGGGGGTGGATGTGAGGACTATCATCGCCGATTCTTCGATGCGGAGCGTTTTCGAATCATTCTGATGGATCAGCGCGGAGCCGGTCGCTCCACACCCCTGGCGGAACTGGAGGGGAACAGCACCGACAAGCTGGTTCAGGATATGGAAACTATTCGTGAATTCCTGGGGGTTGAGCGCTGGCTGCTGTTCGGAGGAAGTTGGGGTTCCACTCTTAGTCTTGTATACGCCCAAGCCCATGCGGAGCGGGTTATGGGGCTTGTGCTTAGGGGAATTTTCCTTTGTCGTCCCCGGGATATTTCCTGGTTCTATCAGGATGGTGCAAGCCGCGTATTTCCAGACTACTGGAAGGAGTTTGAAGCACCGATACCCGAAGTTGAGCGCGGTGATATGGTGAGCGCCTATTACCGAAGGCTAACCAGCAGTAACGAGTTGGAGCAGATGCAGGCTGCGAAAGCCTGGTCGATATGGGAAGGACGCTGCGCCACGCTGAACCCGAGCCCGCGGGTTGTTGAGCATTTTGGTCACCCGCATGTTGCCATTGCCCTGGCGCGAATCGAGTGTCACTACTTCATGAATGCTGCGTTTCTGGAAGATAACCAGATTGTAAGGGATGCGCACAAGCTCCGGGGTATACCCGCCATTATTGTTCATGGCCGCTACGACATGGTGTGTCCGCTGGATAATGCGCTTGCTCTCAGTAATGCCTGGCCAGAAGCAGAGTTGCGAATTATCCGCGAAGCCGGGCATTCTGCGTCTGAACCGGCTATTGTGGATGCGCTTTTGCGAAGTGTTGATGAGGTCATTGCAAGAGCGGAGAAAAATGCCGGCTGATGCTAGCCGTTAGTCGGGGTTGCGAGAACCTGCGAGCATGGCTACACTCTTGCCTGATTGTAATTCTCATTTGACCGGAGTTAACAAAAAAACCGGATGAAAGGACTTGTCCAGCGGGTGTCAAAAGCTAGCGTCGAGGTTAACGGTCGTGAAATTTCGCGCATAGATGCCGGTATATTGTTGTTGCTGGGTGTGGAGCGGGGAGATGAACAGAGTGAAACAAAACAGCTGCTTCGGAAAATACTTACCTACCGCATCTTTCCTGATGAAGCGGGGCGCATGAATCTCAGTTTGCTCGATACAGGTGGCGCCTTGCTTGTTGTACCCCAGTTTACACTTGCTGCTGACACTTCTTCAGGTACACGCCCTGGTTTTTCACGTGCGGCCGCCCCGGATTTGGCAGAAAGCCAGTATGCCAGTTTCCTCGATCTGGCACGGGCGGAGCTGGGTGCGGCAAGGGTTAAAGAAGGTTTATTCGGCGCGGACATGAAGGTGGGCCTGGTTAATGACGGGCCGGTAACTTTTATGCTTTCAACCCGCTGAGTGTTGTTGCAAACTTGTAGTGGAATACGTTGATTTACCCATCCTGAAAAGAGCGGCTGGGCCTTGGCCGAAGGTGCTTTGGAATAAAGGTTTGCGTTTTTGGGATTAAATGGGTTAAAAAATCGACATGAAATATTTGCAAAATAGCTGTTCATGTATTAAAAGTGAGTCATCATGCGGCGCTTTAAGAGAGTGCCGTAAGTGACTGAACCATAAAGATCTGATTGAGTGAGGTCTTTATGGTGGGAAAAGTTGCTTCTTTGTCATAGATTTGACATGTTGCAAACCTAAAATAAGAGCCATCCGGTTTTTCTGGGGCAGCTTATAGAAATCGGGATTAACCCGTTGTTAAAACCTGAAATAACTCGCAAAAGGACATACAACATGAAGAAGACTCTCATTGCATCTGCTATCGCTGCTGCCACTATTTCTGGCACTGCTCTGGCACAGGAAAGCAACCTGCCGACGGTTTACGGTAACATCCAGTACGCTCTGACTTACACCAACGTTGATGGTGGCTCAAGCGACATCGCCCACAACGATAACGGCTCCACCATCGGCTTTACTCATGAGCATGCGATCAACCCTGGCCTCACAGGCTTCATGAAGATTGAGCTGGATGGTATTGATGCAGACGACAAGTCTAAAGGTCGTGGTCGTATCAAGCTGGACGAGGCGTACATCGGTATTAAGGGTGACAACTTCGGTCAACTGTGGGTTGGTTCTGACGATTCCCTGTACGAATCAGCGGTCGACAAGATCGTAAACTATTACGAAGTTGGAACGTACAACATCGGTGGAAACTACACTACTGGTGAAGGCGACCTGATCCAATACATGACGCCATCCTTCGGCGGTTTAAAGCTGGGTGCTGCTGTACAGGTTAACGGCGACGGCGATTCACAGTCAGGCGGCAAGAAGAGCTACCCGTACCAGTTGGCAGCAATCTACTCTGCTGATGCACTGACCCTGGCGTTTGCTATGGACTCTAACGATGGTGCTACCGAGTATTCTTCAAATGCAGCAGAGGCCCCTAGGAACAACGAAAACACCTACGGTTTGCGCGCTGCCTACAATATGGATGCTCTGGCCGTTTCTCTTGAATACCAGACCCGCAAAGATGCTTACGATGTAGTCGGTGTACAGGGTATCTACACTCTGGGCAAGAACGTGTTTGCACTGTCTTATGAGATGGCAGAAGCTGACGGCGTAAGTGGTGACGATAAGATCGACGTAATCACCCTGCAGGCACTTCACAACGTTTCAGATAACCTGTACGTGTACGTTGAAGGCTACCTGGGTGGCGGTGATGACGGAGTTTACGGTGTTGCTGACAAGAGCGAGGCTTCCTCTGTCTCTGTTGGTGGTACCTACTACTTCTGATCAGCTCACCAGCTAATCAGTTAGTTTGGTATTGAAAACCGGTGGCCTCAGGGCCACCGGTTTTTGCGTTATTGGCTTACAGAAAATATAGGTTAGGCAAGCATGGCGGAAGAGCTGGAAATAAAATTGAGCCTCAAGTCCGGAGATCTCTTGAAGGCGCTGAATTGGTTGCTTGCTCAACCGGAAGCTCAAGCTGGCAGCAAGAAATCTCTGGTGAACTGTTACTACGACACCCCGGATTCGGAGCTCAATCACCAGCAGGCGGCTCTTCGTGTGCGCAAGGCCGGTAGCCATTATGTACAGACACTCAAAACCCGTGGTGAGTTCGTGGATGGTGCCCATCGGCGGGAGGAGTGGGAGTGGCCAGTGGATGGGCCGCAGCTTTCAATAGGGTTGCTGGCAGACACACCATTGGGAGATCGAGTGAACCTCGCTCGGCTGGCGCCTGCGTTTGAAACCAATTTTACTCGTCAGGTGGTCATGCTGGACGACGGCGAGGCATTGATTGAGTGCGCTGTGGATGAGGGCATTATTGCAGCCGGCGGAAAGGAAAAACCACTTCACGAAGTGGAGTTTGAGCTTGTGTCTGGCGATCCATCCCGGCTGCTGGCCTGGGCTGAAAAGCTTGCCCTGCAATGCCCGGTTTTTCTGAATCTGGTCAGCAAGGCGGAACAGGGCTATTACCTTGCGGGAATACATGTTGCTGGTGAAGATGGTGGCACAGGCGCCGACACGCATGATGATCTTGATCGACTTTTATACCGGCTCAGTCATGCCTGGCTTGAGCAGGGCAGCGTCTCGCTTGATGGGCTGGATGTTCAGGCGCTTGCGGTGCAGGCAGAAGCTTCCGGGCAAGGGCAATCCTTTGCCGCAGTGGTTGAGGCCTTGGCCAAAGGGCAGTCTTTGGGAAACTTGCTATCTAGGCCAGAGCTTGGTCAGTGCCAGTTGGGACTGTTGGCGAGTAGGGCAGGCGCCCGCTAGGCGCCTAAAATGGCTGTGGCGATACTGAAATAGATCAGTACACCGCTTACGTCGGCAATGGTTGTGATAAGTGGAATGCTTGCCGCAGCCGGGTCGACGCCCAACCGGTTGAGTAGCAGCGGTAACAAAATGCCAATTAGCCCGCCGGCAAGTACTACCGCAATCATGGTTATGGCAACAATTGTGGCGATAACCATTTCAGTGCGGAACATGCCTACGGTCCATACGGTCAGGGCCATGGTCAGGCCGAGCGCGGTTGCCACGAATAGCTCTTTGTTGAACAGCCGAATCCAGTCCCGGTTTACCACGTCCCCCGTTGCTATGCCGCGTACCACCAGTGTGGCGGATTGCGCGCCTGCGTTACCGGCACTGGCAACCAGCAGTGGCATGAAAAACAGAAGGGCCAGATGGGCACCAATGATGTCCTCAAAATGCGCGATGCCCGCACCGGTGAAAATGTTGGCGAACACCAAAATAACCAGCCACTGGATGCGGGATCGGTAGAGCGAAAAAGGTGAGGCCAGGGTAATGCCAGAGTCGAGGTTGCTTACGGTTCCACCCTTGTGAATGTCTTCCGTCGCTTCGGCCTCTATAACGTCCATGGCATCATCATAGGTGACGATGCCTGCAAGGCGGTTGTGGTCGTCTACAACGGGCAGTGCGAGGAGATCATACTTGGCGATCAGTCTGGCAACATCGTCCTGTGAAGTGTTCGTGTGCGTGGTTACGAGGCCCGTGGCGAGCAGGGAGTCGATAACAGTATCGGGCTTGGCAATGATCAGGCGGCGCAGTGACACCACGCCAATCAACACCTGGTCTTCATCAATCACGTAGGATTGGTATATGGTTTCTTTGCTCTCTGCAGTTTTGCGCAGAATGTCTATGGCTTCACTTGCCGTGATGCCTGATTCGAACACAGCGTAATCCGTGCTCATCAAGGCACCCGCAGTGCCCTCTTCGTGGGCCAGAAGTGCTGTCAGGTCTTCCTGATCTTCCTGGTCAAGCTTTTTGATGAGCTGCTTCTGGCGAGGCTCTTCAAGCAGATTAAAGAAATCAACCCGGTCGTCTGATGGCATTTCTGTGGTAAGCAGGGCCAGTTCAGCCAGAGGTGTAGCTTCGGTCAACAGCAGCTGGGTGTCCGGGTTGGTATAGCCCAGCACTTTTGCTCGCAGAGCAATGGGGAGGCCCTGAAACAGAGCGCGACCTGTTTCTCCCTCAATATTTTGTTCGATAAATTCGGCAAGATCGGCAGCATTGAACAGGTTTGCTGCTTCAGCAATGGCCTGAGGCTGGCCGGATGCAAGCGCATCAACCAGCGGCTGGAAAAGTACGGATTCCATAGACAAAGCCTGGAGAAGTTGCTTAGTGAGTGGAGGGGGGTGAAGAATCGGTTATGGTCGCATCTTCCTGCATGTTTCTCCATTTTTCCATAAACTTGCGGTAGCGCTCCAGTGCTTCTTCGACCACCGCCAGATCCGGCGTATCGTTGGATTTGACCAGCACGATAAGGCCTTTGCCCTCTATCTCTTTGGTTATAGCCGGGTGGCAGATAACCTCGTCGTCATGATTAATATAGGCCAGTGCGGTACCAATACCATGGCGAATCAGTGCGCTGACAATATCTGCCCAGTTAAGATCATCCAGTTCCAGGTCGTAGCGGTGTGGGTGGTCTTGCTCGTAGTTGAACATGTCCTCCAGAACCTTTTCTGATCCTGGAGCCACTACAGAGCGCACCATGATTTCAGGGTAGGTGCGTACAGGCCGAATAACGGCCCTAACCCCAAGTTCTTTGTACCGGCTGCGGTTGGCATCAGTTACGCACTCCACCGTTGTTTTCTGGCCCAGGTTGAGTTCGCCAAGACGGTGGGATATATCGAAAGTGAGGCTATCAGAGTGAGGGTCGGACTCGTCTGCAGCCAATACAACAATATGCTTGGCGCTGCCTGCGTGTACCGCCTTCAGTGCCTCCGGATCGAAGCCGGAACCATGGTAGTGAACGATGCCCAAATCGGACAGTTCAGCCGGCAGGCCGCTGGGGAATTCCCGGGTAAGCAGCATGATAGGGATGGTTTCATAGCCCTGTACGGCCCGGATTTGCGTTGCAAAGCGCATGAAATAGGTGGTGCCGCCGTGTTTGGGGGTGTTGATAATGACAATGTGGTTGTTCATTTTATAGATCCAGCGTCCGGTGAGAATGCGTTCCCGGCGGTAGAACCGGTACTCGATGAAATCGCTGACAATCAGCGTCATTAAGGTAATAGCGCCCACGAAGATGAACAGTATGGTGCTGATGCGGCCTATGTAGGTTACCGGTGCGTAGTCGCCATAGCCTACGGTCGCGATGGTGGTCATGGTCATCCAGAGCGATTCGAACAGGGTTAGCTCTTCTACTGCCCAGATTATCAGTATATGGGTGGTCAGCAGCGCAATCAGAACCATAAACAGGTTTTTTGCCCGTTTCCGGATAAGCCCGCCCATGGGGATTTTGCTTTTCTCATGTTCCGCGTTGAGGGGGAAGCGGTTTCTCAGCATCCGGTGTTGGCCTGTTCAGTCTCGGGTAAGTTCGTTATACAGTAACGGAAATATAACAGAGAGACAGGGGTTTGCATTATGTCCGAGCCATGGAATTGCCTTCCTTTGCCGTTGGCGGATGATGTTTCTGCCAGTTGGGCATCGGTTTTTCCGGAAGGTTTGCCAGGCTGGCTTCTGGCAGATGCCAGCGTATCGGAAGATGTGGTGGTCCAGGCCGTGGCACGGAGCCTGTTTCTGCGGCAAACCCTTGAGCGGCATCCACAGCAGGTGCGGACACTGCTGGAATCGCGATTGCTGAGTGAGCCAACCACGCCGGAATATCTTCAGTCGCGCTGTCGTGAATACCTTTCGGAAGTATCGGATGAGCCTGAATTACATGTGGCTTTGCGCCGTTTCCGCCGGGAGGCGCAGTTCCGCATAATCTGGCGGGATTTGCTGCGCTGGGCAGATCTGGCGGAGACCATGGCTGCGACCAGTGCCTTTGCTGAAGTGTGTATTCAGGGTGCGCTGGACTGGCTGAACGAAGCGGCCTGTGAGCAGTATGGCACTCCTTGGGGGTTAGACCCGGTAACAGGTGCAGAGGCGCCCCAATCCCTGATTGTTATTGGTATGGGGAAGCTGGGTGGTCGTGAGCTGAACGTATCTTCGGATATTGATCTGATTTTTGCCTTTCCCAGCAAAGGCGAAACCCGGGGCGGTGGGCGCTCTCTGGACAACCAGCAGTTTTTTATCCGGCTTGGCCAGCGTTTGATTCAGGCTCTGGACCAGATTACCGCTGACGGCTTTGTGTTCAGGGTGGATATGCGTCTGCGCCCTTATGGGCAAAGTGGTGCGCTTGCACTGAGCTTCGCCGCGCTGGAAACCTACTATCAGGATCAGGGGCGAGATTGGGAGCGTTACGCCATGGTCAAGTCCCGCGTGGTGGCGGGTGATTTGAAAGCTGGGCAGGTTCTTATGGAGAGCCTCAGGCCCTTCGTGTACCGCCGCTATATTGATTTCAGTGCGTTTGAGTCCCTGCGCAGCATGAAAGCGATGATTGGCCGCGAAGTTCGCAGGCAGGGGCTTGAGAACAATATCAAGCTTGGCAGTGGAGGCATCCGGGAAATCGAGTTTGTGGTTCAGGCATTTCAGCTCATTCGTGGCGGCCGCGACAGAGAGCTTCAGCAGCGTGAATTGCTGGTCATTCTGAAAGAGTTGGAGGAGTTGGAGCTTCTGCCTTCGCAGGTAGTGAATGAGCTACGTGAGGCGTATGTCTTTCTTCGTAATCTTGAGCATGCCCTGCAGGGAATGGAAGATAAACAAACCCAGCTATTGCCCGAGGATGAGCTTTCAAGAGCCCGTGTTGCACTGATTATGGGGTTTGAGGAGTGGCATAGCTGCCAGCAGGCCCTGGCGCGGCATCGGGAAAATGTTGCTACCCATTTCGCAAATATTATTGCCACCGAAGAGGACGAAGACAACGCACGATCTTCTCTGGATGAAGGCTGGTGTGAACTATGGCTGGCGGAGGTTGATGAGGTTACAGATAAGGAGTGGCTGGAAAGCCACGGCTACGAAGATCCTGCTGGCAGCCTTGGCCTACTCGGCAGCTTACGTGAAAGCCGCACAGTTCAGACTATGCAGACTCAGGGCCGCAAGCGGCTGAACCAATTTATGCCGGTGCTGCTGGCGGCATTAGCCGAAGTAGAGAAGCCCTCAGAAACTCTGTCCCGCGTTTTGCAGTTGGTTGAAGCGATTTTGCGTCGAACGGCCTACATGGTTCTTTTGCTGGAGAACCCCGGCGCCCGAGCCCAGTTGGTAAGCCTGTGCAGCGAAAGCCCCTGGATTGCCCGCCAGCTGGCGGAAACCCCCTTGCTGCTGGATGAGCTTCTTAATGCTGAAAGCTTATACAGCCCGCCGGCACGGGAAGAATTACAGGATGATCTGCGCCAGCAAACACTGAGGATTTCTTACGATGATCTGGAAAACCAGATGGAGTCGCTGCGTCACTTCAAGAAAGCCCACACCCTTCGTGTGGCGGCGTCCGAGTTGAAGGGGACCTTGCCTCTCATGAAGGTGAGTGATTATCTCACTTGGATTGCCGAGGTGGTGCTTGATCATGTGGTGGATGTCGCTTTCACCAATCTGGTCGCACGCCACGGTTATCCCGGACAAGCTGAAGGGGCTAGCGGAGGTACTGATTTTGCGGTGATTGGCTACGGCAAGCTCGGTGGCATTGAACTGGGCTACACCTCGGATCTGGATCTGGTGTTTGTTCACACTGCAGACCCCGAGCTATCAACAGATGGTGATAAGCCCATTGATAACGTGGTGTTCTATACCCGTCTTGGTCAGCGAATTGTCCATATCCTTAATGCCCAGACGCCTTCAGGTCAGTTGTACGAAGTGGACATGCGGCTGCGACCCTCGGGCAATTCCGGATTGTTGGTGAGCACGCTTGGCGCTTTTGAAAAGTATCAGCGCAACGATGCCTGGACATGGGAGCATCAAGCTTTGGCCCGCGCCCGTGGTGTTGCCGGCAGCAGGCACGCAATTGCGGCTTTTGAGGCGGTTCGGCACGATATACTTTGCCAGCATCGGGACAAGGATAAACTGCGCCAGGAGGTGCTGGAGATGCGCGAGAAAATGCGCACCAATCTGGGCACGCCAGAAAGCAGGCGCGAGGAAAGTTTTCATATAAAGCATGATGCGGGCGGCATTGTGGATATGGAATTCATGGTGCAGTACCTGATGCTGGCCTGGAGCGAGGCGCATCCGGAACTGACTCAATGGTCTGACAATATCCGCCAAATGGAGGAGCTGGGCCGGGCCGGGGTGTTGCCGGTGAGCGATGCCGAGAAGTTGCGTGAGGCCTATATTGCCTTGCGCTCCAGCATTCACCGACGGGCGTTGCAGAATCTTAACAGCCAGGTAGCAAGTGATGCGTTCACCGACGAGCGGCGATACATTCAGTCCGTCTGGAAGAAAATCATGGCGGTATAGTGAGCCTGGTGTCGTTCCGCTAAAATTTCCTGATAGAATGCCAGACTACACTAGGTTTCCAAAAACCGTTTTTTAGGAGCAACGAAGCATGTCGATGGCTGATCGCGATGGCGTTATCTGGCTGGATGGTGAAATGGTTCCCTGGCGTGAAGCCAAAACTCACGTCCTGACTCACACTCTGCATTACGGCCTGGGCTGTTTTGAAGGGGTGCGCGCATACAACACTGCGAATGGCCCGGCTATTTTTCGCCTGCAGGATCACACAGATCGCCTGTTCCGGTCCGCCCACATTCTGAACATGAAAATGCCATTCAGCAAAGAAGAGCTGAACGCAGCCCAGTGCGCGGCTGTTCGTGAGAACAACCTTGATGAAGCCTACCTGCGCCCGATGGCATTTCTGGGCTCTGAAGGCATGGGCTTGCGTGCCGATAATCTGAAGGTGCATGTAATGGTTGCGGCCTGGAGTTGGCCTTCGTATATGTCGCCAGAAGCCAAGGAAGTTGGCATCAAGGTTCGCACCTCTTCATACACTCGCCACCACGTTAATATCACCATGTGTAAGGCGAAGGCGAACGGCAACTACATCAACTCCATGCTGGCGTTGAATGAGGCGATTGCCAGTGGATGTGAAGAAGCCCTGTTGCTGGATAATGAGGGTTATGTGGCCGAGGGCTCTGGCGAAAATATCTTCATCATGCGTAATGGGATTCTGCACACACCAGAATTGACCTCTTGTCTGGAGGGTATTACCCGCCAGACCATTCTGGATTTTGCTGCAGAATTGAACATCCCGGTAAAAGAGCGCCGAATTACTCGCGATGAAGTGTATGTTGCTGACGAAGCCTTCTTTACCGGTACAGCGGCAGAAGTGCTGCCGATTCGCGAGCTGGACGGCCGTGCCATTGGCGCGGGCAAACGCGGGCCGGTAACCGAGAAATTACAGGCTATGTATTTTGATGCGGTGAAAGGAAAGCTGCCGCAGCACAGTGACTGGCTGACGCACATCAAAGACTGAACGTGATCGATTCGATTGTCGCCGCTTGCAATAGCGCAAGCGGTCGTCAAGTGTTTAAACTCATCAAATTGACAGGTGCAGAAAATGGCTGACGTCATTAAAGTTCCGGTTTCTTTCGGCGAAGTACTCGACAAAATCACCATTCTGGAAATTAAATCCGAGCGCATCAAGGATGAAGCCAAGGTGCGAAATGTCAGGCTTGAGCTGGATGAATTAAGTGCCACCTGGGCCGAAGCTGTAAAAGATCAGGATGCAATCGCAGAGCTGCGCAAGCAGTTGAAAGCGGTTAATGAAGAGCTTTGGGTTATTGAAGACGACATTCGGGATGAAGAAGCAAAACAGGACTTCGGCCCGAAGTTTATTGAACTGGCGCGTGCTGTATATGTTACCAATGATAAGCGTGCGGCATTGAAGAAAGACATTAACCTGGCGCTTGGGTCACGGTTTGTAGAAGAGAAATCTTACCAGGATTACACGGCCCGTAATTAAGCAGGCCCTCTCCATAGAGCCTGCTTTGCATTCCGGAACGTAGAATTGAATTCCCCCCCCCCTCTCCTCAAGGGAGAGGGAGATTAGTGAGCCTCAACCCACTTATCCAGTACCTCTGTTGCGTTCTCAACCGACACCATTTCCATAGCGCCTTCAAACTCTGCTTTGGCTCCCCAGCGGGCTTCATTTACAGACTTTCCTGTGAATTTCTTCAGGGCTTCCGGATAGCGGTTAGCGCACCACTGCAATGAATTATATGGGCCTGATCGATAGGGATTGCTGGCGGCAAATAATCCCAGCACGTCCGTGCCTACGGCGCTGGCAATATGGGCTGGCCCCGTGTCGGGCGCAACCACTAAGTCGGCGTGAGTCAGCAAGGCTGCCAGTTGCTTGAGGGTGTCCTTGCCGCAAATGTTGTGCGCCTTCTCTTTCATTGCGGTTTCGATGGCTTCGCAGTACTCCGCTTCGAACGGCGCAGGACTGCCAACCAGAATGACATTCATGCCATGCACCTTTATTGCATAGTCTGCCAGCAGAGCGTAACGCTCCGGCGGCCAGTTTCGCAATTTGTGGCTCGCACAAGGGCTTATAACCAGATTCTTACGATCGTCGGCAAGGTGCTTTTCGGCGAACTCGTGATCACTCCGGGTGAGTGGAATAAGCCATTTTGGCTGAGCCGGCTGAAGACCTAAAGGCTCGAGGAAGCTGGCCAGACAATCGCGAACATGCTGTTGATAAGCCGGCGCAATCCGGCGATTGATGAAGAGGCTATGGAGGTCTTTGCTACGAGCCTTGTCGTAACCGACGCGCACTTTTGCGCGAATGCAGGCGGCAACAAGGTTGGCGCGAAACGCGACCTGCATATGCAGCAGGGCGTCGAACTTGCGGTCGGCCATCTGTTTTCGGAGATTTGAATAGGCGTGGCGTCCGGCTTTCTTGTCAAAGACAATAAACTCGACTCCGGGCAGATCCCCAATTAGCTTGGCTTCGATTTTTCCGATAATCCAAGTGATTTTTACGCCGGGAATCTGTTCCTGAAGGCTAAGCACAACAGGGATGACATGGGTAACGTCCCCGATGGCGGAGAGGCGGAGAATGCAGATAGACTTCATCTATTGAAAATCCGTTACAGATTGAAGAGCGCAGCTGGTAGAGCTTTGCGGCGAATCGTTGATAAACTACCAGTCATTCTATCTTACTTGTTTGCTATCGTCTTAACTGGTGGCTATTGAGGGTGGTTAACCTCCCGCTGTGTTTGTCCGGGGTTACATGGTCGAAACTGAAATTTTTAAGCGTGAAAACAACTCTTTTATTCTTGTTAATTCCGATGTTATCGGGAATGTGACAGCGGATTGGTTTACGCCGGAATACTGGGGGGATAAAGCCTCGTTAGTGGGCAGTGGTGGCCGTGGTGGGGCTTGGTTTATCAAGGCTGGTGACAAGGAGTTCGTTTTGCGAGAGTACCTGCGTGGCGGTTTGGCCTCTCATATTTCCCGGAAGACTTATGCCTATACTGGTGAGCATAATGTTCGATCCTTCTCGGAGTTTCGAGTCCTGAATCGCATGATATCTATGGATTTGCCGGTGCCGGTGCCGGTGGCAGCCTGGTACCGGAAGGTGTCTCCCATCCAATATCGTGCAGCTATCATTATCGAACGCATAAAGGGTGCGACGCCCTTGGCAGACCTGATAGGTAAGCTCGACAGTGGTGATTGGCATGCGCTTGGGCAAACAGTTCGCCGCTTTCACGACGCAGATGTGCGGCATGCAGACCTGAACTGCTTTAATGTGCTGATGGTGGAAAAGGACTTCTTCCTGATTGATTTCGATAAGGGGTGTATTATGCCGCCAAGCTCTCGGTCCAATTGGAAAACCGATAACTTGAATCGTTTAGCCCGTTCTTTGAAGAAGGTTGCAGGCGATGCTGCCCTGAACAGGTTCTGGAATGTGTTTTTAAATGGATATGAGGGGAGTTCTGCCGCTTGAGTGATAAATCTGAAAAGCGGGCACTGCCGGCAATTTTATGCCTGACTGACGCCTGTGACCGCCCGGAGAGTGAACTCTTCATAGGATTGAAAAACGTCGGGTTTGACGTAGACGTTATGTGCAATCCCAAAGGCCGAAATTATCAGCTTCTTGTTGAAGAGGGTTTGGTGGCGCAGCCAATGGCTCTGAAAAATCGCTTTGATAAGGAAGGCACTGCGGCAATCAAAGCACAGTTGAACAGTAAGAGTTATGACGTTATCCACGCGTACAATCCGAGGGCGCTGGCTTGCGCTTTGCGAGCGTCTAAAGGAACAGATATAAAAGTTGTGGCGTACCGTGGGATTATTGGCAACATCAGTTTTTTAAACCCCGAATCCTGGATAACATTTTTACATCCCAGGGTTAGCAAGATTGTGTGTGTGGCCGATGCAATCAAAGACTATCTTGCGGGTCTCCGGCTGCTCTGGTTGCATATTCCGCATGAAAAGCTCACCCGCATCTACAAAGGCCATGATCTCGGATGGTATCAGGCTGCACCGGCAGATCTTGGACAGTTTGGCGTGCCCGAGGGGGCGTTTGTAGTTTGTAGCACTGGCCGAAACAATCCCAGAAAGGGATATGATTTTTTGATTGATGCTATCAGCAAGCTGCCTGAGGGTGTGGAAGCGCATTTAGTTCTGGTGGGCGATGCTATCGACAATCAGGACCTGAAAGCTCAGGTGAGTCAGTCAGCACACCCTGAGCGTATCCATTTCACCGGCTTTCGAACTGATGCACCAGCGATAGCTGCTGCGAGTGATGTATTTGTTTTGCCGTCGACTGAGCGAGAGGGGCTGCCCAGAGCTGTTATTGAAGCCATGGCCTATGGTGTGGCACCAATCGTAACCAATGTCGGTGGCATGCCTGAGTTGGTAGAGGATAAAAGTAGTGGACTTGTGGTTCCCCCTAAGAACTCTGCAGCCCTATCTTCTGCAATAGAGCTGCTATACCGTGACAGGGCGTTGCTTGAAAAGTTAGGGCAGACTGCCAGAGAGCGAATTGCTAACGACTTCCATACCTCGCAAACTGTTCGTGAAACCGGCGACCTCTATAAATCACTGACGAGAAAAAACTGAATGCGCCGGTATTTGTTTTTCGTTAACCAGCCATACTCGTACTCCATTCTGCGCCCGCTGCAGGATGAGATTCGTCGACGTGGCGACGAGGCTGCGTGGTTTGTTGCTGGTTGTTCGGCGGCTCCTCTGCGGCCTGATGAGCGACGTCTGAAAACCGTTCAGGAGGTTATGGATTATCGTGCCGACGCGACCTTCGTGCCAGGGGACTGGGTACCTTATTTCTTTCCGGGTATCAAGGTGGAGGTCTTTCATGGCATGGCGCGAAACAAGCGAGGCCACAGCAGCGAAGATGAGAGCGATCACTATCGAATTCGCGGCTGGTTCGATCTTTACTGCACTCATGCGGAAAGCGATACGGCCAGGTTTCAGGCATTGGCCGAGCAGCACCGACATTTCTCCGTAGCACATACTGGCTGGTCAAAGCTGGATCCCCTTTTGTCTCAGCCACGTGAAGAGCGGCGCCGTCGTTCTGAAGATGGTTTGCCCGTAGTTTTTTTCGCTTCCACCTTCAGCCGGTCTGTAACTTCGGCGCCAGTTCTTGTCGACAAGATTGCTGAGCTGGCGGGGAGTGGTCGCTGGAAATTCATTGTTACTCTGCACCCGAAAATGGAAACTTCAGTGGTTGAGCAATACCGGCGCCTTGCAGGGGAGAATCTGAGGTTTATCGAGAGTGATGAGGATCTATTGCCACTACTGCCCGAGGCTGACGTTATGTTGTGCGACACCTCATCAATCATGTTTGAATTTATGTTTCTGGATCGGCCGGTGGTTACCTTCAGAACAAAAATGCCCGGACCTTATCTGATTGATGTGGCTAAGGTTGAAGAGCTGGAGCCAGCTTTGGAGCGGGCTTTGGACCATCCTGAGATGTTGATGACGTCCGCGAGAAACCTGTGCGACGATCTTCATAGTTACCGTGACGGGCGCTCCAGCGCTCGGGTTCTGGATGCGGTAGACGATTTCCTGGCAAACAAAAAGTCAGGTTTGCGGCGCAAGCCTTTTAACCTGCTTAGAAAGCTCAAGGTTAGGCGGCGTTTGCGTCGTGAGTTGCGGGTATCGAGGGACGGTCGATAGTCCACAGGCCCGCGTATTTGTTAAAGGTCACTTGGGCATAAGTGACCGCCGTCAGATAACCAACGGCGCCATCAAGAAACCCAAACCGGATAAAATAGACCTGCACAAAGGTCATCAATCCCCTCAGGGTAGGGTAGATCATAGTGCGTGTTTTCTTGCCTTTCCGGTGCTTTTCCAGTGAACCAAGCCAGGCATACTTGGCGCCTTTTTCAAGTGAGTGGCCAAAGTCTCGGTGTGTGTAATGAGTCAGGCGGCCGCGCAGGGTTTTGGTTTTCCTTCCTTCTGGAATCAGAATTCGTTCATGAACGAGTGCATCGGAAAAACGAACACCCTCTCGCCGGAACAGCCTCAGAGGAGCCCTGCCACTGCGGCCGAAGTCCAGTCGAGCACCATAGATGGTGACAGCCCAAGGGAGCTTGTAAGCATCTGCGTCGGGATCGGCAAGCCGATGGTTTATTTCACGGGCGAGTTCCGGCGTAATGCGTTCATCGGCATCCAGTGACAGCACCCATTCGCCCGTGGCTTTTTCCAGAGCTCTTTGTTTCTGAACGCCAAAACCGGGCCAATCGGTTACCTCAATAATATCGGCATATTGCTTTGCAATCTCAACGGTTCTGTCTGTGCTTCCGCTATCCAGAACAATAATCTCGTCGGCAACCAGTCGGGCCGATTTCAGGCAATCGGCAATGTGGTCCTCTTCGTTTTTAGTGATGATCGTTGCAGAGACTGTTTTGGTCCTTTGGCGTACATATGAGGTGCTAAGCTCGTTGAATAGCGCAGCAGCGATACCGGCAACCGATACCAGATAGAAGGTCAGGAACAGCGTTCGATTAAAGGTAGCTTCGGTTAGTCCGAAGAGAAAGTAACCAATACTGACCAGTGAGCCCGCAACTGCAAGATGCGCGGAAGCTGTATGCCTGCTGAACAGGTGTCGTGAAAAAATTGTCAGCGGTATGAATATCAGAAACGCCCAGCTAAGAATGCCCGGGATACCGCTGGTGGCAGCAATGTTGAAAAAATCATTGTGGGCGTGGCCTGTGCAGCATTCGATCAGTGCGGCAGATGCCTCCCCGGAGGCGACTGACGCCTCGATTTCTTGCGTATAGCCGCCAAGTCCGATGCCGGTCCAAGGATTCTCGGCAAACATGTTCCAAGCAAGGCCCCATACCTCCATCCGGATTGTAATGGCTGAATCCGGGGTGTCATTTTGCAGAAAACCTGCAATTTGCTCTGACATCCGATCGTTGGTTGCAATGGCAGCAACAACCACGACAGGAATTGCGATCATGCTGATGATGCGCAGGTTTTTGCTTAGCAGAGGCACCAGTAGCAGCAGGAAAAATGGCAGGGCAACAAGATTGCTTCGGGTTTGCGAGAGCATGGCGATCGCGGCGGCCGCGGCTCCTATAGTGATAAAAAGAAAGCCAAGAGCGCGTCGCTTACTGCGGTAAAAAAACAGCCCGCCCACCAGAGTGAGAAAACCACCCAGTAACGCGATATTCCCAAAACTGATCGGGTTTATTCCACCGCCAAAGCGGCTGTTGAGAAGCAAGTCTATAGAACCTTGATTTGCAAGCAGCGCTGAGCCCAGCAGCCCAAAAGTACTTGCAGCCAGGAGCCCGGCCCCGGCGAAAAGTGTACTTGCGTTCAGGTGGGCGTAGCTTAGAGCAATGATCAGAGGCCAGAAGAGGATGAAGCGGGCATGGTTACCGAACGTTTTGCCTCCCTCGTAGCTGAAACCTTCAATTGCCCAAGAGTAAAAACTCACGAGCACGAAAAACCAGAATGCGAAATGCAGTAAACGTAGCTCTTTGGGCTTATCCCATCCGGCTTGATAGAGAGATTTTCGGAAACTGATTATGAGGCCTGTTATGGCAAGCAAAAGCGCGGCGGCTGCCAAAATGCTGGATGACAGAAGCGCTCCTGCTATACCGGCTACAAAAAGCAGGTAAACAGGTTTTTTGAAGTGATTTGTCATGTCAGCACACCCGGTCCGGATTATAGGGGTTGATTTCACCTGGTGGCCGGTGCCGCATGCGTTTGTATTCCCATTGATACTGCCCGGGAATATCCCGAATACACTGTTCAACTGACTGGTTCAGGGCGGTTGTTGCTGCCACGGAATCCTTGCTGTCGAGGCCCGGTTCGGTTTTGCGTACTACAATCCGGAAGCCCTGTGCGTTTTCTAACCGTTCGGCGTAGGTGATCAAAACCTTGGCTCCGGTTCGTTGCATAAGCTTGGAGACCAGAGTCATGGTTTTGACTTCCATACCAAAAAATGGGGCAAAGGCATTACCTTTGCCACGCGGGGATTGGTCCGGAAGGATGCCCGCCACACCGCCCTCCCGGAGAATCGTTCCCAGCCTTACAAGACCCCGCCTGTCGCCTCGCACGAGTTCGGAGCCAAGCCGGCCGCGTACACGGATCATGTAGTCCTCGAATTCCGGCATGTTGGGCGGGCTATATAGAGCAGCCATTTTGTAACGGGATGAGAAAAACAGTCCCGCTAACTCCCAGCTGCCAAGGTGCGGGGCGAGAAGGATCAGGCCGCTACCGTCAGCCATTGCCTCGTCAATCAGCTCGAGGCCTTCTGTTTCACGAACCAGATCAAGGCATTTTTCAACCGGCCACTCCCACATCAAAGGAATTTCCAGCATCGTCATGCCTGTGCTGATCAGTGATTCCTTCGCAAGGTCTGCTCGCTCTGTTGGCGAGAGCTCCGGGAGACAAATTGAGAGGTTTATCTCCGTAACTTCACGAGTCTTGAGCTGCAACTTCCACATAAGCAAGCCGATAAACTTGCCAATCCGTTGGGCGCTTGCCAGAGAAAGCTTGCCGGCGATGCGCAGGAGACCTGCAACAAAAAGATATTTCAGCTTATTCATTTTCTGCCATACCGGTCTTCGTACCTGACGATATCATCCTCACCAAGATAAGAACCCGACTGCACCTCAATCAACTCCAGATTGATAACTCCCGGGTTTTCCAATGAGTGTACCTGTCCTATCGGTATGTAAGTGGACTGGTTTTCAGTCACGAGGTATGTTTTTTCACCGTTTGTTACGCGTGCTGTCCCGCTGACAACAATCCAGTGCTCAGCGCGATGATGGTGCATTTGAACCGATAGCTTCGCGCCGGGCTTTACTGTGATCCGCTTTACCTGGTAACGCGGCCCGCTGTCTATGGAGTCGTATACACCCCAGGGACGGTAAACCTCGCGGTGATTCATGTGCTCATGTCGGCCATCGTTTCGGATCTGCTCAACCACCGCTTTTACGTCCTGTACTTTGTCTTTGTGAGCAATAAGAATGGCATCGTTGGTCTCAATAATGACAAGATCATCAACGCCAATTGCCGCTACCAGCCGGCTGTCTGCGCGAACCAGAGTGTTGCTGGTTTGGTGGGCGATTACATCGCCGCTGAGGCTGTTGCCATTGGCGTCTTTTTCACTGACATCCCACAGCGCTGACCAGGAGCCTATGTCACTCCATCCGGCGTCCAAAGAAACAACCACAGCATGGTTCGTTTTTTCCATGACTGCATAGTCAACAGATTCAGAGGGGCAGTTTGCAAAAAGTTCCGGGCTTACCCGAACAAAGTGAAGATCTTCGCTGGTATCAGCCATCGCAGCGCGACAGGCTGATAAAATGTCAGGGCGGTGCAGCTCCAGTTCTGCCAGGTATTGCTTGGCGCCAAACAGAAACATGCCACTGTTCCAGAGGTATTCTCCAGATTCAAGATAGGTTTTTGCGGTCTCAAGATCGGGCTTTTCCACAAAACCGTCAACGGAGTAACAGTCAGTCGCCAACTCGGTACTGCGATGGATATAGCCGTATCCGGTTTCAGGTTGGTGCGGGATGATGCCAAATGTCACAAGTTTGCCTTTTTTTGCCAAAGGCACAGCCTTTTTCACACCATCCTGGAAAGCTTCGACGTCTGTAATCAGGTGGTCGGCAGCAAGTACCAACATCAGAGGGTCTTCGCTCCCGGCGCTTTCGCACAATTGAAGCGCCGCCAGGGCAATGGCAGGCGCGGTATTGCGACCACAAGGCTCAAGGATAATACAGCTATCTTCGTGGCCGGACTGCCGCATTTGTTCTGCAGCCAGAAAGCGATGCTCTTCGTTGCAAATCAGGAGCGGGTTTTGTGTGTCCATGCCGTCAAGCCGGGCCACGGTCGATTGCAGCATCGAGAGTGGGCTGTCGGTCAGCTTGAGAAACTGCTTCGGGTTCAGCTGTCGTGACAACGGCCAAAGTCGCGAGCCGGTACCGCCAGCCATAATGACGGGATGAATCATGGGTTTGCTCCGGGCTTGAGTTTGTGAAGCTATAGAAAAGCGTCAACCTGAAGCGAAATACTTTACCATATTGATACCGTAATAATGACCGGTCAATGGCTTTAGTCGGCCGCTTTAATGCCAGGAATCATGATGAAACTACCGTTGTCTGTTTACTATATTACTCAGAACGAGGAGTTGCGGCTCCCGGAGTCACTGGCAAAAGTGATGGGTTGGGCTGATGAAATACTAGTTGTGGACTCTGGAAGTACTGATAAAACCAGAGAAATTGTGGAATCTTCAGGGGCCCGGTTTGTGCACAACGATTGGGAGGGGTTTGCCAGCCAGAAGGCCTATGCTGCAAGCCTTTGTCGCAACGACTGGGTGCTTGATCTGGATGCCGATGAAGTATTGTCTGATGAGTTAGTGGCGAACATTCGGGGCTTGTTTGAAAAGCCGATTCCGGATGATGTTGCAGGGTTCAAGATGCGCTGGGTGCTGTCCCCACCTATGCAAGGCCACCCGTTCAGATACGAAAGAAGTAAGAAGATTCTTCGTTTATACAACCGAACCAGAGCAGCGATAGAGGCTGAGAAGGATAGCAATAACGATCGCCCGCAGGTTAAGGTGGGCAAGGTGCTTGAATTGAAAGGAGATGTTCTTCACCGAACGCTCGTTTCATTAGAGCAGATTGAGAAAAAATACAGCCAGCTTTCATCGGAACAGGCGCGGTTTTTGGTTGCAAAAGGCCGGAAAATTCCAAGTGCGCGGCTGTTTGCAGAGTTCCCACTCAAGTTCCTTAAGTATTACCTGGTTCGTGGGCAATTCCGAAATGGATGGTTTGGATTAAGTGTTGCGATTACCGCCGCGAACAGAAACTTTATGAGGCTGGCCAAGGCAAAGGAGATGCAAATGCTGGCGGAGCTGGAAGGTGGGGCTGAACATAAAAACCAGGCCAAGGGCCCGCAGTGACGCTAGCCTGACACATGTATCTGCCAGATAATTTTCAAAAGGTGGAAGCGGCTTTGCCAAGAACCTTCCGGTAAACCTCCAGTGTCGACTCTGTTTGCGCCTGCAGCCGAAACCGGTATGGAATCTCAATGTGCGGGGCGTTGTCACCGAGCAATCTGATAGCTACCTGGGCAAACTCCTGAATGTTATCAGGGGTTACAAGCCCGTCGCGAAAGCATGCCTGCAGCGTTTCAGCTGCACCACCACGGTTAAACGCAACCACGGGCGTGCCGGAGGAAAGTGCTTCGGTAACAGTGCGGCCGAAGGGTTCGGGCTTTGTCGACATATGACAGACCAGGTCGGCAAGCAGATATAGCTCCGCCATATCATCCCGCTGCCCAAGGAAGCTGACTTTGTCAGTAAGCCCGAGCTTTGTGCGATGTCGTTCCAGTTCCTGCAGGAAGCGCTCTTTCCCGGGTTCTGCACCGCCAACAATGATGCCGTGGCAGTCTGGTTTTTCGCGGGTGATTTCAGCCATAGCCTCAAGAAACTGCAGCTGGCCTTTCCACCGGGAAATGCGCCCGGGCATCATGAGAATATGTTTGTTCTCAAGTTGTGGGAATTGGGTAAACAGAGATTGTCGCCATGTTTCACTCAGTGTCTGTTGCTGAAAGTAATCCACATCCACTCCGCGCTGTATCACAGTGAGCTTTTGCTCGGGAACCTGGTAGTTGTGGGTGATGTAGTTGCGTACACAGTTTGATACTGCGATCACGTGATCGGATTTTGCCATGATGGCGCTGTACGGGTTTACGGAATACATGCCGTGGAAAGTCGACACAATGGCTGGCTGCTGGCTCGCAGGCAGCCCCTTACACGCAAGGCGCACGATCCAGGCGGGCATGCGTGAGCGTACGTGAATAATGTCTGGCTGAAGCTTCCGAATCAGGTTACGCATGGGGCGAATTTGCCCAAAGGATGCAGGTGACTTGCGATGAATGGGCATTCTGATGTGGGTTGTGCCTTGCTCTTCAAGACGTTTCACCAGAGGCCCGCCGTTTGATACAACCCAGGATTCGCAGTTGTGGCGAACAAGATCCGCCGCAAACTCGACGGTTCCCCGTTCTACACCGCCACTGTATAGAGCCGGTAGTGCCTGGAGAATTCTCAAGGAGTCATCCCTTTTACTCTTTTCTGCTTTTCGCTGGCAGGTGTCAGCCAGCGTTTAATCACCCATAGAGCCGCCCGGTCAGCCTCCCAGAGAGGTTTTTCCTGACCAGTTTTACCGCCCATCACGGTTGCATGATCACTCCAGCGCGCTACATGGCCAGCCTCAACCAATTGTTGCACGCCGCTGGCTACACGGCTTCCGGAACGCTCGGGGAGTTGGAACAACCCGGTTGGTACCCCGGATGTGGCAGCTTCACATACCATGGACATGCTGTCAGGGGTTACCCAGATAGCCCGGGATGCCGCTACACTGTGGCTTAACCAGTCTTCATGGGTCCTGTCAGGGTCTGCCACGGTAATCTTGAGGCCGGCCAGCTCATTTAGTCGTTCCCTGAGAGCTCCAGGCGTTCGTCTTGAGCTGCTGATGGTCCAGCGCCATTCAGGATACTCTCCGATCAGATGAGTGACCTGCCCGAAAACCACGTCATCGTCCCAGTCGTATTGGGGTGATGGGCCACCGAGTAACAAAAGGGCTTCGGGTTTATCCGTAATTCTGGCCAGGGGTGTGACCGTGTTGATAACACCGTCAGTAATCAGTGTGTCCCGGTTTTGAGCAATGCCGTCATGGGCGGGAATTATAGCGCCGTCGATCCAGTTGCGCGGGAATCCGGGCTTCATGATGACCAGAGTTTTGGCATTCTTGAGCCGTCGCAAAGAAAGCAGCAGTTTGTGGGTGCCCGCACCTGCAGCAATGATCAGGTCCGGGTGGGGGAGCGATCTGCCCAGCCCGGGCGGTATTGCCAGCAGCGCTCGCCACAAGGGTGTGCGTGTGTCGGGAGCGTCGATCCAGTACAGACTGGCCCCGGCTTTCACCCGTAGTCGGTTGCCAAGCCCCTTTAGTTGATTTCGGTGCCCGGGCTTGTTGTCTGTGAGCAGCCATATTACAGGTGCCGCCGACGTGCTATTTGCCGCCATAAAAACCTGGGTCGTTTATATCTGGCCGCGTTTTGAAGCGGCGGTGCATCCAGAGATACTGATCGGGTGCGCGCCGGATCTCGCGCTCAATAATCTGATTGATTGCCGTCGCATCCTGCATGTCGTCGCCGCTTGGGAAGGGGTCCAGCGGCGGGTGAAAGTATATGTCATAGCCAGGCTTGTCCTGCCGTCGAAAATGGCTGAATGGAACCACTTTACACTGGCTGCGTGCAGCTATACGAGATGTGGCTGTGATAGTACCAGTTGGTATACCAAAGAACGGCGCGAAAACAATATCTTTGCGGCCATAATCCTGGTCTGTGGCGTACCACACAGTCCGATTCTTTTTCAGGCTGCGGAATAGCCCACGAAGATCCCGGGCGCCCAGGACTGTCTCGTAGCGACGTTCCCTTGCCCGGGTCATAACGGCGTTCATCAGTGGGTTGTTGTGATCCCTCTGCATCACATCTGCCTCAATGTACTCGGTAACCAGGCTGCCTCCAAGGTCCAGAGTGCTGTAGTGGCCGCCCAGCAACAATACACCCTTACCTTCGGCCAGCGCATTGTCCAGATGCTCCTTGCCATGAACCTCTGTTATACCCGTAAGCTTTGCCGGATTCCGGAACCAGGCTATACCCAGCTCCATGAGGCCTATTCCGTTTGCGATAAAACTGTTACGAACCAGTGCACCTTGCTGCGCCTGCGTCAGTTCAGGAAAACACAGGCGTATATTAACCTCGGTGATATGGCGCCGCCTCTTGACAAAGCGCCACGCCAGAAGCCCAATGCATTTGCCAAGCCACCACTGAAAACGGATGGGAAGCTGGGCTGCACACCACATAACAGCAATTCCGATCCAGGTTGGCCACCAACGCGGGTGGCGATAGGCTGCGTAGTCTGTATTGCGCGCCTGTTTACGGTGTTTCTTCTTCACTTGAAATCTGTCCTGCTAGCTCAGTGGGTTGCGGCTATGGCTATGTTGCCCGGCAGTGTCAGTCGGAAGCAACTGGTCAGGCTTTGCGATATGATACCGCACTGTTTTGGGGAGAGTCCTGCGTGCTTCAATTTATCTATTCACAGCTTATACGATTGGCACTGCCGTTTATTCTTATCCGGTTGTGGTGGCAGGGCCGTCAAGCGCCTGAGCTGCGCATCAACTGGCGGCAGCGGTTGGGTTTTGTTCCCCATGCCAGCGGCACTGTTGTCTGGGTTCATGCTGTGTCGGTAGGCGAAACCATTGCCGCTGCGCCTATGGTGCGACGGCTGCTCGCCCGCAATCCCGATATAACAATCCTGTTAACCGCCATGACAGACACAGGTCAGACGCAGGCCATGAAAATGTTTGGGGACCAGGTTCAGTATGCATACGCACCTTATGACACCCCCGGTGCCATTCGCCGGTTTCTGAACCGTGTTAACCCCAGAATACTGGTGATTATGGAAACGGAGATATGGCCGAACATGATTCGCCAGAGCCGGTCTCGCGGGGTCCCTGTTTTTCTTATCAACGCCCGGCTGTCGGAGCGCTCAGCGCTGGGCTATGAACGTGTAAAGCGACTGGTAGCACCGATTGTGCGCAGCATCAGCTGGGTTGCAGCCCAAGCTGAAAAAGATGCAGAGCGCTTTCGAAGAATAGGTGTCGCCGCGTCCAAAGTTGCGGTTACAGGCAGCGTCAAATTTGATGTGGATATACCTGACTCAGTGCGCGCGGCGTCAGGGCAGCTAAAGAGCAGCCTTTCAGATCGCCCCGTGTGGATTGCCGGAAGTACCCATGAAGGCGAAGACGCCCAGTTGCTGGCGGCACATAAGCAGTTGTTGCAGCATCAGCCCGATGCGCTGTTGATTATTGTGCCCCGCCACCCGGAGCGGTTTGAGTCAGTAGCGGAACTCATTGGCCGACAGGAATTCTCTCTGGCGCGGCGCTCTTCAGGTGACGACCCCTCCAGCGCGCAGGTATACCTGGGCGACACCATGGGCGAGCTGATGATGCTCTACGGAGCCAGTGATGTGGCTTTTGTGGGCGGCTCGTTGATAGAGCGTGGCGGTCACAATCCTCTGGAGCCGGCGGGCTGGGGAATTCCTGTTATTTCTGGGCACAACGTATTCAATTTTGAAACTATCTATGATCGGTTGCTTGATGATGGTGGCGTAACCATGGTCAGGGATGGAGATGAGGTGTTTCGACAGCTGCTCGCCCTGTTCACTGATGTTGAGGAGCGTCAAGCCAGGGGGCAACGTGCATTGTCGGTGGTCAATAAGAACAAGGGTGCGCTGGATAGGGTGGTTGACGGAATTATCGAGTGGGTTTGAGTTGGGTTGGTGTAGGGGGGGGGCAGTAAACGTTGGGTGGGGAGGAATGTGCTCCCCACCGCGCTTTCATCCGGATTTTAGCCTCGCAAACTAGCGAGTCGGGTCTTTCAGGGTCTGTTTGTCGTTGGCCAGAGCCTCAATTCCCGGTGCACTGGCGCTAAGCCAATTGTTCAATTCAATAAGATCTCTAGGGCTAAGGGTGCCGGCAGCCTGCTTTAACCGGAGGGTATTCGTAACATAGTCGTAGCGAGCATTGGCGTAATCATTAAGAGCCACGTAGTAAGCGCGCTCTGCATCCAGTACCTCAACGATGTTGCGGGTGCCCACGTCATACCCCGCGCGGGTCGCGTCCAGTGCGCTGCGGCGGGAAATAATCGTTTGCTCCAGGGCGGATGCAGTCTCTACGTTGTTGTTTACAGTCAGGTACAGGCTGCGCGTGCTCACTCTTACATCGCGGCGGGTCGTGTTCAGATCCTCCTGAGCTACTGTAACCAGCGAACGCTGCTGTCTAACACCAGCTTGAGTTCCGCCGCCCATATATAACGGTATATTCAGCTCAAGGCCGATAACACCTTGGGTCCCTTCCTGTTGCGGAAGCTTGTTGCCATCGAGTTCATTTTTTCCGTAGGAGGCGATCAGATCTAGCGTTGGCATATGGCCAGATTTTGCGACGTCTAAATTGGATTCGCTTGAATCCAGTACTGACATAGCAGCTTGTATTGCCCAGTTCTGTTCAAGAGCCGTCATTTCCCATGCGGATGGGTCTTGCGGTTCTGGTTGACCCAGAGGGAAGCTCTGACGCAAGTTTTGCAGGTCTTCAGAATATTCGCCTGTAAACCGGGCCAGTTGCTCCCGGGCGATGTTCGTCTGGTTTTCTGCTGCAATCCGGATACTTCTGGCATCGTCGTAGCTGGCGCGCGCTTCATAAACTTCTGTGATAGCTATCAGGCCAACATCAAAACGCTCTTGTGCCTGTTCGTATTGCCGGCGAATGGCGGCTTCGCCTGCTCTTGCGGTTGTAACAGTGTCTTGCGCCCGCAATACGTTGAAATAGGCAGTGGCAACATCCAGAATCAGCTGCTGCTGTGCCAGATTGTATTGAGCTTGGGCTGCTGCGGTTTGGAATTTGCTGGAATCATAACGAAACCAGTTGTCTGCTCGGAATACCGGTTGGGTGAGACGCACACCGTAGTTAAGAGATTTGTAGCTGTCCCCCACGCCGTTTTTGGCGTCAAAATCCGTATGATTTCCTTGCGCATAGGCTCCAATCTGGGGCAGCAGGGTACTCTTGCTTATATCACTGGCCGCCTGCTGGGATTCGAATCTGGCTTGAGCAGCCGCGATCCCGGAGTCGTAAGAGAGTGCTTTCTCATAGGTCTCAACCAGGTCCAGGGAAAGGGCAGGCTGAGCCGCCAAGAGGCCAATAAGTCCGGAAAGCAATCGTTTCTTCATTATTACTCCTGAGTACATGTGCGCGCCGGCGCCCAGTTGGGGGCGCTGAAAAAGGATACCGGATTGCCCGCGATGACATGGAGGCAACATCAGTAATGGCATGGTTAAGCAAGCCGACTGAAACAATCTTCCCATTATGGACAATAATTGCGCTCAGCTCTACACTTGCAAACAACACTCACTTTGAGTGCTACAGATTAAAGACTCGCGTCTTGACGGGGTGCTGGCTGTTTGACTTGTTCAGATAGTCGGCTGAGATTGCATCGCAGAACCCGCGACCTGATCCGGATAATACCGGCGTAGGGATTGAGACCAAGCTATCGAAGAGCCAGTGCTACCCGAGAACCACGTGGGTAGGGG
This sequence comes from Marinobacter sp. DY40_1A1, assembly GCF_016597815.1. GTDB lineage: Bacteria > Pseudomonadota > Gammaproteobacteria > Pseudomonadales > Oleiphilaceae > Marinobacter > Marinobacter xiaoshiensis. Next base: position 94,304 of record NZ_VCHA01000007.1, on the reverse strand, counting down.
CTCTCTCCGTCATGCGCGACCCGAATTCCAAAGTAATATTCCGGGAGCGAATGATGACAGATCTGCCTACCTACCTCAGTGATTCCGCCCGCGTCGATTCCGCCGCGATACAGCCCTTGCCGGGGTCGCGCAAAGTATACGTGCAGGGTAGCCGTTCCGACCTGCGGGTGCCTATGCGGGAAATCACCGTGCAGGACACACCCACAGAAATGGGTGGCGAGAAAAACCCACCGGTTGTGGTGTACGACACCTCCGGCATATACACAGACCCTGAAGCCACCATCGATCTGCGCAAAGGCCTTCCCGCCATCCGCGCGGCCTGGATAGCGGAGCGTGAAGATACGGCTCCCTTGGCAGGCTACACCTCGGAATACACCCGTCGCAGAATGAAAGATCCGCAGCTGGACCCGCTCCGTTTTATGGATGAGCGCAAGCCGCTGAGGGCGCTGGGCAATAAAAACGTTACCCAGATGCACTACGCCCGCAAAGGCATCATTACGCCGGAGATGGAATTCATCGCCATACGGGAAAACATGAAGCTGCAGGAAGCTCGTGAGCAAGGCTTGGCCGATGATCAGCACCCCGGCCAATCGTTCGGCGCCAGCATCCCAAAGGAAATTACCCCCGAATTTGTGCGCAGCGAAGTTGCCCGGGGCAGGGCCATCATCCCCGCGAACATTAACCACCCTGAATCCGAGCCCATGATTATCGGCCGAAATTTCCTGGTGAAAATCAACGGCAACATCGGCAACTCAGCGGTTACCTCGTCTATTGAAGAAGAAGTAGAGAAACTCACCTGGGGCATCCGCTGGGGTTCCGATACCATCATGGACCTTTCCACCGGCAAGAACATTCACGAAACCCGCGAATGGCTGATCCGCAACTCACCGGTGCCGGTCGGCACAGTGCCCATCTATCAGGCGCTGGAAAAAGTAGGCGGCGTGGCTGAAGACCTCACCTGGGAAATCTTCCGGGATACATTGATTGAGCAAGCAGAGCAGGGCGTGGACTACTTCACCATCCACGCAGGTGTGCGTTTGCATCACGTTCCCATGACCGCCAAACGCACCACCGGCATTGTCTCCCGTGGCGGCTCCATCATGGCCAAATGGTGCCTGGCCCATCACAAGGAAAGCTTCCTGTACGAACACTTCGAAGACATCTGCGAAATCATGAAAGCCTACGATGTCTCCTTCAGCCTCGGCGACGGCCTGCGCCCCGGCTCCATAGCCGACGCCAACGACGCAGCCCAGTTCGGCGAACTGGAAACCCTGGGCGAACTCACCAAAATCGCCTGGAAGCACGACGTACAATGCATGATCGAAGGCCCCGGCCACGTACCCATGCACCTGGTAAAAGAGAACATGGACAAGCAGTTGGAGTGCTGTGACGAAGCGCCCTTTTATACCCTCGGGCCATTGGTCACCGACATTGCCCCTGGCTACGACCACATAACCTCCGGCATAGGCGCTGCCATGATCGGCTGGTTTGGCTGTGCCATGCTCTGCTACGTCACCCCCAAAGAGCACTTGGGTTTACCAAATAAAGACGACGTAAAAACCGGCATCATCACCTACAAAATCGCCGCCCACGCCGCGGATCTGGCAAAAGGCCATCCGGGCGCGCAAATCCGCGACAACGCCCTATCCAAAGCCCGGTTCGAATTCCGCTGGGAAGACCAGTTCAACCTCGGTTTGGACCCGGACACAGCCCGCGCCTTCCATGACGAAACCCTGCCCAAGGAATCCGCCAAAGTGGCACACTTCTGCTCCATGTGCGGCCCGAAATTCTGCTCCATGAAAATCTCTCAGGAAGTTCGCGATTATGCGGCTGAACATGGAATTGATGAGATTTCAGCAGTGGATGCTGGCATGAAAGAGAAATCCCGGGAGTTCGTGGAATCCGGGAGTAAGCTTTACGACAAAGTCTGAGCATAGTTTTTCAGGCATGTGAGTTCGGAGTAAGCGCAGAATTTGCCAAGGAGAATAGAGCGTAAAATAACTTACGGATGCTGATCCCGTTTTGTGTTTAAAAGCGGACAGCACAAAGTTGAATCGGTTGTGGCAAGGACGGCTTTCCAAAACTGTGCGGAGCCATGGATGGCGGAGCCAAGCGTACATGGATGTATCTACAGCGTGTTTTGGAAAGCCGTCCTTGCCACAACCAGCCCCACCCAAGCAGGCTTGCAATAAACAACACCAACCGGCTATCGTGCAAAACCGATTTCAAAACAGAGTAAAGCATGACCAAGCCGTTCCAGTTCAAAGCCAGTGATGTCAAAGTTGAAAAACGCGAAATCGTCTTCCAGGGCTTCTTTCGCATGGACAAGCTGTGCCTGACTCACCCGCGCTTTGATGGCCGGAACATGCCGCAGTTTACCCGCGAGCTTTTCATTCGTGGCGATGCCACCTGCGTGCTTCCCTACGACCCCGAACGGGACGAAGTGGTACTGCTGGAACAATTCCGCCTGGGCGCTTTGGGGCGAGACCAATCCCCCTGGTTGCTGGAACTGGTCGCTGGAATGAACGAAGAAGGCGAGAGCAGCGAAGAAGTCGCCCAAAGAGAGGCTGAAGAAGAAGCCGGCCTCAGCTTCAGCAAACTCGAAAAAATCTGTGATTACCTGGTGTCGCCAGGTGGCACTACAGAAATGGTGTACCTGTATTGCGGCAAAGTCAGCACCGAATCCGCAGGCGGCCTGTTCGGACTGGAAGAGGAAAGCGAAGACATCCGTGCCCATGTGGTTTCAGCAGACGAAGCCATAGCGATGATCAGCGACGGCCGCATCAACAATGCAGCAGCAATCATTGCCATACAATGGCTGCAGATCAATCGTGCCAGACTGCGGGCAGGGTGGTAGCCATGAATGAATGGGCAATGAAACCCAAGCGCTACGTGCCCGACCTGCGGCAGCTTGGAGCCCTGTGTGAGGGTAACTACCACCGCATTGAAAGATTACGCCAACTGAGAGCAGGTGATCAGCCCGTCTGCGACATTGAGTTGCACCGGGAAAGCGAATATTTGGGCCGGGTTCGAATCAAGGTGCTGCAAACCGCCCGATATACCGAAACCCTCTTGCTCGAACAAATACACAATAGTGGTCGCTGGCTTAACAATCCGCAGATGACCGTGCGTGTATACCACGATGCAGTTATGGCAGAGGTCATAAGTTGTTATCGCGACACGCAGATTGCGCCGGTCAACGATTATCCTAACCGTTTTATGCACCACCCGGATGAAAAGACGCAGGTTAATGGGTTCCTGGCCGACTGGCTGGAATACTGTCTGAGATTCGGCCACCTGCCTCTTGAACATGCGGCATGGACGACCCGGCAGGGTGTCGACTAAGAGTTTTTGCGCCTGGCTGCCAGTAAATCAGGTGCTGTGAAAGGCGAATAGAGTTGGCAAATCGCGCAATATTTTGCCTGCGTTAGGCCAGAATGTGACATCGGTTCCAATAGCAAGTGATAAATTCGGTAGCTTACAACGTACACTTGCCCTCAGATCATGGGAGCCTGTGTAACGTGGTAGCCCGTAAATCTGTTACTCATTGACGGCAGCAAACAGACCAATAGCATCATGACCTCAAAGGAAACCGCCCGGCCACTTCGGGTACTGCAGCTAACGGATCCACACCTTATGGCCAGTGCTGATGGCGCGCTGCTTGGTGTTAATACCCGCGACAGCCTCAATGCAGTCATAGCTGAAGTGCTTGCTTCGCACGGGCAGCCGGATCTGATTCTTGCCACTGGCGATCTTGCTCAGGATGGATCGGAAGAAGCTTATTGTGCGCTAGGCGAGAGTTTTACTGCTTTTAACTGTGCATCAGCCTGGATTGCCGGTAATCACGACAAGGTTCCCTCCCTGAAAGAAGTTGCCGCTCGCTACGGCGCAAACCGTCGTCACCTTGTGCAGGGCGGCTGGCAGTTTATTCTTCTGGATTCGTCCGTACCGGGTAAAGTGCATGGGGAGCTCGCGGAATCCGAGTTGGGTTTTTTAGTACAGATGCTGGAGCAGAATCCGGATGTGCCGACCCTTGTAACCCTGCACCATCACCCCGTTGATATTGATACCGATTGGATGGCCGATATTGGGCTGAGAAACCGTGAAGAGTTCTGGCAGTTGATTGACAGGTTCCCGCAAGTAAAAATTGTGTTGTGGGGCCACATTCACCAGACCTTTGAGCAGCAAAGAAACGGCGTGCACTTGTTGGCTACGCCGTCCACCTGCATTCAATTTACCTCCGGCTCACGCAAGTTCTCTGTAGATGACCTGGCGCCCGGGTATCGTTGGTTTGAGCTCCAGGCTTCCGGCGACTTCACTACGGAGGTCTGCCGGGCCCGGAGTTTCGAGTTTGAGCTGGATCAGAACAGCACCGGTTACTGAGCCGCTTCTGCCAGCTCCTGCTCTGCAACGTCACTTTCTGCGTTTTGTCCGCGAAGCTCTCGTGCTGCTGCCACCATTGCTTCCAGAGCAGGTATGACTTCCTCCCAGCGGCGGGTTTTCAGGCCGCAATCCGGGTTGACCCACAAACGCTCTGCCGGAATCCTCTCTGCGGCTTTGCTCATCAAATCGGTTACTTGTGCCACTCGCGGAATGTTCGGGGAGTGGATGTCGTAAACCCCTGGCCCTATGTCGTTGGGATACTCAAAGCCCTTGAACGCATCCAGCAGCTCCATGGCAGAGCGTGATGTTTCGATGGTGATCACGTCGGCATCCATGCGGGCAATGGCCCCGATGATATCGTTGAACTCCGAGTAGCACATGTGAGTATGAATCTGAGTGTCATCCTGCACGCCATTAGCACTGATGCGGAAGGCTTCGATAGCCCACTCCAGATAGGTATTCCAGTCTGACTGGCGCAGTGGCAAGCCTTCACGCAAGGCGGCTTCATCAATCTGGATAATCCCTACCCCGGCTTTTTCCAGATCCTGAACTTCTTCACGTACGGCCAGCGCTAACTGCAGGCAGGTGTCCTTGCGTGGCTGGTCATCCCGCACGAACGACCAGTTCAAAATGGTAACCGGGCCGGTGAGCATGCCTTTCATGGGCTTGTCGGTCAGGGACTGGGCGTATTTGGTCCAGTCTAGGGTCATGGCATTGGGGCGGGTGATGTCACCAAACAGGATGGGTGGTTTCACGCATCGTGAGCCATAGGACTGCACCCAGCCAAACCGGCTGAACACGTAGCCTTCCAGCTGTTCGCCAAAATACTCCACCATGTCGTTGCGTTCAGCTTCGCCGTGCACCAGCACGTCCAGGCCTAGCGCTTCCTGTTGCTCAACACAGTAAGCAATTTCTTCATGAATCCGCGCGGTGTAGTCCTGCTGGCTCAGGTTGCCCTGGCGGAACTCCTTGCGAACCGCGCGTATTTCCGGCGTTTGCGGGAAGGAACCAATGGTGGTCGTCGGATAGGCGGGTAGCTTGAATCGTTCCTGCTGCAGCTTGGACCGTGTGCTGAACGGGCTCTTGCGCTGGCCATGCTCAGGCGTAATGGCTGACAGGGCTTCCGCAACCGCGGGGTTGTGTACTCTTGAGGACTGGCGGCGACTCTCGATGGCGTTCTGATTGGCGGCCAGTTCTTTGGCTACGGCTTCTCGACCTTCATCAAGAGCCTTCGCCAGAGTGTTTAACTCCTGCAGTTTCTGCCGGGCAAAAGCCAGCCAGTTGCGCACTTCGGCATCCAGCGTGGTTTCACTTTCCAGATCAACCGGTACATGCAGAAGAGAGCAGGAAGGCGCCAGCCAAAGACGCTCGCCCAGCTTTTCCTTCAGCGGCTCCAGAAGATCCAGAGTAGCATTCAGGTCGGTTTTCCAGATGTTTCGGCCGTTGATAACACCGAGGGACAGCACCTTATGAGCTGGCAGCCAGTCGGCCAGTCGCGCAACTTCGTTTTGTGCGCTGATAGCGTCCAAGTGAATGCCTGCCACAGGCAGTTCGCAGGCAAGTTGCAGGTTTTCCCTTAGCTCGCCAAAATAAGTGGCCAACAGCAGTTTTACCGGAGCGGTTTTCAGTTCGTGGTACGCGAGAATGAAAGCATGCTTCCAGTCGGCATCCAGCTCGGTAACCAGTGCCGGCTCATCAATCTGCACCCATTCAGCACCCGCATCCGCGAGCTTCGCCAGTAACTCGGTGTAGACCGGCAGCAGCTTGTCGAGCAGTTTCAAGCGATCAGATTCATCTTTGGCTTTTCCCAACCATAGATAGGTAACCGGGCCGATGATGACAGGCTTGGTGTTTACACCCTGAGCGCGGGCTTCCGCCAGTTGCACCAGTATGCGATCAGCGTTCAGGCTGAAATTCGTATCGGCACTGAACTCCGGCACTATGTAGTGATAGTTGGTATCAAACCACTTGGTCATTTCGCCCGCATGGACGCTGCAGCAGGCACTGTCGCTTGGGGAGCGGCCCCGGGCCACACGAAAATACTCGTCCAGCGGTGAACCTTCATGGGCGCTTGCCCGCTCCGGCAAATTGCCAAGTGTCGCGCTCATGTCCAGCACCTGATCGTAAAGCGAAAAATCGCCTACGGGCGCCAGGGAAAGACCTGCCTGCTCTTGCCAGTTTTGCGAACGCAACCCGGCGGCGGTTTCCTGCAGCGCCTGTTCGGAGGAGGTGCCATTCCAAAGTGCTTCCAAGGCGAATTTAAGTTCCCGGCGCGCGCCGATGCGCGGATAGCCGAGGTTGTGCGTAATGGTCATCTGAAACTCCTGATTCTGTGTTTAGTGAGGCGTTGATAGGAGTTGCCAGATTAGCGTTCCGGGTCAATGAAAAATAATGGTATTATTTCAGGGTTCCATTAATTCCATTCATGGATTGCCGAATGATTGAACGTAACCATCTGGAAGTTCTTCGAGCTGTTGAAACAGAAGGCTCCCTGACGGCAGCCGCCAGCCGCCTTCACCTTACCCAGTCCGCGCTTAGCCACTCCGTACGCAAACTGGAGCAGCAGCTGGGAACCCCGCTTTGGCTGCGAGAAGGCAGGCAACTTCGATTGACCCAAGCCGGCAGCCACTTGTTGGCACTGGCTAATCGCCTGTTACCTCAATTTGAGCATGCGGAAATGCTCATCGGCCAGTTCGCCAGAGGGCAGGCGGGCACCCTGCGTATCGGAATGGAGTGCCATCCCTGCTATCAATGGCTGCTAAAAGTTGTTGGCCCTTACCTTGAACAGTGGCCGTCGGTGGATGTAGACGTAAAGCAGAAATTCCAATTCGGTGGTATTGGCGCTCTTTTTGGCCACGACATCGACATGCTGGTCACTCCCGACCCGCTGCACAGGCCGGGGTTAGTGTTTGAGCCTGTGTTTGATTACGAGCAGGTGCTGGTGGTTGCCGCTACCCACCGCCTGGCAGGCAAGCCTTGGGCAGAAGCGGTGGATCTGGAATCGGAAACCTTGATTACCTATCCCGTGGCGATAGAGCGGCTGGATGTTTTCAACCACATACTGGTGCCCGCAAACATGCGCCCCGCACGCCACAAAACCATCGAGACCACAGACATCATGCTGCAAATGGTCGCCGCCGGCCGTGGCGTAGCGGCGCTACCCCGATGGCTGGTCACGGAATACAGCGACCGGCTGGGCATTGTTCCGGTAAAACTGGGCAAAGAAGGCATATCCAAACAGATATTCCTGGGCTGCCGCGAGCGAGATGTGGGCGTGCAATATCTCGATTCCTTCATGAAGCTGGCACGAGAGGTTCGCTGGCGCTAAGGTTTCGGTTACACTGCCCAAAATTTTTGTCAGGAATTACCCTTATGAGTGAAACACCTTCTGATCTCAAATACATCGACACCCACCAGTGGGTGCGCGTACACGCTGACGGCACTGCAACCGTTGGCATAACCGACTTCGCCCAAGAGCAACTGGGTGACGTGGTTTATATCGGTGTTCCGGAAGTTGGCGAAACAGTCACCGGCGGCGAAGAAGCTGGCGTGGCCGAATCTGTGAAGTCCGCATCCGATGTGTTCAGCCCGGTAACAGGTGAGGTTCTTGAAGTTAACGAAAGCCTTGAAGACGAGCCAGAGAAGGTCAACGAAGATCCGTACGGCGATGGCTGGATGTTCAAGGTAAAGCTTGCTGATAAAAGTGAGCTTGATGGACTGATGGATGCAGATGCCTACGCCGAGCATGTAGCGGCCGCCGAGTAATTATTGGCACTGGTTCGAAAGCAGTTATAGGCACCTCCAGTGTCGAAGCAGTCGGGGCGCAGCTCCCAAAACTGTGCGGAGCCATGGATGGCGGAGCCAAGCGTACACGGACGTATTCACAGCGTGTTTTGGGAGCTGCGCCCCGACTGCGCCCCCAGCTCATGTGTCGTAGACCGCAGTTAATGTATAATCCCGCCCTGATTTTCTTCCCCCAAGGTGGCAGCAATGAATTTCCCGGTTTTATATCTACGCAAAGGCGCGGAGCGCAGGCTTCGGGCTGGCCACCTGTGGGTTTACAGCAACGAAGTCGACATCCAGAGATCACCACTGACACAGTTTGAAGCCGGCACCCAGGCTGAGCTGCGTGCGTCCAACGACAAACCTCTCGGTGTGATTTTCGTAAATCCTCATGCTCTTATTTGCGGCCGACTCATCAGCCGGGACGCGGCACAAGGTATGACCCCGAACCGATTGACTCAGCGCATGGAAACAGCGCTGGCATTGCGGGACAGGTTGTTTGATAAGCCCTTCTACCGCTGGGTATTCGGCGACAGCGACGGCCTGTCCGGGCTGGTTATCGATCGCTTTGGCGATACGGTTGTCGTCCAGATATCCACCGCTGGCATGGAGCTGATGAAAGAATCTATAGTCCGTGCGGTTCAGCGGTTGGCGCACCCGAAAGCCATCATCCTGAAAAACGATGGCAAGATGCGCAGCGTTGAAGGGCTGAACTCATACGTTGAGCAGGCCCATGGCCCGGAAGCGACACTGCTTGAAGTGGAAGAAAACGGCGTGCGCTTCGAAGTGCCCCTGGAGGGCGGTCAAAAAACCGGTTGGTTTTACGATCACCGTATGAATCGTCTGCGCCTGCAGGCCTACGCGCCGGGTAAACGGGTGCTGGATGTGTTCAGTTATGTAGGCGGTTGGGGTATTCAGGCGGCATGCGCCGGTGCCGCCCAGGTTACCTGTGTGGACAGTTCTTCTGGTGCTATTGATTCGGTACATCACAACGCCAAGCTGAATGGCCTTGATAATGTTGAAACCATCGAAGGCGATGCGTTTGATGCGTTGAAAGCGCTGGCGGAAGAGAAGGAAAAGTACGATATCGTTGTGCTGGACCCGCCCGCGCTTATTCCCCGCCGTCGGGATCAGAAAGCTGGCGAGCAGGCCTATGCGCGGTTGAATCAGCTTGGGCTGAGGCTGCTGGAGCGGGACGGAATTCTTGTTTCTGCTTCGTGTTCCATGCATCTCTCGCAGGAAAAGCTGGTAGATATCATTCGCGGCAGTGGCCGCAAGATCGATCGCTTCGTGCAGTTGCTGGAGCAGGGGCATCAGGCGCCGGACCACCCGATTATTCCAGGCATTCCAGAGACCGACTACATCAAGTCCTGCTTCGTACGATCCCTTACCGGTTTTATGTGATCCCCTGGTTGAGCCCGCCCTCCAATAAAACAAGGAGGCGGGCTCAACGCGCAGTTAGCGGGGCTCAGTCGCGAAGCGTCATAACACTCCAGCCTTTGTTCCTCGCAAATTCTTCCAGCTTTGGATCCGGGTCAACGGCAACCGGATTGTCCACCTTTTCCAGCAGTGGCAAATCGTTGTGTGAGTCGCTGTAGAACCAGGCGCCGTCCAGGCTTCTGTTGTGAGCGTTCAGCCAGTCGTTTAGACGAGTGACCTTGCCTCCCTGAAAGCTGGGGACGCCTGCAATTTCACCGGTGTAACGTCCATTGACCAACTCAGGTTCGGTGGCGATCAGGTGGTCAATACCCAGCACGGCTGCAATGGGCTCGGTCACAAACCGGTTGGTGGCTGTGATAATCATCAGCGTATGGCCCTGCTCCCGGTGGCTGTTCAACAGTTCACTGGCTTTTTCTTGCAGCATGGGGCGCACTTTCTTGTCCATGAACACATCTCGCCACGCCAGTAGTTCACTCATGTTGTGTGCTGACAAAGGTTGAAGCGCAAACCTGAGGTAATTCAGGATGTCCATTTCGCCATTCAGGTATTCCTGATAAAAGCGGTCGTTAGCTTGGCGATAGGTCTCTGCATCAACGATGCCTTCTTCTACAAGAAACTCGCCCCAAGCGTGGTCGCTGTCGCCAGCGAGCAGGGTATTGTCGAGATCAAAAATTGCGAGCGTCAAACGTTTACCTCCAGAGGCATAGGGCTTGCGAAAAGCGGTATGTTACCACGGGTACCCTGAGTGCGGCTGCGTTTGCCGAAGTCTTGGGATTCTGTAAGAATGAGCGCAACTTGGAAAAAATCCGGCCGGTACATATCTCACCGGCCTGCCGACTCTATCAAGAGGACTGTACCGTGATCGATTCAGACGGTTTCAGACCCAATGTCGGAATCATTCTGGCCAACCACCGGGGAGAGGTTCTCTGGGCGAGGCGAATAGGACAGGACTCCTGGCAGTTTCCTCAAGGCGGGATAAATCACGAAGAATCGCCGGAAGAAGCGCTATACCGGGAGCTCGGAGAGGAAGTTGGCCTGGGCGCCAATGATGTCGAAATCATCAGTTGCACCCGGGGCTGGCTGAGGTACCGTCTTCCCCGAAGGATGGTGCGGCACAACTCGCACCCCGTCTGCGTGGGTCAAAAACAGAAATGGTTCCTGCTGAGGATGTTATCACCCGATGCACAAGTGCGCGTTGATGGTACGGATTCACCGGAATTTGATGGCTGGCAGTGGGTAAGCTACTGGTATCCGTTGGGTCAGGTGGTGTCCTTCAAGCGTGAAGTGTACCGACGTGCGCTGAGAGAACTTGCGCCAAGACTGTTCTACAACATGGAGCAGTGGCACCGGAGCGAGCACAACCGGCGTTTAAAGGAACAGGCGAAATGACGGACTGACACACCCATGCTGAGCATTCTGCGAAGTCTTGTACAAGAGGTAAACAGCGCCCGGGATCTCTCGGAAGCGTTGGGTATTATCGTGTCGCGTGTGCAGAAAGCCATGAACACCGAGGTCTGTTCTGTCTACTTGCTGGATCCGGTGTCCAATCGCTACATTTTGATGGCCACCGAAGGCCTGTACCTGAAAGCCGTAGGCAAAGTGAGCCTTGCGCACTCAGAAGGCCTGGTGGGCCTTGTCGGTTCCCGGGAAGAACCAATCAATCTTGAAGATGCACCTTCCCACCCCCGTTATCGTTATTTTCCCGAAACTGGTGAAGAGCGTTTCCGCTCCTTCCTCGGTGTCCCCATTATTCACCATCGCCGTGTGCTTGGGGTTCTCGTAGTCCAGCAGCGCGAGAGTTCCCGGTGCTTTGATGAGGGTGAAGAAGCGTTTCTGGTCACGGTTTCAGCTCAGCTTGCGGGCGTTATAGCCCACAGTGAGGCGACCGGCGCCATCAGCGGTCTCTCTCTCACCGGCGAAGAGACCCGAGATGTCAGCTTCAATGGTGTTCCGGGCGCGCCCGGAGTGGCAATTGGTCATGGTGTTGTGGTGTACCCCGCAGCTGATCTGGACGTGGTTCCCGATAAGCCTGCAGAAGATATTGAGCTGGAACTGGAGCTGTTCCGGTCGGCAGTGCAATCGGTGTGCGAAGACATTGGCCAGGTCGCCAAGCGGCTCACTTCACGGCTTCGTCCGGAAGAGTTGGCACTGTTTGACGTATATCTCCGCATGCTGGGCGATGAAGCATTGCCCGGGGAAGTTAATAATCGTATTCGGGAAGGAAACTGGGCTCAGGGTGCCCTCAAACAGGTGGTTCAGCACTACGTTCGTCATTTCGAAATGATGGATGACCACTACCTTCAGGAAAGGGCGGTCGATGTCCGCGACCTTGGTCGCCGTCTGCTTTCCTACTTGCAGGAGGGCGATCAAAAGGACCTGAACTACCCCGAACGCACGGTTCTGGTCAGTGAAGAGCTGACGCCTGCCATGCTGGGAGAGGTGCCCCGGGGCCAGCTGGTGGGCCTTGTTTCCGTCAAAGGTTCCAGCAACTCCCATGTGGCCATTCTCGCCCGCGCAATGGGTGTGCCCACCGTTATGGGGCTTGTGGATATTCCGGTGAATCAGCTCGATGGTCGGGAGCTGATTGTTGATGGTTTTGAGGGGCAGATTTTTGCTTCTCCGTCGTCAGACCTCAGGGCGTTTTTTCAAACCATCTGCGAGGAAGAGGCTGAACTCGATCGGGGGCTGGAAGCGCTTCGCGATAAACCCTGTATAACCACCGATGGCCATCGTGTGCCCCTGCTGGTGAATACCGGGCTGATGACCGATGTAGTGCGTTCCTTGTCGCACGGCGCCGAAGGCATAGGGCTTTATCGCACCGAAGTGCCTTTCATGATCAAGGACCGCTTTCCATCGGAGCAGGAGCAGCGACAGTATTACCGGGAACAGCTGGAAGCCTTTGCACCCAACCCGGTAACCATGCGTACTCTGGATATCGGTGGTGACAAGGCGCTGACCTATTTCCCGATTGAGGAAGAGAACCCGTTCCTGGGTTGGCGCGGTATTCGGGTAACTCTGGACCATCCGGAAATATTTCTGGTTCAGGTGCGAGCCATGCTCAAAGCAAGTGAGGGCCTGAACAATCTGCAGATCATGTTACCCATGATCAGCAATATTTCTGAGGTAGAAGAGTCTCTGCACCTGATTTACCGGGTATATCACGAGGTGCGAGAGGAAGGTTTTAACATTCACATGCCCAAAGTGGGTGTGATGGTGGAAATACCGGCCGCGGTATACCAGGTTCGTGAATTGGCCGATCGTGTGGACTTTCTCTCGGTGGGCTCAAATGACCTGACCCAGTACTTGCTGGCAGTTGACCGCAATAACCCGCGGGTTGCTCAACTCTACCATTCGTATCACCCCGCGGTTTTGCAGGCGTTGGTAAGAATTGCTCAGGACGCCCATGCGGTTGGCAAGCCAGTGGGTATCTGCGGTGAGCTTGCGGGAGATCCCGGTGGTGCACTGTTGCTGATGGCTATGGGCTACGATTCTCTTTCCATGAACGCAGCCAGCTTGCCAAAAGTGAAATCCGTCATTCGCAGCGTCAGTCGGGAGTGGGCAGTAAAGCTGTTGAAAGACGTGCTGCTGCTGGATTCTCCCCACGTGATCAAGAGCTGTGTGGATCTGGCATTGCGTGATGCCGGTTTTGGCCGGTACCTTCGGCCGGGAATTTCCACGAGTGCCGCTCTGGTGGAACAGGTCGCTTCTTGAGGTTGTCATATCAGGCAGGCTCTCAAATATAGGGTGCGCGCTCTAAACCGGGTTGTTACCTTGTAAGTCAGGCAGGCCAGAAACTGAATCTGGCGAATTATCCGGAGAAGGAAAGGCCATGAAAAAGCCAACCGAACTGAAACCAGCACCGCGCATCGGGCTTGCACTCGGTGGGGGGGGGCCTTTAGGCGGCATATATGAGATTGGCGCACTCCGGGCGCTGGATGAAGCTCTGGATGGCTTGGATTTCAATAACCTTGATGTGTACGTGGGCGTTAACTCCGGCTCATTTGTAGCCGCCAACCTGGCGAACCAGATGACCACGGCGCAACTGTGCCGGATTTTTGTGCGTAATGAAGCTGAAGTTCATCCTTTTCACCCTGATGTATTCTTCCGGCCAGCACTGAAAGAAATGGCGGGCCGATTGCTGGCGGTGCCCGGATTGCTCACGACGGCCGTGCGCCGTTTTGTTGCCAATCCTTACGATCAGAGCTTACTCGAAGCCCTCACCATACTGTCTCAGGCGGCCCCCGCCGGGCTGTTTGATAATGAAGGGCTTCATGATTATCTCAAGCGTGCTTTTTCCATGTTGGGCCGCTCAAACGACTTCCGGCAGCTAAAGCGCAGCCTATACATTGTTGCGGCAGACGTGGAAAGCAGCGACGCCGTGTGCTTTGGCGCTCCCGGGTTTGATCATGTGCCCATATCCAAAGCCATACAAGCGAGCACAGCATCTCCGGGGCTGTACGTGCCGGTTGATATCGATGGCCGGTATTATGTAGACGGAACGCTGCGCAAAGGCTTGCATGCATCGGTTGCGTTTGAAGATGGTGCAGACCTGGTTTTTGCTGTGAACCCCTTGGTGCCCATTGATGCCAGTGCGGCGGTACGGGCGGGCACTATGGCGCCCGGAGAATTGACTCGTTCGGGGATGCCAAACCTGCTGTCACAGATGTTCCGGACCATGGTTTATTCCCGCATGCAGTCGGGTATTGCTCACTACGCGACGGACTATCCGGATAAGGATATCCTGTTGTTTGAGCCGACTCGGGATGACGCCAAGCTGTTTTTCTCTAACGTGTTCAGCTTCCAGTCACGCCGAATGGTGTGTGAGCATGCTTATCAGATGACCCGCCAGGATCTGCGGAATCGTGCAGACGAGCTGGAGCCAAAGCTGGCAAAATATGGCATCAAGCTACGCCGGGATCGTCTGGAAGATGAGCAGCGCACCATTAGTACCAGCCTTTATGGCGAAATGCTGCCACTGTATGTGGCCAGGAGCAGAAAGAAAAAGACAACCGGAAAGGGCAAGCTGGCGGCAGGGCTGGGAACGGTCACCCACCTGTTTTCAAAGGCAGAGTAGGTATTCGGGCCAGGCGCGCGAAAAGCACGCCTGGCTCAACGGTGGCTTCAAATCAGAGAATATAACGACTCAGATCTTCGTCTTCCGACAGTTCTCCAAGCTTTTCATTAACGTAATCTGCAGTGACTTCAAACGCTTCGGTTACCCCATCACCCGCATCAAAAGACAGGCTTTCCAATAGCCTTTCCAAAACCGTGTGTAAGCGCCTGGCACCGATGTTTTCGGTTGTCTCATTTACCTTCCAGGCGATCTCCGCTATGCGGGCAATTGCATCTTCACTGAACGTCAGCTTAACGCCCTCGGTGTTCATCAGAGCTTCGTACTGCTGAACCAATGAGGCATCCGGTTCTGTGAGAATGCGCTTGAAATCGTCCGGGGTAAGAGCCTGCAGTTCTACCCGTATTGGCAGTCGGCCCTGCAGCTCCGGAATAAGATCCGATGGCTTGGACAAGTGGAAAGCGCCGGACGCAATAAACAGAATATGATCTGTGCGTACCGAGCCGTATTTTGTGCTCACGGTACTGCCCTCAATCAGTGGCAGAAGATCCCTCTGAACGCCTTCCCGGGAAACATCCGACGAGCTGTTCTCCGCGCGCTTGGCCACCTTGTCAATTTCATCGAGAAACACAATGCCGTTCTGCTCAACGGCAATAATGGCTTTCTGTTTGATCGACTCCTCATTGACCAGCTTACTGGCTTCCTCTTCCTTCACCCGTTTCAGAGCGTCTGCCACCTTCATCTTCCGGGGCTTGGATTTATCAGCGGCCATGTTGGAAAACATGCTCTGCAGCTGGCTGGTCATCTCCTCCATGCCGGGAGGCGCCATGATTTCTACGCCGGCGCTTGAATTACGAAGGTTGATCTCGATTTCCTTATCGTCGAGTTCGCCTTCCCTCAGCTTTTTCCGGAACATCTGGCGAGTGGAGGAGTCTTCAGAGGTCTTTTGGCTATCCTCGCCGAAGCTTCTTGGCGGTGGGAGCAGGGCGTCGAGGATTCTGTCTTCGGCTGCGTCCAAAGCCTGCTCTTCGTGACGCTTCATTTCCTGAACCCGCAGCATTTTTACGGCCATATCCGCCAGATCGCGGATAATGGATTCCACATCACGCCCAACGTAGCCAACCTCGGTAAATTTGGTGGCTTCAACTTTCAGGAAAGGTGCATCTGCCAATTTGGCCAGGCGGCGGGCAATCTCAGTTTTGCCTACACCGGTGGGGCCGATCATCAGGATGTTCTTGGGTGTGACCTCATCCCGAAGCGTGCTGTCCAGCTGCATCCGGCGCCAGCGGTTTCTCAGGGCGATCGCCACGGCCCGCTTGGCCTCTTGCTGACCCACGATGTGTTTATTGAGCTCGTGAACAATTTCACGGGGAGTCATTGCAGACATGTTTACTCCGGATCAGTCGTTTTGGAGGGTTCTGGTTTGATAACAGCGTCTTTGGAGAGCAGTTCAATGGTGCGATTGTGGTTGGTATAGATGCAGATATCTGCAGCTATCTCCAGGCCTTTCTCCACAATCTCGTGGGCAGAAAGCTGAGTGTTTTCAAGCAGAGCCCGTGCAGAGGCTTGAGCGAACGGGCCGCCCGAGCCGATAGCAATCAACCCGTGCTCTGGCTCTATCACGTCACCATTACCTGTGATGATCAGGGAAGCTGTTTTATCCGCTACAGCCAAAAGCGCTTCCAGCTTGCGCAAGGCCCTGTCTGACCGCCAGTCTTTGGCAAGTTCAACGGCGGCTCTTGTGAGATTGCCGTTATGCTTTTCAAGCTGCGCCTCAAAGCGCTCAAACAGAGTAAACGCATCTGCAGTGCCGCCTGCAAAACCCGCGATAACCTGCCCGTTATAGAGGCGGCGTACCTTGCGGGCGTTACCCTTCATCATGGTATTTCCCAGAGAAACCTGGCCGTCGCCACCCATGGCAACTTCGTCATCGCGTCTGACGGAAAGTATGGTAGTCATTCGGGCTCCAATTGCCTGATTAAAAATCGGTATTGGGCAGTTATGGAGGCAGGATGGAAGAATTCAAGTAGTTTGGAGTAGGAGTCTGCAGGGTGCGGCTTTTCAAAACACGCTGTGAATACCTCCCTGTACGCTCGGCTCCGCCATCCATGGCTCCGCACGGTTTTGAAAAGCCGCACCCTGCAGACTCCCGTAGCTATCGGGTAACCTCAACCTTGCTTGGGAACCTTCCGAATAAGCGGCTGAATGTTAATCGAAACAAGCTTGTCGATGGCTGAGCTCATCTGACTGCGGGTATTAAAGGGCCCGACATTCACTCTATACCAAACGGAGCCGCTATCGAGTTCTATGCGCTGCACGCCGGCTCTGAGCCCCTGAAAGGCAATCTGTGCGCGCTGACGCTCAGCATCTTCCTTGCTGCGGAAAGAACCGGACTGCACCAGGTAGTCAAAGTCCTGCTTGGTTGGGCCCGGAGTGTACTCCTCCACCTTTGGCGGAATAACCTCAGATTCCGGCAGCATCTCATAAAACCGGAAACCTGGTTTTTTCTCCTCCGGTTTGGCGGTTTTCGTTGCCGGAGTTTGTGCTGACTCTTTGGCAGTGGGCGGCTGCTGCGGCCCGCTGCTTGGTGGCACAGAATTGAGGTAGACAATAAACCCGATAAAGCCACCAACCGTTGCCAGTGAAAAAATCCACTTCAAGGATAAACCTCCTCGCTGAGAGCGCGCAGGCGCAGCTGGCTTTGCGCGTTTTTTCTGGGCGCTAGCAGGCTTGGCAGGCTTTTTCCTGTTGGGGGCTGCGGAAGCACCTGAGCGATTTTTACGAGCATAGTCTCGGGACATTGTTGTTACTTACATCTCTTCCGGTGCGCTAACGCCCAGCAGGTCCAGCCCATTGGCAATTACCTGGCGTACGGCGAGGTAGAGGCTGATGCGGGCATCTCGTAGTGCTGTATCTTCTATCAGCACCTTGTGGGCGTTGTAATAAGTGTGAAACTGGCCGGCCAGCTCCCTCAGATAATGGGTGAGGGTGTGTGGTTCACGCTGTAAGGCAGAGCTGGCAATCAGCTCCGGATATTTCGCCAGCTGGTTTGCTATCTCTTTTTCTTCATCCAGCGTCAGTAAAGACAGATCGCCCACACACTCGTTCAGTCCGCGCGCAACGCCTTCGGCAGCCAGCTTCCGTAACACGCTGCATATGCGTGCGTGGGCATACTGAATGTAGTACACCGGGTTTTCATTGGTCTGGGAGCGGGCCAGATCGATATCGAAGGTCAACTGGGAGTCAACGCGCCGAGCTGCAAGGAAAAAACGGGTGGCGTCGCGGCCGACTTCGTCTATCAAATCGCGAATGGTGACGTAGCTGCCTGCGCGCTTGGAAATTTTTACTTCCTGTCCGGAACGGGTAACCATCACCATCTGGTGCAGAACGTAATCCGGCCAGCCCTTGGGAATGCCTGCATTCAAAGCCTGCAAGCCAGCACGAACGCGAGTTACCGTAGAGTGGTGGTCGGCCCCCTGTTCGTTGATGACCGTGGTAAAGCCACGCTGCCATTTGTCCAGGTGGTAGGCGACATCTGGCAGGAAGTAGGTGTAGCCTCCGTCTTTCTTGCGCATAACCCGGTCTTTGTCGTCACCGAACTCTGTGGTTTTGAGCCACATGGCGCCGCCGTCTTCATAGGTGTAGCCGTTTTCCTGTAAGCGTTTAACGGTAGCTTCCACTTTTCCATCGTCGTACAGGGACGATTCCAGGAAGTACACATCAAACTCGACGCCAAAGGCTTTCAGGTCGAGATCCTGCTCCCGGCGCAGATAGGCCACTGCAAACTCCTGAATGGCAGCCAGGTCATCAGGGTTGGCGCTGGCAGTCACCTCCCTGTCATCTGCCGTAACCGTATCACCGGCCAGATAGGCTTTTGCGACATCAGCAATGTAGTCGCCACGATAGCCGTCTTCCGGCCAGCTTTCGTCTTCGGGTGTCAGCCCCTTGACGCGCGCCTGTACGGACAGGCCAAGGTTGTTGATTTGGGCGCCGGCATCGTTGTAGTAAAACTCGCGGGTAACGTCATAGCCGTTGGCTTCCAGGAGGCGGCAAAGGCAATCGCCAATGGCTGCGCCCCGGCCGTGGCCTACGTGCAGTGGGCCAGTGGGGTTGGCGGATACAAATTCCACCTGAACTTTTTCACCCTTACCGCTGTTGTTGCGACCAAACTGCCCAGCCTCATCCAGAATGGTATTTACTATCTCAAATGCACTGGCCGTGCTCATGAAAAAGTTAATAAACCCCGGGCCTGCAATTTCCACCTTCGCGACAGCGCTGCTTTGGGGCAACTTCTCAATCAGCATTTCTGCCAGTTTGCGAGGCGCACAGCCGGCCGTTTTGGCTGCAACCAATGCGATGTTGCAAGCATAGTCACCATGGGATTTATCCTTGGTGTTACCCACTTGCGGCGTATAGGTCTGGTCGGCTGGCAGCGTGCCTTCAGATTGAAGGGCCGCCAGTGCGGACTGGAGCAGATCGGAAACGGTCTCTTTCATGCTGTGAGATGGCTCAGTTTACTGGAAAGTTGGGTTGGGGCAGGGCGCCCTGTGATAATTGAAGAAGGGCATTATCGCGGAAAGTCTGGCCGCAAGCAAAAGCCCAGTGATCATTAGCCTGTTTCTTGCGGATCCACATCAATCATCCACTTCGCACCCTTTTGAAATCTTTTTTGTTCAAGCGTCTGGCAAACGCTCGTCAGCAATTTATTGAGGCGCCGCCGGTTATCGGTATTGAGCACAAGTTGCGCCCGGTGACGGTCGGCCCGGCGTGCGATCAGGGCGGGTAGGGGGCCCCAAACTTCGATGCCTGGTGTGTTTGTGAGCGGTTTTATGCTGTCGAGGATCTGTAGGCTTTGCTCCATGGTGTCCGCTTCGGCCCGGAATATAGCCATGGCGCGAAAAGGCGGAAACTGGCCGGCTTCGCGCTCCTCAAGAAGCTGGTCTGCCATGTCGAGATAGTGCCCATTGCAAAGTGTTCTGAGCAGGGGGTGGTCGCTGTGGCAGGTTTGTACAACTACTTTGCCTACTTTAGTTCCACGGCCTGCCCGGCCACTTACCTGGAGTAATGTCTGGATCAATTGCTCAGGGGCCCGGAAGTCGACGCTGAAAAGGCCGCCGTCGGCATTGATAACAACAACCAACGTCACATTTGGGAAGTCGTGGCCCTTTGCCAGCATCTGGGTGCCTACGAGAATGCAGGGCTCGCCGGTGTTGACCTGTTCGAGTATCGTCTGAATGCTGCCTTTGCGCTGGGTGCTATCGCGATCTACCCGGACGATGGGAGTGTCAGGGAAGTGGGCGGCCAGGATATCTTCGGTTTGCTCTGTTCCCTGGCCTACGGGTTTGAAAGCTTCACTTTTGCATTTGGGGCAGGTGTCGGTTGCTGCAGCCTGGTAATCGCAATGGTGGCAGCGCATGGCGCGGTCACGGCGATGGTAGGTGAGGCGGGTGTCGCAGCGCGGGCACTCAACCATGTGGCCGCAGTCAAAGCACATCATAACTGGCGCAAAACCGCGACGGTTTACGAACACGAGCGCCTGGTTTCCGCCTTCCAGTGTTTTCTTGAGTGCTTGCAGGGCGGGGCGGGAGAGTCCGCCCTCCAGGGGGCGGCTACGGATGTCCAGCAGGCTGATAGAGGGCGGTAGCGCCTCACCGGCACGTTCTTCCAGTTTTATCAGCCTGTACTTGCCCGCCAGGGCGTTGTGATAAGACTCCAGAGATGGTGTGGCGGAGCCAAGGATTACCGGGCAACGATTCAGGTGCGCACGATAAACGGCAACATCCCTGCCGGAATAGCGAAATCCTTCGCCTTGCTTGTATGAGCTGTCGTGCTCCTCATCAACAATCAAGGTTTTCAGTGCAGTGAATGGAAGTAGCACGGCCGATCGCGTGCCAATGAGTATGATTGGCTCGCCATTACGGATTTTTAGCCAGGCGTTCAGGCGTTCGCTGTCGTTCAGGGCGGAGTGCCATACCAGGATGCGCTCGCCAAAATAGCGTTTGAAACGGGCGACAGTTTGGGGGGTCAGGTTGATTTCCGGAACCAGTACCAGAGCCTGATCTTCTGTGGCGAGGTTCTGCTTAAGGTAGTGCAGGTAAATTTCGGTTTTGCCGCTGCCGGTGATGCCGTATAGAAGGGAGGCGCTGAAGCCTTCGTCCGGTAGTGGAAGCTGGGATGCGGCGTTGAGTTGGGCAGGAGAAAGTGTTGGGGCTGCAATGGATTCACTGTATTGCTGGCTTTGGGGGCTTGTGCTCTCCGGGGCTGCAACTCGAACCAGTTCTTTTTCAAGCAGAGCCTTCAGTTGCGGGCGAGTGAAGCCCGCTTTTGTGATTTCGCTATTTTTTACGCCCTGCTCATGCTGGGCAATCCATTCCAGCAGGTTTTTTTGCTTGTGGGCTTTTGCCGGGAGGGCCGCGCTGCTACCGCAGGCCTGCCATCTGTCGTCGGTTTTTTGTATGGCCGGCCGGCCCCGCCGCAGAGCGGGTGGGATGGCAGTGAACAAACACTCCCCCAGAGGGTGCTGGTAGTAGTCGCTAGCCCAGCTAAGTAATTGAAAAGTTTCATTTGGCAGGGCGGGCCAGTTTTCCAGTGCTTTTAGCACCGGTTTCAGGGTGATGCCCTCTGGTGGTTCAATGTTTGTTTCCACAACCAGGCCGATCGCCTGCTGTCGCCCGAAAGGAATTTTTACGCGTTGGCCCGGTTCCAAAGGTATTCCCTCGGGCACAAGGTAATCAAAGAGCCTTCTTAGTGGCCGATTCAGCGCAATACGGGCTGTTGATGGCAACGGGTAATCCTTTAATGATTTATGCGTATAAGGCAGGGTTCACGCACCTGCAAGGCTTGCCTGCCAGGATAATTGCAAGTAAGATTCGCGGTCTGTTTGCGGCAGGGCATGATTGTGCCCCGTCTTCTCCATTGATTCAAACATGCGGTGCCTGGCACTTGGGCTTTTACGAGTGTCCCGTGATCAGGTAGCGGCATGACCCACAGAGGTTCGCCATGAAAGAAGGTATTCACCCCAAGTACGAAGACATCACCGCAACATGTTCTTGCGGAAACGTGATCAAAACTCGCTCTACTGTCGGTCATGACCTGCAGTTGGATGTTTGTTCCCAGTGTCACCCATTCTACACTGGCAAGCAGAAGGTTATGGATACTGGTGGACGTATCGACAAGTTCCAGAAGCGTTTTGGCGGTCGTATCGCCGGAAAGAAAGAAGACTGATCTTGTTATAGATTCGAAAAAAGCGCCTGAGGGCGCTTTTTTTATGGGAAGCGCAAAATAACAGCTTAGTATTTGATTATACGCAATTCGCCGTATTGACTGGTTATAGTTTGTTCGATTTGCCCTTGTCGTTTCGGGGCGAGCGCGCCATAATGTCGCGCTCCTTCAGGCAGGCACCTGCCGCCTGGAGGCTTATTACCTTTTAACGTGACAAACGGAACAGTGGCAATGTCTCAAGATCTGAAAGAAGCAGCCCTTGAATATCACGCCAAGCCGCGGCCTGGAAAGATTAGTGTAGAAATCTCCAAGCCGACCGCGACCGCTCGCGACCTCGCTTTGGCATATAGCCCAGGCGTTGCAGAGCCGGTTCGCGAGATTGCGAAGGACCCGGAGAACGCATACAAGTACACGGCCAAGGGTAACCTTGTCGCCGTTATCTCCGATGGTACTGCGATCCTCGGTCTGGGTAACCTGGGCCCGCTGGCGAGCAAGCCGGTAATGGAAGGCAAAGGTGTACTGTTCAAGCGCTTTGCCGGGATTGACGTATTCGACATCGAAGTCAATTCTGAAAGCCCGCAGGCGTTCATTGAAACCGTTGAGCGTATTGCTGACACCTTTGGTGGCATTAACCTTGAGGATATCAAGGCGCCAGAGTGTTTCGAAATTGAACGCGCGCTGATCGAAAAGTGCAACGTGCCTATCTTCCACGATGATCAGCATGGCACAGCGATTGTTACTGCAGCCGGCATGATCAACGCCCTTGAGTTGCAGGGCAAGAAAATTGAAGAAGCGAAAGTGGTTTGCCTGGGTGCCGGTGCTGCTGCAATCGCGTGCATGAAGCTGTTGATCAGCTGCGGTATCAGCTCTGATAACATCTACATGCTCGACCGCAAGGGTGTGATCCACTCTGGTCGCGATGACCTTAATCAGTATAAGGCGATGTTTGCCAACGACACCGACAAGCGTACGCTGGATGAAGCCATTGATGGAGCCGATGTGTTCCTGGGTCTGTCTGGCCCGGATCTGCTGAGCGCTGACCAGCTCAAGAAAATGGCTCCCAACCCGGTTGTGTTTGCCTGCTCAAACCCGGATCCTGAAATCGATCCTGCGGTGGCGCACTCTGTTCGTGATGACCTCATCATGGCGACTGGTCGCTCAGACTATCCAAACCAGGTTAACAACGTGCTTGGCTTCCCATTCATCTTCCGTGGTGCACTTGATGTTCGTGCAACTTGCATCAACGAAGAAATGAAAGTGGCTGCAGTGAATGCGATCCGTGAACTGGCTAAAGAGCCGGTGCCGCAGGAGATCTGCGAAGCCTACGGTGCTGACAGCTTTGAGTTTGGTAAAGAGTACATCATTCCCAAGCCCATGGATGTTCGTCTGCTGGAGGTTGTTCCTGCAGCTGTTGCCCGTGCTGCAGTGGATTCCGGCGTTGCCCGTAAAGGCTATCCGGCGCACTATCCGCTGAAGAGTATGGATGACATCATCTGATCGATGACGTTATGAGTTTGTAAAAAAACCGGCGGTGATCCCGCCGGTTTTTTTGTGGGTATTTGTTTTGTGCTGCGGGTTGCCTAGAAGATTTGGCGCGAAAGGTCGTCTCCATTGCCATGAGTGCGGCCGGGTCTCTCATCTTCTTCGGTCAGAGGTGCGGGTGCATCTTCTTCCTTGAATATCTCGAAGGCACCCTCCTCGCCAGGTCTTGCACGCCTACCGGTCTCCGGGTTGATTCGAATGTTTACAATGCCGTTAGGGCGCGGCATGAAGGCTGATGGGGCGCCGTCAAGCGCTACCTTCATGTAGTCTATCCAGATGGGTAAGGCTGTGCTCGCACCGAATTCCCGGCGGCCTAGTGGGGCTGGCTGGTCGAACCCGACCCACACCGTGGTGGCAAGGTTGTGGTTGAACCCTGCAAACCAGGTGTCCCTCTGCTCATTTGTTGTGCCGGTCTTGCCGGCAATGTCATCCCGGCCAAGGGCCAGCGCCCTGCGCCCAGTTCCCCGCTTAACCACATCCCGGAGCATTGAGTGCAATATGTATACAGAGCGCTCGTCTGCTAGCCGACGCATAACACGCGTCTTGGGGGCGGATTCCTCTGTCATGGTCAGTGTGCTTTCGAGAGTGTCATCTGTGCTGGTTTCAGGCTCCAGGTCGTTGGTGCCGCAGTTACGTTCACACAGAATAACCTCCGGGGCCAAGTATATGTCCTTGCCGTCTACATCTGTGATGCTCTGAATCAGGAACGGTTCTACGTCGTAACCACCGTTGGCGATAACTGCCAGGCCTCTGGCTAACTCCATCGGCGAGAGTTGTCCGCTGCCCAGTGAGAGGGACAGGTCTTTGGGCATATTCTCGGTGGGAACCTTGAGCTGATCAAGGTAGTCCAGCATTTGGGGAATGCCCAGATCTCTCAAGAGCCGGATAGAAACAAGATTTCGTGAGCGGTAAAGGGCTTCACGCAGAGGGGTGGGGCCATAGAATTGTCCTGAGGAATTCTGTGGGCGCCAGGCAGTTTCGAGTTCCGAGTCATCAAAAACAATTGGGGCATCGTTATAAATAGTGGCCGGCGTTTTGCCGCTCTCCAGGGCGCTGAGGTACAGGAACGGTTTGAATGTAGAGCCTGGTTGACGCTTGGCTTGTATGGCACGGTTGTACTTGCTTTGTCCGAAACTGTAGCCGCCCGCAAGTGCTTGTATGGCGCCGGTTTTAGCCTCAATAGAGATTAGCGCACCTTCGGCTTTTGGAACTTGCATGAGTGACGCGCGGATGGGTTGGACAGATGCTGGGTCCTGGTCGACTGTTTGCTCTGCGTCATCCGGTGTGTCTGGTACTTTGGGGAGTTCGTCTACCCGAACATAAACAACGTCGCCTACGCTCACAACATCTGAAGCTTTTTCGGGTTTGGGCCCGGTCAGGTTTTCAGTTCTGTAGCGGCGGGCCCACTGCATTGTTTCGAAGGGTATGATTGCTGGTCCAAACCTCCGCACATAGGCGTGCGCTTCCCCTTTATCGTCATTAATTTCGGTAATAGCGGCAGGCATCAAAGACTCTACTCTGGGGTAGTTCAGCATCGCGCGAGCAAGATCTCCTCCTGCAAGGGTGTCGGCATCCAGTTTGCCTATGGCGCCCCGGAACCCGTGTCGGCGATCGTAGGCTTCAAGGCCGCTTCGCAAGGCGTCTGTTGCTGTCTGCTGTTCTTTGCTGTCTACCGTCAGTGTAACGGAGTAGCCATCGGTATAGGCTTCCTCTCCAAAGCGTCGGACCATCTCTGCTCGCGCCATTTCAGCAACATAGTCGGCGTCCACTTCGGTTTCTGTGGCGTTGTAAGTTGCTGTGAGTGGCGCCTGAATGGCGAGGTCGTAGGCGGTCGGGCTGATATACGCAAGCTCTTTCATTCGGCCAAGAATCCAGTCTCTGCGCTGCATGGCGCGCTGGGGGTTGGCGAGAGGGTTGTATGCAGAGGGGGCTTTGGGTAGTCCTGCCAACATGGCCATTTGAGCAAGTGACAGTTCGTTGACGGGCTTGTTGTAATAAACGCGAGCCGCAGCCGCTATGCCGTAAGCCCGGTTGCCCAGGTAGATCTTGTTCAGGTAGAGCTCAAGAATTTCGTCTTTTTCGAGTTCACGTTCTATTTGAACAGCCAGGAGTATCTCGTTGAACTTGCGAATAAAGGTCCGGTCGCGTGACAAAAAGTAATTTTTTGCAACCTGCATGGTGATGGTGCTGCCGCCAGATTGGATCGAGCCGGTAGAGATCAGTTCGATCGCAGCCCGCACCAATCCTTTGATGTCGACCCCGAAGTGCTCGTAAAAGCGTGAGTCCTCAGCTGCCAAAAAGGCTTGTAACTGAATTGTAGGGATCTGTTCGATTGTGATCGGGGCCCTTCTCTTTTCACCGAATTCTGCTATTAATCTGTTGTCTTTGCTATATACCCGCAGCGGCGTCTGGAGTTTTATGTCCAGAAGCTGCTCAACAGGTGGAAGGCCAGGGCGCAAGTAAAGATAAAAGCCTGAGCCAACGATAACGGCGACACTCAGTCCGGTGAGAAATAACCAGGCAAAAAGGCGAGAAGTACGCAACAAATGAGACATTTTTTTCTGACAACTGTTGGATATAGGTCTATCATTTGAGAAATTGCTTTAGGAAGGATGAGTCGCTTCACCGTTGCAAATGTTCCCAGCTGAACGAGAGTGGGCATTGTAAACGGAACAATGAAGAAATTCTCTTAAATAAAAAACACATAACACATGTAACCGGGTGCAACTAACCAGGTATAGGGTGAGCGCGTGTTCGGATTGTTCGGAAAGAAATCCAGTGCAGTGTTGGGCGTTGATGTGAGCTCCAGTTCCGTCAAGCTCATAGAGCTGTCCAAGCAGGGCGACCGTTATAAGGTCGAAAGCTACGCTGTTGAGCCGTTGCCGGCGAATGCTGTCGTGGAAAAAAATATCACGGACGTAGAAGCGGTAGGTGAGGTTCTCAAGCGGGTAGCCTCAAAGTCGCGTTCCAGCGTCAAACAGGTTGCTGTGGCGGTGTCCGGCTCAGCGGTCATTACAAAGCTCATTCAGATGGATGGCGGCCTTAACGAATTTGAGATGGAAGATCAGATCGCCCTCGAGGCTGATCAGTACATCCCATATCCGTTAGACGAGGTTGCTATTGATTTCGAGGTGCAGGGTCCCTCGGAAACGAACCCGGATCAGGTGGATGTGCTCCTGGCGGCTTGCCGTAAGGAGAACGTGGATATTCGCCAGGACGCACTCGAGATCGCTTCGCTTAACACGAAGATTGTGGACGTTGAAGCCTATGCGCTGGAGCGTGCATACGGTTTGATTGAAGCTCAGCTCGATTCCCAGGGTGAGGAGCTTGTGGTGGCCATTGTTGATGTTGGGGCGACCATGACAACCTTGAGTGTTCTGGCTGAAGGTAAAACCGTGTATACGCGAGAGCAGATCTTTGGTGGCAAACAGCTTACGGAAGAAATCCAGCGTCGCTACGGTTTGTCTGTAGAAGAAGCCGGGCTTGCCAAAAAGCAGGGCGGGCTGCCTGATGATTACGAATCCGAAGTGCTTACGCCGTTTAGGGAGGCCGTGGTTCAGCAGGTTGCCCGTGCGCTGCAGTTCTTTTTCGGGGCTAGCCAGTACAATGCGGTGGACTACGTGGTGCTCGCAGGTGGTACTGCTTCGATTCAGGGGCTGACAGAAATGGTGGAAGAAAAGACTGGTACACCAACACTTGTTGCGAACCCCTTTGCAGAGATGGCGGTCGGTTCGCGGGTTAACGCATCTGCTTTGAGTAACGATGCTCCCTCGCTGATGATTGCTTGTGGCTTGGCGATGAGGAGCTTCGACTAATGGCAAGAATTAACCTCAGGCCTTGGCGCGAAGAGCTCCGGGCAGAGAAGCAGAAACAGTTTGTTGTGATGGTTGTGGGTGCCGCTATTATCGGAGCAGGGCTTACGTTTTTGTGGAGTTCTGACCTCGATAGCAGTATCGCATACCAACATTCACGTAACGCGTACATCGAGTCGGCCACCAAAAAGCTCGATGTGCAGATCAAGGAAATTGACAGCTTGAAGCGCAAGCGTAACGAGTTGCTTGCGCGCATGAAGGTCATTCAGGACTTGCAGGGCAAGCGGCCCGTCATTGTTCGTGCCTTTGATGAGCTGGTCCGCACCTTGCCTGATGGTCTGTTTTATACAGACCTCAAAAAGACAGGTGATCAGGTGAGCATTGTGGGTATGGCGGAATCAAATAGCCGTGTTTCAACGCTGATGCGTCAGTTTGATGAGTCCGAGTGGTTCACAAACCCGAATCTGTCCAATGTGTCGTCGGCGGATGGAAAGCGTGCAGGTTACAGCCAGTTCACCATGACAGTGCAGCAGAAAACACCTGAGCCGGAAGGAGGGAGTAAGTAATGAGCCTTGCGGATTCACTTAAAAGCCTGAATGAATTTGATATCAATGATCTTGATATAAATAATGCGGGTATCTGGCCTGCACCTATCAAGGCCATTGTTGTTTTGATCGTTTTCGGTCTGATCATGGGCGGAGGCTACTGGTTTTTCATAAAAGACCAGTATGTTCAGATCGACAGGGTTGAAAAAATCGAACAGGATTTGCGCAAAAAGTACGAAGAGAAAGCTTACCAGGTAGCTAACCTGGAGGTGTTCAAAGCGCAGATGATTGAAATGGAAGAGACCTTTGGCGCTCTGGTTCGGCAGTTGCCGAGCGAGACAGAAGTGCCGGGGCTTCTGGAAGATATCACTAACACTGCTCTGGGTAGCGGACTCGCGTTGCAGGAAGTGAAGCTACAGCCTGAGCAGAGACGCGACTTCTATTCAGAACTACCGATCAATATCCGTGTTTCCGGCTCTTACCATGAGTTGGCATCCTTTGTAAGCAGCGTTGCAAGCCTTCCAAGGATCGTAACATTGCATGATTTAACCATTAAACCAACTGGCGGAGACGGTGAGCGACTTGATATGCAAGTTGTTGCGCGCACCTACCGCTACCGGGCTGGAGAATGAGCATGGCAGCAAAGCATGCGGGAAAAGCCTGGCTGGGTGTTTGTCTGGTATCACTCTTGACAGCTTGCTCCCAGGGCAGCGGTTTTTCCGATCTGGACAAGTTTATGGCAGACACCCGAGCCAAACCTCGGGGGCATGTCGAACCATTGCCTGAGTTTAGCGCATACGAGGCGTTCAGTTACTCTGCAGCAGACAGGCGGGCTCCGTTTGAGCCCCCACTGGATGTTCAGCTGACTATGGTTGACGAAAAGCCCATAAGTGATGTTGAGCCCAATCTGGATCGCCCCAAAGAAGTGCTGGAGAATTTTGATCTCAAGGATCTTGGCATGGTGGGGACGCTCCAGGGAGTGTCCGGAAACCT
Source organism: Marinobacter sp. DY40_1A1 (assembly GCF_016597815.1). Lineage (GTDB taxonomy): Bacteria > Pseudomonadota > Gammaproteobacteria > Pseudomonadales > Oleiphilaceae > Marinobacter > Marinobacter xiaoshiensis. The sequence goes on along the minus strand of NZ_VCHA01000007.1, from coordinate 65,514 downwards.
GTTTGCTCTGATTCGGGACAATGCGGGGGGTATTCACCGGGTTCGTACCGGGAATTTCATGGGGCAGAACTATGGCCGGGTTATTGGCGTTAGTGAAACCCGTATAGAGCTTATCGAAATCGTTCCCAATGGCCGGGGTGGCTGGGTAGAGCGTCCTCGCTCTCTGACCCTGGACGAAGACGCTGGCTAAGGAGCGACTTTATGAAAACTGAAAGAAAAATGCATGCACAAAAAAGTTCGGGGTCGAGGCTAGCGATGTTCAGAAAACTCAATGTATACGTCAGCTTAATTGCTTTTGGGTTGTTATCCGGCCTGGCCAGTGCGGTCACGCTGGAAGACGTGTCGTTTTCGTCGCTACCGGGAGAGCGCCTGGAAGTGACACTTAAGTTTGATGGTCAACCGCCCGAACCATCGGGTTACACCATTGAACGACCAGCAAGAATCGCGATGGATTTGCGTGACACTACCAGTGGGCTTAACACCCGCAGCATTCCTCTCGGTTCGGGTAATGCCCAGAGCATGACCGTTGTTGAGACAAAGGATCGTACGCGCTTGATCTTCAATCTGGTTGAGCTTGCGCCTTACGAGACAGTTCGGAATAACAACTCGCTGGTGATGACAATCGGTGGTGAGTCAGGTGCTGGCTCTGTTGCCACTAACACTTCCGGAACAGCAGCTGCGTCACAGTCCGCTTCTACACCAGGTACATTGGCCGGCATAGATTTCCGTCGTGGAAAGAATGGCGAGGGTCGTGTCATTGTTGATCTTGGAAGTCCAGGCACGCCGGTTGATCTGTCTGAGTTGGGCGGGAAAATCCGTCTCACGATGAATGGGATTGCCGTGCCAGCCGATCTGCGCCGACGCTTGGATGTAACCGACTTCGCAACACCTGTCAGCCGCGTTGATACGTTCATCGAAGATGGCAACGCGGTGGTCGAGATACGCCCTGAAGGCAATTATGATTACATTGCCTATCAGTCTGGTAGTCAGTTTACGGTGAGTGTTGAAAAGCTGAGCGAAGAAGAAGCTGAGACCCGCCGTGAGGAAAAGTTCCCTTACTCCGGAGAAAAGCTGTCGCTGAACTTCCAGGATATCGAAGTGCGCTCAGTGCTGCAGTTGATTGCTGACTTCACCGGCTTGAATCTTGTTGCCAGTGACACGGTAGGTGGCAGCATTACTCTGCGACTGCAGAATGTTCCCTGGGATCAGGCTCTGGATCTTATCCTGAAGACCAAAGGGCTGGATAAGCGTCAGATTGGCAACGTATTGTTAGTCGCACCTGCTGAAGAGATTGCGGCCCGTGAGAAGCTTGAGCTGGAAACTACCAAGCAGATTGCTGAGCTTGCGCCGGTTCGTTTGGACATTATCCAGGTTAACTACGCGAAGGCGAGTGACATAGTTGCACTTATTCAAGCAGATAAAGAGCTGATCTCGAGCAGAGGCTTCGTTTCCTCAGATGCGCGCACCAATACCATCAGTGTTCGGGAGACGACTGAGAAACTGGATGAAATCCGTCGTCTTGTTTCGACTTGGGACATAACGGTTCGTCAGGTTTCCATCGAAGCTCGCATTGTTCGCGCTCAGAATAACGTTGCTCAAGAGCTTGGTGTGCGCTGGGGTGCAGCAGGCCGGGGTAATGCAAACAGTGGAATCAATAATGTTGTAGTCGGCGGCTCACAGGGTGGCTTGAGCTCGATTGCCGGCAGCGGCGCTCTTGGCTTCCCGTCTGACCTTAACGTAGACCTGGGCACTATTCGTTCCCCGGCAGGGTCGCTAGCCTTTGGTTACATTGGTACGGACTTCTTGATTGATATGGAGTTGTCCGCTTTTGAAAGTGACGGTCAGGCCGAGGTGGTCTCGCAGCCACGCGTGGTAACTGCAGATCGTCAGACGGCTTCCATCAAGTCGGGTCAGGAAATTCCATATCAGGAAGCTTCCAGCAGCGGTGCAACCAGCACTTCATTCAAAGAGGCGGTGCTGTCGCTAGAGGTCACTCCTCAGATCACCCCTGACGACAAGATCATAATGGACCTTGAGGTTAATCAGGATTCCCGAGGCGAAGATACTGACGCGGGTCCGGCGATTAATACCAACTCCATTACAACGCAGGTGCTTGTGGGCAATGGTGAAACAATTGTGCTTGGAGGGATTTTTGAGTCCACCAACTCAACCACGGTCACAAAAACACCATTCCTGGGTGATATTCCCTACCTGGGCCGTCTTTTCAAGCGGACGGAAGTAACCGAACTCCGTAGTGAACTCTTGATCTTCATCACGCCGAAGATCATCAAGAACGACCTGATTCAGTAACAGGGGTCAGCAGCAAAGCCGCCGCGGTAAACCGGCGGCTTTTTTGTGTCTGAAAACCTGAGATCCCAGGCGAAGCTTATGCAATCTTCAGCCCTGTGATATTCTCACGCGCCTGAACATTATTGAGCGGAAGTTATGTCTTTGCCCAAACGCATAGTCCTGATTGGCCCCATGGGCGCAGGTAAAAGTACGATTGGCCGTATGCTTGCCCGGGAGATGGGGTACAGGTTTCTTGATACTGACCGGATCATAGAAGAGCGTTGTGGAGCAAATATTCCCTGGATATTCGATGTAGAAGGGGAAGAGGGTTTTCGGCAGCGTGAAACGGCGATGCTGGAAGAGCTTGCGGCTGAGCCTGAGACGGTACTTGCTACCGGTGGTGGGGCTGTAATGCGCCCTGAAAATCACGCTCTCCTGAAAAAACATTCAGTGGTTGTCTACCTGAGAACATCCATAGAGCAGCAGGTAGAGCGCACACGCAAAGACCGGAATCGGCCTTTGCTGCAGAATGATGATCCCGAAGGTGTTTTGCGGACTTTGTTTGCGGTTCGGGACCCCTTATATACCGAGCTGGCAGACATTATTATGCACACGGACCGTAAGAGTCCCCGTCTTGTAGTGCGGCAGCTTGTTAATCGCATAAACCCAAAAACACCGCGACAACAAAGGCAGGTGCGAAAGGAGGGTCGCAATCATGTATAAGCTGCTTCACGAACTTCAGGTTGAGTTGGGTGAGCGTAGTTATCCGATAATGATCGGTAAAGGCATGCTGGGTGAGTTTGATCTTTCAGGCTACGTTGGCGGATCCCAGGTAATGATCGTAACCAACGATGTGGTTGCCCCCATGTATCTGGAGAAAGCCAAAGCCAGTTTTCCCGGAAAGACAATAGATGCTTTAGTACTCCCTGATGGTGAAAAGCATAAAGACTGGCAAACGCTGAATTTGATATTTGATGCCCTTCTGGAAAATCAGCACACCCGTAAAACTACGTTGGTGGCACTCGGTGGTGGTGTAATCGGCGATATGACAGGATTCGCAGCTGCCTGCTATCAGAGAGGTGTTCCATTCATACAAATTCCCACTACGCTGCTGTCCCAGGTGGATTCATCCGTGGGTGGAAAAACCGGAATTAACCATCCGCTCGGGAAGAACATGGTTGGTGCATTTCATCAGCCGGAAGTGGTGCTGATTGATACAGATTCGCTGCAAACCTTACCGCCGAGGGAGGTGTCTGCTGGCCTTGCAGAGGTCATTAAATATGGGCTTATTCGCGATACTGCTTTTCTTGATTGGCTGGAGCAGGCAATGGGCCAGCTGGTCGCTTTTGACAGCGAGGCTCTGGGAGAAGCTATATTTCGCTCATGCGCGTGCAAGGCAGATGTGGTCGGTCAGGATGAACGGGAAAGTGGAATTCGAGCTACGCTGAATCTTGGTCACACATTTGGCCATGCGATTGAGACCTTCGCCGGCTATGGCAACTGGCTTCATGGAGAGGCTGTAGGCACTGGCATGATAATGGCTGCCGACTTGTCTTTACGTGAGGGATCGATAAGCCGGGCTGATTATGACCGGGTTGTGCGCATCGTTCTCAAAGCAGGGCTTCCTTCGCAGCCGCCCGAACAAATGACGCCTGCGGACTTTATGAGCCTTATGGCGGTCGACAAAAAGAATGTTGATGGCAAGTTGAGGTTGGTGTTGCTTAAGGCTGTCGGAGAGGCGGAAGTCACATCCGAAGCCTCTCCAGAAAATCTTAAGGCAACACTAAACGCCTTTTGTTATCAGGATAACTGAGCGGGGCGCGTAACATTGAACGGTAGGGGTCTTTTGTGACTGACGACAGCTTCAACAGCCTGGATGGAGGAGGCTTGTTCCCCCGTTTGCAGCAGCGGTATGGCCTGAGAGGTAATCCGCTGGAGATGGACACGCCGTTCTTTCCGGATGGTATGCGTCACCACGCCTTGGAGGCATTGCGCCATCTATGTGGGTTTGGCGACATGGCTCTCTTACTCACCGGCGGCCCCGGGTCTGGAAAAAGCCGGTTGCTGGCAGAGTTGGTTCGCAGTGAATCGTCACGATTGAGTTTTCATCGCATTTCTTCTGCAGCCATGGTCAGTGCTAATGCGCTTGCAAAAGATCTCCGGCAGATTGCCCGTTCTGGTGTTGGAGCGGATGATAACCCGCGAGAGGCCGTGTATCGTTTTTTTCGATGGTCTGAAACCAGAGTCGGTAAAGGGCAGCGTATGGTGCTGCTTATTGATGATGCTGACCGGGCTCCTCCAGAGCTTCTCAGGCTAATCCTCGATGGGTTTTTGGCGGCAGATCGAGCCAAGGCGGCAGTCCCGGTTTTCGTTGGGGAAGACCGCCTGGTTACGCTCCTTGGCCTCGATGACTCGTCCACCTCTGTGCATCAGGTCCATTTGAGACCACTAACCCGGGAAGAAGTGTTCTCCTATCTTGAGCCCCGCGTCCATAACGCGGGAGGTAAGGTGAGTGAACTTTTGAGTCCTGCTCGCCTTGCGCGGATACACGATCTCAGCCAGGGGAGTTTCTCTCGGTTGAAAAGGGTTACGCCAGGTATTTGGCTGGATATCGTGTCTGATGCCTCCAGGCAAAGAAAGACCAGGCGTATCGATTTCAAACAGTTCCGCTTGCCTGCGTTGGCCCTATTGATTCTGGGAGCTTCCTGGTGGTTCGTGTCCCAGCAGTATGATGAAACGGTAGCTCTGGATAGTGAAACGCTTCCAGAGCCTGATCGCGTTCGCAGAAGCATTACCATTGGCCCAGAAACTCCAGAAAATGTGGTTCCAGTGGAAGATATTCCGGTGTTGACAGAAACTCTGGCCCTGGCGGAACCTATTCCTGAGCCTGAGCCTGAGCCTGAGCCTGAGCCTGAGCCTGAGCCTGAGCCTGAGCCTGAGCCTGAGCCTGAGCCTGAGCCTGAGCCTGAGCCTGACTTCGTTCCAAAAAATGCCAGTAAATATGTAGGCGTTGAGCAAATACGCAGCCGGAGTAAGGGTTGGACCATCCAGTTGGTGGCTGGAAATCTGGAGCAAACGGCACTGAATGTTATTGCTCGCAACCCCTCTCTCCCTGAGCTGGTTTATACCAAGGGAGCGCGTAAGGGCGAGCCTTGGTTCATGGTTCTTTATGGGAGCTACGCAACCAAGGAAGAGGCTCAGAAGGCTGCGTCCACATTGCCCCGTGCACTGATATCGGGCACGCCTTGGGTGCGAACAATCGAAGCCTTATGACCTGCCGATAGCACAGGGCAACTTCCTGTTTCTTAAGAGAAAAGTTTAACTGCTCTGTTTCCTTTCAGAAAATATAAAATAAAATGTGTTTGTGTACGTATTTTTACGTGCGTATAATCGCTGCCCCATTTTTTTAGCGTCGGCGGATTTTGTGCACTTTTTTGGTGCAAAGTCGCCGATAAAGATGCATAAATATGCAAGAGGGCGCTTATGAAATCAGGTCTGTATCACCCCGACGAGTTCAAAGATAACTGCGGGTTTGGACTAATCGCCCACATGAAAGGCGAGGTCAGTCACAAACTGCTGCAAACAGCCATAGAATCGCTCACCTGCATGACACACAGAGGTGGTATTGCGGCCGATGGCAAAACCGGTGACGGTTGCGGCCTCCTGATACAAAGTCCTCAAGCTTTTCTGAAGAAAGCGGCCAAAAAAGCATTCGGCCAAGAGCCCAAAGGCTTATTCGCCGTAGGCCAGGTGTTTCTGAGTCAGGATGCCGATAAAGCTGCAAAAGGCCGATTAGTTCTGGAAAAGTGTCTGGCCGACCAAGGCCTTGAAGTTATGGGCTGGCGGGAAGTGCCAGTAGATGACGGCTGTCTTGGGCCAATGGCTTTGGATTGCATGCCCCGTATAGAGCAGGTTTTCGTAACGCCTGCAGGCAAGTCAGAGCAGGAATTTGCCATTAGCCTGTTTGTTGGGCGCCGCCATGCCGAGCGGGATATGGCGGATGATTCCGAGTTCTATATCTGCAGTCTCTCCCATCGCACCCTTGCCTATAAAGGGCTGATGATGCCGGCGGATCTGGCGAACTTCTATAAGGATCTGGGTGATCCCGAATTCGCTACAGCCATATGCGTGTTTCACCAGCGCTTCTCCACCAATACCATGCCACTCTGGCCCTTGGCTCAGCCGTTTCGTTTTCTGGCCCACAATGGTGAAATTAACACCATCGACGGCAACCGGAATTGGGCTATTGCTCGTGCCGCCAAGTTCAGCTCGCCAAACCTGCCGGATCTGAAAACACTGCAGCCTCTTGTGAACCTTGCCGGTTCTGATTCCTCAAGCATGGACAATATGCTGGAGATTCTGCTGGCAGGCGGCGTGGACCTGTTCCGGGCTGCGCGCATGATGATTCCACCGGCCTGGCAGAACGTCGATACCATGGATTCGGAATTGCGGGCCTTTTACGAATACAACTCCATGCACATGGAACCTTGGGATGGCCCTGCCGGACTGGTTATGTCGGATGGCCGTTACGCTGTGTGCATGCTGGACAGAAATGGTTTGAGGCCGGCGCGCTGGGTAGTTACCAAGGATGATTTCATTACCCTGGCGTCAGAGATTGGTACCTACGGTTACCAGCCAAAGGACGTGGTCGCCAAAGGCCGGGTAGGCCCCGGGCAGATGTTGGCAATTGATACGGAAACCGGAGAAGTGTTGCACACCCGGGATATCGATCAGCGGCTCAAAACGGCTCAGCCCTACAGGCGTTGGCTGCGTGAAAATGCACTGCGAGTAGAGGCAACACTGAACCAGGAGACACCGGAATTCCGGTTGATGGATGCCGATGATCTTCTGGTGCACCAGAAAATGTTTATGGTGTCTTATGAGGAGCGCGACCAGATCCTTCGCCCACTTGCGGAAAATGGCCAGGAAGCCGTCGGGTCCATGGGAGACGACACGCCCATGGCGGTATTGTCCAGCAAGGTTCGGCACGTGGCAGATTATTTTCGCCAGAAGTTTGCACAGGTAACCAACCCGCCGATTGATCCCCTCCGCGAAGCCATTGTGATGTCGCTGGAAACCTGTCTGGGTGCCGAGCGTAATGTCTTTGAGGAGACCGCAGAGCATGCAGACAGAATTATCCTGACGACACCGGTTTTGTCTCCAGCCAAGTTTCTTCGCATCGCCAACAATGAGCGCCCGGGGTTCGCCGTGGCGCGGATTTCCTTGAACTACCTGCCGGAGCAGGGGCTTGAGCAGGCAATTCGCCGCATTTGTGATGAGGCTGAGCAAGCTGTTCGCAGCGGCAAGGTGCTACTTATTCTTTCAGACAAGGATTTGAGGCAGGGCGAGCTGCCGGTGAGTTCATTGATGGCGACAGGCGCGGTTCACCACCACCTGTCCGGAAAGAGTCTGCGTTGTGATTCCAATATCATCGTGGAAACTGGCTGGGCGCGGGACCCCCATCATTTTGCTGTGCTGTTGGGCTTTGGAGCTACAGCGGTTTATCCCTACCTCGCATATCAGGTACTGAATGATTTGATCCGCACCGGCGAGTTGTTGATGGATCCTATCGAGGCGAAGAACAACTATCGCAAAGGGATCAACAAGGGCCTGCTGAAGATCTTGTCCAAAATGGGCATTTCCACCATTGCCTCTTATCGGGGCGCCCAGCTTTTTGAGGCTATTGGTCTGGCTGATGACGTTGCAGATCTGTGCTTCAAAGGCGTTCCGTGCCGCATTCAGGGAGCAGGCTTTTTCGATTTGCAGCAAGACCAGGAGCAGTTGGCCGCGACAGCTTGGAAGCCGCGCAAGCCCATCACCCCGGGCGGTTTGGTGAAATACATCCATGGGCAGGAGTATCATGCCTTTAACCCGGATGTGGTGACCAAGTTGCAGGAAGCGGTAACCAGTGGCAGCTACGGGCATTACAAAGAATACGCGGCGCTGGTCAATGAGCGCCCGGTCGCGACGATCAGGGATTTGTTCGGGTTTCGTGAAGGTATAGAAGCCATCGAGCTTTCAGCTGTTGAGCCAGTGGAGCAAATCTTTCCCCGGTTCGACTCGGCTGCCATGTCCCTTGGCGCCTTGTCGCCAGAAGCTCATGAAGCTTTAGCCGTGGCTATGAACACGCTTGGCGGCCGTTCCAATTCCGGTGAGGGCGGTGAAGACCCGGTTCGCCACGGCACCATAAAGCGCTCTAAGATCAAGCAGGTGGCCTCCGGCCGCTTTGGTGTAACCGCAGAGTATCTGCGCAGCGCCGATGTTATGCAGATCAAGGTTGCTCAGGGAGCCAAGCCAGGCGAGGGTGGACAGCTACCCGGTGGCAAGGTCAACCAGTTGATCGCACGACTGCGCTACTCTGTGCCCGGCGTTACCTTGATATCGCCACCGCCGCATCACGATATCTACTCCATTGAAGATCTGGCGCAGCTGATCTTTGACCTCAAACAGGTTAATCCACAAGCTCTGGTCTCTGTAAAACTCGTCTCAGAACCGGGTGTTGGCACCATTGCAGCAGGTGTAGCCAAGGCCTACGCCGACCTGATTACCGTATCCGGCTATGACGGAGGCACGGCGGCCAGCCCTCTGGCATCGATTCGCTATGCCGGCTCACCGTGGGAGCTGGGGTTGACCGAAACCCAGCAAGCGCTGCGCGCCAACGACTTGCGTGGAAAGATTCGGCTGCAAACAGATGGCGGCATCAAAACCGGCCTGGATGTGGTAAAGGCCGCTATTCTTGGTGCCGAGAGCTTTGGCTTTGGTACCACCCCCATGGTGGCTTTGGGCTGTAAGTACCTGCGCATCTGCCACCTGAATAACTGTGCTACCGGTGTTGCCACCCAGAACGAGCACCTGCGGGAAGAGCACTTCAAAGGCACCGTGGAAATGGCCATGAACTTCTTCCGCTTTGTCGCGGAAGAAACCCGTGAGTGGATGGCCAAGTTGGGCGTGCGTACGCTGGAAGAGCTTGTAGGCCGAACGGATCTTCTCGTTCGTTTGCCTGGCGATACCGAGCGCCAGAAACAGCTAGACCTCTCTAGGTTGCTGTCTAACGATCACATTCCTGCGGACAAGCCGCAAACCTGCCAGATCGAGCGCAATGTGCCATTCGACCAGGGCTTGCTGGCGGAAGAGATGCTGAAAGCCATTGCTCCGGCCATTGAAGGCAAAACCGGTGGTGCCTGGAATTATCGCGTCACTAACTGCGACCGCTCGATTGGTGCGCGAATTGCCGGTGAGATTGCGGCAAAGCACGGCAACCAGGGAATGGCAGACGCGCCAATAACCTTGGGTCTTGTGGGCACTGCGGGCCAGAGCTTTGGTGTCTGGAACGTTGGCGGGCTTAATCTGATTCTTGAGGGCGATGCTAACGACTATGTGGGCAAAGGCATGACTGGCGGCAAACTGGTCATCAAGCCACCCCGCGGCAGTGTTTTCGAGTCCCAGAAGACCGCAATCATCGGTAACACCTGCCTCTACGGAGCCACCGGCGGCAAACTGTTTGCGGCTGGCACCGCCGGTGAGCGATTCGCAGTGCGCAACTCTGGCGCCCATGCAGTTGTTGAGGGCGCCGGCGATCATTGCTGTGAGTATATGACCGGTGGACTGGTTACCGTGTTGGGTTCTACAGGCCCCAACTTTGGTGCCGGTATGACGGGCGGCTTCGCCTATGTGCTGGATATGGACAACACGTTTGTAGACAAATACAACCACGAGTTGGTGGAAATACAGCGTATTTCCCGTGAAGAAATGGAAGCTTATCGCAACCATCTGCGCAGCGTGATTCGTGAGCACATATCGGAAACCGGCAGTGTTTGGGCCGAGCATATTCTTGAAGATTTCGACGACTACATCGGCCGCTTCTGGCTGGTGAAACCCAAGGCTGCAAGTTTGCGCAGCTTGTTGGCAAGTACCCGTGCGCGCCCTGAATAAGCGCTGTGTTTTTAATCTGGTTACTTGCGAGGGTTCAGGGTTGCCGAGTGGTGCAGCCCCTGTCGAAATTGAGTTGATGAGAGCGCCAACATGAAAGAAAGACTTAGTAACGATTTTCAGTTTGTAGAAGTAGGGCGGGCAGATCCGAAAAAAGTCCCTGCGAAGAAACGCAAAAAGGAGTTTGGTGAAATCTACCACCCGTTCACTGCAGATAGCGCAGCATCCCAGTCCCACCGGTGTCTGGAATGCGGCAATCCCTATTGTGAGTGGAAGTGCCCGGTTCACAACTACATTCCCAATTGGCTGAAGCTGGTTGCGGAAGGCAACATCATGAAGGCGGTTGAGTTGTGTCATCAAACTAACTCACTACCCGAGGTCTGCGGCCGTGTTTGCCCGCAAGACCGCCTGTGCGAAGGTGCTTGCACCCTCAACGACGGCTTCGGTGCCGTGACCATTGGTTCGGTTGAAAAATACATCACCGACACGGCGTTTGCTTTGGGCTGGAAGCCGGATATGTCTGCGGTCAAGTGGACGGATAAAAAGGTGGCGGTAATTGGCGCTGGCCCGGCAGGCCTTGGCTGTGCCGATGTGCTGGTTCGCCACGGTGTGAAGCCAGTGGTGTTCGATATCTACCCGGAAATCGGCGGTCTGCTCACATTTGGCATTCCCGAATTCAAACTGGAAAAGTCCGTTATGGCCCGCCGGCGCCAGGTTTTTGAAGAAATGGGTGTAGAGTTCCGCTTGTCCACCGAGGTGGGTAAGGATGTGCAGATGCAGGAACTCCTTGATGACTACGATGCCGTGTTTATGGGTATGGGTACCTATAACTACATGAAGGGCGGATTCCCGGGGGAAGACCTTCCGGGTGTTTACGATGCTTTGCCTTTCCTTGTCTCCAATGTGAATCGTCGTCTAGGTTTCGAAAGAGATGCTGCTGACTTCATTGATATGAAAGGCAAGAGGGTGGTGGTACTCGGTGGTGGTGATACCGCGATGGACTGCAACAGAACCTCCATCCGCCAACAGGCGGAGAGTGTGGCCTGTGCTTATCGTCGCGACCAGGCAAATATGCCGGGCTCACGCCGAGAGGTGTCCAACGCCAAAGAAGAGGGGGTAAAATTCCTGTTCAATCGCCAGCCCATTGCCATTGTTGGTGAGGGTCAGGTTGAAGGTGTAAAAGTAGTATCGACGCAGCTCGGTGAACCGGATGAAAACGGCCGTCGCCGCCCGGAAGTGATTCCCGGTAGCGAAGAAGTCATTCCAGCCGATGCCGTGCTCGTGGCTTTCGGCTTCCGGCCCAGCCCGGCCGACTGGTTTGCTGACCATGCAATTAACATCGACGAATCGGGCCGGGTCACCGCCCCGGAAAAGGCAGAGTTTGGTTTCCAGACCAGCAATCCCAAGATATTCGCTGGTGGCGACATGGTTCGGGGTTCTGATCTGGTGGTTACGGCAATCTGGGAAGGTCGCCAGGCAGCCGAGGGCATCATGGATTATCTTGATATTTGATTAAGGCTGTATCATGACTCGACAGGCCGGCTGACTAAGGGTAAGCCGGCCTTTTTTATTATGATAAACGGGGTATCATTGCATCCGTTCTACAAAGACCATCTGAAAGAGACAACGTTGGGATCCCTATGACCGAGTTGAAGAATGACCGCTTTCTGCGCGCCTTGATGCGCCAGCCTGTTGATCGTACCCCGGTATGGATGATGCGCCAGGCCGGACGCTATCTACCCGAGTATCGTGCTACCCGGGAGAAAGCTGGCGATTTCCTCAGCTTGTGCAAGAACACGCCGCTGGCATGTGAAGTAACACTTCAGCCCCTTGAGCGTTTTCCGTTGGACGCCGCGATTCTGTTTTCGGATATTCTCACCATTCCGGATGCTCTCGGCCTGGGGTTGTATTTTGAAACGGGTGAAGGCCCCAAGTTCAAGCACCCCATACGCTCCAAAGCAGACTTGGATGCCCTGCCAGCTATCAAGGCAGAAACCGACCTCGACTACGTAATGAATGCAGTCTCCACCATCCGTGGCGCGCTCAATGGCCGCGTTCCTTTGATTGGATTCTCCGGAAGCCCCTGGACACTGGCAACCTACATGGTTGAAGGCGGATCCTCCAAAGACTTCCGCGAAGCCAAAAAACTGATGTACAGCGAGCCTGAGGTTATGCACCGCCTGCTGGACATGCTTGCCGATATCGTAATTGATTACCTCAATGGCCAGATTAAGGCAGGCGCCCAGGCTGTTCAGATATTTGATACCTGGGGCGGACTCTTGAGCACTTGGGCCTATAAAGAGTTCTCGCTGAATTACATGCAGAAGATCGTGGATAACCTGATCCGTGAACACGATGGTCGCCGCGTTCCAGTGATTCTGTTCACCAAAAATGGTGGTCAGTGGCTGGAGTCCATCGCAGATACAGGAGCCGATGCTGTTGGGCTGGACTGGACCACGGATATCGGCGACGCCCGTGCCCGTATAGGCGACCGTGTTGCTCTGCAGGGTAACATGGACCCGACTATGCTGTACGCTTCACCGGCACGGATCCGCGAGGAAGTGGGTGACATCCTGCGTCGTTATGGTTCAGGCCCCGGGCACGTCTTCAACCTTGGGCACGGTATCACTCCTGAAGTGAAGCCCGAGAACGCCAAAGCCTTCATTGAAGCCGTTGTTGAATTGAGCCCGGAATACCACAGCTAAAAAAGAGCTGAGCCAATGGGTGACTACCGGACAATGGTGCGAAGCGTAAGCGAGATTCTTGTCTCGGTACGTCCCCTGTTGGGCGGTACGGCCGCCCTGATTGCCGGCAACAGCCTGCTTGGTGTTGTTCTGCCGTTCCGGATGGAAGCGGCAGGCTACCCGATAGCCCTGATCGGGGCGATCATGGCGGCCTACTATTTTGGCCTCGGGCTTGGGGGGTTGCGCGGGAAACGGATAATTCTTCGCATCGGTCACATTCGCGCATTTGCAGCCTTTGCTGCATTAACAGCCGCAGTCACTCTGGCTTACACTGCCTTTACCCACCCCACAGCATGGGTCGTTCTCCGTATTATCAACGGCTTCTGTATAGCCGGTCTAACGGCCACAATCGAAAGCTGGCTGAATACCAAAAGCAGCAACGAAACCCGAGGGCGAGTTCTCGGCTTTTATATGCTCGCTTATTACCTGGCCATCGCTGCCGGCCAAACAATGGTTAACCTCGCAGATCCCGCAGCGCCTGATCTCTTCATGCTGGCGGCAGCTCTCATCGTTTTGTCGCTAATACCCGTTGCCACGACGAGTTTGGGTGAGCCAAATCTCAGCGAAAGCCGCGCACTCAACCTGAAAACTCTCTACGCAGCATCACCGGTTGGCATGGTCGGCGCGGCGGTGTCAGGGGTGTTGATCGGCTCCTTTTACGCCTTGGGCATAGTCTTCGCACGCAGGATCGGTTTGAGCGTGGCTGAATCCGCCATGTTCATGAGCGTGGTCGTGCTTGGCGGCCTGGTGTTCCAGTTACCCATAGGCATGCTGGCCGACAGGCTAGACCGGCGATTAGTCATGTCCATTGCTCTAATCCTGGTTGGTGGTGCCTGGGCAGTATTGCTGAGCCTGCTTGCTTCAGGAGTACCCTTTGCAAAGCTGCTGATTCTGGCTCTGTTTTTTGGTGGTGTAATGAGCAGCATCTATCCGCTCAGCGTTGCAGAAACCTTCGACCGGCTCGAACGCAGATACTACGTTGCTGCATCCGGGCGCCTGCTGATGATCCACTCTATAGGCGCAACGCTCGGACCACTACTCGCAGCTGGACTTATGGCAGCCTCCGGCCCCTTCAGCTTCTTCGTATTTGAATCGGCAGTGGCTCTGATGTACGCCATGTATGTATTGATCCGCATCTACAAGAGACCAGCGGCCCCCATGGAACAAAAGGAAAAATTCGTTCCCCTTCCCGATGCCGCTCCCATGGCAACAGACCTCGACCCACGATGCCAAGAGGAAAGCGGGAAGGATTGTTAATCCATTCCCCCGCCTTGGCGGTTTCAGTAAATAGAGCCTGTCTGGATGCCTGACACCGATCGGGCTATAGTCATCTCAGATGATATAGCCAATAAAGGAGCTGTCCCTTGCCCACCAAAGCGCCTGATAAACGGAAGTTCCACCGCATAAGCTTTGATGCCCCGTGCGAACTTCACGCCCTCGAAAGCCTGTGGACAACCGAGGTGCTGGATATCTCCCTGAAAGGGGTTCTGGTTAAACGACCACAAGGGTGGGATGTGCCCTTGAACCAACCCTGCGAGGTGGTTATTCATCTTGACGGGGAGAAGGTGGGGATTGTTATGGCGGTTGAGCTAAAACACATCGAGTCCCACAGGCTGGGCTTCAAATGTCAGTACATAGATTTGGAAAGCGCGACTCATCTGAGGCGTCTTGTTGAATTAAATCTGGGGGATCAGGTTCTTCTTGAGAGGGAGTTAGCTCACTTGATCGACTAGATTGATCTGGAGGTGGTGCATCTGTGTCTGCAGGCGGGGTTAGGCTTTACCGTCCAAAAATGTCGTAGGCCAGGGACGGCCGAAGACAAGCGCACATGGATGTGCTCGTAGCGGTTTTTGGACGGTAAAGCCTAACCCTGCCGTAAACTCCGAAGATCGAGATCAAAGCTCCTCAAGAGCTGTAATAGCCTCACTAAGCTTGGTCACTGGAATCACCTTCATACCCGAAATAGTCTTGCGGGGCGCATTGGCTTTGGGTACCAAGGCACGAGTAAACCCATGCTTCGCGGCCTCATTAATCCGCTCCTGACCACTGGGCACCGGCCGAATCTCCCCCGACAACCCAACCTCCCCAAAAATCACCAAATCCTGCGGCAAAGCCCGATCACGAAACGAAGACACAATGGCAGCGAGCAACGCCAAATCCGCACTGGTCTCATTCACCTTCACGCCACCCACCACGTTCACAAATACATCCTGATCCGATACATGCAAGCCGCCATGCCGGTGCAAAACAGCAAGAAGCATCGCAAGGCGATTCTGATCCAGACCAACCGCCACACGCCTCGGGTATCCACCCTGAGCCATATCAACCAACGCCTGAATCTCCACCAGCATCGGCCGGGTGCCTTCCCACACCACCATGACCACACTGCCAGGCGCGGCCTCTTCACCGCGGTTCAGGAAAATCGCACTGGGGTTTTTAACTTCCTTCAGGCCCTGCTCAAGCATGGCAAACACGCCCAGCTCATTCACGGCGCCAAAACGATTCTTGATGCCTCGCAGCGTCCGGTAACGGCTGTCACTGGAACCTTCCAGCAGGATAGAGCAGTCAATCATATGCTCCAGAACCTTGGGTCCAGCCAGGCTGCCATCCTTGGTAACATGACCCACAAGGAACAGAATAGTGCCCGTTTGCTTGGCAAAACGGGTCAGAAATGCAGCGCTTTCACGAACCTGAGAAACAGAGCCGGGAGCAGATTCAATATCTGCAACATGCATCACCTGAATACTGTCCACCACCAGAATTCGTGGTTTCTCAGCTTCAGCCACCTGAATCAGTCGCTCGACACTGGTCTCAGAGAGCATTTTCAAATCTTTGGTGGGCAAACCAAGGCGCTTGGCTCGCATAGCCACCTGTTGCAGGGACTCCTCGCCGGTCACGTACAGTGCCGGAACGCTGGCGGCCAAGTGACACACTGCCTGAAGCAGCAGAGTACTCTTGCCGGCACCAGGGTGGCCGCCCATTAGCACAGCAGAGCCTTCTACAAGCCCGCCGCCTAAAACCCGGTCGAACTCCTGCATGCCAGTACTGATGCGTTCCTGCTCGGCAAGGCTAACGTCATCCAGGCTCTGGACGGCCGAGAGGCTGCCGGCGAAACCTTCAAAGCGAACCCCGCGAGCGCCTTTGGTATTACTGCTAACGCCACGAACTTCACTGACAGTGTTCCAGGTTTGGCAGGACGTACACTGACCCTGCCATTTGGAATAGTCTGCACCGCACTCGGTGCAGACATAAGCGGTTTTGGCTTTTGCCATCAGGCCAGCTTCTTGTACTTCATGCGCTGGGGCACCATGGCGGAATCCCCTTTACGCTTCTTGTGGTCTTCGTCGTATTCGGCGAAGTTACCCTCGAAGTACACCACCTCACCATCATCCTCAAACGCCAGAATGTGCGTGGCTACACGGTCAAGGAACCAGCGGTCGTGAGAAATAACCATGGCTGAGCCAGGGAAACTCAGCAGGGCTTCTTCCAGGGCACGCAGGGTTTCTACATCCAGGTCGTTGGTAGGTTCGTCCAGCAGCAATACGTTGCCGCCTTCCTTCAGCAGCTTGGCCAGGTGCAAGCGGTTACGCTCACCACCCGACAAATCGCCCACGCGCTTCTGCTGATCCGAGCCCTTGAAGTTAAAGCGGCCGGCATAGGCTCTCGAAGGGGTTTCATAGTTGCCTACTTTAATCATGTCCTGCCCGTCACTGAGCAGCTCCCACACGGTTTTCGAGCCATCCAGATCGCGGCTTTGGTCTACATAGGCCAGCTTTACCGTTTCGCCCACGGTAATACTGCCCGAGGTCGGCTCGTCCTGGCCGGCGATCATGCGGAACAGGGTGGATTTACCCGCACCGTTACCACCGATAATGCCCACAATAGCGCCTGGCGGCACAGTGAAGGACACATCTTCGTAGAGCAAGCGGTCACCAAAGGCTTTACTGATACCTTCCACTTCGATGACCTTATCGCCCAAGCGGGGGCCGGGTGGAATGTAGATTTCGTTGGTTTCGTTACGCTTCTGGAACTCCTGAGAGCTCATTTCCTCGAAGCGGGCAAGGCGGGCCTTGCTCTTGGACTGGCGGCCTTTTGCGTTGCTGCGCACCCATTCCAGTTCCTGCTTCATGGCTTTCTGATGTGAGGCTTCCTGTTTGGCTTCGGTGCTCAAACGCTGCTGCTTGTTCTCAAGCCACTGGCTGTAGTTGCCTTCAAACGGGATGCCCTGGCCCCGGTCGAGTTCCAGAATCCAGCCAGCCACGTTATCAAGGAAGTAGCGGTCGTGAGTGATGGCAACCACAGTGCCTTCATAGTCGTGCAGGAAGCGCTCCAGCCAGGCTACGGACTCTGCGTCCAGGTGGTTGGTGGGCTCGTCGAGCAGCAGCATGTCCGGGCCGGAGAGGAGCAAGCGGCATAGAGCCACACGGCGGCGTTCACCACCCGAAAGGTTCTTTACCGGCTGGTCCCAGGCGGGTAGGCGCAGGGCGTCTGCCGCAACTTCCATTTTGCGTTCGATGTCATGGCCGTCGGTGGCCTGAATCAGTGCTTCCAGTTGGCCCTGCTTCTTGGCCAGAGCGTCGAAATCCGCATCCGGCTCAGCATAGGCTGCATAAACCTTGTCCAGTTCGGCAAGTGCGTCATGAACTTCAGAAACTGCCTCGTCGACAATCTCTTTCACGGTTTTGGTATCGTCCAGTTCCGGCTCCTGAGGCAGGTAGCCCACCTTGATGCCGGGCTGGGGGCGGGCTTCACCGATGTAATCCTGGTCCACACCCGCCATAATGCGTAGGAGGGTGGATTTACCAGAACCGTTCAGGCCGAGTACGCCAATCTTGGCGCCCGGGAAGAAGCTCAGGGAAATATCCTTGAGGATTTCGCGCTTGGGCGGAACCACCTTGCCAACGCGATTCATGCTGTAAACGTACTGAGCCATAAAGGCATTACCCTCTTTTCAAACAGGATGTGGCAGGTTTCGGAGGCGCTTTTCGCTGTTTTTCGCTATAGCTCCATGGAACCTTGTAAACAGGAATAAATAGTTGGGTTTGTAAGGTATCGAAACAAGGGTGCTATAGCAATTTCAGGAAAACCGCCGATATCCGCATGACGGTATCTGCGCACAGCATAAAGGATGATTTCCAACCCGGTAATGGGCTAGAATAGCGGCCCGAATTTTAAGGGATTCCGGAGGCATTCCCAAGACCCTCCGGGCCAGTCAAGCACACAGGGGCAGCGCACCGATGTTTAATCGTGATATGAAGATCGCCGGTTTCGACGACGAACTCTGGAACGCCATGCAGGCGGAAAGCAAGCGTCAGGAGGCTCATATTGAGCTGATTGCATCAGAGAACTACACCAGCCCCAGGGTTATGGAAGCACAGGGTAGTGATCTGACCAACAAATACGCCGAGGGTTATCCCGGCAAGCGCTACTACGGTGGCTGCGAGTTTGTTGATATTGCTGAGCAGTTGGCGATCGATCGCGCCAAGGAACTGTTCGGCGCCGCTTATGCCAACGTGCAGCCACATTCTGGTTCCCAAGCCAACTCTGCCGTTTTCATGGCGTTGGTTGAACCGGGTGATACGGTTCTGGGTATGAGTCTTGCGCATGGCGGCCATCTTACCCACGGCGCCAGCGTTAACTTTTCCGGCAAGATCTACAATGCTGTGCAGTATGGTATCAACACAGATACTGGCTTGATTGATTACGACGAGCTGGAAGCTATGGCCGTTGAGCACAAGCCGAAGATGATCATTGCCGGCTTCTCCGCCTATTCGCAGGAACTGGATTTCGCCCGCTTCCGCGCCATTGCTGACAAGGTTGGTGCTTACCTGTTCGTGGATATGGCCCATGTGGCCGGTCTGGTTGCGGCGGGCGTGTATCCCGATCCGATGCCCCACGCACACGTGGTAACTACCACAACTCACAAAACTTTGCGTGGACCCCGTGGCGGCCTGATTCTGGCCTGCGACGACGAAGCTCTGCACAAGAAGCTGAACTCTGCTGTTTTCCCGGGCGGCCAGGGTGGCCCTCTGATGCACGTGATTGCCGCCAAGGCAATTTGCTTCAAAGAAGCCATGAGCGACGAGTTCAAAGCCTATCAGCAGCAAGTGGTCAAGAATGCGTCAGCCATGGCGAACGTGTTTGTTGATCGTGGCTACGATGTGGTTTCCGGCGGTACCATGAACCATCTGTTCCTGGTGAGCCTGATCAAGCAGGACATCACCGGTAAAGATGCCGACGCCGCCCTGGGTCGTGCGCACATTACCGTCAACAAGAACGCGGTTCCCAACGATCCACGCTCGCCGTTTGTGACCTCTGGCCTGCGCATGGGTACGCCCGCGATCACTACCCGTGGTTTTGGTGTGGCTGAATGCCGTGAGCTTGCAGGATGGATCTGCGATATCCTTGATAATCTGGAAGACGAAGCTGTTAGCAGCCGTGTTCGCGGACAGGTTGAAGCCCTGTGTGCGCGCTTCCCGGTATACAGCTAAACGTCTGGTAAGACCTGCCGGGCAGGGTGCGTAAACATCGCACCTCCCGGTCCCTCTCCGGAGTACCGTTATGCATTGTCCTTTCTGTGGTGAAGCAGATACCAAAGTTATTGACTCGCGTCTTGTGACCGAGGGTGATCAGGTGCGCCGCCGCAGAGAGTGTCTTTCCTGCCATGAGCGCTTCACCACGTTTGAGTCCGCCGAGTTGGTCATGCCACGGGTGGTCAAGCAGGATGGTATTCGTCAGCCTTTCGATGAAGAAAAGCTGCGCTCCGGAATAATGAAAGCGTTGGAAAAACGCCCGGTGAGCATTGAGCAAATTGATGCTGCACTGAATCGCATTCGCTATCGCCTGAGAGCGACCGGCGAGCGTGAGGTAAAGTCCATGCAGTTGGGTGAGGAAGTGATGACAGAGCTGCGTCAGCTCGACAAAGTGGCCTACGTAAGGTTTGCCTCTGTTTATCGCAGCTTCCAGGATATCAACGAATTTAAAGAAGAAATCGAGCGGCTTTCGGCAACTAACGGCGAAACTGCGGTTGATGTTGCAAAAGTCCTGGTGGGCAAGCAGCCCCCGGAAAGAAAGAAATGACGGAGCTTCGGGACCGGTCCATGATGGCTCGAGCCGTGCAGCTTGCGTGGCGGGGCCGCTATTCAACGCACCCCAACCCTCGGGTTGGCTGCGTGATAGCCCGTGGCGACAGGATTTTGGGCGAGAGCTGGCATGAACGGGCCGGCGAAGCCCATGCGGAAACACGGGCATTGAGCCAGGCTGGCACGGATGCCCGTGGCGCTACAGCCTATGTCACTCTGGAGCCATGCAGTCATTTTGGGCGCACACCGCCCTGCGCCCGAGCGCTGATTGATGCGGGCATATCCCGTGTGTTTGCAGCCACGCAAGATCCGAATCCGTCGGTCTCCGGAAGGGGGCTCGACATGCTCCGCGAAGCCGGTATCAGGGTTCATGTAGGGCTGCTGGCAGAAGAAGCGGCGCGCCTGAATCGTGGCTTTATGAAACGCATGAATACGGGGCGCCCCTGGGTCAGGCTTAAAATGGCTTCCAGCCTCGATGGCCGCACTGCCATGGCGTCCGGAGAGAGTCAATGGATTACCGGTAGCGAAGCCCGTCGCGATGTACAGCGGCTCCGTGCCGAGAGCGATGCAATTCTAACCGGTGTTGGTACCGTGCTCGCGGACGACCCTTCTTTGACCGTTCGCCGTGAAGAACTCGGGGATATTGGCGCTGCTACCGAGCCCTCGCGGCAACCATTGCGTGTGATTGCAGACAGGGACGCCAGAACGCCTCCCTCCGCAACCATTTTGCGGGGCGGAAAGGTTCAGGTTTTTTGCGCATCTTCGACGCTGACAACCGCACCGGCGCAGGATCTTGCCGCACTGGGAATTCGCCTGAAGGGCGTCGCATGGAAGGATAATGGTATTGATGTCTCCGAGCTTTTGGATTCGCTGGGGGAAATGGGCATTAATGAATTGTTGGTTGAAGCTGGGCCGACGTTGGCAGGCACATTTATCAACGAACAGCTAGTAGACGAGCTCTGGCTTTATCAGGCACCAGTTTTTCTGGGAAGCAACGGTCGACCGACGGCGCATCTTCCGCTTGAGACGATGGCAGACAAGATCGAATGGACCGTACAAGACAGGCGACAGGTTGGAGAAGACCAGCGTCTGATCCTGGTTCGCCGCTAAGCGATTAAATTCACGGTGCGCACCATGGCTGCTTCTGAAAAGTGGCAATGGGCGCATTGAAAGGGTGCAAAACAGTATGGCACTGAACAGCGTTGAAGAAATCATAGAAGACATCCGCCAGGGCAAGATGGTTATCCTGATGGACGATGAAGATCGGGAAAACGAAGGTGATCTGGTGATGGCAGCCGAACACTGTACCGCCGAAGACATCAACTTCATGGCACGTTTTGGTCGCGGTCTTATCTGCATGCCTATGACACGGGATCGTTGTGAGCAGCTGGGCTTGCCATTGATGGTTCAGCAGAATGCGTCAGGTTTCGGCACCAAGTTTACCTTGTCTATTGAAGCGGCCACCGGCGTAACCACCGGTATTTCAGCGGCGGACCGTGCACGTACGGTTCAAGCGGCAGTGGCTCGCAATGCCAAGGCGTCAGACCTGGTTCAGCCCGGGCATATCTTTCCGCTGATGTCTGATCCTGGCGGAGTGCTTAGTCGCGCAGGTCACACGGAAGCCTCCTGTGATCTGGCCGCCCTTGCAGGTAGTGAGCCCGCAGGTGTCATTTGTGAAATCATGAACGATGATGGCTCCATGGCGCGTCGGGAAGACCTTGAACGTTTTGCCGAAGAGCATAACCTCAAGATTGGCACCATTGCTGACCTGATTCACTACCGCACGACGCACGAGCGCACGGTCGAGTGCATTGAAGAGAACTTGCTCGATACCGAGTACGGTGTGTTCAAGCTGCGCACTTACCGGGATATTATTCAGGGCTCCACGCACTTGGCTATGATTTACGGAGAGATTCCGGCAGATGAGCCTGTGCACGTACGAGTTCATATTACCGACACGCTCAGGGATTTGCTGGGTGCGCGCCGCAAGGATTCCCGCAGCTGGCCGTTGCACCATGCGCTTGAGAAAGTGGCCGCTGAAGGCAGCGGCGTTGTAGTCCTGCTCAACAGTGCAGAGGACAGCTACAACCTTGAAGACCGAATCCAGGAATTCTTTGACCAGGGGCAAGGCCCCGCTGGCAAGGGCAGCTCCGGTGTGTATTTCACCGTGGGTACAGGCTCTCAGATTCTGCGGGATCTGGGTGTAAGCAAAATGCGCTTGCTTAGCCCGCCCGTAAAATACTCGGCGATTTCCGGATTTGATCTGGAAGTGGTTGAGTACATACCCTACACCCCGGAATGATAAACCTGGTTGCAGCATAGTGGCTGCAACCCGAGAAGGAGCCACCAATGGCGGATATCAAAGTAATTGAAGGTGATTTTACCCAGTGCACTGGGCGTTATGCGCTGGTGGTTGGTCGTTTTAACAGTTTTGTTGTGGAAAGCCTGGTAGAGGGTGCTATCGACACCTTGCGCCGCCACGGCATTCCCGACAGCGACATCACCATTGTGCGGGTGCCAGGTGCCTATGAAATGCCACTGGCCGTCAAGCGTGTGGCAGAAACTGGTGGCTACAGTGCCATTATTGCACTGGGCGCCGTTATACGTGGCGGTACGCCGCACTTTGAGTATGTGGCTGGTGAAGCGTCCAGTGGCATTGGGGCAGTGAGTCTGGAAACAGACGTGCCGGTTACCTTTGGTGTGCTGACTGTAGATTCAATCGAGCAGGCCATTGAGCGTTCCGGTACCAAGGCTGGTAACAAGGGCGCCGAGGCGGCTATCACAGCGCTGGAAATGGTTAGCCTGTTCAACAAGCTGGGTGAGTAATGAGCGATATTGACAGTACGACACCCCGCCCGGCGCCGTCAGGCCAGCCAAAAGCTGGCGATCGTCGCCGTGCCCGGATTCTGGCAATGCAGGGGCTTTACCAGCGCCACTTTACCAAGAGTCCGATTACGGATATTGAAGCGGAGTTCATGGTCGATAACGACATGACCAAGGTTGATTCCTTGTATTTCCGTGATGTTCTGCGAGGCGTTCACCGTGAACAGGCCGAGTTGGACAAGCTGATTGAACCGTTCCTTGATCGCCCGCTACTTGAGGTGGATCCTGTGGAGCTTGCCATTGTGCGGGTGGGTGCCTATGAGCTTCGCCACAGGGTTGATGTACCCTACAAGGTCGTTATCAATGAGGGTATCGAGCTGGCGAAGCGATTCGGGGGCACGGAAGGGCACAAGTTTGTTAACAGTGTGCTTGATAAGCTGGGCCGTCGTTTGCGTCTTGCCGAGACCCGCTCACGCTAACCGATGGGTGAATTTGAGCTGATCCGGCAGTATTTCATGCCGTTAGCGCGTCTGCACGGTTCTCGCTCTGTTCTGCTGGGGCCGGGCGACGACTGTGCAATTCAAAGTATTCCTCCCGGCTCTGATCTGGTTTTTTCTATCGACACCTTGGTTGAAGGTGTGCACTTTCCCATTGGCTATCGCCCGGATTTTCTTGGTTGGAGGGCGCTTGCAGTTGCTGCGAGTGACCTGGCCGCCATGGGTGCCGAGCCTGCCTGCTTTACCCTTGCACTGACACTCCCTGAAGTCGACGAACCCTGGTTGCGGGGCTTCGCCGGCGGGCTCGGTCGTGCGGCCGAATCCTTCGGTTTGGTGCTTGCCGGAGGGGATACAACTCGCGGCCCACTCGCATTGAGCCTGCAAGTACATGGTTTGGTGGAGCAGGGGCTGGCCATCCGGCGTGCCGGAGCCAGTGTTGGCGACCTGGTTGTAGTGTCTGGCACACTGGGCGATGCAGGGGCAGCCCTGGATTATCTTGATGCCCTCAGTCCTTCGGAAGACGAACAGTGCGTGTTGGAGCAATACCATCATCCGCAACCGAGGCTGAAATTAGGCATAGCCCTGAGAGGTCTCGCTACGGCTGCCATTGATGTCTCTGATGGGTTGCTTGCGGATCTCAATCATATTCTCGAATCGTCCGGTGTAGGCGCAAATATAGTGCGGGCCCAGGTGCCAGTGTCGCTGGCGCTTGCTCGCCTGAAGGGCGACGCAGCCGTGGATTATGCGCTGAACTCCGGCGATGATTACGAACTATGCGCGACCATCCCGGAGGCAACTTGGGCAACTGCGCCTGAGGCGCTGAAGCAGCATTTCACGGTAGTTGGTGCGATTGAGCCTGCCCCAGGCTTGCGCCTCGACGGTATTGATGTGGCTTCGGGCTCAGAAGCGACAGGTTTTGACCATTTCAGGAGAAGAGCATGAACCAGGAAGATCAGTGGCCGGATCCAGATATACCGCAGGCTATTTTGCCGCCGGGTTTTCTGAAAGATCCCGTGCACCTTTTAGCTTTCGGCTTTGGCAGCGGTGCAGCCCCAAGGGCGCCGGGAACCTGGGGAAGCCTCGCCGCCATTCCACTGTGGTACTGCTTTGCATGGATGCCACCGGCTGCTTACTGGCTTGTTGTTGCACTTGCATTTGTGGCCGGTATCTGGATATGTGGCAAAACTGCTGCGGATCTGAAAGTGCACGACCATGGCGGTATCGTGTGGGATGAGTTTGTAGGGATGTGGATAGCTCTGGGGCTGTTTCCGGAGCACGTTTACGGTGTATTACTGGCGTTTCTGGTTTTCAGGTTGTTCGATGTTTTGAAACCGTGGCCAATCAACTGGCTGGATGAACGGTTGCCAGGAGGGTTGGGTATCATGGTGGACGATGTCGTCGCTGCAGTCATGGCACTTCTTTGCCTGCTCGCAATCGACACCTGGCTGATGCCATTCATCCAATAGAAGAGGCATTTGGGCCCGGCTTGGGTGGCAGGCCCGCAACAGACCCTAATGCACCTGCGACTCTTCCGGAAGCAGCTTGACCACATGAAGAAAGCGCTTCAGCCCGATTTCAGCGCGCTCCCTTGATGCGAAGGGGCCGCTGTCAAAGCCCTCCCTGGTCGTGAAGTACCATTTATTTCCGACGCAAAAGTACCGACTGCTGCGAAAGGGGATGTGCCTGTCTTCTCCTGATCTGACCTGGGTGTTCATGGCCGGCTCCGGTGCCTGACTTCTGATTTTGTGTGTCGGGCGCAGTGTGATTGATGATGTTCTGTTTAAAATTAAACCAATTTGGGGCAAATTCAACAATTATTAACAATTAAATTGAAGTTGCCATGGCCGGTCTGCCTGCTGCGCATGTTTGCGCATTTGGTTGCGCTTGGTAGTCTTGATGTTCAAAATGCGCCATAGCAGGTCGCACCCTCGCACCGGGCTTCCTCTTACCCTCAAGGAGATAACATGAGTATGGTTCACATTTTACGTGTTGCAAGGTTGGAGATGCGCTGTCTGAACCGGTGGTCGCAGATGTGCCGGTTTGTGTTTGCATCGTTGTTGCTGACAACTCTGGTTGGTTGCTCAATGGCAGTAACCAAGCTCGAAACCTGGGAGGGTGAGCCCGCAGGTGCAGAGAATGCAGCAGTCTTGAAGGCGCCGGGTGTTATTCACGTTAGCCAGGTTAACGGGCGCGAGATGAAGAGTTATTTGATGGACGACCTGGCATTGGATTATGCACTGCTGCCGGGTGAAAACGAGGTAGTGTTCACCTACAAAACCATTTGGGCCAAATCCGGTGTTGTGGATAACGGTGAGTCAAAGGTCCACGTGATTGAAAGCAAGCCGCAAGTCGTGCGCTTTGAAGCAAGCCCTGATGCCATATACCAGTTTGAGTTCTCCAAGCCGGAATCCCGCAAGCAGGCCGAAAAAGAGATGCCTGAGTTTTCCGCAGCGATTGTAGGCGCTGAAGGCGCAGCGCTTGCTTACTCCACAAACTGGTCACCCGCCGATAGCCCCCGCGCAGATCGGGCTCCAATGCTTTCAGATGGGAATGCTGTCGCTGATGATGGCGTGGATGCACTTAGCCGTCTCAAGTCGGTCTGGGAAACCGCGAGCGATGAAGACAAAAAGGCATTTCTGCGCTGGGCCTTTGAGTAAGAACCCAGCGTTAATATTGCTCGCTATCGCCTGAAGCGCGCGGTCAGTTTCTGCAGTGCGCCTTCAAGCAGATTCATGGCATCGTCTGCCAGTGTCTGGCTCCGGGATTCTTCGAGCGGGGTGTACATTTCCTCGGGGGCAAGCTTGTTGGCGGCGATTTCTATGGCGTCAAGGCTGTCACAGACATGACTTCGGAGAGACTCTCCATGAGCGACCACATCCGGGCAGATGGTGAAGTTGAGGGTGAGGCTACCTTGATAGCTTACGGCCACAATAACCAGCCCCAAACTGTCGAACAGTGGAGCGGCATTGTACTGTTGAACCAGTCTCGCACCTTGTAAGTAAAGGGGAACCTGTGGCCCGGGCACATTGGTAATGGGCAGGTTGAATACCGGTTGGTAGCGCTGAGCAATCTGTAGTTCCGAATACAGTCGTGCTGACAACGCCAGCATCGTTGAGGGCAATAATTCAGTAAGTCGATCTGCAGCAATGGCCTCCCGGTATGGCTCGGAGGCGACAGCGTTCCAGTGAATCCGGCGAATACGTTGGGCCGGGTTACGCTCATCGGTTGCCAGATCCAGAAGCATGGCAGACATTTGGCTGCCGGTGGCTTTGTTCAATGTACTTGAACGCACGGAGATGGGCGTCATGGCAATCAACGACTCACTAGTGCTTGCACCCTGATCATCCAGGTATCGACGCAGGGTTTCTGCACAAAGCCCCAGCACCACATCATTAAGTGTTACATCCACCAGGGATGCCTTGATTGCTTTCAGGCGAGATAAGTCTACCTTCGCTGAGATTATCTGGCGATTGGCTGTGATCTGGCGGTTGAATGGGCTGTGGGGAGCTGAAAACAGCGGGAATGGCAAAGGTATTTTCCGCAGTTGCTTCTGGATCAGGCCGCGCACTGTTGCCTCTGCCGCACCAACGGCGAGAGACGTCGCGCGCCAGGGGGTTCGCAGCATGTTGACGCCTGCCTGTATAACAACACGCTCTTCTGAAGGTTTCGGCCGTGGTTGCCAGGGGCGTGGCGTACGGATGGGTTGTGGCTCAGGAGTGTATTCCATCAGTTTGCCCATGATTTCAGCCCCGCTGAAGGCATCGATGGCTGCATGGTGCAGTTTTACAATGAGAGCGAAGCCGGCCTTGCCTTCTTTATCGTCACCCAGGCGGAAACCGTCCACGAAGGTAATGTGCCAGAGTGGGCGATCACGCTTCAGAGGATCTTCGAGTATCCTGGATGCAAGAGTCATCAGATGTGATTCACGGCTGTTTTCGCCGAGGCTGACATAGGCCAGGTGTCGCTCAATACTGAAATCCGGATCATCTATCCAGTAGGGCCGACCCATGCGCAACGGGATTTCTTTTAGTAGCTGGCGGAACACCGGGACGACGTGAAGGCGGCTCCGTAGATAGGCAATAAAGGTGCTGAACGCCAGGGGTGTTTCCCGTTCGCTGGCGTCAAACACGTAAATGCTGCCGATGTGCATCGGTGCATTGGCTGATTCCAGGTACAGGAAGGAGGCATCCAGTTCCGATAGCTGCCGCATCAATGAGCTCCGTTCGTTAGTGTGGTTCGCTGCAGTATAAATGAACTGTCTGTTGATGCCGTTGACTCATTTGCCTGCCAGAGTTCTGCTGCGGAGCCATTTCGCCCCATGCCTTGCGCGTACGCTCAGGTGGTGAGCCAGTCTGCTATTGCCGGATCGTCGATCAGCCGGTCCCAAAACCACATCAGGGCCTTACCCTTGTCCTCCGCGTGCCTGGCGGCCTGGAGCGAAACGGATTGCCTCGCCTCTCTCACCTGCTTTTCGATGAGTTCGCCGTTGGCAACCAAGGTGTTCACTCGGGATCTGGGCAGCCAGCCTACGGCGAGGCCTGCTTTCTGCAAGGCGATTTTGTGGTCCATGTTGGTGCCGGTCAAGGTGCGCTGTCGGTGGAAGATGCCTGCGTGACCAACGGGAAGAGATCGAGACGAGTCAGCGGCAACGGCAGCGGGAAAACGTAAGATATCTTCCTCGCTCAGAGGTTCTTCCGCGTTCGCCAGAGGATGGCCGGGTGAGACGACGAAAATGAAATCCATTACTCCAAGGTTTTGACACGTAAAGTTTCCGGCGGGCTTGCTGATGTCGTCGGCTCCCACAACAAGGTCCACCCTGCGGCTTTGAAGCGCATCCCAGGTGCCGGCAAACACTTCTTCAACAATCTGAACATCGACAGGCACGCCCAAGGCGCTGAAGTCTTTGATGGCCGGGAATAGGCACTCCGCTGGCAGCAATGAGTTGAATCCGATCCGCAGCCTGGTTTCCCAGCCTTGCGCGACCTGCCGGGTTGAGTGCGCAAGGTTCTCGGCGGCATCAAGCAGAATGCGGCCTTCCTCGAGTAGGTAAAGGCCTGCAGGCGTGAGCACGGCGCGATGACCACTTCTGTCGAACAGGGTGACGTTCAGGTCTTCCTCGAGCTTTTGCACCGTGTAGCTGATCGCCGATGGCACCCGGAATAGTTCGCCGGCAGCACCGGCGAAGCTGCCTTTGCGGCTGATGGCATCGAGGACTCTCAGGGCGTCTATAGTAATGGCTGTGTGCATGTTCGAATTATCTGAAGTTGTTGGCCAGAATTGGTTGCTTGTGAGGTTAGCGGGCAAGCCGCTATTCTTCTCTGCATATGTTGGCACATAAATTCAGTTTTTTTGAGGGGTATTCATTATGGGTCTTCTTGTTGACGGAAAATGGCAGGACAAGTGGTACGACACCAGTAAAACCGGTGGAAAATTCGAGCGCGAAGCAGCGCGGTTCCGGAACTGGGTAACGGCAGATGGTTCGCCGGGGCCTGACGGTGAAGGTGGTTTCAAAGCCGAGTCCGGGCGCTATCATTTGTATGTGTCTTTGGCTTGCCCCTGGGCCCATCGCACGCTGATTTTCCGGAAGCTGAAAGGTCTTGAAAAGCACATTTCCGTGTCAGTTGTGCACCCGGATATGGTCGAGAACGGCTGGGAATTCCGACCTGGCGATAGTGCGCACAAGGATGATCTGCATGATTTCCGCTTTATGCATCAGGTGTATACCAAAGCAGCGCCGGATTATTCGGGACGGGTCACGGTTCCTGCGTTGTGGGATAAGCACCAGAACACCATCGCCAGCAACGAGTCGGCGGAGATTATCCGTATGTTCAACTCGGCGTTTGACGGGCTGGAAGGTGTGAACGCTGATTTGGACTTTTATCCGGAAGCGCTGCGGGCAGGCATTGATACGGTGAACGAGCGGGTTTACAACACGGTTAATAATGGTGTGTACAAGGCAGGGTTTGCAACGGCTCAGGATGAGTATGAAAAAGCTTATGCCGAGCTGTTCGAGTCTCTGGACTGGCTGGAAGCGAAGCTGTCGAAGCAGCGGTATCTGACGGGGAATACGATAACAGAAGCGGACTGGCGCCTGTTCACAACCCTGGTTCGGTTTGATGCGGTCTATTACAGCCACTTCAAATGTAATCGTCAGCGCATCAGCGATTTTCCGGCGCTTTCAGGTTATCTGAGGGAGTTGTACCAGGTGCAAGGAGTGGCCGGTACCGTGGATATTGGGCAGATCAAGCAGCACTACTATGTGAGCCAGCGCACTATCAATCCCACACAGGTCGTGCCGGTGGGGCCGCAGTTGGATTTCACCGCACCCCACGGCCGCGACGGTCTGTAAATGGTCTCTAGCTGACTCGCGCTACAGCAACCTGGGCCAATAGCTCCAGGGCGGCTTTGTGGGGTGAGTCAGGAAGAACAGCCAGGGTGTCAGAAGCTTTTGTGGCTTCGGCCCTGGCTCTCTCCATGGTGTACTCCAGTGCGCCGGATCTTTCTACCAGTTCGAGAACCTTTGGCAAATCATCCAACCCACCTTTGCGGATGGCCTGGCGTATGAGCTGGCGGTCTGCTTCGCTGCTGTTCGCCATTGCGTGAATCAGTGGCAGGGTAGTTTTACCTTCCGCCAGGTCATCGCCCACATTTTTGCCCATGGTTTCGGCGTCACCGCGATAATCCAGAACATCGTCCACTAGCTGGAAGGCCAGCCCCAGGTGTTTGCCGTAGTGTTTCAGCGCCTGCTCCTGAGCCTCGCTCGCATTGGCGAGTATGGCGCCGGAGTGTGATGCTGCTTCGAACAGCATGGCGGTTTTGTTGTGAATCACAGTCATGTACTGATCTTCGGTGAGAT
Organism: Marinobacter sp. DY40_1A1; assembly: GCF_016597815.1. Lineage (GTDB taxonomy): Bacteria > Pseudomonadota > Gammaproteobacteria > Pseudomonadales > Oleiphilaceae > Marinobacter > Marinobacter xiaoshiensis. The sequence goes on along the minus strand of NZ_VCHA01000007.1, from coordinate 35,294 downwards.
CCGGGTTTTTCACGTTCATCAGCTGCATTACTTCGCCTTGGGCGATCACGGCTGTGGCGTGCGACAGAATCTCCATAATAGGCAGGCTCTTCAGCTCGACCATCATCTCGAATGCGCGGGCGTAGAGGAAATCACCTACTAATACACTGGGGGCGTTTCCCCAGTTGGCATTTGCTGTGCTGCGGCCCCGGCGCATATCCGATGTATCCACAACATCGTCGTGAAGCAGGGTGGCGGTGTGCAGGAATTCAATCACCACAGCCAGCTTCAAGTGTTCGTCTTTACTGTAACCAGCAGCTCGGCTGGAAAGTAAAACCAGTAAGGGTCTCAACCGCTTACCGCCGCTTTCAATGATGTGCTGGGCTATTTTTTCTACCAGGGGGACATCGGAGGAAAGCCGCTGGATGATCAGGTCATTAACGCGGCTGAAGTCGTCTGCCACGGTGTCGTAAATGCGCTGGGCTGTCATGCGGCTTGTGGATCCCTTGCTGATGTCGTGGTTAGATAGCTGTCTAGTGTACTGTTAATACAGGCAGGTTGCGGCAATGCTAGGTATTGCGGCGGTTAGTGTCAACTTGGCTTGTATTGCTGGCTGCCTTTTCGTACAATCACGCGCCCAACTCATCCCAACCTGCGCTCCCTGCTATAGGGTTGCCGAAGCGCTTCCCTTAGAACCAGGTGGATAAGAGCAGGGATGGGTCAATCGCGGAGTAAAGTTAATGTACGCAGTTATTGTTAGCGGTGGTAAACAGCACCGTGTTAAAGAAGGCGAAACGCTGAAGCTGGAAAAGCTGGAAGTGGAAACAGGCGGCAACATCGAGTTTGACCGCGTTCTGCTGATCGCTGATGGCGACAACTTCAAAGTTGGCGCGCCGGTAGTTGATGGTGCCAAAGTGACTGCGGAAGTGGTTAGCCACGGTCGTCACGACAAGATTAACATCATCAAATTCCGTCGTCGTAAGCACTCAATGAAGCGTCAGGGCCACCGTCAGTGGTTCACTGAAGTCAAGATCACGGGTATCCAGGGCTAAGGTCTGGAAAACACCCCTTAATCAGGAGGCTTGTCATGGCTCACAAAAAAGCAGCAGGTAGTACCCGTAACGGTCGCGATTCCGAGTCGAAACGACTTGGTGTCAAGCGCTACGGCGGCGAATCAGTATCTGCAGGCAGCATTATCGTTCGTCAGCGCGGAACCCGTTTCCACGCCGGCACCAATGTTGGCCTGGGCAAAGACCACACGCTGTTTGCGAAAGCAGACGGTCAGGTTGTGTTCGAAGTGAAAGGTCCACAGAACCGCAAGTTCGTAAGTATCGTTCCAGCTGCTGCCTAAGCAGCGGCGATCCGGTTCTGTTGAGCCCCGCGTCTTCCTTGAGGCTGCGGGGCTTTTTAGTTTATGCGCCATGCGCAAAGGGTTGATTCATGAAATTCGTAGACGAAGCCACAATCATCGTTGAAGCCGGTAACGGCGGGAATGGCTGCCTCAGTTTCCGGCGTGAAAAGTACGTTCCCAAGGGCGGCCCTGATGGGGGCGATGGCGGGGATGGTGGCTCCGTGTATCTTGAGGCGAGCGATTCGCTTAACACGCTGGTTGATTATCAGTTTCAGCGCAAGCACAAAGCGCCAGGCGGTGAGCAGGGTTCGGGGCGTAATTGCACCGGAACCAAGGGTGAGGATCTCATACTGCCAGTACCTGTGGGCACCACAGTGGTTGATGTCGATACCCACGAGGTGCTTGGCGACCTGACTCGCATAGGTCAGCGCTTGAAGGTGGCTCAGGGTGGTTTTCATGGCCTCGGCAACACCCGGTTCAAATCATCTATAAACCGTGCGCCCCGCCAAACCTCAAAAGGTTCAGAAGGCGAGCTCAGGAACCTGCGGCTGGAGCTGAAAGTTTTGGCCGATGTGGGTCTTCTCGGGTTGCCCAATGCCGGTAAGTCGACGTTTATACGGTCGGTATCTGCTGCAACGCCCAAGGTGGCAGATTATCCGTTTACCACCCTGGTGCCGAATCTGGGCGTGGTGAGTGTGCAGGCCCACCAGAGTTTTGTTATTGCCGATATCCCCGGTTTGATTGAGGGTGCTGCTGAAGGCGCGGGCCTCGGCGTGCGTTTTTTGAGGCACCTGGTGCGCACTCGCTTGTTGTTGCACCTGGTGGACGTGGCGCCTTACGACGGTTCATCGCCAGCACATGCGGTAAACGTGATTGCTCATGAGCTTGAGAAGTTCAGCGAAACCCTGGCGAGCCGGGATCGCTGGCTGGTGTTGAACAAGGTCGATATGGTGCCGGAAGAAGATCGGGAGGCTCATTGTCAGGCGATCGTTGATGAGCTTGGCTGGCAGGGGCCGGTGTTCCGTATTTCAGCGTTAAGTGGTGAGGGCACCAAGCCGCTGACTCAGGCAGTTATGCGTTGGATTGAAGAACGCGCCGAGGAAGAGGCAGAGAACCCTGAGGTTGCTGAGCAGGAAGCGGCAAGGCGTCGGAGGATGGACGAAGAAGCACGGGCTGGCGTAGAGGAAGAGCGGCGTGCTCGTCGGGCTGCTCGCGAGGCCGCTGGCGATGATGATGACTTTGACGACGATGATGATTACGACGTTGAAGTGGTGTATGTGAAGGATTAGATTTCGGCCTTTTTATGTCTGAATTATCCCGTTCTACCGAGAGAGACAAGCTCGTATCATGACGCAACGCGCCCAGCTGCAGCAGGCTCGCCGCCTGGTGGTTAAAATTGGAAGTGCCCTCCTGACTAATGATGGTAGGGGGCTGGATGTAGAGGCGTTGGGTCTTTGGGTAGACCAGATGGCGGCCTTGGTCCGCGAGGGTGTCGAATTAGTGGTGGTTTCTTCCGGGTCAGTTGCGGAAGGAATGAGCCGGCTGGGGTGGAAAAAGCGCCCGGAACAACTGCATGAATTGCAGGCCGCTGCCGCTGTCGGCCAGATGGGATTGGTGCAAACCTGGGAGGCGCAATTCAAGCGCCACGGTATTCATACCGCCCAGATTCTACTGACCCACGATGATCTTTCCGATCGCAAGCGCTATTTGAACGGCCGTAGCACGCTCAGGGCGTTGCTGGATTTTGGTGTTGTGCCCATCGTAAATGAAAACGACACAGTGGTTACCGACGAAATCCGTTTTGGCGATAACGATACTTTGGGTGCGCTGGTCACGAACGTGGTTGAGGCCGACGGCCTGATTATCCTCACCGATCAGCTGGGGTTGTTCGATAAAGACCCCCGCAAGAACCCGGATGCCGTTATGGTAACCGAGCGGTTTGCCGGAGATCGTACCCTGGACGCCATGGCGGGCGGCGGTGCTGGCGAGCTTGGCCGCGGTGGTATGTTGACCAAGTTGCGTGCAGCGCGCTTGGCAGCACGCTCCGGAGCTTTTACGGTGATTGTGGGTGGCCGTATTGAATCCGTGCTTACCCGCCTTCGGCAAGGTGATGTATATGGCACCTTGTTGCTCCCGGAGCAGGGTCGTATTGCGGCGCGCAAACAATGGCTGGCAAGCCATCTTCAGACTCGTGGAAAGCTCACGCTGGATGATGGGGCGGTGCGGGTACTCCGTCAGGGTGGTCGCAGCCTGCTGCCGGTTGGAGTGAAGGGCGTTGTTGGGCGGTTCCGGCGCGGTGAGATGGTGTCTTGTGTCGGCGAGGATGGCGCGGAGGTTGCGCGTGGTTTGGTGAATTACGATGCGGATGAGGCCACGGCGATAGCGGGCCGTTCCAGTAATAGCATCTCTGATATTCTGGGGTATATCTCAGAGGAGGAGATGATTCATCGGGATAATATGATCATCATCTGAAGCAAAAGAATCTGAATCAAAAAAACCGGCTCATGGCCGGTTTTTTTGATTCGCAATAAGAGCTTTCAAGCGTTGGACGCTATCAGGCGCTCTTCAGAGCCTTGATCTTGGAGACCATGCGGCTCTTCTGGCGAGCAACTTTGTTCTTGGTAAAGATGCCTTTGTTGATCATGCTGTCCATGATCGGCTGTGCGGCCTGGAAAGCAGCCTGAGCTTCTTCATAGTTGCCAGCTTCGATCTTGGCCTGAACTTTTTTCATGTAAGTGCGGGTCATGGAACGCAGGCTGGCATTGTGCTTGCGGTTCTTCTCGTTCTGACGTGCGCGCTTTTTGGCTTGCGGGGAATTTGCCACCGTAAAACTCCTGAAAGTACTTAAATTCGTTACTGAATGATTCGTACGGGAAACTCTGGGCAAAATACCATCCAGAGGGACCCTGAAATCGCGGGCGCGCCCATAACCAGCGCGTCGAAATAAATGACGCGGAACTATGCCGCTCAAACCCGGAAATGTCAATACCAAACCCCGTCAGGGTGACAGATAGTCCCCCGGTATAAAAGGCCTGTGCTAAACTCGCGGCTCGCCGGATAAGGGTATGGCGGGGAAGCAGGTAATTCCCGAGACACCCGACCGAAAACAATGCATAACCCGGATACGAACCCGCATGTCGTCGCAACCCTCAATCCCGCCTGAAAACAAGCCGCCGGTTAAAGCGCCCGGGCTGCTGCGCTCGTCTGGTCTGGTCGGCGTTATGACCATGCTTTCCAGGGTTCTGGGGCTGGTTCGGGATATGGTCATTGCGCGCTATTTTGGTGCGGGCGCGGGGGCTGATGCTTTTTTTGTAGCCTTCAAAATCCCTAACTTTCTGCGCCGGCTTTTCGCCGAGGGTGCGTTTTCTCAGGCGTTTGTGCCGGTGTTGTCATCCTATCGCGAGAATCAGTCGGCCTCGGATGTAAAACGATTGGTGGATGCGGTTGCGGGCTCGCTGGGGTTGGTTCTGCTGGGTATCACGCTGGTGGCCATGCTGGGCGCGCCGCTTCTGACTGCGGTATTTGCCCCGGGGTTTCTTGGTGATGACGTAAAGTTCGCGCTGACCAGCGACATGCTGCGCATCACCTTTCCTTATTTGCTGATGATTTCCCTGACGGCTTTTGCTGGCGGCATTCTCAACAGCTACGATCGTTTCGCAGTGCCTGCCTTTACGCCAGTGCTGCTAAATCTCGCGATGATTGGTGCCGCTGTTTACCTTACTCCCTTGATGAGCGAGCCAGTTATGGCTTTGGCCTGGGGGGTGTTCATCGCCGGTGCCTTGCAACTGTTTTTCCAGCTACCGTTCCTTATGCGCCTAGGGCTTTTGCCTCGGCCTCGGGTTGATTACAGGCATGAAGGCGTCAGCCGGATTCTCAAACTTATGGTGCCGGCGTTGTTTGGTGTATCGGTCAGCCAGATCAACCTGTTGCTCGACACGGTTCTGGCGTCTTTTCTGCAAACCGGGAGTGTGTCCTGGCTGTATTATTCAGACCGGCTTTCCGAGTTGCCTTTGGGTGTATTTGGCATTGCCATCGCTACGGTTATTTTGCCGAGTTTATCCCGCAAACACGCCGCTGCCTCGACTGACCAGTTCTCCGCCACTCTGGACTGGGCCGTTCGTGCGGTGTTGATTATCGGGGTGCCTGCCGCGCTTGCGCTTGCGTTGCTGGCAGAGCCTCTCATTGCAACGTTATTCCACTATGGTGAGGTGACCGACAGGGATGTGGCTATGTCGGCTCAGAGCTTGAGAGCTTATTCCGCAGGACTGCTGGCCTTTATGGTGATAAAGGTGCTTGCTCCGGGCTTTTTTGCGCGTCTGGACACCCGCACGCCGGTGAAGATTGGCATTATTGCCATGGTTGCCAATATGATCTTCAATCTGGCTCTTATTGTTCCTCTGGCCCACGCTGGCCTGGCACTGGCTACGTCACTTTCGGCCTGGCTTAACGCGATTTTGCTTTGGCAGGGCCTCAAGCGCCAGGGTGCCTGGAAAAGCCAGCCAGGCTGGGGCAAATATCTCCTGCAGATAAGCCTGGCTAATGCGGCCATGGTCGCGGTTATCCTTTGGCTGAACTACCCCGTTATGCGCTGGCTGTCGGCAGATGGTATCGAGCGTTCTCTGTATATGGGCGTAATAGTCGTGGCGAGTGCCGGTGCCTACTTCACTGTTCTGGCGCTAACCGGGGTGCGGGTAAGACATTTTCGCCAGAGGTAAGGTATAATCGCGCGTTTTCTCACCAGCGCTTTGCGCATTGATTGAGCGCGCAAAGCCACTTGGCAAATGAAGGTTCGCATTGCATGCGTCTGATCCGGGGCCTGACCAACCTGAAAATGCTTTCAAGGCAAGCGGATTCCCCGCTGGCACAAGGCTGTGTTGCCACAATTGGCAACTTTGATGGCGTTCATCTGGGCCATCAAACCATTATCGACCAGGTAAAAAACAAGGCAAATGCGTTGAGCCTGCCTTCGGTCGTAATGATATTCGAGCCTCAGCCACGGGAATTCTTTCAGGGAATGGAAGCGCCTCCCCGGTTAATGGGGTTTCGGCAAAAGTTTGAAGCCCTGCGTGCGGCGGGTATAGATATAGTACTCTGCCTGAGGTTTGATGGAACCTTTCGCAGCTATTCCGGCATGGGTTTCATCGACGATGTGCTTATTGATGGCCTCGCGGTGCGCCACCTTGTTGTCGGCGATGACTTCCGCTTTGGCTGTGATCGGGCCGGGGATTTCGCGCTCCTGGAGAAGGTGGGTAAAGCCGCCGGTTTTTCAGTGGAAAACACCCGCACCGTAACCGTTGCTGGCGAACGTATAAGCAGCACCCGAATCCGTAACCTGCTACTGGAGAACCAGTTGGAAAAAGCCGAGGCTTTGCTGGGACGCCCGTACCATATTCAGGGCAGGGTGGTTTACGGGCGGCAGTTGGGCCGGCAAATTGGTTCGCCCACGGCAAATATCCTGCTCCGCCAGATGCCTGCGTTGCGCGGTGTGTATGTGGTTGGTGTTACGCTTGGAAACGGACAGAAGCAGGACGGCGTTGCCAATATCGGCCTGCGCCCAACAGTGGATGGCAAGCAGCCTGCGCTGGAAGTGCACCTGTTAGACTTTGCTGGCACACTTTACGGCCAACGAATGGATGTTGTTTTCCGCCACGGACTGCGGAATGAAGAGAAGTTTGAGTCCATCGACGCGCTAAAAGCGCAGATAGCCAAAGATTTTGATGCCGCTAGAGCCTGGTTGGCCGAACACCCCGGGAAAAGCATCACCGATCCGAATTGAATACATAAGCAGACCAAACAAACTGACCTGAAGAGTACGCACACAAACCATGAGCGACTATAAGCACACTCTGAATCTGCCGGAAACCGCGTTTCCCATGCGTGGTAACCTGGCCAATCGCGAGCCTGAAATGCTCAAGCGGTGGCAGGATCTGAACGTATACGCCAATCTGCGCAAGCAGCGCGAAGGGCGTGACAAGTTCATCCTTCATGATGGCCCTCCTTACGCCAACGGCAGCATTCATATTGGTCACGCGGTCAACAAGATTCTGAAAGACATGATCGTCAAATCCCGCGGTTTCATGGGCTTTGATGCGCCCTATGTGCCGGGTTGGGATTGCCACGGTCTGCCGATTGAGCACAAGGTTGAACAGGAAATCGGCAAAGCCGGTGTGAAGGTCGACCACAAAACCTTCCGCCAGGCCTGCCGCGATTACGCCACCAAGCAGATTGCCGGCCAGAAAGCCGACTTTATCCGCCTTGGCATCATGGGTGAGTGGGATAAGCCCTACCTCACCATGGATCCGAAAGTGGAAGCCGGCATTGTGCGTGCGCTGGGCAAGATCGTCGCCAAGGGGCATGTGGTTCGTGGCTTCAAACCGGTTTACTGGAGTGTGGTGGGTCAGTCCGCGCTGGCAGAAGCCGAAGTGGAGTACCAGGACAAAACCTCAACCCAGATTGATGTGCGCTTTACCGCCGTCGACCAGGCCAAAGCCCTGTCGCTTTTTGCAACGGACAAAGGCGAAGGTGATGTGTCCGTGGTGATCTGGACCACCACACCCTGGACTATTCCGGCTAACCAAGCGGTGTCTCTCAATGCAGATCTGGACTATGCACTGGTGCAGGTTGACGCAGGCAACGGCCCCGAGCGGATGATTCTGGCTTCCGCCATGGTCGAAGGCATCATGGCACGCTGGGAAATCGAAAAATACGAAGTGCTGGGCCACTGCCTCGGTACGAACCTTGAACACCTGGCTCTGCATCACCCGATCTACGACAAACAGGTGCCTGCGATTCTGGGTGACCACGTCTCGATCGATGCCGGTACCGGAGCCGTTCATACGGCACCTGATCACGGCATGGAAGACTTCGTGGTTGGCAAAACCTATGGCATCGGCACACTGAGCATGGTTCAGGCCGACGGCACCTACACCAGTGCGACTGGCGAGTTTGCAGGTATTCATGTTTATAAGGCCGATGAGCCCGTCTGCGACGCACTAGCGCGTGAAGGCAAGCTGGTGCGGAAGGAAAAATTCCGTCACAGCTTCCCCCACTGCTGGCGCACCAAAACACCACTGATCTACCGTGCCACGCCGCAGTGGTTTATCAGTATGGAGAAAGAAAACCTCCGCGCAGATGCACTGGAAGCTATCAAGGGCGTGCGCTGGGTGCCGGCCTGGGGGCAAAACCGTATTGAGGGTATGTTCCAGCAATCTCCTGACTGGTGTATCTCGCGTCAGCGCACCTGGGGCGTACCGATCACCCTGTTTATCCACAAGGAAACACAGGAGCTGCACCCGGATACTCAAAACCTGATCGAAAAAGTGGCTCAGGCTATCGAAACCGACGGCATTGATGCCTGGTATGAGATCGATGCGCGCGAGCTGCTGGGTGAAGAGGCGGATAACTACGAGAAAGTGACGGACACGTTGGATGTGTGGTTCGATTCCGGTGTGACCCACGACTCCGTTCTGCGCGTGCGCCCGGAACTGGGACAGTTCCCGGCGGATATGTATCTGGAGGGTTCGGATCAGCACCGTGGCTGGTTCCAGTCATCATTGAAGACCTCCATCGCCATGAATGGTGTCGCGCCCTATAAGCAGGTGCTGACCCACGGCTTCACGGTGGACGGCAAAGGCCTGAAGATGTCCAAGTCAATGGGCAACGTGATCGCGCCTCAGGAAGTTATGAACGAGCTGGGTGCCGACATTCTGCGCTTGTGGGTTTCAGCAACCGACTACAGTGGTGAAATGACGGTGTCCAAGGATATCCTGCGTCAGACTGCAGACGGATATCGCCGTATTCGTAACACTTCGCGCTTCCTGCTGAGCAACCTCACCGGCTTTGATCCCAAGCAACATATGGTTGCGCCGGAGGATATGATTGCGCTGGATCGCTGGATGGTGGATCGCGCGCTGCAGCTGCAGAACGAGCTCCATGAGGACTACCAGAATTACGCCTTCCTGCGGATCTATCAGAAGGTATACAGCTTCTGTGAAGCTACACTGGGTGGATTTTACCTGGATATCATCAAAGATCGCCAGTACACCACACAAGCAGACAGCCTGGCCCGTCGCTCATGCCAAACGGCGCTGTATCACGTTGCTGAAGCGCTGGTGCGCTGGATCGCACCCATCCTGAGCTTCACCGCCGATGAAATCTGGCAGCACCTGCCAGGTGAGCGCGGCGAGACCGTGTTCTACGAAACCTGGTATGAAGGCCTCACAGCATTACCGGAAGATGCCGAGCTGGGCCGTGACTACTGGCGTCGGATATTCGGTATCAAGGAAGCCGTCAACAAGTGCATGGAAGAAGCCCGTGCCCGGGGCGAAATCAAAGGCTCTCTGAGCGCTGAAGTCACCCTCTATTGTGAAGGCGATCTGGCCGCTGATCTGGAGTTCCTGGGCGACGAACTGCGCTTTGTGCTGATTACCTCCGAAGCCACCGTAAGGCCGGTGTCGGAAGCTGAAGGTGCTGAAATGACCAGCTACGAAGGCCTGCGCGTGAAGGTAACTCCGGCTTCCCATGCCAAGTGTGAGCGCTGCTGGCACCACCGTGAAGATGTAGGCAGCCATGCCGAGCACAAAGACTTGTGTGGCCGCTGCATCACCAATGTGGAAGGAACGGGCGAAACCCGCTCGTTTGCTTGATGGATGCGGCAATGAATGAGCAGGTAACAGGAACAAAGCTCAAGTGGCTCTGGCTGGCAGTGCTGGTGATCGTAATCGATCTTGGCACCAAAGCCATGGCTACGGCCATGCTGACTTACGGCAATCCGGTGCCTGTTGTCCCCATGTTCAACCTCACGCTGCTGCACAACACCGGAGCGGCGTTCAGTTTTCTCGCGGGTGCCGCTGGCTGGCAACGCTGGTTCTTTGTGACGTTGGCGCTGGTTGTCAGTGTGGTATTGGTAGGTTGGTTGAAAAACCTCCAGCGCCATGAAACCTGGACCGCCATCGCCATCGTTTTGATACTGGGCGGCGCGCTTGGCAACGTGTACGATCGAGTAGTGCACGGCTACGTGGTCGACTTCCTGCATTTCTATTGGCAGGACTGGCACTTTCCCGCATTTAATCTGGCTGACACCGCCATTACCATAGGTGCTGCCATGATGATTCTTGATATGTTTCGCAAGCCCGCTGATTCCGGCACGCCTGCGAACGGGAGTGAATAAAGCCCATGAAAGAACTGCCTGTAGATAAAGGTACCCGCGTAACCCTGCACTTCGCGCTCAAGTTTGAAAGTGGCGAAGTGATTGATACCACCTTCGACAAAGATCCGGCTTCTCTGGAAATCGGAGATGAAAATCTGCCTGAGAACTTTGAAGCCTACCTGATGGGCATGAAAGCCGGCGACAAGGCCAGTTACCAGGTGCCGCCAGAAAAGGCGTTTGGTCAGCGCAATCCGAATAACGTACAAACCTTCAAACGACACGAGTTCAGCGCCGATATGGTGCTGGAGCCGGGGGTGATGATCTCCTTTGCCGACGCGCGCCAGCAGGAACTGCCTGGTGTTGTCAGCCGTGTGGAGGGCGACGAAGTGGAGGTGGACTTCAATCACCCGCTATCGGGGCGTACACTGACCTTCGATGTGGAAGTAATTGACGTAGAACCGGCAGGGCAGGCGCATTGACTATGCAGATAAGATTGGCAAACCCCCGTGGCTTTTGTGCAGGCGTAGACCGCGCCATCGAGATCGTAAATCGCGCCCTCGATGTGTTCGGTGCGCCTATTTACGTTCGCCATGAGGTGGTACACAACAAGTTTGTGGTCAATAACCTCCGCAACCGCGGTGCCATCTTTGTGGACGAGCTGGACGAAGTGCCAGACGACAAACTGGTCATCTTCAGTGCCCACGGCGTATCCCAGGCCGTGCAGAACGAAGCAGCGCGCCGGGGCCTCAAAGTGTTCGACGCAACTTGCCCGCTGGTCACCAAAGTACACATGGAAGTAATGCGCTACAGCCGCGACGGCCGCGAGTGCGTGCTCATCGGCCACCACGGTCACCCGGAAGTCGAAGGCACCATGGGCCAGTACGATCACAGTACCGGCGGCGATATCTACCTGGTGGAGAACGAAGAAGACGTATCAAAGCTGGAAGTAAAAGACCCGGCCCACGTCTCCTACGTTACCCAGACAACCCTCTCCATGGACGATACCGCCCGCGTCATCGACGCCCTGCGTGAAAGATTCCCGCTGATCGAAGGCCCGCGCAAAGACGACATCTGCTACGCCACCCAGAACCGCCAGGATGCTGTAAAGCAATTGGCTGGCGACTGCGACCTGATGTTGGTGGTTGGCTCCCCCAACAGCTCGAATTCCAACCGCTTGCGCGAACTGGCGGAACGCATGGGTACACCTGCCTATTTAATCGACGAAGCCTCCCAGATTGATCCGCAATGGCTGGAAGGCAAGAAGTCCGTTGGCGTAACTGCTGGAGCCTCTGCCCCCGAAGTACTCGTAAATGATGTGATTGCCCGCTTACGGGATCTTGGGGGTGATGTGCCAGAGGAGATTGCGGGGCGGGAGGAGAATATTGTTTTTTCTATGCCTAAGGAGTTGCGGATTGATGCGGTGAACGTGTGATGGGTTTCACGAACTGAACTCCTGGTTACCGCTCGTCCTTTCTAAACCGCCACTTGTCGAGAACGCCTGGCGGTTTTTTTGTGCTTTCGTATTCTATAAACATGAAAAAATATTCAGGGAGTTGGTTCATGCGCAGGTCAACGACGCAGCGTGGGTTTACGATAATAGAGCTTCTCATACTCATGGCGGTACTCGGAGTCGTGGCAGCAATTGCCATACCTAATTTCTCCCGGCTGATACAGAACAACCAGTTAACAACAACCAATAACGACCTCGTGGGAGCATTAAATATGGCTCGCTCTGAGGCTGTGCGAAGAGGTGCTGCGGTTTCTGTTGTACCCAATCCGACGTTTACTGAACGTTACCAGGTCACTGCAGGTGGTGGGGCTGTAATTAGTGATTTTGGTGGGGCATCAGGTGCGTATGCGATCACGCTGACGGGTGCCAACCCACGTTTTAGCGCTACAGGGTTGCTACTGAGTGGGGGGTCCCAATTTGATATCTGCCGTACGTCTGGTGAGGATGGAACCCGGATAACTCTAACGGCTGGCGGTCAAATCAGGTCCGCTCGGATAACTTGTCCATAACGAGGTCGTTGCAATGATTAAACCTTTTTTGTATCGAAAGCCTCAGCGTGGTTTTACCATGATCGAGATTTTAGTTGCAGTTCTTGTGCTTGCAATTGGTTTGCTTGGGGTGGCTGGTGTTCAGTTGGTTTCCATGCAACAAACAGTCAACTCAACGCTACGCTCAGAAGCCACAATGTATGCCCAGACTGTTGCTGAAAGGTTGCGGGCAAACGGTGGAGTAACTTTAACGGCTGGTCAACTGACGGAATTGAAAACACAAATGTTGGCGGACCTTGGTTCGGGCGCTGACGTAACGGTCACGATGAACGGAAACTCAACCGTTGCCCAAGTGCAGATAACATGGACAGAGCGTGATCCCTTTGCTACGAACGGCAGCCTGGCCACCCAAACACTCACTGTGGATGCGAGATTGTAAATGAAACGCCTCAATCGACTTTCAGCCGCTTCCGGAGCGCAAGCAGGATTGTCGCTAATCGAGCTGATGATTGCGTTGCTCTTGGGCACGCTGTTAACCGTAGGATTAGTTCAGGTTTTTACATCCAATAGTCAGTCGTTTCGGCACAATGAAGCCTCTGCTAGAGCGCTTGAGTCTGGGCGGATCGCTGCCGATATATTGTCCCGAGCAATACGCAACGCTGGATTTTTTGGCTGTTTTCCGTTGAATGGCATTACTAATAATCTTGATGGATCTGATGGTTTATACGATGCGGCATTGCACGGGTTTTCCACCTTAGGTGTATCGGCAGCTGGAACCGAGCGGCCTGGTACAGCGATTGCTGGCACAGATTTTTTTAACGCCACAGGAGTGAGGCGGCCTGGGGCAATCGTGCAACTGGCTGCGGATGTAACCGCGACCAGCAACATCAGGCTTACAGATGCGGGTAACCTTGCAGTTAACGATTTGGTCTTTATATCGAATTGCGAGCTTGGCGATATATTTCAGATATCTACGCTAAGCAACTCTGGCGGCAACATACAGATAACTGCTGGCGCCATTGCAGGGGCGGGTGGTAACCCCGGAAATGATTTGAGCAGCAACTCTCCTCCGGCTTGCACAGCAGCAGGTTCCTGCCTGAGTGCAGACTATCGGCGGGGTACAGAGATTTTTGAACCCTACAGCGAAGCCTATTTCATAGGCAATGCTGCAGGAGGTGGGCGCTCGTTATTCATGAGGCAGGCAAATGGAGCAAGCGTTGAGTTGGTCGCAGGCGTTGAAGATATGCAGATACGGTTTGGTGAAGGTACTGCGGCGACAGGTGTTCAAAGCTGGAGCGCTGCTGCGGCTGGGACTAACTGGGATAACGTAATCGCAGTGGAGGTGAGTCTTCTTGTTGCGTCGCCAAATGACAATATTATGGACAGCGCTCAGACGTATTGTTTTCCAGGTTGGCAGGACTGTGTTGCCAACGCGGGCTTAGTGACTACTGCAGCGGACCGGCGGATGTATAGAGTTTATACATTTACCAATGCGCTCAGAAATCCGTTTTAACGGGGTAACATAAACATGCGAATGATGATTAAGCAAAAGGGTGCGGCACTGTTGTTGTCCCTTGTTATTTTGCTGGTACTGACACTCCTCGCGGTTTCGGGGATGCAAGGCAGCACCATGCAAGAACGAATGTCGACAGCCCAGAGAGATGGCATGTTTGCTCTGGAGATTGCGGAAACGGCTATGCGCGAAGCCGAAGCAAGGCTTGATGGGCTTTCTGATCTGTCTGCGTTTGGCTCAACGACCGGGTTTTATGATGGGACCCTTGCCAGTACAACTGTGCCAGCACCTTTTAGCGCAGCTACCTGGGCCTTGGACGGATCCGGGGATCCCAAAAATGCTATCAAAGGAGCCGCTGTGAACGGTGTCGATCCGCAATTCATGTTTGAATATAAAGGCAAAGTTGTTGTGGATTCCCAAGGGCAACTGCCGCGTGATTTCAGCCAGTATGGCAGCGCTGGTCCCGCAGAATTCGATTATGCACGCATCCTTGTAAGAACAGCTGGGCCATCGGGCTCAAGCATGCGCTTACTCGAGGGTTTCTATGTATTTCAGCCCGGTGGGTTGGCAGGAGCAAATCCATGAGCACACTAAACTTTAAAGTTATCATGTCCACAGCTTTACTCATTCTCCCAGCCGCGGGTTATTCAGCTCGGCCCGACTTGGCTCAGGAACCACTGTTTATCGGGAGTGCTGTAGGGCCCAACCTTATGTTTATTCTGGATGACTCCGGTTCTATGGGCTGGGAGTACATGCCGGATGCGCTTAGTAGTTTCAACAATATACAGTCGAGTAAAGGCAACAGAAATTATCAGGATGGCAAAGACGCATCTTATCCGTACTACTATTCATCCCATGTGAACAAGATGTGGTACAACCCAAGCGTGACCTATGAACCACCTCTTAAGTCGGATGGAACAGGTGCATTGCCGGCATCTTCATATACATCTGCACCTGAAGATGGGTATAACTCAAGTAGCTCTAAATATAATTTGAGTAACAATTTTCGTATAAGAAGTTATTACGTCGAAGGAGGTGGGTTTTATTGGACTTTTAACAGCTCATCATCATGTGATGCGAACCCCCTGCAGGCTGCCTGTTATAATCACGTTTCTGTCAATGACCTATCAGCTGCCGAGAAACAGAACTTTGCAAATTGGTACTCCTATTATAACACCCGTGTAAAGGCATCGAGAGCAGGTATCAGCGCTGCGTTCTATGGTCTTCCTACAAACTTCCGGCTTGGCTGGGGGCGCATCAACTACGATGATGGAGACGAGAACAAAATTGATGACGCGACAAACATTCGGGCTGTCGAAGAGGGAGTAAGGGAATATAGCTCGGCGAGGAGAAAGCAGTTTCTTGACTGGCTGTATGTTGCCCCCGCAAATGGTGGGACCCCGCTCCGGCGTGCTCTGGAAGGTGCTGGAAGGTACTACGAGCGCAGCGAGCGTGCCTGGTCTGATGACCCTGAGAAGTCTGTGAGCAGCACTAACCCTGTCAGGGAATGCCGTCTTGCCTATACGATTTTGATGTCAGATGGGTATTACAACGGTAGCGATCCGCGTTCCAGTGTTTACGAAGCGGATGATAAAGATGGCTCTGAAATCACTAATAACAGAGGCGATTCGTTCAAGTATGTAGCTGGTGATCCGTTCAAAGATGGAGAAGGAAAAGGGGAGGGAACTCTTGCCGATGTGGCCATGTATTTTTGGAAGCGTGATCTGAGGACGGATATAAACAACTATGTTCCAACCTCGAACAAAAACCCGGCGTTCTGGCAGCATATGGTGACCTACACTGTGGGCCTGGGTGTAGAGGGCTCTGTTGATCCAGTCGATGCGTTTAAAGCTATAGAAAGCGGCAGCAAGGTTGACTGGTGGGCCGGTTCGGATGCCGAAAACACAGTTAATGACATGCTGCATGCGGCGGTTAATGGCAGGGGTGGGTTCTTTAGCGCAGCAGATCCTGAAAAGTTTGCAAAGGAACTCTCGGGAACCGTAAATGCAATAATTGCTGAAGCTGGGTCATCAACGGCGGTTGAATTTGACGTTTCGTCTTTCCAGCAAGGTGCACTGATCTTTGCCTCCCAGTTTGATCCCAATGGCTGGACGGGCGATCTCAAAGCGGCAAAGCTGGGTGGTACTAACTCTCCGGTCGTTCCAGATATCAATGATGCAGTTAAAAATGGCAACGGCTGGTCTGCTAGAACGATTCTGGACAATCGCGATTTATCAGCAGATGACCGTGTAATTATTACTTACGGTAATGGGGCCAAAGGCTTCCGCTGGGGGGCAAATTTGTCAACCGCACAGAAAAACGATCTCAAGTATGGCTCTGTAAGTGACACAGAGGCAGAGCAGAGGCTTGAGTACATTCGCGGTGATATTTCTCTGGATGGTACTGCGGGCTGGCGTAAGCGGGGAAGTCGCTTGGGGTCAATCGTTAACTCCTCACCGGAATTTGTTGGTGAGCCTCGAGCAATATGGCCAGACGCTGAGCCTTTCGGTTCTGCGACTAACCGCTTCTCTGATTTTGCGGCAAGTGCAAAGTCTCGTGCTCCAGTTGTATATACCGGTTCGAACGATGGCATGCTCCATGGTTTCAATGGAACTGAGACTGGTGGGAATGAGGTACTCGCCTATATCCCTGGCTTTGTTTACAACTCAACAGATGCTAATGCGGGTTTGCATTTCCTGACAGATCCGGGATATCAGCATCGATACTATGTGGATCTGGAAATACGGCAGCAGGATATCTTTACCAAAGGCAAGAAGGCTGATGGCACATTAACCTCAGATGAGGACTGGAGAAGTATTATTGTTGGTGGGGGCAGAGCAGGAGCAAAGGGTATTTTTGCACTGGATGTTACGGACCCTACAGAATTCACAGAGGCAAACGCAGAGAAAATTGTGCTCTGGGAGTTCGCTGGCACTGATAATGCGAAGATGGGCTATGTAACCCAGGCACCCGTGATTGGCTTGACCAAGTGGGGGACAGACACACGCTGGACGGCTTTTGTGTCTAACGGGTATAACTCAGCTACAGCTAGCACCGGGTTCTTCATGCTTGATATTGAAGGTGGCATGGATGGAACCTGGGATAATGATGATGTCCGCTATGTTGAGTTTAAATCTGGTGGGGACGGTCTATCGCCATTAACGGCTCTGGATACAACAGGTGACTACCTCGTAGACCGTGTTTATGCCGGCGATTTGGATGGCAATTTGTGGGTTGCTAACCTGAGCAGTTCTGGTTCTTGGGCTTCATCGTATAATACGGGTTCTTTAGCACAGCCTTTGTTCACTACTCAAGCAAATCAGGCGATTACCGCGGCGCCAGCTGTGGCGGCGAACAAAACCATGCCGAGAGCGGGGAATATGCCGAACTTGATGGTTTATTTCGGAACTGGCCAGTATCTTGAATCTGATGACGTTACGTCCAACAAGACTCAATCTGTATATGGTGTATGGGATAAAGGGACCTCCGGGTTAACTCGCGCCACTCTGGAATCCCGCAGTATCACAGAGGGAACACTGACCGTATCTGGTTCAACTACAGCAAAAGTGCGATATTCAACCGGTGGCAAGATGGATTTCGCAACAGCCAAAGGGTGGTATGTTGACTTGCCAGTTAGTGGGGAAAGGGCTGTTGTTAGTCCGCAGGTACGAGGTGAATTTTTGTATTTGAATACGATGATTCCAGATCAAAACCCTTGCTTGGGCGGCGGTAGTGGTTGGCTGATGTCGCTTGGGCTTGATGGACTGACGCCGGAAAAACGTGCCTTCCTCAAGTTTGGAGCCAAAGTTGCGGGTTATCAAAGCAGTGGGCTCCCTAACCAATCAACTATATTGGGCAATTTCCGCTTCACTCCAGGCAGCAACAGTAAAGACCCTGTAGACGTGGTAGAAATCCCCCCACTTAGCGGAGCCGTAGTTAACGCTGGGCGCCGAGGTTGGAACGAGCTGATTAATGAGTGAGGCTGGTAGAAAGCGTCGCCGACAAAGAACCAGAGGGTAACAGCATGAGAGTATTGCTTTTGACCATAGTTGCTATGTCACTGGGTGCTTGGAGCTTAGGCTCCATGGCACAGGACGGGGAGCATAAAGGTGTTCGCGGTTATAACGATTCTGATACCGAAGGGCTAGAGCAAGCTGCAGTTCTGGATGCAATCTATCCCAAGCAGGGAAGGGTGGTGATAGATGATCGAGAGTACTTCCTGGAAGGCTCCGTCATTATCAACGGCCAGGCGATTTCAGCAGGTGGAGCAACTGCTGTTTTGCGTGAAGGGCAGCGCCTGATGAACGTGATGTCTGAGCCTGAAGGTGAGAGTGGACGTCTGGTGCTGAAAGGAGTAGATACGCTTTGAACACGCACTTATATTCAGTCCGTTCTAGCCGTTCTAGCCGTTCTAGCCGTTCTAGCCGTTCGGCAGGATTTACGCTGATCGAGCTGATGATTGTTGTCGCAATCATTGGCATCATAGCTGCTGTTGCTTACCCGTCGTACACGGAGAATGTTCGACAGGCCCGCAGGGCTGCGGCACAGGCAGACCTGATGGAGCTTGCGCAGTGGATGGAAAGGCAATATGCCGCTGATTTCTCTTACCTTGAAGGGTCCCCTCTGGCCCAGCCGGTGTTGCCGTTCACTCGGTCTCCTCGCAACGGCACAACATTTTACAATTTGAGCTTTACGGCCGCCGTAACGCAAAACACCTTTGCATTACGGGCTGTTCCGACAGGGGCTCAGTCTAACGATCGTTGCGGTACCATGGGTCTCACGCAGACTGGGGCCAAATCGGCGGCGCTAGCTGACTGCTGGTAAAAACTAGCAGCGCAGTGGACGGCCTCTTGAATCCTCAGGGATACCATCGTTATTGGTATCCTTGGCGATTCTTACTCGACCACCCCTACTGATAATAACTTGACCTGCCAGCCTGCTGTCTCCGGATTCCGGGCACCAAGTGATGTTGCCCAAATCGCTGTGGGCGAACCCGGTCGGTCTGAATTGAAAGAAGCTTCGGCTTAGCGAACGGGTCACTAAGCGTCCACTGCCATTAGGTGAGATGGTCCTGAGAAGGTTTTCGTTTGAGTTGAGTGTTCTGGTGTTGTCAGGATCCAGAAAAGCATGAATATCACTATTCCAATCCCTGCCGCAAGAATTGGTTGCATCAAGCGGACAGACTGTGACAATGGCTCCATTCATCACAGCGTGTTGGCGGGCAAAAGCAAACACGCCCATCAAGTCGTGTAATGCACCTCTACGCTCTTGGCTATTTATAAGAGATGTTAATGAGGGGAGTGCTATGTTTACAAGAACTGCTGCGATTGCCACCACAATCACTAACTCCAAAAGCGAAAACCCGCGAGAATTCCGTATAATCATTTTTTTCAACGTCCATGTCTTAAGGGTTATATAGCGATCGCATCCTGCGTATCGCCGTCTTTAAGTGCTTAGAATAGCCTGAAACTCACTCCATCCCCAACTTCTTCAACCTATACCTCAACGCCCGAAAACTGATTCCCAGTTTCTTCGCCGCCGCCGTCTTGTTCCAGCGGGTCGCCTCTAACGCCTTCTCAATAGCCTGGCGCTCAATGGATTCAAGATAGCCCTCCAGGTCAATATCGCCATCCGGCACTAAGGATGGGCAAGCCTCAGATATGCCGGGAGATGGTGATCCATCAGAAGCCATGCCTCCGCCAAGGTGCAGGTCAGAGGCATTTATCTGGTCTGCATCACACAGGGTAAAGGCCCGTTCAAGTATGTTCTCCAGCTCCCTTACGTTGCCGGGAAAGTCATGCTCTTTGAGTCTGTCTATGGCGTCATGGCTGAGGGTAGCTGCATCACATTCATATTCCCGCGCAATGCGCTCAAGAATGTGGTTTGCCAGTAATTCGATATCATCTTTGCGATCCCGAAGGGGAGGCACTGCTAACTCAATCACGTTAATCCGGTAAAACAAATCCTGTCGAAAGGTTCCCTCCTGAACCAGTTCCGCCAGGTTTTGGTGGGTCGCGCTCAGCAAGCGTATGTCGACGGGCAGTTCTTTGGTATCACCTACCGGCCGCACGGCCTTTTCCTGAATGGCTCTCAGCAGTTTTACTTGCATGGCCAGTGGCAGGTCGGCCACTTCATCCAAAAACAGCGTGCCGCCGTTTGCAGAGCGAAAGAGTCCGTCCTTGTTATCAACGGCGCCTGTAAAGCTGCCTTTTTTATGCCCGAAAAACTCACTTTCCATCAGCTCGGAAGGAATGGCGCCACAGTTAACGGCTATAAAAGGGCCGTCGCTGCGCGGGCCCTGTAAGTGAATCATACGGGCCACGAGTTCTTTACCGCTGCCGGATTCACCGTTGATAAACACCGGTGCCTGGCTTCTGGCGAGTTTGCGAGTCTGGTTCCTGAGTTTCTTTATCTGCGAGGAGTTGCCAAGCAGAAGCCCCGGCTCATCCGAAACATCGTCAGCGTCTGGCTCGGTTTTGGTAAGTTTAAGTGCGCTGTTTACCAGTTCTCTGAGTCTCGACAACTCAACCGGCTTGGAAACGAAATCGAATGCACCAGCCTTGAGCGACTCGATGGCTGTGTCCATGCTGCCATAGGCCGTGATGACGGCTACCGGTGTGGCTGGCTTATGTTTCTGGATCCATTGCACTAGTTCTATGCCGTTACCATCTGGCAGGTTCATGTCTGTCAGGCAAAGCTGTGGGCTATGGTTTTCCAGCAATTTGAGTGCGCTGGTAATATCGGGAGCGGTCAGGGTTTCTATACCCATGCGGGTAAGGGTAATCTCAAGAAGATCCCGGATATCCGGTTCATCATCAACAATCAGCGCAGTATGAGTGGTCATCTTGTCGTTAGAGTTCCATGTCAGATCATTCGCCCCGGGTGGGCAAAGGTGATACGAAAACAGCAGCCGGGTTGATCGTCTTCGATCAAGGACAAGTGGGCTTGGTTAGCCTCGCACAGTTCTCGGGCCAGATAAAGCCCGAGGCCAGTACCACCTTTGTCCGTTGTATAAAATGGCTCGAAAACTGAATGGCTGAATTCAGGAGCTATGCCGGGGCCAAAGTCCCTCACATCCAAATAGGTGCGCTCTCCATCAGCAGTGGCTCCCGCGCGTAGCTCGATCCTTCGTTCGCCAGAGTGCTGCTGGCTGTACCGCAAACCGTTGTCACACAAGTTTACCAGTACCTGCTCAATCTGGCTTTTATCAAATCGCGCATCGGGAATGTGCGGTTCAATGCTTAAAACTACATCGGTAGGTGGGTCGGATTCTTTCTGAGTCTGCAGAAAGTCAGCCCGATACTCTTCCAGCCACGTGGCCACATCAACCAAATCCGCATTTGCTGGTCTGCGCCGGGAGAGACTGAGAACGTTTTCTATAATGCCATTGACCCGCCGAGAGTGTCGCTGGATTATGTCCAGCATTTGCAGGTCGCTTGCATCAAGGTGAGGCGACTCTTCCATTAGTTGGGCCGCGTGGCTTATGGCGCCAAGCGGGTTGCGAATTTCGTGAGCAATGCCTGCAGTCAGGCGCCCCAGAGAGGCCAGTTTCATTTGCTGTGCCTGCTGGGTCACTTTGCTCATATCTTCAATAAATACAAGAATCTGTTCCCCGGGTTCCTGATCAAGCTGGGTGAAGCTTACCTGTAAAAGTGGCGAGGTAGGCGCCGGTTGAAACGGTTTTGTGCGCATTTCAGGGTGCTTTAGCCAAGCGTCCAGCCCCGATTTCAGCGCCTGGGGAAGGGTTCGGGAGCGCGTGGTGTGTCGGGCTAGATCTGTTGGGATTCCGAAAAGTAACTCCTCTGCAGCAGCGTTTGCGAGCCTCACCTGCCCATATCGATCGAGCACAAGAATGCCGGTACGCATGCGCTGAATAATCTGTTGGTTGATCTGCTCCAACTCTACAATGCTCTTGGCGCGGCTGGTGGCGAGCGCTTCGCTGCGCATCATTCTCCGAGAAATGTTTTGTAGAACGAATGCGGCCGCAAAGTACAGAATGCCGAAGGAGCCGGCGCGGACTATGTCATCGCCGTTCCCATCAACAGTCAGAATCGCCCAGCCTGAAATACCGAGTGAGCAAATTGCGGCAAGAGCTGCGTAGAAGGTGCCCATTCTGCTGGGTGTAAGAATATTACCCGCTGCAACCGAGATGATCACAAGATTAGCCAAGCCGCTGGTGATGCCCGTGCTGGCAAATAACAGCCCGTGCATGATCAGGATATCCAGAAGAATAGATATCGTGATGTGCTGCTGCCGCGGCTGAAAGCCTGCGAGCATGATGAATGCAAGAAAGCCGTTTAAAGCAAAATAACCCATCACTCCAAACTGGTAGTAGTCAAGGAACCGAAAGCGGGTGTCAAAATTAACCGGTTCAACAAACAGCAGTGCCACCAGCATCAGGCTGATTACAACCCGATAATGATTGTAGATGCGGAATAGCTTGGCCTGTTGGATCCCCGGGGATCGTTTGCCGGTCTTGACTGCTGATACCGAGTCTGTAGCCATGGTTTTTGGAAATCCGTTGTCGAGCGGAAGAAATCCGGGTCTTTGGGAGGGTATAATAGCCTTTTCGTGGCAATGAGTTACAGGAGCCAAAGTATGTCTGTTTCCGGGAACACCCCGTTTTCACCTTCATCCCCCCGTAACCTGCGGGTAGTGATGGCGCAGTTGGATTTTCTTGTGGGGGATATTCCAGGAAACACCGGTCGGATCATTGAGGCAGCAAAGCGTGCCTACGCCGAACAAGAAGCCGACATTGTTGTCTTCCCGGAGCTCTGTATTACCGGGTATCCGCCGGAAGACTTGTTGCTTCGGCCCAGTATGGATCTTCGGGTAAATGAGGCTTTAGGGCGCCTGCAAGGTGCAGATCTGGGGGCAGCCATTGTTGTTGGTCTTCCGTTTCGGAAGGATGGCAGGCTTTTCAACGCCGCGGTAGTGATTGAGGGCGGCGAAATAACAGGGCATTACTTCAAGCGGTTCCCGCCAAATTATCAGGTGTTTGATGAGAAACGGTACTTTGCCGAAGGTGAGGGTGCTGTTGTAGTCGATATCTGTGGTGTGCCGGTTGGCCTGACTGTTTGTGAGGATATTTGGTCAGACGGGCCTGTTGAAGACTCTGCGGCTGCGGGCGCACGGCTAATTATTAATCTGAATGCATCACCCTATGACATCGACAAGCAGGCCCGAAGAAAAGCGTTACTTGAGCGCAAATCCCGGGATAACCGGGTGAGCATTGTTTACGCCAACCTGGTGGGAGCTCAAGACGAACTGGTGTTTGATGGTGGCTCAATGGTCTACGATCATTCCGGCTCCCTGGCAGTACAAACCCCTCAATTCGCCGAGGGTCTGTTTTCGGTGGATTTCCTGTGTGAGCATCACTGTCAGCCGGTCTCCCAGCCCCTGCCCATAGAGCCCACCCTTGAAGAAAACGTGTATAGCGCACTGGTAGCAGGTGTTCGAGACTATGTGAACAAGAATGGTTTCAAGTCTGTGGTGCTTGGCCTCTCTGGCGGTATAGATTCTGCTGTTGCTCTGGCTGTGGCGGTGGATGCACTGGGGCCGAAGCGTGTTCGCGCTGTCATGATGCCTTTCAGATATACATCGGATATCAGTCTGGAGGATGCGGAGGCTCAGGCGGTGGCCATGGGCGTTCAGTATGATGTTTACTCGATCGAGCCTATGTATGAATCCTTTATGACTGCTTTGGCGGAGCCGTTTGAGGGCACAGCGGTCGATACCACCGAGCAAAATCTGCAAGCCCGTATTCGCGGCGTTATGCTCATGTCGCTTTCCAATAAATTTGGATCCCTGGTACTGACCACCGGTAACAAGAGTGAGTTGGCGGTAGGCTACTCAACCCTTTATGGCGATATGGCGGGCGGTTTTGATGTGCTCAAGGATGTTCCCAAAACACTGGTCTTCCGTCTTGCCTGGTATCGCAACTCCGTCTCTCCGGTGATTCCCGAGCGAGTCATTACGCGGCCACCTTCGGCGGAGTTGGCCCCGGACCAGAAAGATGAAGACAATCTTCCAGGTTACGATGTGCTGGATAAGATCCTGAACTTGTATGTAGAGCGGGATTTCAGTGCGGATGCGATTATTGCGGAGGGCTTTGATCCGGCGGATGTTACCCGTGTTGTCCGTTTGGTGGACCTCAACGAATACAAGCGCCGCCAGGCACCTATTGGCATTCGCATTACTGAGCGCGGGTTTGGCAAAGATCGCCGCTATCCCATCACCAGTGGATGGAAAAGCGGCAATTGACCGGGCGGGGTGTTATTCGTCGCCCAGAATCCCGAAGGTAACCACGCTGGAGAGTGAGCGGTTTTCGCGTTTCAGCAAGTTGGCTTCAAACTCGCCATCGCTGTTGAAGGCGTCGCTTTCGGGGAAGTTCTGTCGCAGCAGAGCGATAGCGTCCTGAGACCCTTTTTTGAATTTCAGAAAATCAAAAGTTTCTGCGAGGATAATCAGAGCTTCTTCAACCGCGGGTGATGTAGGATAGTTCTCTGCGATGTAGCGTGCCCGGTTGTTGGCTGCCACATAGGCTTCCCGCTTGATGTAATAGCGCGCCGCGTGAAGTTCCAGTTCCGCCATGCGGTTGCGAACGGCGATCATGCGCTGGCGAGCGTCTGCTGCGTATTCGCTTTCCGGATAACGGTTCAACAGTTCACTGAAGTCACGGAAAGACTGGAGCTGCTCCCCGGCATCCCGGGCAGCAACGTCAATTGCAAAGTAGCGAGCGGCCAGGCCGATATCCAGGTTATACGAGGCGAACCCGCGCATGTAGAGTGCGTAATCCGCGTGATCACTTTGAGGGTTCAGACGTAGGAAGCGGTCTGCAGCAGCTCTGGAGCCTTCAAGATCCAGGTTTTGGTAGCGGGCATATATGAGGTCAAGCTGAGCCTGTTCCGCGTACCGGCCGAAAGGGTAGTAGGTCTCCAGGGAGTCAAGATTTCGTTCGGCTTCATTGAAGTTGCCGGAGTTCATTGCCTGGCGCGCATTATCATAATAGGTTTTTTCCGGAAGCACTTCCTCTGGCCCTTTAGAGGCGCAGGCACTGATCAGCACAACCAGTGTTGAAAGTAGCAATAAACGAACACCTGATCTCATGCCGGAATCCCGTATAATGTCGATAAATTCAAGGGCGCTATTGTAGCGGGGAACTCGCCTTATGTGCAGCCTCACATGATTACATGTGGATGAATGTGGAAAGCACAGCCCGACTGTTTCAAATATACTGACCAAAACCTAACTCAAACCGGCCCTGGGGGCTTAATGTCATCTGAAAACCGAATAGTTGCCAGTTTTGCTGTGCCACCCGCTTTGAGCGATCGGCGCCTGGACCAGGCGGTGGCAGAACTTATGCCCGAACACTCGCGCTCGCGCCTGCAATCCTGGATTCGCAGCGGTGCGTTAACAGTAAACGGGGAAGTTCGCAGGCCGAAAGACAAGGTGATGCTCAGCGACCGGATAGAGCTGGACGCAGAGCCTGAAGCTCAGGTGACCTGGCAGGCCGAAGCCATCAGCCTGGATATTGTCTATGAAGATGAGCATCTGCTTGTGATCAACAAGCCGGCGGGCTTAGTTGTTCATCCTGCAGCTGGCCACGCAGATGGCACCTTGGTCAATGCGTTGTTGAACTATGCACCGGAGGTGGAAAACCTGCCAAGAGCTGGCATTGTCCATCGTCTCGATAAGGATACTTCAGGGATTATGGTGGTTGCTCGAAGCCTGATTGCCCACACATCGCTGGTTGATCAGCTGCAAACCCGCAGCATGGGTCGGGAGTACGAGGCGGTAGTTGTTGGTACCCTCACAGGTGGTGCCACGGTGGATGCGCCCATTGGCCGTCATCCCCATGAACGAAAGAAAATGGGTGTTGTCAAAAGTGGCAAGCCCGCGGTAACCCATTATCGCCTGATTGAGCGCTTTGCGGCTCATACTCATGTGCGCTGCAAGCTTGAAAGCGGTCGCACCCACCAGATTCGAGTCCACATGGCTCATGTTAAGCACCCGTTGGTGGGTGATCCCCTCTATGGCGGCCGCCTTCGATTACCGAAAGGCACAACAGAAGAGTTGCGCCAGGTACTCTCGGCATTTCACCGGCAAGCGTTGCATGCGCGACAGCTCACGCTGGAACACCCGGAAACCGGTGAGATCCTGAGCTGGGAGGTGCCTTTGCCGGAAGACTTCCTGGGTTTGTTAGCAGCGTTGCGCAAGCATGTTAAGGATTTGGAGAGCGATGAGTTCTGACTGGGTTTCAGAAGTGCCGCTGATCCGTCCGGATTGGCCTGCTCCCTCGAACATCCATGCAGTGTGTACTATCCGGTTGGGCGGCGTTAGCATGCCGCCTTGGGCTAGTATGAACCTTGGGAGTCATGTGGGCGATGAACCTGCACGCGTGGCGGAAAATCGCCTGAGGCTGGCCCGTGCCTGTAGCCTTCCGGCAGATGCTTTCGTGTGGCTCAACCAGGTCCACGGTACTGACGTTGTCCGCCTTCCTCCAGCAGAGGGTGTGAGTATTCCTGATGCGGATGCAAGCTGGACTCAGGCGGCTAATAACGCCTGCACTATCCTTACGGCAGATTGTTTGCCGGTTATGCTCTGTGACCTGAATGGGACTACCGTGGCAGCTGCCCACGCAGGCTGGCGCAGCTTGTGTGGTGGCGTTCTGGAAAATCTGGTCTCCGCTATGGGGTTGCCCGGCAACACCTTGATGGCCTGGTTGGGACCAGCCATAGGCCCAGGGACATTTGAAGTAGGCCCGGAAGTGAAAGCGGCGTTTATGGCGCATGATCCAGAAGCCGAAAGTGCATTCAGTTCTGAGGGTGCTCGAGAGGGGCATTATATGGCCGATATCTATCTGCTTGCCCGGCAGCGCCTGCAGAATATGGGCGTTACAAAGATTTTCGGCGGCGGCTTTTGTACGGTTACCGATAAACAGCGTTTTTATTCCTATCGCCGCGATGGCAAGACCGGTCGCATGGCCACCGCCATCTGGAAAACCTGAGCTCTGTCAATTTTCTGACGGTTTTGTCCGTGGTGACCTTGAACTTCCCCTGATAGCCCCTACATTAGTTCCCAATGCTAATCGAATGTGCAATAACTGATCGCATTCGCTGGACAAATCGGGGAAACGAATTCATGAGAATCGATAAACTCACCAGTCTGTTACAAACCGCACTGGCTGACGCGCAATCACTGGCGGTTGGCAAGGATCATAACTTTATTGAGCCTCTCCACCTCATGCAGGCCATGCTGGATCAGCAAGGCAGCTCCATCACCCCGCTTCTTAAGCAGGCTGGCGCTGAACCTGGTCGTGTGCGCAAGGCTGTCGCGCAAGAAATAGAAAACCTGCCTGAAGTGAGTGGCAGCGCAGGCGATGTCGCTATGTCGAACGACATGGGGCGACTGTTCAATATTGCCGATAAATTGGCGCAGAAGCGAAAAGATCAATTTATATCCAGTGAGTTGATGCTTTTGGCCGCTCTGGAAGACCGTGGCACGCTTGGTCGTGTGTTGCGTGAACAGGGTGTAGATAAAGCTGCCCTGGAAAACGCTATTAATACCGTTCGAGGTGGTGAAACTGTGGATGATGCAGGTGCAGAGGAAAGCCGTCAGGCGCTCTCCAAATATACGATTGATCTGACCGAGCGGGCCGAAGCCGGGAAACTTGACCCGGTAATTGGTCGTGATGACGAAATACGCCGCACTATTCAGGTGCTGCAGCGCCGCCGTAAAAACAACCCGGTACTTATCGGCGAGCCGGGCGTTGGTAAAACCGCCATTGCCGAAGGCTTGGCCCAACGGATTGTAAACGGCGAAGTACCCGAAGGTCTGAAAAACAAGCGAGTGTTGTCTCTGGATATGGGCTCGCTTATAGCTGGCGCCAAGTTTCGGGGCGAGTTTGAGGAGCGTTTGAAAGCGGTGCTCAATGAACTCGCCAAACAGGAAGGTCAGATCATTCTGTTCATCGATGAAATCCATACGGTGGTGGGTGCAGGTAAAGCCGAAGGCTCCATGGACGCGGGTAACATGCTCAAGCCGGCGCTGGCCCGGGGCGAGTTGCATTGCGTGGGTGCCACCACGTTGAACGAATACCGTGAGAACATTGAAAAAGACGCCGCTCTGGAGCGCCGTTTTCAGAAAGTGCTGGTGAATGAGCCGAATGAAGAAGACACCATCGCGATTCTCCGGGGTCTGAAAGAGCGCTACGAAGTACACCACGGTGTTGAGGTGACGGATGGAGCGATTATCGCCGCGGCCAAGTTGTCTCAGCGCTACATTACAGACCGCCAGTTGCCGGACAAGGCGATTGATCTGATCGATGAAGCGGCGAGCCAGATCCGGATGGAGATGGACTCCAAACCGGAGCCCCTGGATCGCCTGGAGCGCAGGCTCATCCAGCTAAAAATCGAGCGAGAGGCTCTGAAAAAGGAGACCGATGCCGCGTCAAAGAAGCGCCTTGAAGAGCTTTCCAGTGTTATCGGGGGTGTGGAACGCGAGTACGCTGATCTTGAGGAAATCTGGAATACGGAAAAGGCTGCCTTGCACGGCTCCCAGAAAATAAAGAGCCAGCTTGAGCAGGCGCGTATTGATCTGGAGACCGCCCGTCGGGCAGGTGACTTGGGCAAAATGTCCGAGTTGCAGTATGGCCGCATCCCGGAGCTGGAGCGTCAGCTCGATATGGCAAGCCAGGCAGAAATGATGGAAATGAAGTTGCTGCGAAATCGTGTCACCGACGAGGAGATCGCAGAGGTTGTTTCGAAATGGACAGGTATTCCTGTATCCAGAATGCTGGAAGGCGAGCGCGATAAGTTGATGCGTATGGAAGAGGCCCTGCACAAACGTGTGATTGGTCAGAGTGAGGCGGTAGAGGCGGTATCGAATGCCGTACGCCGTTCCCGGGCCGGCTTGGCAGATCCGCAGCGGCCTAATGGTTCCTTCCTGTTCCTTGGGCCAACAGGAGTCGGTAAAACCGAACTGTGCAAGGCGCTTGCTTCGTTCCTCTTTGATACCGATGACGCTATGGTGCGAATCGATATGTCGGAGTTTATGGAGAAGCATTCCGTTGCCCGGCTGATCGGTGCGCCCCCAGGGTATGTGGGTTATGAAGAGGGCGGCTACCTTACCGAGGCCGTTCGTCGGCGCCCCTATTCCGTGCTGTTACTGGACGAAGTTGAAAAAGCGCACCCGGATGTCTTCAACATACTGCTTCAGGTTCTTGATGACGGTCGTCTTACAGATGGTCAGGGTAGAACGGTGGACTTCAGCAACACAGTTATCGTGATGACCTCAAACCTGGGCTCAGACATCATTCAGCAAAAAGCGGGAGCTGAAAATTACGAAGCCATGAAGGCTGCGGTTATGGTGGAGGTAGGAGCTCACTTCCGGCCTGAGTTTATTAACCGTGTGGATGAAGTGGTTGTGTTCCATCCGCTGGCTGGAGACCAGATTCATGGAATCGCCAAAATTCAGGTTGAGATACTCAACAGGCGCCTGCAGGAACAGGGAGTGAAGTTGGAGCTGGATGATGCTGCGATGAATCTTCTGGGCGAAGTCGGCTACGATCCCGTATACGGAGCCCGGCCGCTGAAGAGAGCCGTTCAGCGGATGATTGAAAACCCGTTGGCGCAAAGATTGTTGCGGGGAGACTTTGTCTCTGGTGACACCATTCGTGCCTCTGCGGACGGCAGTGTGCTGGTGTTCGAAAAAGCATGATTAAAAACTAGGGAAAAGTGGGCATGGCTTCGGCCCTGCCCACTTTTTGCTGTCTTGGCGCTTGGGTTTAAGGCCTATTTTTGGGGCTCTGGGCCACAGTTCTCAGCGACAACTTCTTCGAACTTCAATTTTTGTTCAGCGATTTCTTCAGGTGCAAGGTAGCGTTGCTCGCCATTTTCCTCGATTCGGATACGCGCGTTGCTCTCGATGATTTCCAGGTTTGCCCGTGCTGTCTCGCAATTCGCCTCACGCTGCTTGCGGCGCGCCGCTTCAACCGCAGTCTCATTTTCCCGCTCGGCTTTTTTCTGCTGTTGCTCTTGTAACTCGTTCAGGCGTTGCTGGGGGCTAGTGCGGCTGCTGTCAGATCCAGAAGATGTGCCAGAGCGAACGTTGACAGTCTCGGAGCTGGCTCCAACCGGCTGACGGTCGCCATAATGGGTAACACCATTGTCGTCCGTCCATTTGTACACAGAGGCGCTCATTGCCATGCCGGGTGCTACGGCGATTAATAATGTCAGCATCAGGGTTTTTCTGTTCATGGCTCTACTCGTTGTGTTTTACGTGCGCCTATCATGCCACCTGAGCGAGGAATTTTCTTCCGCTTGGTTCAAAACTCCGCACCTGAGTTTCAATTATTTAACGCAGAGCATCCAACACAATGGGTACAGAATGCAACAGTGGCTATTGACAGGGAGTTTAGCGCTGTCAGAATTACGGATTGCCTGAAGACTGGGGCTAACGGCAGGCAATCCCGTGCAAGTATCCCCCGTTATTTACCACACTGAGCGTGCCGCGCATCTGTCGCGGAATGGTTGTTGCTTACGTGCAACCCGTCGATTGGCCGTTCTCCGCAACCCTCAGGAGGGCGGCTGGCCAGGAGACAACCTCTTAACAAAGTGTGGAGCAGCCGGTTCCGCTTTCAAAAGAAGCAGGGTAACCGTGAACCCAGGCAACCGGGCGTGTGCCCGGCTCATTCACTCGTAGAAGAGGGTATAAAATCGTGGAGTTATTGTCTGGCGCCGATATGCTGATCCGCTCCCTGCAGGATCAGGGGATCGAGTACATATATGGCTATCCGGGTGGTGCAGCCCTTCATATTTATGATGCGCTGTTCAGGCAGGACGAGGTCAAACACATTCTGGTAAGGCACGAACAGGCGGCGGTGCACATGGCTGATGGCTATGCACGCGCGACTGGCATGCCAGGAACTGTGCTTGTGACCTCTGGCCCTGGAGCCACCAATACCATTACCGGTATTGCAACTGCATTCATGGACTCCATCCCCATGGTGGTTCTGTGCGGGCAGGTTGCATCCACTCTGATTGGCGAAGATGCCTTTCAGGAAACCGATATGATGGGTGTTTCCAGGCCTGTCGTTAAGCACAACCTCAGTGTGCGTCATCCGTCAGAGATTCCGGAAATTATCCGCAAAGCGTATTACATCGCCTCTACCGGTCGCCCTGGTCCTGTTGTTGTGGATATTCCCAAGGATATGACCGCGCCTAATGAGCGCTTCGAGTACGCTTATCCGAAAAAAGTAAAGCTGCGCTCATACAATCCGGCTATCCGTGGCCATGCAGGCCAGATCAAAAAAGCGGTCGATATGATGCTGGCGGCGCGACGCCCTGTTATATATGCCGGTGGCGGTGTCATTCTGGGCAAGGCATCCGGTCAGCTAACAGAGTTGGTGCGCAAGTTGGGTTATCCGATTACTAATACCCTGATGGGGATTGGTTGTTATCCGGCCAGCGACAAGCAGCACCTTGGCTGGCTTGGCATGCACGGAACCTACGAAGCGAATATGGCGATGCACCACTCGGACCTTATTCTGGCGGTTGGTGCGCGGTTTGATGATCGCGTCACCAACGCAACAGAGAAGTTCTGCCCTGGTGCACGGATTATTCATATTGATATTGATCCGGCATCAATCTCCAAGACCATCGACGCCGACGTGCCGATCGTGGGGCCGGTGGATGCGGTTCTCAAGGAAATGCTCGCACTGGTAAAAGAGAGCAAGGAAAAGCCGGATGCAGAGGCTATCGCATCCTGGTGGAAGCAGATTGATGAATGGCGCGCTTTCCATGGTATGCGCTATGAAACCAGCCCGGATGTAATCAAGCCGCAAGAAGTCGTCGAAATGCTGCACCGCCTCACGAATGGGGATGCATTTGTTACCTCTGATGTGGGGCAGCACCAGATGTTCGCGGCTCAGTACTACAAGTTTGATAAGCCGAATCGCTGGATCAACTCCGGTGGACTCGGCACCATGGGCTTTGGCTTGCCAGCCGCTATGGGCATCAAGCTGACCCATCCGGATGACGAAGTGCTCTGTATTACAGGTGAGGGCAGTATCCAGATGAATATTCAGGAGCTCTCCACCTGTAACCAGTACAAGTTGCCGGTGAAGATTATCAACTTGAATAATCAGGCTCTGGGTATGGTGAAGCAGTGGCAGGACATGAACTACGAGTCCAGGCACTCTCATTCCTACATGGAGTCCCTGCCTGATTTCATCAAGTTGGCTGAAGCTTACGGTCATGTGGGTATCAGGATCGATAAGAAAGAAGATCTGGAGCCCAAGCTCAAGGAAGCTCTGGCTATGAAGGACAGGCTGGTTTTCGTGGATATTCAGGTTGACCGCTTTGAGCATGTATACCCGATGCAAGTAGCTCGCGGCTGCATGAAAGATATGTGGCTCAGCAAAACGGAGAGGGTGTGATCATGCGTCGAATCATTTCTGTCTTGCTGGAAAACGAACCGGGGGCTCTGTCCCGAGTAGTTGGTTTGTTTTCGCAGCGTAACTACAACATTGAGACCCTGACTGTTGCGCCAACGGAGGACGAGACTCTGTCTCGCCTGACGGTAACAACAACTGGCCCGGATCGAGTGATTGAGCAGATTACCAAACAGCTCAACAAACTCGTTGAGGTGGTTAAGTTGGTGGACCTTACTGAGGGCCCACACATCGAGCGAGAGCTAATGCTGATCAAGCTGAAAGCAACCGGTTCTCAGCGCGCTGAAATCAAGCGTACTGTGGATATTTTCAGGGGGCAGATCGTTGATGTGACCAGTTCGGTCTATACAGTTCAGCTGGCAGGGCCAAGCGATAAGCTGGATGGCTTTGTTCAGGCGATTGGAGCATCTGGCGTGCTGGAAGTGGTACGCTCGGGGATTTCCGGAATCGCCAGAGGCGAAAAGGTTTTAAGTCTTTAAAACGGTTTAGTGTTTAACGAAAGCTTTGGCCGCTTGAAAAGGCCATCACAAATCATAGAGGTTAGTCATGCAGGTTTATTACGATAAGGATTGCGATCTTTCTATCATCCAGGGCAAGAAAGTTGCCATCATCGGTTTTGGCTCACAGGGTCACGCACATGCGTGCAACCTGAAAGAGTCCGGTGTTGATGTAACTGTAGGTCTGCGTCCAGGATCCTCGTCCATCGCCAAGGCAGAAGCCTATGGCCTGAAGACTAGTGACGTACCGTCTGCAGTTGCTGCGGCTGACGTTGTAATGATTCTGACGCCAGATGAGTTTCAGTCCCAGTTGTACGCTGCCGAAATCGAGCCAAACCTGAAGCAGGGCGCTACTTTGGCATTTGCCCACGGTTTTGCTGTTCACTACAACCAGATTGTTCCGCGCAAAGACCTGGATGTAATCATGGTTGCCCCTAAGGCGCCAGGTCACACTGTTCGCACCGAATTCGCTAACGGCGGTGGTATTCCTGACCTGATCGCTATCTTCCAGGACGCGTCTGGCAACGCCAAGAACGTGGCTCTTTCTTATGCAAGCGGCATTGGTGGTGGTCGTACCGGTATCATCGAAACCACGTTCAAGGACGAGACAGAAACCGATCTGTTCGGTGAGCAGGCTGTTCTTTGTGGTGGTGCAGTTGAGCTGGTTAAGGCGGGCTTCGAGACCTTGACCGAAGCAGGTTATGCTCCGGAAATGGCGTACTTTGAGTGTCTGCACGAGCTGAAGCTGATTGTAGACCTGATGTACGAGGGCGGTATCGCCAATATGAACTACTCCATCTCTAATAACGCAGAGTATGGTGAGTATGTGACTGGCCCGGAGATTATCAACGAGCAGTCACGCGAAGCGATGCGCAACGCGCTCAAGCGTATCCAGAGTGGTGAGTACGCGAAGATGTTCATCTCTGAGGGGGCTCTTAACTACCCTTCAATGACTGCGCGTCGTCGTCAGAATGCCGAGCATCAGATTGAAGTGACAGGTGAAAAGCTTCGCGGAATGATGCCCTGGATCTCTGCCAACAAGATCGTAGATAAAGACAAAAACTGAGTGGAGCTTCGCTTGGTTTAATGAAACGCGGCCCGGGTGGCCGCGTTTTTCGTATATACTTCGCCCAAATGCTTTCCGGAGTAGTGGGAATGACTAACGAAAGAAAAGATAAAGAAGTGAGTTCTCCGGCCGCAGAACCGGAGATTACTACCGGCCCCGCGGGCGAGTGCGACATCGAGCCTGGTGAGGTTGTGGAGGAAGAGTTGATTGGGGGAGCGCCAGTGCGAAAAAAAGGGATATATCTACTCCCTAACGCACTAACTACCGCGTCATTGTTCTCTGGCTTCTATGCCATTGTATCAGCGGCAGGTGGCGTTTTTGATAATGCTGCCATTGCAATCTTTGTTTCCATGATATTGGACGGGTTGGACGGTCGCGTTGCGCGAATGACCAACACCCAAAGCAAGTTTGGCGAGGAATATGACAGCCTCGCGGATATGGTTGCCTTCGGTGTTGCGCCCGGATTCGTTGCTTTTTTCTGGTCCCTGAACGGATTGGATAAAATCGGCTGGGCCATAACCTTTATCTACGTTGCCGGCACAGCGTTGCGTCTGGCCCGGTTTAATACCCAGATCGGTTCCGTAGACAAAAAGTATTTTGTTGGATTGCCCAGCCCTGCAGCTGCTGCGTGTGTTGCTGGTCTCGTTTGGTGCTTCCATTCATTCGAGCCTGCAGCATGGCTCACCTTCCTGACAATAGTGGTTGTTGGTGGCTCTGGTGTGTTGATGGTCAGTAATGTGCTGTATCACAGCTTCAAGGATCTGGACCTTCGTGGTCGGGTGCCGTTTGCAGCCATACTTCTTGTGGTGCTGATTCTTGTGGTGGTCGCGCTGGATCCGGCTACTGTGTTGTTTACCGGGTTCCTGGTTTATGCGCTTTCTGGGCCGGTTCGCGCATTGTTCCGGGGGAAGACTCGTCGGTCAGCCAAGGTTGGCAAGTAAAGCGCTTAGACTATTAGTGGTTCTGTACGGTTTTTAATCGGTTTCTGCCTTGTTCTGGCTAATTCATAGGTGGAAACCGAGGTTCTCTGAAATAAATTGAAAATGGCCGTTGACAGATCTGCGTGTGTCTGTAGAATGCGCATCTCCTTCGAGGGGCACACCGCTGAGACGGGGTGGATTAAGAAGGGCAACTGTTTGAAAGTATTAAAGAAAACGAGTTTAAAGATTCTTTAATTAAACGGTTGACAAGGCGGCGAGACGATGTAGAATACGCCACCTTGATTGAGCAACGGCTCAAACGCTCTTTAACAAATTGACCAAGTAATTCGTGTGGGCGCTGGCTGGAG
>NZ_VCHA01000006.1 GCF_016597815.1 Marinobacter sp. DY40_1A1 | reverse complement strand
GAAATACTCCAGCCAGCGCCCACACGAATTACTTGGTCAATTTGTTAAAGAGCGTTTGAGCCGTTGCTCAATCAAGGTGGCGTATTCTACATCGTCTCGCCGCCTTGTCAACCGTTTAATTAAAGAACCTTCAAACTCGTTTTCTTTAATACCTTCAAACAGTTGTCCTTCTCAATCCACCCCGCCTCAGCGGTGTGTCCCTCGAAGGAGATGCGCATTCTACAGACACACGCAGATCTGTCAACGGCCATTTTGAAATAAATTCAAAATAGCCGGAAATCGATCAAGCAGTGATCAAAACACGGGCGATTTTCTTCTTTCCCGCCTGAATCACGCAAGTGTCACCCTCCACAAAAGCACGGTCGCCCTCAAATTTCTGACCATCAACAAACACAGCACCACGCCCGAGGACATCTCGCGCAGCCGCACCATTCTTTACAAGACCCGCCATTCGCAATACAGACGGCATAAGAATCTCCGCCTGCCCCTCCAGTGATACTTCGACTACCGGAACATTTTCAGGGATATCCCCTAGCGCAACCCGGTTACCTGCAGACTTGTGCGCTGTACTCGCAGCCTCTTCACTGTGAAAGCGCGTAATAATCTCTTCCGCCAGCAACTTCTTGTAGTCCTGAGGATTCGCCCCGCCTTCTACAGCTTTCTGGAACTCAGTTACTTCCTTCAGGGGACGGAAGCTCAAAAGCTCAAAGTAGCGCCAGAGCAATTCATCTGGCACAGACAGCAGCTTGGTGTACATTTCGCCCGGGGCATCGTTTACACCTATATAATTGCCCAATG
This sequence comes from Marinobacter sp. DY40_1A1, assembly GCF_016597815.1. Classification (GTDB taxonomy): domain Bacteria; phylum Pseudomonadota; class Gammaproteobacteria; order Pseudomonadales; family Oleiphilaceae; genus Marinobacter; species Marinobacter xiaoshiensis. The sequence continues at coordinate 244,313 of NZ_VCHA01000006.1, read as the reverse complement.
ACTTGGACATCTTCTGAACGCCATCCAGCCCCTCCAATATCGGCATGGTCAAAACAGCTTGCGGCGCCTGACCATAGTGCTTCTGCAAGATCCGCCCCATCAGAAGGTTGAACTTCTGGTCCGTGCCACCACACTCAACATCCGCTTCCAGCGCCACAGAGTCATAACCCTGTATTAGCGGATACAGAAACTCGTGTATGGCAATAGGCTGCTCAGAGCGGTAACGCTTGGTGAAGTCATCACGTTCCAGCATGCGGGCGACGGTATACTGACCCGCCAACTGGATCATGTCCGCTGCAGCCATCTTGCTCATCCATTCAGAGTTGAAGACCACCCGGGTTCTTTTTGGATCCAGAATCTTGAACACCTGCTCTTTATAGGTAATCGCGTTTTGGGCAACCTGCTCGTCGGTTAGAGGGGGCCGGGTAGCGCTTTTACCAGAAGGATCACCGATCTTCCCGGTGAAGTCTCCTATCAGAAAGATGACCTCGTGCCCGAGTTCCTGAAACTGGCGCAGCTTATTGATCAGCACGGTATGCCCGAGATGGAGATCGGGGGCAGTAGGGTCGAAACCTGCCTTGATGCGCAAAGGGCGACCTTCTTTTAATTTCGCTATCAGATCGCCTTCTGGTATCAGCTCGTCTACGCCTCGCTTTATAATCGCAAGGGCTTCATCAATAGATGCCATGAATCATTAATCCCCAATCGGTTTTACAATAAATTATCAGTTACAGACTTCAACAAAAGAACTCTGTGAGTTACCTGGCACCCTGTTAAAGTGCAAGCGCTCAGTTTTTAAACAATGCCAGGCATTTCGGGCGGCGGCATTATACCAATGACACCCTGAGAAATCCGGCTTAGGGCGCAACAACCGTAATGTTCTACGCTGTTCCACGCGCTTTTTATACGGTAATCTGTTGGTCTATACTTGAACAACAGCTTTAACTAGGTGGCACAAGCTGCCGGAATACGGATTGAAACGGATGCGACACTTGCTGAAAATGTTTCCGAAAACTCATATTACCATTGCCGCTGCTGCAACCGTTGTAGTATCTGCCGCAATTTTGATGAGCCCCAGCGCCGACGTTGAGGCCAAGCGAATGTCTTACACCCTCGATTTAGAACAGGGCAAGGCTTCTGCAATCATCTCCCAAAAGCCGCAACAGAAAAACCCTACTCCGGCCGAGCCCGTTGTTGCAGACCAGGCTGCCGCTATCTCTCCGGAGACCTCAGACTCAGCAGCCCCTGAGCTTGCGCCTCGCCTGTCCTGGCAAACGTTCGATATCAAATCAGGCGACACATTGTCCTCCCTTTTCAAGAAAGCGGGATTCAATGACGGCACTATGCTCTCCGTAATTCATGGCGAAGGCGAGGCAGATAAGTTACAGCGTCTTTATGCTGGCGAGACGATCCGATTCGCCATTGGTAGCGAAGGCGAGCTTGCGGCAGTAGAACTCCAGCGCAGCCGTCTGGAAACATTGAAGATTAACATACAAGAAGGAACTTATACCGGGCAAACAGAAGTGCGCGAGCCAGAGCCCAAACCGGCATACGCCTCAGGCACCATTGACGGGTCACTCTACCTCGCCGCACGCGAGGCAGGACTTAACGACCGCCTGACTATGGAGCTTTCGGGAATTTTTGGCTGGGACATCGACTTTGTTTATGACGTTCGCAAGGGCGACCAGTTTGAAGTGGTCTATGAAGAACTCTATCTCGATGGCGAGAAGTTCAGCACCGGCCGCATTCTGTCTGCTCGCTTCGTAAACCGTGGCGAAGAAAACATTGCCCTCCTTTATACGGACAGCAACGGCGATAGCGACTACTACACACCTGACGGCAAAAGCATGCGCAAAGCTTTCTTGCGCACGCCTATCGACGCGCGAATTTCCTCGTCATTTAACCTTCAGCGCCGCCACCCTGTGCTGGATGTAGTGCGCCCTCATGAAGGAACAGATTACGCCGCACCTCCAGGCTCCCCCATTAAAGCTGCGGGTAACGGAAGAGTTCAATTTTCTGGCTGGAAAGGCGGCTATGGCCGTACAATTGTTTTAAAGCACGGTGACAACATCACCACGCTGTATGCGCACATGAGTCGTATCGCCAAAGGCATGAAAAACGGCGCCCGAGTCAAGCAAGGCCAAACGATTGGCTATGTTGGGTCCTCCGGCATGGTAACCGGGCCACACCTGCACTATGAATTCCGTGTGAACGGTTCACCCCGTAACTCCAGAACTGTAAAGCTGCCTGATGCACAGCCTATTCCTGCCACTGAAATGGCAAGATTCAAAAAGCACACGGAACAGCAAGTTGCCCAGTTTGAAACCTTCCGGACAAACTACCAGCATCTCGCCCTGGCCTCGGACAACTGAGTTATTATGGACACCTGGATCGGGCTCATGTCCGGCACCAGCATGGATGGTATAGACGCCGTGCTGGTGTCCTTTCAGGGCAAATCTGTCCGCACTCACGCAACACACTCCTCCGTTTATCCTGAAGACCTGCGCAAGCGCTTGGTACTGGCGAGCCAGAACCAAGCTACACCAGACGAGGTGGGCGAGCTTGACACACTGGTCGGCACACTTTTCGCAAACACCGCGGAAGCCCTGATCTGCAAGTCCGGGGTAGAGAGATCGTCAATTCGTGCAATTGGAAGCCATGGACAAACCCTGAGGCACCAACCTTCCGGGCCTGGTCGCTTCTCACTCCAGATCGGCAACCCGTCAATCATTGCAGAGAAAACCTGCGTTACGACGGTAGGAGATTTTCGCAGCCGTGACATGGCCGCGGGTGGGCAAGGCGCGCCTCTGGTTCCAGCCTTTCATCAGCATTTTTTCGGTTCGGATACAGAAGACAGATGCATCCTCAATCTCGGCGGCATAGCAAATATAACCTGGATTCCATCTGAACGAGGCAGCCCAGTGACGGGCTTCGACACCGGGCCCGCAAATGCCCTGATGGACGCGTGGTGCCAAGATCAAACCGGTCGCCCTTACGATGAAAACGGCCAGTGGGCGGAGGAAGGGATTATTGATCAAGCCTTGCTCAGTGACATGCTTACAGATGCCTACTTTGAGCGACCAGCCCCCAAGAGCACCGGAAAAGAAAAGTTCAATCTCCGGTGGGTTAAAACTCTGGTAAGGCGGCATAACAATGTTCGGCCGGAAGACGTTCAGCGCACACTGCTGCAACTCTCAGTTATAACAGCGACCCGGCAAATGCCTCAGTCACCAGCAATGGTTGTGTATGCGTGCGGAGGGGGAACTCGTAACAGGCTGCTCATGAAGGAACTTACTCAAAGTCTTAGCCCTATCCGCGTACTCAGCACAGCGGAACTCGGCCTTGATCCGCAGTGGGTAGAGCCCACCGCTTTTGCATGGTTGGCCCAGCAGGCAATGGAGCGCAAACCTGGCAACCTGCCGGAAGTCACCGGAGCTAAAGGCCCGCGAATTCTCGGGGCTGTTTACCCGGCATAATGCAAACGCTCCCTGCCGGGTGCCCGCACTTGCGGGATATCAAATCGTAAAAGAACTACCACAGCCACACGTAGAGCTGGCGTTAGGGTTCTGCACAACAAACTGAGAGCCCTGCAAACCTTCCTGGTAATCTATGGTAGCACCCACAAGGTATTGATAACTCATAGGGTCCACAAGCAGAACGGCTCCATCCCGTTCAATGACGGTATCTTCCTCATCCTGAGTTTCATCGAATGAGAACCCGTACTGAAAACCCGAACACCCACCGCCGGTCACAAACACGCGCAGCCTGAGATCAGAGTTACCCTCTTCATCTACCAGTTCTCGTACCTTATTGACCGCACTATCGCTGAAAAACAGCGGTGCTGCCATCTGCTGCTGGACTACACTCAAGTTTGCCTCCGGATTACCTGATACAACTGCGTGGATTATGGTATTCCTGAGTAAAACAATCAACTATTCGGATTTACCACCATCTTCGTCGAAAGACTCATCAGTACTTTCGACAGCATGACCTGGTTCCGCTTCCGGCCGCGCCTTGTCCTGAGTCAGCAACCCGGACGGCTCGCGCTGGTGAACCAGATTGCCATTTACCGATGACCCCATCGCCATCTGAATGAGGTTATAGTAGACACTGCCGTGAATAGCGGCCTTCTCGGCAAGTTCGAGATGCGCAGACGCATATACATCACCGTGAACTGTTCCGTTGATGACTACGTGCGGGGCGGATATGTCACCGGTTACTTCACCTACTTCTGAAACTCTCAGAACCGCATCACTGCCCTCTTCAGCCAACACCTTGCCCCGGATGTGGCCATCGACATGCAAGCCGCCGGAAAAGTGCACATCTCCTTCTATGGTTGTGCGCGAAGAAATCAGTGTGTCAAAGTTACCAGTGGCCCGACGGGGCTTTGCCTTTTTCTTACCAAACATTTCTAATTCTCCGTTAAATCGCCCCAACCAAATGTTCGCTCGGCCTGCGAGGATTTGCGTCCTTCGGCCTGCGCAACCACCTGCACTTCAAGTGGCTCAAAACCGTCAGGCAATGTCAGCTTGCCTTCCACATCCTGGAAGTACCGAAAGCGGAATTTCACGCCAAGATCTTTTATTTCCTGGGACAGGTCTCGCAGTGCGATAACCTCTTTTTCCTGATCGCGCATCCCAATTATATTGACGGCCACAACACCTGAAATATAGCTCTTGTTGTTACCAACCTGCGTCAACACAAGTTTGAAATTATAAACGCCTGCCTGCCTATCGTTGGTCAGTGAAAACCGATCAACCTGCAACCCCTTGCTGGTTTCAGAGGGCGCCATGATATTTTTATAGAATGTGAGATCCGATTTAAGCGAACCTACCCGGGTTTCCAATTCCACAATGATGTTCCGGGCCTGATTCAGCGCTTGCTCATCAATGAGTTTACCACGCTCGAGATTAACCAAACGCTGACGGGCATCGCGATAGTTGGCTTCCAGAGCTGCCAGCTTGTCTTCCAATCGCTCGTTGGATGCTTCGACCCCAGTGGACCGAAAACCTCCCTGAGCCAGCCCGGCAGCATACCCGCCAGCGCCAGCAATCACTGTGCACACAATCAGGATCAGCGCCCGCTTCAGCCGGTATCCCGGCCGATGGCGGATAACAACATACTCCTCAGTGGGTTTCCGTTGTTCGCTCACTGGCGTTCCTCACGGCAGTAGCGCAGGCGCTTCAAGGCCCAGCGTTTCTTTAACTCCAAACATGATGTTCATGTTCTGGACAGCTTGGCCAGCCGCACCTTTCACCAGGTTATCTATGACTGAAGAGATGATCACGATGTTGCTCTGTTCCTGCCGGTGCAGTGCCATGCGGCACAAGTTAGCACCCCGTACACTTCGAGTTTCCGGGTGACTACCGAACGGCATCACATCAACAAACGGCTCGTCACGATAACGCTCTTCGAACAGCGCCTGTAAACGATCGAAATCAGCCGGATTTTTCAGCTCTGCATAGAGCGTTGCCTCTATGCCGCGAATCATCGGAACGAGATGAGGCACAAATGTCACACCGGTTTCAATGCCCGCTGCAGCGGACAAGCCCTGTCGAATTTCCGGCAAGTGACGATGGCCTGATGCGCCATAGGCTTTGAAACTTTCACTGACTTCACCGTGCAACATGGCTATTTTGCCCTGTCGGCCACCGCCACTGGCACCGGACTTGGCGTCTGCAATCAACCGTGACGGGTCAACTAACCCATTCTCTAGCAGTGGGAGAAAGCCCAGCTGAACCGCTGTCGGGTAGCACCCGGGGTTGGCAACCAGTTGCGCCTTGGCGATCTCAGCACGTGCGACTTCTGGCAACCCGTAAACAGCCTTTTCAACCCACTCTGGCGATTCATGAGGCAGGCCATACCACTGGGACCAAACCTTCAGATCCTTGAGTCGGAAGTCTGCCGACAGGTCGACAACCCGCACGCCGGCAGCCATCAACTCCGGGATCATCTCCATGGCAACGCCGTGTGGTGTTGCAAAAAACACCAGATCGCATGCCGCGAGAACACTGGGGTCCGGTTCTGAATAAGCCAGATCAAAGTGCCCACGGAGATTTGGGTACATATCGGATACCGGCACTCCGGCCTCAGATCTTGAGGTTATGCAGCTTACCGTTACTTCCGGATGAACAGCGAGAATTCTGAGGAGCTCGACGCCGGTATAGCCGGTGCCGCCCACGATACCTACTTTAATCAACTTGCTCTCCAGCGACGTTGGATAAGGATTTAGAGGAGTCTTTGCCTGTAGCTTAACGCCTTAGTCTATCATGATAAACCAACGACTCATTGCAGCCTGCAGAGTGACAGTTACAATGATGTCAGAAACCCTCTGGAAGGCCACTCTCTTGTACCGGAATACCGGCATCCATGAATAAAGTCTGGCATCGGATTAGCGAAAGAATATCCTCTGTTTTCACACGCAGTATGTCCGGTGTGGATTCATTGCCACAACTGGCTATTCTCGGCCTGCTATCCGGGCTGGTTACCGGCGCCGTGATTCTGGTCTTCCGCCTGGCCATCGAATGGCCGCTGGAGTATTTCCTGCCGGGAGAAGGCTCTGAAGCCTTTGAGAGCCTGGATATAATCACCCGCGCCGTACTGCCTCTTGCAGGTGCGTTCGGTATTGGCCTGTTTTTACACCGCCTAGCCACTCATGACCGGAAAGTTGGTGTCGTCCATGTGATGGAGCGCCTGAATTACCACCAGGGCTACATCACCGCACGAAGCGCCATTATTCAATTCGTTGTAGGCGTGAGCACTGTGATCACCGGGCAATCCGCTGGTCGGGAGGGGCCTGCCGTTCATTTGGGCGCTGCATTCTCAAGCCTCATGGGGCAGTGGATGCGCTTACCCAACAACAGCATACGCACCCTGGTGGCGTGCGGTTGTGCTGCCGCCATATCCGCATCGTTCAACACACCGATTGCCGGGGTGATCTTCGCCATGGAAGTGGTGATGATGGAGTACACCATAGCCGGATTTACGCCCATTATTCTTGCGGCGGTCAGCGCAGCGGTGGTCACCCAACTAGTGTATGGTTCAGAACCGGCATTTAACGTGCCTGCGCTGACCATGAACTCATTTCTGGAGATACCCTGGATTCTGGTCATCGCCATTATTATCGGTGTTTCGGCAGCTCTGTTCATTCATCTGGTCGACGCCATGGGGCGGTTCAACCAGCGCCCTATCTTATTGCGAGTGATCATCGCCGGCATGCTGATGGCCGTTGCTGCTGTAGTGGTCCCCCAAACCATGGGGATCGGATATGACACCGTAAACGAAACCATGAACGGCGAACTTGGCTTCTGGCTGCTTCTTACCGTAGGCGCTGCGAAACTGGTTATCACCGCGTTAACCGTCGGGCTGGGCATGCCCAGCAGCATCATTGGCCCTACGCTTATTATGGGTGCAGCGCTTGGCGGGGCCCTGGGGCTCATCGGTGGAGACATACTCCCTGGCCACGCTTCATCGGTTGGCTTTTATGCGATGCTCGGAATGGGCGCAATGATGGGTGCAGTTTTACAGGCACCCCTTGCCGCACTTATGGCACTGATGGAGTTAACCCGAAACCCCAATATCATTCTCCCCGGCATGCTGGTTATTACCACAGCCACGCTTATCACAAGTGAAGCATTCGGAAAAAAATCCCTCTTCCTGACCGTGCTTAAAAGCCAAGGCCTGAGCTATCAAAGCTCACCAGTGATCCAGGCTTTGCGCCGGGTATCTGTGGCGGCAATCATGGACAAGAGCATACTGCGCATAAACCGGCACCTTACTGCGGAGGAGGCCCGAAAGGCTCTGCAAGCGGAACCCAAATGGCTGATCGTTGATGGCAAGAACGGTCCCACAGCTTTGCTGCCTGCAGTTGACCTTGCCCGCTATCTTGAAGATTCAGCTGAGGCGGCATCAAACGAGACGGACGAGCCTGTCGAATCCATCGACTTGATGGACATTCCCGCACATCGGCGCGATATTGCGCCGGTGCAATACCAGGCCACGCTCGAAGAGGCAATGCACGAGTTTGAGAACACCAGCGCCGAGGCGCTGTATGTGCAACGCCATGTAGCACCAATGATTCAAAGGGTTTACGGCGTTGTGCTTAAATCTGACATCGAAAGTTATTACCAATATCGACGGAGCTGATCAATGCTGTGGGTTAAAGCCTTTCATATTATATCTCTGGTGTGCTGGTTTGCCGGCCTCTTCTATCTGCCAAGGCTGTTTGTCTACCATGCTGCCTGTGAGGATGAACCGGGGCGGGAGCGCTTCAAAATCATGGAGCGCAAACTTTATCGGGGGATAACCACACCCTCGATGATTGCCACCGTGATCTTTGGCATCTGGTTGCTTACTTATAATGTGTCGGGTTACTTCAGCCAGGGCTGGCTGCATGTGAAGCTGCTGCTCGTGGCATTGTTGATTATCTACCACTTTTATTGCGGGCATCTGGTCAAGGTGTTCCGCGACGACCTCAACACTCGCGGCCATGTATTCTATCGCTGGTTCAATGAGTTGCCGGTGCTTATCTTACTAGCAGTTGTTATTCTCGCTGTCGTTAAGCCGTTCTAGGGAGTTTTAGCAATCAAATACTACACTCGCCCCCAAGTACTTGTTCTTTCCGGCCTGGACCCTTCCGGCGGCGCCGGCATCCAGGCGGACATTCAGGCCATTACATCACTCGGGTGCCACCCGTTACCTGTGCTCACTTGTCTGACTGTTCAGGATACCCGGAATGTATACGGTGCCGAAGCCGTCAATCCGGAACTGATACGTGAGCAACTCAGGTGCATCGCCGAAGATGCCCCAATACACGCGGTAAAAACCGGGGCCCTGGGCAACTCTGCAGTTGTGGATGTTTTGGTTGAATTTCTTGAGAAGCATCCGGATATCCCGGTGATAACCGACCCGGTGATCAAGGCCGCAGGAGGTGGCGATCTGGCGGATGACGAACTGCTTGCCACCATGAAAGAACGACTATTCCCGCTCGCCGAAATGATCACCCCCAACGGCATAGAACTGGCTTTGCTGGGAGAGTGCGACGACCCCGCTGAGGCTGCGCGCAAACTACTCAGTAAAGGGTGCGCTTCGGTGCTCGCAACCGGTGGGCATGGCACGGGTGTTCACATCACCAATACGCTATACAACCACGCTCCCAAGCCCATGTCTTGGGATGTCGAGCGTATAGGCGGGGAATATCATGGCACCGGCTGCACACTGGCAGCCGCGATTGCTGCCGGGCGGGCGTTAGGGCTTTCACCTCGGGCCGCAATTTCCCAGGCCCAAAACTACGTGCACCGCACTATTTTGCATGCCCTTGAGGTGGGAAGAGGCCAGCCGGTTCCGGATCGAGGCATTCTGTGGGAACGATGAAACCGCGTGTCCCTGTCGGGCTTTACGCAATTACCGACAGCCAATTGACTCCCTCAGCAACGCTGCTTACCTCCGTGGAAGCCGCCATTGTCGGTGGCGCTGTGATGGTGCAGTATCGGGAAAAGTCTGCACCCATGCCAGAACGCCTAGCACAAGCAAGAAGCCTGCAATCCGTATGCGCCACTACAGACATCCCTCTGCTGATTAACGATGATATCGAGCTGGCAAAGCGCATAGGCGCTGCTGGTGTTCACCTTGGCCAAACGGATGGTTCGGCAGCAGAAGCTCGTCATCTGCTTGGAGATGGCGCAATTATTGGCATTACATGCCATGCCGACCTTGAACTGGCTGAAGCAGCTGCGGCAGGCGGCGCTGATTACCTGGCATTTGGTCGGTTTTTCAATTCATCAACCAAACCGGATGCCCCGCCCGCCCCAACCGAAATACTAGCCGAAGCAAGGCGTTTTAAGCGGCCAGTTACGGCCATTGGCGGCATCACTACAGAAAACGGCGAGCTCCTTATACGGGCGGGCGCCGATCTGCTGGCGGTTGTTGGCGGACTTTTCGGGGGCAGCCCCGAAGCCACAATGCAGAAAGCACAAGTATTCCAGAGGCTGTTTGCCAGCCACCACCCACTATTCTTCACTCCCAAATAACAGGAGCTCCCACAAATGACACATTCCGAAACCCTGTTCGAGCAGGCACAAAAATACATTCCGGGCGGCGTTAACTCCCCGGTTCGCGCATTCCGTGGTGTGGGCGGCACCCCGATCTTTTTCAAGCACGCTGAGGGCGCCTACCTTTATGATGAGGACGGTAAGCGCTATATCGATTACATCGGATCCTGGGGCCCAATGATCCTTGGCCACTCAGACAAGCGCATCAAAGATGCCCTACACGCACAGGTAGACCTTGGGGTTGGCTATGGCGCGCCCACGTCTATCGAAACCGATATGGCTCGCAAAGTGTGCGAACTGGTGCCCTCAATTGATCTGGTGCGCATGGTGAACTCCGGCACTGAGGCCACTATGAGCGCCATTCGACTGGCTCGCGGATTTACCGGTCGCGACAAAATCGTCAAGTTTGAAGGCTGCTACCACGGGCATGCTGATTCGTTGTTGGTTAAGGCTGGTTCCGGCGCTTTGACTTTGGGCGTCCCCAACTCACCCGGCGTTCCTGCTTGCCTGGCTGAACTCACGCTCACTCTCGACTTCAACGATATTGAGGGTGTTCGCAAGATCTTTAAAGAAATGGGCGATGAGATTGCAGCCATTATCGTAGAGCCGGTTGCAGGCAACATGAACTGCATCCCCCCGGTTCCAGGTTTTCTGGAAGGCCTCCGGGAAGTGTGTGACGAGTACGGCAGCGTACTGATTTTTGATGAAGTGATGTCCGGGTTCCGCGTATCACTCGGCGGTGCTCAGGGTCTGTATGGGGTAACCCCGGACCTGACGGCGCTCGGCAAGGTGATCGGCGGTGGTTTGCCTGTTGGCGCCTTTGGTGGAAAGCGTGAAATCATGGAACACATTGCGCCTCTTGGCCCGGTGTACCAGGCCGGCACGCTGAGCGGCAACCCACTGGCCATGTCAGCAGGCCTGGCGACTCTGAATGCCATATCTGAGCCTGGCTTCCACGATCGCCTGACCGAAAAAACTGTTGCGCTGCGTGAGGGCCTGAAGGCTGCGGCAGATGCAGCCGGCATTCCTATGGCCGTTCAGGGCGCGGGCGCTATGTTTGGCTTTTTCTTCACTGAAGAAGCCAGCATTACCAGCTTCGATCAGGTAATGGCCTGCGACGTGGAACGATTCATGAAATTCTTCCAGGGCATGCTTAAAGAAGGTATTTACCTCGCGCCTTCTGCCTTTGAGGCTGGTTTCACCAGCGCCGCTCTGTCGGATCAGGACATCGCCGATACGATTGCCGCAGCCAGCAAGGTTTTCGCAACTCTTTAATTGCCCAAGCTTGTCGGATCAGATCAGGCAACACGCTTTCGAACCGACACTCGGCAGGACATCAAAACGATGTCCTGCCGAGACAATCTGTGAACCTCGTCACGCTATACCTCCCTCCCTGTGTGTTTTGCCCTTTTAGCCGTTGACTATAAAATCGAGCTGATCAAATTATAGCCACGTATCTATAGCGATGCTCTGACGGCAAACATCTAACAAAAACATGGAAGTCAGCAAGCAGAGGTTCTGTGCCACGCGTTATGGCACAGACACGAAGTATCTGGAACAACCCGTTAGGTTGAGCCGCAGTTTGAATAACAAACACAACCTCAAACTGTAGGAAAAACCATGAAACTCTGGATCAAAACACTCGCTCTGGTTGTGACCATAGCTTGGTCAGCCCCCTCCGCCGCCTGGTGGTGGAACTCTAAACCCGCAAATTACGCCGGCACCCAATACCCCATAGTATTGGTGCACGGTATGTTCGGCTTCGACTCTATTATTGGCGTGGACTATTGGTACGGCGTTGCTGAAGATCTTCGCAAAAATGGAGCGGATGTATATACATCTCAGGTTCCAGCTCTGGAAAGTACTATTGCCAGGGGTGAGGTACTGCTGTCACAGGTAGAATCCATTGCTGCCGTGCACGGCAAAGTAAACCTCGTAGGCCATAGCCATGGCGGACCTACGGCCCGTTACGTTGCCCGGGTACGCCCTGATCTGGTGGCTTCGGTCACATCTGTAGGCTCGCCGCACAAAGGCTCTGCCGTTGCTGATGTAATCATCGGGTCACCAGCAAGCAGCCTGGCAAACACTTTGGGCAACGCACTTGGCGGTCTTATAGACCTGATCTCCGGCGGCGGATACGATCAAAACATGGGAGCAAGCCTGCAATCTCTGACAAGCCAGGGCAGTGCAGAGTTCAATAATTTTGCACCGGCAGGCATTCCAACAAGCTCTTGCGGTGAAGGCGCGCATTCTGCAAACGGCGTTCGCTTCTATTCCTGGGGTGGCACAGGTGTTCTCACCAACCTTCTGGACCCTTCTGACGCCCTACTCGGCGTTACCAGCCTGGCAATGGGGTCATCTCAGCATGACGGTCTGGTTGAGCGCTGCAGCAACCATTTTGGCAAGGTCATCCGGGACAACTACTTCATGAACCACCTGGATGAAGTAAACCAGGCGCTAGGACTGCACAGCTTATTTGAGACCGACCCGAAAGCCGTCTTCAAACAACACGCAAATCGACTGAAAAACGCAGGTCTTTAAGCGAGGCCCGACCCTGCCAGGAAAGCGCTCCGGCAGGGTCATTTACCTATCTGTTTTACAGGGCTGCCGCGCGCTCTTCAGCCTGGCTTGCCCCTGCCAGATTCCCCCGCGCCCTGCGGATATCAGCCAACAACAACCAACCTGCGCGCTGCAGCCGAGTATCACTCCCCGCAAGAGACAGTCCCTTCAACGTAAACTGTTCTGCAGGCCCAAGCTTATTACCTGCCACATAGGCTTCCGACAATTTAAAATAAACCTCTGCAGACCTCGGCGCGATTCTTTGCGCTCGCTCCAGTCGAACAATGGCCCCTTGAGCGTCGCCACTTTTCAGCAGAGTGTCCGCTTCGCGAACGAGGCTGAGTGCGGCAGGTGAAAGCGCATCCCCGGCATCCTGATAACTGGGTTTGCTACTACGCTGGGGCTGCTGTTCTGGCTCTCGGTTTTCCGTCTGCTCACTTTTGCGCCAGACTTGAGCTTCGTCATTCCCTTCAGTCGTCTGCGGTGGTTCCGGAGCACGCTCAGAGCCCCCTGCAGGCACGTAAATAGAGCCTCCTGGCCCAGTTGCGCATCCCGCCAGGCTCAATAACGCCACCAACATACCTACTTGAAATACACCTTGCCTACTCATTGGAACAATCCTTCAAACCAGCCTCGAATTTTCCGCTCCAGGGTACCAGAGCATGACACTCGCTGTGTCGGCTCACTACCCGATATAAACGGCAGAAGGCGCGCATTATCGCAATACTCGTCGGTTAATGCCTGTTTTTCAGGATTTACCCAATGATAGCTGACACCATCGGGGACTACCGGGGAGAAACCATGCTGTGGTACTTGTGCCATAAATCGTGACCAAACAGGCAAGGCACCAGTAGCGCCGGTAAGCGCGGTGGGCCCATTATCGTCCCGGCCCACCCAGGCAACCGCCAGCAAATCTCCGCTGAAGCCGGCAAACCAGGAATCGCGGCCATCGTCGGTTGTTCCGGTTTTACCGGCCAGCGTAAGCTCCTTGGGAACTGAATAGTATGCCGAGCGCCCTGTACCCTCTTGCATGGTTTCTTGCATTGCATACTGCAGCAAATGCACTGCAGCGGGGTCTGCCACCTGATCCACCTCAAGGTTATACCGTGAAAGTGCCCCACCGGCTGAATCCGTCACTTCTCTGATCGTGCGTAACGGCGTATTGAATCCGGATGTCGCCAACCCCTGATAGATTTGGGCGACCGTGACCGGGCTCATAGCCACAGAACCCAATAGCATGGAAGGGTACTCAGAAATTGGCGTAACCACACCAAAGGCCCGCATGGTTTTAATAACCGCCGGGACACCCAGGTCCAAGCCGACACGCACTGCCGGCAGGTTATAGGACTTCGAAAGCGCACGGTGCAGGGGAACTTCGCCGCGCTCCTCGCCATCGTAGTTTTTCGGCTGCCAGCGCCGCCCATCATCAAATTCAAGCGTGAAGGACTTATCCAGTAACGGTGTCATCAGAGTGTAACGATCCGGCTGTTCCAGAGCAGTCAGATAAGTAAACGGTTTGATGAGTGACCCTATCGGGCGATTGGCATCCAGAGCCCGGTTAAACCCGGCGAACTGCGGGTCTTTGCCACCAACGAGAGCCAGAACTTCGCCACTATCTTTGGCGGTGACTACAAGCGTCGCTTCCAGGGCTTTGCCGACTTCACCGCTGGCTAGCCTTGGCAAGGTATCAGTAACGGCATACTCAGCTGCGTACTGAATAGCCGGGTTCAGGGTGGTAAAAATGCGGAGACCTTCGCTGCGTAGATCCGCTTCTTTGTAGTCCCTCGCCAGATGCCGCCGAACAAGGTCAATATAAGCGGGATAGCGGTTCTCCGAATACGACGGCTTTGCGCTAACACCAAGTGAGAGGCCACGAGCGCGGGCCGCTTTTGCCGAATCAATCAGGCCGGCGTCCTCCATCTCACTGATAACCAGATTGCGGCGCTGAGTCGCTCGCTCCGGATGCCGGCGGGGATTGTAATAGCTCGGCCCTTTAACCATGCCCACAAGCAAGGCAATCTGGTGCACATCCAGATCTTTCAACGACTCACCAAAATAGAACTGGCTGGCCAACCCGAATCCGTTGATGCTGCGAGTCCCTGCCTGTCCCAGGTACACTTCGTTCAAGTAGGTTTCCAGTATGTCGTCTTTCTCGTAGTGCCATTCGAGCAAGATTGACATCAAGGCTTCATTACCTTTGCGCAACAGGGTCTGATCCCGGGTAAGAAAAAAGTTTTTAACCAACTGCTGTGTGAGGGTGCTGCCGCCCTGAACGATTTGCCCAGCGCGCATATTGGCCAGCATGGCACGGCCTATAGAAGCCGGTGCAATTCCAAAGTGGCTATAAAAATTGCGATCTTCCACTGCCATGAGGGCTTTCGGCAGCAGCTGAGGAACCTCTTCCAGGCGCACCAGTATGCGATCTTCTTTGTGTGCCGGGTAAATGCCACCAATACGCGCAGGCTCGAGCCTTACAATTGCAGCGCTTTCACCGGAGGATACGGAAAAACCCTGGATGCGATCGCCATATATGTTCAAAGAAAGTGTTCGTCTGGGCTCACTACCATCCGGAAAACGGAAGCCGCGGGTGCTGATAATAAAGTGGCCACCGTTGCGCCGGTAACTCCCGGGTTTTACTCCATCACCCTTGCGATATCCCGCAAGAGCCAATTCCCGCTCCAGTGACCCAGAACTCACACCAGCACCATCGTAAAGTTCCAGGGGCCGTGCATACACCCGGGAAGGCACTTCAAATCGTCGCCCCTCAAACCGGGATGTAACGACAGCGTCCAGATAAACCATCCAGCAAGCCAGTAGCACTAGGCCAATGGCACTCACGCGCATGAACAATTTCCAGAACCAGGGGCGGCGTCCATTCCCGGCATTTTTTTTCCGGGGCTTCTTATTGGGCTTTTTTGCAGAGGAGCTGTTTTTTTTCATGGGCGGATTATAACGAAGCCTGTACAAGATAAGGCAGGCCAACTATGTGTTATTTCTGTAACCTGCCCGTTATGATGGGACGATAAAAATTCAATAAGTTCAGGGAAGCGAGGAGCACACCGTGAGTGAAACATCCCCAGGCAATCTGTTGCTGGCAATGCAGAACCCCGCATTGTACCACCACCCGGTAGATGGATTTCAGATCATCGAAACCCACATCTCTCAGGTGATTCTAACGGGCCAGTATGCCTACAAGATCAAAAAACCGGTAGATTTCGGGTTTCTTGATTTCTCCACGCTGGAACTCCGCAAGCACTATTGCGAAGAAGAGCTTCGCCTGAACCGGCGCTTGGCAGAACCACTCTACCTCGAGGTACTTCCAATTACTGGTAGCCCAGAGCAGCCTGTTATCGGCGGCGATGGTGAACCGTTTGAGTACATGCTGAAAATGCGCCAGTTCCGTCAAAACCAGCTGCTTGACCAGCAACAGGAAGCCGGCGAACTCAAACCGGAGCTGCTATCCAGTCTGGCGAAACAGGTAGCAAACTTTCATAACAGTCTTGAACCGATTGCAGACGACAAGCCGCTGGGCACACCGGAAGCAGTGTATGCGGCCATGCAGGAAAACTTTGACCAGATTCGGCCACTGATCAGCGATACCTCCCTGCTCAGCCAACTCGACAACCTCGAAGCCTGGACCCAAACCACCTTCGAGCGTCATCGCGACTTGATTGCGCAACGTCGAACAGACGGCTATGTGCGTGAATGCCACGGCGATCTGCACCTCGCCAACATCACTGTGTACGAAGGCAGAGTAACGGTGTTTGACTGCATCGAATTCAACGAGCCCTTCCGCTGGATTGATGTCATAAACGATCTTGCGTTTTTACTGATGGACCTGGAGTCCCGGCGCGAACCGGCGCTGGCCAATCTGGTTCTGAACACCTATCTGGAATACCGCGGCGATTTCGAAGCACTGCCCCTCTTGCCACTTTACAAGGCGTATCGCGCGCTGGTCAGAGCGAAAATTGCCCTGTTCACCATGGGCAACCCCTCCCTTGCGGAGCAGGAAAAAGAAGGGTTGATGCAG
This sequence comes from Marinobacter sp. DY40_1A1, assembly GCF_016597815.1. GTDB lineage: Bacteria > Pseudomonadota > Gammaproteobacteria > Pseudomonadales > Oleiphilaceae > Marinobacter > Marinobacter xiaoshiensis. Next base: position 227,675 of record NZ_VCHA01000006.1, on the reverse strand, counting down.
CACTACCGCGACTACGCTCAACTTGCAGAAGATTACAGCAACATTCCAAACCGCTACCTGTTGGCCACTGTTGGCCTCTCTGCCAGCGGGAAGACCTGCGTCAGTGCAGCCATGTCAGCCGAATTGGGCCTGATCCGCCTGAGATCCGACGTAGAGCGCAAGCGGTTGCACGGGCTGGCCCCACTAGAGGACAGCCAGTCGCCCACCGGGGCAAACCTGTACTCTCCCGAAGCCAATGAGAAAACCTACGTTCGGCTTGCCAAACTTGCCAGCGACCTGCTCGCGGCCGGATTGCCTGTCATCGTTGATGCCGCCAGCCTGAAAGAAAAAGAACGCGCTTTGTTTGCCGCAGTAGCTGAGAGTCAGGGAGTACCTTTTGCTCTGATTCACTGCGAAGCGCCTGAAGCCCTGCGCAAGGAGTGGGTCCGCAACCGCAAAGGCGATGCGTCTGAAGCCACAGTAGAATTATTGGACGCACAGAAGGACTGGTTTGAGCCCCTCACTGCCGAAGAAACAAGCTACACAGTGCACCTGCGCAGCGATCAGGAACACGTGGCTGAAGCTGTAGCAGACCGAATAAGGCAGCACTTCGGCCTGCCACGCGGGTAAAAACCTGCGCATCGGGCTCGCGAAAAGCGGTTAATGCGCAATACTCGTAAAGAACACGAGCAAAACAAAATAAGGAACAATCATGGAAATCGACGCAGTACGCCAGATCAAAGATCCGCTCTACGATATGCTTCGCCAAGAAGATGTTGCTGCGTTCAACAAAGAAAAACTTACACGAACGGATTTGCCGAGCTTCGCACGCGGTGATTTCCGCGGGCTCGACCTGCGTGGGCTGGATGCCAAAGGACTGGACTTCCGCCATGCCTACTTCCGCGGGGCGGACTTGCGAGGTATCAACTTCAGCCGGACGGCGATGGAAGGCGCCAGTATTGCTGGCGCAAAAATTTCCGGATGCTTTTTCCCCCGCAGGCTTGATGCTTCAGAAATCGTGATGTCGCTGAACCACGGCACGCGGATGCGGTACAGCGCCGAAAAATGAGCAGCACACAAGCAACCCCTTGGCAGGCAGTATGCGCTCAGGCGGACTTGGAGGCGGGGCGTTTTGTCGAATTCACACTACCCCGCATCGAGGCCGACCCTGCAAAGTACTCTGACACCTTGCCACCTGCCGGCTTTGCATTCCTGGATGGCTCCACTCCAAGAGCCTACTTGAATCAATGCCCTCACATGGGCGTCGAGCTGAACTGGAAACCCGGCAGTTTTATGGACACAGATAAACTGTTTCTTCAGTGCTCAACCCACGGAGCCCTCTTCAAGCCCCAGGACGGAGAATGCATTGCCGGCCCCTGTCAGGGCGATGCACTCACCGCACTGGATACTCGAGTGGTTGCAGGCGTTCTGGAAGTCAGATTTCCAGAATAACCGGGACAGATTCCGAAAGCGCCAAGCCACCCGACGGATCACCATCATCACCGGCCAGGTTTGCCCGATAGGCCAGGATTTCTACCCCGGCATCACATGCCTGCCGCAACAGTTGTCCGTATTCGGGGTCGATATGATCTGCAGGCCGCACGGTTTCGATCCCCGTGTGATTCACCACAAAAAACAACACTGCGCGATCACCCAAAGCAACCTGAGCCATGAGTTCTCGCAAATGCTTCTGCCCGCGGGTAGTAACTGCATCCGGGAAGAAGCCCTGCCCGGAGTCCTCAAGCGTGACGTTCTTAACTTCTACCCATGCATCCGGCTCCGACCCATGGCCGGATAGCAGCAAATCTATCCGGCTTTTCTCTTCGCCGTACCTCACCTCCGACCGGGTATGGCTATAGCCGGTAAGCTCATTGATACGCCCAGCCTCAATGGCTTCACGCGCCTGTGCATTAGGCCTTGCGGTATTCACACACGCCAACATGCCAGGTGCCGTTTCTACAAGCTCCCAAGTGAACGGCAACTTACGGGCGGGGTTATTGCTGCGGCTAAGCCATACCCGGCCATCGGCTGGCTGGCAGCCCAGCATAGAGCCGGTGTTCGGGCAGTGGGCCGTTACTTCCTCGCCATCAGGCAGGCGCACATCGGCCAAGAAGCGTTTGTAGCGTTGAATCAGGCGCCCTTCTATCAAGGGTTCCGGGAATTTCATAGGCTCTCCAAATACCAAGTAGGCATCACAGGGCTGGCACCTCCGTGACTTATCTGCTATTTTCCGCAAAATCCCGTTTTAGGACGACTGCTTCATCCAAGTGATAACCGCGCCGCGGCGGGGGCTGGCGCGCAGGGAAGCACAGCGTTCTTGTGAGGAATATAAAAAGAGGCCGGGTCATATGGCAACCACAGCAGACCAAACACGCGAACGTTTCACCAACTTCACCCCTTACGAAATGAAAAAGGGTGAAGACTACATGAGTGCCGACATGCGGGAGCACTTCAAAGAGTTGCTGCTGCAATGGAAGCAGGAACTTATGGAAGAAGTGGATCGCACCATGCACCACATGCAGGAAGACGCAGCAAACTACGCGGATCCCAGCGACCGCGCAACCCAGGAAGAAGAGTTCAGCCTGGAACTGCGTACCCGCGACCGTGAGCGCAAACTGATCAAGAAGATTGACCAGACCATCGATCGCATCGACAAAGACGACTACGGCTTTTGCGATCAGTGCGGTGTAGAAATAGGCACTCGTCGCCTTGAGGCGCGCCCGACAGCAACACTGTGCATCGACTGCAAAACTCTTGCCGAAATCCGCGAGCGCCAAACTGGCATCTGATACGGCAAACCCGACCTGGCCGGCGCAGCCTGATGAGGCACAGCCGGCCACTGTGTCCACTCCATGACCAAACCGCACCAATACCGGGGTCGTTTCGCCCCCTCACCCACTGGCCCACTGCACTTTGGCTCTCTGGTTACTGCTCTGGCAAGCTACCTGGAAGCCAAATCCCGGAACGGCCAATGGCTGGTCCGCATTGAGGATCTTGACCCACTGAGGGAACCTCCGGAGGCAACCGGCCAAATTCTGAACAGCCTTGACGCCCATGGGCTTTTTCCTGACGAACCGGTACTTTTTCAGTCTCGCCGTCATGCTGCCTATCAGGCAGCCACGGAGCAACTACTCAGTAAAGGTTTTGCATACCGCTGCAGTTGCTCGCGCAAACAGCTTGAAGCACATAACGGCAGACACCCTCTGCACTGCAGGGAAGGCGGCAGCAAAAATGTCAACCAGCCTTTTGCCATACGCTTTGCGCTAAAGAACGAGATTTGCCACTGGCAAGATCAGTTATTGGGACCCCAAACACAGGTTGTTCGCGCAGAAATCGACGACCCGGTGATTGTGCGCAAGGAAGGCTTTTTTGCCTATCAACTCGCAGTGGAAGTAGATGATATTGAGCAAGGCATTACTGATGTAGTCCGGGGCTCCGACCTGCTGGACATGACAGCACAGCAAATACAGGTATACCGGGCGCTGGGCGCAAAACCGCCACGATGGCTGCACATACCTGTGATTGTTAACGAACAGGGACAAAAGCTCTCCAAACAAAACCACGCACCCGCCCTGGACAACCTCACCCCGGTCAAGAACCTGTACTCCGCTTTGGTTGCTCTTAATCAGCAACCCCCTGGATTCTTGCAGCACGGGTCGGTGGACGATCTTCTTCAATGGGGCTGCACCCACTGGAATCGAAGGGCCGCTCACCTGACATCCCGGTGACTGCCGTGGTATAAAGCCATTCACAATCCTCTGCGCGGATCGCATGCCGGATGTATATCTATCGCCTGGTTTTTTTGCTGGTTCTGGCCATCTATATTTTTTCGCCCAACATTCTTGATTGGTGGACCGCACCCGGGAATGTCTGGTACAGCCCCTTTGTGATTTGGGCCGCTCTGATTGCTGTCGGCTTCTGGCTCGAATGGCGACGGGATCCCAATGAGTTTTAGCGCTCCCGGGCTACTGCTCGCCAGCCTCCTCTACCTCATGCTCCTGTTCGGCATTGCCTGGAGTACCGAACGCGGCATCATTCCCCGTCGCTGGGTACGGCACCCACTGGTATACACACTCAGCCTCGGCGTTTACGCCGGCATATGGGCAGTGTATGCCGCAGTCGGACTGGCAGCGGAATCCGGATACGGCTTCCTTGCCTATTATCTGGGTATCAGCGGTGCCTTTCTATTAGCCCCGGTACTACTTAACCCCATCATGAGAATTGGCCGGGCCTACCAGCTCACCTCCCTTGCCGATTTGTTCGCCTACCGCTATCGCAGCCAATGGGCAGGCACGCTGGTTACTCTTTGCTCAGGCCTTGCCATCCTGTCGCTTCTGAGCATGCAGATACAGGCGGTATCGACATCAGCCAGCATTCTTGCCCCGGATACTTCTCCTCACCTGATCAGCATTATGTTCAGCTTGATTGTTGTGCTCTTCGCCATGCTGTTTGGCGCAAGACGCAATCAGGAAATGGAAAACCACCCCGGCCTGGTGGTGGCCATTGCCTTTGACTCCCTGGTAAAACTGGTCGCTCTGCTAGTGATTGGCGGCGTTGTGCTTTTCAGTGTGTTTGGCGGCATGGCTGGCCTTGAAACCTGGCTGACTGACAACACCACGCCCGCAACTGCGATGTCCATGAGTATTGACGATGGCAGCTGGCGCGCACTGATGCTGATGTCGTTCGCCGGGGCGCTGGTGTTACCCCACATGTACCACATGACTTTCAGTGAAAACCCCTCACAAAAGGCACTGGCTAAAGCCAGTTGGGGACTACCGCTCTATCTCCTGCTGTTAGGCATTCCCGTACCACTGATTCTTTGGGGTGGCCAGGAACTGGCTGTGACCACTGGCCCCAACTTCTACAGTCTGGGCATTGCCCAGGCCCTTGAAAGCCCGGTACTGACAATGTTCATGTACATTGCAGGCCTGTCGGCCGCCAGTGGCCTGATGATCGTAAGCACTCTGGCTTTGGCTGGCATGGTTCTCAACCATGTTGTCCTGCCCCTGAAAACTCCTAAAGATCAAGGCGACATCTACCGCTGGCTTCAGTGGGTCAAGCGCATGCTGATTGCCGCTATCATCTTTTTGGCTTTACTGTTTCATGAAACCCTTGGCAAGAATCTGGACTTGTCCATTCTCGGGGCAATATCCCTCGCGGGAACGCTACAGTTGCTGCCTGGCGCCTTGGGCGTCATCTACTGGCCGGAAGGGAACAGGCGAGGTCTGATTGCCGGGTTGCTAACCGGTTTGGCTATCTGGCTGATCACCTTGGTGCTGCCATTCTCCCACACCGCTAACCTGCTGGGCTGGCTGAACGCCCCCATAGTTCCGGATTATGGCAACTGGCACATCTTCACGTTTGTCAGCCTTACCGCGAACATTACCGTGTTTACCCTGACCTCGATGCTGAGCTCCAGCTCAAACGAAGAAACCAGCGCAGCCCAGGCCTGCTCCATGGGTGCCTTGTCACGCCCCCAGCGCCGCGAATTACTGGCAAGTTCGTCAGACGATTTCGAGCGCCAGTTGGCTGAGCCTCTTGGTTACGATGTTGCCAAACGCGAAATAGAGCGCGCTATCGGGCAATTGAAATTGCCGAGCGTGGAATACCGCCCCTATCAGCTGCGACGGCTGCGGGATCAGATCGAAATCAACCTGTCTGGCTTGCTTGGCCCGTCGGTCGCTCGGGATATGGTTAAGCGCCATCTTGGATTCAAACCTATGGCCCGCGGCGGCACCGCTCAGGATATTCGCTACGTAGAGCGCGCGCTCGGTGATTACCAGAACCAGCTAACAGGGCTGGCCGGAGAGCTGGACACTTTACGTCGACATTACCGGCAAACCCTTCAAAATCTGCCTATTCCTGCCTGTTCCGTTGGTGAAGACGGCGAAATATTGATGTGGAACCAGGCCATTGAAGAGCTCACCGGTATTACAGCAGACGATGTAGTCGGCGCACGATTAATGGCCCTGCCCGATCATTGGCACCACCTGCTTGATGATTTCAACAAAGGTGAAGATCTGCACCGCTACAAACACCGCCTGGATCTGCGAGGCCGCCCCCACTGGCTGAACTTGCACAAAGCGGCCCTGAGCGGCCCTGATCACCCGGATGGCGGCAGCGTCATTCTGGTGGAGGACCAAACTGAAACCCGCCTACTGGAAGATGAACTAATGCATAGCGAACGGCTGGCTTCCGTAGGGCGTTTGGCCGCAGGCGTTGCCCACGAAATAGGCAACCCGGTAACGGGTATATCTTCCCTTGCCCAGAACCTGAAGCTGGAAACTGACAACCCGGACATCCTTGAGACCGCCAGTCAGATCCAACAGCAGACACGCCGCATATCAGCCATTTTACAATCGCTAATGAACTTCGCCCGCACGGGCAATCATTCCAGAACCAACCGGTATGAGCCTGTAAGCATCCGCCGCTGTGTAGATGAAGCCAGTAACCTCCTCTCCCTCAGCGATAAAGGAATGGGCATAAGCTACATAAATGACTGCCCCGACACGCTGCAGGTTCTGGGCGACGAACAACGGCTTGTACAGGTCTTTGTCAACCTGTTGGCCAACGCCCGTGATGCCTCACCCGATGGTGGCTCAATCCAGGTGACTGGCAAGCAAGATGGCTACTCGGCTATCATCGAGATCATTGATCAGGGCTCGGGCATACCCGCAGACCAGCTTGATCATGTATTCGAGCCCTTCTATACAACCAAGGCATCCAACAAAGGAACGGGCCTTGGTCTGTCACTGGTGTACAGCATTATTGAAGAGCATTATGGGAATATTCAGGTTGAAAGCCCTGCCAATACCCAAACCGGGCTTGGCACCTGCGTACGATTGAAGTTGCCTGCTTACGAGCCGGAGACAGACTCCGCCACCACTCGCCCGAACGAAAGGTTCTGAGACTGCCATGCCCCGTATTTTGATCGTGGAAGATGAAGACATTATTCGCTCCGCTGTTCGCAAACTGCTGTTACACGCGGGCTATGAGGTTGAAGATGTCGGCTCGGTGGAAGAAGCCGAACAAAACCACGATCCTGACCAGTTCGACCTGATCATTTCAGACCTGCGCCTCCCCGGGGCTGCTGGTACCGAGCTGATCAACCGTGCGCCAAACACACCCGTGTTAATCATGACCAGCTACGCCAGCCTGCGCTCAGCAGTGGACTCCATGAAAATGGGTGCCGTGGAATATATCGCCAAGCCTTTTGACCACGATGAAATGCTGGCCGCCGTAGAAAGCATTCTTGCCCGCACTGCCCCCACGCCCAATGGAAACCAAGGCACCCCAACGGCAACAGAAAACAGTGACCCGGCCAGCATCATGTACGGCCAATGCGAGCCTATGCAAAGGGTGTTCACGCTTATTCGCAAGGTAGCACCAACCGAGACAACCGTACTGGTTCAGGGGGAGTCGGGTACCGGTAAAGAGCTCGTGGCCCGCGCACTTCATCTTCTCAGTCCCCGTGCTACAAAACCGCTGATCTCGGTAAACTGCGCGGCCATTCCCGAAAGCCTCATCGAATCCGAACTGTTCGGACATGAAAAAGGCGCTTTCACCGGCGCAGTGTCCGCCAGAACCGGCCTGATCGAAGCTGCGGATGGCGGCAGTTTGTTCCTGGACGAAATTGGTGAGTTGCCTGCGGAGGCGCAGGCACGCTTGCTACGAGTTCTGCAGGAAGGCGAAATTCGCAAGGTGGGCTCAACCCAGAGCCAAAAAGTGAATGTGCGCATGATAGCGGCCACCCACCGAAACCTGAAAGCAATGACCCGCACCGGAGAGTTCCGGGAAGACCTCTACTATCGCCTGAACGTAATGCAGATACGGATTCCGCCGCTGCGTGACCGCCAGAGCGATATTCTGGGCCTTGCCCGTCGCTTTCTAGTCACCCAGGGCAGCAAAGTGGGCCGACCCAACCTGAACCTGAGCCCCGAAGCCATGCGAGCACTTGAACGGCACCGCTGGCCGGGTAATGTTCGGGAGTTGGAGAATGCCATCGAGCGCGCCAGCATCCTCAGCGATGGGGACATCATTACGCCGTCGCTGCTGGATCTCGATAGTGAGGGTGGTGATGAGTACATCCCCGAATCATTGGTAGCAGGCAACAATGAGCAACTCCAGGCTCGGGAACCCGATAGTGCAAACGACCTGTCCCTCGAAGACTACTTTCAGCATTTTGTACTGGAAAACCAGGATCGCATGAGTGAAACAGAGCTGGCTCAGAAGTTGGGCATTAGCCGGAAATCCCTGTGGGAACGGCGACAGCGCCTTGGCATTCCGCGGAAGAAGACCTCTGGCAACTGACCTCCCGCAAAGGTCGAGCCCCTCCACCGTCAAGCCATAGTATGAACCGCCACTCAGATGTTACCGCATGTTCCTCTTGGTAACACTTCCCAGAGAAAGCACAGCTAGTGGGTAACACTTATATCGAGTACGGGGTAACACTTACATCATGAAAACCCCCAACCATCTGTTAATTAACGATATTTAAATTTTGGCACAGCAGCTGCACTCTATTTAAGCGCACGACAACAAAAACAACAGTGACAATGCAGCGCCTCAACAAAAACAAAAAGCTGCGGGAATGCGTTCAGCAACAAAAACAAAAATAGAACGTGAGCGAACTGAGTGTTTTGGGTACTTTGCTTTTTTGGTAGTCCCTTGGCTTGTGTGAGTTGTAGAGATGCAGAGAAGAATCACCCTTGAGGTGACGCAGCACCTACCAATAACTTGCTCGATGTCTTTGACTGCTCATTGTGTTCAAAGCTTTCCGTTTGCACTACTGAGAAGCCCTGGTTTTGGGGATACACAGTGGGGTAAAAAAACGAAGAAAAATCCCGAACAAAAATAAAAACAATGCAGATCGTCAACGTTTTGAGGGCGGATTCGTGTAAGCGAATCCGCCTTTTGATTATTCGGGGTATGCAAGATTCCACGGCAAACGTGTGCAAATCCTGCTCAAACCGTTAAACTCTCGGTTTTGCTCAACGCAACCACGGATTTCAATGTCAAAAACACTTTCCTCTATTTTCGAGCAATCCGTCGATAAGCTCCGCTCCTTCATCCCCGGCAACGGGAAGAAAAAGGCTCGAGCCTACCAACGACGCGAGATTCCCAGGGATCAGCACAACGTCTCACGTTCTGTTATCAGTGAGCCCGCCAAGAAGGTTCTCAGCCGACTCAATAACTCCGGCTATGAGGCATACCTTGTTGGCGGAGGCGTACGCGACGCGCTCCTTGGACGACAGCCCAAAGATTTTGACATAGCCACCAACGCCACCCCGGAGGAAGTGCACGACCTGTTCCGCAACTCCCGACTCATAGGCCGGCGCTTTCGGATCGTTCACGTTGTTTTCGGGCGCGAGGTTATCGAAGTAACTACCTTCCGCGGCAATGCGACAGACGCAGATGACAGCAACACGGATGATGATCGCAAAACCAGCGAGCATGGCCTGTTACTGCGAGACAATGTTTACGGCAACCTCGAAGAAGATGCACTGCGCCGGGACTTCACCGTCAACGCACTTTATTACTGCATCCGGAACTTTACCGTTGTCGACTTTGCAAACGGCATGGAAGATCTCCAAAACCGGCAACTCCGGCTAATTGGCGACCCCGAAACCCGCTACCGCGAAGACCCTGTGCGCATGCTTCGCGCAATCCGCTTCGCCGCAAAGATGGATTTTGACATTGAGCCCGAAACAGAAGCACCCATTCGGGCACTGGCACCATTACTGACTCACATCCCACCAGCGCGCTTGTTTGAAGAAGTTCTGAAGCTGTTTTCAGCCGGCTACGGCGAAGCAACCTACGAGCTTCTCAGCCACTACAACCTGCTGGAACCACTATTTCCTGAAACCGTAAAAGCCATCGAAGCCGGGGAGTCGGATGAACTGATTCGTCAGGCATTGCGCAATACCGACAGCCGTATAGCCCAAGGGAAGTCCGTCACACCCTACTTTTTGTTTGCCGCCATGCTCTGGCCTGCGCTGCAAAGAGAATGGAACCACCGCCAGGATAACGGCGACCCGGTGCAGCCAGCTCTGCACGGTGCAATCGGCAAGGTCATTGGCCGCCAGGTACAGGCAACGTCTATACCCAAGCGTTTTTCTGGCCCCATGAAGGAAATCTGGGAACTCCAGATGCGCCTGCCCCGCCGCCAAGGCAAGCGAGCGTTTGTAACCATGAGCCACCCAAGATTCCGCGCCGCCTACGACTTCCTGCTGGTCAGGGAAGATTGTGGTGAGATCGAGCCAGGTCTGGGCCAGTGGTGGACAGAGTTTCAGCGTATGGACGAGCGTGGCCAAGAGCGCATGCTTTCAGAACTCAGCAGCGACGCCCCTAAAAAGCGCCGTCGCCGCAAACCGGTAAAGCGGCCTGCACCCTGATGAAAACCGATGCCTTCATTGGCCTGGGCAGTAATCTGCAAGAGCCCGTCGCCCAGCTGGCAAGGGCGGTTGCAGAACTGGCCGCCCTACCCACGACAACACTGGTCGCACAATCGCCCTTTTACGCCAGTAGCCCTGTCGGCCCCCAGGATCAGCCAGATTTCGTGAACGGTACCGCGTGGATTTCCACCGAACTTGAGCCCCACGCCCTGCTCGATCAACTTCAGGCCATTGAACAGGCCCACGGGCGGGAACGGCTGGAACATTGGGGGCCCCGCACGCTTGATCTTGACCTGCTGATATTCGGCAACCAGGTTCTGGATGACGACCGGCTTACCGTTCCCCACCGAGAGCTCCCCAACCGGGATTTTGTCCTTCACCCGCTTTTGGACCTGAATCCGGACCTGAAGTTGCCTGACGGCACCACAATCGCTAACTTGAGGGCACAATGCCCTGACAACCGGTTGCGCAAACTTCCACCTCGGGATTACCCTTAGCAGTTACATAGCAACTAAACGCCGGTCATCCCGGCACGGTCTTGGCCCACCTACCCAAAAGGCAAGGATATTATGGCTGTTACCATCAACACCCTGCTGGAATACAAACAAAAGGGCGAAGCCTTCTCCGCCCTCACCTCTTATGACTCTACCTTTGCTCAGGTAGTGAGCGAAGCCGGTGTGGACGTTATTCTGATCGGCGACTCGCTGGGCATGGTGCTTCAAGGCCACGACAGCACCTTGCCCGTAACCATGGATCAGATCGTATATCACGTTAGCTGTGTAGCCAAAGGCAACCGCGGCTCGCTGATCATGGCCGACATGCCTTTCATGAGTTATGGCACTGTAGAGGCAGCCCTTGAAAATGCGGCAGAACTCATGCGCGCTGGCGCCCACATGGTCAAACTGGAAGGCACCGACTGGATGAAAGACACCATCAGCGCGTTGAGCGAGCGAGCTGTACCGGTATGCGCGCACTTGGGCCTAACCCCTCAGTTCGTCAATAAATTTGGCGGCTACAAGGTTCAAGGTCGCGATGAAAATGCCGCGGAGTTGATGATCAACCACGCTTGCGAGCTGGTAGCAGCCGGCGCTGACGTTATTCTGTTGGAATGTGTTCCTGCACCGCTGGCCGCCCGCATTGCCAAAGCTGTTACAGCACCTGTGATCGGCATTGGTGCCGGCGCAGATACCGATGGCCAGATTCTGGTGCTGCACGACATGCTGGGAGTTACCACAGGCAGAAAGCCACGGTTTGTGAAAAATTTCCTGGCAGAGACTGACTCTATTCAGGAAGCCATTGCCGCCTACGATAAAGCCGTACGTGAGCGCACCTTCCCCGCCGAGGAGCATACGTTCAAGGCATGAGAACCGTCCATTCATTGAAAGAGCTGCGCGCCATCCTCCGCGGTTACCGCCAGCAGGAAAAAACCATTGGCCTGGTGCCTACCATGGGCAACCTGCATGAGGGGCATATCTCACTGGTTCGCAAAGCTGCCGAAGCAGCAGACGTTGTGGTCACCAGTATCTTCGTGAACCCGATGCAGTTTGGTGCCAACGAAGATCTGGACACCTACCCACGCACCCTGATCGATGATCAGAACAAACTCGATGAAGCGGGAAACACTCTGGTCTTTGCACCCTCTGCGGAAGAAGTTTACCCGGACGGTCTTGCCCGGCACACCCGTGTCATAGTTCCTGATGTCAGTGATGGCCACTGCGGGGCCAGCCGCTCAGGGCACTTTGAAGGCGTTGCAACGGTGGTTTCTGTCTTGTTCAACATGATCCAGCCGGATTTCGCCGTATTCGGCGAAAAAGATTTTCAGCAGCTGGCGGTAATTCGCAAGATGGTGCGAGACTTGATGATTCCGGTTGAAGTCATCGGCGCACCCACTGTGCGGGAAGATGACGGCCTGGCCAAAAGCTCACGTAATGGCTACCTCTCTGCAGAAGACCGCAAGACTGCGCCGGTTATATACCAAGTGCTGCAGGCTACTGCAGCCAAGATTGTTGATGGGCGCGATGACTTCCTCGCACTCGCACAAGAGGCCGGTGAAAGCCTGGGGGCAGCCGGGCTGCGCCTTGATTACTTCAACATTGCAAACAGCCAGACTCTGAAGCCCGCCACGCAGGAAGACAGGGAAGTGACACTGCTGGCTGCCGCTTATCTTGGTTCCACCCGACTGATTGATAACATCTCAGTAACCCGCTGAAGCCTTATGCCAAAATACCAGGAAAGGACTCTATGATGATTTCGCCAGACGCTGCATTGACATCGTCTCCCGAATGGCAGGCGCTAGTGGTATGCAGGGAAAGCCTGCAAAACTGCCCCATGAAGACGCTTTTTGTGGATGACCCGGAGCGAGCAAGCCGGTATTTCATTGAAGGTGCCGGCCTCTCTCTGGATTTTTCCAGAAACCGGCTTACCGATGAGTCCCTTGGCGCACTGATGGCTCTGGCACGCAGTCGGAAGCTTGAAGATCGCAGGGCCGCCTTACTGCGCGGCGACAAGGTGAACATTACCGAGGGCCGCCCAGCACTGCACACAGCGCTGCGCAACCCCGGAACAGACACTCTTGTTGTCGGCGGCCAGGATGTAATTGCGGAAGTGAACGCCACTCTGGATCGTATGGAGACGTTCGTAACGGAGGTGCTGAACCACTCGCGCACCGGTTATACCGGCAAGGCGTTCACCGACGTAGTCAGCATTGGCATTGGCGGCTCGTTTCTGGGCCCCAAGCTGGTCACCGAAGCGCTACAGCCGTATCGGACACCCGGCATTCGCTGCCACTATGTGGCCAACATTGACGGCACAGAAATCAGCGAAACCCTGGCAAAAGTACATCCTGAAACCACTCTTTTTCTGGTTCAGTCGAAATCCTTTGGCACCAGAGAGACGCTGGAAAACAGCAAAGTCGCGCGAAAGTGGTTTATAGAGTGCAGCGGTAACGAGCAGGCTGTCGCCAGCCACTTTATGGCGGTTACTGCCAACGTAAATGCCGCACAGAAATTCGGCATAGACCCTGACAACGTATTCCCCATGTGGGACTGGGTTGGTGGCCGATACTCACTTTGGTCGGCGATTGGGTTGCCTGTAGCACTCTCCATTGGAATGGATAACTTCCGGGCTCTGCTCGCTGGCGCCCACGCCATGGACACCCATTTCAGGGACACTCCCCTGGAAAAGAATCTACCCGTTGTGATGGCCATGCTGGGCATCTGGTACAGCAATTTCTGGGGCGCGGAAACCCACGCCATACTGCCCTACGACCACTACCTGCGCAGCTTGCCAGATCACCTTCAGCAACTGGATATGGAAAGCAGCGGCAAACGGGTTAATCAACAAGGCGAGCCTCTGAACTACCACTCAGGCCCTGTCATCTGGGGCGGTGTAGGTGCCAATGGCCAGCACGCTTACCACCAACTGATTCACCAAGGCACCCGGTTGATTTCGGCCGACTTCATAATTCCTCTGCAAACCCACAACCCGGTTGCGACCCATCATGCCGACTTGTTCGCCAACTGCCTGGGCCAGTCCCGGGCCATGATGGCCGGCAAAACACTGGAAGAAGCTAAAGCGGAACTGGCAGCCAGCGGTCTGACGGAAGCAGAAGTTGACCGCCTCGCGCCACATAAGGTGATCCCTGGCAATCAGCCCAGCAACACGCTGATGATGAGCAAAGTAACTCCGGAAACCGTCGGCGCGCTGATCGCCCTGTATGAACACCGAACCTTTGTGCAGGGCGTTATCTGGGACCTTGATTCGTTTGATCAGTGGGGAGTCGAGCTGGGCAAGAAGCTGGGTGAAAACATTCGGCCAAGACTGCTTGGGGCAGAAAAGTCAGATGAGGCAACTGACAGCGCTACAGACAACCTGATAGCGCTATTCCGCTCAGCAAACAGCGGTTGAAATCACCCTGCCCTGCCAGCTGAAGTTAACCGGCCAGAGCTTCTGGCCGGTATTATAAGCCTGCCAAAGCTCAAGGTAGCTCTTGCGGCATATAGGGTGCTTCACTCCCGGGGCAATATCTGCCAGGGGCCGCAACACAAACGCGTTTTTAAGTATCTCGCTCCTGGGTAATTCCACGCCATCGAGACGACCTACTGCCTCCCCATAGGTCAGAATATCCAGATCCAGCGTTCTCGCGCTGAACTTGGGAGCTTCCGGTCGTCGACCGTTTTCGGCCTCCAGCTGCTTGAAGTGCTGCGAAAGCTCACCCACTGCGAGATTGGTCTTCACGCCCACCACCAGGTTCAGGAATGGCGAACCATCAAACCCTACCGCTTCGCTCTCATACACCGGAGAAATCTCCAGCTCACCAAACCAGCCTGCCAGAGCATCCAGAGCCGCTTTCACATAGCGCTCGCGGTCGATATTGCTGCCGACACTGATATATACAGGAACCTGATCAGGCATTACCGGGTACTCCTTTGCATGCAGTCCGTTCAATGCAAACACCGACAGATCGGGCTGCAGGCACAGCTCCGGGCTTGCGCAGCGTTAACCTCAGCCAGCCAATTCCGAACTCTCTTTGCAGTTTCTCTGCAAGAACCTCGGCACCGTGCTCCAGCAGCTTTGGTTTGAGCTCTTTCAGACAGTGCTCTACACACTCACTGACCGATGCGTAATCAAGCGCATCCGTGACATCATCAGACGCACCGGGAATTCGGTTATCCCAAGACATTTCGAGATCTACAACCAGAGCCTGGGTTACATCGCGCTCCCAGTCGTATACTCCTACCACGGTTTCTACAACCAGGCCTTCGATCAATACGCTGTCTGCCAAGAGGGCTCCCGGGGCAATCCCACACACTGCTGATTGAATAACGTACAAACTGCGACTAATGTAACGTCGCCAGCCTGTAAATTGAGGGCCGGCATTTTCGCACATTTTACCCTCACACGTCTTCGTCTCTGAGCGCACAAATGTTCCTGAGTGACCCCGTAATAACCGTTCTGCTTTGTATGTGCGCCTACCTGGGGGGCTCAGTACTGTTTGCGCTGCCGGTATGCAAGATTTGGGGGCTGCCCGACCCTCGGGCACAGGGCTCAGGCAATCCCGGGGCCACCAATGTTTATCGCACCGGGGGCTGGCGCCCGGCACTGATTACTCTGACACTGGATGCCGCCAAAGGCTGGCTGCCAGTCTGGCTCGCATATAATGCAGGTCTCTCTGCCTTGACTCAGGCAATGGTGGCGCTCTTCGCGGTTACCGGGCATATGATCCCGGTGTTCTATCGATTCAAAGGGGGCAAAGGGGTTGCAACAGCCCTTGGTGCAGGCCTTGCTCTGGCTCCGGTCACCACTGCCTCCATGGCTACACTCTGGCTGCTGGTCATTTGGCGCTGGCGAATCTCGGCGTTAGCCTCTGTGATCGCCATTGTCAGCGGCCCCCTGATAAGCGCATTCATAGAACCGGAAACTCTCCCCATGTTCGGCTTGCTGGCGATCCTGGTTGTTGTGCGCCACCGCAACAACCTGATCCGGCTGGCACAAGGCCGGGAAACCAGCCTCTAGCTCATTCCACCAGCCCGTTCACCCGGGCCTCACTGAGGGGTGGCAATGTGTTCATTGGCCATCTCGGCACGGCTACAATGCGCTCTCCGTCACGCTGGCCTGCCTTCATGCGCTGGGCCCCGGCATACGCAATCATCGCTCCATTATCTGTGCAAAACTCCGGACGCGCATAAAACACATAGGCGCGGAGCTTTTCAGCCATTTTCTCCAGGCCGGCCCGCAACCGCTTGTTGGCACTTACGCCACCTGCAATCACCAGCCGGTCACAGCCAGTTTGCTCCAGCGCTCTACGGCATTTGATCACCAAGGTATCTACGGCAGCTGTTTCAAATGCCAAGGCAATGTCAGCCCGAACCTGGTCACTCAGGCCCTCCGCCGTCTTTTTCTCCCCATTGACTGTATTCAGCGTAAAGGTTTTCAAGCCACTGAAACTGAAATCCAACCCTGGACGATCGGTCATAGGCCTGGGAAAACGGTAACGGCCAGGCACGCCCTTTTCCGCCAGCGCCGCGACCCGAGGGCCACCCGGGTAATCCAGCCCCAGCATCTTTGCAGTTTTATCGAAAGCCTCACCTGCAGCGTCGTCTACCGACTCCCCAAGCATCTGGTATTCCCCTATACCATCCACCCGCACCAGCTGTGTGTGCCCTCCCGACACCAGCAAAGCAACAAACGGAAAGGCTGGCGGGTTGTCTTCCAGCATGGGAGCCAACAAATGGCCCTCCATGTGGTGTACTCCCAGCACCGGGATACCGAGAGCAAAACCCATAGCATGGGCCACCGAGCCGCCCACCATTAGCGCACCAATCAAGCCTGGCCCTGCGGTGTAGGCAATCCCGTCAATGTCGTCACGAACATGGCCAGCCTCTGCAAGCACCTGCTCACACAAGGGCAACAGTTTGCGAACGTGGTCACGGGATGCCAGCTCTGGCACTACGCCGCCATAATCAGCGTGCATATCGATCTGGCTGAACAAAGCGTGGCTCAAAAGCCCCTTTTCAGTGTCGAACAACGCAACACCGGTTTCATCACAGGAAGTCTCAATACCCAGAATCAGCATATAACCTGGCCACATAGGTTGGCGTAAATGAATAAACGAGCTGCATTTTAGCAGAAACCCGAAACTCACTGGCAGTTTCATCGAACAAACATTGACCTTGCCACGACCGAGGCGCTATCATTGCCGCCCTAAATTACGAACTGGTCGAGTTTTAGCCAATCTGACCAGGGATCGAGCCAGTCTGGCACCGCCAGATGCGCATCTAAATGAAACCGAATCTATCAGGTAGGTGATTGTCGAATGCCAGCTGTTAAAGTGAAAGAGAATGAACCGTTTGACGTAGCATTGCGTCGCTTCAAGCGCTCCTGCGAAAAAGCAGGTGTACTTTCAGAAGTACGTCGTCGTGAGCACTACGAGAAGCCGACTTCCGTTCGCAAGCGTAAAGCTGCTGCTGCCGTTAAGCGTCATCTCAAGAAGCTTCAGCGGGAACAGCGCAAGTTCGAGCGTCTGTACTGAGTTACCGCAGACGCCGCTTGACTGCAAAGCACTGATTGCCTGTACAGCCACAGGCTGCACAGAGCGACCAAGAAATGCCGCCGGGGCCTGGCTTCGGCGGCATTTTTGGCTGTTGGCCCTCGTACGCCGAGGGCCTGATGTGGAGCCATTATGAGCGGACTGATCCCCCAACGCTTTGTCGAAGACCTGCTCGACCGGGTAGATCTGGCAGAGCTGATCGGCTCGCGCATCACTCTCAAAAAGGCTGGCGCCAACTACAAGGCGTGCTGCCCGTTTCACGATGAGAAAACGCCCTCGTTCAATGTGAGGCCAGATAAAGGCTTTTATCACTGTTTTGGGTGTGGCGCCCATGGTGACGCCATAAGCTTTGTTCGTGAATTTGAAGGCTTGGGCTTTACCCATGCTGTAGAAGAGCTAGCCCGCCGAGCGGGGCTCGAAGTGCCGTACGATGAGGCGGCCAAGCATGAAATACAGCAAGCGCGCACCCTGACCGACGCACTGGACTTTGCCAGCCGCTTCTATCAATCGGCGCTTAACGGCCAGCAAGGCTCTTTCGCCCGCGACTACTTAAAGCAGCGGGGGCTGGACGACAGCATTATCAAGCAGTACCAGGTGGGCTATGCGCCTGCCACAGGCACCGCATTATTTGATGTTGCCAGCAAAGAGTTGCAGGGACCGCTGATCGAAACCGGCACCGTCTCGGACAAGTACGGCAGGCCAAGGGATCTTTTCCGCAACCGGGTCATGTTTCCTATTCGGAACAGCCGGGGTAAAACCATCGCCTTCGGCGGACGGACTCTTGGCGATGACAAAGCCAAATACATCAACTCTCCGGAGTCGGATGTATTTCACAAAAGCCGTGAAATATACGGCCTGTTTGAAGCAAAGCAGGCCCTGAAGCAGCTCGACAAGCTGCTCGTGGTAGAAGGCTACATGGACGTTATTGCCTTGGCGCAAAACGGCATTCACTACGCCGTAGCGACCTTGGGCACAGCTACGAACCAGGACAGCCTCACCGCCCTGCTGAGACAGGTACGGCATATTGTATTCTGTTTCGATGGCGACCAGGCCGGATTCCGAGCAGCCGACAAGGCCATGGAAAACGCCCTGGAACTGATGGCAGACGGGTTACACCTGCAATTCCTGATGCTGCCAGAAGGCGAAGACCCGGACACCCTGGTGCGCAAGGAAGGTCCGGATGCGTTCCAGAAGCGCATCGATGGCGCAACGCCGTTCTCGCGGTATCTGTTTGATCGTCAGAGCGAAGGGCTGGATCTTCAGCTACCAGAAAATCGGGGCGAGCTGAGGGCGAGAACGGAGCCGCTCCTGAACAAAATGCCCAGAAGCACCCTCAGGGATGCAATGTGGCACGAAATGCTTCGGCTCTGCGGGGGCCGTAGCCAGTGGCAAGGCCGTAAGCCCCAACAACAGGGCAACTGGAAAGGCGAACGCCGCGACCGGGTTACGGAAGAGCGCATCGATGTAAAGTTGAGCAAAGACAGCATCTTGTGCCTTGCCCTGCTGGAAGCGCCAGATCTGGCCACTGAAGTTACCGAACTGGCGCGCAGCTCGCGCCAATTTAATCAGGCTATGACATTTGCCGGTTTTATTCTGGAGCGAAAAATCCGGGACCGGAAATCACTTATAACAACGCTGGCAATGGATAGCCAGGCACGCGAACGGTTCTACAATCTGTTTGATGGCATTGAGCACATCCCAACCCGGGAAAGCACGCTGGCCGCAGCACGAGAACTGTTGAGCCCCAACGAAGAAGCAACAAGACAGCAAAAGCTGGCTACACTTTTACGTAACTTCGCAAATCTTACCGCCGACGAACGGCAGGAACTGCGAGAGCTTAGCGGGGGAACCCCGGAGAGCAGCACTTGAAACTTTGCGCATTGATCACCATCTAACCATTCGGTGGCAGTGCATTAGAGCGACAGCTATAATGGCTGTTTCATTTTTTATTTATTTAAGCGAGTTCACAGGGTGTCTATGTCAGGCAATTCGCAGAAATCACGTTTGAAAGACCTCATCGCACGAGGCAAGGAACAAGGCTACCTGACTTACGCCGAGGTAAACGACCACCTCCCGGAAGACATTGCCGATCCGGATCAGGTCGAAGACATCATTCGCATGATCAACGATATGGGCATTCAGGTATCCGAAGTGGCGCCGGATGCCGATACCTTGCTGATGACCGACGGTGACTCCACCGCAGACGAAGCTGCTGCCGCCGAAGCCGCCGCCGCTCTCGCCGCCGTGGAATCCGACGCCGGTCGCACCACAGACCCTGTACGCATGTATATGCGCGAAATGGGTACAGTGGAACTGCTGACCCGCGAAGGCGAGATCGTTATTGCCAAGCGCATCGAAGAAGGCATTCGCGATGTTATGGCAGCCGTAGCCCACTTCCCGGGCACCGTCGGCACCGTTATCCAGGCCTATGACCGCATCATCGAGAATGAAGGTCGTATTACCGACATCATCACAGGCTTCCTGGACCCGGACGACGCAGAACCGTTCATGCCGGAACCGCCAGCCAAGCCCGAAGCTTCCACTGACGACACATCTGACGAAGATGCAGACGACGATGCAGAAGAGGAAGAGGAAGAACCAGAAAGCGGTCCAGATCCTGAAGAAACGCGCTTGCGGTTTGAGCTGCTGAAAGAAAAGCTGGAAGTAGCAGACAAATTGCTGGCCAAGCATGGCCGGGGCGACAAGAAAACCCAGGCAGCCCTGAACGATCTGGGCTTGGTTTTCGCACCCTTCAAACTGGGCAACAAGGCGTTTGACGAGCTGGTGAACGTTGTTCGCTCAACCAACGATCTGATACGCGAAAACGAACGCGCCATCATGAAGATCTGTGTGCGCGAGTGTAAAATGCCACGCAAGGACTTCATCAAATCATTCCCGGGCAACGAAGCAAACCAGGAATGGGGCGAGAAAATCGCCAAAAGCAAAAAGCCTTACGCTTCTGCCATTAACGAGCGCATGGACGAAATCGTCCGCCTCCAAAAGCGCATCATGAACGTGCAGATTGATGTGGACCTTGATGTTGTCGACATCAAAGAGATCAACCGTCGAGTTTCTATTGGCGAGGCAAGAGCCCGCCGCGCCAAGAAAGAAATGGTTGAGGCCAACCTGCGTCTGGTTATTTCTATCGCGAAGAAATACACCAACCGCGGTCTACAGTTCCTCGACCTGATCCAGGAAGGTAACATTGGCTTGATGAAAGCCGTCGACAAGTTTGAATACCGTCGTGGCTACAAATTCTCAACTTACGCCACCTGGTGGATTCGTCAGGCCATTACTCGCTCGATAGCGGATCAGGCTCGCACCATTCGTATTCCGGTGCACATGATTGAAACCATCAACAAGCTCAATCGTATTTCTCGCCAGATGCTGCAGGAAATGGGTCGCGAACCCACTCCAGAAGAGCTGGGTGAGCGTATGGAAATGCCAGAAGACAAGATCCGCAAGGTCCTGAAGATTGCCAAAGAGCCAATCTCCATGGAAACTCCGATCGGCGATGATGAAGACAGCCATCTGGGCGACTTTATCGAAGACATCCAGGCCCTTTCGCCGGTAGATTCTGCAACGGCTGAAGGCCTGCGCGAAGCTACTCGCTCGGTTCTCGCAGGCCTTACCGCCCGTGAGTCCAAGGTACTGCGCATGCGCTTCGGCATTGAGATGAACACGGACCACACACTGGAAGAAGTCGGCAAACAGTTCGACGTAACCCGTGAGCGAATCCGCCAGATCGAAGCCAAGGCACTGCGCAAATTGCGCCACCCTTCCCGCTCCGATCACCTGCGCGGCTTTATAGACGATCAGGGCAACGGATAAAGCAGCACACAACAGTAGCGGGCGCCGCACCCCCCCGGTATAATGGCGCCCGCTTTGCTTCCCTCAAGGGAAAATACTTTCCAAACAGCGTACGCTGAACGGGCCTATAGCTCAGTTGGTTAGAGCAGAGGACTCATAATCCTTTGGTCCCTGGTTCGAGTCCAGGTGGGCCCACCATTATTTTCAACGACTTAGCCTGCTTTCGAGCAGGCTTTGTTGTATCTGGCTTTCCCCTTTCTACCTGCCTTACTCTTTCCCTCTCCAGGAAAGAGACAGGATCAACGCTCATCAGAAAATCTGACGCTTAGCGCAAAGTGAAATCTGAGGTGTGATTCACAATTACAGAACCTCAACACACTGCCTGATCTGACCTGGCAAATCCAACACACCTCAAGTTACTGTATTCATTGTCTTTTATAGATCCCGCACCGAAAATGGTCATTTCGACACGATACCGTGTCAAACATGCCAAGGCCCTAAAACAACAAGCCTCATACACTGTGAAATGAACAAACGAACCAGCCGTGACTGAGTCGCCCACTTCCCGGATGACGAGCATACGGTCAAGTCTAAAAACAACGCGATAAATGGAGTGTATTAATGGTTCCTACCACCCGGTTTTCAGTACGGGCGCTGAGCCTAGCGGTTGCAGCAGTATCCACCACTTTCGCCATGTCAGCATCCGCCAGCATGGGCAACATCGGTACAACCTTTGGCGTAATGCCCATAGACGTTGCTACCGCTCAATCTCTCTCCATGTTTAATGACCAGGTTTCCGCCACTTACTACAACCCGGCGGCTCTGACCCGGGACGAGCGCGGCGAACTGACCTCAGGTATTTTGCACGCCGAGCAAGAACTGCGGTCTACAAATCCGAATGCAAACGGAGATGTGGTTTCCAGCTCCCCCAGTCAGCACGTGCTTATTGGCATGAAAACCAACCTGGGCTCCCTCACGCGCTTTAACCACCCTATTTACCTGGGTTTCATTGCCGGTGTTGAAAAGTACGGCAAGGAAATGCTGGCATTCGATTCACAGACATCGAACAGCGGGCAGTTTCTTCAATATGGTAAGGAGCCGCTGTTCTTGAACGTAGGCGGTGCCACTCCAGTCTGGCGCGGCATTTCAGTAGGGCTATCCGCCCGTATAACTCTGGACGCAACGGCTGATCTTCAAGCCGTGTCGACACTCGGCGGGGAAACCAGCCGGGAACGATTGGCAGTTAATGCTGAGCCACAAATCAAAACCATCCTTGGCACGAGCATTGATCTCGGCAGCACCTTCTGCCCCGAAAGCAACTGCTTTTTGCAGGGCTGGGAAACAGCGTTTACCTATCGCACCAAATCATCTGCGTCTACAACCGTTGATTCGGGCATCATTGTTACGCAAACCATCCCGGACCCGGGCCTTAGCCTTGCCGTAACCACCATCGACTCTTTCCAACCGGAAACTTTTGGCGTTGGCGCACAGTATAAAGGCAACGGCTGGCGCTTCGGCGGTAGCGTGGAGCAGCAGAACTGGTCTGAATTGTCAGAAGTCTTCAAAGGCGACACCATCAAGGACCAGGCCGCCACCCCCGCATCCGACCGTATACAGTTCAAGGACACGGTAATCCCACGCATTGGGGCTGAGTACGACATCAATAAGAACTTCTCTATCCGGGGCGGCGTGGCCTATGAGGAATCCCCTCTGAAAACCACTCGCAACCCTGAAATCAACTACCTGGATACGGACAAAATAGTGGTTGGCCTCGGCATAAGTGCCACCTATGACCGTACTCGCCTTCTGGCCTTCCCTGTTCGCTTTGATCTGGGCTACCAGTACCAGCAGTTGCAAGAGCGCGACTTTACCCTGGTAGATTTTGATGGCACTGAAACCGGCGTAACAGCAGACGGCGATATCCACGTTATCAGCGGCTCCCTTACCCTGAAGTTCTGAGGAGATGTTTGCCATGAAATACAATAAAACCCTGGCATTGATTCCCGCCTTGCTGCTAGCAGCATGTGGCGGAGATGAACAGACCATGAATCAGAAAACCACGGCTGGCTCGGTGATCTATTCATACCCGGCCGATGGGCAAGCGGGCATCAGCCCTAAAACGGATATTGTTCTCCGATTCTCCCACGCGATTACTGAGGACGACGCTGACCTCATCAGCAAAATCAATGTGGACTCGAACGGCACAGCAGTTCCGTTCACTGCGGAGAAAGTTGATGGCGGCAGAAGCCTGAAGCTGACAACAAGCGGCCCGTTGAGTACTGCCACAGACTATTCTGTCGTGTTCAATGAGCCACTCAAAGCTGAAGGCGGGCGCTTGATCGACACGCCCAATGGCGTGGGTGATCCGGGCATTCAGTTCCAGACCCGAGGCAGCTTCTCCGGCTCAGCAGGGCTGGCAAACATCTCGGATAGTTTTGGTGTTGATTGGATGGTTCCGGCGAGCGACGACCACTCTGATCAAAACTTCATGACACTGAATTTTTCTACATTCCGCTTTGCCATGACCCAGCCAGTCCATCCAGACTGGAAAAAACTTGGTGGCTCGGTCGAACTGCTGGACAAAGACGGCCAGCCAGTACCCGCAACGGTTCTGGTTAAAGGCAACCGCATTACTGTTGACCCCTGTATGGCGCCTAGCCAGGTGCAATGCGGTGGCAAGGACGACGTTCTGGATAGTGGTGAAACTTACACACTTAAATTCACGAATCTGGCAAGCCTGACGAACTCAGGCTCGGAAAACCGGTTTACCGGTGAATTCAATTTCACTCCCCGTGAGACTGGCCCTACGGTTGTTTTGCAGCAAAGTGCTATAGACTCTGGCCTGGCAGCAGGCGAGACGGATGAGAATGAACTAACCACGTCTATCCTGAACGGCCAGATTATCAACGGGATCACACTGAACTCCGTGCTTCAGGGTGTCACAGCTCCTTCTCAGCAGACCGGCGACCTGTTTGCTGAACTTGCCTATGCGCCTGCATTTAAAGCAACAGAAGCCTTGCCGTTGCGCATCGCCAAAGGAAGTGTCCTTCGAAGTACCAGCCTGGACATACTTGTTGGAGGCAAGGTGCCTGTTCTTGACGCTGCGACCAATCAGCTTCAGACAACTGGCGACATCAAGGTAACCATGCTCTCCGATGCATCGGGCTACCTGAGCCCGAACGCCTACACCAACGACATCAATGCTCCCCGGCAGATCACCTTGTTTATGGATGTTTCCATGAACACGGCAGAAGCCCAGCCTAATGCCGCTCTCTCCCAAGACCTTATGGGTCTGGAACTCCGTGGTATCGCTCTGGTTAAAAACGGCGTGCTAACAATTGATGCCATCGCCACGGTTGAGCCGAATCTGCTCGGGCAGGAATACACAGATGCTACCATCTCATTCCACCTCCAAGCCGCCACCGACGCCGATTCCGTACTGGACGCCGAACTGCTGCGAGAACTGGATGTTACGGCTCCCAAGCTGGTGAGCTGGACACCCGGAGCCCCGGATGCCATCCCCGCCACTCGACAGTCAATGCACCGCCCCGGTGATCCGGTGATCCTGTTCTTTGACGAGCCCCTGGACCCCGCGTCCATCGAGGGTGGTGTCACCCTTTTAGCGAATGGGCAGCCTGTAGAGAATCTACGCACGCAACTGGATGGCACAGCTCTCACACTGAACCCGGAGGATGGTTTGAAGCAAGGTGTTCAGTACAAGGTTTCAGCCTTGGGATTGACCGATCTTGCCGGAAACCCCTACGTGAGCATGGCAGATGACCTGTCATTCAGCCTGGACCGGACTGACACTGCAGTACCTTCTGTAGCACAAGCTCCGCCTCTCGCATTAACCACCTATCCAGGCTTCCCCTGTGAAACAACAGCTGAAGCCATTAACCTTGCAGCCGGTGTTCATGGACAGTGCTGGGACGCCACGTCTGGCGGGCAAAAGGGCGACGTATTACCTGTCTCCGAAATGCCCACCGACCGTCCTATCACTGTGGTGTTTTCACAGCCGATGAAGTTGAGCTCAATACGTGCTGGAGAGACCTTTATTGTTGAGAAAGTTGACGCAAATAAAGCCCTGATCGAGCCTGTACCGGGCCGATTAGAGAAAAACAACCAGCGCATTCGCTTCTTCCCCGACCAGCCATGGGAACCCGGCGAGTTCTACCGTTACACTATGCGAGTCGACAGAGCTACACCTGACTGTAACCAAGCAAACCCGACGTCAATCTGTGGCGAGAACGGACTAACACTAAAGACTGATTTGCTTGAAGGGTTGAGCGGCGGTGGTAACGGTGAGAACTCGATGATCATCTACTTCAAGGGCGTGGCCGCACAGGATTCTGTGTTCACTCCGCTGCGAAATCTGCCAATTCGTGACACCAATGCCAACTTCCGCATTGATTGCAGTTCTAACGACAATGCCAATTGCCTTGAGCCCTTCGATCATGAGGGCAGCGATGCAGATGGCTGGGCCCCTTCCGCCAACACAACCAAGTTGCGTGTCAAAGACAACAAGGCATCAGCGACTCCCGGACTGGTTTCCGGTAAGGCAGACGCTCGCGTGGGCTGCGAAACGGGGCAAAGATGCCCTAAAAACAAGTTCATCTATCAGACATATGCACTGAACTCAGAGGTGGTTGGCCCGGGAATTTATGAGCCAACGGGCGAGGAAGGCATTCTTGTAAATCTATACCCCACAATGCTTGCGACAACATCTATTAGCGTGTTCGTAGAGCTTAAGGTTTTGGGCTTTATCCCTCTTATGGAAGAGTCCATTACTAATACGCAAGTGATCCGTATGCGGTATTCCAAAGACCCGAGCTGTGCAGCCCAGTCTGACTGCCCTCGAAACCAGCTAATCCCTGGAGTCATTGTTGAGGGTGATAACGGGCAACCAGTATTCAAAACGAAAGCTGAGTTGATGCTGGATGCGCCTGACATGGCTATTCCACTTGGTGGGACTCATGACCTGTACGGCCGGGAGTTTGTGTTTGAGCTCGAAGGTGATGTCACATTCTTCGATGATGGCCGAATGCAGATCGAGCAACGCAATACCAATCTGGTGGATATCGCCGTAAAAGCAAATGCCCTTGGGGTGAAAAATGCCGGGCTGATAACCATAAAACTGCCCTTGCAGATTCCAATCGGAGGAACTTATCTCAACTTCGTAACGAATCCTGTGAAGGATCTCCCCGTAGTGCAGTAAATAGTGCCACAGTACTCTCAAGGCCAGTCTCCGGACTGGCCTTTTTTTATCCCCAAAACAACGACCCGGCGTTTCCCTCTGCGGCGAATTTCCTGCTAATCTGGTTGCACAATGAAACCCACTTATAAAAACAAAAACATCAGGAGAGACCTTCATGCGAAACGGCACCCATTACCGCACCTGTCATTTATGCGAAGCCATGTGCGGCGTTGCCATTGAAGTGAAGGAGGGGCGCATTGCGTCGATTCGTGGAGACGACAATGATCCGCTAAGTCGAGGGCACATTTGCCCCAAAGCTGTGGCCCTGCAGGATCTTCATGAGGACCCGGAACGGTTGCGCAAGCCGGTTCGTAAAACCGCCACCGGCTGGCAAGAAATCGAGTGGGATGAGGCCTTTAAAACCGTTGCCGAAAAGCTTCACAGCACCCGCACAACGCACGGCCGCAATAGTATTGGCGTGTATCTTGGCAACCCCAACGCCCACAATCACAGCTCATTAATCGCCACCATGCCGTTTCTTCGGGCTGTCGGCTCCCAGAATCGTTTTTCTGCCACCTCCAATGATCAACTTCCCCACATGCTGGCAAGCCTGGAGATGTTCGGCCATCAGGTTCTGTTCCCTATTCCGGATATCGACCGCACGGATTTGTTTATCTGTATTGGTGGCAACCCCATGGCGTCCAATGGCAGCCTGATGACGGTGCCGGATTTCCGTGGCCGGCTGAAAGCGCTTAAAAAGCGCGGCGGGAAGATAATTGTGGTGGATCCCAGGCGCACAGAAACCGCCAAGCAGGCTGAGGAATTTCATTTTATTCGCCCTGGCACCGATGCATTTTTGCTGATGGCCATGGTGAACACGCTGTTTGCAGATGAGCTAATTCACCCCGGCCCTGCAGAACAGCTTATTAAAGACCTGGATCTTTTACGCTTGGCTTCCCTACCCTTCACCCCAGAAGCGGTTGCCGAACGCACCGGGATTGCGGCAACAACCATACGCGATCTTGCACAACAGCTCGCACACACGCCAAAAGCAGCGCTCTATACGCGCATGGGCACCAGCACCCAAACGTTTGGAAGCATTACAACCTGGCTGGCGTATTGCCTGAACATTCTTACGGGCAAGCTGGATACGGTCGGCGGCATGATGTTTACGCAACCCGCCATTGATCTGATCGCCATCGGCGCCATGTCTGGACAGCGCGGGCACTTTGGCAGCCGCCACAGCCGGGTTAAGGGGCTACCCGAGTTTGCGGGCGAATACCCGGCCAGCACCATGGCCGATGAAATACTCACCCCGGGCGACGGACAAATCCGTGCCTTTGTGACCATTGCCGGCAACCCGGTGCTCTCCAGCCCGAACGGGCGCAGGCTGGACGAGGCCTTGAGCGGGCTGGACTTTATGGTGTCAGTGGATTACTACATTAATGAAACCACTCGTCATGCCGACATTATCCTGCCGCCAACCGCCGTGCTCGAACGCAGCCACTACGACATTATTTTCAACATGCTGGCCGTGCGCAATGTATCGAAATACAGCGAAGCCCTGTTTGATGCGGGCCCGGACAGCCGTCATGACTGGCAGATTCTGCTGGAGCTGGCGCATAGACTTGAGAAATTACGCAAGGGCGGCAAGCTGCCGATCCGTTCCGAGTTGGGCTGGCAGGCCTTCAAACGTGCAGGCCCTGATACGATCGTTGATGTGCTTTTGCGTACCGGGCCTTATGGCACAGATACCGGGCGCGCCCGAGGAGTTCTGGAAACCGCCACAAAGCGGGTTCTGGAATTGCTGCCCAAGCACCACCCTTTACGTGGCTTGGCCAAGCTGAGCTCTCTCAATCCCCAGTGGCAGAAGCTTCCTAAAGGGCTTTCCCTGAAGCGATTGAAAGAGAGCCCCAGCGGGATTGACCTCGGCGCCTTGAGGCCCGCTCTGCCCGGCCGTCTGTTCACCCGGGATGGAAAGATCAACCTGGCACCAAGGCGCTATCTGAAAGACGTAGAACGCCTGCACCAGCAGCTCTCCGTGCCAGATTCGCCAAACGAGCTTCTACTGATTGGGCGGCGCCACATTCGCAGCAACAACTCCTGGATGCACAACAGTCACCGTCTGGTAAAAGGCAAAGACCGCTGTACACTGCTGGTACACCCGGACGAC
This sequence comes from Marinobacter sp. DY40_1A1, assembly GCF_016597815.1. Lineage (GTDB taxonomy): Bacteria > Pseudomonadota > Gammaproteobacteria > Pseudomonadales > Oleiphilaceae > Marinobacter > Marinobacter xiaoshiensis. Next base: position 199,077 of record NZ_VCHA01000006.1, on the reverse strand, counting down.
GCCAACCGTTTGGGGCTTAAAGAAGGCGGCCGCGCTGAGATCCGCGCCGATGACCGTTTAGTGATAATGCCGGTGGAAATAACTGAAGACATGATGCCCGGTGTGGTTTCTATCCCCCATGGTTGGGGCCATGTCCGGGAAGGAACACAGCAATCCACGGCGGCGGCCCATGCTGGCACCAGTATCAACGATGTGTTGAGTGATCAGCTAACCGACCCCGTGGCAGGTACTTCCGTGTTGAATGGTCAGCCAGTAACTGTCAAAGTCTGCGAACCAGAACAGCAACCCGTACCCGCCTGAACCAGACTGGGAGAACAGCATGCCTCACTGGCTACAATGGAGCCTGATTATTGCCGGCACAATCGCCATCTTTGTTCTGCTGGGTTTTATCCGGCGGCAAATGGTTACCTTGGCCGAAAACCGAAGACGGCAACAAAAAGCAGAGGCTTTCCAGGCGAAGCGGCGCAAGGACATGGTCGATAGCATTCGTGTTATTGCCATGGCCGTAGAAGAAGACCAGATCGAATATTCAGAGGCCTGCCTGCGCATGAAAGGCTTGCTGGACCATGTGGCTCCTGAGCTGATGGAACAATCACCTTATCAGGTATTTATGGAGGTGTATGAGCAACTTCGCCACATGCCCACTCACCAAGCACGCCAAAATACCGAGACGCGCTTTGTGGAGAAGATGGATAAGGAGCGGTTTGAAGTGGAAAGGCGCTACGCCGATGAAATACGTCGTGCCGCAACAGCCATCCGGAATCACAGCTTCTGACCCACTCAAGATTTGTGTCATTTTGTAACAGAAATGTCTACAAATGATAATTTTATCGATTTGATATCAGAAGCTTGCTCAATTCACTAAAAATGACGAAGCGCTCAGCTTCTCATTCCCTTGAGTGGCAACCTTTCTTTTTTGCAGATGTTGTCTAACTTGAAATCAGGGCGATAAGGTTTTAACGGTTGGTTTCAAGGTTGCAATTATCGCCCTGGGTTATTTCTCCTGTTACGTTCGGACGACTCTGCAATGAGCGGAAACCTTGCCGGCCTTTAAGGCCGGCTTTTTTGTGCTCACTGATTCATCATACCGGCCATCGCCATAATCTTGTCCCGGCTGGCCACCAGTTCATCAAACTGTTCTTCTACCTGTTCACGATTGAGGCCGAGTTCGTCATAAATCTCCTGCCCCACGGGTGCATTTGCACCCATAGCGATGCCCCTTTCTGTAAGCAATTGGCGGCCAAGCCACAGGAGCCGGGCGTATACACTGTGGGGGCCTTGGTAGGTTTTGCTTTTCTGATACCTTATGGCCTGAGTCACCTCATCTGGCATACCCCAGTTTTCCATAAGCTGCGCCGCGATCTGTTCACGGGTAATCCCCAAAAGATAGTGTTCCGATACCGAGGAATCGATATCCGAGTTCACCTCCAGGGAGCGGCATACCAACTTGAAATGGGGAGGAAAAACCTGCGCAAGCAGAAGGTAACCAAAGTTGTGCAGCAGACCTGCCAAATAGGCTAACCCAAACATTGGCCGCTCACCCCGAGGCATCATACTCGACAGAATACCAGCCGACTGAGCTTGCCAGATAGCTTGCTGCCAGTAGTCCACGTAGCCTTCTGGATGGTCCTGGGGCTGCTTGAGCGCACGCCCCAGCGACAGTCCCATCGCCAGGTTCATTACCATGTCGAAGCCAAGAACGCGTGATACGGCATCGTGCACAGAGCGCACTTGCCCGGCCGCGGCATAGAACGATGAAGATGCCCAGCTGACCACCTGAGCCGCCAGGCTGGGGTCACTCTCAACGATATCAACCAGATCCCCCATAACAGCGTTCGGATTTACCCGCAGGTGGATAATGCGCTGGGCGGTTTCCGGCAGCGGCGGCAGCTCCAGAGTGTCTTCAAGGCGCTGCTGAATACGCAGACTGGTGAATTTTTTGATGGCAAAGGTCAGCTGGCTACGATCGTTATCCGGATCATCCAGATTCACGGTTATGTTTTCCGATGCCACCGTGAACGACAGGCGATCCGCATTTTTTGTTAGCGTACGAAACTCTTCAGCTGGCATTACCATCGCCAGGTTTTGCTCTCCCAGCGCCAAGGCTACCGAGGGCAAATCATCGATCCGACGATCCACAATAGTAGGCCAGCCCGTAAGTGACGGCAGGGCCGGTAGCTCCCTCAGGCCGGCGCGCTCTTTAACGCGAATCTGCTCGCGAGGCTTCATCAGCCGGAAGTCCCGGCCCATTTGCTTGTTCAATCGTTCCAGATCAATCAAATCGTCTTTGCAGCAAATGGCTTGAAGGTTTTCCTGCCCGTCGTGGAGCAACACCATCCGCAACAGCTCGTGCTGATTAGCCTGGCGCATATCTCTCAGTGATACGCCTTTGGCTGAATCGCCCAAAGCCTGTTGAACCGTGACAGGTAATTCCATCATTTTCTCCCGAGTATCGCTGCTTGCCATCCGGCTACCATAATCTGCCGTTGGTTTTTTAGTATAGGCCATGACTTAGCTGTATAAATTGATATGCACCGGTTCAAACCTCCCCGTAACGCATTTTCTCTCCCATCCAGCGCCGGATCAGAGCCTGTACCAGCTGTGGGTGCCTCATGAGCCCGGGTGCCATCTCCCGCACCGGCTCAATCCAACCTTTGTCCCGTTCAAAGTCTGCCAGTCGGAACTGCATCATGCCAGTCTGACGGGTGCCAAGCACTTCCCCTGGCCCACGTATCTCCAGGTCTTTTTCGGCAATAACAAAGCCATCCTGACTGTCTCTCAGGGCCTGCAAGCGCGCCTTGCCATTGGCCGACAGCGGAGGATGGTACATGAGCACACAGAAGCTGGCCTGCTCACCCCGCCCCACCCTGCCACGGAGCTGATGCAACTGGGCCAGGCCCAGGCGTTCCGGATTTTCAATAATGATGAGTGAGGCGTTGGGTACATCCACACCCACTTCAATCACCGTGGTGGCAACCAGTAGATCCAGCTCCCCCTGTTTGAAGCGCTCCATTACCTCGGCCTTTTCCGCCGACTTGAGCCGTCCGTGCACCAGCCCGATCTTCAGGCCCACCAGGCGCTCAGTCAGTTCTTGCGCTGTTACTTCTGCCGCCTGGCATTGCAAGGCCTCCGACTCTTCAATCAGTGTGCACACCCAGTATGCCTGACGACCGTCAGTGCAGGCGCTGCGTACGCGCTCAATCACATCTTCCCTACGGTTGTCAGGAATGACGATAGTTTCAATGGGCTTTCGGCCCGGGGGCAGTTCGTCGATCACTGAGGTATCCAGATCGGCGTAGGCACTCATGGCCAGAGTACGGGGGATGGGCGTGGCGGTCATGATCAGCTGGTGTGGCGCCAGGGTGCCGCCTACGCCTTTCTCCCGCAAGGCAAGGCGCTGGTGTACGCCAAACCGATGCTGCTCATCCACAATCACCAACGCCAGGCGGTGAAACAGCACATCATCCTGAAACAACGCATGGGTGCCGATAATTACGCTGGCAGCACCCGTATGCACGGCTTCCAGCGCCTCTTTCCGGGCTTTGCCTTTGACCTTGCCAGACAGCCAGGCCAGTTGGATGCCCAAAGGCTCCAGCCAGCCTTTGAAATTCTGATAATGCTGTTCCGCCAATATCTCGGTAGGTGCCATAAGCGCCACCTGGGCACCCGCGCCGATGGTTTGAATTGCCGACAGCGCGGCCACCACGGTTTTACCCGAGCCTACATCCCCCTGCACCAAGCGCAGCATGGGTAGCGGCTGGCTTAAATCCTGCCGGATTTCACTCATAACTTGACGTTGGGCACCCGTAAGCGCAAACGGCAATCCCTCAAGAAAGCGCTCTGCCAGGTCGCCAGTGGGGAGCAAGGGCAGAGCTTGCCGAGCCTGAATCTGTTCACGAACCTGAAGCATGCTCAATTGATGCGCCAGCAACTCCTCCATCACCAGGCGCTGCTGGGCGGGATGGCGCCCCTCCATCAGCAGATGAACCGGAGCGCTCGCCGGGGGAGAATGCACCATCTGGACAGCTTCATTAATTCCCGGCAACTGATAGCCCGCCAGCAACTCAGCTGACAACCAGTCTCGTATAGGGTGGCGCTGAAGGTATCCCAGAGCCTGCTGACACAAACCTCTTACTCTGGGTTGCTGTATGCCTTCGGTCAGCGGATAAACCGGTGTAAGGGTGGCCTGCTCCCCTGTGGGCATAGCTGGCGGGTTGGTTTGGTACTCCGGGTGGTAAAACTCGTACCCGGCGCGCCCCGGACGCACCTCGCCAAAGCAGCGAACCCGGGCACCTTCGGACAGCTGGTTTTTTTGCGCAGCATTGAAGTGGAAAAACCGTAGCACCAGAAACCCGCTGCTGTCTTTCAGAGTGACCTGCAGGCTACGACGACGCCCCATCACCAGATCTGACTTCATCACCTCGCCTTCCACAACGGCGACATCGCCTACCCTCAAGCTACCCATGGGGATAATGCGGGTACGATCTTCGTATCGATGGGGAAGGTGGAACAACAAATCCTGTAATGATGAGATTCCCAGGCGCGCAAGCTTCTCGGCAAGGGCGCTTCCTACTCCCTTGAGCTCCGTAACCGGGAGGTCATCCAGTGATGCCATATCTGGGCTCAGCCTGTCGCAACAACCGGAGTGTCCTCTGTCGCTTTTTCAATCACCCGGCATTGGCCGGCTGCAAGCGAGAGAACATCAATGGCTTTGGGCCGGGGGAAGGTTACCCGCCAGGCCAGGGCCACGGTGCGGGAAGGTACAGGTGGAGCAAAAGGCCGGGTGACAAGCACATCTTTCTGGTACCGCATACCCGTCGCAGCGGAAAGCGGCAGTACGGTAATCCCCAAGCCCGAAGCAACCATGTGACGTATGGTTTCCAGAGAACTGCCTTCGGTTACCAGTGATGGAGTACCGGCATCTGCGCGGCGAGTGACTGCCTCCACCAGAGGTGGGCAAGCTTCCAGCACCTGATCCCGAAAACAATGACCAGGGCCAAGCAGGAGTAACTGTTCATCAGCCAGTTCATCACCTGTGATCTCCTTCTTGGCCGCAAGGCGGTGATCTGCTGGCAGAAGCACGACAAAAGGCTCATCGTAAAGTGGCAATGTCAGCACTTCCGCCTCTTCAAACGGTAGCGCTATGATGATGGCATCCAGTTCGGATTGGCGCAGCTTCTTGCGCAGGTTAGCGGTATAGTTTTCTTCTATATAGAGCGGCATCTCCGGTGCTGCGCGGCGCAACTCGGGCAAAAGGTGCGGAAACAGATAAGGCCCAATGGTGTATATGGCACCCACCTTGAGCGGCGAGCTCAACTGGTTTTTACCATCCTGAGCCATGTCGCGGATAACACCCACCTGATCCAGAACCCGCTGGGCCTGCTCAACAATACGCTGACCAGTTTCCGTTACGCGAATACTGCTTTTGCTTCGCTCAAACAGGGGGATTCCCAACTCCTCTTCCAGTTTTTTGACCGCAACGCTGAGTGTCGGCTGGCTAACGTGGCAACGCTCGGCTGCGCGGCCAAAATGCCTTTCGCGAGCAAGCGTAACGACGTATCGTAACTCGGTAAGAGTCATGGTGATCTCCGGTCAAAAGGATACGGGTCGAAGTTTCACTAATTTATGAGCTAGAGGATAAGGATTGATATTGTCTATGGCAATCGCTGATCGCAATAGTATGCCAGGAATTCTCATAGCCGGTTGTGGCAAGCTCGGGGGCGCCATCGCCAGCATGCTGACTGAGTCGGCGCACGTTTACGGATTACGCCGCAACCCGGCCAAGGTGCCCGAAGGCGTAACAGGTATAGGCGCCGATCTGACCCGCCCGGAAACCTTAACCGGCAAGCTGCCAGACAACCTCGAAACGGTTATCTACTGCCTGACACCATCCAGTTATGACGAGCAAGGCTATCGCGATGCCTACGTTAACGGCCTTAAAAACCTGCTGGAAGCCATTGGCAACCAGCCTCTGAAGCGCCTGTTTTTTATCAGCAGCACCAGCGTTTACGCCCAGAACGATGACAGCCTGGTTGATGAAACCAGCCCGGCCTCACCCTCCCGCGTCACAGGCCAGCAAATTCTGGCCGGAGAACAGACGGCACTGAATAGTGGTCATCCCGCTACGGTTATTCGCTTTAGCGGAATCTACGGACCATCAAGAGGTCGTTTTCTGGAGGAGGTGATTGAGGGCCGCATGAACCCGACAAAACCGGCACCGTTCAGCAATCGCATTCATGAAGATGACGCGGCAGCGGCAGTGGTCTTTCTTAACCAGCTGGCGCTTTCCGGTAAGTCTTTGGACACCTGCTATGTGGCCAGCGATTGCGAGCCGGTTCGGCTGGATGAAGTGGTCGACTGGGTTCGTCAGCAGGTACCTTGCGCCGAGCCCGTTGCTGACGCCAGGAAAGGCGGCCGGGCCGGCAGCAAGCGTTGCAACAATCAGCGGCTACTGCAAACCGGCTTTACATTTCGCTACCCTGACTTTCGTGCCGGGTATCGCGATATGATCGATAACGCTTAGGTCCAAAACGAACAAAGGCGACCCGAGGATCGCCTTTGTTCTGACTATCTTGGTTGTGCGCGCTGAATCAGCTCAGCACCATTACCGCTTCCACCTCTACAGGAACACCCTTGGGCAGTGCGGAAACTTCAACCGCCGCACGTGCGGGATAAGGCTCGGGGAAATAGGTCCCCATGATCTCGTTAACCGTGGCAAAGTTTGCCAGGTCGGTCACGTAGATGTTCACTTTAACTATGTCTTTCAGCTCACCGCCAGCAGCCTTGCATACGGCTTTCAGGTTATCGAATACCTGACGGGTCTTGGCTGAAAAATCGCCCCCGACTACTTCCATGGTTTCAGGGTCCAGCGGAATCTGACCAGAAATATAGACAGTGTCACCAGCCTTTACGGCCTGAGAATAAGGACCAATTGCTTTAGGTGCGTTTTCAGTCTGAATGATGGATTTGTTGGTCATGCCGTTTGCTTTCCTTATCGTCTAAAACACCAATCGTCGCCGTTCCATACGTGAGCTGTCAACCAGTCAGTATTTTACCCGGTTGATCGAGGTAACGGCTTTGATATTGCGAACCCGTCGCATTACGCGAGCCAGATGTTTTCGGCCGTGCACTTTTACTACAAGGCTGACGACGCTAAAGCGGGCATTCTGCTCGTCTACGTTTATTCGCTCTATATTGCCATCTGCCATGGCCACTGCATTAGCCACCTCGGCGATCACTCCGTGCTGACGCTCCAGCTCAACCCTCAGTTCTACAGAAAACTCATCGGTGATGTCCTTGGCCCAGGTGAGATGGGTCAGGCGGGATCGCCCCTCGTTGTCTTCCGGCAGGCGGGAACAGGTGTCAGAGTGAATAACCATGCCGCTGCCTGAGCCCATCACGCCAACTACAGGGTCTCCGGGAATCGGCTTGCAGCAGTCGGCAAAGTGGACCAGCATGCCTTCGGTTCCCTGAATGGTTACCGGTACATCGCTGCCACCCTGAATATCCTTGACCTCCTCACTGGGCTCTGCGCTTTCGGCACCAAACGCAAGCTGGCGCGCAACCAGATAGGCCATTCGATTACCAAGACCAATATCGCTGATCAGTTCATCAAAACTGTTGACCTGATTGTGGTTAACAACAGCCTGCTTTTGCGCATCGTCGATATCAGACAAGCGCTTACCAAAGCCGTTGAGGGATTTTTTAAGCAGCACCCGCCCCAGCTCCATGGATTCCGCCAGCTTTTGCCCTTTCAGGGTGTGACGAATACTGCTGCGCGCCTTGCCCGTGACAACGAAACTGAGCCAGGCTGGGTTCGGACGTGCCCCGGGCGCGGTGATCACCTCTACGGTTTGACCGCTTTGTAACGGTTTACTCAGAGACCCCAAGTTACGGTTGATGCGGCAAGCGACCGTGGCATTGCCGATGTCGGTATGGATGGCATAGGCAAAATCTACCGGGGTAGCCCCTCTGGGCAGCTCCATGATCTTACCCCTTGGAGTAAACACATAGATTTCATCCGGGAAGAGATCCACCTTTACGTGCTCAATAAACTCCAAAGAGTCATCGGCACGCTCACGCATCTCCATCAGGCCTTTCACCCAGCGATCCACTCGCGTCTGGTTAACGCTGGTTACGCTGGTCGGCTCGTTTTTGTACATCCAGTGAGCGGCAATACCGTCGTTGGCAATGTGCTCCATTTCCTCAGTGCGGATCTGGATTTCGATATTCACATGCATGCCGAAGAGAGTGGTATGCAATGACTGATAACCATTGGCCTTGGGCATGGCAATGTAGTCTTTGAAACGGCCCGGCATAGGTTTGTAGAGGCTGTGAACGGCTCCCAGAATTCGGTAGCAGTCATCTTCGGTATCGGTAATGATGCGGAAGGCGTATACGTCCATAATCTCGTAAAACGACTTCTGCTTGAGTTTCATCTTGTTGTAGATGCTGTTCAGGTGTTTTTCACGCCCCATTATCCGGCCCGGCAAGCCACGCTCTTCCAGCTTTTCCTGCAGCCGACCTCGTATTTCTTCAATAATCTCACGATGGCTACCGCGCGCTTTGGCTACGGCCTTGGAGATATAGCGGGAGCGCATGGGATGCAGCGCAGCGAAGCCCAGGTCTTCAAGCTCGGTGGATATGGCATGCATACCAAGGCGATTGGCGATGGGGGCGTATATATCGAGGGTTTCTGTCGCAATGCGCTTGCGCTTTTCGTAGGGCATGGGCCCCAGGGTGCGCATGTTGTGCAAGCGGTCAGCCAGCTTCACCAGAATCACCCGGATATCCCTGGCCATGGCCAAGGTCATTTTCTGAAAGTTTTCTGCTTGGGCCTCTGCGCGGGAACGGAATTCTATTTGGGTCAGCTTACTGACACCATCCACCAACTCAGCAACATCCTCGCCAAATTGCTCGGCAAGGGCATCCTTGGGAATACCGGTATCTTCAATAACATCGTGGAGCATGGCCGCCATCAGGCTCTGATGGTCCAGCTTAAGGTCTGCAAGTATGTGAGCAACGGCGAGGGGATGAGTGATGTAGCGATCACCACTTTTACGCATCTGGCCCTCGTGAGCCTGCTCGGCATAATAGTAGGCCCTTCGCACCTGGTTAATGCGATTGGTATCCAGATAGGTACTGAGCTCAACCGCCAGACCTTCTACCGTAGCCTCAAGTGACACCGCGCCTCCGTAATACTCCAATTTCAAACGCCTACCAGGAGCACAAACAAAAAGACCCGAATGCATGCATTCGGGTCTTTTCTCTATCCTTCCAGCAACGATCTATAGATACACTATAAAACTGCGGAGGCAGAATTCAATGCATTCTTAATCTTCTTCAATTTCGTTCAGCAGATCACGGCTGACCAAACCTGCGGCAATTTCGCGCAGGGCGATAACCGTAGGCTTATCGTTTTCTTCCGGAACCATTGGCTCAGCACCTTTGGTAGCCAGCTGACGGGAACGCTTGGTGGCCAGCATGACCAACTGGAAGCGGTTATCAACGTGTTCGAGACAATCTTCAACAGTAACTCGTGCCATAACATCCCCGACAATAATAAAAATGACTGATTTTGCAGACCGCGTAGTTTACTGCCAACGGCACAAATTGTATACAGCAAAAGTCCCTATCAGGCCGGGCTGCTGCTTTCTCCGCAGAGTTCCGCGAGCAGTTGTTTATGCCGTGACTGCTGAGTGCCCACCTGTAAGCGCTGGCTGCGCACGATTGCCAACAAATCCGCCAACGCTTCCTTGAACTCATCATTGACAACAATGTAGTCAAACTCGCCTACATGGCGACACTCTTCTCTGGCCTCAGTCAACCGTCGGGCCACAACATCTGGCGCGTCGGTTCCTCTGCCCACAAGGCGATCCCGAAGGGCTTCAGCCGAAGGCGGCACGATAAAAATACTGACGCACTCGGGAATAAGCCGGCGTACCTGAGACGCACCCTGCCAGTCGATCTCCAGAATCACGTCTCGCCCGATGGCCAGCATCTCTCTAACCCACACCTGAGACGTGCCGTAATAATTACCGAATACGTCAGCGTGTTCCAGAAAATCGCCTTGGCCAATCATGGTTTCAAACTCGGAACGGCCGACAAAATGGTAGTTAATGCCGTCCTTCTCGCCTTCACGCATGGGGCGCGTCGTATGGGATACGGACACACCCAGCTTTTGATCCGCGTGCAGCATTTCTGCTACAAGACTGGTTTTACCAGCACCCGATGGCGCAGAAATAACAAACAACGTACCCGTTTCACCGGCCTGGCTCATGACTGGACAACTCCTGGACTGGATCTGGCCGCCACTGCTGGAGGCCCGCAAAGCAAATAATTATACGACCTTTGACCAAACACCGCATCCCGGATGCCGCCACAACTGGTAATATCAAAGATATAGCAGCTAAACGACAACGTACCACTCTCAAGTTCAGCAAACGACGGAAGGCAGCATGGATAAACTTCTGATTGTCATGGACCCGGCCCACAAGCACCAGAAAGCTCTGGCCCGGGGAATCGAACTGGCTCGCGCCACAGGCGCCCATCTGGAAATCGTGGCGTTCACCCATGAACATCTGGGCGCATTGCCTTCAGACCCTACTGTGCAGCAACGTGCCCGGGATGCACTGATTGAACTTCGTCAGCGCTGGCTGGACCAGATGCTGGCTCTCTCCGATTGCACTGACCTGCAAGTCACCACCCACACAGTGTGGGAGAAAAACATACATCAGTGGATAATCGAGCACTGCCACCCCAACCGCTTCAAGGCCGTGATCAAAACTGGCAGTCGCACAGAAACCTGGCGGTATACGCCCACCGACTGGCACCTGATCCGAGAATGCCCGGTACCGGTCATGCTGGTTGCAGAACAGAAATGGAACCATGCTCACCCGATTCTGGCTGCGGTAGATCTGAGTTCCACCAAACCGGTCAAAAAAGCCCTTAACACCAAAATCATTGAGCAGGCCCGTGCACTGGCAAAGGCCTTTGGGTCAGAGGTTCACCTGGTTCATGCCCTGCATATTTCGGAGGTGCTGGCAGATCTGGAGATCATCAATGTGGCTGAGCATGAGCAGCGGCGCAGAGCAGCGCTGGAGCCGACCATAACGCATCTATGCAACACCTGGCACCTTAGCCGGGACCAGGTTCACTTGGCGGTTGGCCCGGCCCACAAGGTAATTCCCAGCGTAGCCAGCACGTTGAAAGCCGATATGCTGGTCATTGGCACCAGCGGTAAAACCGGCCTGAAGGCTCGCGTGATTGGAAACACCGCCGAGAAGGTGCTCACTCACCTGAGAACCGATCTGCTCGCGATCAAGCCTGGAGACTCAGGCAAGTAATGCGCAGAAAAATCGACGTTACAGTCAAGCAGCCAGAAACAGCCTGCGAAGCCTTGAGTGAAGCCTCAGGGCTTCCTCGCCAACGCATAAAAGACGCCATGAACAAAGGCGCCTGCTGGTGGACTCTGAAAGGCAAGAAAGTGCGGTTACGGCGTGCAACCAAAGAGCTGCAAGCCGGCACCCAGTTGCAGCTTTATTACGATGAAAATGTTCTGAACCGCACGCCCAAAGCGGCAATTCTGATCGAAGATAAAAGCCGTTACAGTGTGTGGTTCAAGCCCCATGGCTTACTCGCTCAAGGCTCCCAATGGGGAGACCACTGCAGCCTGCTGCGCTCGGCTGAACTTGAGCTGAAGCGTCCCTGCTTTCTGGTTCACCGGTTAGATGGAGATGCTGCGGGGCTAATGCTGATTGCCCACGACTCCAAAGCCGCCGGCGCCCTGTCCCAATGCTTTGCCGGGCGCACCATGGCCAAACGCTACCGGGCCCGAGTAGCCGGCATTATCAATACAAAGGATCAGCTCATTGACTCCCCGGTTGACGGCAAAGCGGCTATCAGCCGGGTGACAACACTAAGCACCGATGAAGCCGCCGAAACCAGTCTCGTGCAAGTTATCATCGAAACGGGGCGCAAACATCAGATCCGCAAACATTTGCAGAGCATAGGGCACCCGATTATTGGCGATCGTCTTTACGGAAAACCTGCACGAGTTCCCCTGCAGCTACTCGCCGCCGGGTTGGAATTTGACTGCCCCCTTAGCCGTCAGCGGGTAAAACTGGAATTACCGGAAGAGCTTGCCAACCTCGCCAAATGAAACGTCTCAGTTACCTTCAAACTCAGGGGCACGGCGAGCAACAAATGCCTGAACGCCCCGCATGAAGTCTTTTGATTTCGTTGTAACGTTCTGTTCCTCAGCCTCAACCGCTACCGCTGAGCGCCAGTCGCAGCTGGCCACTTGGCGCAGCAACCGTTTGGTTCCGGCGACAGCAAGTGGTGCGGCGCCAGCCAAGGCCTTGGCCCATTCAAACACTTCTTGCTCAAGGTTTTCAGCAGGCACAGCTTTATTGGCCAGGCCATGAGTTAAACACGTATCCGCATCAAGCCGCTTTCCTTCGATGATGGCCGCCAGTGCACGGTGGCGACCCATTGCATTTAGCAGATGCCATGTGAGCCCACCATCGGGCACAAGCGCAATGGCAGCAAACGCGAGATATACACTGGCATCTTCTGCCATCATCACCAGATCGCATGTCAGAGCCAGCGCAGCGCCAATACCAGCTGCCTGACCATGAACGCGAGCGATATAGAGCTTGTTGCCGTGATGAATGGTTTTCAGCAGAGGCTCGTACTCATCCAGCAGCAGATCCGATATTTGCTTGTAGTCAAAATCCTGCAAATCCTGCCCTGCAGAAAATCCCTTACCGGCTGCACCAATAATGCAAACCCGAATGGTTGGGTCTGCTTCCACTTCAGCCAGGGTCGAGGTCAGAGCCTTGCGCATCGGCGCATTCAAAGCGTTGTAGTGTTCTGGCCGGTTGAGTGTAATCGTCGCAACTTGCCCATCGCGCGACAAAAGAACTGGCGTATCACTCATCTCATTGCTCCTTCTCTGTTAAATCGTTTCTTATGTTTTCGCGCCGGGCTTCGCCAAAATCACGACTACTATTTCCGGTATACCCAGACTGCACCTCTGAGCACAAATATTCATCTGCGAAACCCTCCATCGATCCCCTCCATAAGGAGCCGCTTTATCTTGCACATCAGGCCAAATTGAACACTAGCGTTCAAAACAAGTCAACAAAGTCCAAAAAGTTTGTCTATGCTCTGCTTTTATGATTAGCTGTTAACCGCCTTTGAATATTTTTGATCACAGGTGTTCACTATAAGCCGTTCCAGAAAAACGTTCGCGATGGCAGCGGAGTGCAAAGGGCCGGATGCCGGCCAGCTAGAGGGAGATATTATGAATAACAAAAGGCAGCCTTCAGTGCTGGTAATCGGGGCAGGCGCCACCGGTATTCTTGCAGGTATCAAACTGCCAGAAGCAGGAATCAGCGACGTCATCATTATTGAAAAAGCAGACCGGGTTGGCGGCACATGGCGTGAGAATACATACCCCGGCGTAGCCTGCGATATCCCCTCGCCTCATTACTGCTACTCATTCGAGCCCTGGCCCTGGTCAAGCCAGTGTGCCCAAGGCGGAGAAATTCAGGAGTATCTGGAACACGTTGCGAAAAAATACAACCTACTCCCGATGATTCGCTTTGGAACGACTGTCGTTTCCACCGTTTACGATGAGACCACAGCAACCTGGACGGTGAAGACCGACAAGGGCGATGTCTTCACCGCAGATTTTGTGATTGCAGCAACGGGTATTCTTCACAAACCCAAGCGCCCTGACATTCCCGGGCTGAACAGCTTCAACGGCGAGATGTGGCACACCGCCGAGTGGCGACACGATGTGGATCTGAAAGGCAAACGTGTGGGCGTGATTGGAACAGGCTCTACCTCCCACCAAGTGGTACCCGAGCTGGTTAAGGCCGGGCACGAAACCTTTGTATTCCAGAGAACGCCGCAATGGGTATTCCCCTTTCCAAACCTGAGCTTCCCGGAATGGATGCGCAACCGCTGGAAGGAAAAGCCCGAGCGGATGAAGCCCTGGAAGTCACTGTACAAGACATTTATTGAGCAGTTCTTCGTAAAAGCAACGACAGGGGAGCCGGTACAGCGCACGCTTCTGAACCTGTCCAGCAAAGCCTATCTTCGCCTGGGTGTTCGCAAACGCGATCTACGCGAGAAGCTCACGCCGGAGTACGGCGTTGGTTGTAAGCGCATGGTGGTCAACTTCACGTTCTACCCTGCGATACAGAAAGACAATGCCCACCTGATTACCGACGGCATCAAAGGTATTGAGGCTGATGGCGTGCGCCTGGTCACGGGAGAGCTGGTTCCTCTCGACGTTATTGTGCTGGCAACAGGATTCGACAACTTCGCCTATATGCGCCCGGGCAGCCTGGTAGGACGCTCTGGTCATACCATCGACGATGCATGGAAAGACGGCACCTACCCCAGCTATCACGCTGTACTCATGGAACACTTCCCCAACTACTTCCTGATGCTCGGCCCTGGCACGCCCATCGGCAACAACTCGGTGATTGGCATGGCGGAGGAACAGCTGGACTACGTGTTGCGGCTGATGGATATCTGGCGCGACGGCGATGCAGACGAGATTGAACCCACCCCGGAAGCTGTATCGGCCTTCGTTGAGTATATAAAGGCAGGGCTTGGCGAGTCTGTCTGGACGAGTGGCTGCCAGAGCTGGTATCTGGATGCGGCCGGTGTGCCTGTCGTGTTCCCCTACACCTGGAAGGAATTTATTGCCTCCATGGCCGAGATCGACCGGCGCGAGCTGACCATGGTATGCGTCAAGCCTTGCCAGCAGGAGGTTCTCCATGCAGTTTGACTATGTGATTGTTGGAGGGGGCTCGGCTGGCTCTGTGCTCGCAGCTCGTTTAAGCGAGGACCCGGAAAAACGAGTATGCCTGCTTGAAGCCGGTGGCGACGGTAAAAGCTTGCTTGTTCGCATGCCCGCGCTGACAGTAGCGATGATGCCAGGCAAACCCGTAAAGATGAATAATTGGGCATTTACGACCGTGCCTCAGCGAGGGCTCAATGGCCGCTGCGGCTATCAGCCACGTGGGCGCACATTGGGCGGCTCCTCAGCAATTAATGCCATGGTATACACCCGTGGCAATCCCCGGGATTATGATCGCTGGGCTGAGCTCGGTGCTGAAGGCTGGGACTGGAAGGGCGTACTGCCTTACTTCCGCAAATCCGAGAGCAATGAGCGCGGTGGAAGCAAACTGCACGGAGCTGCAGGACCCTTGCATGTGGCCGACCCCTCTAGCCCCCGCTCTATTACCAAAGACTGGATTGCTGCCGGCCAAGCCTGCCAATTGCCTCTTACAGACGACTTTAATGGCGAAACCCAGGCTGGAATCGGTTATTACCAGGTAACCCAGTTCCACGACAGTCGCAGGGGGCAACGATGCTCTGCGGCGGCGGCCTATCTCCACCCTGTGATGGACACCCGCCCCAACCTGAAGGTGATTACCGGTGCGCATGCTACCCGCGTTTTGTTCTCCGGGAACAAGGCCACTGGTGTTGAATATCGCCAAGGCGGTAAAACGCTGACCATCGTAGCCGCCAACGAAGTGATTCTGTCTGCGGGTGCATTTCAGTCGCCTCAGCTATTGATGCTGTCCGGTATCGGCCCTGCGGCACATCTACAGCAGCACGGAATCCCCGTAATTCATGATCTGCCAGCGGTAGGTCAGAACCTTCAAGACCATCCCGATGTGGTTTTGTCCTACGGGGTTAACACCACCTATGTGTTTGGTGTCGGTGTATCAGGCACCTTCCGCTTACTGGGTGGGATGCGAGAGTGGTTTTCCAGCGGTAAAGGCTTGCTGTCCACCAATTTCACAGAAGGTGGTGCATTTTTCTCAGTAGATGGAGTTCATGATGACTGGCCCAACGTTCAGCTGCACTTTGTTATCGCGCGAGTTGAGGATCACGGCCGGAAGATCAAACCTGGCTATGGAATCTCTTGCCATGCTTGCATTCTTCGGCCTGAAAGCCGCGGCCATGTTGCTCTCGCCTCCTCTGACCCGATGGCAGCACCGCTAATCGATCCCGACTTCCTGGGCGACGAGCGAGATGCACAGCTACTTTTAAAAGCGGTTCGACGCACCTTGCAGATAATGGAGTCTGAGCCGGTCGCGAGCCGAATTACCCGGTCTTTCACCGCTCGCTCCACTGACAGCGACGAGGATCTGCTGGAAATGATCCGCAACCATTGCGACACCGTTTACCACCCCATTGGAACCTGCCGCATGGGCAGCGATCAGGATTCGGTTGTCGATACATCTTTGCGGGTACGAGGCGTTGAAGGTCTTCGCGTGATAGACGCTTCTGTGATGCCAACGCTAATCAGCGGCAACACAAACGCCCCGACAATCATGATTGCAGAGAAGGCAGCAGCGGAGTTCTTCCGCGACTGATATAGCCTTCCTCCCTGGTTAGAGAAGATAACAATGACCTTCCAGACGTTAGATGAGCTTTACCTTTTCGCCGAAAAAACCGATAGCGGACGAGCGGCTTTCAGTGACCTGTCCGGGCGAGCACTAACCAGCCCGGATTTTGTACGCGACCTTCGGCAAATCGCCGGCGGGCTAACCGGGCTTGAGCTAAAGCCCGGCAAGGGCGTGGCCGTGCTGGGACTTAACAGCATTGAAACGCTGCAGATAATCTTGGCCGCACCTTTGGCGAACCTGGTTCCAGTCCCTCTGAATTTAAGATGGGCAGCGGCAGAAATTGCCTTTGCGCTGGATGACGCAGATGTAGCGGTGGTCGCCCTGGATGACCCCTTCTTGCCCTTGGCGGCCGAACTTGCCAAAAACAGGCCGGACTTGATCTTTGTGCATATAGGTCAGGGCGATACGCCCGCGGGTATGCAGTCGGTAAATGATTTGCGCGCCGAGCCTGTTGAGCTGAACCCTGAGCGCGACCCTGCAACCCCGGCTATTATTCTCTATACCGGCGGCACCACCGGGCGATCCAAGGGAGTGGTTCATTCCCATGCCAGCCTGGTCGCCGGTGCCATGGTCATGGCTGTAGCCGGTTTCCCTACTACTGGAAAGACCTACAGCTCCTGCTTCCCGTTCTTCCACGTTGCCGGAATCCAGCCCACACTGACCCGCCTGATCCAAAGCTCAACCCAACTGCTGATGCCCTTGTTCAGACCGGATCTGGTCGCTTCCGCAGTGCGTGACCACGGCGTACAAGAGCTGGGCCTGGCACCCACCATGATGCAAATGCTGATTACAGACCCGGAGTTCAGCTGCAAAAACTTCGCCGGCCTGGAGCGGTTGATGTATGGCTCTTCGCCAATTTCCGCCGGGCTTCTGGCAGGCCTCAAAGGCACCTTCCCTGGCGTCACCTATACCCAGGCCTATGGCATGACGGAAGCCGGGATAACCATATTTCTGGGGCCCCAATTCCACAGCGGCGAGCTTGAGCGTATCGACGGTGCGGGCCAACCCGGAGCGCCCGGCGTACAGATCCGTATCGAGGATGATAATGGTGCTGCCCTGCCCCGGGGCCAGGTTGGTGAAATCGTGGTTTATGGGCCGACCGTGATGTCCGGATACCGCAACGGCCCCTCGGAGACCGAAGCCGCACTGCGCAATGGCGGCTACCGAACGGGCGATCTCGGCATGCTTGATGACATGGGCGTTCTCTATGTGCGCGACCGGTTAAAAGACATGATTATTACCGGTGGCGAAAACGTCTATTCCTCTGAGGTTGAAAGCGCCATATCAACACTGCCCGGTGTTGCCATGGTGGCCGTGGTCGGGTTGCCGGACGAGAAATGGGGTGAAAGAGTTCATGCCGTTATCGTCCCTAAAGAAACCCACACACCCACATTGGAAGAGGTTAACGGCTATCTGAAAGACCGGATTGCCGGCTACAAGCACCCTCGAAGCCTGTCGCTGGTGAAGGAGCTGCCACTCTCACCCATGAACAAGGTGCTAAAGCACGAGCTCCGCGCCCAGCTCACCGGAGATTGATCATGGCGAAGGGTATTTCAAAGCGCCAACGGTTCTGGACACTATTCCAACACCTGTTCGAAAAGCCTCTGATTGGCGCCGTTCGCTCACAACCGCTATTACGCCGCGTGGCGGGGTTGCACGCCTGGATGTGCTACCCCCGCCCCATGGATGTTCGCTTGCAAAAAGGCGAAGTGGGTGGGGTTCCTGGGCGCTGGTGTGACCTTGGCACCCCCGCAGTCACGCCTGACTCCAAAAAAGTGCTGTTATGGCTTCATGGTGGCGCCTTTACCGTAGGTGGCGTAGGCTCCCACGGTGCTTGGGCGGCCACAGTTGCCGCTGCCGGTGGAGCCCGTGCGTTCCTGGCGGACTATCGGCTCGCCCCGGAACACCCATTCCCAGCAGCCCCCGACGATGCCGAAGCGGTTTATCGTGGGCTGCTTGCCGAAGGCTACCAGCCTTCCGATATCGCCATTGCCGGGGACAGCGCCGGGGGCGCGCTCGCATTTGCCCTGCTGGCCCGTATTCGCGCCGCCGGGCTGCCCGACCCAGCCGCCATGATGGCGGTCTCACCCTGGTTTGACCTGTCGCTTTCAGGAGAGTCTGTACGCACCAACAAGCGCAGCGAAGCCATGGTGCCGGAGAGCTGGCTGCGGCGAACAGCACAACTTTATGCCGGCGGCCAGTCGCTTGATAACCCTGCGGTGTCACCACTGTTTGCAGAATGGGACCGCCCGCCCCCACCCACCATGCTGCTCACCGGCGAAGACGAACTCCTGCGTGATGACACTGAACGCATGGCCAACATTCTCTCAGCTGCCGGCGGTCAGGTAGAGGTATTGCGGCAAGCCGGGGCGGGTCATATCTGGCCAGTTCGTATGCACCTGACGCCCGAAGCCAGCTACGCCAACAACCAAATGGCCGCCTTCCTGCGGCGTGCATTCTGGCCCGAAGCTTTCCAGCTTCATCTCGCTGAGGAGCGCTGATATGACTTCTAATCTTTCCAAATCTGATCATCTGCTAGCCGTTTTTTCAGCCGCTCGTGCCGCGCACTTAACCGACCCAATGCCTTCTGCCGAAGTACGCAGGGAGCGCTTGTCCCGGCTTGAAACGGCGTTACTCCAGTATGAGCCGGAGTTGGTCGCCGCCATGAACACAGACTTCCGGCACCGCTCGGAGTCTGACTCGGGCACTTTCGATATAACGATTCCGCTTGGCGACATCCGGCGCAATCGCCGCTCGGTCAAACGCTGGATGAAACCGCGAAAAGTTGGCGTGCCACTGCACCTAAAACCTGCTCGTGGCCGCGTCATTCCCCAGCCCAAAGGGGTGGTCGGCGTTATATCGCCCTGGAACTTCCCCGTATATCTTGCCCTTGCCCCCATTGCTGCAGCCTTGGCGGCGGGTAATCGCGTAATGTTGAAGCCATCGGAGTTAACGCCAAAAACGTCCGAAGTAATGGCAAAAATGATCGCTGACATGTTTGATCCAACTGAAGTCTCGGTGTGCATCGGCGGCGTTGAACTATCTCAGGAATTTTCCAACTTGCCATTTGATCACCTGTTTTTCACCGGCTCTACCCGGGTAGGACGGGAAGTGGCAATGGCGGCTGCGCGAAATCTGACACCCGTTACGCTAGAGCTTGGCGGAAAATCTCCGGCTATCATTGGTGAACACGCCAGCCTCGACTATTCAGCACGCAGAATTGCGTTCGGGAAAGTGGCCAATGCCGGGCAGATCTGTGTTGCTCCGGATTATGTATTGTTGCCACGGAATCAGCTGGAAGCCTTTGCGACGGCAATGGAAACTGCGGTGCACAGCTTTTTTCCGGAGGGCCCGCAAAGCCCGGACTACACCGGGATCGTTAATGACAACCACCTTAACCGCCTGTGCGATCTGGTGGCTGATGCCAAAGCAGCCGGTGCTGAAGTGCGGGAGCTTTTACCCAAAAACACTGAGCATGCGAAGGGCAAAATGACCCCAACGCTGGTGCTGAACCCGCCCAAAGACAGCCGAATAATGCGTGAGGAAATCTTCGGCCCAGTGCTGCCGCTGATCACCTATGACTCTCCCGAGGAAGCCCGGGACTTCGTAAACTCTCGCCCGTCGCCACTCGCGCTGTATGTATTTTCAGACGGCCGCCAAGAACGGGACTTCTGGCTCAATGGCACTTTGTCTGGCGGGGCCTGCGTCAACGAAACGGCATTCCATGTGGTTGCAGACACCATGCCGTTTGGCGGTGTTGGTGAAAGTGGGATGGGGTCCTATCACGGCAAAGCCGGATTTGATCAGCTGAGCCATCTCAAATCGGTACTGATACAGCCCAAGCTTAACGGCGCATTCGCCTTTAATCCGCCAGCCGGTGGTTTTAACAAGTTCGTAGGAAAGGTACTGCGGAAGATCGTGTGATCTCACTGCTTTCAGACGGCCTCTGAGGAGGCCGTCAAGATCTCAAGCGCCTCACGGGCATCATTCTTGGCATCCTGCTGGGGCACTCCGCACGCAGCCAATACCATCAAGCTTAACGCCTCAGTCGACTCTCTCCAGCTTTTTTGCCCCTCAACGACCAGTGTCATGAACCCGTATGTGGACCCAGCAAGCAATTGCAGATAGTAAACTGCCTGGTCTTTCGCGAGCGGCAACTGCCCTTCCTCGACAGCTCGGCGCAAAACCTCGTAGGGCAGATTGCTCCAGATGTCCCTGAGCCGCCCAATATAAGGCGCAAACCGGATAAGAAAACGCCCATGCTCTGGCAGCTCATGGGCGTATCTCAGGAAGAGCCCAAGGAGCACACTCAAAGCAACTCTTGGCTTATCAACAGTGCTTATTAACTCTCGGGCCTCGTCCTCAAACCTGCTACAGACTTGCTCGGTCACCATGGGGAACAGATTGGTTACATCATCAAAATTATTGTAGATGGTTCCACGGGCGATTTTAGCTGTTCGCGACAAATCGCTGACCGATATGCTCTGCTCACCTGTATCGGCAAAATGCCGGAGGGCAGTATCGAGAATATGTCGCTGTACGCCGGTCATTGAACATTAGCCATGAAAGTGAATTCTGCCTCCTGATCAGATCGTTCGGAGACCAGCAAGGCAACCGTGATAGTGATGTACGAAGGGATGGACTGGCCTGTGATTATCAGGCATTTGGCAGGATTACTGCAAGCTTTCTCAACGACTTGACGCCGCGCCGCCAACCGGCGCGGCGCAACGCAAAGAGCTGACGGGAATCTAGCGCCGGGATCGGCCTGACAGCCGAATCCGGTGATAGCGAACACAGGCTACCTGAGACAGCGATCACCCAAACTGAACACCGCTGGTGATCTCTGGCACATCTCTTCCAAACAGCGTGTGCAGCTGGGTTCGCTGTGCTTTAATGCCGTTCCGAATCAGGCGCTCACGGCCACCTGGCAACAGTCTGTGGCCGGTTGTCCATACGGCGTTCAACGGCGCAAACACAGCCGGATACCAAGGCATAGCCGTTCTCGGCAAACCGAGTGCGTCCATTCCTTTTCCACCAACAAACAGCCTTGTCATGCTCAAATGAACCTGTCGCTCCCAGTGGCCCCGGAGCTTGCCAAAGCTCGGGTAACGTCTGCCAAGCGGCTCGTCCATCAGTGAGCGACCAAGCTTGCGACTGTTCTCGTCCCCCGTAGCCTGGCTAATAACATTCTGGTAAAGGGCGATTCTGCCTTCCTGCTCGGACTTACACAGCAGCCATTCATCAACTCCCATGAGCCAACCGATGTAACGCCATAAATGCATGACATCTTCTGCATCCTGGCGACTGATAAGAGTGCCCATCAGTTTCTGACCAAAGAGGAAGGATACGGAAAACGCCAGATAGGTTGCTTGCATGTCAAGCTGGTTAACCGGAAGACCCCACATGGACGTATCCCACTCGGGATTTTCCAGAAGTTGCTCACGAACCATGGCGTGAATCAAGCGAACCCGTAAAGTTGTCTTGAAGCCTTCAGCGCCAGGCTTCATCCCCCCCGGAGTCGAGCAGTCCAGCCACCATTTGGCAGTCTCCGCAACCCGACGCGATACGCCCTTCTCCAGTGCGCCGGTCATGATCAACGTCTGGTTGATACCCCGGGCCTGATAACCCGCCATCAACCCCAGATCGCGCAATACACGCATGCCCGTTTGTCCGGAAATAGAGGAGGCCCGAGCGCCTCTTTCCAGCCGATCCCAATCCACCCACTCGGGGGGCTGTTTGACCGCATCAAAGAATGCACGCAACTGCGGAGCCAGGCCCTTCTGATCGAAATCTCCCGAGTCCACGATTTTCTTGAACTGAGCAAAAGCCTTACCGCCGCCCTCGCCCCGAACGTACTTTGCCAGATCATCTGCAACCGGATCGCCAACCATCAGGGCCTCCCCCATGCGCTGCCATTGTTGCTCATCGGGGACCGCAGCCTTGCGATCATGGATCAACCAAAGCAGCGGCTTGGCAATTCTCTCAGCTTCGGCTCTGTCCGTGCCGTGCCGTGAGGGCACTTTTTGAAGATCCATAACTCAGCTTCCCCTGTTATCAATTGTTTTTGGTACGCCCCAGTACCAGACTACCAGCCCTCAATGTATTTTGGTACTATCAAGTACCAAAATTAATCTTACTTCGCAAAATACCCCGAAGCGGCGAAGCTCCTGAGCTGGACAAAATATAATGAAGGCTGAAACCAGTTACCGTATCCGGCTACTTGATGGCCTTGCGCAAGCCCTTGAAAAAAAACGTTATCGAGAGATTACTCTGGCAGATATCGCCGCCGCTGCCCGGGTATCACGGCGCACGTTCTATGAACACTTCCAGAACAAAGACGATTGCCTGCTTGCACTAGCCGATCACACAAGCAAGGGCATGATGGTGGCGGTTCTCGAGGCCAGCTCGACCACAAAAGTCTGGTCCGTACTGGTAAGGGATATCACTCAGGCCTACCTGTTTTTTATAGAGTCCAAGCCCCATTTGATGCGGGCTCTTTATATAGATCTCGCGGCACTGGGGGAGTCAGGGGTTCAAATGCGGCGCAAGGTAGCAGAGCAATTCGCCGTGTTCCTGCAGAAACAAGTTGAGCAGCAACGTGCCCACGACAGCACGCTGCAATCGCTGAGCCTGCTAATGAGCATGGCGCTGGTGGCGGGAATAAACGAGCTTATTCTCTATGAGCTCACTGAAAAAGATAATGGCTCACTGATGGCGCTTGCGCCCACGGCGGAGGAATTGATTCACCGTGTAGCGACAGGACAGCAATAAAGGGGGAAGCTCCGCAAAGCCGCCCCCGGGTGGACATCACTCTATATTCTGCACCTGCTCACGCACCTGCTCTATCAACACTTTCAAATCCACCGCTGCGCGGGTTACGCCGGCATCAATACTCTTGCTGCTCAGAGTATTAGCTTCCCGGTTCAGCTCCTGCATCAGAAAATCAAGCCGACGTCCAATGGCCTCATCACGCTTGAGGGTGTCTGTAACCTCGCTGATGTGCGCATCCAGCCGGTCCAGTTCTTCTGCTACATCACTCTTCTGCGCCAGCATGACCATTTCCTGAGCAACACGCTCCGGATCCAGCTCCACCTTCGCCTTCTGAAAACGCTCACGCAACTGCTCTTCCTGCGCCTTGAGTAACCCCGGCATACCTTCGCGAACCGTCGCAACCAGGGCGCTCATGTGTGTGAGGCGGTCTTCAAACAAAGGACGCAAGCGCTCTCCTTCACGTGCACGAACAACGGAAAGCTCTTCGACTGTATCTTTAAAGAGCTTTAACGCAGCCTCCCTGACCGGGCTATAGTCTTGCTCCGGAACAGACAGCACGCCGGGCCAGCGCAGAATATCTAGTGCATTGATGTGGGCAGGATTGTCCAGCATACGGTTAATATGATTTGCAGCCTCATTGACCGCCTTCGCTATGTCTTCATTAATTTCAAACCCGGGTGCACTCGCTTCAGCGGATTGCAAGCGGATCGACACATCCACCTTGCCCCGTTTCAACTGTTTCCTCAGTTCTTCCCGAAACGGGTTCTCCAGCTCACGCAGGGCCTCGGGCACCCGAAACGAGGGTTCCAGGTAGCGGTGATTAACGGTACGAATCTCGCAGGTCAGGGTTCCGTGCCCATCCTGAACATCCTTCCGGGCAAATGCAGTCATACTTCTTATCATGGCAGCTCCGGCTTGGTCATTGGTCTTAATAATTTTCGTTAAGCATGAGTCTATCAGCCAGCCGCCGCCCCGGCACCCAGATCCAACGTGATATACTTGCCGGCTACCAAATTCGAACCCGCCCGGGGCACGACGATCCCGGACACTTACCTCAGAAATCAGGAAACACTATGCGTCCAAGCGGCAGAACTCCCGAGCAGCCCAGAGAAATTCGCCTAACCCGGAATTACACCCGCCATGCCGAGGGTTCCGTACTGGTTGAATTCGGGGACACCAAGGTCATCTGCACTGCTTCTGTAGAAAACAAAGTACCGCCCTTCCTGCGCGGAGAAGGCAAAGGCTGGATCACCGCCGAATACGGCATGCTTCCCCGCTCAACCGGCAGCCGCATGGGCCGCGAAGCAGCCCGTGGCAAACAAGGCGGCCGCACCGTCGAAATCCAACGTTTAATTGGCCGCTCCCTGCGAGCAGCCGTCGACATGAAAGCCTTGGGCGAGCACACCATCACCATCGACTGCGACGTCATCCAGGCCGATGGCGGCACCCGCACAGCAGCCATCACCGGTGGCTGTGTGGCATTGGTTGATGCCTTGAACCACCTGGTTGAAACCAAGCGACTGA
The DNA here is from genome assembly GCF_016597815.1 of Marinobacter sp. DY40_1A1. GTDB lineage: Bacteria > Pseudomonadota > Gammaproteobacteria > Pseudomonadales > Oleiphilaceae > Marinobacter > Marinobacter xiaoshiensis. Next base: position 174,343 of record NZ_VCHA01000006.1, on the reverse strand, counting down.
AGAAGTCACCGCTGAAGCAAATGATTGCCGCTGTGTCCGTTGGTATTTACAAAGGAGAACCAGTGGTTGATCTGGACTACCCGGAAGACTCCGAAGCCGATACAGACCTGAACGTGATCATGACCGACCAGGGCGGCTTCATCGAAATTCAGGGAACTGCAGAAGCCGCACCGTTTGTTCAGGAAGAACTGAACAGCATGCTGGCATTGGCCAAGCAGGGTATTGATAAGTTGTTTGTACTGCAGAAAGAAGCTTTGGAAGGCTAAGGAAGGCAGCTCTCAAGTCTGGATGGCTAAATTGTCCAGGGTTGATAGAAGCTTATTACAATCTAGCGGGTTCGGAGGGGGAGACCTTTCCGGGAACGTCTCCGGCCAAGGACGGCCGGAGTCGAGCGCACAGGGGTGAGGCAAGCGTTTATGAAGCGCAGCTTCATGCGTAGCCGAACGACAGCAATCTGTGATTGCTGGCCGGACCCCGCAGGGGTGCTTGTAGCGTGTCCCGGAAAGGTCTCCCCCTCCGGACACGCGACCGCCTATCTCATATGCCGATTTCGATATCGTAATCCATAATCACCGGAGCGTGATCCGAAAAACGGGTCGTGCTGTCAATCCAGCCATCCTGAATGGTCTTGCGAATACCCGGTGTCATCAACTGGTAATCCACCCGAATCCCCGCATTCTTCCGCGAACCCTCAGTCTGCTCCGGCCACCAGGTAAACTGGTTGCTCTGCTTATTGATGTCACGGAACGCATCCACGCAACCCATCTCATCAAACAAACGATCCAGCCAGGCACGCTCGTGCGGCAAGAACCCTGAAAAATCCACCCTGTGGTAAAGCGGACTGGCGTCCGTCACATGGTGTGCTGTTTGCAGGTTTGCACCGAAAATAAACTGCCGACGCTTACGCAGGGTTTTCTGCATGTGCAGCCCAAACGCATCCATAAAATCATCTTTATGGTCGAGAACCGTCAGATCGTCCTCGCTAATCAGCTCTTCCTCACGACCCAGCGCACAGGGCGCCAGAACAGAGGCTACAGAAACCTTATCGAAATCTGCCTGAATAAAGCGCCCTTCACGATCCGCCTGCTCGTTGGCGAAACCGTACATTATGGCCTTGGGGAAGTGCCGCGTGTATATCCCAACGCCACCGTCCTCATTTTTTTCGCCATCGATGAAGTAAGCTTCATACCCTTCAGGAATGAGGTTGAAATCCTCAATCTCATAGGCGCGCATACGGTGATCCTGAACACACACAACGTCTGCATCCTGCTCGGCCAGCCAGTCAAAAAAACCTTTTTCAACAGCCTGGGCAAGACCGTTGACGCTGATTGATACTACCCGCATACGTGTTCCCTGATTCGGTTTGTGTGTATGATACCGTTTTTACGCGCTATTAAAAGATTCACACCCGCCAGAAGCCTTGCCATGCACGACTATCAGCAAAATTTTATTGAATTCGCCATTCGCCGCAATGTACTTCGTTTTGGTGACTTTACTCTCAAATCCGGTCGCGCCAGCCCTTATTTTTTTAACGCAGGGCTATTCAACACTGGCGACGACCTACTAAACCTAAGCCAAGCCTATGCAGCTGCAATCGCCCGCAGCGGCGTTGATTATGACATCATATTCGGGCCTGCCTATAAGGGCATTCCGTTGGCCACGGTAACCGCCATGGCGCTGGCCCAGGAAGGTAACAGCAAACCCTTTGCCTTTAACCGTAAAGAAAAGAAAGATCACGGTGAAGGCGGCAATATTGTTGGTGCCCGGTTGCAGGGCAAAGTGCTAATCGTAGATGATGTCATTACCGCCGGCACAGCCATTCGCGAGTCCATCGACCTCATTCGCGCCTCAGGCGCCGAGCCTGCCGGTGTATTGATTGCCTTGGACAGGCAGGAGCGAGGCAACGGCGAGCTTTCTGCAATACAGGAAGTAGAAAGCGAATTTGGCATTCCGGTGGTCAGTATCATCCGCCTGGAACAAGTTTTAGACTATCTTAAGACTAACCCGGAGTTTTCTGGCCATGCTGAAAAGGTTGCCAGCTACCGGGAACGCTATGGAGTCTGATTGATGCACAAAAGCCGCACCGTATTTTCAGTTACTGCTTCTGCCCTTCTGTTTTCGCTGATCATTCCAGTCAAAGCAGCGGCAAGCATGTACCGTTTCACGGACGAAGACGGCCAACTTGTCATCAGCAACACCATCCCGCAGCCAGCCACACAGCGCGGCTACGACATCCTGAACTCAAACGGGCGCGTAATCGAAACTATTCCACCTGCGCCAACAGAAGATGAAATCGCCGCACGCGAGGCGGAAAAGCAGCGTCAGAAAGAACTCTCCATTCAGCGTGAAAAAGATGCTCTCTTGTTAAAACGCTTCAGCCATCCGGATCAGGCCATCAAGGCCATGCACCGTAAACTCGATGAACTGCGAGGGCTGATCCAGCTCAAACGAGGCAACATCTCAGTCATCTCCAGCCAACTGGACAACGAGCAGAGCCGTGCAGCGGATATGGAGCGCACTGGGCAGAAGATACCAGATGCAACCCTCGAAAAAATCCGCCGACTTGAATCCCAGATTCGCGACATTGAACGGGAAATCTCCTGGCAAACTCAGGAGATAGACTCTCTTAAACAGACATACGAAAAAGACATCGAACGTCTTGAACGAGTCACCGGCGAAACCCGCACATTGTCACTGGATCCCGATAACGCCGACGAGTGAGCCAAAGGCAACGAGAACCGGAACACTACCTGTCACCTAACAAAAAAGGGCACCAAAACTCAGTTTGGCGCCCTTTATTTATGTGCCAGCGCTAACTTCGCGCTGGCCCAACTGCATCACCTTGAATCAGGCAGAAGCAGCAGTTTTCTTCTTTGCAGTCGTCTTGGCGGCCGGCTTCTTGGTCTCTACAGTCTTCTTGACGTCCTGAGCGGCTTCAGCAACCACGTCTGCGCCTTCAGCGGCTTCTTTTTCAAGCTTGGCTACGAGATCGCCTGCAAAGTTACCGAAACGGCTATTCAACGTGCGCAACTGACCAAACAGGCTGTCGCTGTAACCGTTGTAGCGCTCGCGCAGTGTCTTGACGCTGTACTCACGCGCTTCGGTTTCGAGCTTTTCTGCGAAATCGAAAGGCTTGGCTGAAAGCTTCTTCTGCTGCTGTTCAGCGGCATTGATGCCTTTCTCTACGATTTCCTGAAGCTGTTCCTGGTAAGTTTTGAGTTTGCTCATGTCACTTCTCCTTGGTTTACTGAAGCTCTTTAGACCTTCACCTCACTACTGATCGCGGTTTTGGCCTGCTTGATCAGCGAGAAGGTAAACGCCTTTCTCTGATTCTGTATCCAAGGTTACGGTGAAAAATTAGAATGTTCATACTAAAACCAAAATGAGCACTCCGTCTGCATATAGGCTTTTTTACGGATTATTCACTTGTCAGGCGTCTCTCGATCCGCATAATGCAGAGCTGTTTTCTGTAGCCGTCTCCCCGCTTTATTCCGGCGCCACGAACTCATAAAAAATAGAGGCTGCAAAACCAGCCCCAACGTGCGAGCGATATAGCTGCAGCTATATCGATAGTCTATTTAGAGAACGTCATGAAACGTGCCATGCCTTATCGAGTCTTCTCGCGGCGGAGCAGATTTAGCCTGCTCGCTTGCCTGCAATTTATTACCCTTATCTCGACGCTGTGGTTCCTGACTGGCTGCCAGGAGGATGACAGAGCGACTCGCACAACAGCTGCCAGAGCATCCGAGCTCGCAAACAGCCGGGTCGACGCGGCAACAGGCGGGCTACTCGAAACACTTGGACAAAAGCCGCCAACCAATACTTCCACAGATGAAGTAAAGCCCCCAAAAGCCTTGAGCTGGAGCGCCCCACAAACCCGAGAGGACGGTTCCGCACTAAAGCCTGGCCAAATTGCAGGCTTCCGGATCTACTACCGGTTAAGGCACGAGGACAGCTTTAGTGTAATCCCCGTCGACAACCCGGAACGCACAAGTCAGCCACTTACCGACCTGGCGCCCGGCGCTTACGAGTTTGAGATTACAACGGTGGATGCCGAAGGGCTGGAAAGCCGGCGCTCAGAGCCGGTGCTTGTTGACTTGATCTGAACACAGGGCGGGCTTACCAGCGGAACAGAATCCAGCTCGGCACCAACATGTCGGAATCGGTTTCCCGTATCCAACCGCCGCCATCTGCGGGCACAAGATAGTATTCGAGCCCCACTTCCGGCACCACTTTGATCTCCATAAGCTGGCCATTCACCCGGTACTCATAGAACACCTCATTATCCCCGGGGCGGATAACAATCTGCGGGCCAGCGGTTGATGATTGGTAATCAGACACCACAACCGGCTCTCTGGGTGTTTCGACCAAAGTTTCATCCAAAGCACCGCTGTCTTGCGCCATCGCAGAACCAAAGCCCAAAACCAACAGGAAGGCAGAGCAAGCGATTCGTTTCATTTTCGTGATACCCTTTTAAACAACATATTCAGTACAGAGTTGCACAAGCCAACCCACGCTTCAATCAGAATCCGGACCCGTTTTGACATGACAGAGCAAAAGACCCCACCTGTGGTGCTTGTGGACGGTTCGTCCTATTTATTCCGTGCATATCATGCACTTCCACCACTGACCACCAGCAAGAACCACCCTACTGGCGCCATTAAAGGCGTTATCGCAATGATCCGACGCCTCGACCAGGATTTTCCCGGATCAAAAGTCGTTGTGGTATTCGATGCCAAAGGCAAAACCTTCCGCCACGACCTGTATGAAGAGTATAAGGCCAACCGGCCACCCATGCCGGAAGACCTGGCCATTCAGATTGAACCCATTCACCAGATGGTACGAGCCATGGGGCTTCCGCTGTTGATCGTGGATGGCGTGGAGGCCGACGATGTTATTGGCACCCTGGCCAACGAAGCGACCAGCAAGGGCATTGACGTAGTAGTTTCAACCGGCGACAAGGATATGGCGCAACTGGTGAGTGAACACGTTACCCTGATCAACACCATGACCGAAGTCCACATGGACCGGGACGGCGTTGTGGAAAAGTTTGGCGTTCGCCCAGACCAGATCATTGACTACCTGGCCCTGGTCGGCGACAAAGTGGATAACATTCCAGGCGTGAATAAATGCGGCCCGAAAACAGCCGTGAAATGGCTTGCAGCCTACGACACTCTGGACGGGGTGATGGAACACGCCGATGAGATTAAAGGCAAAATTGGCGAATATCTTCGCGACGCCCTCGACACCTTACCGTTAAGCCGCGAACTGGCCACCATCAAAATGGATGTGGAACTGGCATTCGGCCTTGAAGACCTGGAGGAGCGGCAGCAAAACGACGCAGAGTTGCTGGAGCTGTTCCGGGAATACGAATTACGCGGCTGGACCGAGGAACTGGAAGCCAAAGCTCCGGAAGCCGCCGCAGACGTTTCAAATCAGGCAACCGAAACGCCCGGCGATGCCCCTGCGGCAGCGCCAAAGGAGAAGCGCTACAGCGTCATTACCGACCAAACGGAACTGGACGATTGGGTCGCAAGGCTGAAAAAATCCGAGCTGTTCGCTTTTGATACTGAAACAACAAGCCTGAAGTACATGAGTGCGGAAGTGGTGGGTGTGTCTTTTGCCATTGAAGCGGGCGAAGCAGCCTATGTACCCTTTGGCCACGATTACATGGGCGCCCCGGAGCAGCTTGACCGGGATGACGTTCTGGCACAGCTCAAGCCTTTGCTTGAAGACCCTGCCCTGAAGAAGGTAGGCCAAAACCTGAAGTACGATAAAAACGTACTGGCCAACCACGATATCTGCCTGGAAGGCATTGCCGAAGACACCATGGTGGAGTCTTACGTGTTGAATTCCGTGTCGTCCCGCCACGATATGGACACCCTCGCCCGCAACTATCTGGGTGAAGAAACCATCACCTTTGAATCCATTGCCGGCAAAGGCGCCAAACAGCTCACCTTTAATCAGCTGGATCTCGAAAAAGCAGGCCCCTATGCGGCAGAAGACGCCGACATCACTTTGCGTCTGCATCAGGTACTACGCCCGCAACTGGCCGAGGTTGGCAAGCTCCAGTCAGTTTATGAAGACATAGACTTACCTCTGGTGCCTGTGCTGTCTCGTATGGAACAACGCGGCACGTTAATCCGCGCAAGCACTCTGCGACAGCATAGCCAGGAGCTGGCGGAGCGGATGGCAGAGCTGGAGAAAGAAGCCCACGAAGTTGCCGGCGAGAACTTCAATCTGGCTTCACCCAAGCAATTGCAGGCCATCTTCTACGAGAAGATGGGGCTTCCGGTCATCAAGAAAACACCCAAAGGCGCCCCCTCTACTGCCGAACCCGTATTGCAGGAACTGGCCCACGAACACGAGCTGCCGAGGCTGATTCTGGAACACCGCAGCCTTAGCAAACTGAAGTCCACCTATACGGACACCTTGCCAGAGTTGATCCATCATCGCACCGGGCGCGTGCACACCTCTTATCATCAGGCAGTTACAGCCACCGGCAGGTTATCTTCATCCGAGCCAAACCTGCAAAACATTCCTATCCGGACAGCTCAAGGCCGGCGCATTCGCCAGGCCTTTATAGCCGAGAAGGGCTACAAGCTACTGGCAGCCGACTATTCCCAGATTGAGCTGCGCATCATGGCGCACCTTTCAGGCGACAAAGGCATGCTGACCGCCTTTGAGAAAGGCGAAGATATCCACAAGGCAACCGCCGCTGAAGTTTTTGGGGTGGCAGTGGGCGACGTAGACAGCGATCAGCGTCGCAGTGCCAAGGCCATTAACTTTGGCCTGATATACGGCATGTCTGCCTTCGGGCTCGCCCGGCAACTGGATGTAACTCGTGGTGTTGCGCAGGAATACATCGACCGCTACTTCGAGCGTTACCCGGGTGTCCTCAAGTACATGGACAACATACGCAAGCAGGCCCATGACGATGGCTATGTTGAAACCCTGTTTGGTCGACGCCTGTACCTGCCAGAGATCAATGCCCGCAACAAACAGCTGCAGCAAGCCGCTGAGCGCACAGCGATCAACGCGCCCATGCAAGGCACAGCGGCGGACATCATTAAACTGGCAATGATCGAGGTGGAACGTTGGCTGCTCGCAGAGCATCCCGATACCGCTCGCATGACCATGCAGGTCCACGACGAATTGATTCTTGAGGTGAAGGAAGAAGCCGTAGATGAAATTCGCGAAGGGCTGATCAAGCGTATGTCCGGCGCGGCGAAGCTTGCAGTGCCGCTGTTAGTGGAAGCAGGTGTGGGTGATAACTGGGATCAGGCACACTGAATAAAAACGCCCGGCGAGAGAACTCGGCCGGGCGTTTTTTTAGCTAAGTCTTCACCTGAAAGATTTAGAAGGCTTTGCTGACCTGCAAGGAAGCACTCCAGGCGCTTAGTTCGTACTCGCCCTTATAGTTGGACGCACCTGCATTTGGGTCTTTTTGGTCCGGTGCAGCATGGAGGTATGAGTACTCATCAACCTTCGGGTCGTCAGTAAACAGCAAGGTACCAACGGCCGCATCAACGGTCCAACCGTTATCAATGCTCTTCCACTGGCCACCCAGTGTCAGCCAGTGCCGGTCGCTTGATGGGATTCGAGCTGTCAGATAGTTGTCGACAGGCGACTCATCCCAAGCATAACCAGCCTTCAACGCCCACTCTGGAGTTACCTGCCAGATTGAACCGACGTTAAATTGCCAAGTGTTCTTCCACTTTTCGGTGATGTGGGTAATGACTTCGTTGCCGGTGACACTGGAAACTGCCCCGGTTCCGCCTTCGCGGCTGATGATATCCAGCTCCTCGAAGCGGCTCCACCTGGAGTATGACGCGCCAGCCAACAGCGTTACTGTGTCGTTTAACTGGTGACGAGCACCGACAGTAATGCTTTCAGGAATCGCGAGAGGCACTCGAACAGCTTCGCTTGCTGCAGCTTGAGCGCCAGTTGGCAGCGTTTGGGTGCCGAAAGCTCCCAAGTTGTAGTCTGCTGTCTGCGGCAACCCAGAGATTTCAGCATCTCCTTTCAATTCAAACTCAGTACCTGTCTGAGCAGTCAAACCAAACTGGGTCCGATCCGACAGCTCATACAGAAAACCTACACGGAAATTAACCGCGATATCATTACCCTCAATATCCGCGTAGCCTTCCTCAAAAGCTGAAGGAGCAGCAAGACCTAAATCCGCAGGTGTCATCCCCGTCCCTTGAAGACCGCTCTCTATTTGCGCATATCCTTGCTGCCAACGACCATATATACCCGAGTAATCTTGGAATTTGGTTAGCTTGCCTTCTGCGTACATAATGTTAAGCCCAAGGCCCATGGATAGGCCTTTACCGTTATTCACAGAGATCGCTGGCGAAAACGAAATTACGGTCAGTTCAGTCTTGTCCGCGAAATAACGCCCAGCAAAATCATCATCATAGTCAGCGGCGAGGCCATATGGCGCATGAAAACCAAAGCCCACATCGATCGAGTCGTTGATTTCATGGGTCAGGTAAAAGTTAGGCAGGAAGGCTGGATCTGCAATATCACCACCAGTACCACCATTAACTGGCCCGCCCAATGTGTTCGTGGCACTGGCACTCTTGGCCTCAGCCTTAATATCAAGAACAGCCGCGCCAAAAGAGATATTCGTGCCCTTGAGCTGGCTCATGCCCGCAGGGTTAAACAAAACTGTCGTTGCGTTCTCAGGGTTGGCAACAGCACCGGCGTTAGCAACGCCCATGGCACTTGCGCTTTGTTCGTTCAGGGAAAAACCGCCAGCGAAAACGCTGGCTGGGGCAGCTACTGCGGCCAGCGTGGCCAGCCGAATAGCGCGAGTCAGAGGTGAAGATTTCATAACAGCGGTAACTCCTTTTTAATGTTGGGCGGAGTATACGCAGCTGGGGTTAGTGGTCTCAAATGCCAAAACTACTAATTTCAAAAGCTAACGAGTTTTGCCCCCTGGTGGGGTCAAGCATGTCAGCTATCCTGAATGGTCAATTTATCGACAGAAGACGACAATTTGTCTGCCCCCTGAGCATCGGCGCCCAACTTGATCATCAGGCGCAGATCGTTAGCTGAGTCGGCGTGAGCCAAAGCATCTTCGTAGGTAATAGAGCCTTCGGCATAGAGTTCATACAATGCCTGATCAAAGGTCCGCATACCGGATTCATTAGATTTGGACATCAACTCCTTAAGCTTGTGAACCTCGCCTTTTCGGATAAGGTCGGCAACCAGTGGCGTATTGATCAGAACCTCAATAACCGCCTTGCGGCCTTTGCCGTCCGGCGTGGGAATCAACTGCTGCGCTACAATGGCCTTCAGGTTAAGAGACAAGTCCATCCAGATCTGGTTGTGCTGCTCGGGCGGAAAAAACTGGATAATCCGGTCGAGCGCCTGGTTAGCGTTGTTGGCGTGGAGTGTTGCAAGGCAAAGGTGACCGGTTTCAGCAAACTGAACCGAATACTCCATGGTCTGGCGGGTACGCACCTCACCAATGAGAATAACGTCCGGTGCCTGTCGCAGCGTGTTTTTCAGCGCAACTTCAAAGCTCTCGGTATCAATGCCAACTTCCCGCTGGGTTACGATGCAGCCCTGGTGCTGGTGCACGAATTCAATCGGGTCTTCAATGGAAATTATGTGCCCACGGCTGTTACGGTTACGGTGCCCCAGCATGGCGGCCAGCGATGTTGACTTACCGGTGCCTGTGGCACCCACAAACATGATCAACCCGCGCTTGGTCATAGCCAGTTCTTTGACGATTTCCGGCAGCCCTAGTTCGTCGACCTGAGGAATCTTCACTTCAATCCGTCGCAGCACCATACCGCACAGGTTGCGCTGGAAGAACGCACTCACCCGGAAACGCCCTATACCCCGGGCGCTTATGGCAAAATTGCACTCGTGAGAATCCTCAAACTCTGCACGCTGCTTCTCGGTCATTGCACCGTATACCAAATCCCTGGTCTGCTCTGGCGTTAAAGCATTCTTGGTGACTGGTAGCACTTTACCGTGCACTTTCATGCTGGGCGGAACACCGGCAGTAATAAAGAGGTCTGACCCCCCTTTCTCTACCATGAGACGAAGCAGCTTTTCGAATTCCATCTTTATTTACCTATGTTCTTTACTAAGTGACTGCCCGATCAAAATCAGAAATTATCCGGCATTTTCGCCTTAAGCCTTGCAGCCTCACGGGAAATCAGGCCTTTCTGCAACAGGCGCTCCAGGCACTGATCCAGCGTCTGCATACCCAGGGAGCCACCCGTTTGAATGGATGAGTACATCTGGGCAATTTTATCTTCGCGAATCAGGTTCCGAATCGCAGAGGTACCAATCATGATTTCGTGCGCAGCTATACGGCCACCACCCATTTTCTTCATGAGCGTTTGGGAGATAACAGCTTGCAGCGATTCAGAAAGCATGGATCGCACCATGGATTTTTCCTGGGCCGGGAATACGTCTACCACCCGGTCGATGGTTTTTGCTGCTGAGGTGGTGTGCAGTGTTCCGAATACCAAGTGCCCTGTTTCTGCCGCAGTGAGGGCCAAACGGATGGTTTCCAGATCCCGAAGCTCACCAACCAGAATAATGTCGGGGTCTTCCCGCAATGCGGAACGCAGGGCTTCGTTAAAGCCCAGAGTATCCCGGTGCACTTCCCGCTGGTTGACCAGGCATTTCTTGGAGTCGTGCACAAATTCGATTGGGTCTTCTACAGTGAGAATGTGCTCGTAGCGCGTATCGTTTATGTAGTCCACCATCGCTGCCAGAGTGGTGGACTTACCAGAACCTGTCGGCCCGGTTACCAAAACCAGCCCACGGGGAACTGAGGCAATATCCTTGAACACCTGACCCATGCCAAGGTCTTCCATGGTCAGAACTTTCGAGGGGATGGTGCGGAAAACGGCTCCTGCGCCCCGATTCTGATTAAAGGCGTTAACACGGAAGCGTGCGACACCGGGTACTTCGAAGGAAAAGTCCGTTTCCAGGAACTCCTCGTAGTCCTTGCGCTGCTTGTCGTTCATGATGTCGTAGATAAGCCCATGAACTTCTTTGTGTTCCAGGGGCGGAAGGTTGATACGGCGAACATCACCGTCAACACGAATCATCGGGGGCAGGCCGGCGGAAAGATGCAAGTCAGACGCACCCTGTTTCGCCGAGAAGGCAAGCAGTTCAGTAATATCCATACAAGTCCTCGGAGGGCTTACTCTTTAATCCAGGTAGCGCCTGTCTGGCATGACTCTACTCCGATCACTTGGCATTTCAGTGACCTGCGAGTAACGTGTCGCCATATAATGGGCAGACCAAACGCGACTATTTCATACTATGAGCAGCATAGCAGACAACCTCGGGAGCGTAACCCGACGCATACAAAAAGCAACATTGCAGGCAGGCCGCGATGCCGGTTCTGTGAGCCTGTTGGCGGTCAGTAAGACCCGTTCGGCAGAGGAACTCAGAGAAGCCGCCACTGCAGGCCAGCTGGCTTTCGGGGAAAACTACCTTCAGGAAGCTCTCGACAAAATGTCAGAGCTCAGCGACCTGGCCGATATTGAATGGCATTTCATTGGCCCTATTCAATCCAACAAAACACGGCAAATCGCCGCGGCTTTTTCCTGGGTTCATAGCGTTGACCGCCTGAAAGTTGCAAGACGCCTGAGCGAGCAAAGAGAAACCGGCCTGCCCCCATTGAATATTTGCCTTCAGGTCAACATTAACAATGAGCAGAGTAAATCCGGGTGCCGGCCAGAGGAACTGCCGGAACTGGTTTCAGAGATAAGCCAGCTGCCGGGGCTCACGCTCAGAGGGCTTATGGCCATACCAGATCCGGACCAGAGCGAGACCGGCCTGAGGCAGAGTTTCCGAATGCTTGCAAATGCATTGAAAGAGCTAAAGCGAGACTTTCCGGAAGCCGGGCCACTGGACACTTTATCCATGGGCATGTCCGGGGATCTCGAAACGGCAATCGCAGAAGGCTCTACCTGTGTCCGCATTGGCACAGCCGTCTTTGGCGAGCGCTCCCGGAAGAGCTGAACAGGCCCGTACCTGCTATTATCGGAACCGGAATACAACCGAATAACCGCTGGAGCAAACCTTGAGCAAATCACCAACCATTTCGTTCATCGGTGCAGGCAACATGGCCAGTGCCATTATTGGCGGCATGCTGGATAGCGGCTTCAAAGCCAGCAGCATTTGGGCCAGTGCGCCGGACGACGGACACCTGCAATCCATTCGCAAGCGCTTTGGAATCAGCGTGACAACCGATAACCGCTACTGCGCACAGCAGGCAGATATAGTGGTGCTCGCGGTTAAACCCCAGGCCATGGCCGACGTATGTCGCGACATAGCCCCCATCGCTCAGAACACTCGCCCGCTGATGGTTTCCATAGCAGCTGGCCTTGGCGCCGATACTCTTGATGAGTGGCTGGGTGGCGGCTTGCCCATTGTACGAGTCATGCCCAACACGCCCTCGCTGGTGGGTAAGGGCGCTGCAGGTCTATTCGCCAGCGAAAGCGTCACCAGCGCCCAGAAAAAGGCTGTGCAATCGGTTTTTGAAGGCATCGGCCTTGCAGTATGGGTTGAGGATGAAGCGTTGCTTCACGGCGTAACAGCCCTTTCCGGTAGCGGCCCCGCTTATTTCTTTCTGATGCTGGAAGCTCTGGAGGCCGCAGCAACAGACGCCGGCGTAAACCCTGCAACCGCCCGCCAGCTTGCCATTCAAACCATGGCAGGCGCCGCTGAAATGGCCGCCAAGAGCGAGCAGAATCCAGCGCAACTGAAGAAGAACGTGATGTCTCCGGGCGGAACAACTGAACAGGCGGTGCATACCTTCGAAGAGGGCGGCATGCGCGAACTGGTTAAAAAAGCGTATAACGCTGCGTACAAGCGCTCGGAAGAAATGGCCAAAGAACTGGCTGGCAAAGATTAAAACAGTCACTGACAACGGAGAACAGGTTACATGCTGGCAGACATCCTGATTACGATCCTGCTGATCGCGTCCACGTTTTACATGACCATAATTCTGCTGCGTTTTCTGCTGCAACTGGCTCGAGCTGATTTCTATAACCCGATCTCCCAGTTTGCAGTGAAAGCAACAAACCCCTTGCTTCGCCCTATGCGCCGGATTATTCCTGGCTGGGGCGGCATTGACGGTGCGGCACTGGTACTGGCGGTTCTCATTCAGGCAGTCGTATTCTTCCTGATTCTTGTAGCCCTCAACGGCGGCATACCATCCATAAACCCGCTCATACTCTTGGTTTGGGGCGTTATCGCAGTACTGGAACTGATCGTGAAGATTTACTTTTGGTCGGTTATCGCTGTAGTGGTTGTCAGCTGGATTGCCCCGGGAAGCAGCCACCCCGCCATTCAGCTTGTCGCACAAATCACAGAGCCCGTTATGCGCCCGGTGCGCAATTTGATGCCGTCCATGGGCGGATTGGACCTGTCACCTATTATCGTTTTTCTGATTCTGAACGTTATCACGGTTGTTATTGGCCACATGAAAATGGCTGTCGGCCTTGGAGCCATTGGGCTGGGAATGTAGGTCACGTCTCAAATCAACAATCTGTAACAGTTCTCCACAAAAATCCTGAATCTTGCGCCGCATCATCAACCTGTTGATTTTGCGGCTTTTTTCATTAGACTCCTGCCACCAACTGCTACATACCAAAAATCGCCTGACTCCAAACATTGCGGGAACAGGTTAGTATTAACAGTAATTAATTAATTCGTCCATCATGCGGAGCCCGGTTTAGCTAGCCGGGGGAATGCCGGAAGTGGTGCAGAGGGAATATCCGATGAGTCTTCAGGGAAACCTTACCCAGCAGGTAGAAGCCTACCATAACTGGAAAAAAGAGCTGATCCGCCAGATCGGCCGTTACCGGCTGTGGCTTCAGGACAACAACCTGTTCTCTGATGATATCAGTGCACGGATTCGTCATGGGCTTGAACTGCTCGTTGAAGACGAGCTTACCATTGCATTTGTTGGTGAGTACTCCCGTGGCAAAACGGAACTCATAAACGCTCTGTTCTTCTCTGACTTTGGCCAGCGCATGTTGCCTTCACAGGCCGGGCGCACAACCATGTGCCCTACTGAGTTATTCTTTGATCGCAGCGCCAACGAAAACTACCTACTGCTGCTTCCCATAGAAACCCGCACCGGCGAATTGTCACTGCAGCAACTACGCAAGCAACCAGAGCGTTGGGTTAAGCACGAACTGGATGAGCGCGACCCTGAAATCATGCGCGAGGTTCTGGGCGAAGTAGCTCGAGTGAAAAGCGTTTCCCCCGGAGAGGCACGCGCTCTGGGCTTTGATGAAAGTATGCTGGAGCAAGACCGCAACAATCCCGGCAAGGTTCTGATTCCTGCCTGGCGCAATGCACAGATCAGTATCCGCCACCCCCTGTTTGAACGCGGATTGCGGATTCTCGACACACCGGGCCTGAACGCACTCGGCTCCGAGCCAGAGCTCACAATCAGCATGCTCCCGCGCGCGCACGCTATTATCTTCGTGCTAAGTGCCGATACTGGCGTTACCGCCAGCGATATGACTATCTGGAAGGAATACATTGATACCGAGCATGCCGACCACCGTGCCGGTCGCTTTGCGGTACTGAACAAGATTGATGTGCTGTGGGACGACCTGCAGGGCGAGAAGCACACACACGATGCTATCGAGCGGGTGCGTGGCTATACCGCAGATCATCTGGGCATCCGCCAACAAGATGTCATCCCTTTGTCGGCAAAACAGGGATTGGTTGCCAGAGTCCGGAAAGATTCTGATCTTTTCGCCCGCTCCAACATTGGCAATCTTGAGCAGCTGATTATTCAGCGCATCCTGATGCATAAAGAGCAGCTGATCACCCAAAGCCTGATCAACGATCTGCTGGGTATGCTGCAAAATAGCCAGGCCGCCATGCAGAACCGGCTTGACTCTCTTGACGAAGAATTCAAGGCCTGCTCCGGCGTGACCATGGACAAAGCGGCCCTTGCTCGCTTGGCCGACCGCTCCCAGAAAGATTACGACTTTTACTATAAAAAGCTGATCACGCTGCGCTCAAGCCGCCGACTCATGGCATCTCAAGGCGATATGCTGAAAAAGCTGGTAGACGAAGACCGGTTTGAAGCTCATGCCGAAAAAATCCGGAAATCCATGACAAAAAGCTGGACGACGGCGGGCATGAACAACGCCATGGAACAGTTTTTCGAGCTGCTTGAGGGCGACTTCAGCAACCTTCTCAGTGAGGGTCGCCTTGCCGAGAAGATGGTTGGTGCCATTTACCGTCGCTACAACGAAGATACCCGTGCCCGCCACCTGGAGCCTATTCCTCTTCGCGCCGGCCGCCATGTTATTGCTATAAGAGAACTGCGCAAAAAAGCCCGACGCTTCCGCGCCAGCCCCAAAAACCTGCTGACTGAGCAGTCCGTTCTGGTACAACGTTTTTTCAATGTCATGGTGAGCGAAGCCAGAACCCTGCATGCTCGTGTACGCGCAGATGTAGAGCGCTGGCCTTCAGAAGCCCTGCTACCGATCATGCAGTACTCCATGGAGCAAAAACAGCTACTGGAACATCAAATCCGTCGCCTTAGGGATATGGTGAGAAGCGATCGTGACAGCCGCACCGAGCGCGAACGGCTCCACAACACTATCACTGATTTGCGCCGTCAACTGGAATTGGCGGATGCCATGCAGCGTCAAATCCGCAAGCCTGCACCAACCATGATCCAGCAAAAAGTGGTCAATATTTCAGGCGGGTTCTAGCCCGCCGCTTGACCCTCGTACAGTCTGTCGGTTGCAGGTATGACGACCCGCCTTTAAACTGCTCTGCTGGTACAGGCGTTTGCCCTTGCCAGCAAAGTAGTTTTCTAACGGACCGAACCAGGAACCTGCCGCGCCAATGCCCGATTCCCTGCCTGTGGATTCTGTCGGGGTAGTCACCCCGCAGACGTACCATTTTGAAACGCCCATTGAACTGGCGTGCGGCCAAACGCTGGAGCGCTATGATCTGGTAGTTGAGACCTATGGCGAACTTAACGCCGATCGCAGCAATGCTGTGCTCATCTGCCATGCCTTGAGCGGGCACCACCACGCCGCCGGCTACCATTCTATGGACGACCGCAAGCCCGGCTGGTGGGATACTTGCATAGGCCCCGGCAAGCCCGTTGATACCAATCGGTTTTTTGTAGTGTGCCTCAACAACCTGGGTGGTTGCCATGGCAGCACCGGCCCCATCTCGACCAACCCTGCCACAGGCAAGCCTTACGGCCCGGATTTTCCCGTAGTCACCGTTGGCGACTGGGTTAAAAGCCAGGCACTGCTGGCGGACCGCCTCGGAATTGACTGCTGGGCAGCGGTAGTAGGTGGCTCTCTGGGCGGCATGCAGGCACTGCAATGGAGTCTGGACTATCCGGACAGGCTGAAACATGCCGTGGCCATTGCCTCCAGTCCACGCCTCACAGCTCAGAACATTGCCTTTAATGAGGTAGCGCGCCAGGCAATCACCTCGGACCGTGAATTCCATGATGGCCGCTACTTTGATTTCGACACCCTGCCCCGCCGCGGGCTGATGCTGGCGCGAATGGTAGGCCACATCACTTATCTCTCCGATGCCTCCATGGGAGAGAAATTTGGCCGCGAATTACGAGATCAGGCTTACAAATTTGGTTACGATGCCGAGTTCCAGGTTGAAAGCTACCTCCGCTATCAGGGCGAGCGCTTCTCTGAAGTCTTCGACGCCAACACCTATCTACTGATGACCCGCGCACTGGATTATTTCGACCCCGCCTATGAGTTTGGCGGAGATTTGTCCAAGGCCATGGCTGAAGCCAGCTGTGAGTTTCTGGTGCTTTCGTTCAGCACAGACTGGCGCTTCACTCCGGCCCGTTCAGAAGAGATGGTAAACGCCATGATCGCAGCTCGGCGGAAGGTAAGTTATGCAGAAATTGACGCACCTTGGGGCCACGATGCATTCCTGATCCCAACCCCTCGCTATACTGATATCTTTACCGCATACATGGACCGTGTTGCCAGAGAGGTGGGCGCATGAGAGCGGATCTTGAAATCATCCAGCAATGGGTAAAGCCTGGCCACCATGTACTGGACCTTGGTTGTGGTGACGGCACCTTGCTCGATTACCTCAAGCGGGAACGCAATGCCACAGGGTTTGGTCTGGAAATTAACCCCGACCACATAACTACCTGCATGAACCGCGGTGTTTCAGTGATCGAGCAGAACCTGGATACCCAGGGCCTGGACAACTTTGAAGACAACAGCTTCGATATTGTATTGATGACGCAGGCACTGCAGGCAGTTCGCCGCCCAGACAAGGTGCTGGATGAAATGCTGCGTCTTGGCGACGAAGGCATAGTGACCTTCCCCAACTTCGCACACTGGCGACTGCGCTGGGGGCTGGCTCTTAGCGGCCGCATGCCCGAATCAGACGCATTACCCTATAAGTGGTACAACACCCCCAACATACGGTTATGTACCTTCAAGGATTTTGAAGCCCTGTGCCGCGAGAAAGGCATTCGCATCAAAAGCCGTCGCGTAGTGGACGGTCAGCACCAGAACAACTGGCTGGCGCGTTTCTGGCCGAACCTGTTGGGTGAGATCGCGATCTACCGCATTACCCGGGAGAAAACGTAATGAAAACCAAAGCCCTGCACAACATTATTGCCATGGCAGCAGCCGCATTCCTGGCCGCCCTTGTGAGCCTTCCTGCTTTGGCCGGATCGGAAGATTTCGGAGACTATCAGGTTCACTGGAGCGTGTTTCCAAGCACCTTTCTTACACCTGAAGTCGCAAAGGCCAACAACCTTCAGCGCAGCAGAAGTATTGGCGTCGTTAACATTTCCATTATGCAGGAAGACGCAAACGGGGCTATTAAACCCGTACCCGGTCAGGTGGAAGGCAAGGTTTCAAACGACATTCAGCAAGTAAAGTTTCTGGCCTTTCGCAGAATACAGGAAGGCGACTCCGTGTACTTTATTGCCCAGTACCAGTACTCATCCGGCGAGCTGATGACATTCAACGTTACCGCTCGCCCTACCGGGCATAAACAGGACTTGCCGGTACGATTTGCCCACACTCTTTTCGGCGACTGAGCGAACTATGCCCGAGCAACTTGTTATTGCCAGTAACAACAAAGGCAAAATCCTCGAATTCACCCAACTTCTTGCGCCACTGAATCTCATTCCAGTGCCTCAAGGCGAGCTGGGTGTGAGCGAAGCCGAAGAACCAGCGGTTACGTTTGTGGAAAATGCCATCCTCAAAGCACGTCACGCCGCCCGGGCAACCGGCTTACCTGCATTGGCTGACGATAGTGGTTTGGCGGTGGATGCGCTGAGCGGCGCGCCGGGGGTTCGTTCAGCACGATACGCCGGGGCCGGGGCTTCTGACCTGGATAATCTTAACGCTCTCCTGGAAGCCATGACGGATGTGCCAGATGGCCAACGCGGCGCACAATTCCACTGTGTTCTCGTGTATCTGCGCCACGCAGACGACCCCACTCCCATTGTGTGCCATGGACGTTGGCCAGGCACGATTCTCAGGGCACCCAGAGGCGACGGTGGCTTTGGCTACGACCCGATCTTTCTTTGCCCGGAAAAGAACTGCAGCGCCTCTGAACTGAGCCGGGATGAGAAAAACCGGATCAGTCACCGGGGCCGGGCCTTGGCATTGCTGATGGAACAGCTCAAGGCTGAGGCCTGAGTTCCTTGGTCACTTTCACACCCGAGCCGGTCTCGCCACCCCTTAGCCTGTACATTCACGTACCCTGGTGCGTGCGCAAATGTCCCTACTGCGATTTCAATTCCCACGCTGTTCAGAACGACATGCCTGAATCCGCCTACCTTAATGCCCTGTTTGAAGACATTGACCAGGATCTCCCACTGGCGTCGGGCCGAACTGTAGAAACCGTATTTATCGGGGGTGGTACACCCTCACTGATGAGTGGCGCATTTTACCAAAAACTTTTCAAAGGACTGCGGGAGCGACTGGCCTTTGCAGCCGAGGCAGAAATCACCCTCGAAGCTAACCCGGGCACTCTGGAAGAAGGCCGGTTCGAGGCCTTCCGCGACGCCGGCATCAACCGTTTATCTATCGGTGTGCAAAGCTTCAACCCGGTGCACCTGAAAGCCCTTGGCCGAATTCATGACAGCACGGCAGCACATAGAGCGATCGAGTCTGCCCAAAAGGCCGGCTTCGACAACTTCAATCTGGACTTGATGCACGGCCTACCCGGCCAAACTCCAAACGAGGCGTTGGAAGATCTCAGGGCCGCAATGAGCCATGAACCGCCTCATTTATCCTGGTATCAGCTCACGCTGGAGCCGAATACAGAGTTCTACAGCCGACCACCAGACTTGCCAGACGACGAATTACTCTGGGAAATTGCCCAGCGCGGTAGTGAGTTTCTGTACCAGCACGGCTTCAGCGACTACGAGGTGTCTGCCTGGTGCCAGCATGGCAAGGCCTCAAGGCACAACCTCAACTACTGGACCTTCGGGGATTATCTGGCGCTAGGTGCAGGAGGGCACGGCAAAATCAGCCTTCCCGACGGCACCATAAAGCGTTACTGGAAAACACGTCAGCCAGAGGCCTACCTCAACCGGATCGGCAGTCGTACCGCCGGAAGCGACACGATAGGAGTGGCAGAACTCCCTCTGGAGTTCCTGATGAACGCTCTGCGCCTGCGCGAAGGGGTGGATGAACGCCTTTTCTATGAGCGAACGGGTTTACCCTTGTCATCCATTGAGGTACAACTTCAGTCGTTGCGTGATGATAAATTGCTGATTGGTGACCGGCTTCAAGCCACCGGCTTGGGGCAAAGGTATCTGAACAGCCTGCTGGAGCGTTTTCTGTAATGGACACGGCAAAACGATTGTTGGCGTTCCCCAAACGTCTGAAAGGCTGCCTGATAGCAACAGTGGTGTTACTCGCTGTGCTAATACTGATTAATCAGCCTCTGAAAACCGGGTCTGCACATCAGGGCATTGTGAGCTTTCAGTTAGCGGGTGGTGCTGAACAAGCGCTGGCGATTGTACAAAGCTGGGGAGAGGAGGGTCTGCAGTGGGCCAAACTGTCTCTTTGGCTCGATTTCTTTTTCATCCCGATCTACTGCCTGACCCTGATTCTGCTAACCCGACACTGCACTCTCGACCGGCCAGGCGTTCGTGAACAAACCGCCGCACGCTGGGTCAGGGCACTGTTTATTGTTGCCGGCGTGGCGGATGCGACAGAGAATGTCTTGCTGCTGAATAACCTGGAGGCGCCCACGGATGCCATTAGCCTTGCGGCCACCATCAGTTCCCTGGCCAAATTCACGGCCCTTACACTAGGCCTTGCAGGGCTTGTGATTATCCGTGCAGCCCGGCGCCATCCATTAGCGCCGGGGTAGCTGCTCAGGCGTGAAACCTAGTTGGTGCGGTGAAACAACAAGTCCCAAACACCATGACCCAGGTTTTCACCACGCTTTTCAAACTTGGTAACCGGGCGATAATCCGGCCGCGGTGAGTATTGACCCTGCTCCTGGGTATTGGCAAACCCCTCAGAATCACCCATCACTTCCATCATATGCTCTGCATAGTTTTCCCAGTCAGTGGCCAGATGCAGAATGCCGCCAACACGCAACTTATGGCGTATGCGTTGGACAAATTCAGGCTGAACCAACCGGCGCTTGTGATGCTTCTTTTTGTGCCAGGGGTCCGGGAAGAACACCATGACCTGATCCAGGCAGGCGTCCGGCAGGCACAAATCGATCACATCGTTAGCATCTATGTTGTAAACGCGGATGTTCTCCAGGCCCCGCTCTTCGATCTCTTTGAGCAATGCGCCGACGCCCGGTAAATGAACCTCCACACCAATGAAATCCTGCTCCGGGGCCGCTTCGGCCATTTCTGCCAGCGAACGCCCCATGCCGAAACCAATTTCAAGGTTGAGCATGGCATCACGGCCGAAGACCTGGCGTGGATCAATCATGCCGTTTTCACGGGCCAGGCCAAACTTTGGCCAACTGCGTTCGTAGGCCTTTTTCTGGCCTTCGGTCATACGCCCCTGGCGCAAAACAAAGCTGCGGACGCCACGGCGAGTCGTAATAGGCGATTCGCTTGCCGCTTGTTTCGCTTCGTTTTCGTCGCCAAGGTCGTGTGGTTCTTTCTGGTCAGTCATCTGCAATCCTTAACCCCAGGCTGCGGGTGTTGTAAACGGAGTTTGCACACAGTTTACCAGAGTAAAAAGAATCAGGCGGATACCACAGAACTCTTTCCGGTTTGACGGTCAAACTGTCGGTAGCCCAACGCCTCCATCAGATGTGGCTGAGTAACCGAGTCAGCTCCCTCAAGATCCGCCAGCGTGCGCGCAACCCGCAGTATCCGGTGCAGCGCCCTGGCTGACAGCCCCAGTTTCTCCATTGCCCCGGAAAGCAGCTTTTCACTGGTGTGCTCAAGGCGGCAGACCTTCTGCAGCTCGCGCCCTGACAAAGTCGCATTAACACAGCCACGTTGAGTCTGGCGATCTCTGGCAAACGCTACCCGCTCTCTCACCAGGGCACTGGACTCGCCATCCCCGCCGGATTGCATCAATACGTCGCCACTTTGCACAGGCACCTCCACATGCAAATCGAACCTATCCAGCAGCGGACCGGATATTTTCGAGCGATAACGCATCACCTGCTGGGGCGTGCATTGGCATTCAATGGTTGGATGCCCACTGTAGCCGCATGGGCATGGATTCATAGCGCCGATAACCTGAAACCGTGCAGGAAACGTGACCTGCCGCGCGGCACGGCTGATGGAGATCTCACCGGTTTCCATAGGTTCACGCAGCACTTCCAGAACCCGGCGCTCAAACTCCGGCAGCTCGTCGAGAAACAACACCCCCCGGTGTGCCAGAGATATTTCTCCCGGCCGGGGGCTGCTACCTCCGCCCACCAAAGCCACAGCAGACGCCGTATGGTGGGGAGATCTGAACGGTGGTTGGCGCCAACCACTCTCTCCTACCCGCAACCCGGCGACCGAGTGCACGCTGGCCACTTCCATGGCGTGATCATCGCTCAAATCCGGCAAGATTCCGGGCAACCGGCTGGCCAACATACTTTTCCCGGTTCCCGGGGGGCCAAAGAAGAGTAAATTGTGGGCACCAGCGGCAGCCACTTCCAGCGCTCGACGAGGGACACTTTGGCCTCGCACATCCGCAAGATCGGGCATACTTGCGCATGCCAAGTGTTCCGGCTTTGTGCGGGGCACAGGCACCAAACGGGCGCGCCCACTCAGGTGTTCGCATACTGCCAGTATATGCCCCGCTGCCAGCACATCGCCCTGGCTTGCAAGCGCCGCTTCGTCAGCGTTGCTATTGGGCACCAGCAAACCCCGCCCTGCTTTTCGCGCCGCCAAAACGGCGGGCAACACACCTTTTAGCGGGCGGAGCGCGCCATTGAGTGAGAGCTCTCCAAGGAATTCCAAGGCGGTGAGGCTTTCAGCAGGGATCTGCCCGGAGGCGGCGAGAATACCAAGAGCGATGGGCAGATCAAATCGGCCGCCCTCTTTTGGCAAGTCTGCGGGGGCAAGATTGATGGTTATTCTTCTGGCTGGAAATTCGAAGCCTGCGTTCAGCAGGGCACTTCTTACGCGTTCGCGGCTTTCACGCACGCCGGTTTCTGGCAGGCCAACAATAGAAAGCGCGGGAAGCCCCCCGGAGAGATGAACCTCTACCGTGACCTCCGGCGCAGACACGCCAATAATGGCGCGGGAATGAACGACAGCAAGCATAACAACCTTCCATGGTTTCTGAGTATCAGTGCGGGACCACAACGGTTAGCCCCACCTGAGCCCGGCGTCCTGCCAGGATGAATTCGGTTTACTGAGCTTTCGGAGACTTCTCCAGCTCCGCCACTCGTTTTTCGAGGGCTTCTACCATTTCACGGGTTTTCATAAGCACTGCTTGTTGGGCATCAAACTCATCACGGGTTACAAGTTCCAGGCGGGACAGAACCGATGTAACCGCTGCGCGGGCCTGAGTTTCAAAATCGTCCCGGGCGGCGCGTGCCATATCCGGCACAAATTGCCCAAACTGCCCCTGTAACTGCGCAAAAATATCCTGTGGGCCTTTCACTCATCACCTCACTGATTAAAATAATGTCCGATTTCGGCCAAAAGACAAGAGCCGCGACCTGTTAGCAGGAGTGTATCACACCGCCACCCCTGCCATACTAGGCACGTTGGGCACTATAATAGCGCTGCCTGCCCCTTGGTTTGCTCCAATGTGGCTCAAGGGATGGCAGAGCGCCCTGATCTGGTGCACAAACTGGCTATCAGACTAACAGCAACATGCAACAAAAGATCATCAAACCCATGATTTAAAAGTATTTTTTTGCGTTGGCACACCCGGTGCTATAGCTCTTGTACGCAATCCGCACAGTTGACGTGCAGAGCGGCAGCACTCCGAACTCAACGAATGGCCACTGGCCTCTCATGTTGGGACGGTTTTACCAAGGAGAAAGCAATGAAACTTGTGACAGCGATCATCAAGCCTTTCAAGTTGGATGATGTCCGAGAGGCACTATCCGAGATTGGCGTACAAGGCGTAACCGTCACCGAAGTTAAAGGCTTCGGGCGGCAGAAAGGCCACACAGAACTTTATCGTGGCGCGGAATATGTGGTGGATTTTCTGCCAAAGGTAAAAGTTGAAGTAGCCATTGGCGACAATCTTCTGGACCAGGTTATCGAATCCATTACCAAGGCTGCCAACACCGGCAAAATTGGCGACGGCAAGATCTTCGTAACCGAACTGCTACAGGCGATTCGAATCCGGACAGGCGAGACTGGCGAAGAAGCGGTCTGATCCAGCTCTGGTTACCTGAACAAACCAACGCAAAAAAACCAATCTGAAGTGCCTTGTGCGGAGGGCTTCCTATGGAAAGCAATATTTTTCACCTGCAGTATGCAATAGATACCTTTTATTTCCTGATGTGCGGCGCATTAGTTATGTGGATGGCCGCCGGTTTTGCCATGCTCGAATCCGGGCTGGTAAGAGCTAAAAACACCACCGAAATACTCACCAAAAACGTCGCGCTTTATGCCATTGCCTGCACCATGTACCTGGTGTGCGGCTATGCCATTATGTACGACGGCACCCTTCTGCTAAGCGGCATTGAGCAAACCGATGCGGTGGCAGTTCTGGGTGACTTTGCAAGCCGGGAAGATGGCTTCGAAGGCGGTGCGATTTACTCCAGCGCTGCAGATTTCTTTTTCCAGGTGGTGTTTGTCGCTACCGCCATGTCGATCGTATCCGGTGCCGTAGCAGAGCGAATGAAACTCTGGGCATTCCTCGCCTTTGCGGTAGTGATGACCGGAGTAATCTACCCTCTGGAAGGCTCCTGGACCTGGGGAGGCAAGGATGTTTTCGGGCTTTACAACCTGGGTGACCTTGGCTTCAGTGACTTTGCCGGTTCCGGTATTGTCCACCTGGCCGGTGCAGCCGCCGCTCTAGCTGGCGTGCTGCTGCTGGGCGCCCGAAAAGGCAAATACGGCCCCAAAGGCGAAATCCGGGCAATCCCGGGCTCTAACCTACCCCTGGCTGCGCTAGGCACCTTTATCTTGTGGATGGGCTGGTTCGGCTTCAACGGCGGTTCTGTTCTTAAACTGGGTGATATCGCCAGTGCCAACTCGGTTGCCATGGTTTTCCTCAACACCAACGCTGCTGCTGCCGGTGGCGCTATAGCCGCCCTGACAACCGGTCGCCTGCTGTTTGGTAAAGCGGATTTAACCATGCTCCTCAACGGCGCCATCGCCGGCTTGGTGGTTATCACCGCCGAGCCCTCTACCCCAAGTGCACTGATTGCGACTCTCTGGGGTGCTCTGGGCGGTGTAGCAGTGGTGTTCAGCGTTATCTTTCTCGACAAACTGCGTATCGACGACCCAGTGGGCGCCATCTCGGCTCACGGCGTATGCGGGTTTCTCGGCCTGATACTCGTGCCCATTACCAACGGAGATGCAAGCTTCAGCGGGCAGTTGATCGGCGCGGCAACCATCTTCGGGTGGGTGTTCCTGGCCAGCCTGCTGGTGTGGGGCATAATCAAAGCGGTGATGGGAGTAAGGGTCAGCGAACAGGAAGAGTACGAGGGCGTTGATTTAGCTGAGTGCGGCATGGAAGCCTACCCGGAGTTTGTTACCGGGAAGTGATACAGGCTTTATTCATGTAAAAAAGGGGGGAGCCATTTGGCTCCCCCCTTTTTTTGCTCTGAGCATAGCCCCGCCTTAACCCTCTCCGGGACGCGTTTCGTCTTCAAGGGCGTCGATCATGAACTGGGGCATGGCGAGCGCGCCGTAGTGAATGCCACGATTGTAGTAGCGGGTTACGAAGGGCCGCTTGTTGGCGTCGTCTTCGCGGAAATACCTCAACGGATTGTCTTTACTGGCCATGGTGCAGCTCCACCAGCCGGTGGGGTAAACGGGCTGAGGGAACGGCAGTGTTTGCACGTGGTCGAAGCCGGCTTTGCGCATGTCATTGTGCATGTCTTTGATGATGGTATCGGTGTGCAGCAACGGTGATTCGCTTTGCTGTACGATAATACCGCCTTCGCCCAGCGCCAGCATGGCGTCGCGATAGAAATCCAGAGCAAACAGTCCTTCTGCGGGGCCAACCGGGTCGGTGCTGTCGATAATGATGATATCGATGCTGCCGGGATCCACCTCCCGCATCCACTGAACACCGTCGCCAAAGAAGAAGTTGGCACGTGGGTCATCATTGGATTCACACAGCTCAGGGAAGTACTTCTCGGACATGCTGGTAACGCGCTCGTCGATCTCAACCTGCCAGGCCTCTTCCACATCAGGGTGTTTCAGCACTTCTTTCAAGGTACCGCAGTCTCCGCCTCCCACAATCACAACCTTTTTCGGGTTTTTATGGGTGAAGAGCACCGGGTGGGTCATCATCTCGTGATAAAGGAAGTTGTCCCGGGTGGTCAGCATTACGCAGCCATCCAGCACCATAAGATTGCCGAAGGTTTCCGTTTCGTATATTTCCAGTTTCTGAAACGGTGTCTGCTCCTCGTGCAGTTTCTTTTTCACCTGGAGGGAAAATGCGGTTCCCTGATCCTGGAATTCTTCGGTGAACCAATCTTTATTCAGCGTTGTCATGGTGCTCTCCTGCAAAACCTTGGCGCAATGGTCAAAACGTGTATTGTAGGGGCCTGTGCCGGCCAGCCATAGTGTTTGTTGGCAATTATTGAGGTTTGCTGCCGTTACAACCCCATCCAAGGAAACAGGCCCTTTCAGCTGCAATGGCTAAACCCTACAATACCAATCATTAAGCCGGCCTGCCCGGCCCCCGGTTTTCATAAGGATAGTATCCATGAGCAACACCAGCGCCTCACCGGCCCACAAGGTTTATAACATCACCCAATGGAGCGATGGCTATATTGGCGTTAATCCCGAGGGTGAGGTTGTTATTCGGCCAAACCGAGGCAAGAACGATGCGGAGATCAACCTGCCGGAGTTAACTCGTTCGCTGGTGGACTCCGGGCTCCAACTGCCTGTGCTGATCCGCTTTACAGATATTCTGCACGACCGGGTGAACAAGCTGTGCAATTCATTCAATAAAGTAACCGCTGAGCATGACTACCAAGGGCAATACACAGCGGTTTACCCCATCAAGGTAAACCAGCAGCGGCGAGTGGTTGAAGAGCTGATTGCCGCAGAACCGGCTGCCAGCAACGGCCAAATCGGCCTGGAGGCCGGCAGCAAACCAGAACTCATGGCCGTGCTGGCACTGGCCAGGCAGACTGGCTCGGTTATCGTGTGCAACGGCTACAAAGACAGAGAGTACATCCGCCTGGCTCTAATCGGCCAGAAGCTTGGCCACCGGGTGTTTATTGTGGTGGAGAAACAATCAGAGTTGCCGCTGATTCTGGACGAAGCCAAGAAGCTGGAGGTTTCTCCGCTCATCGGTGTTCGGGTTCGCCTGGCCACCATTGGCAAGGGTAACTGGCAGAACACGGGCGGCGAAAAATCCAAGTTCGGTTTGTCCGCCAGCCAGGTTCTTGATGTCGTCAACACTCTGCGCGAAGCCGATGCCCTGGATACCCTGCAACTGCTGCACTTCCACCTGGGCTCCCAGATAGCCAATATTCGCGATATTCAGACCGGGTTGCGGGAATGTGCGCGCTTTTACAGCGAACTGAGACACATGGGTGCCCCGGTGAACACCGTGGATATAGGCGGTGGGCTTGGCGTTGACTACGAAGGTACTCGCTCCCGAAGCGCCTGTTCCATGAATTACACCATGTATGAGTATGCCTACAACGTGGTGCGTGTGCTGCAAACTGAATGCGATCGTTACGACCTTCCGCACCCGGATCTGATCAGCGAATCCGGCCGGGCACTGACCGCGCACCATTCCGTGCTGGTGACCAATGTAATTGACCATGAGGAGCCGGAAGATCACTCTTCCCAAGAGCCAGCTGAGGATGCACCGGCACCTCTGCAAGATCTCTGGCGAGACCTTAAAAGCCTGGAAGACCCGGAATCTCCACGCTCGCTGGCAGAAATCTATCACGACGTTCTGCACGCCATGGCAGATGTTCACGGCCAGTTTGCCCACGGCACACTCACTCTGCAGGAGCGTGCCGATTCAGAAATACTGTACATCCGCTGTTGCCGGCTACTTCACAGCCAACTGGATAAAAACAGCCGGGCCCACCGCGAAATCATTGACGAGCTGAACGAAAAACTGGCTGCGAAGTTGTTTGTTAACTTCTCGCTTTTCCAGTCGCTGCCGGATGTATGGGGCATCGACCAGATATTTCCGGTAATGCCCATAAACGGCCTGAATCGCCCGCTCACCCGCAGGGCGGTGATTCAGGATATCACCTGTGATTCGGATGGCCGCATCGACCGCTATGTGGATGGCCAGGGCACGGAAACCACCCTTCCCCTGCCCGAAGAGAAGCCTGGCGAGGCTTTGCTGATGGGCTTCTTTATGACCGGTGCCTATCAGGAAATTCTGGGGGATATGCACAACCTGTTTGGTGACACACACTCTGTAGACGTACGTTTGAACGATTCCGGGGGCTATGATATCAACACGCCCATTATCGGCGACACTGTGGCCCACGTGCTCAGGTATGTTAACTTCGAGCCCAACAACCTGCTGCAAGCTTACCACAACAAGTTTGCCGCAAGTGACTTGCCTGAAAGTACCCAAGCCGTACTGCTGGAAGAGTTGGCTGCCGGGCTTGAGGGTTACACTTATCTCGAAGAATAAGCGTTTCTTTTAAACACAACTGATCCGCTCTGAAACCCGCCCCGTAAATATCGTAACTGACAATCCCGGGGCGAGTGCATAGAATGAGTAACGTAACAAACATAGACCATGCAACTGTCAAGGAGCGTCCGGTGACCACACTGGATCAACAGCCAGCACGTGCCGAGGGCCGAAAGGACCCCTGGAGCCAGCTGTTGGTGAAAGTGGGGAAAAGCCAGGATCGCCAAGCCTACCACTCTTTATTTGAGCACTTCGCGCCACAGCTGAAGTATTACGCCATGGCTAATGGCATGGCCAGCCACGCAGACGAACTGGTTCAGGAAGTGTTCGTTTCTATCTGGCGCCGGGCCTGCCTGTATGACTGGCAAAAAGCCGCAGCTTCTACCTGGATTTTCACCATCGCACGTAACCAGCGCATCGATATGTTACGCAAGATGCGTCGCTCCAGTGTGGAGATGGCAGTGGAAACCGAGGATCTATGGCAGATTCCCGGAGAAGACGACAATCAGCCAGTCACCTCACTGCACCGTCTCATGTCCGAGCGTCGCGTCAGAGAGTCGCTAAGCCAGTTGCCAGAAGACCAGATTACAGTCATTGCCAAGGTATATATGGAGCAGAAGTCCCACCAGATGGTGGCAGACGAACTGAACATTCCCTTGGGCACAGTAAAGAGCCGGGTGCGCCTTGCTCTGAGCAAACTGAAAGTGATTTTGCAGGATCAGAACGTATGACACGGCATCACCCCGATAGCCTGAGCCTGATGGAATACAGTGCAGGCAACCTGAGCGAACCCCATGCTCTGTGCATCCGCCTCCATCTCGACAAATGCGCACAGTGCCGCTGCCAGGTAGACACCCTCGACAGCCTGGGTGCTGTGGTGATGGAAAAGCAGCCGAAAGTCAGCGTTTCCGGAACGATGTTCGATGACATCCTCGCGAGAATAGACAGCTCAACAGAACCCAGGCCGCAAGTAAAAATGCAGCCCAAGACGAGCCTGCTACAAAAATTGCTGGGTGAAGACATAAACAATCTGCCCTGGAAACGGCAACTGGGGGATGTCAGCGTTCTGGATATTACCGGGAAGTTTCCGGGCCAGAATGAACAGGTTGTCCTGCAGAAGCTGGTAGCCGGGGGTAAGGCCCCCGCTCACACACACCGTGGTACTGAAACAACCATCGTGCTGCAGGGAATGTTCTCCGACCATAAAGGTGTATTCAGCCAATGGGATTTTGTGGTTCTGACCGAACAGGATGAGCACAAGCCTGTCGCACTTGGTTCAGAGGACTGCATTACGCTCTCGGTGCTGAGTGCTCCGGTCAAACTGACTGGCACCTTCACTCGTTTGCTGAATCCGTTTATACGCTGATTTTTTCTCACACCCATTTGCTGAGTGCGACTTTGGCTGGCCTCTACCAGGGCAAAACCGAGCCATCCCAGCTCAAAAAGCAACCATTTTCCATCGGTGTTATTCCTTCAATAACCGACAACAAATTCCCGGCGGTTTCAGCCGGGCTGTGCACCTGCAGGTGCGCCAAAGATTGTGTGAAGGGATTACTCAGGCCTGAATCGGTTGTTCCCGGGTGCAGGGCCAAACAGGCGATGGGCTTGCAGCGGCGAGGCAGCTCCACTGAAAGCGTACGCACCAACATATTCAGAGCCGCTTTGGAGCTTCGATAGGCATACCAGCCGCCCAAACGGTTATCCTCAATGGAACCCACCTTGGCAGAAATAGCCACAACACGTTTGAATTCACGGTGCCTTAGCCACGGCAACAACGCCTGAGCCAAAGTGGCAAAGCCCGTTGCATTCACGGCAAAAGCCCGAGCCATACTCATCGCTTTCAGGTCTTCCAGGCGCTTTTCGGGGAAAATGTCATCATTGTGCAGCAAGCCTGCGGCGTACAAGAACGTATCTATGCCCCGGGACGCCGGAATAACCTTTTCCAGCGCCAGTGCAACCTTCTGAGGTGACTGTTCCTCTTCTGCGTCCCACGCCAACAGGTTCACGCGGCTGTGGCTGCGCAGTGGCTCCGGCACCTTCAGCGGCTCACGACAAAGACCAATCACCCGGGACTCCTCGTCACGGGCCAAACACGCTTCTGCCAGTGCATAACCAATCGCGCCGGACACGCCGGCCACCACTATTAGTTTCATATTCGCCCCTCCACCTACTTATGAACGATATACGAAAAATTGCTGCCTCAGACCCAATAAATCGGTGAACCACGGAATTAAAACAGCCGTATGAATTGGTAATGACATCAACCGCAGGCTCCGGCTCAACTGCCGCAGCCTGCTCATACGGTCGAAAAAGCCCACAAGGGCCAACAAGACTCACCAAGGAGAGTGTTCATGCAATACCAGGCTCCAGCAAATGATCTTCGCTTTCTGTTGTTTGATGTACTGGGTGTCGACCGGCTACACGAGCTGGACAAATACGCCGACGCCACACCGGATCTGATTTCTGCCGTTATTGACGAGGCCGGCAAACTGGCTGCCGAAGTGATTCAGCCAACCAACCAGACCGGTGATCGCGAAGGCTGCCACTACAACCCGGAAACCCACGATGTGAAAACACCACAAGGATTCAAGGAAGCCTATAAAAAGTTTGTGGAAGGCGGCTGGACAGCTTTGGATGCGCCGGTAGAATTTGGTGGCCAAGGCCTGCCCCACACTCTGAAATTTGTTGTGGATGAAATGGTGTGCTCCACCAACTTATCTCTGGGCATGTACCCCGGCCTGACCCACGGAGCCATCAGCGCACTGCACGCTCACGGTTCCGATGAGCTGAAGCAGACCTATCTGGAAAAACTGATTTCCGGAGAATGGACAGGCACCATGTGCCTGACCGAGCCTCAGTGTGGCACCGATCTGGGCATGATTCGCACCCGCGCCACGCCAAATGATGACGGCAGCTACGCCATTGAAGGCACCAAAATCTGGATTACCGGCGGTGAGCACGACCTGACCGACAACATTGTGCACCTGGTTCTGGCCAAGCTGCCCGGCGCACCAGACACCACCAAGGGCATTTCCCTGTTTATCGTTCCCAAATTCCTGCCTGATACCGGCGAGCGCAACCCTGCGTTCTGTGGCGGTCTGGAGCACAAGATGGGCATCAAGGGTTCCGCCACCTGCGTGATGAACTTTGAGGGTGCCAAGGGCTGGCTGGTGGGTGAGCCCAACAAAGGCATGCGCTCCATGTTCACCATGATGAACGAGGCTCGCCTGATGGTTGGCATGCAGGGTCTTGGGCTTGCGGAAATGGCCTATCAGGAAAGCCTCGCGTTTGCCAAGGAACGCCTGCAAAGCCGCTCCCTGAGCGGCCCGAAAAACCCGGATGGCCCGGCCGACCCGATTATCGTGCACCCCGATGTGCGCCGCATGCTCATGCGCCAGAAGGTTCTGAACGAAGGCATGCGAGCCCTTGCACTGTTTACCGGCCATCAACTGGATCTGTCAGTGGCCCACCCGGATGAATCAATACGGGAATCGGCGGATGACCTGGTACAACTGCTGACACCTGTGGTTAAGGCCTTCCTAACCGACGAAGGCGCCAATAATGCCAACACTGGCCTGCAGGTGCTTGGTGGCTCTGGCTTCACTACCGACTGGCCGCTGGAACAACTGGTTCGGGATGGCCGCATCGCCCGCATCTACGAAGGCACAAACGGCATTCAGGCCATGGATCTGGTAGGCCGGAAACTGAGCCTGAAAGGCGGGCAGCTGGTACGCACCCTGTTTGGCGTGTTGGCGACTCACCTGAAGGACAACCCGGAAGCGCCTCATCGCGAAGATCTCAAAGGCGCCATGGGCGCACTGGAAAAAGCCACCATGTGGCTGGCAACCAACGCCCCGAGAGATCCTGAGCAGGCCGGCGCAGCCGCCACACCCTACCTGCGTTTGATGGCGCTGACGGTTGTCGGCTATATGTGGTCGCGCATGGCCAATGTGGCGAGTCAGCAGCTTGCGTCAGGAGAAGGCAACAAGCCGTTGCTGGAGGCCAAACTGGTGTCTGCCCGCTTCTATTTTGAAAAGCTGCTGCCGGAAATTCACTGGTTGCTCAGCGACATAGAAAGTGGAAAAGACACCTTGATGGATCTGGGGGATGATCATTGGGCTGCCTGAGCACAGGCCCTGGAGCTTGATATCCGGTTGCGGCGTCTTGCCTTCATAGTCTCCAATCCCGGATTAACACCCCGAAAGCCACGCCTTGCGTGGCTTTTTTGCTGGTATTTTATGTCTGCTCAGGCACTAGGGTATAATCGCGCCCTTGATTTCATCCGGCTAGTGCCCGGACCCAAACGGAGAACTCATGAACACCGACGACTACGCTCTCCGCTTTGGCGGCATCGAACGCCTGTATGGGCGCCGCGCCCTGCACGCCTTCCGCGATGCCCACGTTGCAGTAATTGGCTTGGGCGGAGTTGGTTCCTGGGCGGCGGAGGCATTAGCACGCAGTGGCATTGGCACCATCACACTGGTCGACATGGATGATATCTGTGTGTCCAACACCAACCGCCAGCTCCATGCTCTGGAAGGCCAGTACGGGCGCACAAAAACCGATGCCATGGCGGATCGGCTGAAAGCCATCAATCCCCATGCCGATATCCGTGTTCACTTTGGCTTTCTCACTCTGAAAAACCTGACCGAGCTGATCACCCCGGACATGACAGCCGTGGTAGACGCCATAGACAGCGTGAAACCCAAGGCGGCCCTGATTGCCCACTGTCAGCGGGGCAAGATCCCCATCGTCTGCGCCGGAGGCGCGGGCGGCCAAACAGACCCCACTAAAATTCTGGTGGCAGATCTCAGCAAAACCACACAGGATCCGTTACTGGCGAAGGTTCGTAATCTTCTGCGCCGGGAATACGGTTTTTCTCGTAATCCAAAGCGGCGATTTGGGATCGAGGCCGTATACTCAACTGAACAACTCACATATCCTGCCGGAGATGGCGAAATTTGCCTGCAAAAGCCTGCAACTTCGGGGCCCACACGGCTAGACTGCGCCACCGGCTTTGGCGCTGCCTGCCCTGTTACGGCCAGCTTTGGCCTGTTTGCAGCTTCCCGGCTGTTAAATCGCATTGCAAAACGCGCTAACCAATAATCACACGGGTTCCAGATCTTTATGCCAGCCAGCACAGTCCTGATTCTTGCCATCATTGGTATTCTTTCACTGTCGTTTCAATGGCTTGCCTGGCGTGTGCGCGTGCCTGCCATTCTTTTTCTGCTTGCCGGCGGCATTCTTGTGGGCCCGGTACTGGGTTTTCTGAAGCCCGACGAAGTATTCGGTGACCTGCTATTTCCCATGGTCTCATTGGCGGTTGCCATCATTCTGTTCGAAGGCAGCCTGACCCTGCGCTTTGATGAGATTCGCGGGCACAGCAAAATGACCCGCAATCTCATATTCGTTGGCTCTGTTGTTACCGGGATTATTGCCACTCTGGCTGCACGCTGGGTATTGGAGATTTCCTGGGCTGTCGCCATGCTTTTTGGTGCAATTTCTGTTGTCACAGGGCCAACCGTTATCGCGCCCCTGCTTCGCTCTGTGCGCCCGAGCGCCAAGCTGGCCAATATCCTGCGCTGGGAAGGCATCATTATCGACCCTGTAGGTGCCCTGTTAGCGGTTCTGGTATTCGAGGGCATAGTGTCATGGGGTCAGGGCAACGTGTTCGGCCATTCCCTGTACATCTTCGGTAAAACCCTGGTCATCGGCTTCACCACTGGCGCTCTGGCGGGTTATCTGAACGGACTGGTATTGCGCAAGCACCTGATGCCGCACTACTTGCATAACGCCGCAACACTCACCTTTATGCTGGGTGTTTATGCTTTCTCCAATGAAATGGCCCACGAGTCCGGCCTGCTCACCGTTACGGTCATGGGCATCTGGATGGCCAATATGAAGCAGGTTTCTGTAGACAGCATTCTGGAGTTCAAGGAGTCCCTGAGCGTACTGCTGATTTCGGCTTTGTTTATCATCCTCGCCGCCCGGGTGGAGTTTGCTGCCATTGCGGATCTGGGCTGGGGATTGGCCGTGGTTCTCGCTGTTCTGATGCTGGTCGCACGGCCACTCAGCGTGTTTCTTTCGGCCATAGGCACTGATCTGAACTTGCGGGAAAAGCTGTTCTTAAGCTGGATTGCACCAAGAGGCATTGTTGCGGCTGCTGTTTCTGCCCTGTTCGCCTTCCAGCTTCAAAACCTGGGCTACGAAAGCGCAGCCGCCCTTGTACCCATGGTGTTCGTACTGATTATTGCCACAGTTACGCTGCAAAGCCTGACTGCACGGCCTATCGCCCGGTTGCTGAAAGTCACTGAGCCGGCTGAGTATGGCTTCCTGATTTTAGGCGCTAACCCGGTGGCCCGTATGATTGGGCAGGCTCTCAAAAAACATGATGTTCCGGTAGCTTTGGCGGACACCAACTGGGAAAACGTGCGCCAGGCGCGGATGGACAACCTGAAGGTGTATTTCGGTAACCCGATTTCCGAGCATGCCTCAACTCACCTTGATCTCACTGGAATCGGCAACCTGCTGGTTATCTCTCCGTACAAGCACATGAACTCGCTGGCCACATACCACTTCCTGGACTGGTTCGGTGACACCAGCGTATTCAGCCTTTCGGAAGGCGACCAGGATCAGAAGGCACGGCACCAGACCGCAGGGAAGATTCAGATGACTCGCGGCCTGTTCGACGACGTGAGCTACGCCAAACTTGCGAGCCTGGCGAGCCAGGGGTACACGGTAAAAACCACCCAGCTCAGCGAAGAGTTTGGATACAACGACTTTCTGGTGAAGTACCAGGGACAGGCCTTGGTACTGTTTGTATTTGACAGCAAGAGCCGCATCAAACCAGTGCGCAGCATGGATGACCTGAAACCAGATGATGACTGGATCCTGATAAGCCTGGTGCCACCACAGGATCGCAAAGAGCGGAAAAGCAGGGAAAGCAATGGGGAAGGAGCAGAGCCTTCAGCTATGGGTAAGGAGCCTTCGGCCATGGGCAAAGAGCCTTCGGCCATGGGCAAAGAGCCCTCGGCCCCCGGGAAGGAGCCCTCAGCTTCAGAGGGCGATTCCTCAACAGAAAGCTCGTCCCCCAGAAGCTGAATTCAGCAAAAGTACTTCAGGGTTAGCTGCAATCCAGAACCAGCTTGCCCCGCACATGCCCACCCTCAAGTAGTTCGTGGGCCTGTGCCGCCTGATCCAGCTTAAAAGCCTTCTCAATGTGCACCTTTACATCACCGTCTTCAATCAGCTCGGCAATTTCATCAAGGTGAAACACATCCGGGCGCACGGTCATGCCGTAGGCCTTCAGCCCCTGGGCTTCGGCAGCACTTATAACCTCATCGGCTGTGACCGTAGGAATAGTAACCAGGACGCCACTCTCCCCAAGGGTGCGCAGAGAGCGTTTGCCCGTCTCACCGCCAACCAGATCCAACACAACATCCAGCCCAAAGCATTCGTCAGCAAAATCTGTGGTGTTGTAGTCGATCACTTCGTGCACACCCAACTCTGCAAGGAAGTCGCGATTGCCTGCAGAGGCCGTGGCAATAACATGCGCGCCGTGTGCCAGTGCAAACTGCACCGCCAAGTGCCCTACACCGCCAGCACCGGCGTGCACAAGTATCTTCTGGCCCTGCTCAAGCTCAGCTACTTCAAACAGCGCCTGCCAGGCCGTGAGTGCCGCCAGTGGCAAGGCGCCTGCGGTTACGAGATCAAGCTCCTCGGGCACAACGGCCAACTCATCTGCCGCCGCCAGCGCGTATTCGGAATAGCCCCCACCATTCAATGGAAAACCCACCAGCCCCATAACCCGGTCGCCGGGAGCCAGCGTGGTTACGCCATCTCCGATCGCAACAACTTCGCCAGCCACATCGTAGCCTGGGGTCCATGGTAAAGAACTCTCTATCTGCTGGGCTACAAATCCGAAACCCTTGCGGGTTTTCCAGTCAATAGGATTCAACCCGGCGCCGTGAACGCGAATCAGCACCTCACCTTGTTGCGGTGATGGAATATCTGAGCTGACAACTTCCAAAACATCACGCTCACCAAACTGGTGGTAGACCACCTTCTTCATGGACGATTCAGAATTATGGTCAATAGGGGTATCCATGGGTATCTCCGCAAAAAGGTGATGATAGTGACTGATTTGGTTGAGGGGGCTTATTCTCTTCTCAGACTACCAGAAGTTGACGGCAATAGTGACTGACAACCAATCTACAAGCCTTTCCCGCCTGCTACGCTGGCCGCTTGCAAAATGTCGGCAAATTCTTTTGGTGCCCGGGAGGGGCGCTGGGTTTTCAGGTCCACACAAGCGTGAGTCGACATTGCCCGCACCAGAGTTTTCCCGTCGGCTGGCCGCACCAACTGGAACTGCCGCGCAGAACGAAAACGGCCGTCAAAGCCCGTAAGCCAGGTGCCCAAAATCAGCCGGTCACCGGGGTTGGCAGACGCAAGATAATCGATCTCTGTGCGGGTAATCGCCATGGCTTTGCCAGTGGCCTCGTGCAGCTCCCAGGTCATACCGAGACTCTTGATGTGCGCCCAGCTGACGTCTTCGAGCCAGCGCACATAGACCACGTTGTTTGCATGCCCCAACTCGTCGGTATCGGCCTCAACCACCAGAATATCAAGGGTAAAAGGGTCAGGAAGATCCCATTGTATTGGCTTATTTTCAGTCATTACTGCTCTCCAAGGCCCGGAACATCCTGTAACGACAAACGCCCGATGCGATCATTGTGCAATGAGCCAAAATACAGGTAATCGCCGTGGGGGTTAACCGAAGTAATTTCCTGCAAATGTTTGCCCTCGGTGTCGTGCAGACTGGCGATCACCTCGCCCTCGCCATTAAACGCTACCACCAGGCCGTATTCCTGAGGCGCGGGCTGAAAGCTCTGCGGCAGTTTGGCAACCAGTTCTTTGAGCCAGGGTTTGGGGTGCAAGGTATCAATATTGGCATTCCGAAGTGTGGGAAAGGCTACCCAGAACCTGCCTTGTTCATCCACTGCCAGATTGTCGGGAAAACCTGGCAGGTTTTCTGCAAAAATCTCTGTCTGGCCGGCTTTTGGGCCATTTATCCAGTATTTGTGGATACGGTATTTCCAGGTTTCATTCACCAGCAGGTAATCACCCCTCAGTGCCACCGCAACGCCGTTGGCAAAATGCAGGTCTCTCAACAGTACCTCAGTTTCACCGGTTTCCGGTGAATACCGCAAAAGCCGGCCGTGGGGCCGCATTTCAAAAAGATCGAGCAGGTAATCATGCTGGTAGAAGCGGGAACTGGCATCTGAGAAATAAATGCGACCATCAGGCGCGATATCCAGATCATCTGTAAACCGGAAGGGTACACCTTCGGCTTCAGTGCTCAATACGGTGACGTCACCGTCAGGCGTAACGGACAACAGGCCTTTCCATGCATCCGCAACAATCAGGTTGCCATTCTGGTCAAACACCATGCCCAAGGGACGGCCTCCGGTAGACAGCCAGTTTTCAACCTGCCCATCGGGGAGAACGCGCACAATGTAACCATCCTGGGTGCCCGCAAAAACCACACCTTCGGAGTTAACGGCGGTGTCTTCCGGGCCATACACCTGGCCTTTTGCCAGTAAATCTGCCTGCCGCAGATGCTCGTTCGGGGTAAGCAAGCCGGTCATGGCCTCCGGGACAGGCGGTTGCCAGGCTTTGGCATCAATAGGTGATGGCGCCATAAAAAGGCCACCCAGTAAAATAAACAGAACTACTAACCCACCCATCAACCATTTCATACGTTCAACCTGTTTGCTTGTTGTTGTTTTTAAGAAGCTTATACGGCTTCTTCACCACTCAAAAACTGCTGACACAAGGCCACAAAGGTGTCCGTCTTTTCCGCATGCAGCCAGTGCCCGGTGCCTTCAATCTCGGTCAGTTGAGCCCTGGGGAACAGTCGGTTAATTTCCTCTCGATGCTTTTCCTGAATATAAGCCGAATCAGCGCCCTTCAAAAACAGCACTGGCCCCTTATAGGGCGTATCGCCCTCGGGTGCGGCGGCCAGATTGGCATAACAAGCCTCAATCGCCTCCAGGTTCAGGCGCCACCGATATACGGAGCCATCTTTTGGCTGCTCTTCATTCGGAATACGCTCCAGATTCATCAGCAAAAACTGCCTGACACCAGGTATCTCTACAAACTCAGCCAGTTGTTTATCGGCATCACGGCGGGAGCGCACACTGGCAAGATCAACCCGCATCATGCCTTCAAGAATCGCATCGTGCCGTGCTTTATAGGTTACCGGCGCAATGTCGGCAACAATCAGCTTTTCCACCCGCTCCGGCGCTTGCAAAGCGACCTGCATGGCAACCTTGCCACCCATTGAGTGCCCAAGGAGGCAGGCTTTATCAAGCCCTTTCTCGTCCATGTAGGCTAGTACATCCTCAGCCATGGAAGGGTAGTCCATTGTATCTGCATGAAAGGAACTGCCATGGTTGCGCAAATCCAGGCCGTGAACCTGCCAGTCCGTATGGAATTTCCGGGCAATCGCACCCAGGTTTTCCTGAGCTCCGAACAGGCCGTGCAGCAGAATAATTGGGGCACCTTCTCCGGTAATTCGATGGTTCAGTATTGCACTCATGGGCAGGCTGTCTCCGTCAGGTATCACAAGGTTCAGATTCCGTTACATTAACACTGCCAGTCAGGCTAGCAAGGGGAAGGATTGTCGGTAGGGCTTTCTTCGGGCAGAAAAAAACCGGGCAGAGCCCGGCTGTAAAAGTCATAAGCTAACTTACTGAGCAATTAGCAGTAGTAAATCTCGCCAAGATATTCTGCCAGCGCTGCTACGTTTTTGCGCTCAAACTCTGTGCTCGGTACAAAAATGACTGGTTTCATAAAACATCTCCTTGATGAGTTATCCATTACTTCAACCTGTGCCTTAAATGCTATCGTTACAAGAGATGAAGCGCGTTGACAGACTGTCCCAATCGCTTGACATTTTGTAACAAATCCATGAAAACCCGTTAATGAGCCAGTAAATGTGACCCAAACGCCTATTAACACGACAACAACACCCTTTGTTGCTGCATCCAGTACGCTGGCGCTGGCTCACTACCTGAATCGCCAGGGTGTGCTGAACAGGCAACGGGTTGAGCAAATTCTTGGTATGGACCTGTCAGCACTCAGAGAACCAGACAGGCGCGTACCTGCGCAGGCGCACTACCGCCTTTGGGATCATGCCGAGAGGGTCACGGGCGACCCGGCGGTAGGCCTGAAAGCTGGCCAGATTATTGACCCGGAGCGCATGGGGTTGGTGGGACATGTATTCTTCAATTGCGATACCTTGGGCGAAGCAGTCACCCAATATGTGCGTTTACACAGGCTTATTAACGAATCAGTGATTTTGAGTTTCGAGCAGACTGACGATCTCGCCATCCTGACCTGGCAAGCTGACTCGCCCGAACACTATTGTCGCCAGGACATGGATCGTACGGTTGCGGCTGCCTTATCGCGAGGCCGGCATTTTATCTATCCCGGGCTGACAGTAGAGTGGGCAGAAATTGCCCACCCACGCCCGGATTATGCCGATAAATATGAAACCCTCCTGGGTGGTCCAGTGGTATTCGGGGCTGCCGTAACCCGACTGGCCATCAACAGTCGCCACATGAGTCACCCAATACCCCATCGCAACCCTTATGTGTATTCAGCCGTTCTCAAACAGGTCAACGGCCTGATGGCACGCCTGCAAACCCGACGTTCTTTCAGTCGCAAGATACGCAAATTGATATCTCGCCAGATGGCGACCGACAAGATTGATGCAGATACTCTGGCCCGGCAGTTTCACATGAGTCGCCAGACCCTGTACCGGAGGCTGAAAAAGGAAGGTTACAGCTTTCATGAGCTAGTAGAGCATGTGCGTAAGGACAAGGCTCTGCGCTACGTTGCGTCAGACCAATACGCTTTGGGTGAAATCGCATTTCTTCTCGGGTTCTCCGAGCTGAGTGCGTTCAGCCGCGCATTCAAACGCTGGACGGGCATGGCTCCGGCCCAGTACCGCGAGCAGCACCTTACTGTGAAATCGGATGAATAATGCCTGATACATCATTAGTTGCCATCGCTGTCAGTCTGCTTTATCTGGGCTCAGCAGCCTGTATTTATAGGATTCTGCTGACCTACCGCACGACCCAGGGCGCCATCGCCTGGATCATTGGCCTGCTTGGTTTACCCTATATTGCGGTGCCGCTTTTCTTTGTTTTCGGACGTTCGCGCTTCGGCGGGTACGTCAAAGCGCGACGCATGGGAGACAAGTCCCTCACGGCCCTGCTCACACGCTTCGAACAGCACACCACATCCCTTTCCATGCCGGAGCAGCAAGATCTTGACAAGCAGATGCAGGTTCTTTGCAAGCTCGGACGTCAGCCGTTCACCGAGGGCAACAAATGCACGCTGCTGAGGGATGGCGAAGCAACATTTGAGGCGCTGATTACGGCTATTGAGAACGCCACGTCTTATGTTCTTCTTGAGTTTTACATTGTACGCTCAGACAAAATTGGCCAGCGCATCAAAACGGCGCTGGAGAAAAAGCTTTCCGAGGGTGTGCAGGTATGGTTTCTCTACGATGACGTGGGCAGTTTCGGGCTATCCCGACGTTACCTGAATGAACTGGCAAAAGCCGGCGCCAAAGTGGCGTCGTTTGGTGACGGTAACATTCGGCGCCTGCGGTTTCAGATCAACTTTCGCAACCACAGAAAGCTGCTGGTTTGCGATGGCAGAATCGGTTTTATCGGAGGCATCAACCTCGGCGATGAGTATATGGGCACTGTACTGGGCCAAGGGTTCTGGCGAGACACTCATTGCCGGATAGAAGGCCCGGCCGTAACCGGGTTACAGCTTGCCTGGCTGGAAGACTGGAACTGGGCAAGTAATGAGTTTCCCCAATTGGACTGGACTCCGAAGGATAGGCTGCCTGGTAATGAACAGGTTCTGGTGCTCCCCACAGGCCCGGCAGACACGTGGGAAACCTGCACGCTGTTTTTCCTGAGCTGCATCAATAATGCCCAATCCCGCATCTGGATTGCGTCACCCTACTTTGTTCCAGACGTTCAGGTTGTGAACGCACTGCAGCTCGCAGCCCTGCGAGGGGTAGACGTGCGAATCATGATTCCGGAAAAATCAGACAGCCGGCTGGTTGGTCTGGCGGCCTATTCCTACTTGATTCAAGCCAGCCAGGCAGGCATTGGCATTTATCGTTACCAGCCCGGCTTCATGCATCAGAAAGTTGTTCTCGTGGATAATCACTATGCCGCTGTGGGCACAGCAAACCTGGACAACCGCTCCATGCGCCTGAACTTCGAGATAATGGCTATCAACACCTCACAAACGTTTGTTTCCGATGTGGATGCCATGCTCACGGAGGATCTTTCCTATTGTCGCAAAATGACGCAGGAGGATTACCAGGGGCGCTCCATTGCGTTCCGGCTGACCTGCCGCGCAGTGCGTCTATTGGCACCTCTGCTCTGACCAGGCCTCCGGTGCGCTGGCTCCGCAATGGGTGAATATGCGACTATTCCCTTCATTCTTTCAACCAAGCCCAGCGACCATCATCCATGAAGGCCTTCCAACCTAAAGTGACACTGACCGAACAGGTCGCCCGCCACATCGAGAACCTGATCGTTTTCGGCCAACTTGATTCCGGTGAGCGCATATACGAAGCCGCCATGGCCAAGAAAATGGAGGTCAGCCACGGTTCGATCCGGGAGGGTCTTTTACTTCTCGAAAAGCGCCATCTGGTGAAAAACGTGCCCCGCAAAGGCGCCTTTGTAACAGAGCTGGATGATTTTTTTGTGCGCAGCCTATACGAAACACTGGAGCTGTATCTGTGCCATACCGGGTGCAAGCTTGCTCGCCAGTGGCAAACCGAAGACCTGGAGCGGTTGGAGCAGCTCAACCAGAAAATGGAAGACCACTATCACAACAATGACCTGATGGCATTTCTGGATCTGGGCATTGAGTACACCAAAGCGTCTCTAGCCTACGCGGACAACTACTTTATCGTATCGGCAATTGAGGACTTATGGCCCTCCGCCAGGCGTTGCGCCTTCGTCGCTTTCAAGAGGGGCGGCAAACGGGTTCTGGAAGACAACCTTGAGCACATGCGGGAATCTATCGGTGCGCTCCGGGACAGAGATGAACACAGACTCGTCTCCGTGCTCCACCGTTATGCAGTTCAGCAGTGCCAGCAAGTATGTGAGGCAGTTTCTGGCACTTAATTGCCTGCCGGGTCGACTTAATAAAAAAGTTGGGTAAACGAAAAGCCGATATTCAGGTAAACCGCCCAGCTGTCTTTACTACTGTAGGCAGTAGCTAACTGCACAGGACCGAGGAAGGTATCGACACCAGCAAAGACACTCCAGGATTTCACCGAGCTATTCCACCCGGCATCACTGAGGGAATCCCAGGCATTCCCCGTCTCAAGGCCCATCCCTGCAAACCAGGGCGTAATCGGGCCACCGAATGTCTGCCGGGCATAAACCGACGCCATAGCGGCACTGTCACCGGTAATCTGACCTGGAGCGTATGCAGATAACCGCCGGAAACCACCCAGGCGGACAGTGTTCTCAATTCCCGCATTCCCACGGGTCACCGTGTGAGCATAGAGCAGCCCTGTCAGGGTAAACTCTTTCCAGCTTCCCGTGCCCAGCGCCATCCCCGTTATCGCGTCGAAATGTCGGTCTGACCCCAGATCTTCACGCTCAACACGGCCACGGATTCCGGCAAAGGCTCCTTCTCTCGGGAAGAACGCATCGTCCAGGGAGTCGTGCAGCAACTGGAGGCTGACATTGCCCTGGTGAACTGCGTCTTCGGGCGCGACTGGCGCACCCACCTGTTTGTCCACGGTGGCGTAACCACGGGCATAAGTGAAGCTGGCCTGGGAGTTTCTGCCGAGCTCCATTCCCAAGCCAAGATCCGCCTGGCGGAGCGTCACGTCCAGCTCGGCAACACGCTTACCTCCGGAATCATATACGCTCACGGTGTCGCGGGCATACTCGGCACCCGCCAGCAAAAACCGCTCAAAGCCATAATCGATCGGCTGGTACCACTGGGTTCTTATGAAAGGCTCCG
This sequence comes from Marinobacter sp. DY40_1A1, assembly GCF_016597815.1. Lineage (GTDB taxonomy): Bacteria > Pseudomonadota > Gammaproteobacteria > Pseudomonadales > Oleiphilaceae > Marinobacter > Marinobacter xiaoshiensis. Next base: position 131,030 of record NZ_VCHA01000006.1, on the reverse strand, counting down.
TGCCAAGCTGCGCTCCGGTTTGCCATTCACCTCCAAGCTCATTCAACTCGGTCATTCGCACAGATGCCGCAAGATTAAAGCGGGTATCACCGTCAAAATTGTCTTCATAGTTCAGACCAAATGACAGGTAATTAGGACCCCAGCTTTTCTCCTGAACCTTGATGATCAACAGCGTTCCATCTGCATCTGGTGACGGAGACTGGGAGTAGGACACAATTTCGTAATAGCCCAGCCCATAGATGCGCTTCAGATCTGCCTCCAGAGCCTCCACATCCAGTGGCTCGCCGATTTTCTGCCGTATTCGCTCCCTAAGGAACTCCTGGCCCAGCCGGCGATCATGTTCAATCTCAATTCCGACGATCAATCCTGCACTGTGACTGGCAGAGACCAGTCGCGACTTGTATGCACGCCAGGCTTCATCAGATGCGGACAGGGGGTTGAGTTCCACTGCATGCGCGCGGGCGCCTGTGGCGCCCAGCTCAAACAGTATCGGGCCGTTAAAAAAGTCTGCCGAACCATGACCTTCCAGATCTGGCCGGATAAGCACGTCTTTGGCTCCCAGCAACCCTAGCTGTTGATCGGCATTGCGCCGGGTCATGATCGTGGTCAACTGGTCAAACACAGAGAAGGCTTCGCGCAACTGATCCGACCCCATCAATTCGTTTGTAATATCAACCGCAATGATGATGTCAGCACCCATTTCGCGAGCAACACTGACCGGCAAGTTGTTCGCAATGCCGCCATCCACCAGCAAACGGCCATCAAGGTTGACCGGAGCGTATACCCCAGGGATGCTCATACTGGCACGCACGGCCGTCGCAAGATGACCATGGCCAAGCACCACCATATCACCGGTTTCCAGGTCGGTCGCAACAGCACGAAAAGGAATGGGTAAACGATCGAAATCCTCGACCAGGGCAACGCTATGGGTCAGCTCGTTGAGTATAAAACCAAGATTCTGGCCCGCAATAATGCCGGCACCCAGGTGCAAGCCATCCGAACTGACACCAAGCCCCGGCGTTACGGGAAATCGCCAGTCTACCTGCTTCCGGCGAACCGGTTTGTACGCCCGACCGGGATCATCCCGAAAGCTCGACAACCAGTCCAACTGGATAAATCGCTGCTCGATTTCTCCTACCGGCATGCCAGAGGCGTAAAGTGCGCCCACTGCTGAGCCGGCGCTGGTTCCCACCACAAAGTCCACCGGGATTTTCATTTCTTCCAACACCCGGAGCACGCCTACGTGGGCCATGCCTTTGGCTCCACCACCACTAAGCACCAAACCTACGCGAGGGCGTTCTGCTGCTGCATCGCTGGCCGTTGCAGCGAAAGATAGAGGGGATACCAAAATTAGCCAGGTGAGGGCCAGCAATGAATAGGGCGTCAAAACCCGAGAAACTCCATGCATCCCATATTCACTTTTTCTTCGACTCATCGTCTACCAGCGAAAGATGAGACACATCTGGCACCATAGGTGGCGGAAGATCCCTTTCAACACCTATGTCGCTCCCCGGGGGTGCCAGCGTCCAGTCGTCAAGATGCTGGAACATGGGAGGCTCGACTTCCTCTGGCTCCACCAGAGTTACCCCGACAGGGTCGAGCCCAAGAGCTGACCCCGCAAGGATGTCATCAACCTTGTCGCCTGCCACCGGCAAACGATCACCAGGCTCAACCGCAGGTGTAGCCGAACCGGAAGCTGCTTTTGCGGGAGCTGGAGCAGCGCTAGCTGGCTGGGGCTCGGGGGCGGGTACAGGCGCTGGTGCAGGTCTTGCCTGCGGCTGGCTTCCAGGCATGGGTTGAACATAGGCAACCATGCCGTGCTTGTGTAGCACCTGGCGGTACTTTTCAGCCTGATCTTCATCCAACTTGTTGCGGATCACTACAGGGCTACCGCTGAACATGCGCTCTATTTGCTCAACGCTGGCTTTAAACAGCGTGCGGGCGTTGTTCCGCGCTGTTGTCATATCGGTGCCAGAGGCACACTCGCCCTTGAACACAAGCTGAAACATGGGCAACTCTCCTGCCGTCGGTTTTCATTTCATGATAGTAGATAGCGCAGTGTCAGGGGAGCCCCCGTCCGCGGAACATATCGCTTAAATGTATGCAAACTGCAAACAATTGAAAAAGGTAGACCTAATCTCGCGCAATAGGCGACAGTATTTGCAATAATCAAACTTAACCAAACATTACACTTCGTTACGCACCAACAAAAAAGTACACCGGGGGAGCTGCCGCCATGACTATTCAAAACCTGATCCGTTCGGCAGCCACTGCAATCATACTCTGCGCGCCCCTGGCACAAGCGGAAAACCTGGACATTGTTATGAGTCAGGTATTTCCTCTGGACCAGGCAACTTATATCGGTTTTGAAAGTATTGAACGCGAAGACATCCCGCTCACTTCTGCCATTGATCGCAAGTATCTCGTGGTCGACTTTCGCCTTGCCGCAAGCCAGCCAGCAGCAGAGCATCTCCAGGCCAGTGTTCACAAAGTCTGTATGGCATTACTGAAAGACCGCGAACTGGTTCGCAGCCTTTCAGACTCCGGCTATGACATGGTTTCTGTAGCTTTTGACCGCCGCTCCCAGTTCGACTGCCTGTAAACTTGCTTAATCTTCCCGGCCCAGCAGTTTCGGGAAGGCATCAAGCGCACTGTTAACAGCGTCCAGATTGAAGGCTTCCACATCAGCCTTCAACTTCTCACCGTATCGCGTTACAGACCGTGAGCGATAACGTTCGCCCCACTCCAATACCCGGCGAGCAAAGTCATTCATTTCTTCAGGATCACCGCTTTCCCGAACAGCTTCCCATTCGTCACCGAAGTCAGTCGTGAGCTGTTCTTTCAGCCAGCCCCGTTCCTGAATACTCAGCGTTTGGGCCAAAAGCCTTTCAGATTCTTTGGTTTCACCTTCGTCCTCAGCCTGATCTCCTGTTGCCTGAACGTCAGGAAGGGTGAGTGTAAAAACAGAACCATTCCCCGGCTCACTATCCACACTTAACTCTCCGCCCATCATCTGGGCCAGCTTACGGCTAATGGCAAGCCCGAGTCCGGTGCCTCCATAGCGGCGGGTGTTTTGTCCTTCCTGCTGCTCAAAGGCGTCAAAAATACGCTCAAGCTGGTCGGGGGGGATGCCGATTCCCGAATCTTTCACCTTGATGGTGAGCCGATAGCTTTGCTGCTCGGGTGTTTCTCCGGCTTTGCCGTGAACCGGTTTGACTGTTGCCCGCACAGTCACCCCACCCTCATGGGTAAACTTGATGGCGTTACCCACCAGGTTAAACAGCACCTGCCGAAACCGCGTTTCATCCAGCATCATGGCGACTGGCATATCCGAGCCAACACTGACTTCCAGTGTGATGCCTTGCTCACGGGCACGCAGATCAAAAATATGCCGCACATCATCAAGCAACCGGCGGACGGAAACGGGGGAATAATCCAACCGCATTTTGCCGGCCTCAATTCGGGACAGATCAAGAATATCGTTAATCAGCATCAGCAAGCTTCGGCTGCCCGCCCGGATGGCGTCCAGATAGTTGCGCTGCTGAGGGTCCGTAACGGTGTTACTTAGCAGATCGCTATAACCGATCACCGCATTCATGGGTGTTCGGATTTCATGGGACATATTGGCCAAAAACTCGCTCTTGGTGCGGCTGGCAGCTTCAGCCTTTCGAGCCAGACGCTCCGCCTCCAGCTTTGCTGCTCTCAGTTCATCTTCACTCCGGCGCAAGGCGTTTTCTGAACGAATCCGCTCGTCTACCTCCCGTGAGAGCTTGCGGTTCCAATAAAGAAATATCAGCACAACCACTATAGCGATCAGAACAACCCGGCGAACCACTGTGTAGTCGGTTTCCTGCTCGATATCGAGATGGATCCAGCGGTTGTAGATAGCCTCGGTTTCTGCTGGTTTGAGACTACCCAGGGCCTTATTCAGGATTCGATGAAGCTCCGGGCTATCGTTTCGCACTGCAAGACGGAGATCGTACTGATAGGGAGTGATACTGGTGATCCGAAGATTCGAAAGCCCCAATCTGGCAACGGTATAACTGACGGCCGGGATATGGGTCACCATGACATCAAGATCGCCGTTGGACAGCGCAAGCAACCCGGCTTCTATCGTCGCCATCGGGTAAAGGTCGAGGTTTGGATGATTGATAAGCAGGTAATCGTGGGCGGCATGGCGATTAACCACGCCCACACGCTCTCTGCGCAGCTCCCTCAGGTCCCCGATAAAGCGCCCGTCATCCCGTATCGCCAAGGCAATTGGCACATTCACATAAGCCCGGGTAAACAGAAACGACTCTTCCGTTCTTGGGGTGCGTGACAAGCCGGGCAGAATATCCACTTCCCCGGACATCAGTGCCTGCTCTGCAACCACGCGGTCTTCCAGTATTTTTCGTTCAAACCGCACGCCCAGCTGATTCTCCAGCCGCGCGACCAGGTCTGGTACCAAGCCTGTGGCGCGACCATCCTGGGCGTATTCAAATGGCGGCCAGTCAGAACGGAAAGCAACCTTAAGATCAGGGTGACGTTTGAGCCATTCAAGGTCGGAACCGGAGAGCTCCACACCACTTTGCTCCAGCGCAGTAAGATCCACTTGCAGCCAGGACTGCCGGATCACGCGGTGCTCATTATGGCTTATGGCCTCTACGGTTTTATCCAATACCCGGAACAAAGGCTCATTGCGCTCATCTACCTGAAACACCACATCAACTGATTTCTGATCAAGCAACATCGAAAGCCCGATACCATTAATCATGGCAGACTGAAGGTAGTCGGAAACCACCGGCACCGGCCCGAGAAAGGCATCGGCCTGGCCCGACAGTACCTGACTGACAGCTTCCCCCAGGCTCTGAACAGGTACCGGCGTAAACTTTTCAACAGTATCCAGCATGCTGTACTGGTTGGGGTCGCCCTCCAAAACCGCTATACGACCGCTTTCAAGATCCGCCAATGAGCGGATAGCGGCATCACCTGCGCTCACAAACAGGCCATAGGTGAGGGTCATCAGGGGGGTGGTAAAACGTTTTCCACCGGGCACTGGCGAGCCTGGAACTCTGGTGGTCAGAAGCGCATCGATTTCAGGTGACTCAAACTGCGGCTCGGCGCTGCTGTCAGCGCCTATCACAACAGGTTCAATGGGCAGGTCGAGTTTGTCGGATAGCCGGGCAAGGTAGTCGATGTAGGTGCCGGCAAGGGTGCCATTTCCGGTATCAAACACCAGGGGCACCTGGTCCGCACGAACACCGACCCTGAGCTCCTTCTGCTCGCTGATCCAGCTCAGGTCTTTACTGCCCAATACGGGTGCCGGCGAAGCCTGGGGAGGGTCTGCCCATGCAGCGGACTGAAAAACCAGCAGCAACAAGTATGTTAAAAACAGAAGGGAGACCTTCACGGGATGTCCTGAAAAGTTGTACTGCACTAGCCGATCCTGATGCAATTCCGGCCGCTGTCTTTGGCAAGGTAGAGCGCCTTGTCGGCTCTGTCAAAGACCGTTTCTTCAGTGTCATCGGGGCCAAAGCCTGCCACCCCTCCAGAGAAGGTAACCGTTACCGGTTCACCGCCAAAATGAAACGGCAAGGCGCTGACGTGGGCACGAAGTTTGTCCAGAACAGCTTGAGCATTTTCAGGAGGCGTTTCCGGAAACAGCAGCGCGAATTCTTCACCGCCAAAACGGGCGACGAAATCCGTTTTGCGCAACCTGTTTCTGATTTCCCGGGCCACCAGTTGAAGCACCCTGTCCCCGGCCTTGTGCCCATAGGAATCGTTTATCCGTTTGAATAAATCGATATCCAGAACACCCACTGTTAGCGGGTACTGATAACGCTTCCAGCGGTTGTACTCGAATGACAGTCGCTCTTGCCAGGCCTCTCGATTAGGCAATTGCGTAAGCAAGTCTGTCACCGCCCGCTCACGTTCCTTGCGCATCTGCCCGCGCATCTGCTCAGCATGCGTTTCCATGATGACCATCTTTTCCTGCATGGCCATCAGTTGTTCAGATAACATTTTTTCCCGTTCTGTTTCTTCAACCCGGAAGCGGCCAACCGCCTCGCCAATCGATTCGAGATGGCTGGTAACAGACAGTTTCAGTTCCTGTAAATCACCGCTGGCTTCGATATGTTGGCCAACCTGTTCAATCTCATTACGAATATTACGGTCAAGCGCTTCCGCTGCAGCCTCGCGTTCAGTCTGCGCTGATGACTGAACGGAGAAATGCTCCTGCAGCATCGCCAGGCGCTCATCCAGACGTTTGAGGAAGGCTTCAAACTCCCTTTGGCTGCGGGTTACAGCCGCAACAATCAAATCTGCAACCTGATTCAAACCTTCTCTTAACTCATCCCAGTCATCGCTGGAGAGCAGCGCTCTCTGAAGATTTCGCGCACGGGCTTCGGCGTCCGGTTCCAGGGAAACCTGGCTGAGTAACTGGCCAAGGAGGTGCCCGACACGCCGGGCAATCCGCAGGCGCTGGCTTTGTTCTTCAACATCCGCGACCGGCACTGGCTGATCGGTTTCATCCGCAACGTCTACCGGGGGCTCTTCTGTTGCTGACAAAGACGGTTCCGGGACAGCAGACGGCTGGGAATTCCTGGTTACCGGAGCTGGTGCATCATCGAGCAGAGCAACCTGGCGATCGATCTGCTCCTGCAGTTTCCGCCAGCTGTCTACATCCACTTTGCTTTTGCGAAGATCCGACCGGATTTGGTCAAGCAGGAGATCGAGTTCCGCTGTTTGGCCCGCAGATGCGAGACTGGTACGCACCAACATACGCTCCAGTGCATTGCGCTCGGCTTTCCAATGCGCCTCCCGCTGCTCTGCAGACTCAAGTTCCTGGAAGTACTTGGTTTTCCAGGTTTGATCGGATGACATCAAGTGTTTCCTTCCTGTCCGGCGTTCTGGTCGTCGCGGCCCCGGGAACTGCGTCGGCGCGCTCTGGGATGACTCTGGTCATAAACCCGAGCCAAATGCTGGAAATCTAAATGAGTATAGACCTGAGTTGTGGCTATGTCCGCATGACCCAGTAATTCTTGCACCGCTCGCAAATCACCACTGGATTCAAGCATATGACTTGCAAACGAGTGCCTTAGCATGTGTGGATGGAGCTTCTGATCTGCCCCTTTCACAATGCCCCAGCGGCTGAGCCGGGCCTGAACACTGCGATGGCTGATTCGGTCGCCCCGACGGCTTACAAACAGCGCCGGTTCTGTTTCGGGAGCCAACCCAGCACGGACAGGCAGCCACTGGCTTATGGCGTCAAGCGCTTTTCGCCCCACCGGGAGCAGTCGCGTTTTCCCACCCTTCCCCACAACCCGTGCCTCGCCAGCTTTGCAGTCAACCGAATTAACATCCAGGCTGGCCAATTCCGCAAGACGCAGGCCGGAGGAATACATCAGTTCAAACATGCATCTGTCGCGCACTTCCAGGGGATCATCCGGTGCAGCATCAAGAAGAGAGTTGACCTGGTCTACGTCGGCCACGCGGGGCAGACGACGGCTGCTCTTGGGTGCCCGTATATCGAGTGCCGGGTTGTCCTTGGCAAAACCTTCCCGTAACAGGTATTGATAGAAACGTCTTACAGCTGACAGGTGGCGGGCAATGCTTCGACCACTGAGCCCCTGACGACTGAGGTTAGCAACGTAACGGCGAAGATCATGACCGCTGACAGCACACCACTGAGTGCTACCCTGCTCCATGAGCCAAATCGCCAAGCGCTGCAGATCTTGTTGGTAACTGTCACAGGTTCGGGGGGAATGGCGCTTCTCGGAGGCCATGTGTTGCATGAAATCTGCCATGTGCCCGCCCAGCTCATCAGGTATTTGAGCTGGCATGGACACCGCAACCACTCTAGCGGGACTCCGTCGCAAGGTCAGCGACCGGGGCAGCAGTGGTGTGGCGACGCACCATCGGGGGCAGGAGCCGGCTCAATGTATCGCTGATGTAGCTTAGGAACAGTGAGCCCATATGCTCATCGAAGTAACCGGGCTGACAACTGCCGACCGCAAAAACACCCACCAGCTCTTCATGACGCAAAGGCACCAGCGCCACGGACGCAATAGGGTCGTCGCGATCCGGAAACAGAAACTCCCGCTGGTTCTCACGGAACTGGCCGCAGACCGCTCGACTGCCTTCCAGAAGGTTGCCGAGATGCTCCTGGGCTTCTGCCGGAGTCACTACGTGCAGTGCGCCCTGGGAACTGCCAGCCACCGCTGCATCAGCAAACAGAATCACAGAGGCTGCATCCAGACCGAAATCACCACGAATGCTGTCATCAATGGTGGAAGCCATATCCATAAGATTGCGGGCTTCGATTACCTGCATCAGCAACCGCTTGCTCTTTTCAAACAGGCGATCGTTATGGCGGGCGATGGATACCAGCTCAACCAGCTCATGACGAAGCGTGTCCCGCTGTTCGCGGAAAAGGTGTACCTGGCGTTCCACCAGGGAAATTGCCCTTCCACTGTCGTGGGGCAAGGTCAGACTGCGCAGGAGTTCGTCCTGATCGACAAAGAAATCGGGATTGTCTCTCAGGTACTCAGCCACCGCTTCCCGGGTGAGCTTACCGGCCTTCTGGTGGGCCGTTTGGTCTGTCATTGCGCTCTCCTGGCTATCAGATCCGTTGTTTGTGTGGGCGGCTGGGCCTTCTACGCCGGGCACCACCTGATTCACCGGGCAGTCTCAGCTGCCCTTCAAATACACTTGTTGCGGGGCCTTCCATCATAACAGGCGACCCTTCGCCCTTCCATTCGATGACCAGCCGACCGCCGCGGAGATCCACCTCCACGCGGTCATCAAGCAGGCCGCGCAAGCGCCCTGCAACAACGGCCGCACAGGCACCGCTGCCACATGCAAGGGTTTCGCCAGAACCGCGTTCATACACCCGCAGGCGCACATGGTTCCGACTGATAACCTGCAAGAACCCTATATTGCCCCGCTCGGGAAATTGTGGATGGCTTTCCAGTTGCGGCCCAAGGTGCTCCACTGGCGCAATATCCACATCCTCAACGACAATAACGCCGTGGGGGTTGCCCATGGAAACCGCGCTGAGCTCAACGGTTTCTGCGCCCACTTGCACCGTGTACACGTTCTTGCGGTGCTCAGCGGCAAAAGGAATGGCCTGAGGGTTCAGCTCAGGCACGCCCATATTGACCATGACCATGCCGTCTTTAGCTATTCGCAGCTCAATTACGCCGCCGGCCGTTTGCACACGGATGGTCTTCTTGTTTGTCAGGCGCTGATCGCGGACAAACTTTGCAAAGCACCGGGCGCCATTGCCACACTGCTCAACCTCAGAGCCATCGGCATTGAATATCCGATAACGGAAATCCACATCGGGCAAACCCGGTGGCTCCACAACCAGAAGTTGGTCAAAACCGACACCAAAATTCCGGTCGGCCAGTTCCCGAATCATTTCCGGGCGCAGCCTGAATGGTTGGCTAATGGCATCAACAACCATGAAATCATTGCCCAGCCCATGCATTTTGCTGAACCGGAGCAATGGCCCCTGCCCTTGATGGCGACGCTGCGGGTTCATATCCTGCCCATCACTCATTCGGGCAGGCAATTTTCGGGCGCGAGCTGTTCCTCAATGGTTTCCCTGTGACGAACAATGTGCACCTGGTCACCATCAACCATCAATTCCGGCGGACGGTTACGGGTGTTGTAGTTTGAGCTCATTACGAAACCATAGGCTCCAGCGGAGCGCACCGCCAAGAGATCCCCCGCCTTGAGCTGGAGCGGCCGGTCTTTGCCAAGAAAGTCTCCGGTTTCGCATACAGGGCCAACCAGATCCCAGATTTTTTCTTCTGCATCCTGATGAGGCTGCACCGGGACAATCGCCTGCCAGGCGCTATACAGCGCAGGGCGGATCAGATCGTTCATGGCTGCATCAATAATCGCGAAATTACGATGTTCAGTGCACTTCAGAAATTCAACCCGGGTAATCAGGATGCCGGCATTGGCGGCAATGGAACGGCCGGGCTCAAGAACGAGAGTCAGGTTACGTTCACCAATACGCTGATCCAGCGCTTTCACGTATTCAGCAGGCTGAGGCGGCGTTTCATCATTGTAGGTAACACCCAAACCACCGCCCATATCCAGATGCCGGATATGAATACCGTTGTCTGCCAAAGCGTCAATCAGCTCCAGCACACGATCCAGCGCATCCAGGAACGGTGTTACAGATGTAAGCTGGGATCCAATGTGGCAATCCACACCTAAAATCTCCAGGTTTGGCAAGGTCGCAGCGCGGGCATAAACGGCCAGCGCTTCCGCGATATCAATGCCGAACTTGTTCTCTTTCAGGCCCGTAGAGATATACGGGTGTGTGCCGGCATCAACATCCGGATTCACTCGCAACGAGATAGGCGCCTTAACCCCCAACTCGCCTGCAACTGCATTAAGCCGGTCCAGCTCGGTGTCAGACTCCACGTTAAAGCAGCGAACGCCTGCTTCCAGGGCCCTGCGCATTTCCCATTCCTGCTTGCCCACTCCGGAAAACACTACCTTGCCGGGGTCGCCACCGGCCCGCAAAACCCGCTCCAGTTCGCCCGCAGACACTATGTCAAAACCGGCACCCAGGCGTGCCAGCACATTCAGCACGGCAATATTGCTATTGGCTTTCACGGCATAGCAGATAAGAAGTTCGCGCTCACTCAGGGCTTCATCATAGGCCCTGTAATGGCGCTCCAGTGTGGCACGGGAATACACATAAGCTGGCGTACCAAAACGCTCAGCAATGGAGGAGACAGGTACATCTTCGGCGTAAAGTTCGCCGTCACGGTAGTTGAAATAATCCATTTTATTCCTGATTCGTAAATCGGTGTCTGGTATGTGCAGGGCTATTCAACCAGTGCATCTGCCTGGTCGTCCTGGCGCTCGCTCTGAGTTGCGGCACTGGTTGCCTGCTCGACTGGCTCGGACGATGATTCCGGGCTTTCCCGGTATAACGGCCCTTTCTGACCACAGCCACCCAGTGCTGCTGCCATCACCAGTATCACGACCGGCATCTTCCTCGCGCGCATACTTGACACCTCTGAGTTCATAATGCCCAAAGTATACCTGACCCACGCCCTGCACGGCGAGGCCGGCGAGCTACAGAAATGACTCCAGTTCACGGTTCAGGGCATCCTCAAGAAAAGCCCGGTAATACAGGTACTGACTGGTCTGTATATCCTGCTGATACACCCTCGGATCCAGATCGTGGGGCAAGTGCACATCCGTCAGGTAAACCGGATAACGATCACGGCTCTGCCGAAGTGAGTGAATATAGTGAGCAACAGCTGGAATCAGCTGGTCACCGTATTGCAGCACTGTAAACTCCTGTTCACCGCAGTAAAGGTCAAAGCGAACGCGACTATCACCCTCCTGCACGCCCACAGCCTGCACCTCAAATCCAGGCAGGGGCGAACCGGCATCTGTTTGCGGCCGATATTCCGGGCGCCAGACTCCGTTGTTTGAAACCAACTCATAACAACGCACTCCAGCAAGACCTACGGGCATTTCGGTATTACGCAAAGTGCGTCTTTCCACCAGATTTTCCAGAAAGCGCAACAATGGGGCCAGCAAATTGCGTCGGCCAGCAACCTGCTGATCCCAACCAAAAACAGATCCACGCTCATCAATCACCCGAATCAGAACCTTTTCGCCCCTTAACCTGTAGAACACCTGAATGCTGTCCGGCTCACTCGCCTGGCAGGCGGCCCGCAAACCCGGGTCGTCCAGCAATGCATGGCGGTCAAACACAACAGGCAAATAGGTGTCGCGAGGCTGAGCAAGGCACTCCATCAAGGCAGCCCGGCTTTCCAGAGCCATAAACCCGGGCTCGGTGCCGCTGAATTCCAGCAAAAAATACCGGAGATCCATTTCGATTACATAACGCAGGGGATGAGGACCAGCTCCTCCTGCAAAGAACTGGCGAAACACGTCGGCAAAAAGCTCCCGCACCCTCCTGGCGATAGCATTGCCATGCCCCCGGTTATGGCTGTGTACCTCAAGGTCGGGAATGCTATGGGGCGCCATGGCCACAGAAGCGAGAACATTCTTCAGACACTGAATCAAGGTGTCCCCGGATGCATAGTGCTGAAGGCTAACCTCTTGCCAGCTGTTGAGCGTTATCTGGTCAATGGTAACAACCAGATTTTCGCGACCGCCGCTGAACCCCAGAGAGTCATGCCTGGCACTGAGCTTGTGCAGGCCGCGCTCAGTAAGGTGGGATTGCGGATCAACACCTACGTTAATCAGCAGGAGGTTGCGCAGAGGGCGAACACCACGGGCAAGAGCCTCTCGCTCGGCAGGCTCGACAGGAAATGGCAAAAATCCTGCAAGCGCATCCAGCATTTCCCGCAATTCGCTAACGGAGGCAATGCCCTGCCCGGAACGAACGTTGAGGCGAGTTGCCCGGGTGAGCAAGCCGTTGCAGTAGCACCAGACCACCAGTTCCGCGAGATTACCCGAACGCCGGATAACCGGTTGCCAGAAAGCGTCCGAAGGGTCCTCAAGATCCCTGTACAACAGCCAGCCCGTTCCTGTGCCGCCTTGCTCTGACTGATGATGAAAGGCCAGGTTTTCCTCGGCCAGTGATGGCACCAACCCCGGGTTAATCTGCTCTACCTTGCCGGCTTTGCGCTGGAATGCTGCGTAGAGCTTGCGGCCAAGCAAGTTGATATCGTTTGCACTGATAGCGGATTGCTCGCCGTGATCACGGGCCATTTTCGACAGCAGCCTATAGCTGTGGGTCAGCTCCGACACCACCACTCGGCGCAGGGAAGACGCCTCCTCTGCCCGCCAACGGTGACGATTATCCAGCAACTCAAGCTGGTTTTGCTGCCACCCCCAGTCATCAACCAGACTCCTCAGCAGCCGAGCCCTCCAGGGCTCCACCCCCTGCTGCCCCGCCATCCCGGTGCGAGTCAGTGGCAGACCCGCCTTGATATACAGACTGCGACGCACCAAATCCAACCGCGAACTGGCACCGTCACTAAGAAGCCACTGTTCAAGGCGCTGATAGAGCATCACATAGGGGTCCAAATCATCCGCGTCTGTATCACCATCGAACACTGCCTGTTTGAAAATAAGCGACAGGACCGGTAGATCCTGCGTGTGGGCATAGCATTCAATCAGCAGCAGTTTCAGAATGGCCTTCCAGGGCGCATCGATTCCCTTGTAGAGCTGCCACACTCCCGCTCCCAGAAATTCACCGGTCGGTATGGATGGCACAGCACCAAAATCAACATATGCATCGCCGCGAATAAAGCGATAGTCCACCAGCATAGCGACGCACTTCTGATAATGCCCTTCCTGCTCCGGGGGAACCAGCCACCACATGGGATAACAGCCACCCAGATGGATGGCCGTGCGGTAGAATTCATCCAGCAGTAAATAGTGCTGGGCGCTACCGCAGTTCTCACCCGTCACTTCTATCCGCTGCCGGCCTTCCCGCCATTCGGCCGCAGAAAATACAAACACGTGCAACTCAATACCAAACGACAGGGCCCACTCAGTTAACCGTTCAGCCTTACGCTCCAGCAATCTGATCCCATGCCCGTGAAGATCGTCCCTATGGCAAAGCCACACATCAAGATCACTGGTAACAGAATGGCCCAAGGTGCCTGGGCTACCCATCAGAAACAGCGCCTCCAGGTCGGCCCTGCGTTTGCCTTCATCCCGCATGCTGAAGGTACGGGCCAGGCGCCGTGCTGCACTTATGATGGCTGAATCCGGCTGGTAGTGGCTCAGACCGTAAGGACAATCAACATCCAGATAGCCCGGCAGCGCGGGATGATTGGTGTGAAACACCAGTGGCAAAATTTCCAGCACCACCTGCTGTCGATAGGAAAGCGACGAGTGGGCTCGCTCCCAGCGCTGCCGGTTAAGCACGAGAAATCTGTCCCGCAGTCGGCGCAGGGTTTTGCGATCAATGCCCTCATCAAAATCCAGGACAATCGGTGTAGCGTGAGCAGTCAAGGCAGCTCCGGGGGAGAGGTTCTTTCCGGTTTAATTATCAGTATGATGAACTCATCGTGGCACAACCATCAATAATTAAAAGCGGAATACGCTTGAGAAACCCCGAGGCCCGGCCCAGTGAAAGAGTTTGTCATACAGCGTTATCGTGCTGATACATCCAGTGGCACCGGTCGCCAGACCCTGTTGCGTATTGACGACGAAGGTAAGGTTTTATTTGCAGACAATAATGCCGAGGCTGTACTGGGATACGATGCCAGCGAACTGGAAGGCGTTATGGTACACCGGTTCTTGGCTTCCAGAGAAGACGACCCCTTTGCACCTGCCAATCGACACCGTATCGAGAGCGGCCAAACGGTACTGGTCACTTTTCGCCACAAGGAAGGGTTTTTCTACACGGCGAGTCTTTCATTACGTATCAGCATGCGCGATTCAGATGGCGCCGCCAGCGCCCGCATTGCTCAACAGGAAAACTCCGCCATAGACACCCGCCTGCTACGCTTTTCTGAAAGCGCTGCGGGCTTCGGAATATGGGAACTGGACGTCACCAGTAACCAAATGACCTGGACAGAAGGGTTATATCGGTTGCTGGAGCTGAAACCGGGGACAGAAATCACACCGGAGCAGGCGCTGTTCTATTGCAAGAGTGGCCAGGAACGAGTTCGGGCCCTGTTCCGCAGATGCGCACGCACCGGTGCACCCTTCACAATTGAGCTTCATTTGCTCACAGCCAAAGAAAAAAACATTCGCGCAACGCTAAGTGGTCGAGCCCTTAAAACCGGCGGCAGGGTGCGAAAGCTTGGCGGAACCCTGGTCGATCGCACGGGGGAAATGCAGCGCGACCTGGCCTGCGCAAGAGCTGAAAACATACTGAATGCCACCTCAGCCGCCAGCCCTGGGCTGATAGCTGCCGTTGACAAAAATCTTAACCTGCTGCACTTCAACGCGCCCTATGCCCGATTGTTTGGCAGCATATTTGGCGCCACGCCCAAGGTGGGAGACAACCTGCGCCAGCTGCTTGAAAAACACCCGAACGAGCGGCACTTGGCGGAACAGCTCTGGCACCGGGCCTTTGAGCAGGACAGCTTTATTGTCGACATGCCTGTCACGCAACAAAGCGGCGAGTGGCCTGTGTACGAATTTCACTACCAGCGCCTGACAAACAGCAAAATCGGGGACTCCGGTGCAGAAAAAAGCGAAACCGCAGGTGCTGTGGTTGTAGCCAGCGATATCAGCAACCGCGCCAGCAAAACCGGTGATAGCGAATACAGATACCGACACGACCCGGTTACCGGTCTCACCAACCGCAGGGAGTTTGTCGCTCGCCTTCAGCGGCAGGTGGAACAGGCTGGCGACGATGCGGTCGACAGTTGCCTTTTATATCTGAACCTCGACTCATTCGGGCACTTCAACAACATTGCAGGAAACGGTGCCTGCGATCGCTATCTCAGGGAACTGGCCAGCATTCTCGATGTGCGGAGCAGGCCACAGGACACAGTTTCGCGACTTGCCGGTGATACCTTCGCCCTACTCATCGAAGACTGCACAGAGTCTGCAGCCCGTAAGCTTGCAGACAACCTTCTGAACCTCATCCGTGATTTTGTTTTTGAGTGGCAAGGGCACCAACTGCAAACCACCGCCAGTGGTGGTCTGTTGATCATGGGAAAAGACACATACCCTAACCCCGAGCAACTGCTGGGGCAGGCAGCGGATTTATGCCATGACGCCAAGACATCGGGACGGAACCGGATTCATACTGGCCACGCCTCACGTCCGGAATCCGATCATAACGACAGCAACGAACTCGTCGACCGGATCCGAAAAGCCCTGGACAGGCAGGCGCTGATACTGGAGTTCCAGCCGCTCAAGCCGGTAGCCAGCGTTACCTGGGGTGATCACATCGAAATTCTCGCACGAATTCCAGGTAACAGTGCCCATGAACAATGGTTGCAACCAGACCAGTTTCTGCCGGTAGCAGAACGTTTTGATTTGGCCAAACGACTGGACCGGCAAGTCATACTGCAAACGTTTACCTGGCTGGGAGAACACAGGTTACTGGAGCCCAGGCTGAAATATTGCGGTTTCAACCTGTCGCTAGCCAGCGTGCTGGATGACACCTTTGCGGACTTCATGGAATCTGTTCTCGGGGCTTCAAACTACCCGGCAGAGTCCTTCTGCCTTGAGATCTGTGAGGCCCATGCAACACAGTACCCGGATGAAGTGGCCGTATTGTGCGATGCCCTGCACCGGATTGGTTGTCGCGTAGCACTGGATGGTGCTGGCGCATCTGTAGAGAGCTACAGGCTGGCGGCAAAACTGCCCATAGACGTAATCAAACTCGACCGCAGCCTGATGCTCAGACTGGGAGCCGACCCGGTTCAGCAGGTCATGGTAGAGGCGCTGCACCGGATTGCGCAGGACGCAGGAAAAATAACGGTGGCAACTTTTATCGAGAACGATGACATTCTCCGGAAGGTCCGAACGCTGGGCATTCATTTCGGCCAGGGATTCAGGCTTGGACCACCCAAACCTCTGGCAGAACTGAAGCCGGTGGCGGTAGACCTTCCCACCGGGCGAATCGGCGGCTAAGCCCCGGGCTCAAAACAAACAGCTCGGGGGCTCAGGTTTCAGCTCAGCAGCTTACGCGCTCGGGCCACAGCAGCCCGCACCTGAGCCGGTGCTGTTCCACCCAAATGATCACGGGCCTGAACCGATCCTTCAAGTGTGAGGACATCAAACACATCTTCACCGATGGTGTCAGAGAAACGCTTCAGCTCTTCCAGAGTCATATCAGAAAGATCCCGCTCTTCAGCGACACCAAAGGCCACAGCCTTGCCTACAACTTCGTGAGCATCGCGGAACGGCATGCCTTTCTTGACCAGATAATCCGCCAGATCTGTTGCCGTCGAAAACCCGCGTTTGGCAGCAACACGCATATTATCGGCTTTTGCACGAATGGCCGGGACCATGTCGGCGTATGCTTTCAGGCAGCCTTTGATGGTGTCGACCGTGTCGAACAGGGGCTCTTTGTCCTCCTGATTATCCTTGTTGTACGCCAGCGGCTGGCTTTTCATCAGCATGAGCAAGGACATCAGATGGCCCGTTACCCGCCCGGATTTTCCGCGTACAAGCTCCGGCACATCGGGGTTCTTTTTCTGAGGCATGATGGACGAGCCGGTGCAAAAACGATCCGGCAAATCAATAAAATCAAACTGCGCCGAGGTCCACAGCACCAGCTCTTCACTGAAGCGGGACATGTGCGTCATCAGCAAGGCCGCGAAGCTGCAAAATTCAATGGCGAAATCCCTGTCGCTGACCGAGTCCAGCGAGTTTTCAGAAGGGCGCTCAAAGCCCAGCAACCGGGCGGTCATGGCACGATCGATCGGGTAAGTGGTGCCTGCCAGTGCGGCTGCGCCCAAGGGCATAATATTCACGCGCTTGCGACAGTCCTGCAAACGCTCACCATCCCGCACCAGCATTTCATACCAGGCCAGAAGATGGTGCCCGAACGTGACCGGCTGTGCCGTTTGAAGATGAGTAAAACCAGGCATGATGGTATCGGCTTCGCGTTCGGCCAAGTCCAGCAGGCCAGCTTGCAAACGTTTGAGCTCTTCTGCGATCACATCGATTTCATCGCGCAGATACAGGCGAATGTCCGTGGCCACCTGATCGTTTCGGCTGCGGCCGGTGTGCAGTTTTTTACCCGTAATGCCAATACGATCCGTTAAGCGGGCTTCTATGTTCATGTGAACATCTTCGAGACTGACGGACCACTCAAAGCGCCCAGC
Source organism: Marinobacter sp. DY40_1A1 (assembly GCF_016597815.1). Classification (GTDB taxonomy): domain Bacteria; phylum Pseudomonadota; class Gammaproteobacteria; order Pseudomonadales; family Oleiphilaceae; genus Marinobacter; species Marinobacter xiaoshiensis. Next base: position 113,289 of record NZ_VCHA01000006.1, on the reverse strand, counting down.
TTCAATATCTTCTTTTACGCCATTCAGGCCTTCAATAATGAGATCACGCTCATCCAGCGTCAGAACGCCAACCTCTGCCAGCATGGTCGCATGGGCGATAGAACCGGTAATGTCGTGGTGATACAGGCGCTGATCGAACCCGACAGATGCAGTAAAGCGCTCCACAAATGCGTCGGTGGGCTCGCTGAAGCGTCCACCCCATGGTTTTTCGGAGGTTGCGGCCTGATCAGGTTGTTTCTTGTCCGTCATGGTGTAGGTACTCTCGTTACATGTAATGAGTCAAATAGATGTATACATCAGCGTGTGATCAATCGGGCATATCTCGACAGGAAGGGCAAACATAACGATGAACAATGGCTGAGTAGGTGCCGTCATTCTGCATGGCCTCCAGCGCACGATCAAAATCTGCAACAAACTCCGGGCTGACTGATTCTTTTGAGAAAATATAATGGGCTTTTCTGTTCGAGACGACCATGGAGCTGTGCGTTATCCGGTCAGAAAGCCCCAGCGCTTGAATTTCGTGCATAGCCGTCAGTTTATCCGCAATTACCCCATCAATACGATTCAAAGCCAGCATTCTCCAAAGCGAATCCCGGCGGGATGTGTACTCGATATTCCCTCTGTACCTTGAATCCTGGACGAGGGCGCTGTATTCCTCACTATAAGATACGTTGATTTGCGCCCCTAATCTGAAACCCGAGTCCAGAACCTCTCGCAATCCCGAAAACCTGAACTCAGCCCTATCAGAACGCCGGATAAACAGCAGGTTGGGCGAGACGGTCGGAACTGTACTTGCGTAATAAGCGTATTTTTCCCGCTCAGATGTCCGATGAGCACCAGAGACCATATCGATACGTCCCTCACGCAACTCTACCAGCGCTCGCGCCCAGGGAAGCTTTACCAATGAAAGGTTACACCCCATTCGCTGCATAATTTCACGACTGATATCAGCATCGATACCTGCAACATGGCCCAGCTGCGGGAAAAAGTAAGGTGCGTCGTCATCCCAGCGCATCGTTATGCGGCACTCAGCAACACTTTGGGCCGCAAACCCGAGCAATGAAACAACCAATACAACCGCCTTGCAAAGTACTGCGCACGCAGCACCCTGCGGAATCAATGATGCCGCAGATTCAAGGGCATTGGTGGCCTGTTTCATTATGAGTTCCGCCTGACTATCTTGATATGGATCGAACAAACGCCCCAGCCGAAACCGGCGGAACTCTCCCGGGCTTGAAGCAGAAGGTTCAAATTCATTGGCCACAACAGACAACGCTTTAGTGAGTACTGAATATAGTCTATCTTTTGTGCTGACAGACCCGCACTATCCTCGCGCGGAATGAGCACATTGATCGTGACGGGAGTATAACATTCTGACCCGCAGAAAAGAGACCACCCTGAGCCGGGACAAGGCTGTCGCCATGCAGAATTTTTTCGTGCCCGATCTTTGCCGGGTGCGGTCTGTGTTCATGCTTCTGATCACCAGTGAACTACTGGTTCTGGTGCTGGCGATTGTTCAGGCCAGCGACAGCTGGATTGACTGGAATTATTTCGCACTTCTCTCGCTGTTTGTGCAGTGGACCACCCTCACCAGTGCCGCGCTGATTTGCCTGCTGCGCGCCCGACTGGCTCAAATGCCTGTGCCCCGAGCCACCTTTTTCATTGCGGCCATAGTGCTAATAGATGTACTCGCGTTCAGCCTGTTTGCAGACAGCGTACTGCACCCAAAACCGGGCATCTTCGACTGGCAGGCAATTGCTAAAAAGCTGCTGATGGCCCTACTGATAATTCTCATGATCCTTCGCTACTTCTACTTGCAGCATCAGTGGCAAAAGCAACGGGAAGCGGAAATGCAGGCACACCTGACAGCCCTGCAGGCGCGTATACAACCTCACTTTCTGTTCAACAGCATGAACACCATCGCCAGCCTTATTGCTTCAGATCCAGAGCAGGCCGAAGAAGCCGTTCTGGATCTTTCAGAGCTCTTTCGCGCCAGCTTGCGCACCGGCGACCAACTCATTCCGATGTCGAAAGAGCTGGATCTATGCCAGCGCTATCTGGCCATCGAATCCCTGCGCCTTGGCCCCCGCCTGAAACTGGAGTGGCACATTGCCGACGGGCTGGAGCACCAGGCAATACCGCCTCTGACCCTGCAACCATTGGTAGAAAACGCGGTATATCACGGCATACAGCCCCGCCCGGAAGGTGGCAAGGTGCGCATAGAGGCCGAAGCGCGGGGCAAATACGTGTATCTGCTCGTTCAAAACCCCAAGCCGGACAATAACAGCAGTCAGCACAGCGGCAACCAAATGGCCCTCGGCAATATTCAGGCAAGGCTGCAGGCGCTATTCGGGGATGCTGCGGTACTCAAACACAGCCATCAAGGGGACGTTTATACCGTTACCTTACGGCTCCCTGAAACTACTCAATACTCATGACCAAACAGACGATTCTAATCGCAGACGATGAGCCTCTGGCACGGCAGCGCCTGATGCGACTGGTCGAAGGCCTGCCGGGTTATGTGATCTGCGGCGAAGCCGGTGATGGCGAAACCACACTTGCTCAAGTTGCCGAACTGCAGCCGGATATCCTGCTGCTGGACATACGCATGCCCGGTCTTGATGGCATGGAAACAGCAGCGCGCCTGAGCCAGCTCAGCAACCCGCCGGCAATCATTTTCTGCACCGCCTACGACAACTATGCAATTCAGGCTTTCGGGGTTCAGGCTGTGGCCTACCTGCTCAAACCCGTGCGCAAAGATGCGCTGGCAGAGGCCCTTGCCCGTGCCGGGCGGATTAATCGCGTACAGCTACGCACCCTTGCCGACAGCATCGCAGGCGGCACCAGCGAACGGGAAACAGCGGAAGATGAGCAACTATCGGTTCGCACCCATCGGGGTACCGAGCTGATTGATATAGCCGGGATCCGCTATTGCCAGGCGGATCAGAAATACGTGACCATTCATCATGCCCGTGGTGAGACTGTTTCTGACTACACGCTTAAAGAACTGGAAAACGCCTACCCGAGCCAACTGCTTCGGATTCATCGCAACACCCTGGTGGGCGTACACTATATTCAGGCACTCAGGCGCACACCCGACGGCCACAACCTGCTGTTGCTCAGAGACGATCTGGGGGAGCTTCAGGTAAGTCGCCGGCACACCAGCAATGTGCGTCAGTGGCTACAAAGACAACAACCGGGCTGACGCATTGCAGGCGGTGCAGCGCGGCCATCCGCGGGACTTTTACGGCGCCACAGGGTAACCTTGGCGAACATTTTCATAACTGACAGTGAGCATCATGTCCAAACGAACCCTTCGCGTCGCAACCCGCAGTAGTGCCTTGGCACTATGGCAGGCAGAATTCATCAAGGCCGAACTGGAACGGCTCCACGACAACGTGGTTGTGGAACTGATCAAGATCAAAACCCAGGGCGACAAAATCCTCGATGTACCTCTGGCTAAAATTGGAGGTAAAGGCCTGTTTGTAAAAGAGCTGGAAGAAGCCATGCTTGACGGCCGCGCCGACCTCGCAGTGCACTCCATGAAAGATGTACCCATGGCCTTTCCCGAAGGCTTGGGCCTGGTCGCTATTTGCGAGCGGGACGATCCTACCGATGCGTTTGTCAGCAACAACTACGCGAACGTAGACGCTCTGCCACAAGGCGCTGTGGTGGGCACTGCCAGCCTGCGCCGGGAATCCCAGCTGCGCGCCTACCGCCCAGACCTGGAAATTCGTGTTCTGCGGGGCAACGTAAACACCCGGTTGGCAAAACTGGATGCGGGTGACTATGACGCCATAGTTCTGGCCAGTTCTGGCCTTAAGCGTTTGGGTTTCCATGACCGGATCCGCTACTCAATGCCAGACACAGTATCCCTGCCAGCGGTTGGCCAGGGTGCCCTCGGCATTGAATGCCGGCTAAACGACGACGAACTGCGGGCGATGCTGGCCCCCCTGAACCATGCTGATACCTCCGATCGGGTGAAAGCCGAAAGGGCGATGAACCGTCGTCTTGAGGGTGGCTGCCAGGTGCCAATCGCAGCCTACGCCCTGTTGGAAGACGACGATACATTATGGTTGCGCGGGCTGGTTGGCGCCGTGGATGGCACAAAAATTCTCCGTGTTGAGGGCCGCGCGCCGCGCGCCGAAGGCGAGCGCCTGGGCCGCGAGTTGGCAGAAGAGCTTTTAGCGCTGGGTGCAGACAAGATTCTGGCTGAAGTTTATGGCCACACTCCAGACTGATTCAACCAGGCTAACCGGCCGGCGTGTTCTTATATGCCGGCCAGAACCGGAAGCGTCCCGGCTGGCCCGGCAGTTTCAGGCTGCCGGCGCTGAGACGCACGTGTTCCCGCTGGTAGACCGAGAGCCGCTACCAGAAACCCCGGAACGACGCACCACCCTTCTCAACCTTGACGAATTCTCCCATGTCATTGCCGTCAGCCCCTATGCAGCAAGGCTTTTGCTCGATGAGCTGGATACCTGGTGGCCGCAACTACCTACCGGATTAAATTGGTATGGCGTAGGAGCCGGGACGGCCAAAGCACTGGCCGAATATGGCGTAACCCCGCGCAAACCCGACGAGGGTTGGACCAGCGAAGCACTGCTGAAACTTCCCTCCCTGACAAATATCGAGGGCGAGCGTGTACTTGTTGCCCGGGGCGAGGAAGGACGGGAATTAACCCGCCGAACGCTGGAAGAGCGTGGTGCCCGGGTTACCATAATGCCGCTGTATCGCAGATTCTGTCCGGATTACACCCCTGCGCAAATCAACACCGCCCTGATTGCGTTTGCCCCGGATGCCATTGTTGCGCTCTCCGGAGAAACCTTGAACAATCTCATCGCACTATGTGCCAAATGCAGCCATAATCTATACGATAGACCCGTCATCGTGCCCGCTCGGCGTATCGCCGACCAGGCTCTTGCGGCGGGATTCAACGCTCCGTGTATACCAGGAAGCCTTGCCGATAACGACATCGTGGCCGCCGTCGCAGAACAACTGGCAGGCCGGGACGGTGGCTCCGGAAAAGCCAAGTAAGGACGCCCGTGACCGAAACAACAAAACAATTACCTGCCCCGATTGCCAAAGAACCGCTCGCCCGACAGAAAGTCTGGCCGGTCTGGGTTATCGCCTTAGTTGCACTGGCCTGTGTTGCCGCGCTGGCGCTGTGGAACTGGCAACAGTGGAACGATAACCAGGCAACCATACAATTGCTGAAAGGCTTACAGCAGGACACTGCACAGCTTGAGAGCCTTTATGGCGACAGGGGAACCCAACAGAGCCAACGTTTGCAGGCCCTGGAAGACAAACTTGCCTCCCAACGTGAGCTGATCGCCACCCAACAGCGGCAGATTGACCACACTGCCCGCGAGTTACTGGAAGCCGGAAACCGCACCCGCACTGACTGGTTGCTGGCAGAGGCCGAGTATTTACTGCGTATAGCCAACCAGCGCCTGTTGATTGAAAAGGACATTCGCGGCGCTCTGTCTGCACTTGAAGCTGCAGATGAAGTGCTGACCGAATCCGACGATGTTGGCGTGTACCCTGTTCGTCAGCAACTGGCCCGGGAAATCCTGGCACTTAAAGGCATTTCCAGTGTCGACAGAACCGGCCTCTATCTCACTCTTGAAGCCGCAATCGACAGCGTACACCAGCTAACCGATCAAGCCCTTATCAGCGAGCAAGCCCCGGGATTTGTTGGCAATGCCCAGTCGGAGGAAGGTCCCGGAGAGGGCGGCGAGCCCGGCCTTCTACTCAGAACCTGGAAAAAGATCAAATCCACCCTGATGCAAGTGGTTGTGGTTCGTCGCCTGGACGAATCCGTCAAGCCACTGCTGTCGCCAGACCAAAGTGCTTACGCACGGCTGAACCTGCAACTTATGCTTGAAGAAGCCGAGATGGCCGTCCTCAGAGGCAACCAGACACTCTATGAGCGCTCTCTAACCAAGGCACAAGCTGCTGTTGAGGATTGGTACGACGGAAGCAACCCACGAGTAAGCGCCTTGACCAACGCTCTTGGTGAACTGAAAGCGCGTAACGTTGCTCCGGACTTGCCAGACATAAGCAAATCTCTGGGACTGCTCAAAGAGCGGCTGGCAGGTCGGCTAAACAAAGGCAGTGATTCATGATTCGCCTGCTTCTGATTGTTCTGTTTGCCCTGCTCATCGGCACCGCACTTTCACTCGGGCTGCAATACGACCTGGGTTACATTCGCATCAGCCTTGGGAACTATCTGGTAGAAACCAATTTCTGGGTTGGGCTTGTACTCATCGTGGTTGTGGTTGCTCTGATGGTACTCACCACAAACCTGATTCGCCGCATGCGGCAAGGCACAGGGCTGGTTGCCAACTGGGTTTCCCGCGGCAAAGAGCGTCGGGCCCGCAGGCGCACGACTCAGGGCCTGCTGGCTCTTGCTGAAGGGAACTGGCCACGGGCCCGCAAGATGCTGACCTCAGCCGCCAGCCACGCAGACACACCCCTTATCAACTATCTGGCAGCAGCCCAGGCAGCGTTTGAGAGTGGCGACCATGAAGCCGTAGATGAACTGCTGCGAAAAGCATTTGAAAGCACTCCAGGGTCGGACATGGCTGTGGGCATCACCCAGGCTCAGCTGCAGCTTGCAGGGAACCGACTGGAGCAGGCGCTGGCAACACTGGTGCGTCTGCGTAAACAGTCCCCACACCACCCTTTCGTTCTGAAGCTACTGAAAACCACCTATCTTCGCCTCGAAGATTGGCGCGAACTCTCGAAACTGCTACCCGAGTTGCGCAAACGTAGTGTACTTCCGGAGTCCGAACTCGGAGAACTTGAACGACAGGTATGGCACAACCTGCTGGAAAAGGCCGCTGAAGACTGCCGTCGGCAACAACAACAAGATCCCAACACATCACTTGAGCCGCTCACCCGTCTTTGGGATGAACTGCCGGGCTTTTTGCGCAGAGACGAAAAAACCATTGCTGATTACGCTCGCTTACTGGCTGATCTTGGCGACGAAGCCCAAACCGAAACCCTGCTGCGCAAAGTTCTGCACAACCACTGGAGCGATGACCTGGTCAATCTTTATGGCCGGGTAGAAGGGCGCAAGCCCGACGAACAGCTTCTGACCGCCGAGCAGTGGCTAAAAGATCGCCCCAGCAATGCAGAACTGCTGCTGGCACTGGGCCGGCTGAGCTTGAGAAATGAGTTGTGGGGCAAAGCCCGGGAATATTTTGAGACCAGTTTGAAGCTACGCCGCAGCCGCGACACTCTGGCAGAACTTAGCCGGCTGAGCGCTCATATGGGCGACGAAGAAATGAGCATCAAGCTTATGATGCAAGGGCTGGCGACCGACAACGGGCTACCAGAACTGCCCATGCCCCGAGCCTGAACGACCGCACCCTTCTTCTGCCTGCCCGGAGCACTTCAATTGCGAGGCGCATACTCCAGCACATCAGAAAAGAATGCCGTTGGTGGGAGCCCCGCTTCCACCAGCGCGTCCATCAAGGTGTAAACCATCGTGGGTGAACCACTGGCGTGCACTTCCGCATTACCCAGATCCGTGCCAGACGCCAGCACAGCACGCACAAGCTGGTCGTGGTGTCCGCCCCATTCGCTGTCTTCATCATCACCCACCACAGGCTGAAAGCTGAAGGCGGACCACTCTTTCTCCCACTGACGAGCCATGGACCTGAGGTACATATCCTCATGGCGACGCACGCCCCAGAACAGCTTTACCGGCTGGGTAGAAGATGTGCCGCGCAAATAATCCACCAGGCTTTTCATCTGTGCGAACCCTGTACCGGCCGCAACCAGCAGCAATGGCTTTTCAGGGGCGCAGGCCAGGCAGGCTTTACCATGGGGTAATTCCACAGTGATCGTTTCACCAGAGGCTAGCGCATCGATGACCTTCTGTGCGGACAGCCACTCAGGGGAAGCCTGGATGTGCAGCTCAATGTTCTGCTCTGCCGGACTGCTGGCAATGGAGAAATAGCAGGGTTCAGCATCCGGCAAATTGATCGACAAGTACTGGCCGGCGTGAAAAGACAACTCTCGCCGCCTGGGCAACTGAAGCTCAACCCGATACACGTCGTGGCTTATAGAGCTCAGGTTCACGACGTTTGCCTGAAACTTTCGGGGCTGGTTCTGTCCTGCTGCCATAACGGCATTAATCTCCAATTCAAGATGGTCGAGCGCGGCAGTTCTGCACATCATCAGTCGCGCACCGACCGGCATAATCTGTTGGCTTCGAGTATTCAGAGCGGAGCCACCGAGCAAATGGGCTTCACAAAGTTCGCAAACACCATTTCTACAGGCATGGGGAACAGCAATACCGGCTTTGGCCGCAGCACTCAGCAAATCTTCATCGGCACTTGCCGCGTAGCGAATGCTCGATGGCTCAAGACTCACATTCCACTGCCTGCTACCCATATCAGTCGGGGCAGTTAGCCGGAGTTTCAATGCCCAGGCTTCCCCATAGCTCGTCCACACGCTGTTTCACAGCATCAGTCATGGCAATAGGCTCCCCCCACTCGCGGGTGGTTTCTCCGGGCCATTTGTTGGTGGCGTCCATGCCCATTTTTGAGCCAAGGCCAGATACAGGCGAGGCAAAGTCCAGGTAATCAATGGGCGTATTTTCGACCAGTGTGGTGTCGCGAATAGGATCCATACGGGTAGTCATGGCCCAAATCACATCTTCCCAATTACGGGCATCCACATCGTCATCGGTCACGATGACGAACTTGGTGTACATAAACTGGCGCAGGAACGACCATACCCCCATCATCACGCGCTTCGCATGGCCTGGGTACTGCTTCTTCATGGTCACTACTGCAAGACGGTAGGAACAGCCTTCCGGCGGCAAATAGAAATCCACGATCTCCGGAAACTGCTTTTGCAATATGGGGATAAATACTTCGTTCAGCGCCACACCCAGAATCGCCGGCTCATCGGGCGGCCTGCCCGTATAGGTACTGTGGTATATCGGGTCTTTGCGGTGGGTAATCCGCTCAACGGTGAACACCGGGAACTCGTCTACTTCGTTGTAATAACCGGTATGGTCCCCAAACGGGCCTTCCGGGGCGTTGTCATCCGGGTAAATAAAGCCTTCCAGAACTATTTCGGCACTGGCTGGCACCTGCAAATCACTGAGGCCGCACTGCACCAACTCGGTCCGACTACCCCGCAACAAGCCTGCAAACGCATACTCGGAAAGAGAATCAGGAACAGGCGTCACAGCACCCAGAATGGTTGCCGGGTCGGCGCCAAGGGCGACGGCAACGGGATAAGGTTTGCCAGGGTTCTGTTTCTGGAACTCCTGAAAATCCAATGCGCCACCACGATGGCTCAACCAGCGCATAATGAGTCGGTTACGGCCAATCACCTGCTGCCGGTAAATCCCCAGATTCTGCCGTTCTTTGTGGGGCCCACGGGTAATCACCAGCGGCCATGTCACCAGCGGCCCGGCATCCCCAGGCCAGCAATGCTGTACCGGGATTTGGTAAAGGTCGACTTTATCTTTTTCTATGACCACTTCCTGACAGGGCGCTGACCTGAGCACTTTGGGGCTCATGCGCATTACTTGCCGTAGCAGTGGCAGTTTTTCGATGGCGTCTTTGAATCCCTTGGGGGGATCAGGCTCTTTCAGGTAGGCCAGCAGTTTGCCGACTTCCCGGAGCGCAGTTACGTCTTCTTGCCCCATGCCCAGCGCCACTCTTCGGGTAGTGCCGAAGAGGTTGGCAAGCACAGGCATGTCGTAGCCTTTGGGGTTTTCGAACAACAACGCAGGACCACCTGCCCGCAGCGTGCGGTCGCAGATTTCGGTCATTTCCAAATGGGGGTCTACTTCAACTGAGATGCGTTTCAGCTCGCCCAGTTTCTCCAACTGGTCAATGAAGTCCCGCAGATCGTTGTATTTCATCGTCGGCTCCGTTCTCGGTTAGCTTCTAATACGGAGTTAATCGCTTTCCGGACTTCTCGCCCGGTGCGCAGAACGCAATGAGGGCCTGCTTTCCCAGACACGCCGTGAACCCATCCCTGGGGGCTTGGTCTTGCCATCCTTGGCAAGACACAGTCTGGGAAAGCAGGCCCTCACCGCGTTCATCGAATTACCAGTTAATTCAGGGGGCAAAACCCATCAAAACTCAACTGTCATCCAATAAAGGCGTTCGCCCAAAACTTCGTCTCTACCGGCGCTTCATCGACTGGAAGAACTCGTCGTTGGTCTTGGTATCTTTGAGCTTGTCGAGCAAGAACTCGATGGCCGCAGTGTCGTCGTCCATGGAGTGCAGAAGCTTACGCAGAATCCACACACGCTGAATGTCCGCCTCGGTCATCAGCAGGTCTTCACGGCGCGTGCCGGAACTGCGGATGTTGATAGCAGGATACACACGCTTTTCAGCAATTTTGCGATCCAGGTGAATCTCCATGTTGCCTGTACCCTTGAACTCCTCGTAGATCACTTCGTCCATTTTGGAACCCGTGTTCACCAGAGCCGTTGCAAGAATTGTCAGGCTACCGCCCTCTTCTACGTTACGGGCCGCACCGAAGAAGCGCTTGGGCTTTTCCAGAGCATGGGCATCTACACCACCGGTCAACACCTTGCCTGAGGATGGAATAACTGTGTTGTAGGCGCGAGCAAGACGAGTGATGGAATCCAGAAGAATTACCACGTCCTTTTTGTGCTCGACCAGACGCTTGGCCTTCTCGATGACCATTTCAGCAACCTGAACGTGACGCGCAGGTGGCTCATCAAAGGTGGAAGCAATCACTTCGCCGCGCACCGTGCGCTGCATTTCGGTAACTTCTTCCGGGCGCTCATCAATCAACAGAACAATGATGTGACACTCAGGATGATTACGCGCAATAGACTGGGCAATACTCTGCATCAGCAGGGTTTTACCAGCCTTGGGTGGCGATACAATCAAACCACGCTGGCCTTTACCGATAGGCGCAACCAGATCCAACACGCGGGAGGACAGATCCTCGGTGCTGCCGTTACCGGTTTCCAGTTGCATGCGCTCGTCAGGAAACAGCGGTGTCAGGTTTTCAAACAGGATCTTGTTACGGGCGTTGTCCGGCTTGTCGAAGTTGATCTCGCTAACCTTCAACAGGGCAAAGTAACGCTCACCATCCTTCGGTGGGCGGATTTTGCCGGCAACAGTATCACCGGTGCGCAGGTTGAAGCGGCGGATCTGGCTTGGGGAGACGTAAATGTCGTCTGGTCCCGCCAGGTAGGAGGCATCGGCAGAGCGAAGAAAGCCGAAACCGTCCTGCAGAATTTCCAGTACGCCGTCGCCAGATATGTCTTCGCCGCTTTTCGCATGCTTCTTCAATATAGTGAAGATAACATCCTGTTTCCGCGAACGTGCCAGGTTATCGAGGCCCATCTCTTGCGCGATTTCGAGCAATTCGGGCATGGAGTTCTGCTTGAGTTCAGTAAGATTCATAGGTTATTAGATTTTCAGGAATGGAATTAAACGGAAGTTGGTATGACAGGGGCGCCCCTGAACTGATTGTGTAATTCATTGTCGAAACAGATGCTGGCCAGATGAAACAACCGGTGCGAATGAAAGCCGGAAAAAAACAGAAGCCAGTATAGAGTGGGTACAAACGTTCGTAGGGCGAGACCGATAATCATCTACCTTGCTGGCCAATGTCAAGGCCACTGTCCAAATTAAAGCCAATTTTTCGGACGAAATGCCTTCACGCACCGCCCTGAGCCTCCCCCTGATGGGTTACTCCCTTCCATTCACCGCTTCTGAAAGGGATACTGGCAGTCAATATTTTTCCTGTGATTTTCGGAGCAGATTCTCATGAGTAGTGAACTCACCAGCAAACTCAAACCTCTCAATATCGCGATTCTTACAGTCTCCGATACCCGCGGGTTTGATGAAGATTCCTCCGGTCAGTTTCTTGAAGACAGTGTTGTTGAGGCCGGGCACAAGCTGATATCAAGGCGCATACTGCCAGATGACATCTACCTGGTTCGGGCGGCTATGTCGTCCTGGATTGCAGATGCGGATGTTCACGTGGTGATCATCACCGGTGGCACCGGATTTTACGAGCGTGACAGCACCCCGGAAGCGGTTGCTCCACTGCTGGACAAGCGTATTGAAGGATTTGGCGAAGAGTTCCGGCGCCTCTCGGCATCTGAAATCGGCTCCTCGACGATCCAATCCAGAGCTTTTGGCGGCCTTGCGAATCACACGGCTATTTTCTGCTTGCCCGGTTCCACTGGAGCCTGTCGCACGGGCTGGAATGGCATTCTGAGCTCCCAACTCGACAGTCGCCACGGCCCCTGCAACTTTTCATCACTGGTCGGCCGTAAACCAGAGCGCGCTATTGAGCGCCTCCAGGAAGTCATTGGTAATCGCGCCGAACGCTAATCTGAACACGGAGAGAAAACCATGGCAGGCAATCTGACACCGGTTGATGAGGCTATCGCTCACCTACTGAGCAAAGCGCCGGTGATTACGGAAACCGAGCTTTTGCCCCTCACAGAGAGCCTGGGCAGAATACTGGCACAGGATTATCGAGTGCCGGCGGATGTGCCGCCAGCGGATAACAGTGCGGTGGACGGCTACGCTCTGCGGGCTGAGGATTATGTGCAAGGGCAGGCTATTTCAGTATCTGACCGCATCCCCGCTGGCTCAGCTCCCAGCCCTCTGCAACCCGGGACTGCTGTTCGCATCTTCACCGGCTCCGAAATTCCAGCTGGTGCGGACACAGTTGTCATGCAGGAGCGGGTCGAGGTTACAGATAGTGGCATTCTCATCGACGGTGAAGTAAAGGCAGACCAGAATATACGCAGGCGTGGCCAGGATCTGGCCCAAGGCAGCCTGGGCCTGGAACAAGGCATTAAGATCCGACCCCAGGAAATGGGTCTCCTGGCCTCCATCGGTGTCGCCGAAGTAACTGTGGTGAAAAAACTGCGGGTGGCGATTCTGTCAACAGGTGATGAACTTGTAGAGCCGGGGCTTCCCCTGGGCCCAGGCCAGATTTACAACTCCAACCGCTTCACCCTACTCGGTCTTTTGGCAGAAGCCGGCTGTGAGGTGGTGCTGTGCGAAACCCTCCGGGATACTCGCTCTGCTACCCGGGAAACCCTAGAACGCGCAGCTGCAGCGTCGGATCTCGTTATTACGAGTGGCGGTGTCTCTGTCGGTGAGGAAGACCACGTGCGAGCCGTGCTGGAAGAATCCGGCCAACTGTCTCTGTGGCGTATGGCGATCAAACCTGGCAAGCCGCTGGCATTTGGCTCGATCAAAGGTACGCCTGTATTCGGCCTGCCAGGAAACCCGGCTTCAGTGCTGGTGACCTTTATGATGGTGGGGATGCCTTACATCCGTACCTGCCAGGGGCGTCTGCAAATTCACCCGGTGGGTCAGCAGGTACCTGCTGCATTTAATATTACTTCACCCTCGGCGCGCAGAGAGTTCTTGCGTGCGCGTACAGAATCCGTTGACGGCAAAGTTCAGATCGCCGCGTATGCAAATCAGAGTTCTGGCATGTTGAGCTCTGCCTGCTGGTCCGCTGGGCTTGCGGTGGTTCCGGAACACGCCTTGGTTGCAGAGGGCGACTTGCTGACTTATTACCCATTCACTGAATTGTTGAGCTGACATGACTGACCAGACCCTGACCGTTCGTTTTTTTGCCCGCCTCCGGGAAGAGTTGGGCACTGAACAACTCACGCTGCCGGCAGAAAAGAATCAGACAGCTGGCGACCTGCTTGCAGTGCTGGCAAGCCGCGGCGGTCCCTGGGCACAACTGCAAGGCAACCAGCCGGTGATGATTGCAATCAATCAGGCTATGGCTAAGCCCGCCGCAGCCGTGAAGGCCGGCGATGAGGTTGCTTTTTTTCCACCGGTAACCGGGGGTTAATATGATAAGCATCCAGACTGACGATTTTGATGCTGGATCTGAATATGCCGCACTGCGCGACAGTGGCGCGGGCACTGGAGCTATTGCTACGTTTACCGGGCTAGTGCGGGACCACGGCGACACACTGGATGTATCGGGGTTGTTTCTGGAGCACTACCCGGGCATGACAGAACAGGTGATTGCCGGCCTTATTGAAGAAGCCTCCCTGCGCTGGGATGTGCGTAAAGCGCGGGTAATTCATCGGGTAGGCAGGCTGTTACTGCAGGAGCAAATTGTGTTCGTCGGTGTGTGTAGCGCTCACAGGGCAGATGCATTTGCAGCTTGCGAGTTTATTATGGATGCCCTGAAAACTTCGGCGCCTTTCTGGAAAAAAGAGCTTGCTGAGGCTGGCGAACATTGGGTAGAGCAAAAAGCTTCAGATGTTGCTCGTGGTGAGGCTTGGGACAAGTAGTCCCGAACCTCGCTCAAGCCAGACAGATACAATAACGGATAACCCCCGCATCCTCTTCCCGAACCCATTCGATCCTGTGGCCTGCGATATCGCACAGCGCCTGCAAATCCTTGCGCGCCGTGGGATCATCCGCAAGGAATTCGACCAGTGTCCCGCAAGACAAACCCTGAACCCGCTTTTTAAAGCGTAAAACAGGAAGGGGGCACACCAAACCGATAGCATCGATTTGGTGTACTTCTGATCGCTCAGTCAAGGCGCACGCTCGTTGCGCTGCTGCCCTGCTCAGCCGATGACCACCCAAACTGACCGAGTACCATCGGGGCAGCGGTGGCAATCAACAGCGAGGCGACAAATGCAGAAATCATAACCTTCACGACGCTTCTCCTTTACTTTGCTTGGCCTCCACCTCAGCCACCCACAAATCGTGATGCTGGCGCGCCCATTCCACATCAACCTGGCCGCTACCCATCGCGTCGAATGCACCTTCCATGCCTACGGTACCAATGTAGATGTGAGCAATAATGGCTAGCATCATTGCGAATGCCACGACCGAGTGCCAGATGTTGGCAAACTGCATCTCTTCATGCGGTGTCAGAACCGTATCGAACTCTGTCCCCAGGACACTGTTTATCACACCAAAGGTATCGGCAAACATGGGTAACTGAAATGGGAACAACAACGACAGGCCCGTCAGTGAAACCGAGAAACCCAGCACCATAACGGTCCAGAAAACAATTTTCTGCCCAGCGTTGAATTTCTTTGCAGAAGGGTGGGTTTTGGTGAAAATACCGCCGCCCGCCTTGATCCACTGCCAATCAAGCTTGTCAGGAATATTGTGAGCTACCCACATAACAAACGTCATCACCAGACCAATCATAAAGGCCCAGGAAATATTGTTGTGAACCCACTTGGAGCCAGCGGCCAAAGTTGCAAATACCTCGGGGCCCAGTACAGGGATCAGGAAGCTCCGCCCCATCAAAGTGATGAGCCCGGTTATAGCCAGCGCAATAAATGAGCCCGCCAATAACCAGTGGCCAAACCGTTCGACAGCTTTGAATCGCTGAATCGTGGTACCTGCAGGGCCGCCATCGATCATGATTTTGCCGCGAATAAAGTAAAACACCACAAGCAAGGCAAGAAAACACAAAAGCGCGCCGCCACCATAATTGATGACAGGCCCTTCGCGAAGCTTCAGCCAGGTCATGCCACCATCCTGGATCATAACGTCAGCTGCAGGCCCTCGAGCCTGTGTGCGGGCGTCAAAATTGTTATAGCGAATGGCACGATATGTGTCTGACCTGGAAACCCCGCCGCGCGTACCTAAATGATCGCTGATCGGCGCCGCATTGGCCGGGTTACCCAGATTTTCAGACCGGAAAGCCCCGTCAACTTTCAGCTTCTGCTGACGAGCCATAATATCTTCCAGGGTTTGAGCACCCCCGGTTGCAGAGCGGTCAATCCCCGGGCTCTCTTGTGCCCAGGCATGACCGAACGAAAGCGTCACCAATACCAGAAAGGCGGCGCCCAATAATTTTATATTCATCAGAGCACTCCAGCGAAAGCCACAAGAAGAAGTTCGTGCCTCAAGAAGTTCCAGGGCCCTTTCGGGCCCTGAACACTCAGGCCAGTTTATGCACCCTTCTTCTCATAGGCTGTGCCCCATCCCCAGGCGCCGGAGCCAAAACCACGGCTCACGACACGCTGGCGATAGATGTCCGCCACCTCGTTACCGTCACCGGCCAGCAGGGCTTTGGTCGAACACATTTCCGCGCAGAGGGGAAGTTTGCCCTCGGCAATACGGTTGCTTCCGTACTTGGCGAACTCGGCTGCCGAATTGTCTTCTTCAGGACCGCCTGCACAGAAGGTGCATTTATCCATCTTGCCCCGGCTGCCGAAATTACCCGCTTGCGGGAATTGAGGCGCACCAAAGGGGCATGCGTAGAAGCAATACCCACAACCGATACAAAGATCCTTGGAGTGCAAAACGATTCCGTCTTCGGTCTGGTAGAAGCAGTCAACCGGGCAGACAGCCATACAAGGCGCGTCTGAGCAGTGCATGCAGGCAACCGAGATCGAACGCTCGCCCGGCTTACCATCTTCGATGGTTACCACGCGTCGACGGTTAATACCCCAAGGGACTTCATTCTCATTCTTACAGGCCGTTACGCAGGCATTACATTCGATGCAGCGTTCGGCGTCGCAAAGGAATTTTGCGCGTGCTTGTCCTTCAAGTGCCATGGTCTACACCTCTTGTTATGCCGGCATGATCGAACACAGGGTGGCTTTGGTCTCTTGCATCTGCGTGACCGAGTCATACCCGTATGTTTGAACAACGTTTGTAGATTCACCCAGAACGTAGGGGTCAGCGCCTTTGGGATACTTATCCCTCAGGGATTTACCCTCCAGGTGTCCGCCGAAGTGGAACGGCATGAACGCTACGCCTTCGCCGACACGCTCAGTTACCAAGGCCTTGACCTTGATACGACCGCCCTCCGGCCCGGATACCCAAACGTCGTTACCATCACGAATGTTCAGGTTATTCGCATCACGCGGATTCACCTCAATGAACATGTCCTGTTGCAATTCGGCCAGCCATGGGTTGGAGCGCGTCTCATCGCCACCACCTTCGTACTCGACCAGTCGGCCGGAAGTCAGAATGATGGGGAAGTCCTTACTGAAGTCCTTCTTCTGAATGGACTCATACAAGGTCGGCACGCGCCAGAACGTCTTGTCCTCATAGGTTGGATAGTCAGCCACCAGGTCGCGACGTGTTGTGTACAGTGGCTCGCGATGCACCGGCACCGGATCCGGGAAGTTCCAGACCACGGTGCGCGCTTTGGCATTACCGAAAGGCGCACATTCGTGCTTGATGGCCACGCGCTGGATACCGCCAGACAAGTCGGTCTTCCAGTTGGTTTCAGGACCGGCCACAGCATCAATGCTGGCCCGCTCTTCAGCGGTCAGATCACCGTCCCAACCCAGATCCATCAACATCTGCATGGTGAACTCGGGATAGCCGTCCTTGATGCCCGAATTTTTCGAGTAAACGCCTTCAGCCAGCAGGCTCTCACCGTTGCGCTCTACACCAAACCGGGCGCGGAAAGTGAGGCCACCCTCGGACACCGGCAGGGACATATCGTAAAGGTTCGGTGTTCCCGGATGATTCATCTCTGCTGTACCCCAGCATGGCCAGGGCAAACCATAGATATCCCCATCACAAGGCCCACCATTTGCACGGAGGGTGGTCCTGTCGAAGTGATGCTGGTACTTCATGTGCTTCTTGAGACGCTCAGGCGATTGGCCTGTGTAGCCGATGGTCCACATGCCACGGTTGAATTCACGAGTGATGTCTTCAATAACTGGCTCATCACCTTCAATCGCAATGTTACGAAACAGGCGATCGGTGAACCCGAACTTGTCTGCAAACAGCTTTATGATTTCGTGATCAACCTTCGAGTCGAACAGTGGTTCAACCACTTTTTCGCGCCACTGGAGCGAGCGGTTGGATGCGGTTACAGAACCACGGGTCTCGAACTGAGTAGTTGTTGGAAGCAGGTAGGCGCCGTCTTTGCGATCGTGCAACACCGCTGAAACGGTCGGGAAAGGGTCCACTACAACCAGCAGGTCGAGCTTCTCCATAGCCTCCTTCATTTCCAGCATACGAGTCTGTGAGTTTGGCGCATGGCCCCAGAGCACCATGGCCCGGGTGTTGTCCGGCTGCTCGAGGTTTTCCTTTGCCTCCAGAACACCGTCGATCCAGCGAGACACCGGAATACCCTTCTCGTTCATCATGGCTCTGGATTTGCCGTTTTTGTCCCACACAGCAAATCGGTCTTTCAGCCAATCCTTATCTTCTTCCCAGACTCGCGTCCAGTGGGCCCAGGCACCAGCGCTCAGGCCGTAATAGCCAGGTAAGGTGTCGGCCAGTACACCAACATCGGTGGCGCCCTGAACGTTATCGTGACCGCGAAAAATGTTAGTGCCGCCGCCAGAAGTGCCCATGTTGCCCAATGCCAACTGCAGAATGCAGTAAGCACGCGTGTTGTTATTACCGTTACTGTGCTGGGTACCACCCATACACCAGATCACTGTGCCAGGGCGGTTATTAGCCAGGGTGCGGGCTACACGCTCAAGCTGCGCGCCCCGGACGCCAGTAACGCGTTCAACCTCTTCCGGATCCCAGCGTTTCACTTCTTTGCGGATTTCGTCCATACCCCAGACGCGGGTGCGGATAAACTCTCTGTCTTCCCACTTATTCTCGAAGATGTGCCAGAGGAGACCCCAGACCAACGCCACGTCTGAACCAGGGCGGAAACGCACAAACTCATCAGCATGAGCTGCGGTACGTGTGAAGCGCGGGTCGCAAACGATCAGCGGTGCGTTGTTTTCTTCCTTAGCTTTCAGGATATGCAGCAACGACACAGGGTGCGCTTCGGCGGGATTACCCCCAATGATGAAAATCGCTTTCGATTTGTGAATATCATTGTAGGAGTTGGTCATCGCGCCGTAACCCCAGGTATTGGCTACGCCGGCGACCGTTGTCGAGTGGCAAATCCGGGCCTGGTGATCAACGTTATTGGTGCCCCAGTACGCCGCGAATTTGCGGAAAAGATAGGCTTGCTCATTATTGAACTTGGCGCTGCCAAGCCAGTAGACAGAGTCGGGTCCGCTTTCCTCGCGGATCTGAAGCATCTTGTCGCCAATTTCGTTGATTGCCTGGTCCCAGGGAATTTTCTGCCACTGGCCATTGACCATTTTCATGGGGGACTTGAGGCGGCGTTCGCCATGGGCATGCTCACGCACTGAAGCACCTTTCGCACAGTGTGCACCCAAATTGAAGGGGCTGTCCCAGCCAGGTTCCTGACCGATCCATACGCCACTTTGAACTTCAGCTTCGACGGTGCAGCCTACCGAGCAGTGCGTACATACCGATTTTTTACGAACGACTTCGCTGCCACTGGTCGATGGAGCTGCAGCTTCAACTCTCCCCGACGTCAGCGATAAAGCCGCCATGCCACCCACCGCAACACCGGAAGCCGTCAAGAATTGACGGCGATCCAACGTCTTCGCAGCGAGAGATGAAAGCAAAGAGCCTGCACGGGAGCGTTTCGCTACCCCGTTGGTCTTCTTCCTTAACATGTCTCTTACCTCTCTCTTTATTATTCTCGTTTTCTCTGGAGGTGTGGTCATTCAAGAGCATCACGCAACCTTGAATGATTCACGCATCCTTAAAAGCGAGCCGATTCGAAATACTTACGTGTGTGTTCAGTGCTACGCAGGCCGCGGCTTTTCGGTACGTTTTGGTTAACGACCTCGGCTGCGGCATTCGGTGCAACCGCCATTGCAACGGCAGCCGGAGCTGCAACTGCTGCCATTTTCAGGAAATGGCGACGGCTGTTTTCACGCTTCGGGTTGTCCATAGGACACCTCCCCACGGGTTAAGGAATCGCTCAGATTCCGGTTACTGAATTGCAAAAGCATCTGCTTCTATAGCCATAAAGGCCCGCCCGAGCGAGCCCACAGGACCATAGAAGATGGCGCTTTGCGCTTCTTCCAAATCCGTAAAAAATAGTTCCGCCCACTTTGCCAGGTGTGCGTCAAAAAAAGCTTTTTGCGATGGCAGGTCACTGTCGCAGGGAAACTCGCCGGTAATGATGCCGGCCATGATTTCGCACAGGGTTCCGATATGATCTTCAGGCTCTTTTACATCGCTGCGGGCTTTGATACCCCTTGCCATGAGGTCAGCACGCAGTTCCGCAAGCGGCTTTTCGTTCAAAAAGCCAGTCAGATAGTAACTGGTGTAAGGAAGTAATTCACCGCGGCCAAGCCCGACAAAAAGATTATTGTACTCACGTTCAGCGTCATAGGGATTCGTCCGCTCCGCAAGCACTGCCAGGTTTTTGGAAGCCCCGCCCAAAGGGGTGTCATCACCCTGCAATGACGCCAACCCTTTCAGTAGCTCACTCGAGGGTGGGCCGGAAAGCAAAACCCCAAGCAACTGATAAATCTGAGCGCGGGCACGATCTTCATCAGTTATCGAACGCGGGCACTGTATTTCTGCAGTGTTAGTCAAATCGTGTTCCTTTAATTTTTATCTGCAATCTGCACTATCAGTCTAGTACACACAATGAGCTAGTGGTGAATTTTGCTGTAGCTCGCCAATAACTGAAATCTTTGCCGTTAATCGTCGAAACGCATTCGGGGCCGAAAGCGTGGTGCCTGACTCTCATCCAATTGATTCGGTTCGTTTTTCACCTGTCGCGCCACAGCAACCTCTGATTGAGCAGAAGCGTTCCCGGTTTCAAGGCGAACGTCTGGCTTAGGGGGTTTGACAACCTCTGGAGGTCTGACATTATCCACAATGCCAGCCGGCTCTTCAGCCTGATCCTCAATTGATTCGTCGGCTTTTTTGGCTCTATCGATGAACCCCTGTCCAACCTTGTACAGGGTCTTCGCGCCTTTTATCGTAGGACCTGATGCAGTGAAGTCTTCATCGTAATCATTAAGGCCATCCAGCACCGCAAGCACAGGGTTGGATTTCCATAGCGCCCGGAGGGCTTTGCGACGCAAGAGATCGGGGATTTCTTTTCGCATGAATCCGGTGATGTCGGTGCCCAGCTTGATGGCGTCCGGGTCTGGCAATCCGTACTTCGCAAGCACTTCATGCTCTGGCAGGGCCTCATTGATAGCGAGTTCCTGCGCCTCTGGTGATGGCTCGGTTGCAACGACCGGAGTAGCCGAAGACTCCGGTTGCCTGGCAGCTTCTGCTTTTTGACGCGACCAACGCTGTAAACGTGACTCGGCCATTACTGAAGCCTCGGTTTTTTGATGTTGGCAGGTGCGCGATAGACATCACTCTGCTGACGGATACGTGGATCGCCTTTCGCATCTTCAGACCCATCAACACGAACCTCGTCTCGGCGGCGTTTCTTGAAAGGCTCCTCTATATAGTGCATGTCGACAAACTCCATAATCCAGGCCGCAAGAGACTCTGGAATGGGAACTGCTTCGACAATACTTTCGCCACTATCGAGAGAATCCAGCGCTTCATGGGCACTGGCGGTGACGGTACTGACAACCCAGCCAGATGGCGATTGGCTCGTGACATCCCTGTCCATTACGATCCACACAGAAGGAGTCGCCATATTCAGGGATACCAGGTAACCCTCAACATCGGCGCGAAACAGCTCCATCGTGACTGTGCCAGCGTGATAATCGACCACTTCCCCTTCGCGCACCAGCTCCTTCCAGAAGGCTTCCGGCGCACCCGGGATCACAGCTACCGGTTTCCAGATCTCTCGCACCCAGCGCGTCACCCCCGGTGACCTGCGAACAACGGCGCCTACCTGTAATTCGCGTCTCCAATGACCTGTCCGACTACTCATGGCAATTCTCATTGTTTTCTTGTAAGCCCAAAATAGCAGGGCCCCAGCGATTATCCAACTGTCCAAAAGTAAATGGCTGTGGCATGCTCGATTAGCAAATTCGGTGAGAGCATGTAAAAAACAACGAGAGAGTCAAACTCCTGATGACGGCATACAAGACCCTACTTTTATGTAGTTGTGACAAGACACAGTCTTTTGATCCAAAGGCACTTCAGAAGGCCGCCGCTGCGACGCAGGTGATTGCAGTGGATCAACTGTGTGGCACAGAATTAGGCGTCGCCGCTGAACATCTCGGTGCAGACAATGAGGTGCTCATTGCATGCAGCCAGCAGTCAGCCCTGTTCGAACGCCTGTCTGAAGACCTGTTCGCCGAACATAATCACGCCGCGCCTTTCCATACTATTGATATCAGGGACAGAGCCGGCTGGAGCGCTTCCAATGCAAAGCCAGAGCGCCAGCATGCCAAGCAGGCCGCTCTGATTGCCGCTGCCCAACTGCCGTCGCCCATAGCACCGTCGAAAACCATTGAGTCCAACGGCATCTGCTGCATTGTCGGCCCCACCGAGCAGGCCATCAGAATGGCCGAGCTGGTTCAGGACGAGCTGGGAGTTACCTGCATTGTTAATGATGCCGGTCCGATTCAACTGCCCTCCGCGGCTTACGATGTTGCAAAGGGTCAACTGACGAGCGCCTACGGCGCACTTGGCAATTTCAAACTGGAGTTTGCCCGCTTGCAAACCCTGAACCCGGCCGGGCGGGGTGAATTGGGTTATGGCCAAACAAAGCCTACCGCCCGCAGCGAATGCGATGTATTTATCGACCTGAGGGGCGGTGCCCCGGCATTTCCGAGTCATGAGAAACGCAACGGCTATTTCTGGGCTGACCCTAAGAAGACTGGCGAACTGGAGCGCATAGCCCTGACAGCCCGGGAACGGGTTGGTGAATTCGAAAAGACCGTATATTTCAGATTGGAAGAATCCCTGTGCGCCCACTCCCGGGCCAGCAAACCCGGTTGTACACGCTGCCTGGATGTGTGCTGCACAGAAGCCATTTTTTCTGCAGGCGACCATATCCAGATCGATTCGGATATTTGCGCCGGCTGCGGAGCCTGCGCTGCCGTTTGCCCCACTTCCGCAATTACCATGAACGAAACCTCATTCGAGGCGATCACCAAGGTCGCGGAGGTGATGGCAAAGGTCTATCGGGAACATACCAGCGAATCTCCGCGACTGGTGTTTCATTCCCTGGATGCTGGAACAGAAGCCATTGCCAACCTGGCGCGATACGATGACGGGCTGGCAGATGACCTGCTGCCGATTGGGCTGGAGCATATAGACCGGATTGGCCATGCTGAAATAATGGCGGCATTCGGCGCCGGCTATGCCGAGGTGCTCATCCTGGCGGACAACGAATTGGATGAGCGGATGGTGGCTGCGGAAGTTGAACTGGCCCAGGCGCTGCTTCAGGGCACTCACAACTCGCCAAGCCGGGCACGGGTTATCTCCGCAATTGAACTTTGCGATGCCGGTGCCAATGCGGGGCGGGTGAGTGATCCTGTATTGCTGGTCGGCGGTCGCCGTGACATCACGCGAGTGACGGTCGCAGCCATGTCAGACAAAATTGAAGAGCCGATTCCGCTCCCGGCGGGCGCACCTTATGGAGCGATCGAAATTGATTCGGATAAGTGCACGCTCTGTCTGGCCTGCGTATCACTGTGCCCGACCGGCGCACTTGGCGATCACGGGGGCCGCCCGGAGGTTCAGTTTACGGAAAACGCCTGTGTTCAGTGTGGTATCTGCGACAGCACCTGCCCGGAAACGGCTATTACCCTGCAGCCCCGGCTGGATGTGTCCAAGGCAGCATTGAGCGCCCGGGTTTTGCACGGAGAAGATCCTTTCGAGTGCATTAAATGTGGCACTCCATTTGGCGTTGCAAGCACCATCAACCGAATCATCGAGAAGCTGGAAAACCAGCACTGGATGTACAAGAACTCTGACAATGTCCAGCTCATCAAGATGTGTGACGACTGCCGGGTCAAGGCTCAGTTCCATGGAGACAGCGCTCCCATGGCGGGCGGTGAGCGGCCGCGAATCCGAACCAGCGATGACTATCTGGACAGTTGATAACAACGGGATACACCATGGTCGAGTACACCGAAGTTGGTAAAAAACCGAATCTGATTGGAACGGACGCACCCCGGCCTCAGGACAAAAATCCCAGAGGCGTTGATCGCATCATCGCCATTGCTTCAGGCAAGGGTGGCGTTGGCAAATCCACGGTTTCGTCCAATCTGGCCGTTGCCCTGGCGTCAAAAGGTCTCAAGGTTGGCCTTCTGGACGCCGACGTATACGGCCCCAGCCAACCCCGTATGCTGGGTGTTTCCGGTCGTCCTTCCAGCCCGGATGGGAGCACCATTCTGCCTTTGAGAAATCACGGGGTTACCCTGATGTCCCTGGGACTGATGGCACCAGAGGATGAAGCCATAGTCTGGCGGGGGCCCATGTTGATGGGTGCGCTGCAACAGATGATGAACCAGGTAGAGTGGGGGCGACTCGATGTGCTGTTAGTCGATCTGCCGCCGGGTACCGGCGATGTTCAGATGACTCTGAGCCAAAAGTTTTTCGTTGCCGGCGCGGTTGTCGTATCAACACCCCAGGATATTGCACTGATGGACGCTCGCAAGGGCATTGATATGTTCAAGCGAATGGACGTGCCGCTATTTGGCTTGATCGAAAACATGGCCTCTTTCATCTGTGACGGGTGCAATAAAGAGCACCATCCATTCGGACATGGTGGTGCGCGGGCAGAGGCTGAAAAACTGGGTGCGCCTTTCCTTGGCGAGATTCCATTGGATCTGGATATCCGAATCGGTTCGGACGGCGGCGTTCCGATTGTGGTATCAAAGCCAAATAGTCCTCAAGCGATGAGTTTCCAGCGCATCGCGGATGAAATTGTTGCCTCCGAATTATACGCCCGGGCTATCCAATGACTGTATCACCCCAGTTCCCTCCTTTGCTCACCGGAGAAGTAGTGCCCAGGCATATCGATCCCTTTAACAAGGCGGTCAGCCGGGCCATCGCAGGTGTTGATTCAGGCATGGTATTTTACTCTGAGGCAGCCGACACCTTGCGGGCGGCGTTGGTGCTGGCACCGGAAACGACCCTGGAAGAGGCCGTTCAAGCAGTCTACGTTGCCCAGATAGGCCTTGCCGAGAGCCTTGGCGCTCTGGCGCCACCTGAAGTACCGGTGCATTTTCAATGGCCTGACCGAATCAAGGTCAATGGCGCCCTCTGTGGCAGCATTCGATTCGCTGCGGATGTTTCAGACCCTTTGGCTCATCCAAACTGGCTGGTCATCGGCATCACTGTGCCTTTCATTCAGGAGGCTAACGAGCCTGGAGATAATCCGGACGAAACCTGTCTTTACGAGGAAGGCTGCGTTGATATGACGCCCATGGCATTGCTGGAGAGCTGGTCCAAGCACACGCTTTTATGGTTGACGTATTTCATGGACAGTGGCTTTGAGCGCGTGCACAAGGAATGGCGGCCGCGTTGCGACACGCTGGGCAAGTCGGTGGAGCGGCCAAGGCCGGGCCTCTTTGTTGGCCTGGATGAAAAAGGCCGGATGCTGTTGCGTCAGGATGTGATGACCGAGACATTGAGCTTGATTGAATTCGCGGAGCACGTATGAAACTGGCCAGAACCCTGCAGCTGGATATATCCGACGAAAACGTATTTGAGAAACCTGCACCCAGCGGCGAATGGGCGATCTCCGGCGGCTTTGAGTTCTCTAACTGGTCTGAAGCGGAACTGAAGGGCAAAGCGCGCCAGGCCTTCAGTAATGGCTGGTACAGCATTGAGTCTGGCGGTCGCGCCAGCTTTGTTGGCGTGTGTAATATTACTGACGCGGAGCTTGAGCAGATTCGGGCCGCCCTGGCCCAGACATTTGTTGACCACTACGGAGCACCGGATTTTGACGCGGCCTACACTGTGGCCTGTGATGAGATCGATCAGATGCGAGCTATGTGCGAGGACTTCGAGGACAACACTCTGCTGATGGTCAGCCGCACGCTGACCGAGCTGGGTGTAGAGGAAACCTACCGTTCCCGGGCACCGCAAGATGCCTCACTCGAGGCATTTGCGGTCCATGGCAGCGTTGACTGATCAAAGCCCGAAGCTGCCGTATGGAATAAACCGTACAGGGGTGCCCGGCTCAATTTGCATGGCGGCCTCATCCAGCTCTACCAGGCCTTCAGACCAAGCCAGTCCGGTTACCCGACCAGAGCCTTCAGATCCGAATACCTCAACCTGCCCTTCCCGAATCCGGGCCCGCAGCATCTCACTGCGGCCTCGTTTTTTGTTCTTCGAAAAATTGGCCGGCACAAGATAACCCTGGGGTTCAAACCACTCCGCCCCGGCCAGCAAAGCCATCGCCGGTGCGCCAAACCTCAGCGCACAAACCCAGGCAGCCACAGGGTTACCCGGCAAGCCTACCACAGGTGTTCCTTGGTACATGGCAAGTGCCAGCGGTCTTCCGGGCTTGATAGCGATGCGCCAGTTGCTGATTTCGCCGTGCTCTTTCAGGGCTTCAGAAACCCGGTCTTCGTCACCGGCAGACACTCCCCCGCTGGTCAGGACCAGATCGCACTCCTCCGCTCCCCGCACCAACGCGGCCTTCACTTCTTCCGGGCGGTCAAGCACATGGCCAAGATCAACCAACTCATAACCAAGCTGCGTAATCAAAGCGCTCAGCATCGGGCGGTTGGCGTCGTATATCTGCCAGTCCGTAACCGCTGCGCCTACCGGCTTTACCTCATCACCCGTTGATAGCACGCCAACCCGTAGCCGGTTATACACATCAACTGATTCGACCCCCACACTTGCGAGCACCGAAATATGGGTTGGGTTCAGTCGGGTTCCCGCAGTGAGAATCTTGTCCTGAACCTTGATGTCCTCACCCGCTCTGCGGGCATTGGCACCGGCTTTCAAGGTGCCGTTCAGGTGCAACCGGCCATCGGTGATTTCGCTGTCTTCCTCCAGGACGACCGTATCCGTGCCGTCCGGAATGACCGCGCCGGTCAGAATCCGTATAGCATACCCCTCGGGCACTCGCTCCTTATAAGGCTCTCCGGCGGCACTGCGACCTTCCACGAGAGGCAGAATGCTGGGCACCTCCGTTAGCGGGCCGGCAAAGGCATAGCCATCAACCGCAGAGTTATCACTTGGGGGGTGAGCTCGCGGCGCATAAACGTCGCTTGCCAGAATACGTCCATTAATTTCTGCCAGCGGAACTGAGCGTTGCACATCCACTACGGGGTGCAAGCGTGACCGCAGCCGCTCCAGCGCCTCTTCGACCGGCGTCCAGTTAACTCCAGGGGGGAGTGCAAAACAGTCGTTACGAAGCATACTCATGGATTTTGTGCATCCGATGGTTTGGTATCCGAGGATACCGACGGTGGCTTTTCACGGCTCAGAACAAAGTCTGCAATAGCGGTTACATCGTTTACGTCGAGCACGGGTCCCTGAAAGTCAGCCGGGTAGTCTGCAGCAACAGCCACAATGCTTTTATCTTCTCTAAAAAGAGGCGAGCCCGAACTTTTCCGGCGATGAACCTCAATTTTAGGGTGTGTGTGTGTTTTGAAACCCTCTACTACTACCCAGTCACACGACCCCAGGCGAGCCAGCAATACATCCAGCGTAGGCTCTTTGGCTCCCCGGAGTTCGTGCATGATGGCGAAACGCTGACCACCGGCCAGGATGACCTCCTGGGCGCCAGCTTCGCGGTGTTTGTAGCTGTCAGTACCAGGCTGATCCACGTCCACCATGTGATGGGCGTGCTTGATCGAGTTGACGGTTAACCCTCTGCCGGAAAGCTCACGAATTAATGCACTGGCCAGAGTGGTTTTTCCGGAGTTTTTCCAGCCCACGATGCCGATAACATTCACTTGAGATTTTTCTCCGCCCAGGCCAGGTCTTCTGGCGTATTGATGTTGAAAAAGTCGCCTTCATTAAAAACCACCAGAGTTTCGCCCTGGGTTTGAGTCCACTGACGGATTTTGCGCACTCCGTCGTTCAGCGCTGCTCGCAATTCATCCCGCAACGAGACCCGCCAGCGGCCAAAGGTCGGCTGGGGCAGTCGACCGCGCACCGGGTCTGGCGTGGCAGCCAGCACCACAGGCGTATCGTACGCGGCCAGCCGGTCTGCCAGATTCCTGGGGAACGAAGGCGTATCAGCTGCGACGCTGATCAGCCATTCATGGCCCCGCTCCGCTGCCCAATCCATTCCCGCAAGAACACCGGCCAAAGGCCCCGGAAAGTCGCCGATAGAGTCGGGCACCACAGGTAAATTCAGGTCGTCGAACCGGCTCAGATCCCCGTTGGCATTCAGTACAATAGCCTCAACCTGCGGAGAAATTCGCTCAATGACACGGTCAATTAATGACTTGTCGCCCAGCATCAGGCGACCTTTGTCGCCACCGCCCATCCGATTTGCCTGGCCACCTGCCAGAATAACCGCGCACTCAGTCATGCACTGCCCCTTTTCGACGCTGTTTTTTGTCTTCGTCCGGCACCAGGGACAAATCCTGGTCAAACACCAAGCGATGCTGGCCACTGAGGCAGGTAAATTTCTTGCCTCGCATCCGCCCGATCAGCGTCAACCCGACCTGCTGTGCAATATCGACACCCCAGGCCGTAAAGCCCGACCGGCTGATCAGGGTCGGGATGCCCATCAGCGCCGTTTTGATCACCATTTCAGAGGTTAAGCGCCCGGTGGTGTAGAGAACTTTGTCTGCTGCCGGGACACCGCTCAGGTACATCCAGCCTGCGATCTTGTCGACCGCATTGTGGCGCCCCACGTCTTCCATGTAGGCAAGGACTTTGCGGCCCTGACACAAAGCCGTGCCATGAATGGCGCCGGTTTCCATGTACAGGCTGGGCGTGTGGTTAATCTGGTAGGACAGATCGTAAAAGGTGCTGGTGTGTACTGGCGTGTCCGGCAGTGTCAGCCCCTCAAGCCCAGCCATCATGTCACCAAAAACCGTACCCACAGCGCAACCCGAGGTACGGGTTTTCTTTTCCAGCTTATCCTCGACATCGGTAACGCCCGCCGTACGAACCACGACAACTTCAAGTTCTTCGTCGAAATCAATCCCGGTGATCTGGTCGCTCTTTTTCAGCATACCCTGATTCAGCAAAAAGCCGAGCGCCAGATACTCCGGGTGATCGCCGATGGTCATGGCCGTGACGATTTCCTGGCTATTCAGGTAGATAGTCAGGGGCCGCTCTTCTATTACCCTGATTGATTTGCCCTGGCCGTTTTCATCAACACCCTCAACGGCACGGGACAGGCGAGGATCTTCAGGATCTGGAAGTATGAGGTCAATCGTCATGTTTGCTAAAGCCGCCTCATGGACGGCCCCGAGTGGAATGTGTTCGGATAATGCCAGAGATTAGCCTATTTGGCATTCGGGAAAAACAGCTGCTGCCCGTCCACCTTGAAGTCGGCAATCGCCTGCTGGCCGTCTTCGGAGATCAGCCAGTTATGCCACTGTTGTGCAAGGTCATGCTTGAGATGGGGATGTTTCTCTTCAGACATCAGCAAGCTGCCATACTGATTGAACAACACCTTATCACCTTCGAAAAGCAGGGTCAGGTTCTGGCGGTTACCAAAAGCCACCCATGTAGCGCGATCCGACATTACATAAGCATCCATTGCAGCTGCAGTATTGAGCGTTGGCCCCATTCCACTGCCCAGTTCGCGGTACCAGTCGCCGTCAGGATCAACGCCGGCGTTTTTCCAGTGCCTCAACTCGGCACGGTTGGTGCCGCTGTCATCACCGCGTGACGCAAACGGTGCCTCGGCCTTGGCGATCGCTGCAAAAGCCTCCTCTGCGCTCTGGGCCTGCCTGATATTGGCAGGATCATTGGCGGGGCCAATCAATACGAAGTCGTTGTACATGACATCGGCCCGCTCGGTGGCAAAGCCATTCTCGACAAAGCGTTTTTCGCCTGCGGTGTCGTGGACCAGAAGGCTATCGGCATCACCGCGACGGGCAATTTCAAAAGCCTGACCAGTACCCACGGCAACCACGCGAACCTGAATGCCAGTGGTGTCTTCAAACTTCGGCAAAATGGATGCGAACAGCCCTGAATTCTCGGTTGATGTGGTTGATGCCAGAGTGATGTAATCCTCAGCGCAAGCGGCAAACGCGAGGCCCATGCTGGCTACACCCGCGAGCAACAAATTTAACGTCTTCTTCATCTTGTTTTCTCCTTTTTTATTGAAGGGCCGAATTATTCGACCAGTTCTCCTGCCATGTACGCCTGCGCCTCTCGCGAGACGGGTTTTTCAAAAAATGCTTCGGCCGGGCTGTGCTCACGCACCTTCCCGCCCGACAGAAAAAGGATGTCCCCGGCGAGTCGCTTTGCCTGATGCAGATCATGGGTGGTCATCACAATGCGGGTTCCTCGCTGATGAAACTCATGTACGGCCGCCTCCACGGCTTTAATCGCCGCCGGGTCGAGCGCGGAGGTGGGTTCATCCAAAAACAGCACCTGTGGTGAAAGTACCCAGGCCCGCGCCAGTGTCAGGCGCTGTTGCTCACCGCCAGAAAGTACCCGAGCCGGCGTATTACAGCAGGCGGTGAGGCCGAAACGCTCAAGCGCATCGTGCGCCAGCTTTACGCGCTCTCTGCGGGGCACGTTATTAACTGCCAAAGCGTGAATCAGATTAGCAACAGCCGAACGACGCAAAAGCACAGGTTGCTGAAAGACCATCGCCTGACGAGGCCGAATCTCACCTGACCATGTAATCTGCCCCTGGGTCGGCAGAAGCAGGCCATGTGACAGCCGCAACAGAAGACTTTTGCCCGCTCCATTAGGACCCATCACAAGAGTGGGACCGGCGCCTTTGAGGGTAAATGAGCAAGGCCCCAACAGCACCTTGTCCTCATGGCTGAAGCTGACATCCTTAAAGCAGAGCTCCGGTGACGGAGACAGGATGGACGACGCGAGACGTGGAACCTGAAAGGCCGTCACCCTACCCGCCTCCTGGTCAACTCACCCACCAGATAGGCGCCAGCATTGATCAGCATCACCAGCGTGAGCAGGACAATGCCCAGACCCAGTGCAAGAGGCAGGTTACCCTTGCCGGTTTCCAGGACGATGGAGGTGGTCATTACCCGAGTAACGCCATCAATATTGCCGCCCACCATCATTACAGCACCCACCTCGGCACTGGCGCGGCCAAAGCCGGCAAGCAGAACGGTTAGCAGCGCAAAACGTGCGTCCCACAACAGAGTGGGCATCATGCGTGAGTGTGACATGCCCAGTGAAACAAACTGCTCCCTGTATTCACCCAGAAGCTCCTCCACTTTCTGCCGGGAAAGTGCTGCCAGAATAGGTAATACCAGCACCACCTGCGCAAATATCATAGCGCCTGGTGTAAACAGCAGCCCCCACTCTCCAAGCGGGCCAGCGCGCGATAGCAGCAAATACACCATAAGCCCGGCCACAACCGGTGGCAGTCCCATCAGTGCGTTGAGGGCAACAATCATTCCGCCGCGCCCGGGGAAACGCCATATCGCCACCGCAGCCCCCAAAGGGAAACCCAGCACTGCCGCAATCAGCACTGCGAGAAGTGAAATCTGAAGTGAGAGCGCCACGATCTGAAAGAGCGAAGCGTCGAGATTTAACAGTAGCGATAGTGCTACGTAAAACGCATTATTTTCCACAGCTGCGACTCCTTGATCTTGAGCATCGTGGCGCTTATGGATACGCTTTGCACAGCGTATTGAAAAATATGCAGCCCAAAACAGCCTTACGCTGTATTTATCCTGCAGGAGAGATAGATGCCCCTCCCCGCCTACCTCACCACGGCTGAAGCTGCCGAGTACTTGCGCCTGAAAGAACGCAAGGTCTATGACCTGGTCAGTCAGGGCGTTATCCCCTGTGTGCGTGTAACGGGGAAGCTTCTGTTCCCACGGCAGCGGATTGATTTATGGCTGATGAACCATCTGGAGGGCGACGATGCTGTCAGCTCTCCCATCCCTCCCGTTCTTGCCGGTAGCCAGGATCCATTGCTGGAATGGGCTTTAAAGGAGAGCAACGCAGAACTGGCTTTGTTATGCCAGGGCAGCGGCGATGGCGTGCAAAGACTGGTTGACGGGCGGGCAATGCTCGCGGGCATGCACATCTGGCATGCTGACAGTCAGAATTACAACGATCCTGACACCTTGGGCTTGAGCGGTATGCGTGATCTGGTGCTGATTCGCTGGGCAAAGCGCCAACAAGGGCTCCTGCTGGCAACCGATAACCCACATGGACTCGAGCGGCTTGGGGATATAGCACGCCCAGGCATACGCGTAGCGCACCGACAGCCAGACGCGGGCGTCAGTCACTTGCTGCAAAGCCTGCTGACTCAACACCGCATCGATGCCCGCCAACTTACATGGGCCCCTCACCCATCACTCAGTGAGGACGATCTGGCCTTGGCTATTCGTCAGGGCGAGGCAGATATCGGGATAGGGATAGAAGCAGCGGCGCGGCGCCAGGGATTGGCATTTATTCCCCTGCAACAAGAGCACTTTGACCTGGCGATGCGTCGACGCCATTATTTTGAATCGGCGATCCAACATTTGCTGGCGTTTGCCCGCAGTGCCCGCTTCAGACAACGCGCTGAAACACTCGGTGGTTACGATATCAGTGAACTGGGGAAAGTCGTCTATAACGCTTGAACAGCGCCCATAACAACAATACAGGCGGATTAATCATGCCTTCCGTGCATAAAAACCTGGTGAAAAACGCCAGTGGAGCCTTGGGGGATCTTGGCACTCTGATTCCCTTGGGTCTCGGAGCTGTTGGGGTGGCGGGGCTGGCACCGGTTCCAGTGCTGCTGGGTTTTGCCATTTTCTATATCGCGACGGGACTGTATTACCGCCTGCCGGTACCTGTGCAGCCTATGAAAGCAGTTGCTGCGCTGTTATTAACCACTCAGGTGAGCCCCCAGAGCCTGGTAGCCAGCGGTGTTCTCATAGGGGGCATATTGCTGATTCTCGGTGTGACCGGCTGGATTAACGGGGCCGCGCGCCTGATACCTCGATCAGTATTGAGCGGGCTTCAGTTGGGTCTGGGGCTAATGCTGGCCCACATGAGCGTCGGCCTGATGGCCACATCCTTGCCCTTGGGCATCGTCACGCTGGCATTACTGGGTGCTACTCTCAAGCTGTTGCCACATTGGCCTGCAGCGCTGATAGGGTTAATTGGTTCTGTTGCGCTCGGTACTTTGCTGGGCGCCCAAGGACTCATTTTTCCTGCGGCAGATTCGGTTGCTTTTTCATTGCCGGAACTACCGGGCTTTAAAGATTGGCAGCAAGGGCTCTCAACGCTGGTCCTGCCGCAATTGGCCCTTACGTTAACCAACGCCATCGTTCTGACGGCTTTGGTGGTTGGGGATTACTTCGGTGAGCAATCCCATCGCGTCACGCCCGCCCGGCTATCCATCTCTACCGGCCTGGCCAATCTCTTTCTGGTCCCCTTCGGCGCTTTACCCATGTGTCATGGAGCCGGCGGCGTGGCAGCTCACCACCGCTTCGGCGCTCGAACCGGCATGGCGCCGGTACTGCTGGGCACAAGTTTGCTCCTGATTGCCTTGATACCAGGCGGCCTCGCAATGATTGCGGCGATTCCGATGGCAGGTCTTGGGGCTTTGTTGTTCGTGGCAGCCGCTGAACTAGCCTTGTCCAAGCGCCTGTGGACGGCGAAACCCTCCTGCTGGCCGGTTATCGCCATAACAGCCGTGATAACCGTATGGACCGACCCGTTTTTCGGGCTTCTGGCCGGAGTCGCTGCGGAAACTGTTCGGACTGCCTTGCTGCGCAGGCGAAAGATTGCCTAGACGAAAAAACCGCCCAGGAACATAGCTCCGGGGCGGTTTTTGGCAACCAGGATGCAAATCAGAGATTGCTGTCCAGGAATGCCGCCAGCTGGGATTTGGACAGTGCGCCCACTTTCGTAGCGTCGACGTTGCCGTTTTTGAACAGCATCAGGGTCGGGATACCACGGATATTGAACTTGGGCGGAGTCTGCTCGTTTTCGTCGATGTTGAGCTTGCAGACTTTCAGCTTACCAGCGTATTCGTCGGCAATTTCTTCGAGTACAGGCGCTATCATTTTGCAAGGTCCGCACCACTCCGCCCAGTAATCTACCAGCACGGGCACGTCAGACTGAAGTACGTCCTGCTCAAAAGATGCATCCGTTACGTTTACAATATTTCCGCTCATTTCATTTTCCTGATTCATGCACTACAACAGGCTTTCGGCGGTTACACCGGCACCTGAATGCTCGTGCAGTTGACTGTTTTTAGGGGTGCCGTTGTTCGAAAAACACCCTTTCATCCCCATCACTTTATCGACTACTTTACGCGATTGGTCCCGCGTATGTGAAGCAGTAGATCCACAGGCTTGAATCCCTAATCTTCTGACCTCAATCAAATTGATCACCTTTCCGCTTGTGGCGCAACGGTGTATTGACTGACATATCCCGGAATTATCGCTTATAGTACGCGCAAGTTCTTACCAAAGGATCCTGATCACCGTGACGGACACTTCTTCCGCCGAAAACCTGGCCGCGCAACCAGACATGCTTGCGTCCATTGATATGGGCTCAAACAGTTTCCATATGGTTGTGGCCCGGCTAGTACAGGGCGAAATCCGAACCATGGAAAGAATGGGCGAGAAAGTTCAGCTGGGCGACGGCCTTGATGCCGACAACTATCTGACGGAAGAAGCCCAGCAACGCGGCCTCGACTGCCTGCGGCGCTTTGCCCAACGACTTAACGGTACGCCCCCTGAGGGAGTTCAGATTGTAGGTACAAATGCGCTCCGGGTGGCACGCAATGCCAATCAGTTTATCGCACGGGCAGAGGAGGTTCTGGGCTATCCGGCGGAGATCATTGCGGGGCGGGAAGAAGCTCGCCTTATCTATCTGGGGGTTTCGCACACACTCTCTGACGACGCCGGGCGGCGCCTTGTGGTCGACATAGGTGGCGGCAGTACCGAGCTGATAATTGGCGAACGCTTTGAGCCCCAGGAGCTGGAAAGCCTGCACATGGGCTGCGTATCCTTCCGGAACCGGTATTTTGCCGACGGCCGAATTACCCGCAAGCAAATGGATAATGCTATTACCCATGCCGAGCAGGAACTACTGGGAATTCGCAGGCGTTTTCGCTCAGTGGGATGGGAAAGCTCTGTCGGTGCATCCGGCTCAATCAAAGCCATTTGCAACGTACTGGCAACCCTGAAAATCACCGATGGCACCGTCACCTGGAGTGCCATGGAGGAGCTGCGTCGGCGACTGGTGGATATGGGCAGCGTCGAAAAACTCGGCGAATTGGGATTACGGCCTGATCGACAAAATATTTTCCCTGCCGGCTTTGCCATTCTCATGGGTGTGTTCCAGTCCCTGAACATTCAGGAAATGACCTATACCGACGGTGCCCTTCGGGAAGGCCTGTTGTACGGAATTGCCGGTAGAATCAAGCATGAAGATGTGCGGGAGCGCAGCATCTCAGCACTGCAAGAGCGGTATCAAGCTGACCAGAGCCACGGGGCTGCTGTGGAGGCAACGGCCGTTGCTGCATGGGGGCAGATTGCCGAGCATTGGGGGCTGAACACCCCTGCCGATGAAGAGGCACTGCGCTGGGCCTGCCGGCTGCACGAAATTGGCCTGGCCATTTCCCACAGCCAATACCATAAACATGGTGCCTATCTGCTGCGCTACTCTGACCTGGCGGGCTTCACACAACAGGCACAAATGGAGCTGGCGATTCTGGTGCGCGGCCATAGACGCAAATTCAGCTCATCCATTTTTGACGGGGTCGACCCCGGTGATCTGGAGCGACTCAGGCATCTCTGTATTCTTGTGCGGTTGGCCGTGCTGATCCAGCATTCACGAAATCTGGAGCCGCCACCCGCCTTCACGCTGGAGCCACGAGAAAACGGCCTGCTGCTGACGTTCCCGGAATGCTGGTTTGATGAGCGCCCGCTCACCTATGCCGATCTGATGAACGAACAGGAATATCTCGCAAAGCAGAACTTTGTACTCGAACTGGCGGGCGGCTAACCTGTTGCTGGGAGAGGTACAGCTACCCTCCCAGCTCCTCTTCCATAGCCTCGACCGTTTCACTAACCTCCAGCCATTCTGCTTCTGTGTCTTCGAGTTTGCCTTTCGCATCTGACTGTTTGGCCAGTAACTCCTTCAAACGGGCTTTCGAGGCATCACTGTACACTGCAGGATCGGCAAGCTCCGCTTCAAGATTGCTCAGCACCTCATTCAGGGAATCCATCTGCTTTTCCAGTGCAGTCTGGCGCTTGCGGTATGGACTCAGTTTTTGCCGCAAGGCTGCTTCTGCACGCTTGCGGGCTTTCCTGTCGTCGGCACTTTCTCCCACAGCAGCGTCTGGCTCAGCCCCTGCAATACCTCCAGGGTTCATGGTGCCGGCCGACTGCCGCTTTGGTGCTTCAGTATCGTCTTTTCGGCGATCTGCCAGCCAGCCTTCGTAATCTTCAAGGTCGCCCTGGTACTCCACAACGCGGCCATCATTCACCAACCAGAATTCATCAACTGTGTTACGCAGCAAGTGCCTGTCGTGGGATACCACCACGATGGCACCCTCAAAGTTCTGCAAGGCCATGGTCAATGCCTGGCGCATTTCCAGATCAAGGTGGTTGGTGGGCTCATCCAGCAAGAGCAGGTTAGGCTTTTGCCAGGCAATAACCGCCAGGGCCACCCGGGCCTTTTCACCACCGGAGAAGGAGCGAATAGGGCTTAGCGCCTCATCTCCGTGAAAATCGAAGCCACCCAAAAAATTACGAATGCTCTGTTCAGAGGCTTTCGGGGACAGGCGCTGCAAGTGCAGAAAGGGGCTGGCATCAAGATCCAGGGATTCCAGTTGGTGCTGAGCAAAATAGCCTATCGCCAGATGCTCACCGCAGGTTCGCTCGCCCGACAGCAGGGTGCTTGAACCGCCCTGCTCACCCTGCCCCAGCAAGGCATCCATCAAGGTGGACTTACCGGCACCGTTTGGTCCCAGAAGCCCTATGCGACTGCCCGGCAACAGAGTCAGATTGATGTTGCTGAGAATGGTGGTGTCACCGTGCCCCGCCTGCCCGTGCCTGATCGATAGCAGAGGGTTAGATACTTTGTCTGCCATTGGAAATTCGAAACTGAACGGCGAATCGATATGCGCAGGGGCAATCTTCTCCATCCGCTCCAACGATTTAACCCGGCTTTGCGCCTGACGGGCTTTGGTGGCCTTGGCCTTAAAGCGATCAATGAAGCGCTGTATCTCCGCAATTCTCGCTTGCTGCTTTTCAAAACCTGCTTGTTGTTGCGCCAGCCTTTCGCTGCGCTGAAGCTCAAACCCGGAGTAATTACCCGTATACACCTCCAGCTTACGCTGATCAAAATGCACCACGTGGGTGGCAACCCGGTCCATAAAGTCCCGGTCGTGAGATATGAACAACAGGGTGCCATCGTAGCGGCGCAGCCAGTTTTCGAGCCAGAGGCAGGCATCGAGGTCCAGGTGGTTGGTGGGCTCATCAAGCAACAGAAGGTCTGAGGGGCGCATCAGCGCCTGTGCAAGATTCAGGCGAATGCGCCAACCGCCAGAAAACGCGGATACAGGTCGGTCTGCGTCTTCATTCTGAAAGCCCAGGCCCCGCAAAAGGGCTTCTGCGCGTCTTGCTGCTGACCAGGCTTCATGTATATCCAGCTCGCCGTGGATGTGCGCAACGGCATTGTCGTCGCCGCGGGCTTCAGCCTGCTCAAGTTCTCGTTCAAGCCGGCGCAGATCAATGTCGCCATCAAGAACAAAGTCTCTGGCGCTTCGCCCTGTCGCTTCAACTTCCTGCGCCATGTGGGCAATACGGGTACCGCCAGGGAGTGACACACTACCCTGTTCGGGTGACAGCTGACCCAGTAATAACTGAAACAGACTGGATTTACCGGCACCATTGGCCCCGACAATTGCTACGCGCTGGCCGGATTGCACTGTCAGAGCGACAGAATCTAGCAACCAGACGCCACCCCGTTGTAAACTGAGATCGGTTATCGTTAACATGCGGTCATATAATCAACGTGAAATTGTCAGAGTCGGTTCACTGCCCATGCCAGCCAGCTTTCAAGCCAGCCAGGGTTTATCTATACAAACCATGGAGTTGCCGGCAGACCTGGAGCCA
The DNA here is from genome assembly GCF_016597815.1 of Marinobacter sp. DY40_1A1. Classification (GTDB taxonomy): domain Bacteria; phylum Pseudomonadota; class Gammaproteobacteria; order Pseudomonadales; family Oleiphilaceae; genus Marinobacter; species Marinobacter xiaoshiensis. Next base: position 75,362 of record NZ_VCHA01000006.1, on the reverse strand, counting down.
GACAACCCGCTTTGGCGATTTGCGCTGGCATTCTGGCAGCACTCGCTGGCACAAGAAACGTGTCTGGCCTTACAAAATGAGGGCTGGAGCGTAACACGAATTTTATGCGCGGGATGGCTTGCACTCAACGGCAGGGCATATACCGGTATCGAAGAGGCTACGGTAACAGAGTGGCGCGATCGTGTAACCGGCAGCTTGCGAGCCATTCGCATGTCGGTACCCAAGGCGCAGATAGCCTACAATATCCTGCGCACAAACCTTGCCAGCCTTGAATTGGAGGCTGAGCGCATCGAACTGGCTTTAGCCTGGCGGTCTTTTGCGGACCCGAAACCGGAACAACGCAACATGTACGTATGTGACGAGCTCATCCAGTCCAACCTTGCCGCTGCAGCGCCGGCCCCCGGTGTAATTCCGGAGTCCAGGCAGTTAATTAACGCGTTAGGCGACATTATGTCTGCCTTTGCCTCGGGAGATACTCAGCCATGCTGATCAAATGGCTTGTCCGGCTGGCTTTCCCTGCCCTTGGGCTGCTGATGCTACTTATGTTCTTTGGCCTGAATGAAGCAGAGCAAGCATCGGAGCCTGTCGCCAAAGAAACGCAGTCAGGAATACCTGCATTTGAAGGCTTGGTTCCCTCTCCAATCCCAACAGAAGGCCCCGACATTGTATTCAAGTGGAAGGATACTGATGGCAATTGGCATTACGCCGACCAACCACCGGAACAGGGTCCCTGGAACACACTGGCCATTGAAAGAATAGACAAGCAAAGATCACCCTCGAGAATCTCCAATCCTGAGACCGACTGGCAATCTCCTTACAGCGCGCCCTTCTCTCTGAGCCCTCCTGGCGCTGTTAACAATGAAAGTTGAGGGCCTACAGGCTCCAACAAAGAACAATCTGTAGCGCCTTAACATATGTTCAGTGGAATCTGCGCCCAGAACCCGCTACCTTTTCTCACCTGATTAAGCACAACTGCTGGGCCACGGCCCACTGCGCCACAAAACTGTCATAACCCAAAAGGATGATGTAATGAAAAAGACGCTGCTTGCATTGGCGATAACCGGCTTGGTTGCCGGCTGCTCAACGCCTCCTGAAACTCCGGCGGACCCACAGCTGGAATCCACCGACCAGAAAGTCAGCTACGGCATGGGCCTGGTGCTGGGCGAGCGCATGGGCAATGACCTGCCCAGCCTGCAAATGGATCAATTCCTCCAGGGTATTCAGCACGGACACGCTGGCGATGAAGAAGCCAAGCGCATGAGCCGCGAAGAAATCCAGCAAGCGCTGATGGAGTACCAGCAGACACTGCAGGAAGAGCAGAGCAAGCAAATTGAAGAGCTGGCCCAGAAAAACCGCGAAGCCGGCGATACCTTCCTTGCCGAAAATGCTGAGCGCGACGGCATCGAAACAACCGAATCCGGCCTTCAGTACGAAATTCTGGAAGAAGGCAATGGCACAAAACCAAGCGCAACCGATATGGTGCAAGTGCACTACACCGGCGAACTGCTCTCGGGTGAGGTTTTTGATAGTTCCCGTGAGCGGGGCGAGCCTGTGACCTTTGGTCTGAACCAGGTCATTCCCGGCTGGACCGAAGGCCTGCAGCTAATGAGCGAAGGTGCCCGCTACAAGCTGTATATCCCTTCTGACCTGGCTTACGGCCCGGGCGGAAGCCGCGCAATCGGCCCCAACGAGACCTTGGTGTTCGACGTGGAGCTACTGGCCATTAACCCGGATGAAAGCGAAGAAGGCTCTGCTTCCGAGTAATATGGCAAGCCGTCTTCAGCTGGGTTGAAGCCACAAAAAAGCCTCAGAGCGTTAACGCTACTGAGGCTTTTTTTATCCCTTTCTATTACCTGATCAAATCAGGCCGATGCTACTTTGTCTGCATGCACCGTGTGGAGATGCTGTATCAGGAAGTCTTCCATTTCAAACCGGCTTTCCAGGGTTTCGCCCAGATGAGAAAGCTGCTCAAAAAGGGCAGCGATGTCCTGTTCGGATAAATCACCCTCCCCCAGCTGATCGTTAAAATTGAGCGCTACTTCTGTGGTTTGCTCAATACGGGGGTATACCTTGCCGGCCAACTCCAGACCTCCATCATTGAACTCTCGGGCCTCCCTGACGAGCTGCTCGTATATTTCAAAGTGACCGGTCGAAACATAGTCCACCAATACTTCACACAAGCGGACAAACTTTTGCTTCAGGGCTTCTGTTTGCGAGAAGTCGCTTTCTCCGGACAACTCGCAGTAATGAACCAGCAACTCCTGACGATCCTTGAGCCAGCGGTCAATAAGTTCGCTGACACCACCCCAGCGCTCCCTGGCATTTCGGCAATTTTCCAACATGACACCTGCTCTCCGCTTGGAAATCCTGACATTCAGCCCCGGCGCTGATATTGATTAAGTCCACGTCAAGTTACCCCATGCTGGCTGCCGCTCGCAACCGTTTCAGCCCACCAGCCAGTTTTTCACGCGCCCCCGGTGAAAGAGCATCGTCAGACCCATAATCACCAACAGGACGAAAAACACAGCGCTCCATCCCGGAATGCTCAAACCAAGGAAGCGCCAAACCACGGCGGCGCAGTCTCCTGTGCCTTTGAGAGCCGTAGACAAGACTTCCATAAACGGCAGCACCTCAAGCATATAGTCCACAGAGGGACCACAGGCAGGCACCTGATCAGCAGGCAAGTTCTGCAGCCACAACTGTCGACCCGCCACGCCCAACCCGGCACCTGCCGTTACTGCCAACAGCAAGCCGTATACACGCACCCCCACTTCTCCGGGGCCATGTAACGCCGCCAGCAAGCTCACCAGACCCACACCCATAAAGCCAAAGCGCTGGAGCCAACACAAAGGACAGGGCTCAAGCCCCATTACGTGCTCCATATAAAACGCCACACCCAACAACCCGGCGCAGACAATAAAAACGAGTGCAAAGATTGCTCTTACTTTCACAAAGTTTCCTCAGTTTTACACAAATACGTTGTCCGGCCTGCTATTCTCGGATTATCCGGCGGAAACGCTGCTGATTTTGTCACTAAACCCTAAACCATAACGAACTGCAAGACTATGACACCTCAGCCAAAATTCGTTCTACTCAGTATCTTCCTACTGTTTTCAGTATTTTCTACAGCCTCAGCTGAAGAAGCTGCCAATGGAGAAGGGGACGCCACAGACAAAGCGGGTATCACCGATTATATTGCCATGGATCCACCGTTTGTAACCCACGTTGGCAGCCCGGGGGGCAAGCTGACCTATCTGAAGGCAGCGGTAAGCCTCAGGGCCTCTCAGCAGACAACTCGACCCGCAGTAGAAGCGCACATGCCACGGCTTCGGCATGAGCTTGTGATGCTTTTTGGTGAACAGACAGATACGGATAAGCTGACCACCATGGTCGGCCAGCAGGCACTACGGGAAGAAGCTAAATCAAGAATAAACGGGGTACTGGAAGAGCAGCAAACCGGTGAGACTATTACCGGCGTGCTGTTTACGGAATTTGTTGTACAGAAATAGTAAAAGTAAAGCGCGAACTGGCACGGGACCAGCGCGCTTCAGGCAATCCGGGAATACAGGCCACTATCCACGTTGGCGTTTTCTTCCTGGATAACCTCACCGGCATCTTCCCAGCCAGACTCCCAGGCGGCTACAACAACTTCGCCACGATAGGGGCAACGGGTTTTATCCATTCCCATGGACGCTGCCATATACCCCTGACGATAGGCTTTGTTCAGCGCCTCAACATCCCAGCCGAGCTTTATATCCCTTGCCATGCCAATTCTCCCTTAAGCCAATGCTAATGAATTTAGCACCAGCGTCAGAAAGTGACAAACATTTGCACACCTTCTGTGAAGCAGGCCCGCGGATTTTACAATTCTGTAAAATCCGCCTGATTCAAAACAATAGCCTATTCCGGTCAGGAGCGCAGATACTGCTCCAGAAAATCACTGAACGCCATGGTGTCTGACGCTTCAATCTGTTGTTGCTGCGCCAGCGAGTCCTTGGCCGCGGCAATAAATGAAGCATTTACAGCAGCGTCCATGCCTTCCTTGCGAAGTGTATTCTGGTGTTTGAGCGCCATCTCCATTGTCCAGTCCCGGTGGCCAAGCCCAGACGCCTGCATCGCATCAACAACCCTGGCAGACGGCACCTGGCCATCACCCGACAGAACACCTCTCTGGGCTGAAAGAGCCTTGCGGTAAACCTCTCCGCCACTCCAGCCGTCCAGTATTTCTGCCAACGGCTCAAGGCCATCCAGTATTGCCGTTGCAGCATCACCAATAGGCGTACGCTTGCCAGCCTGGCAAAGCGTTAGCGCATGATCTCGCCCTTTAGCGACAACATCTTTGTAGTTGTCATCCAACATGATGCACTCCTCATCACCGATACGCGGCGACTCGGATAGCAGACAGTCCAGCAGGAAGAGATCAAGGAAGTCGACCTGAGCCTCACTGACCCCTACTGGAGAGAATGGGTCGAGATCCAGACAGCGCACCTCGATGTATTCCACACCACGGGATTCCAGCGCGTGAATCGGCTTCTCTCCACTTCGGGCAGTACGCTTGGGGCGCACCGCACTGTAGTACTCATTCTCAATCTGCAAAATGCTGGTGTTGATTTGAATAAACTCGCCATCACGCTGAGTACCAATCGCCTCATAAGCCGGCCAATTGGTGTGAATGGCTCTATCCAATGTCTGGGTATAGGTGCTGAGCTTGTTGAAACAGATATTCAACGACGACTGGGCGTTGTTGTGGTATCCCAGATCGCTCATGCGCAGGGAGGTGGCATTTTCGCCAAACCAGCTCCGCTCACCCAGCCGGGTCAGGTCATGACGGACTCCGTCTACAAAACTCGCATCCAGGGCCGGCGAGGCACCGAACAAAAGCATCAGCATCCAACTTCTACGGCGAAAATTGCGAATCAGCCAAAAATACTGATCAGACTTGAAGTCTTTCATGCTTTGCTGGTCACCCAGCGCGCGCTGCCAGATTTCCATAAAGCTGTCAGGTAACGAGAGGTTGTAGTGGGTGCCGGCGATGCTTTGCATCATGCGCCCGTACCGCACTGCCAACCCCTGACGATATACATGCTTCATCCGGCCGGTATTGGACGAGCCATATTCCGCAATAGGGATACTGGCGTCGCCATTTAGCTCGCAAGGCATGCTGGCCGGCCAAAAAACCTCATCGCCCAGGTTCTGTTGTACGAACCGATGGGTATTGCGAAGAGACTCCATCATCTCGGACGTGCTGCTGCACACAGGCGTTATAAGTTCCAGCAAGGCTTCGGAATAGTCCGTTGTAATGCTCGGATGCGTTAGCGCAGAGCCCAGGGCCTCCGGATGTGGTGTTTGTGCAATGAAACCGTTGCGGTCAACGCGCAAACCTTCTTTCTCTACCCCTTTCAGAAATCCGTTCCAGTCGCTGGCTGCGAACTGGCGGAATACAGAGTGGCGGGATTCGGCCATGATTGACTCCTGCTGCAACCGGCTGTGCCTTGTGGGCGGTGCCGGCTGTTGGAAATAGTTGAAACGGCTTAACGCTTGTCTTTGCGAGCCGATGCAAATGCCTGGGCCAGTGCGCCTCCCATGGCACTCTGCCCGGCACCCGAACCTGCATTTTTATTCTGACCCTGCGGCGCAGAACGTCCTGCCGACTGACCGCCACGATTATCAGCGGACTTGCCCGAAGCCGAGCGTTTCGAATCTGCCTTTTCACCTGGCTGGTCGTCCATCCGCATGGACAGGGCGATCCGTTTACGGGGGATATCCACTTCCATCACTTTGACCTTAACAATGTCCCCGGCTTTGACGACTTCCCGGGGGTCTTTGATAAAGGTATGGGAAAGTGCCGATATATGCACCAGCCCGTCCTGATGGACGCCAATGTCTACAAACGCCCCAAAATTGGTCACGTTGGTAACAGAACCTTCCAGAATCATGCCTGGCACGAGATCACCCAGTGTTTCCACGCCTTCTTCAAAGCTTGCGGAACGGAATTCGGGGCGCGGATCGCGACCAGGCTTTTCAAGCTCGGAGAGAATATCCCGAATGGTCGGCACACCGAACTGATCTGTTACGTAATCCTGGGGATTCAGACCACGCAGAAACGCGGAATCCCCAACAATATTCTCAACTTTCCGATTGTTCTTTGCCGCGATGCGCTCAACCACCCCGTATGCTTCCGGGTGCACAGATGAGCGGTCCAGCGGGTTCTCACCGCTGGCAATACGCAGAAAGCCTGCGGCCTGCTCGAACGTGCGTGCGCCAAGGCGGGGTACTTTCAGCAGCTGCTTGCGGTTGCGGAACATGCCGTTCTGGTTGCGGTATTCGATGATGTTCTGCGCAATGGTCTGATTCAGTCCTGACACTCGCGCCAACAAAGGCGTAGAGGCCGTATTCAAATCAACACCAACACCGTTAACGCAATCTTCAACAACGGCATCCAGGCTACGGGAAAGCTGAACCTGGGATACGTCGTGCTGATACTGACCAACACCAATGGACTTGGGTTCAATTTTTACCAGCTCGGCCAGTGGGTCCTGCAACCGTCTGGCGATGGAAACAGCACCACGGATGGTCACATCCAGGTCAGGCAGTTCTTTGGAGGCAAACTCTGAAGCGGAATAAATAGAAGCACCGGACTCACTTACAACTATTCGCGCCAGCTTGAGCTCCGGATAGCGCTTGCTGAGATCAGCCACCAGCTTTTCGGTTTCACGGGAGGCTGTGCCATTACCGATGGCCACCAACTCAATTTTGTATTCACGACACCAGGCCGCGAGTTTCTCAATGGAGCTGTCCCACTGGTTCTTGGGCGCATGGGGGAAGATAGCCCCATGCCCTGCCACCTGGCCAGTACCATCAATGATGGCGACCTTAACGCCGGTGCGTAACCCGGGGTCCAGGCCAAGGGTCGGACGGGGCCCAGCAGGCGCCAGCAACAGCAAATCTTTCAGGTTGGCAGCAAATACGTTGATGGCTTCGGTTTCAGCCGCTTCACGTACCTGGGTCATGAGATCTGTCTCGATTTGTGTGGACAGCTTTACCCGCCAGGTCCAGCGCACAACGTCTGACAGCCATTTATCGGCAGCGCGGCCGTTATCGCGGATATTCCAGCGCGCGGCAATCCGCTGCTCCGCTGGATGCGGCTGGCGACGGTCATCCTCCACATCGCCTACAACCAGGTTATAGGTGAGAACGCCTTCGTTGCGACCACGAAGTATGGCCAGCGCCCGGTGTGAAGGCACCTTTTTCAAAGGCTCTACATGATCGAAGTAATCACGGAACTTGGCACCTTCGTTCTCTTTACCTTCAATCACGGTGACCTTTAACTGGCCTTGATTCCAGATGAGGTCACGCAGTTCACCCAAAAGTTCTGCATCTTCGGCGAAGCGCTCCATCAGGATAAAGCGGGCGCCATCGAGCGCGGCTTTGGTGTCTGCAACACCGGCATCAGCATTGATATAGCCTTCAGCGGTTGCTTCCGGCTCAAGGGTGGGATCGCCGTAAAGGGCGTCGGCCAGAGGTTCAAGGCCTGCCTCCCGGGCAATCTGAGCCTTGGTACGGCGTTTTGGCTTGTAAGGAAGGTACAAGTCTTCCAGCCGGTTCTTTGCATCCGCACTTTCAATGCTGCTGCGCAGTTCGTCGGTCAGCTTGCCCTGTTCTTCAATGCTCTTGAGGATGGTGCTGCGGCGGTCTTCCAGTTCCCGGAGATAGCGCAGGCGCTCTTCAAGCGACCGCAACTGGCTGTCATCCAGAGAACCCGTCACCTCTTTACGGTAGCGGGCAATAAACGGAACGGTGGAACCTTCGTCCAGCAGGGCGACGGTGGCATTAACCTGTTGCTCGCGTACGCCGAGTTCGTCAGCTATGCGCCTGGAGATACTGTTCATGCAACCTCTGTGATGCGTTTCTGATAAAGCAGCAAAGGTACAGCGGCTTACAGTTGCAGGCAAGCGGACTCGCCACGCTTGTTCAGGAATTGCACAAGGTCAGCCCAGGGCATGGGGCGGGCATAATAGTATCCCTGAATTTCATCACAGTGCTGCTGGCGCAGAAACTCAAGCTGGCCTTCTGTCTCGACACCTTCAGCCACCACACTGATCTGGAGGCTATGAGCCAGGCTGATAATCGCGCGGATAATGTGCTCGGCATCAGCAGATTTACCGAGCGCCTGCACAAATGATTTATCGATTTTCACCAGCGAGATTGGCAGATGCTGAAGGTTGCTGAGAGAGGAGTAGCCAGTGCCAAAATCGTCCAGCGCAAAACTGATGCCCAGCTGGTTAAGCTCCCGCAGGCAGCGTTGTGCGTACTCCGGGTCGTGCATCATGGCGCTTTCCGTCAATTCCAGTTCCAGCAAGCTGGTATCAACGTTGGCATTGAAAATGATTCGGAATATGGTTTCCGTCATCTTGCGGTCATGGAACTGGCGGAATGAAAGATTCACCGCAAACACCAGCCCTGGATAACCGATTTCTGCAGACTCCTGCAAGCGTTTGCAGGCCTGTTCAATCACCCAATAGCCAATCGGAACGATCAACCCACTGCGTTCGGCAACAGGTATAAATTCATCTGGCCCCACCAGCCCTCGCTCCGGGTGATTCCAGCGCAACAGGCACTCAACGCCGCGCACCTCATTAGTGGCCAGATCGATTCTTGGCTGATAATACAGCTCCAGTTCATTACCCCGGAGCGCATTACGAAGGTCTGCTTCCAACCTGAGCTGGTAGCCGGCTGAAATGTGTAACTGCCGGTCGTAGAAACGATAACTGCTGCCCGGGTCACGCTTGGCCTCGAACATTGCCCGGTTTGCCCGGCGCATGAGATTTTCAGGGCTATCTCCGGACTCCGGATAGGTCGCCACACCCAGGCTGGCACTGACAACCACACTCTGGCTATCTATCGATATTGGCTCATCCAGCACCTGCACAATCTTGCGAATAATCTGGGTGATATCCAGGGTATCTTCCAGTTTCTCAACAATAATGGCCAGTTCGTCACCACCAATGCGCATCAGGGAATCCACACGGCGCAATGCCTGTCGAACCTTGGCGGCCACTTTGATCATCAGCTGATCACTTTTCTGGTAGCCAAAGGACTCATTAATACTGCGGAAATCATCGATATTAAGATGCAAAAGCGCCAGCCGATAGTTCCCTCGCTGAGCCCTGTGTAGCGCTTGCTGCAGCCTGTCAAAGAACAAATCCCGGTTAATGAACCCACTTGCTACCCCTCGACCCAGCAGGCTGTGGGCGGAGTTTGCCAACTGTTCCCGATACCAGAGGCATTTTACTGCGCGGCGAAAATTCCAGGAATCAAGTTCCTGACGACTCAAATAATCGGATGCCCCACTGGACATCATGCTTGCCGCGCGCTCACGGGATGTTTCCGCACCCATTGCCAGTATGGGTCTGTCGCCGCTGGCAACAGCCAGGTACTGCAAAAATGCGATTTCTGAGCCACCGTGGAACGCACAGTCCCAAACCAGAACATCGAACTTTGCATTGCGAATAAGATCGTCGCAATCCATAAGCTCCGGACACCAGGTTGAATCCGTGTGGATCTCCGGTTCATCCGCCAGCAGCGCATTGAGCCAGAGAAAATCGGTATAATCCGGCGTCAAGACCAGAAGACGAAGCTGGTCATGTTCGACAGTTTCCAGTGGCAAGGTCATTAAGCAGAGTCCATGGGTGCGTGAACAACAATCCTGTTCTGTTAAAAAGAATAGCTGATAGATCGACAAGGTACAGAAAGTCTGGCTGGTGTAGACTAATGTCCTAGTGAGAGAACACCCCCGTCTCAAACCATTCTGGCAATGTATTCGTGAACAAACTCAACCCGCGACAAAATGAAGCAGTCCGTTACACCGATGGCCCTCTGCTGGTGCTGGCTGGTGCAGGCAGCGGGAAGACCAGCGTAATCACCCGCAAAATCGCCTACCTGATAGAGCACCTTGGCATTCCGGGGCGCCACATTGCCGCTGTCACCTTCACCAACAAGGCAGCTCGCGAGATGAAAGAGCGGGTAGGCCGGATCGTCGACCGCAAACTGGCCCGCGGGCTGATTGTATCCACCTTCCACAACCTCGGCCTGAACATGATCCGGGAGGAGCATGCTCACCTGGGCTACCACCCCGGTTTTTCCATTTTCGATGCAGAAGATGCCAAAGCCCTGATACGGGATCTGATGCTTCGGGAAGCCAGCGCCGATGCAGGCGACGAGCTTAACGAAGTGCAGATGACCATATCGTCCTGGAAAAACGCCTTACGCGGGCCAGCTGAAGCCTACAGCAAAGCCGCAGATGAGCGGGAGCAGCGCATTGCCATCGTATACAAGCATTATAACGAGTACCTGAAGGCATACAACGCGGTTGATTTTGACGATCTGATTCTTTTGCCAGTGCAACTCTTCCGAAACAACCCGGAAATCCTGGCGAAGTGGCGCAAGAAAATACGTTACATGCTGGTGGACGAATACCAGGACACGAACATTTGCCAGTACGAGCTGGTGAGAATGTTGGTTGCCGAGCGTGCAGCATTTACTGTTGTTGGTGATGATGACCAGTCGATATACGCCTGGCGAGGGGCGCGACCAGAAAACCTGGCTCAACTTAAAGAAGACTTTCCGAGCCTGAAGATTGTAAAGCTTGAGCAGAACTATCGTTCTACATCGCGCATTCTGCGGGCCGCCAACACGGTTATCGCCAATAATCCACACGTATTCGAAAAAGCTCTGTGGAGTGACCACACCATCGGCGACGAAATCCGTATTGTGCGGTGCCGGAATGAAGATGCAGAAACTGAAAGGGTGGCCACAGAAATTCTCGACCAGAAGCTGAAAAAGGGTCTGGCGTTCAAGGATTTTGCAGTGCTTTATCGGGGCAACCATCAGGCTCGTCTGTTGGAAATGAAACTACAGGCCTACCAGATTCCCTATCACATCTCGGGGGGGCAATCGTTTTTCTCGAAAAACGAGATCAAAGACGCCATGTCTTATTTGCGTCTGCTGATCAATCCGGATGATGATGCTGCATTCCTCCGCGTAGTAAACGTGCCACGACGTGAAATCGGCCCGCGCACCCTTGAACAGCTCAGCCACTATGCCCGTGCGCGCAACGTCAGTCTGTTTAAATCCCTGGGTGACATGGGCGCGGAATCCCACGTAACCGAGAAAGGCCTGGATCGCCTGCGCCGGTTTGCTCACTGGGTGGATGTCACCTGCGAGCGCCTGCACAGCGAAAACCCGGTGCCCGTGATCAAGCAGCTATTCACGGATATCGAGTACGAGGAATGGCTGCATCAGCACTCCGGCACGCCCAAACAGGCGGAGCGCCGCATGGAGAACATCTGGTATCTGGTGGAGTCAATCCAGCGCATGCTGGAGGACGGCAAAGGCACCGCCGATGAGTTGGGCATAGAGGATGCCATCACCAAACTGATTCTGCGCGATATGATGGAGCAGCGGGAAGAAGAGGATGCCAGCGACAAGGTGCAACTGCTAACACTCCACGCCTCCAAGGGGCTGGAGTTTCCCCATGTGTTTATTCTGGGGCTGGAAGAAGAAATCCTGCCCCACCGTTCCAGCATTGAAGAAGGCAACGTAGAAGAAGAGCGACGCCTGATGTACGTGGGCATTACCCGCGCAAAAGAAACCCTGACCCTGACATACGCCGCCCAACGCAGGCAGTACGGCGAAAAGATCGAGACTATTCCCAGCCGGTTTCTGGATGAACTTCCCCCGGACGACGTGCGCTGGGAGGGTACTGGAGATCTGGATGTTGAAGCCAACCAGAAAAAAGGCAAGGCAACCCTGAGCGCCCTGCTTGGTGATTTGGGGCTATAAAATGCAAAAACCCCGCAGACGCGGGGTTTTTTATGGTGTGAGCGCAGGAATTACTGGCTCTCTGCCACCATGTGTTCGACAGCAGCCGTGATTTCCTCATCAGCGCAGCTTGCACAGCCGCCTTTGGCGGGCATGGCATTGAAGCCGTTAAGAGAGTGGCTGAACAGTGTTTCCATGCCTTGAGCTATACGCGGCGCCCAGGCTGCAGAATCACCAATGACCGGCGCACCTGCTGCACCTGTGGTATGGCAGGCCATGCATACGGCGTTATAAACTTCGCTGCCTGAGCGAGGTCCAGCACTGGCCGTTTGGGTAGCGGCTGCGGCTTCGCCACACTCTTCACCCTGCAGACACACTTCGCCAACCGGCTGAATGCGCGCGCGGATTTCATCATCAACACTTGCCATGACGGCACCGGCAGTAATGCCGAAACCAAGCAGTACGACAGCCAGGACTCTCTTCATCTTCACAATGCACCTCGCATTTGAGCGTTATAATCTTTTGGTTGCCGCATTATAGCGACTGAATCCCGGCAAAAAAACCGAATAGCAAAATCATAAATTGATTTCCACCATTTTTATTGCCATTTCGTAAGCGTGGAGACTCTTTCGGGCCATCCGGTTACCATGTCGCAGCTTACTCAGAACTTCCAGGATCCGACCCATGAATAACCCGGAGAAACCCTCCCCACATCCCCTGCGCAAAGCGCTGCTGATTACAGAGTTCAGCGCCTTGGCAGTGCTGCTGATATCTATGGGCTGGTTCTCGAGTCAGACAGACACCGGCCATAGTATCAATCCGGCGTGGCTGCTGATACCCGCTCTTGCAAGCCTCGGTGTTTTCATCAGCTTTATTGGCCTTATGTACCTGCGCTGGGTAGTGGCAGTGAGCGCCGCGAACCAGTTCCGGCATAAAATTGTTTTCTTCTTACTCGCCCTTACCCTGCTGGGTGTCTGGGTTTACGGTATCGCCAGCACATGGCTCAGCCTCAATGCAGCATAGAGAGATTAGAAGGATGTACAAACGCCCCAACCAGGTTCTGAAGACCGCCATACTTTTGGTTTTGTGGCCAGCAGTGGCGATTGCCCAGGAACCCACTCCCGCAGAGAACCGACAGGCTACCTCTTCTGATGAATGCCCCCTGATTCAGGATGGCGTTCAGCGTTTGGCCTGTTATGACTCTTTTAACGACCCAAAGGCAGCCCGTACGCAGGCAAGTGAGCAGGCTGTTGAAAAAGCCGAGCAGGCAGCCGACACACTGGCCCCGAACAGGGAAAGTCAGGAACGATTAGCTGAGGTCATTGACGAGGATGATCCCGACAGCGGGGTGATGACCAATATAGTGGATCAGTCTCTAACCGCTGAGAGGGCTTTGTTTTCGTTCTCCGGCAGCTTCATCAGTCATCGCCCCACGTACATCATGCCGATCACCTGGGTCGATAATCCCAACCCGACACCAACAAGCCCCAGGCTGGGTACAACTGGTTATGATTACGGGCTTGAGAACGAGGAAGCCAAGTATCAGATCAGTTTCAAGGTACCAATGCTGACAGGCTGGCTGGATAAGCGCACCACATTATGGTTCGGGTATACCCAGCGCTCTTTCTGGCAGGTCTACAATCAGGATGAGTCTGCACCTTTTCGTGAGACCAACTACGAGCCTGAGATTTTTCTTCGGCACCAGACCAACTGGAATATGGGCGGGGTGACGCTTAGCGGTTTGACGATTGGCCTCAACCATCAGTCCAACGGCCAGTCGGAGCCCCGGTCGCGGAGCTGGAACCGGATTGTGGCGGGTGCTGCCGTTACTTACGATCGCTGGCTGTTTGCGGTAAAACCCTGGTACCGGATTCCGGAGAGCAGCAGCGAGAATGATAACGCAGACATTGAGAAGTATCTGGGCTACGCGACCTACAATATGGTTTACAAGCTTGCGGAGGATCGGACGTTTTCGCTGCAACTGATGAACAATTTGCGTTCAGATAACCACACGTCGGTGGAGTTTGGTTACAGCTTCCCATTGGGGGATACGATTAAGGGGTTTTTCCAGTATTACAATGGCTATGGAGAGAGCCTGATTGACTACAACCACCGGATTGAGCGGTTTGGGCTTGGGATTATGCTGAACGATTGGCTATGATTTTTCTTTAGTTTCGGAGTTCGCCGGGGTGCCGGTACACGCTGCGAAAACACGCTGTGAATACTTCCATGTAAGCTTGGCTCCGCCATCCATGGCTCCGCACAGTTTTCGCAGCGTGTACCGGCACCCCGGCCCCAACTCAGGAATAGCTTTCCACTACCCCCCCTCGCCTTTATTTATTCAACCGCTCCATTTCTGCAAGCAGCTCTTCAGTTTTAGCATTCATCAGCGGTATGTCAGCACGGGATTCCACGTTCAAGCGAACGACGGGCTCGGTGTTGGACATGCGCAGGTTGAAGCGCCAGTTGTCGAACTCAACGCTCAGGCCGTCTACGTAGCTAACGCTTTTTGCGTCGGCGCCGTATTTCTCCTCGATGGCCGCGATTACCTTGGGTGGATTATCGATGGTGCGGTTGATTTCGCCGCTGGCCGGGTAGGCTTCGATTCGGGCGTCAATGAGGGATGAGAACGGCTTGCCGGACTGGCACAGGCGCTCGGCTAGCAGTAGCCAGGGGATCATGCCGCTGTCGCAGTAGGCGAAGTCTCGGAAGTAGTGGTGGGCGCTCATTTCCCCGCCGTATACGGCATCTTCGTCGCGCATGCGCTGTTTGATGAAGGCGTGGCCGGTTTTGCTTTCAATGGCTTCGCCGCCGGCGGCTTCTACCAGGTCCTGGGTGTTCCAGATCAACCTCGGGTCGTGGATGACTTTGCCGGGGCCGGTTTTGCGCAGGAACTGATCTGCCAGCAGGCCGACTATGTAATAGCCCTCAATAAAACGGCCGTTTTCGTCGAAGAAGAAGCAGCGGTCGAAATCGCCGTCCCAGGCGATACCCATGGCGGCACCATGCTCGATGACTGCGTCGGCTGTAGCCGCGCGGTTTTCTTCGAGGATGGGGTTTGGAACGCCGTTAGGGAAGTTGCCGTCTGGCTGGTGGTGCACCTTGATGAATTCGAAGGGCAAGTGCTTTTCGAGTTGGTCGATCACCAACCCAGCACCACCGTTGCCGGCGTTGACGACAATTTTCATGGGTTTCAGAGCTGCGGCATCCACATATCCCAAAAGATGATCTATGTAGGCACTGGTGACTTCCAGTGGCTCATATCGCCCTTGCACCGGTGCATCCCCGAAGGGTTCGAGCACCCTGTCGCGAATGTCGTTCAGGCCATTATCAGAACTGATAGGGCGGGATCCCGGCCCAACCATTTTCATTCCGTTGTGATTTTTGGGGTTGTGGCTGGCGGTAACCATAATGCCACCGTCCATTCCATAATGGTTGGTAGCAAAGTACACGTGCTCCGTGCCGCACAAGCCGATATCAAATACGTCCGCACCTGCCGCCATCAGGCCCGAGCTCAAGGCTTCGGTGATTTCGTGGCTTGAGAGGCGAATGTCGTATCCAACAATGACCTTCCTGGCGCCGGTGACTTCCACGTAGGCTCGCCCTATGCGCTCTGCCAGAGCAGGATTCAATTGCTCTGGCACACTGCCGCGCAGGTCATAGGCTTTAAAACAGGACAAATCCATTGTCTGATTTACTCCGAAGCAGAAGACTGAAGTTGAATATAGTTTTGAATGCCCATCTGGTTGATCATCTCAAGCTGGGTTTCCAGCCAGTCAATGTGCTCTTCTTCGCTATCGAGGATACTGCGGAACAACTGACGACTGGTGTAATCCTGAACTTCTTCGCAGTAAGCAATGGCTTCTTTCAGATCAACATGGGCGATGTGTTCGATTTTGAGGTCACAGGCAATCATCTCCTCAACGTTCTCGCCGATCATAAGCTTGTTCAGATCTTGCAGGTTGGGCAGGCCTTCCAGGAACAGGATGCGCTCAATCAACTGATCAGCGTGTTTCATCTCATCGATGGACTCTTCGTATTCCTTGGCAGCGAGCTTGGTAATGCCCCAATCCTTGTACATGCGCGAGTGCAGGAAATACTGGTTGATGGCCGTCAGTTCGTTGGCAAGAACTTTATTCAGATACTGGATGACTTTTTTGTCGCCTTTCATTGCAGCACTCCTTGATCTCAGCCGGCTACTTCGCCTTTCACTGTCGAAAGGTCTGCCTGGCTGGTTGATTCGGGTTCGGTGAGCTCTCAACGCTCTGTTTGAATAACTCTCTCGTCACCCGACAAGGATAGCGCGTTAGGGCGCATTACAAAATTGCGGAAAGGAAATAAACGCTCAAGGTGTCAGGCGGGGCTTGCCAACATGTTCGCAAGAGCCAGGTAATCCGGTGAGCGGCTTTCGCGCAGTATGCCCCGCGCCATGCTGGCGCAGCGCCCGCACTGGGTGCCTACGCCCAGCTCTTTACCAAGCTGGCGCATGGAGGAAACACCATTTTCTGCGGCTGCGCGGATGTCTCTGTCTGTCACTCCGTGGCATAGGCATACGTACATAATGCAATCTCACCATCAACACTAAAGTTAATGACAATTATTATCATTAGCATCAAAGATTGCAAGCTTGTTGTGTTAATTTTGTGCAACAGGATGTTTCAGGCTTCGACCTCCCGGGTAAGGTTTCGATAACCTGATTCGGTCACCACCACGTTGTCTTCTATGCGTATGCCACCACAGCCCTGCAATTCATCAAGCAGGGAGCGGTTAATGTGATGCCCCAGTGGCCCAGAAAGTATCGGCTCCAGCAAGGAGGGAATGAAGTACAGACCGGGTTCAATGGTTACTACCATGCCCGCCTCCAACGTGCGCGTCAGGCGCAAAAAAGGCGCATCGTCAGGCGGCGCTACCGGCTTACCAGCAACATCGTGCACTTGTACGCCCAGGAAATGACCAATTCCGTGGGGGAAAAACGCTCGGGTTATGCCTTCTGAAACCTGTTCCTCATCGCTCAAACCCTCCACCAGCCCGGCGGCACTCAATAGTGCAGCAATGCCGAAGTGGGTTTTCCGGTGTATGTCCAGGTAATCAACACCCGGAGCTACCATCTTGCAAAGCCGGAACTGCAATTGCTCAAGCCCATGCACGAGTGCCGCAAATCGCCCTTCCCCCACACCTGCAGTGGTGCGTGTTATATCAGAACAATAGCCCCGATAACGCACGCCCGCATCAATCAGCAGGCTACGGGATTTAGCCGGTGCTGCCGTGTCGTAATACTGGTAGTGCAAGATGCCCGCATGCCCGTTCACACCAATAATGCTGTTATAGGGCGCATCTACCTCGCGCTGTTGAGTCGCACGCTGATAGGCCAGGTTGATTTCAAATTCACTAGCTCCCGCCAGAAAGGCATCGCGGGCTGCATGGTGACCTGCGATTGCCAGTTTATTGGCCTGGGCAAGACAGGCTATCTCGTAGGCAGTTTTATGCACCCGGGTTTCGTCTAGCGCGTTGCACAGCGCGCCCGGGTTTTCGTCTCCGGGCAAGCCCGCAAGCAAAGCGGGATCACCAATAACTGCTAGCTGGCTTATTCCTTCCAGCTCAGGCGCCGACGGGCTTTCACTGAAGCGTAGATCGAACTTCTCCAGCCACGGCTCCTGCGGGACTTCCAGGCTGGCATGCCAGAAATCAACGGGTTGATGTAATGAAAGCTGTGGTTTCTTGCCTTTGCGAATCAGCAGCCAGGCGTGCTCAAAGCCAGCAAGCCCTGTCCAGTGCAGGAAAGGTCCATAGCCCTGAAAGTGCCAGGACTGATCATCGCCATAACACATGGGCGCTGCACCAGAGCTAATTAGCAGGCCGTCGTATCCGTGATCCTCCAGAACCTGTTCGTAGCGGCTCTGCAAAATGCCCACGTGATCAATCTGAAGAGAGAGCAAGTCGGTATCAGGCATGTTGGTCTTCCAGTGTTTTCCAGAGGGTTAATAGGTCTTCTGAACGGGGCTCCCGCAATCGAATCAAGCGGATTTCCAGCGGCACATCCCAGCGTTCATCGCCAGCTCGGGTCAGGCTACCGAACTGCTCGCTCTTTTCCGTCATCCGGCCAGGCAACCAGCCCATTCCATAGCCCTGTTTCACCAGTGCCTTGATACTTGCCGACTGAGTGTTTTCATTGAGCGGTAAAAGATTTACAGACTCCTTGCTACGGGACAGGTGCGCCTCAATAGCAGACTGCAAAAAGCCCCGGGAGTGATAGGCAATCAGCGGCACCGATTGGCCTGCTGCTCCCGGTAATGGGAATCGGGGCTCACCGTTATCCGCCACAACGCTCATGGGCACCAGCCGCTCACTCGCGATCGTGATGGTCTCGTAGTCACCGCGACTCAGGCGGCCACACCATGGCAAATCCTGATGCCAGTAACACAGCACCAAATCGCATTCGCCGTTATCCAGGGCATCCAGAAACTGCTCCCCTATCCAGCTGGTCGCTTTCAGGTTGAGTTGCAGCCGTTCTGCAACGCCAGCTTCACTGGCCCAGCCCTGGTAAAAATGAGAAAACAGTCCCTGGGTTGAGCCAACACTGATACGGGCAGATACCTCTGCTTCCATACTGGCAATCTGAGCCCGCACGTCCCGAACATCCCGGGTCACCCGCTGGCACAACTCGAAAAACCGTTCTCCGGCGGGGGTAAGCGACAAGGGGAGAGTTTGCCGGTTAATCAGCGTGGCCCCCATAGATTCTTCAAGCAGCTTTATGCGGCGACTGAAGGTGGGCTGGCTTACATGCTGCAGTTCAGCCGCGCGGGAGAAATGGCGGGTACGGGCCAGTGCCATAAAGTCTTCCAGCCAACGTATTTCCATGAGCTCCCCAGCGAATGACAGGTAGATGTGCGGTAGATGAATTTTAATAAGGCTATGTCGCTCGGCGCATCATAGCCTATTGCTACCGCACTCTTAAAACCTGCTCGCTTACAGTCGCCCTTCCTCTACCGCATGGCATGCCACCTGGGTACCACTGTCTGTAGCAATCAGTTGGGGAATTTGCTGGCGGCAACGGTCATTGGCATATGGGCATCGGCCATGGAACACACAACCAGATGGCAAGTTCACTGGCGTTGGTACTTCACCCTGCAGGCGAATGTAGTTAGGCCGGTCGTCTTCCAGCTTTGGTATGGCCGAGAGCAACGCCTGGGTGTAGGGGTGCCGCGGTTCCGCAAACAAGGTTTTGGTGTCGGCAAGCTCACATACTCGCCCGAGGTACATCACCGCCACCCGGGTGCCGAAGTGCTCCACCACAGCCAGATCGTGGGTAATGAACAGATACGTCAGATTGCGGGTTTCCTGCGCCTCCATCAGCAGGTTCAACACCTGAGCCTGAATGGATACGTCCAACGCCGAAATAGGCTCATCCGCCACAATAAACTCGGGGTCTACCGCCAGAGCGCGGGCAATAGCTATACGCTGGCGCTGGCCACCGGAGAACTCGTGGCCAAACCGGCTACCCCAATCCGGGTCGATACCCACAGACTCCATAACCTCGTGCACTTTGCTGCGCACCTCATCGCGGGACAGTTCGGGACGATGGAACTGAATCGGCTCCTCCAGCGTTTGCTGAATAGTCATACGCGGATTCAGGGAGGCATAGGGGTTCTGGAAGATCATCTGCATTTTACGGCGGTACGGCAGTACGTCCCGACCTTTCAGGTTGTCAATGCGCTTACCATCGTAATGCACTTCACCCGCGCTGGGTGATAACAGCCCCATCACAGTGCGGGCAACCGTAGACTTGCCGCAACCAGACTCGCCCACAACGCACAGTGCCTCGCCCCGCTGTACCTGCAGATCAACACCGTTAATGGCATGAACGGCTTCCTGTTTGCGCTGGAACCGGCCGCCTTTAAAGGTAATCTGCTCAAGCAGGCTACCAGACAAATCAAACCGCTTTTCCAGCCCGCGAATCTCTACCAACGGGGAGGTCATGATCCGGCCTCCTGCATGCGTTTCTCCTGCTCAATCAGGTTGCTGACCTCGTAACACGCTACATCCACATTCCCGGAGCGCACATAGTCCGGCATGGCTTGGCGGCACTGATCGGTAGCAAAGTCACAGCGTGGATGGAAAGGACAGCCAGTGGGTACATTTTTCAGAGATGGCATGGAGCCGGGAATCTGGAACAAGCGTGCGCCAGGTTCACCCATCTGTGGCAAGGCATTGATCAGCCCTTGGGTATAGGGGTGCTGAGCATCGTTGATGATTTCCCGGGTGGGGCCTTGCTCGATAATGCGGCCGGAATACATCACCAGCATGCGCTGGGTGACCTGAGAGACAACGCCCAAATCGTGGGTAATCAGCATCAGCGCCACATTTTCCTGTTCACACAAATCCAGCAGCAACGCCATGATTTCCGCCTGAATGGTCACATCCAAAGCGGTAGTGGGCTCATCAGCCACGATAATTTCCGGGTCGAGCAGCAAGGCGATGGCGATGATCACCCGCTGGCGCATGCCACCCGATAATTCGTGAGGGTACTGGTCGAGACGCTTTTCCGGCGAGGGAATCTGCACCTTGCGCAGCTTGTCCAGTGCTATATCCCGCGCTGCCTTGGTGCTGATACGGCGATGCGCCTTGATGGCTTCAACCATCTGGGTGCCGATGGTCAGCACCGGGTTGAGCGTCATCATGGGGTCCTGGAAGATCATGGCAATGCGATTGCCACGGATCTTGCGCAGTTCGCGCTCGCTCATGGCGGCCAAGTCCTTGCCTTCAAGCAAAATCTGCCCGCCAGCAATATAACCGGGGCGGGCAATCAGGTTGAGAATCGAGAAGGCTGCTACGGATTTACCGGCACCAGACTCCCCTACCAACCCTAGCCGCTCGCCTTTATCGAGGCTGAAACTGATTCCCCGCAGGGCAGTGAGATCGCCGCCTCGAACGGCAAAGCGAACATCCAGGTTTTTTACTTCCAGCAGTGGTGTGTCGTTTTTCATATCTAGCCCTTGTACAGCCGTGGGTTCATAACATCCCGCAACCAGTCACCCAAGAGGTTGATGACCAGCACGAGCACGACCAGCACCAGGCCGGGAATCAGAGTTATCCACCAGGAACCGCTTTGAATGTAATCAAAGCCGGATTTGATCAGAGAACCCAACGACGGTTGGGTTTCAGGCATACCCAGGCCCAGGAACGACAGGGCCGCTTCGGAAATAATCGCGTTAGCAATCTGCACCGTTGCGATAACAAAAATTGGCGAAAGCGTGTTCGGCAGAATATGACGGAACATGATGCGGTTGGTGCGAAAGCCCATCACCTTGGCCGCATCCACGTATTCCTTCTTTTTCTCCGCCAGCACAGACGCCCGAACGGTTCGTGCAATTTGCGGCCATTCGGCTACACCGATAATAAAGATCAGCATGTAAATGGCGATTTCACCAAACATCAGGTTGCCGAAACTGGCCTTGAACACCGCGCCCACAATGATGGCAACCATCAAGGTGGAGAAGGAAAGCTGAACATCTGCGATCCGCATCAGGATAGAGTCAACTTTGCCGCCCATATAGCCCGCCAGCAGGCCGAACAAAATACCCAGCGCCGCCTGCAGCACTACCGCACCAAAACCAATCAGCAAGGACACCCGCGTACCGTAAAGAATGGTAGAGAGCATGTCCCTGCCCTGGGCATCAGTACCCAGCGGGAAGGCCGGATCAGCCCCGGACATGCCCACTGGTGGCAGTTCCGAGTTCATGATGTCGATCTGCGCCAGGTCGTAAGGGTTCGTTGGCGCGAACAGAGGCGCGAACACAGCTGCAAACACCATCAGAAGCAATACGATAAAGCTGGCAATCGCCACCTTGTCGCGCTTGAAGCTGTACCAGAGGAAGGATTCGCGAAAGCGATTCCAGCGGGATAGGGTCGCCGTTGTCATGCTTTCTTACCTGTCAGTTTCACCGTGGGGTTCACCAGCCCGTAAACCAGATCCACCAGTGTGTTAGTGATAACGAAAATCAGCCCTACTACCATCAGGTAGGCAACAATCAGCGGAATATCGCTGCGGGTAATGGCCTCCAGGAACATCAAACCGACCCCAGGCCACTGGAATACTGTTTCCGTAAGAATTGTGTAAGCCACCATCACGCCCACTTGCACACCGCCTACGGTGATAACCGGCAGCATGGTGTTCTTGAGGGCATGGAGGAAGTTAATGCGGGCAGAACTCAGGCCTTTGGCCCGAGCATAGCGAATGTAATCGCTTTGCAGCACCTCCATCATCTCCGCCCGAATCAGACGGATAAACAGCGGTAGCATGATGGACGCCAGAGACACGCAGGGCAGCACCAGGTGCATCAACCCAAGCTCTGAGAAAAAGCCTGAATTCCAGGTTCCAAAAAGATGCGTCAGATCATCGCCACGGCCGTAAGATGGCATACCGCCATCGGTACTCAGGGCACCGTTCAGCCACTGGCCCCAACCGGTGTCTGCGGGGAACCACTCAACGGTAATGCCAATGGAATATATCTGGATAAGAACAATGGCGGTAAGAAACACGGGAATGGAAATTCCAACCGTGCTCACGCCCATGAAAAACTTGGCCAACCAGGCCTGCGGCCGGATGGCGGCATAAACGCCGATGGGTACCGATAACAGCATAATGATCAGGCTGGCACCAATCACCAACTCCAGAGTTGCCGGCAGGTGCTCGGCTATTACTGTGAGGGTTGGTTTGCCGTAAAAATAAGAATTGCCCAGATCCCCCTGTATGGCTTTACCTGCAAAACGCAGGTACTGAACCACCATGGAATCATTCAGCCCCAGCTCCTCGCGCAGGGCTTCCCGTTCCTCCATGGAGACCGACATACCAACCATTTCCTGAAGCGGGTCACCAAGACCATCCTGGATGGCAAAGGCGATCACGCTGATCACGAACATGACCAGAACGGCCTGGGATATGCGCTGTACCAAAAACGCTAACATGCAGGAATTACCACTGATGAGTATTTAAAAAGCCTCTCTCCCTTTACCTGAAGGAAGGCGGGAGAGAGGTTGGAGAGAGGGGGCAGTTTGCCCCGTTACTCGACGACCAGATCACCCAGATAAGGGAAGTTCATCACGTTCAGAATCGGTTCAATCTTCACGTTCTTCTTGCTGGCCCAGGCCAGGTCCTGCCAGTGCAGTGGAATGAATGCTGCGTCGTCGTACAGACGCTGCTCAACTTCCTGCAGCATGGCTGTGCGCTTGGCAATGTCGGTTTCAACATTGGCTTTTGCAACCAGCGCATCGATTTCCGGGTTGCAGTAGTTACCCGCGTTGTATTGCCCGGCACCACTGCCAGCTTCCGGACAGAAGGTCAGAAACTCATAGAAGTTGGCCGAATCTTCTGTATCCGCATGCCAGCCAATCAGCATCATGTCTCCAGCACGGTTGTCGTACTCGGGCCAGTACTGGGCTTTGGGCAGGGTTTTAAGGTCAACTTTGATGTTGATACGGGCCAACATGGCAGCCGCTGCCTGAGCGATTTTATCATCGTTCACGTAACGGTTATTTGGCGCCATCATGGTGATGGTAAAGCCGTCCTCGTAACCCGCTTCCTTCATCAGTTCCTGAGCTTTTTTCACATCATAACGGGGCTTCAGGGATTCGTTGTAGCCCTGGTAGCCAGCTGGCGAAAGCTGAGCTGCTGGCGTGGCAAAGCCTTTCATGATTTTCGCCGCAATGCCTTCCTGATTGATGGCATAGGCTACTGCCTGACGAACCTTGGGGTTCTTGAAGGCTTCAACCCGTTCCTGATTCATGTGGAACAGGATAATGCGGGTGCCGCTCATGGTGACCAGATCCGAGTTCTTGTCACGCTTGATGCGATCAAGATCGGTAGGTGGCACAGGCGCAATGAAGTCCACACCGCCAGACAGCAGCGCAGACACCCGGGTATTGTTCTCCTTGATTGGCGTAAGAACGATTTTCTTTACGTTACCTGGAGACTCTTCATCCCAGTAGTTCGCAAAGCGCTCAAACTCCATGCGCACGCCCTGCTGGCGAGATACCACCCTGTAAGGGCCGGTGCCAGAAAGGTTATCCGACGCAAAGGAATTACCATGCTTGAGAATAGCACCTTTCATCTTGCCGTCTTCTGTCTTACCGGTATAGAACTCACTGTCCAGCGGGAAGATGTAGGTGGCAGTATTGAGCAGCAGCGGGAACGGCTCGCTGGTTACCAGCTCAAAGGTGTAATCATCAATGATGTTGATGCCGCTAAAGGGCTTGAAGATGGCCTTGAAGTCCTGGCTTTCCTTCAGACGGTCGTAGGTAAACTTCACATCTTTGGTGGTGAGCTCGTTGCCGGAATGAAACTTCACGCCCTCACGCAGTTTGAATCGCATGGTTTTGTCATCCACGCGCTCCCAACTCTCAGCAAGACGGGGTTCAAAATCGAGCTCTTTGGTCCAGCGCACCAGCGGATCAAAAGACATGTGGGACAACTGCAGGATGCCACCGGAGAGCTGCTCGTGAATATCGAGAGTGACCGGATCGGCGTCGTACGCCATTTTAAGTTCTTTCGTTGCCTCAGCAGACAGAGCAACAGGCGCAGTTGCCAGCGCCATGGTACCAATAAATGCTGCAAGTAATTTTTTCATTGCGTTTTCCGTCGTTGTTTTACGAGTTTTTACGGCACACCAAGCCTCTGGCGCACCGGACGCCTGTTATAGAAACTAGTCCCGGAAACTACTTACGGCAATCGAAATTACGACTTACGGCTATGCGCGAACTGAATGACGACTGCTAACAGCTGCCACCAGGCCCCTTAAAGACGGAACACTAAAGGCAGGATCAGCGCAGTAAATACGCCTGTAAGCCCCATTCCCAGAGAAGAAAATGCGCCGGCAGCATGGCTGATTTCAAACGCCCTGGCCGTGCCAATAGCGTGGCCATTCAAGCCCAGCGCAAATCCGATAATGCGCTCATCTTCTACCGGCAGCCATTTCGCCAGTAGATCAACGAACAAAGTGGCAACCACACCGGTAATCAGCAAACCGCCCATCATCAGCGCCACAGAACCGCCCAACTGCTCGGTGATGCCGATAGCAATCGGGGCCGTTACAGACTTGGGGGCGAGTGATGCCAAAACCTCCGGCGTGGCACCCATTGCCCAGGCGATTACCACTGCGTATACCGCGGCCATTGTGGCCGCCAACGGCAGCGTAACCACTATCGGGACCCATAAAGCCCGGATGTGGTGGATTTGCTGGTACAGGGGAATCCCCAAGGCCACGGTGGCGGGGCCAAGCAGCAGGGTTAGCCAGTGCGCTCCTTCCTGGTAACGAACATAATCAATGGTGAAAACTGCAATCACCGCCGACAAAATAACCGCTGAGAGCAACACTGGCGGCATCCATAGAGGTTTACCAAGGCGGGCAAACACCCAATTGCCGGCAAAGAATGCTCCCAGAGTAAGCCCGATCGCGAACAGCGGGCTGGCAGACAAGACATCCGGGAGAGCCATAAAGCGGCTGATAAGCTCAGTCATCTGCGCCACCCCGCGCAGTCATCCGCAACATACATTTCATCAACAAGAGCGTGGTTAATACGCTTAGGAAGGTTCCCAGTAACAGCGCGGCAGAAACCGCCAACCATTGCCCGGAGAAGTGCGAAGCTAAAAAGAAGATGCCAACCACACCCGGCATGATCAGCAACACCAGCACTGAGATCAGCGCCTGACTCGCCGACGCCAGATCATCGCTCACCCTCCCCCGCAGCATCAATGTAAATGTCATTAGAATCATACCCAGCACGCCGCCGCTGACCGGAATCACAAACAGCACCCGCAAGGCCTCGCCAAGCAGAAAAAACACAACCAGAATCAGAAAACCGCGCAACATCGACATGGCGTCATGCTCATCAATCGAGGAATTGCATTACACTAGCGCAAACCAACACCTCGATACCAATGCAGGAAGGCCATGGCGCTCAAAGCAACCATATTCAAAGCCACGCTCAATATTGCCGATATGGACAGGCATTATTATGCGGACCATCAACTCACTATAGCGCAGCACCCGTCAGAAAATGACGAGCGCATGATGATTCGCCTGCTGGCCTTTGCCCTCAACGCCAGTGAGGACCTGGAATTTACAAAAGGCCTGAGCACAGACGACGAACCGGAGCTGTGGCGTAAAAGCCTGAGTGACGAGATTGAACTGTGGATTGAACTGGGCCTGCCCGACGAAAGCCGCCTGCGCAAAGCCTGCAACCGGGCACGCCAGGTGATTCTCTACGCCTACGGTGGCCGTGCGGTGCCCCTGTGGCTGGAAAAGCATCACAGCAAACTGAGCCGTTTCAAAAACCTTACAATTATTGATCTGCCGAGCGAGTCCACCGAAGCTCTCGCCAAACTGGCGGAACGTAACATGAGTTATCAGGTAACTATTCAGGATGGTGAAGTGTCGTTCAGCAACGAAGGTGCACTGGCAACTATCACTCCCACACCACTATTCCCGTAACCAAAGGCAAACCCGACCAATGCACCGGGGGCTGGACAGCGTAGGCCTGCGCACGTAAGATTGCGCACTCGAAATTGACGCACAGCCGTCGCATTCGAATGCGCCCGTAGCTCAGCTGGATAGAGTACTGCCCTCCGAAGGCAGGGGTCACAGGTTCAAATCCTGTCGGGCGCGCCATATTTTTCAAGGCCTTACGTGAGAGCGTAGGGCCTTTTTAATTTCCGACCCTAAAAAATAACCACACCTGTAACCACACGACACAAAGTCAAATTACACCTCCTGAAGACCGCTGCAAACGCAGTCAACGTGCATGCTGACCATAACTGCAGCCACAAACGCCCTAATACGGCCATAGATCAAACCTGAACCAGCCCTCACCGGTTAGTGGAGCCTTTTGATGGAGCCGAACGCAGGGGTCATCGCAAGTTATCCACAGGGTGGCCACCCTGTCCTCTCTGTCCTCTCTGTCCTCTCTGTCCTCTCTGTCCTCTCTGTCCTCTCTGTCCTCTCTGTCCACGTTGACCCACTCTGCCCTCACTGACCACTCCGGCCTCGCTCATTGCTTTAACTTCGCCTTGGTGAATCGATCTCTCCAAGATTCGTTGTCATAAACAAGGCGTTCTGCCCCTTAAAAGAACGCTCCAGTAACAGTCCCTCTATTCTGCCGCGCATATTTCTACAAGTGTGTACAACGCCAATTTAGCGCCCTTTTGGCTCGTATAATTATTGTTGTTTACAACCAACGTGACCAAGACTGCAGGATTTTTTATGAAGGCCGATGAAATGAACAGCCCGGTAGCGAAAGTGATAATCGACGTTTTGGCAGAGCGCCACGACAGGATTTATGTCGAGGAAAAAAAGGAGCGCCTTAGATCTTTGGAGACCGCTCATGCTCTGCTTTGGTGCCACTACTTGGACGGAGCAAACCAAGCAGCAGTGAGCGCCAGACTGGGCTTATCGCCAAGAGAACTCCAAACAGCCATCAGCTTGATGAGAAAGGTGTTAGGGTAAGCAGAATATAGCCAAGACTGCCCATAGCCCCTTCTCTGTCTGGGGGAATTACAGGGAGCTAGCCAAGCTGACGCCTGATAACCCTGGCTTTCAATTTATATTCTCGCTGTATTTCCAGCTCTGGATGACGATTTTCACTAGGGGTATCAGGTAACGGCGGCACGGGTTCTCCTATAATCTGGTAAAAACTTGGAGTGCCGCTTTCGTCGACTTCTTTGTAACCATGCCTTCTATGGCGATCTGCCAGCCACTCATTTTCGGTCGTTGAATGGCAACGGAGCCCGAACGTACCTAGCGAGTCCAGCTCTGACAGAAATTTTCGATAGAGCCCCTGCCCCTGCCGGGCTTCTGGAATGCAGACCCTGGTTATTACGATTGTCGAGTAGTCGTTCCCTTCAAACAGGATGCCCCTGATTCTGAGGGCTATGCCCCCGCCATCGCTTGAACTTCCATACAGACCGCCAAACCGATGGGTGCCGGCCCATTCGATGCTGTCTTCAAATAGTGAGTCAATATCTTTGCGTTGCAGGTTCAAGCTCATTTCCTCAATTCTTGGGCTGTAGAATCATTGCAGGACAGCATGTTCACTATTACAGCAGGTTATACGCAGCAAGAGTTGGCGGAGCCCGCTGTAGATAGTACCCGCCTCCTTCAGCCCATCCATTTCCTCTCTTATGCGACTGCAACAGAGGCTGCCTGCATTACACTAAAAGCACTTCAGCCGCAGCCTAGCCTGAGTCGGGCGCATATGCAGTATCGTTATGTCGCGGGTTCCTGCAGTATGAGGTCACTTAACTTTTTCATTTCCACCAAAGGCATTGACTGGCCATACAGACGCCTCCACAGATAAACCTTCAGAACCGGCAGTCTCTCGTCACAGCTTCTTTTTGGCGGGCACGGGACTTCTCAAGCCACACCGCGTCGTTTTTTAACACTTTTTTCAGCCTGGTCTATTTCTCTGAATACTTGACTTTCGAGCTGCCGAATTTGAGTGCGAACCGCTTCACTGTCTGTAATTCGATCAGCGAGTTTTAAATATTTGAAAAAGCCTAGCCTAGGAGCACCTTTCGGGAGAATGTTGTCTGCCTGAACGTAAACGCCGTTACCATATGCTGCTCCATACCCCAATGAAGTCAGACGGGCGTATAGCTGACGCTTCTTTAACTGGCGGTCGCTATTTTCAAAGGCTGCGATTCGGGCTCGCTCTATTGCGCGCTTGGCCTTTATCATAAATCGAGCGATGGTCGAATCTCTCACCCTTAGATCTCGGCCATCGAATGTAAACCCAAGATAGGAAATTGGACTAAGGTTTTGCTCTTTAAAATGAGGGTCTAGCGCTAGGGATCGCAAAGCCCCCTCTGTTGTTCTAAGAAACCTGCATCTCACCGTTTTGCCGGGGTTGACCTGAAGCTTGACCTTGCCCAATTCCGTCTGCACTGCCGATTCTGCTGCTGCCCCACATCCTTTCGGAACAACGAGCAAGATGTCGTCGCTATAACGGCGGTATGTGCCTCCAAGACTGCGGATACTCTCCTGGATGGCCAGGTCGGCGTCATACATATAAAGGTTTGCGAGAACAGCACTTATTGGCAAGCCCTGCGGAATGCCTGCAGGTTTTCCCTTTAGATATGCAGGGGCAGGCTTTTTTTTAACCTCCCAAACAAGATTATGCCGGGAACGCAGATGGGGCTTTACGAGGGCTCTGAAGTCCTTTGGTTCACATATAGCTTGGCCGACTTTTCCGGCACGCCTTCTAACCTCACCTCCAAAGAGGTCTCTTAGAACCGGGACCGTAACTGCGGCACCTCTGGTACAAGCTCTGAAAACAGCATAATGATCATCAGGTAGTTTGTCTTCACCGAGTAAGTCTGCCCAGGCGGCCTTTAAATGTTCGTGATCAAGGGCGTCAAAGAAGCCTTCGACGTCAATGGCAACTACATCACAGGAATCCTGCGCCTTGATCTCCTCGAAGGCTTCAAGAGCAAAATGAACATTGCAGCGCGGGGGGACGAAACGCCGGTAAGCTAAAACATACTCACCACCGCACTTAGAATATCTATCCTCTAAAAGACGACCCATGCACTTGGCGTAATACGCATATATGTGGGCATCACTATGTGCAGCAAAAACAATAGGTCGTATTTTGGCTTTCCAAACCCTGCGCCCATTTTCATTTTTTATGGAGAGAAGCTTTTGCGGATTGAGTATTACCGGCCAAAAAGCGTGGCGAGATACCCGAGTTGGATTAGTGACGAGTTTCTTTGCTTGTGACTCAGAAATGGGGCAATCAAAGTGGGCGTAACTGCGGCGTCGATACCAGCCCTCAAGTTCATCCATGTTGTGATCTTCCTTTTTGGATCCGGTGACTACAAGCATGTTGCGGCCGCTTGTCTGTATCGTCACCGTCGAGCGACACCTTGCGATGTCACCTGACCACCGAGAAAACCCGCTGATCTACTATCTTACCCATTCAGAAGAATTTGTAAGAAAGCCGCAAATATACCTTGATGTATCATCTGACTGGAGGTGTGCTATGACGAAATGCTCGAAATGCACTGCTCAAGTTGTTCAGAACGACACCTGGCGGGACATCGCCGGAAGGGCGGTGTGTACCTGGTTTGTTCAGTTCATGCTTGACACGGTAATAACCAATCGGCCAATCACTCATTTGTGAAAGTAATAGCAGGCTAACGGGATATCGTTAAACAGTCAAACAAAGAGGATCACTCGCCAAAACTATTACGCTGCGACGTTCCCTGGCAAGCGCCTAGTTGGTTAATCACTCCAGAGAGGCTTCCCACAGATCCAGGATATCGTCCAGTTTCGCGTGCTGGATTTGTTCTCTGACTTCCTCCGGAGGGTTGTTAGCCAGCGCAATCGCCCTGAAAAAGGATTCCATAAATCCGCGTAGGTCGATACTTTCAGATTTATCTTGGATAGCGTCTCTTCTGCGCCTTGCTCCTAAAAACCAGCTACACGCCCAAAACCACATTCCCGCGCTAAAGCTAATACGACGAATTATTTTTTCAAGGTCTAGCACAAATTCTTGGAGCGCTTTCTCGCTGGACGATTCGAGTTCCTTTTTACCGAGAGAGCTTACTAACTCCGCCCCCTCATCATCAGGCAACGCGCCAGTCAGGTCAGCCATGATACCCGTTAGATTTTGCGATAACTTAGGAAGCAATTTCATACCGCGGACGCGGTGGGCCAGCAGAGGGTTAATCCGGGAGTAGTCATAAAGCGCTATTTCATAGCTCTCAAGCAGTTTTGGGTCTGCCCTGACCAACCCATCCATTAATGAAGTTAAAGTAGTTGCGACGTATTCTCTTGGGAAACCCTTGTCCAGTACGCTCCTCAAGTTAGGTCTGTCCCCAAGGATTTCCTGGAAATCCGCTTGAAATGCATCAACAGCAGCTGCGAGCTTAGGGCGCTCAATAAGTAATTCTTGCCGTATTTCCATCAAGTGAAACAACAGGGTACGCGCGCTTTCTTTGCGTTCGCGACTTAATTTCCACAAATAACCAATAACGGCCAATCCTGCTGTGATGAGGATTCCGGCATCAAATACTATTCCGTTCATCATTGTTCCCTGGGCAGTTCCGAGATAGCACTATAAATCTACGGATGGGTCGCTCACTTCCCGGTGAGCCTGCTGATTCGTCAGCAAACTCAATATCAGTAGTGCAAAAGCTTTCTGTTTTGGTTCGCTTTCAAGGATCTCCATCGATAATTTCTCATGATCCGTCATGGAGTCCAGCACCAGATCCGTCAATCGCTTGGGGAATAGCCCGTGCATGACCTGTTCCGTGGAATGGCTGTTTACCTGCGCCATCACAGGTTCATCCCTGCGAACTCGATCTGCAATCCCATGTGCGAAATGTAGCTGATCTTCGTCACTCACCTCAGCACCAAAAATATCATTCAGTGTTTCAATAATTTCTGAAAGGCGCTTTTTCTCCGGATCGTGTGGTTTTCCGGTTCCGACACCGGTAATCGGATCCAGCTTATACTCGCCCTGATCATCCGCCAGTTTCAGTTCGTGCTCTTTGCGCTTGGTCAGCCGGTAATGAGTTAACTCCACCTCGGAAATGTCGATGTCATCATCATCCAACGACTCCTGCCGCAGCAGTGGCGCCAGGGTTCGGGCGAACACGCACAGCTGTTCCAGTTCGGCGTCCTCAAAGGACACAATTTGTGACAAAAACTCGTAGGAGCGCACAAAGCCGGTGAGGTTCTTGCGGAACAAGTCGAGTTGATCCAGCCCTTTGCCAATCTCGGTTAACAATGTCTCGGCTTGTTTCAGGCCCACCGTGTTTCCGTCTGCCTCAGCCTGGGCTCTGGCAGCTCGGGCGCTGGCGCGTTCGTCGCGAAGTAGCTTGTAGCGTTTGGTGAAACGCTCGCGGGCCGGGTGGCAGTAATAACTCAGTGTGGAGGCCTGGGCTTTGGGGTCAAAAAACGCCTGAGCAAAAGCTTCGACTTCACCCCAGTGATAAATGCCCTCGGCATCCAGGGTTTCCTGAAGGTCGTAGACCACCTGAGCGTCCGACACGCCGGACAATTCAGCTGTGGTGTAATACTCCCGGAAAGACGCCAGAATATCGTCTGCGTCGTTGAAGAAATCCAGAATAAAGGTTTCCTTGCCCGGGAAAATCCGGTTCACCCGGGACAAGGTTTGTACGCAGTCCACGCCTTTAAGCTTCTTGTCTACGTACATAGCGCACAGCTTGGGTTGATCAAAGCCGGTTTGATACTTATTGGCGGCGATCATCACGTTGTACTGCTCGGTATCGAAGGCCTTGGCGTGATCACGACCATTGAGATCCGGGTTCAGCAGGGTGCTGGTTTCGGTTACCTCTTCGGGGATATGGTCATCGGGCAGGATGCTGCCCGAAAAGGCCACCAGGGGATGAACATCGGTGTAGCCCTGGTCGCTTATATAACTCTGCATCGCCAGCTGATAGCGCACCGCTTCCTGCCGGCTGCTGGTGACCACCATGGCCTTGGCCTGGCCGTCGAGCAGGTGCTTCACGTTGGCCCGGAAGTGCTCAACGATGATTTCCACCTTCTGGCTGATGTTGTAGGGATGCAGGCGTACCCATTTGGCCAGCGTGGTGCGGGCTTTTTTGGAGTCCACGGTTTCGTCGTCTTCGTCTGGATGAGCCAACTTCCAGGCCACCGCATAGGTGGTGTAGCGTTTCAGCACATCCAGAATAAAGCCTTCCTCGATGGCCTGGCGCATGGAATACACATGGAAGGCTTCGGGCTTGTTGTCGTCGCTTCTGGGCAGTGAGGCATCGGGTACCCGGCCAAACAGTTCGATGGTTTTGGCCTTCGGGGTAGCGGTGAAAGCGTAGTAGCTGATCTGCTGGCTGGGTTTGCGCGAGGACACCGCTGCATCCAGCATGTCCTCGGCGCTGATGTCTTCGCCTTCGGGCCGGTCGCTTCCAAGAATCGCCTTGAGCTTGGAGGCCGATGAGCCGGTTTGGGAGGAATGCGCTTCGTCGGCAATCACCGCATAGCGACCAGAGGCAAGCCTGGGGTACTTATCCAGCGCATCAAACAGCGCCGGGAAGGTTTGGATGGTCACTATAACAATGCGGGTTTGCTCGGCCAGTGCTTCGGCCAGCTGCTCAGATTTGCTTTGGTTGCCCACATCCCGGGTAATCGGACAGACCACCCCCTGGGCGTGTTCAAACTGGTAGACGGTGTTCTGAAGCTGGCTGTCCAGCACCGTACGGTCGGTGACCACAATGACCGAGTTGAACAGCTTCTGGCCGTTCTCATCGTACAGCTGAGCCAACTGATGAGCTGTCCAGGCAATGGAGTTGGATTTGCCGGAACCGGCGCTATGTTGAATCAGATAGCGTTGCCCTGCCCCCTCCGCACGGGTGGTATTCACCAGCGAGTTGACCACATCCCACTGATGGTAGCGCGGGAAGATCAGGGTTTCCTTGGTTTTGCGGTTACCGTGGAAGTCCTCGCTGGTTTTCTTCTCCAGATGTAGGAACCGACTGATCACCTTGAGCCAGGCATCCTTCTGGAACAGGCGTTCCCACAGGTACGCCGTAGCGTAGGTGTTTTCGTGTTCGGCCCGGGGGTTACCGGCGCCGCCTTCGGAGGAACCCTGGTTGAACGGCAAGAAGAAGGTGTCTTTACCGGCCAGCTTGGTGGTCATGGCCACCTCGTCCTGGCTGACCGCGAAATGCACCAGGGCACCGCGCTTGAAGGTCAGCAGCGGCTCGGCTTTGCGGGTAATGGGGTCTTTTACCGGACGGTCTTGTTTGTACTGGCGCTTGGCGTTCTCAACGGTTTGCTTGAACTCGCTTTTCAGCTCCAGCGTGGCCGTAGGTATGCCATTCACAAACAGCACCAGATCCAGCCTCGGGTTGTACTTGCCTTCGGGTTTGGCGTGAGGGGAATAGGACACTTCTTCCACCACGCGCAGGCGATTGGCTTTGTATCGACGTTCCGTATCCGGGTTCATGCCGTGGTCGGGCTTGAAGCTGCACTGATCGATTTTAACGCCAGGCAGTTTGAAACCGTGGCGCAGCACATCCAACGTGCCTTTTTTTTCAAGCTCCCGAACGGTCTTCTGGATCAGCACGTTTTCCGGGGCCTGCGGATTGGCTTTGGCGAACTTGTCCCAGCGCTCGGGCCAAGCCTCTTTGAAATACCCGATCAAGTCTTCCGGATAAAGAGCGTTCGCCTTGTCGTACTCGGACGCTTTGCCCACTAACCAGCCCTGGCTTTCCAGTGCGGCAAGAATGTCGTTTTGGAATACGCGCTCGCGGGTGTCCACCATAACTGCTCCCTAAAGGCTTGCGCCAAATCTGATCTGGCGTGGCTTAAACATTGGCTCTTAAATCGCTCAGCGTGACCATCAACATCATTGGGTCAAGGGGCGAAGGGTTGAAACCCAGCCGTTGATAAAACTCTTTAGCCGACTCAGACAAGGCATGAACCACCATTCCTCTGATACCAATGGCATCCGCCGCCTGAATAACCCGCAATCCTGCATCGCGAACCAAGGCACGGCCCAAGCCTGCGCCTTGATACGAACGATCAATGGCCAACCGCCCAAGTACCACAACCGGAATCGGGTCTGGCATATTGCGCTTGAAGCGACCCGAGGTATGGCTTGCAACCACAGCACCGGACGCCAGGGCGTAATAGGCTTTCACCTGATTGCCTTCACAGACCACAAAGGTTCGGGATGCGCCACTGGCCTGGTTCTTCAATGCACGGCGTTTGAGCCAGTAGTCCAAACTGGGCTCCGAGGAATCAAAACTCTCCGCGTCATGCTCAGGCCCAATGGGTGTGGGCGCCGATAGTGTCATTCCGTGTCCCAAGGTGCCGGAGTTTGCAAGGTTTTACGCAACCGCTCATTCGGTGTCGGCGGCATATCCAGTTGTTCAAGAAACGCCCGATACGCCTCCGGTGTTACCGAGATAACAGCCTGATCCATAATGGCTTCCTCGGCGGCAATGCGAGCTGCCTCAAGAACAAACTCTGTGCGATTTTTTCCCCGAGCCTTGGCGGCGCGATCAATCAAACCACGCTCTTCGGGTTTGATCCGAATGTTCAGAGTTTCACGCTTGGGCTGATCCGTGTTTG
The DNA here is from genome assembly GCF_016597815.1 of Marinobacter sp. DY40_1A1. GTDB lineage: Bacteria > Pseudomonadota > Gammaproteobacteria > Pseudomonadales > Oleiphilaceae > Marinobacter > Marinobacter xiaoshiensis. The sequence goes on along the minus strand of NZ_VCHA01000006.1, from coordinate 40,431 downwards.
CTGAAATCATGATGAGATTCCTCTTTTGATAGTTCCAAGCGTAGCAGGACGTACTGCTAATGTCATTACAGATAAGACGATCTCAATCTACATATCACCTTATCCCGGAATCCCGGAGTCTATTAGCGAGTAACAGGTAACGGTTAATCAGAATCCAGGCTATCAGCCCAGCCACACCGGCCTGATTGCTTGGTCAGCGCAATGAGCCGGCTTTCCAGATACTTTACATGGGATTTGGTGAGGTTCTGGTCTTTGCTGGTGATCAGACACACCCGCTCCCAGAAATCCTTGCCGCCCTCGTCTTCCGGGTGCGCCCTTGTCTTCCGGCTGGTTGTGCTGCTTCAGGCGCTTGGCTACGTCGTCGGACTCGCCGATATACATCAGAGGGCGTAAGGCATTGTCAGGGTCTGGCCCCCACCAGGAACAGCCGGATACCGCGACCGTGCCTCACGCTATGACCTCCGATCCTGCTTCTAATACTTCCCGGTCAAAGGCACTTTCATCGGCAGGTGGCTGCCAATCGCGCACATCGATTTTGCCAGTGACTGCGGCGGAGATTAGGGCGGAGCGGCGTTCTTGTAGTATCTCAATGCTCTCGTTAGTCTGCTTAAAAAGTGCTGCCATCTGATCAAGTTGAACCTTGATAAAGCGACCAATCTTGAGCTGCTCGTCGAGATCCGGAATGGGTATTTTGAAACCCAGTATTTGCTCAGGGCTAATGTGGGGAACACTCACTCCAGTGAGATCAGGCTCCACATAAATCTTGAATATCTCTGAAGCAAGAAAGTAATATAGATACCCGTCATCAAGCCATGAATTGGGGGTAATTGCAGCGACTCGCTGAAGAAGTAAACATGGCATATCTGCTTGAGCCACCCGCGCTATCCGCATTCCCTCGCTAATCCAAGGCCTGTCCATCCCTAAAACGATCTGACCCTCTTTCATGAGATAACCTAGAAGCTCCCCGCCTTCATCGAGCTGCCAATAGACGGCATCAACCCATTTGAGTGAGCCAACACCGATATTGACACCACGTAAAAGCCGAACGTCTGATTCATCATGCGAAAACGATGCAGAAGGAAAAGGGAAACCAGTCAATATGTCTGCATAGTGGCCTAATTTTGAAATCTGCCAATGCCCTGGCACATCCCCAAGCCACTCTACCCCAGAGTCCTTCATGGGCACACTCGGATCAAGCCCCTTGGTCACCGCATGGGAAATCACCGCTTGGCGCTTTTCCTGAAGCAGCGCTATCAGGCGCTCCTGCTCGCGGATCAAGGCGTCGATTTTGGCGGTTTCGTGGTCTAGGAAGCGGGCGATTTTGGTTTGTTCAAACTCACCAGGGACAGGGACAACAATATTTTTCATCTCTGAAAAACCTGTGCTCCATAAGTCCGCAACGATCCCTTTGCCATTTCTGTAGAACTCTTCTTGAAAAACTTCTGACCTAAATAAGTGGTGAGCATAGCGACCAGATATTTCTTTTGGTTCAAGCACAATGCAAATCAGTGAAACAGAACCATCGAGCCGAGATAAACCTGATGAGCCTTTCCGGTCAGATCGGCTGTTGATCACAAAGTCACCCGCAACAACTTTTTTCCTGTTGTCACCGTCCTGAGTTTTAGCTGCTGTCTCGAGCCTCGGTACAATACCGTTTTTGGTAACAGAAAGAGGCTGGAACTCTTTGTCGCTAACCTTTTCTCTACGTTCCGTAAAAAAGTGCCCAAGTCTTTTTTGAACCCAAGTTTTGGGTAACGCCCCGATCCAGTCAAAACCTGATTCCTTGTATTCTGGATACTTGGGAATGCTCATGCCGACAACCCCTCAATCATCTGCTTGATCCGGTCAGTACATTCCTTGAGATCTGCGTCGATCTCTTCCAACGGCCTCGGTGGCGTGAATTCATAAAAGTGCCGGTTAAACGGAATCTCAAACCCAACAATGCCGACCTCACCATCCTTCTCGTCGCGCTTTGACTCGTCGATCCAGGCGTCCGGCACATGGGGTATGACTTCCCGCTCAAAGTAGTCGTACACGGACTCGCCCAGCGGTACGTTTTCGTTGTCGCGCAGGCCGGTGTCTGGCTCGGGATTGCCTTTGCTGTCGGTGCAAGTATTGGCGTCTGGATCGCGCTCACTCAGGGCGTTAAGCAGTGCTTTCAGTTGCGGCGCACTCAAATACACCTGATGGTCAGTGAGTGAGGCCTTCAATGCCTTTTGGAATTGCTTGCGGTTTTGGTACAGGGTATCGGCGTCCATAGCGCGGCAGGCGGCCAGAATCTTGTCCTGGTCTTCCTGATCCATCTTCTGAATGGCCTTCTCACCCGCAATGAGTGCAATTCGATTTTCCGAGGCCTGGAAGTTCAGCTTAAGCGGACGTTCAACGGTAATGCGTCGGTAGCCAAAGGCTTCAATCGGGAAGATTTTGCTCTTTTTGGTTTCTTGGAAATCACCGTACAGACGCACGATGTCGTCCTGATCCGAGTCACTGACAAACTGACGCTTGCTGCCCAAGGATTTGCGCATCTTGGTGGCGCGATCGGTTGCGTCGATCAGCTGCACTTTGCCCTTGCGTTCGGCAGGCTTGTTGTTCGATAGCACCCAGATGTAGGTTGCAATACCGGTGTTGTAGAACATATCGGTAGGCAAGGCCACGATGGCTTCTACTATGTCGTTCTGCAGCAGGTAGCGCCGGATTTCCGATTCACCGCTGCCGGCGCCACCGGTAAACAAGGGGCTGCCATTGAGAATAATGCCAATACGGGAACCACCGTCACGGGCATCGCGCATTTTGCTGACCAGGTGCAACAGGAATAGCAGTGAACCGTCAGACACCCGCGGCAGGCCCGGGCCAAAGCGGCCATCAAAGCCCCGGTGCTTGTGTTCGTCGTTCACCTGTTTCTGAACCTTCTTCCACTCCACGCCAAACGGGGGATTGGACAGCATGATGTCGAACGTATTGGCGGCCAGCTGGTCATCCGACAGGGTGTTGCCCAGTTTGATGTTGCTGACCTCCTGCCCTTTGATCAGCATGTCAGCCATACAGATGGCATAGGACTCCGGGTTCAGCTCCTGCCCGTGCAGGGAAACCGTTACACCCTTACTGATTTGCTGGATGTACTCGTCGCCCTCAGACAAAAATCCACCGGTGCCCGCCGTAGGATCGTAGATGGTCACGATGCTGTTGGGTGCGAGCTTCTTTTCCTGTCCGGTCAGAACCAGGGAAGTCGTCAGGTGCACGATGTCCCGTGGGGTAAAGTGCTCCCCGGCGGTTTCATTAGAGCTTTCAGCAAACTTGCGGATCAGCTCTTCAAAGATGATCCCCATGCCGAAGTTGGTGATGATACTGGGGCTCAGGTCGATGCTGGCGAACCGTTGCACCACCTGGTACAGCAAGTTATTCGCGTTGAGCTGCTGAACAAAGTCTTCAAAGTTGAAGTGTTCGAAAATCTCCCGTGCTTCCTTACTGAAGGACTGGATATAGCTCATCAGGTCATCAGCCGTCTGGCTGTCCGACAGAGTGCCCAGGGTCAGAGGTGAGGCATTGAAGAACTGCTGGTCAGCGGCCCGAAGCAACAGCTTTTCGCGCACTGAGTCCGGTTTGGTCTGATGCTCGTTGGCCGCGGCCAGTACCCGTGCCTTGTTGGGTTCCAAAACGCACTCCAAACGGCGCAGCAGCGTAAAGGGCAGAATGATCCGGCCATACTGGCTTTGCTTGAAGTCCCCGCGCAACAGGTCGGCTACCGACCAGATAAAAGCGGCGGTTTGCGAGTGGCTGGTTTTGTCCTGGCTCATCCGTGGAACTCCGTTAAAGGGTAAAAAGATAAATAGTAAAAGGTGCCTAGCGTGTTTCGGCCGGCTCGGCGAGCCGCTGAAGTGAGGCGTTCAATGTTGTTCTGCTCACTTCAAAATGTTCAGCGACTTCTTTCTTCGTGATCTTGGGGTCCAACAACATGGCCGCCGCTTTCCTGATGTCGGAGTCGGACATGGAGGGTTTGCGACCACCCTTCCGTCCTCTCGCCCGAGCGGCTGCAAGACCGGCGATTGTGCGCTCACGAATCAGACTGTGCTCGAACTCGGCTAGGGCGCCAAAAATATGAAAAACCAATCGGCCACCGGAGCTAGTCGTGTCTATGGACTCTGTAAGCGATTTGAACCCAATCTCTTTTTCGTTGAGATCCTGAATAATCTCAACCAGATCTTTGAGTGATCGGGCGAGTCTATCCAGCTTCCAAACAATTAAGGTGTCTCCCTTCCGGAGCATACGAAGACATTGCGACAGCTCCGGTCGCTCTCGAAGCTTACCGGTAATTTTTTCCTGGAAGATCTGTTCGCACCCTGCTTTTCCTAAAGCGTCCACCTGATACTCAGGATTTTGGTCTTGGGTGCTGACTCGTGCATAACCTACGATCATAAAAGGTGCCTTTTCTGTTCATAGATTGTTGTACGTGATTGTTGGACGCAAAACAAGAGAAATAACGGGTTTTTTGAGAGAGCGGGCAAGTGTCCAGAAAACGACCGTTTATTAACTGCTTAAAAAGTTATCAAAAAAAGCGAGCGAGAAGGTCAATACCTGTTCTCTAATGGTGGCAAGCAATGCTAGTCCAGATTAATCTCTCAGAATCGACATTACTAACAGAATGATTTTTTTCACACTCTTAGAACTTGAGCGCTTGAATCGCTGGCGCTGGATGCGGTCATCGGTACAATGCTGGCACAACAAAGTTTGGGCCTACAAGTTATCAGCTGCGCCGGATCATGCAGAGCATCTCTCACTATGCTTTCCATCCGCTCTTGAGCGAAGATAACTTCTCGCTTACACAGCCGGATCGGCAGCTATACGTTTCGTAATTAAAGGGAGAGGAACTTGTCTTTTTCGGAGGGTGACACTATATACGGTGTCAGTAGAGTGGTACGATGACAGTCCTTGATGTGAAGCAGGAACTCTTGAGTCGCAAGGGAAACCTTAGATGCGTGGAAGTAATTGCACTACTTCAGCAGCTAGGCTTCGAGGTTCGCGACGGTAAGCGTGGAGGTCACAAGCTATATTTCCATGATGGACTTCCCGAATTTCACAGTGGCAGTTTTAATTGCGGTCACGGGAAAAACCCAGAAATTAAACAAGCCTACATAGCCAAGATTGTCAGAACCATTGATAACCATGAGGCGGCCCTCAGAAAATATTTTGAGGAGGAGAAATAAAATGAATGCGTATGCATACAACATTACTGTTCGCCAAGGTACTTTCGAAGGTGAAGAATGCTTTGAGGCCCGGGTGAAGGAGCTGCCAGACATTGCAGAGTACGGAGATTCACATGTTGAGGCTTATGAGCTAGCTCTGGATTCTATTGAAACGACTGCAGCAGTTCTCAATGAGAAAGGGCGAAAAATGCCTCTGCCCTGCGAACCTGAAGAAAATTTCAGTGGTCGAGTTACTCTTCGCCTTCCAAAGACATTGCATCGGGCCTTGGCAACCAAGGCTGAAGGAGAAGGCGTGAGTCTAAACCAGCTTTTAGTGGCAGCACTCGCAACATTTCGCGGTTTTGATGCAGTTTTGATGCATGATCGTGATAACTGGATCAATATTTGCGAACCTCAGAGCCATGACCACAAAACCATGGCAGGTGAAGTGATTTATATCAACCAGTACCGGGAATCTGCAGCACAATGGTCGTCGTGAATGAGCCATTAGAAAAGGCTAAGAAGGGGTTACAGTTTGAGGATGTATCTCAATCCAGGGTAGATGCTTGGGTTGAGCCAAAATTTGATCCTCGGTTCGGTTTAGGGGGGCAAGACTGCCGCCTTCAGCTCAAACACCACGTTGTCGAGTCCAACCTAATCGAAATCAAAGGTAATGAGTCCCCCTTCGATATCTTTCGTGTCTATATAGACGTTGGCGCCAGGCTTGTACTTCCAGGAGATAAGACAGAAGAGCGACCTATTGCTCAAATTGAAGCCTCATATAGGGTTGATTATCGGATAACCGAGACCTCACTTATCGAGGACAAGGCTGCACTGGATACTTTTGCTCTCGAGAATGCGAGCTATCACTTATGGCCCTATTGGCGTGAATTTGTGATGTCACAATCTCTCAGGATGAACTTGCCCAAAATTGCACTGCCTGTTCGGATGCTGAAGTCCTAGGCAGCTATCTGCAGACCTTGGCCAGAAATTTATTACATATGTACCAAGGCAGATTTTACTTGAGTCTTTAAAGCGTATTGTTGACGGCGATCCATTAGCACTTTGGCTCCCAATCGATCAATGCATTGAGGCTGTAGGCCTTGCCTATTCGGAAATATGAATGCGGGGACCAGGGCTGGGTCTCACCAATATCAGATATTGGAGTACCCCGCTGTCAAATTAGTTGTCCAGCTGGCGATTGTACCTAAATGTCACTAGTCGTGGCCGCATGAGAGCATTCATGCCACATTATCCCGAAGAACGTACGGCCGCAGAGCCCCACCTTGTGAACAGCATGCCTTTCAGGATGATAGTCTGGTTATACAGCCTCATCTCTTCAGTTTCTTGCGTTTTTGTTCAAGTTGCGTGAGGAGCACCCTACCAAAACCATGTTGTGACCTTATAGACCCATCGCCCAAAGCAAGTTGCGTCAAAAGTGCCGGCCAAAAACCATTTAAGCCGAGAATAAAGCGTTATTCATGTGACAAATGGGCACTATCCGATAACACTGAGCAATAAACACTCAGCATTAGCATCAACATGGTTTTAGACTTGCTCTTATATGAGCCAATGATTCCGGACACAGGCTTAGCTCACCCCCCCACCTTATAGTCTTGATGTACTTGGCCAAGAGGAGCTTTCAGAACCTGCCAACCATCCGGCCCAAATAGAGCGTTTCTAGAAGTGCCCAAAACCTTGCAGCCCATTTCAAAGCACCAAGTTGCGTATACAGTTCAAGTCTAAAACCATGTTGCGAACAATGATGAGGATTTCTTGTAATGATTGGGTACTATCCGACAACTCTGGCCAATAAACACGAGATTTTGGCACCAACATGGTTTTAGACTTGGTTCGACTTAAAACAGCTCATGTACTCTCAATCAGCTTTCGCTGTTGGCCATAAACTGCCTCAATCACAAATCGGTTATAGACCATTTGATAATCGGGAGAGGATTTTGCCAGCAAATGGCTTTTTCCTTGGCTTAACTCTCGATCTCCACGCTATGCTAAAACGGCTCCCTGACAAATATCGTTGAATGAAAATGGCCTCTGGTTCTTAAGCGGTATGGCATCTACTTTGATTTCGAAACTTACAACGCACAAGCCTATTTCGCGCAACGTATACGGAACTGATTGGCTCTGTGGTGATATACATGGGCAGTTTGACGCGCTTCAACTGGCACTGGCAGCAAAGGGCTTCCGACCAACTCGGGATCGGCTTTTCTTGTTGGGTGATGTAATAGACCGTGGACCAAAATCGAGGGAGATGCTGAACTGGGTGCTATCCACGGATTGTGTGCAGAGTGCCATGGGAAACCACGAGCTGATGTTTGTTGTCAGCTCGTTCGACTTCCGGTATCGGGAAGAACACCGAGCTATTGGAGGAGAGTGGGTCGATAAAATCGACTTTTCTGAGTATCGGAAGCTGACTACCCAATGCATAAAACAAATGCCCTTGACGATCACGCTAGAATGCGAAAATGGCAGCCTTGGGCTGGTACATGCACAGAGCCCCGTAGATAACTGGCAGGATGTTCTCCAGGCCACACCATCTGATGGCTTTGCGATTGATTGCACCTGGCCATGGGACCGAGCCCAAGGACCTGACCAGACAATAACCGGTGTGACAGCCGTTGTCTCTGGCCACATTGGCACAGCAGAAGTGGTTCAAAAAGGGAATCAGGTTTGGATTGATACCCTGGAGCAAACCGGGAACATAACCCTAGTGCAAGCTAACGAAATTATTAACTGGATTAGAGGACAAACAACAGATGGATGAGCGCCCTTTGTTAGTCGTTGATCTGGAAGCAACTTGCTGGGAAAACCGGATTACCCCAACGGGAGAAGGCCAGAATACCGACAACATGGAAATCATCGAGTTTGGCTGCGCTCTGGCCAATAGAAATGGCGAGTTACTGGATAGCCAATCGTTTCTGGTGCAGCCTGCGAAAAACCCTCAAATTAGCGAGTTCTGTACGTCGCTAACCAGTATCCGCCAATCAATGATCGAAGCCGCACCGCTATTCCCAGAGGTGTGCCGGATGATCGACGCGTGGCTGGGGCAACCCCATGAAAATTTCATCTGGTGCAGCTGGGGCAACTATGATCGCTTGCATATTCAGGCAGATGGAGAAAAGAATGGCGCGCTTCCGGTGATAATGAACTATCCGCACCTGAATCTGAAGCGCATTTGGCGCAGAACAACGGGGCAGAAGCGCAAGAATGGGATGATTCATGCCCTGGAGTATCACGGACTGACATTAGAGGGTCACCACCATCGTGGCATAGATGATGCCCGCAACATGGTTCGGTTACTTCCCTTTATGGACTGGTCGCTTGAAAGGGAACTGCTGACTCTGCCCAGCGCTTTCAGCCTGAGAGGCAGTTTTGCGTCAGATCGAATTGTCAGCGGTGAAGATATGGCCTCGGCAATCCGCGAGAAAGCTGGCAAGTGCAATCTGCGATAGGATGGTTATGAAACTCGTCTGTATTTCTGACACCCATAGCATGCATCGTCGGATACCAGAGATTCCAGAGGGTGATGTCTTAATCCATTCTGGCGACTGTCTGGGCGCTGGCACATTGGACAACCTGGAAGATCTCAACGACTGGCTGGGCACCCTGCCCCACAGACATAAGATTATCATCGCCGGCAACCACGACTGGGTGTTTCAAGAAGCTCCAGACCTCGCGCGGGATCTGCTGACGAATGCCACTTATCTCGAGGATAGTGGCGTTGAAATCGAGGGGCTAAGGTTCTGGGGCTCGCCCTGGACACCCACCTTCATGGATTGGGCGTTTATGCTCGACCGAGGTGAAGCGCTGCATGAGAAATGGGAGCTCATTCCTGATAACACAGATGTTCTTATCACCCATGGCCCGCCCAAGGGTTTTGGTGATGAGGCAAGCCTAGGTTTCCAGTGCCAGAACGTAGGGTGTGATCAGCTCTTGGACCGGATCCAACAGCTTGCCCTGAAAGCACACATTTTTGGCCATATTCATGAGGGTTATGGGGAGTACAGTTTAGGTAAAACCCGATTGATCAACGCCAGCACTTGTACTGTCCGGTACCAGCCAGACAACGCCCCTGTAGTGCTGGAGGTTTTCGCCAACAGCCATGTCGATGAAGAAGCTCTCGCCAATCCAAACTATAAGTAATCTTTTTGCATCGCTACCCAAGGATTTTTAGGGTTCAACCAGTCCCGCATCGATTGCCCACGTTGAAGCTGGCCTGCCTGCTCCCACTGCTTAATCCAATCCACAACTATTTGAAAATCCACCACATCATCAATATCCGATGGCTGCACATTCGGTACCACCCGGCCTTCTTTTTCAACGTAAAAAAATAACAGGTCAAAAACCGCCCGTTCATAGCTAGCACTCACACATAAAGGTGGCTCAATACCCCAGAGCGCGAAAGTCTCTGTCAAATCAACCAGTTCACGATTGCCAAACAGGAAGGATGTATCTGGGTAATCCGCACCTGCAATTTGCCATCTATCTGGCGGTCCAAAGTGGTGCCAGAGGGGCTTGTGCCGGCCAGGATGCGGGATGCAAAGAGCTGTCAGGCCCGTGATGTAAGACCCCGCCATTACCGATCTCTAACCTCTTTATGGCAATCTTCTGCAACTTTATCGCGTTCATCCTCATCAGAATTAAAGTGCTCCTCCCAGACAGAATCAAACGGTCGGTCATAGCGTACAACCAACCCTTTGAGCCGCTCCAGCGGCGTCAACTCATGCATTAGTAGCTCCGCTAACTCGTCCGCATGGGCTCCATACGCATCAAGATCTTTGAGGAGTTCCTCCTCTGTGATATGTGTAGCGCTCATAATGTGCCTTTTAAAAAATTGATGACTTGCTCATTGTTGTAGTCTTAGCCGGCCGAAGCTGCAACATGATATTGGTTTTGCTCTTTAGAATGGCTGTTTCAAGGCTTCTAGCCTGAGCGGCCGAGCAACTGTAAAACTTGCTTAATGCTGCGAACTATCTGGTGCCGGAGCATTACATTAAAAACTAGCGCCAAATTATTATGAGGGGAGGCGCAAGCCGAGCCGATAGCTGACCGGACAGGCTATGCCTGGCTGGGAAGAGAGGCCAACGGCCGGCAGAAAGGGCTTCGCCCGCCCCATGCAATACCGCAGTATAACAATGCTCCCGGTTCTTTCAGGCATTACCCTGGCCTTTAACTATCACCCCGCTAAAAGAGCGTTTTTCGGTAGGCGTTGCTTGGTAATGATGTAGATCGCATTCAACAGAGATTCGCTGGCGTTTCTTTCAAAGGCTATTTGTTTTGCCTGTTGTTGGAACTATAAGTTAGCCAGCATGGCCAATTTATGTTCGAACGCACAACCGCTTGTGGCCTCTCGCAATGTTTTCTTTTAAACAAAAGCGAACATTCGAGTCGGGGCTTTTCTTCAGAGCCTCCAGGCTAATCACAGCGATTTCATCCAGTATGTTTGGGACAGCGAATACGGGACGCTGAATGATGGCATGGCAGAAATGTCCGGGCTCGCCTAAGCTATTGTTTTATAAATTCATGTGCGACGTGTTTGATGGTTCAAAGTCAGCAATAATGACGCAGTCGAATTTCTGCGAGCATAAAGCGTGCGGCCTAATTTCTGTTATATGAGGGAAAGATAGCCATGGAGAACAGGTTTGCGGTCTCGCTGCATGATGTTGATCAATGGAAGCCAACCGATGAAGAGAGGCAGGCAAAAGTTGTTAAGCAACTGATGCACGAGTGCGAATCTCAGGGTGAGCAAAAGCCAAACCTCATTACCTCGGGATTTCGTGCTGATAGCTCTTCCGCTCAGATCGCCAGTGATTTGATCTCTGGGTTTTCTATACCTGCGGTCATCACTTCTGCTGGGTTCCTCCTAAAACATCTCGCCCCCCCTGATAATCGAGTACCTCAAAACCCGCCCTCAGAAAGAGGTCACGGTTGACTATAAAGGACACCGAGTTACTGTCCGAGGTGGTGGTGATGTTGCTAAAGAGCTACAGGATTTGGTCCAAAAAATAGATGAGGTCGAGTCCAGTGACGACCGAAAGAACATATAACCAGGCCGTGCACCGGATTCCAAAACCTGCTCTTCGCTTCAGTTTTGCCACCGGTGACGGAAGGCATTATGTGTATTTATACAGGCTGTATGCTTGAACAGTTTTTGATCAGGGTGTAGGCTTATTTTGTGTACTAAAATCGTACACCAATCGGTCAGGGTAATCCTGGAATGCTCGCACCCTTGAGGAGGGTTCAAGATGGCTGTCAAGCATACACCAACAGGTGAAGTTCACAGCGGTAACAAGGGCGGTAAAACTGGTTGCGGTTTCGATACCCGTGAAAACGCCAGCCATTGGGTTTCATCGCATGAAAGGATCACGTGCGGCAAAAACGGCTGCAAAAACTGATTCTTACATGGTTTGCTTCCGTTGCAGTTGGCCGGAGATCAAGTCAAACGGGGGCAAACCACTTAAGTACGTTCCGGCCTGCGGCCTCCACCGGACGCCCCTGACGGGCTGCTTATTTCAGTGTTAGCTGAAGGAGGAAAGGATCTCTGTGCAAAATGAGTCATTTTTTTTTGGACTTCATGGCCTTCAGTTAACTGAGCCGCAAATAGAACTTGGCAAAGGCATAGTAATTAGAAAGACCTATGCCAGTATTTTTGCCCCATTTATGGTTGCTTTCGCTCCTCCAGAATCCCCAGAGACGCACCACCCCGGTCCATGGTCCGCGGCTTCAGGTGGTGTCTCTTACGACATCTCGGCAGAGCTCGTAATCCCTCTCGAAAAAGAAGATGAACCCGCAAAGTCCCTTCAAACCGCACGCGTCATATTGTTCTTGCTTCGACTTGGGGTTAATCCAGCTATTACCTTGCCGGTATTTTCTAACATGGCGTTTTCGGAAGAAAACGCAGGTGCAAAAGATCAGACGCTCCACCCCTTTGAAGTTCAAGGGCGTTCTTTCCCATTGGCGGTAAGTGATAGTACAGCAGCCTACGAATCCCTGGAGTGGGTTCGGAACCATTGGGAAATAACTCAAAAGCTAGTGGATAGCAGCTCTGAATTTGCGCTGGCTAGCGACTCAATTGACCAGGGGCAGTTCATTCAAAATACAGCTCTCACCCTTGTGTCGTTGTGGGGTGCTCTAGAAGCATTGTTTTCACCAAGCTCGTCTGAACTTCGGTTTAGGGTTTCTGCTCTCATCGCCTCTTTTCTGGAGCCTCCTGGCACTGGACGAAGAGAGCGTCAAAAGAAAATTGCAAAGCTCTACGACGAACGGTCCAAAGCGGCCCATGGTCGTCCGAAGCACAGCCAGCTGCATTTGTTAGATACATTCAATTTGCTGAGAGAAGTGTTGTGCAAGGTCATTGAGCTTGGTTCTGTTCCAACGAGTGACCGTTTGGACTCTATGCTGTTTGGTGCGGATGCATGAAATCAGCTAACTGTGGTCTTGTAATAAAGTTGGTAACAAAACACATCTATAGCCTGCACTTTACGACATCAGATCACTTATAAAAATAAATAAAGTTGGTAACTTTCGAAGTCACTGGCACAAAACCGACCAATTTCCATCGTAATAAAGTTGGTAACTTTTCTCTCTAAGCCCTATCCCCGAGTGATATGGCACTATATGGTATAAGCCCTTACTTTCAATGGTCGCTGAAGGTGCCCGGAAATGAGTCGATATAGAGGGCAAAAACCGCACTTCAAGTGCTAAGGAAGGTCTGATTAATGCCTGATTTCTTGCTGAATAACTTTATTAGCTCGAAAAAAAGCTATTCAAAGGCAATTTAGGCAGGATCCAGCCCCTCTATTTGTTCATTTTTTCCTGTTTCCCGCTATTTCGGCGAAATTCGGGCGCACTGGCCTTACGTCAGTAGATATTTTTCACCGATCAGTAAGTTGGTGAATGCGGCAAGCAAATTCAACCGGGTACTATTTTTGGCCAAACCGCGATAGCGAACTTTGCTGTAGCCAAAGACTTGTTTGATGTACCGGAACGGGTGTTCCACTTTGGCCCGGGCGCTGGCTTTGAGCTTCTCGGCTTTCAGTTTGCGGGCGTCCAGCTTCTTCCGACTGCCGGGGCGTTTGGCAACGAACCAGAATACATTTTGGCGATCTTTATGCTCATCCCGCTTTTGAATGCCAAGATAACCGGCATCACCGAACACGCGCTGCTCGTCGCCATGAAGAAGGTTGCCGGCGGAAACAAGGTCGTGGACATTGGCGGCCGTCGTGTCGATGCTGTGAATCAATCCGAGCGTGTCATCGACGCCAATATGCATCTTCCTGCCAAAGTAATACTGTTTGTCTTTTCTGGTCTGGTGCATTTTCGGATCGCGCTCGCCGCTCTCATTCTTGGTGGAGCTTGGGGCAGAAATATGATGGACGCATCCACAATGCTGCCTTCACGCAGCATCAACCCATTTTTCTCCATGTGCTTGTTCACCTCCTTGAACAACACCTTGCCAAGGCCGTGGCGCCCCAGAAAATGACCGAACTTGAGAATGGTGGTTTCGTCCGGCAAACGATCCAGTTTCAAGCCAGCGAAGTACCGCATGGATTCGATCTCGTACAATGCGTTTTCCATGGCCGGGTCGCTGAGGTTGTAGAACAGCTGCATGCAGTGAACCCACAACATAGTGGGCAGCGGATACGGTGGTCGGCCCAACTGGCCCTTCGGGTAATATCGGGCTACCTTCTTCTCCAACTGCTTCCACGGAATCAGCTTGTCCATCCGTTCCAGAAAGACCGCGCGGCGAATCTGGTGCTTCTTGTTATGGTACTCGGCTTCGGAGAAGGTGATCTGATCCATGGTGGTGATGAATTCTGTGCGGTTGACGATGGCGGAATTATCGCTGATTTTGAGACTTATTTAGAGTCTCCCTAACAATTTCGACGAGCCATGGGCTAGCGCCCCTCGTATGACGGTGAGCGCTTTTCAAGAAAAGAGTCAACTCCTTCTTCAAAGTCTTCCGAACGCTGAGTCAGTATCAGTTGATCGGTGTCCATATAACTCACCGAATGACTGAGGGCCTGAGCAGCGGCGTTAATCCCCTGCTTGCACATGCGCAGTGGCACTGGCGGCATGGCGGCAGCCCGTTCAGCAAGTTCCAGCGCTTTTAGCAAGGCTTGTCCATCTGGTACCACCTCATCGGCGATACCCCAATCCAGCGCCAGCTCAGCATCAACTTTTTCCGCCAAGGCGAAAAAACGTTTGGTTTTGGCTGGGCCAATCAGACTAACCATACGGGGAATGCTACCCCAGCTCATGCTCATACCCCGTTCTATCTCAGGTACATAGAGAGTACTATTTCGTCCAAGCACACGTAGATCGCAAGCGGCGCTCAAGGCGACACCGGCACCAATACACCAGCCCTCAATAGCGGCGATAGTGATGGGTTCAAGTCGTTCCCAAAGCTCACACATCCTGGGTCCCAGCTGCATTTTTTTTCGCCATACTCCCAGTGCCGAAGTTTGGGCCCGTTCTGGCGTAATGGCCATCAGATCCATACCACCGCAAAAGACCTGCTCCTGGCCATGGAGGATGATGGCGGAAAGTTCGCTGTCGTCGTGAAGAGCCTGAGCCAGCTCGATCAACTCCTCCATTAGAGTAAAGTTGCAAGTGTTGAGCCGGTTCCCTGTGTCAAACTGGACGTTAAGTATCCGCCCTTTCTGGTAACAGGTAAGAGTTTTCCACTTGCGCTGTGTTGGCATGAACTAAGCTCCAAGGCAGAATTATTGGGTCGATTGGTGCGATGTGTGCCCTACAAATTGGCGGTAAGCTGGCGTAAACCAGCGATCCCACAAAAAATCTACAAAGCCATTAGTGACTATGCTGTCCTTGCGTCGTTATTGGATTGTAGTCCGGAGCAAGTCAGCTTTCAGGTCGTGGCACTTACCGTTTCTCAGTGCACTTAAGCGGGTAGCGCTCTGAGAAACCCTATGCACTATGTTTTTTGCCCATAGGGTTTCGAGGTAGGCTATTCTTTTTTTCTGCCCTGAATAATCCGATCCAAAATCATGGCACAGAGCACGATGGCAAGTCCCGCTAACAGCCCCTTGCCTGCTTCGAGCTGTTGCAGGGAGAAGAGCACGTCATACCCCAAACCACCAGCACCGATCAGAGCGGCGATCACCACCATCGACAGACTCATCATGATGCTCTGGTTGATCCCCGTCATGATGGAGTCTACAGCCAGTGGCAGCTCTGCCTTAAACAATACCTGCCGGGGGCTAGCGCCGAAGGCCAGCATAGCCTCAACCACGGAGGGGCTCACCTGTTGGATACCCAGAGTGGTAAGACGAATCATTGGCGGCATGGCAAATACAACGGTAGCCAACACTGCCGGCGGCTTGCCGATGGAGAAAAAGGCGATTGCCGGGATCAGGTAAACAAAACTTGGCATCGTCTGCATCATGTCCAGAACCGGGGTCAACACCGCGTTGAAACGTGGTTTTTTTGCAGCGAGGATACCTATCGGGATGCCAAACAGAAGGCAGACAAAAACCGAGGTCCCTACCAACGCCATAGTGCTCATCGCTTTATCCCAAAACCCGAAGAAGCCAAGATAAGCCAGTGCTGCCGCAGTAAAGACCACTACCCGCCAACCCGCCTTCTTCCAGGCCAACAACAGCAGCAGCAAGGTCATCACCGGCCAGGGAGTTCCGATTAACAGCAGATCCAACAGATCAAGCACCCCACGGATTGCATCGGTGATGGAACCAAAAAAAGTTTCCAGTGAAAGAGTCAGCCAATCGAACACTTCGTCAATCCAATAAGCTGATTTCAAAGCTACATCACGTGAGGTAGGGAAGGTCTCCAAATACTCCACTACACTAGCAGCGCTGAAGCGATAAACAGTTAAAGGGTAAGTGGCCAACATCAGCACCACACCAATACCAATACGATGTGCGCTCAAACCACCAGACTGTTCCTGACCTGTACACCATTTACTAAAATAGTTACGGTAGAAGTGATTAGCCAGACAGCCTCCGACACCGCGGCACAGGGCCAACAAACTTAACCCAAACAACAGACTTGCCTCAGGATAAGCTTCACTGCCCCACAGGCTCCGGCCAATGATCACCAGCGCCACTACATCAGCAACAACCAGCATCCAGAAAAGTGCCCAGACGTTACGACTGGCCGCCCAGAGAGGACCGAACAACACTGCCGCCAGATTAAAGCTGAACTTCTGTTCCTTCGCGATCCGTTCGAACTCACGCTGATAATAATCGATGGAACTGCCCAGGAAATCCTTCAGCTGTTTCGTTTCATTGTCGTTAATATCTTGACTCATGACATTACTTCCCATTCGACTCACCTTGAATACCACGCAGTAATTGACGCTTTGTGATAATACCCACTGCGGTATCTCCGTCTAGCACCACGATGGGTTCGTCATGATCCGCCGCCAGATCAATCAGCTGGTTCAGGTCCACATCTCGGGCAGCGGTGGGATATTGGCTGAGATCCAAGTTATCTGCCTTGAGGTTATGCTCTTTGAGATAGGCCTGTAACGGTTGCATCACCGTATGGGCAAAGACCAGTTTCAGTCGGGAGATATCTTTAACGAACTCCGCGACATAATCATCGGCAGGCGCCGTAATAATTTCTTCAGGAGTACCAATCTGTACGAACGCGCCATCCTTCATGATGGCGATGCGATGACCAATACGGAACGCCTCATCCAGATCATGAGTGATAAAGAGAGTCGTTTTCTTCATCACCTGAGCCAGTTCGACAAACTGGTCCTGTAACTGCCGCCGAATCAGGGGGTCCAGAGCGCTGAAGGGTTCGTCCATTAGCAGGATCTTAGGGTCGGCAGCCATCGCCCTGGCCAAACCGACTCGTTGCTGCATACCGCCGGAGAGTTCGGCGGGCATACGGTCGCCCCAGCCCGTGAGCTGCACCAGCGCGAGCTTGTCATCGGCGATCTTGAGGCGCTGTTGCTCATCCATGTTGCGCAGCTCGAGACTGAGTGCCACATTCTCTCTCACATTGCGGTGCGGCAGTAGCGCAGTGTGCTGGAATACCATGCCAATTTTCTCAGCCCGGATGCGCCGCAGATCTTGCTGATTCAAGGCGTTGATATTGTCTTCCCCCACCAGAATGTCTCCTGCGGTGGGTTCTATCAACCGGTTAATATGGCGGACCAGGGTGGACTTGCCGCTACCGGATAGGCCCATGATGCAGAACACTTCACCCTCTCGGACCTGGAAGGTAGCATCGGCCACCCCCACCACACAGGCAAACTCCTCAAGCACTTGCTCTTTGGTCAGCCCACGGCTTTTGATCGCCGCGAGGGCCTCATCGCTCCGTTTGCCGAAGACCTTCCAGACATTTCGGCATTCTATGGCAGGCAAGGGAGTACTCAAGTTTGTCATGTTAGACCTCTTGTTTTTGTTATCCGCTTTTTGATTTCAAGCGGCTAAGATGTCTCTGATTAATTCAGAGGGACTAGCCCATGCTCTGAACAAACTATGCGAGGCATGCTCAGAGCTTTTTTAACTCGTTTATAGATTAATTCCTGCTAACCAGCCATTCACGACATCGGGGTTCGCTGCGATCCACTCCCGGGCGACATCTAAAGCTTCCTTCTTATTCGCACTGACCTCATAGCTCCACTGAGACATTATATCGGGGTCAACACTCACCTGGCTCAGGAACTGGGCCACTTGAGGCAATCGCGTTTCCAGACTTTTCGAATAAGCGACCGAAGCATCAATTACCGGGAACGCACACTGGATATCGCTCTTTTCATACCACTCAGGATCTTCTGTTGGTGAGACATAGTAGAAGCAACCATCGGGGTTATAGTCCGGGCTACCTTTGGCGCTTTCGTGTGAATAACCGGTAAAAGGCGGTTCTTCAAGAAGTCGCAGATCATAATGAAGATGCAAACCTTCAGGCTTCCAATAATAAAGTAGCAAGCCTTGTTTTCTACGGAACGCTGTTTTCAGCTGTGCTTTCATGATGGCGTCCGATACTTCCATCGGCTCAAAATATTCGGAAAAGCCGTAACTCTTTGCCTGGACCAAGTTCTGAGGCGTTGTTCCCCAGCCTGGTGCGCCGGGCCAAAAGTCGCCTTTACCATTACCGTTGACATCAAACAACTTAGCAATCTCAGGTTTGGCCAGATCATGAACCGACCTGACGCCATATTTGTCCTGGATATATCCGGGAATATACCAGCCTTGCTCACCTGTAAACTTCTTTCCGCGCACGATGGTCTCGCGTGATCCCTCGGCAATATATTTATCATAAGCTGGCTGTTGTGCGGGCAGCCAGAATTCACTATGAACGTCGACGTTCCCATCACCCTTATCCATACTGGCGTAGATGAGGTTTTGATCAAGCCTCGGAGTTTCAACATCCACATTTAAACGGTTTTTTATTACCTCCGCGAGAACCTGCTGCATGATCTGAGCGCTGTCCCACCCCGGATCGGCGATGACTACTTTATCGTTGGCGTAAGCTGTACCTGTAAGACCAAGCGAAAGGCCCATACCAACAATAATTGATTTAATACTTCTTGTTATTTTCATTTCTCTACTCCTATTAACCAGCCATTCACGACATCGGGGTTCGCTGCGATCCACTCCCGGGCGACATCTAAAGCTTCCTTCTTATTCGCACTGACCTCGTAGCTCCACTGTGACACTGTGTCGGAATCCATGCTTACCTGGCTCAGGAACTGGGCCACTTCAGGCAACCGCGTTTCCAGGCTTTTTGAGTAAGCGACCGAAGCATCAATTACCGGCCAGGTACAGTTGATTTCGCTCTTCTCATACCACTCAGGATCTTCTGTTGGTGTGATATAGTAGAAGCAACCATCGGGGTTATAGTCCGGGCTACCTTTGGCGCTTTCGTGTGAATAGCCGGTAAAAGGCGGTTCTTCCAGTCTTCGCAGATCATACTCAGCATGCACACCTTCGGGCTTCCAATAGGCAAATAAAAAGCCTTGCTTTTTACGGAACGCTTTTTTTAGCTGCGACTTCATGATGGCGTCCGATACTTCCATGGGCTCAAAATATTCGGAAATACCGTAACTCTTCGCCTGGACCAAGCCCCGAGATGTTGATTCCCAGCCCGGAGCGCCGGCCCAGAAGTCGCCGTTACCATTACCGTTCATATCAAATAGTTTAGCGGTCTCTGGGTTGACCAGGTCATAGATCGACTTGATGCCATACTCGTCCTGGATATATCCGGGAATATACCAGCCTTGCTCACCTGTAAACTTCTTTCCCCGCACGATGGTCTCGCGTGATCCCTTGGCAATATATTTATCATAAGCTGGCTGTTGTGCGGGCAGCCAGAATTCGCTAAGGATATCGACGGTACCATCACCCTTGTCCATTCCAGGATAGGTGAGATTCAGATCAAGCCTCAGCGTTTTAACATCCACATTTAAACGGTTTTTTATTACCTCCGCGAGCACCAGCTGCATGACCTGAGAACTGGCCCAACCTGAATCGGCGATGACTACTTTATCGTTGGCGTAAGCTGTACCTGTAAGACCAAGCGAAAGACCCATACCAACAATAATTGATTTAACACTTCTTGTTATTTTCATTCTTCCTTCCTCGCTGCACTTGTTTAATAGCTTTACGACAGTCCTGTTTACGACCTCGCAATGGCGTGCCAGGCTTACACCAAGAACGCCTCGGAAATAGAATCCGCGATCACCAAGGCATCCACCGCTATACAGCCACTAGGTCCGACCAGAACAGGGTTCACATCTACCTCAAGCAATACATCGCCAAGGACCGCTGCCATTTCCGAAAAACGAACCAGCGATTCGGCCAAGTGTTCGATATTGGCTGCAGGACGGCCTCGAACGCCATCTAATAGCACCTTAACTTTCAACTTATCCAGCAGGCGGTGTGCCTGCGCCAAATCAAAAGGAGGCAGGGCAAAAGCACGATCACTCAACACCTCTATAAGCACACCTCCGCTACTAACCATCACCAGCGGTCCGAATTGCGGATCCTTGACCAGCCCAAACGCCAACTCCACCCCTTCATCGGCCATCGGTTCAACCGTCACACGCGGCCCGAGTCGTTCAACCAGGTCGTCATAGGCTTCGGTGAACGCATCGATATCCGCCAGCCCCAACACAACCCCCCCGACATCGGACTTGTGATGGATACCAGGCATCGCGGTTTTCAACACCAGCGGAAAGCCGACCGCCTGAGCAACAGCCATCGCCTCATTACGATCATTGGCAACCTGGGCTTTTACCGTGGGCACGCCGAAGTCAGACAATAAGGCCAGACTGTCCGCTTCACCCAGGGCTTCACCCTGCGTCAGCCGTTGCCGCCAACGCAGGACGATGTCCTCATCAGGCACACTGGCAGTGACCATTTGCTGGCGCGCCATGAACTCCCGATATTTCATCGCGTGGCTAATGGCCTTCAAGGCATGCTCGACACCGTTGATCAATGGGACGCCACTGTCGGCGAGATCCTCAGCGATTCGACAGTTTTGCGCGCTGGATAGGGTGTTGATGACCACAAAGGGCTTGTCGGAATACCTTTGAACCTCTTTAGCGAGTGCGATCAAACCTGGCTCATAGATAAAACTGTCTTGCATACCGACTTCCAGGATGCCAATAGCAACATTCGGATCCTCCATCACGGTGCGAACACCCTGTTCGAAGACATTGAGATAGTTAGCGTCCATCGGCCCGGCACAGTCGAGAGGATTGACCGGCGCCAGCTCCATGGGTAGGAAGCTGCGCAATCTATCGGTTGTTTCATCGGTGATCTGCGCGAAGGGAACATCGATATCGCTGGCAATATCGATCGCCAGCTCTCGCAGGCCACCGGAGTCACTCACATAACCAATGCCGCCCGGACCGACCCTTTGTGGCTGTGACAACAGCTGCGCGGTTGCCAGCATTTCATCCAGTGATGCTGTGCGGATGACTCCATAACGGTCAAACAGGGCTTCATAAGCGGCGTCGTTACCCGCGATCGCCCCCGAGTGGGTTGCCGCCAGGCGCGCACTGGCCTCGGTTCGCCCAACCTTGGTGACCAGCACCGGAACACCTCGTTCATTGGCTTTTTTCAATGCAGCCTCAAAACCTGCAGGATCACGCACGGTTTCCAGAAAGAGCGCAACAACGCCGGTTGAGGGTTGCTCGAGGGTATAATCCAAGTAGTCGGCAACGGTTGTACCGATCTCCTGGCCCGCCGATACCGCCAGATTGAAGCGAAAACGCGGATCGTTGCTTACAGGCAAGATAAATACCGAGCCCGAGTGTGCGATCAATGTAATGTTGCCAGCCTTTCTTTCACTCGGAGCGTGAAAGCCGGCATGGGTATTATGGATAAAATTGAAATAACCCATGCCATTACCGCCACATACGGGCATACCCGCAGCCTGGGCCTTGCTTTTGAGCCGCTCCAGTAATGTAGTGTCAGCCTCTTCCACCATATGGCATGCGTCGAAGATAACGACGCCACCCACGCCTATCTTGATGGCTTCGTCAAAAAGCCCTTCAATCCGATGGCCGGCAACACTGAGCACGACCAGATCTGGTGTCTGCGGCAACGCTGAGAGAGAGGCATAACAAGGCCGATTATCAATCTCCGAATATTTTGGGTTGATAAAGTAGATATCGCCTTCGTAGCCGCCGGCTACCAATGTACGAATCATATCGTTGCCGATGGTTCCTTCAGTGGGCGACGCGCCGACAAAGGCAATAGACTTCGGGGTCAACAACGCATCTAGCTTATGCACTTTGTTCAACACAACTGGATGGTCAATTCTCTTCTTCATACTTAGGCCCCTTTAAAAACAGGTTTACGTTTCTCAGCGAAGGCCCGAGGACCTTCCAAGTAGTCTTCGGAGCGCAACATCCGCTCATAGATCGTCAAATCACTTTCGCCCTTCCAGGCCTGGTGGGTTTTTACGAACCGTTCCTCGACCGAGAGTGGCTCTAAGGCGTTTAAAACGGTTTTGAGTGCCTGCACGGCCAAAGGCGCACCATCGGCAATCGTATCGGCAATCTCACGGGCCTTAGCCATCAGCTGATCCGTCGGTACCACATCACGGACCATCCCCCAGCGATGCGCTTCAGCAGCTCCCATCCTACGTCCTGTATACAACAAATCAGCGGCGACCTGTTTGGGCAAGATACTGGGCAAGCGCTGCAAGCCACCGGCATCGGGTAGGAAGCCAAGCTGTATATCCGGCAGGATAAATTCAGCTGTCTCAGAGGCTACGATCAAATCTGCCGCCATCACACACTCAAACGCGCCGCCCACACAATAGCCATTAACGGCGGCAATGACAGGCTTTGTCAGCCCTTCAAACTCAGGCAGACCACCAATACCGCCTGGCCCCAGGTCAAGTGATGAAGGGTCTGCAACCTCAGACTCGCCGGCAAACTCTTTCATATCCCAGCCGGCCGAAAACATTTTTCCGGCGCCGGTGATAATGCCTACCAACAGATCAGGGTCGTCATTCAGCATCTTGAATGCATCATAGAGGGCATAGCTAGCGGCGCGATTAATCGCATTCGCAGGAGAGCGATCGAGCGTAATTTCAAGCACTTTGCCACGACGCACAACTAAAACGCCGTGATTAATTGAACTTTCCATAAAAGCAACCGTTTTATTTAATTTCAACAAACTAGTGACAGGCTTTTACAATTCCATCTCTTTTAGACTCTGCGTCAAAGCACAACCTGTCAGCCCATGTTCTATGAGGTCAGGCCACTTCGAATAGCCCGGCGGCTCCCATCCCCCCTCCTACGCACATAGTTACGACCACATACTTCACACCGCGCCGCTTGCCTTCGAGCAGGGCATGACCAACTTGACGGGCGCCACTCATGCCATAGGGGTGACCGATAGAGATACCGCCGCCGTTCACGTTGAGCCTGTCATTATCGATACCCAGCTTGTCCCGGCAGTACAATACCTGGCAGGCGAAAGCTTCGTTGAGCTCCCAGAGGCCGATGTCGTTAATGGTCAAGCCATGCTGTTTGAGCAGTTTGGGTATCGCATAGACCGGTCCGATACCCATCTCTTCCGGTGCCAGGCCAGCAACGGCGATCCCTCGATAAAGCCCAAGGATATCGAGGTTGCGTCGCTCGGCTAGTGTGCGATCCATCAGTACGCTAGCCGAAGCGCCGTCGGACAACTGGCTGGCGTTCCCGGCGGTGATGGTGCCGTCTTCGACTACCGGGCCCAGTGCCTGGAGGCTCTCCTGCGTAGTCTGAGACCGATTGCACTCATCCTTGGTCAGGGTCACCTCTTGGTAGCTGATCTCTTTGGTCTCGCGATTGGCTACAGCCTTGGTGGTGAGGACCGGCACGATTTCACTGTCGAAAAGGCCCGCCTCCTGGGCGGCGGCGGTGCGCAACTGAGACTGCAGTGCGTATTCGTCCTGGGCCTGGCGGCTAACACCATATTTGTTCGCCACGTTTTCTGCGGTGTAGAGCATCGGCATATACGCGTGTTCAACATGACGTAGGACGTTCTCGTCCTGTTCGGTCAGAGCCCAGTCCAAAAACCGGTTTTGCACCGCACTGATATTTTCCTGGCCAGCGCCGATCACCACGTCCATGCCGTCGACAATGACCTGTTTGGCGGCGGTGG
This sequence comes from Marinobacter sp. DY40_1A1, assembly GCF_016597815.1. Taxonomy (GTDB): domain Bacteria; phylum Pseudomonadota; class Gammaproteobacteria; order Pseudomonadales; family Oleiphilaceae; genus Marinobacter; species Marinobacter xiaoshiensis. The sequence goes on along the minus strand of NZ_VCHA01000006.1, from coordinate 16,631 downwards.
CGATCGCCATCAAGCCAGAGGCACACTGGCGGTCCAGAGTTTGGCCGCTGACGCCGGTCGGCAGGCCTGCAGCCAGGGCGCTCATTCGGCCCAGGTTCCAGCCAGCGGTGCCTCCTTGCAGGGCGGTACCGATAACCACGTCTTCGATCTCGCCGGGTTCGATGCCGGCGCGCTCAACAGCAGCACGGATTGCATGGGCAGCCAATGTCGGCGATTTGATGTTATTCAACGACCCGCGGAAGGCCTTACCGATCGGTGTACGGGCGGTTGAAACAATAACGGCTTCTTTCATGATACATTCTCGTCGTAAAAGTTATTGAACCTGGAACTGGGCGAAGGTCTTGTCCTCTGCAACCAGCTTCCTTAGCAGGGTCGAAGGCTGGAACCACATGTCGCCGTATGCGCCCAGTGCGGTGCGATACTTCTCGATGCTAGCGAGTATTTGCCTGAGTCCTGTTTCATCCGCGTACTGCATCGGACCACCGCGCCAGATCGGGAAACCATAACCGTTCGCCCAGGCTAAGTCGCAATCACCTGAGCGATAAGCGATACCATCCTGCAGAATGTTGGCGCCCTCGTTGATCAGCATGTAAATGCAGCGCTCATAGATCTCTTGGTCAGAGATCTCACGTCGCTCAATGCCGAGCTCGCTGGCAATCTGCACAGCCAACTCGAGGATCTCGGGGTTCTCTTGTTTATCGCGACCTTGGTAGAGATAGAAACCACGTTTGGTCTTCTGTCCGTAGCGACCCAGTTCACAGAGCTTGTCGGAGATGAGACAGTAGGAAGGATCATGGGCAATGATGTCGCGGCGTGCTTCGCGCACCATGTATCCGATATCAATACCGGCAAGATCGAACATTGAAAACGGCCCCATTGCCAGCCCGAACCGAGTCAGCACACTATCCACCTGCGTCGGAGAAGCACCTTCGAGCACCAGGCGGTTCGCTTCGCGGGCATAGGGCTCGAGCATACGATTACCGACAAAACCGTAGCAGACACCGACCACGATAGGCTGCTTATTGATAGTCCTGGCCAAGTTCAGCGCGGTGACAATGACATCATCTGATGTCTTCTCGCCACGCACGATTTCAAGCAGGCGCATCACGTTGGCAGGGCTAAAAAAGTGCAGGCCGATAACATCCTGCGGTCGGTCGGTCGCATCGGCGATCGCATCCAGGTCGAGCGTCGAGGTGTTGCTGGCCAAAATGACTCCAGGCTTACAGACTTGATCAAGCTTTTTGAAGACTGCGCGCTTAACTTCCATGCTTTCGAATACCGCTTCGATCACCAAGTCGGCGTCAGCCAGATCCTCATAGCTTAGAGTTCCTTGCAACAGCGCCATGCGCTCTTCGACTTGAGCGCCGGTTATACGACCTTTCTCTACTGATTTCTCATAGTTGTTACGAATCTGGTTCAGGCCATGAGTGAGCGCATCTTCTTGCTGTTCCAGCAGTTTGACCTGGATACCAGCATTGGCAAAGTTCATTGCAATACCACCGCCCATAGTTCCCGCGCCAATGATGGCAACCTGTTTGATGTTGCGCGGTGGAACCTTGTGGTCGACCCCCGGGATCTTCCTGGCTTCGCGCTCGGCGAAGAACAGGTGTTGCTGAGCTCGGGCTTGTGGCGTATCTAGGCACTCAGCGAACAGTTCGGCCTCTTTAGCCAGACCTTCTGTCAGCGGTAATCGACAAGCTGCTTCGACCGCCTGAACCCCTCTTTCAGGTGCATAGAAACCGCGGGTTTTGCGGCCGAGAGAGGCGCGAAAATCATCAAAGTAATTCGCGTCTAGCTCGCGAATATCGACCGGGATGTCAACGCAAGAACGTACCGGTGCCCCATTAATGAGTAGCTTATTGGCGAATTGAATCGCGGCATCGGCGAGATCACCGTCGGCGATTTCGTCGATCAGCCCAGAGAGTACAGTCAGCTCTGCGGAAACCGGTTTGCCGGAAGTAATCATCTCTACCGCCATTTTGGGATTGGCCAAGCGCGGCAAACGTTGGGTACCGCCGGCGCCAGGAATGAGACCGAGCTGGACTTCAGGGAGCCCCAGTTGAGCGCCGGCTTCGGCGATACGATAATCGCAGGCCAGTGCCAACTCAAAACCACCACCAAGAGCCATGCCGTTGATCGCCGCGATGACCGGCTTTGGCGACTCCTCCAGCATTCTGCAAAGATGCGGCAAAGCAGGCTCACTCCACGCCAGATCACTGCCTAACTCGCTTATATCCGCACCGCCACTGAAGATACGACCAGACGAATTCAGGACGATCGCCCGGACGTCCGAGTCAGAAATCGCATTCTGGTAAGCCTGCAGAATTGCTACACGCAGCCCGTGCCCCAAGGAGTTAACTGGCGGGTGGTTTAGACTAATCACCGCTATTGGACCTTCGGTATGGTAATTCAGAAACTCAACCATAAAACTCTCTCTTGATTCTGTTACTTTAGCTTTAGGGTCAACGCGCTTCGATGATGCTAAATCAGCTCCTGCCTCTGCGGCTCCGAACTCATGTGGGTTTTCTCGGCGATTTTATTTTCCCGTAGTCGCCCTACACCGTCGCTTAACCTACATCTACTTATAACAATGACAGGCACACCGAGGCGTCAACCTGCGGGTTGGTTTTGCGTAACCAGGTGGGTGGAATTAATATGAACCGGGGTGGAAAGCGCGAGCTGCGTGCGCGCGTCAAGCGCTATGTTAGGCCCTCTTACGGTAACCGTCCGCCAAACCCCTCTTGAGCCTGATGCTGAAGCCTTCAAGATAGTGTCCACTTATTCTTTAGTGGACACTATCTATGAACCACGTAAGCGTACCCCGCCCTTACCGAAAACGTTGTCGGCACGCTCCGGAATTTAAAGCTCGGCTGGTGGCCGAGTATCATAGTCCGGGTGCGTCTGTTTTACGTATTGCCCTGGATAATGACCTCAACGCCAACCAACTTCGGCGTTGGATCAGGGAGACGAAACAAGCAGATGGAGGACTGCCTCCAGCCTTTGTACCGGTTCGTTTGCCAGCAATGGGCGGGCATACCACCAATCCTGCCGATACCGATCGCACCATCCGCATCGAGACCCCACGAGCCGGCGGCTCGGTTGTGGTGGAGTGGCCCGCCGATCAAGGCCAACAGTGCGCGGCTTTTCTGCGTAAGCTGTTGTCATGATCCGCATTGACTAGATCTAGCTGGCCACCAAACCGCTGGATATGCGGGCCGGGCCAGATACGGCGTTGGCGTGTGTGGTTCAGGTGCTTGACTCAACCAAACCCCATTGTGCGTACCTATTCGCCAACAAGCGGGGCAACCAGATGAAAGTGCTGATCCACAATGGCCTGGGCATCTGGCTCTGTGCCAGACGATTGAATCACGGCAAATTCCACTGGGGCGAAGCCTGGCGTGGTAAGTAAGTGACGTTAACGGACGAACAGTTGGCTGCACTGGTTCAAGGACTTCCATGGCAGCGCCTCGGTGAGGCCGGAGTGATCTCGGTTTTATAACCATAAGCCGGTTACCCAGAACATCATCAGAATAGCGCATCGTCTTGGTGGTCGTGGCTTGGCATGCTGCTCGGTATGTAAAAACATCCCGATCTTAACCAGCTCTCTGCCGATCAACTCCGTTCCTTAGCGACGGAGTTGATGACGTCCCTAGACGCCAAAGAACAGGCACTGAGCCTGAAAGATCGAGCGCTGGTGCTGTTGATCTCTCAGCACCACTGGATCTCGCGGTTGGAGGTGATGTCCTTGGAGTAAGCAAACACAAAGATCTTCAGGAGAATGGCAGGATCGTAGGCCGTGCTGCCTGTGTCGTCGTTGCAATACTTGGGGTGAAACACCGACAGATCTAACTTGTGTTCAAAGGTGCCGGGCTGAAGCTGTTCCTGATAATTGACGACCATAGCATCCTGGTCGTAGTTGTAGTACTTGAAGCAGGGCATTCCGACTGCTCCTTGTCTGTTTGCCCAATGTTACCGAAACCGGTCTGGTTTGGGGTTTTGCTACAGTCTCAACGTGCCGCTGCAGTGATAGTTTTAATCCAGTCTGCAAAGCTCAATGATCACTATCCGTACGCTTATCTTAAAGACGTGCTGACGAGACAGCCGATGCAGAAAAAAATGCCATTGATGAGTTGCTACCGCACAACTGGACGCCGGCAGGCCTTACGAGGGGCGCAGCATTCAGAGCGCACTGCCGGAACTGCGACAATCACCAAGGCATATTGACTGAGCCATCTAACCCTTGTTAACTGATGACAGAGTTTTCATCTTATTAATTAAGAATAAAAATGTTTACCTGATAACAAATTACTCTCGAGTGACATGTTTATGCCTGTGCCAGTTATTATCAATAAAGTCAAAATTCCCACTGAGGTTTCGACCTGGGTGGTTCGTGACAGTCTTCTCGCACGCTTGAGCACGGCAAAACATCATCGACTAATAATGATCTGCTGCCCTGGTGGTTACGGAAAAACGGTGCTGCTAACCCAATGGGCCCATCGCGCCGACCTGCATACCGCCTGGTATACGTTGGATAGCCGGGACAACGACAGCAACCTTTTCCTGACCTATTTGGTTGCCGCCTTCAAAAAAGCCGGGGTCGTAGGGGAGCAACTTCTAAAAGAGGCACAAGAATCGCTGCCTGCGGTGTCCGAGCGAGTCTGGGCGGAGTTGCTTAACCAGATACAACACTTCATGCACCCTATTACACTCGTGCTGGATAACGTCGATCAGATTAAAGCTCCTCGTGTTAAACAACGAATTCAACGCCTTCTGGATGAAGCACCTGATAATCTGCACTTGGCACTTGCCTCTCGCGCCCGCCCCAACATTGCACTCAGCCGGTTACGCACTGAAAATCAGCTGGTTGAATTCGAACTCACGGATTTAGCCTTTAATGCTGACGACACCGCCAAGCTCTGCAATTTATCAGGATTTGAGACCACACCAGCCGCAGTTCGCCATCTCAACTCTTGCAACGAAGGTTGGATTACCGGTATTCAACTCTGGGGTAGCGCCTACCAAAAGCTCAGACAAAGCGATGAGCTTGAGCTCGACCACTCACATGTTGCTGCGCTTGCCGAGCAATATATAAGCACCTATTTCCAACAGGAGATCCTCGAACAGCTGAACGAATCATTGCGCGATCTATTATATGACACCAGCGTTGTCGACGCATTCAATGTAGGCCTTGTAAAGCATTTGAATCCCCAATCGAAGCGTGACCCTATAGCACGGCTACTGCAACACAACTTGTTTGTCCAGCCGCATGGCCATGAGATTGGCTGGCACCGCTATCACCCTATGTTTCAGTGCTACCTATACAAGCAGTTAAAACAGACAGATTTAGCCCGTACCCAAGAACTCCACCGACTGGCAGTGGAGTGGTTTCTACAAAAGGGCCGTTATGCTGAGGGACTTCAGCAGTATGGACGCTGTCATGATTTCAAAGCTCTGCTCCGCTTTATCGAGAAGCACACTTTCGATTTGGTTCGTGAGGGCGAAGTAAACGACGTCGTTAATCTGATCGAGACTATCCCTCAGGAGCTAACAGATGACCACCACACTCTGGCGATCATCGAAGCCTCGGCAATTATTATTAGCAACGATCTCAATCGTATAAAAAGCAACCTCAGCCGACTGAAGCGCTTGCTTAAACCGCACCCCCTTAACAGCAATCCTCAGCAGCGCCTTAGTCAAACAGTTGCCTATTTGCGAGCCAGACAGGCGGATCTCGGGGGCAACCTGCGCCATTGTATATCCATTTGTGACGCTGAGCTGCTAAGCGGAAAAAACAATAACGCTGCCCTGTCAATATTAAAATTCTTTCGAGCCAGTTCCCACTTCGGGCTTGGCGAGCTATCTACAGCGAAAAGAAACGCCGAGCAATCACTCCATGAACTAAGGTTATTCGGCGTTAGAGGATTACCCAACTATTTGGATTTCCTGCTCGGCCAGATCGAGATTGCTCAAGGTCAGGTCCGACAGGCAGAGGCTCGTTTTGTCGGATTAAGGCCCAGTGGCGATTTGGAGGCCGTGGCACGTAATTTCTACGATCTTTTCTATTTCTTGGGTTTGGGTTTGGCCCGCCTGGAAATAAACCGACTAGACAGCGCCGAACGCTTACTCGATCGCGCCGCATTGATCGCCATGGCATTCCGTCCAGCGGCTATCTTGCCTTGGGTCCTTCACCATCAGGCCCGACTCTATTGGGCTCAAGCCAAACCTGAGCAGGCCGATAAAGCATGGGCGGAAGCCCAGGCAGTCGCTACTAAAAATAAGCTCTGGGGAGTTTACCGGCTATGCGGCGCTTATCGAGTCCGCTTGGCAGTAGAGCGTGACGATGAGACTGCCATCAATGTTTGGCTGAGCGAGTGGGATCGGGTGTTAAGACTCTATGGTATAGACACTATGCCGGAAGAGCGGCTTGCCTACTGCTGGGTAGAGTATCATCGCCGCAACTGGCAAGATGCCCATAGTAGTTGTGAACTTTTGATTTCCGCACTAGATAAGCAAAACCACCAGCAGCTGCTGATCGACGCTTACCTGCTACAAAGCCGACTGCAGTGGAGTAAGGATCTTGAGGAAATAGCGCTTCACAGCCTGGACAAAGCAGTAGAACTTGCAGCAGAAAGTAATTTACATCGCTTATTTTTTCATGAAAGACAAAACCTCTTCGAGCTTTTCCAGCTCGGCCTTTCAGAAAAAGCCTTCCAACAACAGGGCACAACACAACTACTTAAAAATGCAGGCCCAATACGAAAGCTTCTTTTCGAACTCAAGAGCGAAGCATCCTCACCCTCCCCCTTTCGCGAGCAACCACTGCCACCCCCTTTTGATCAACTTTCGAAACGAGAGCTTGACGTGTTGTTTCATATAGTTGAAGGCCGTAGGAATCAGGAGATTGCCGAGTTCCTATTCATTGGTATCAGTACGGTAAAAACGCATATCAACAGTATTTTCAGGAAGCTCAATACCGACAGCAGGGAGGGCCTAATCCAAAAAGCGTGCCTGCTCCAACTGACTAAGACCACAGCACTTGAATCATAAAGTGGCTATGGACTGTTAGTGGCCAATTAAAGTGACCCACCTCCGAGTGACCGTCAAACCACAGAACCAGCTACTGTCCCCCGCTTTTATCGATGGCCGGGGGCATGTCAGTGAAGGAGTGGGTTGTGATACACAAGATCAAAGCACTGCACGATAACGGTAAAGGATCGTAGATTCGCGCCATCAGTCAGGAACTGGTGCTGTCCCGCAATACCGTTCGCAAGTATCTGCGAATGGATGAGAACGCGATTTCGGAACAGATTGAGAATCCCTCGCGCACAAAGCGCCTCGACGACCACCGTGATTACTTGGTGCATTTGCTCAAGAAGTTTTCCAAGCCCAGCGCCGTCAGGAGTGCCCGCAAGCTGCAATCGAAGGTGGGTGAATTGCTAGCTTCAGATCGGTCCATTCGCCGCTATGAGCGAATGCTCAAGGAGGAAGTGGCCTCGGCTCAGATATGCTACTACGAGCCCATTCTGGACGACGTGCCCGGTGTTCAGTGCCAGGTGGACCCCGGTGAGTTGCGCAGTGTGCTGATCGGTGGCGACGAGCGCGCGCTGCATTTTGTAGTATTCGTGCTGTCGTACTCGCGGTTGATGTACGTGGGTCTGGCCTTTCGCCCTCTGGATACCCAGACTTTTATCCAGCTTCACGATGAAGCCCTGCGTTACTTCGGTGGCCTGCCAGAGGAGGCACATTGCGGGTCGGTTATTCGGCAAGCGCCATCTTCTCCAAAACACTTACTTCAGTCTTGGCTGATTTACTCGCAAATCGCCCAATGCCCAATCTGGAGTTACACAAAGGGAACGCCCTCTTTCATATCGCATCGCTGAAAGCTGGCAAGCTAGATGCTGGGGTTCCCCGCGCAGATCTGGATGAAGGCGCCCTGTCTGGCTTATTAGTTTCCAGGTTAGGAAATGAGCCGCTTTTTGTGATTCTGAACCGGGGTCATAGATTGCAGGAAAAATCGGTTTTAGGGAGCTTGATGGGGAGCGGTTTTGCTTCAGCCGGCTACCCAAAGAACCTTTCTGAGGCGACAACTGGAGACATTAGCAAACAAGGCAGGAATATCCATAAGCCGTGTTCTAGAGGTATCCGATATTGGCATCGCGATCCTTCCTGCCAGCGTCGCGTCTATGGCTCACGGACTGATTGCTATACCGCTTACCGATGAGGGCTTCTCCCAGCCCCTCATACTCGCTTGTATCGTGGACAACCCTCTGAGTGACCTGCTCAGAGATCTCGTCTACTCGCATTGGCCCCGCGAATTTCACAACAATTAATCACCATCACGCCATCGCCGCAACTACCCTATCAGGCCTGCACGAGTATGTAGCAGGGCTTGTTCAAGTGTTAAAGTTAAGTTGTCTACAGTGCGCCGGCCTGATCTCAGGCTTTCCGGAGAGCTAATGCCAATGAATCAACTTCCTAACATCACCAATAGCCACGGTAGTGCTGGCCTCAGATGGATTCTCGATCAGGCTAAAAGCTGGCATCTTTCTGACGCCGAGCTAGCAACACTGTTGGATATCACGACAACGACCCTGCATCACTGGTCATGTGAGATACAAGCTCCTAACAATCAGAACTTCGAATTACCCGCGCCAGTCGTCGAGCGGATCGGTCTGTTTCTTGGGCTGCATAAAGCTCTGGTGCTCCTAACACCTGCTGGCCATGAAAAAATGGCTGCAGAATGGTTCACCAAACCCACCCGTTTGTGGAGGCTGAATGGAACCTCCATCCGAACGCACCTGCTGGATAATCCCAACACCGAAACGTTGATCAGGTTGGTGCGCGACATCCGATCAGTGACTGCTTGAAGACTGAGATTCCCTCGCCTAGTGTTTCGTCTGTTTAATTCGCTTATTCATGTTGGGTATAATAAGAGCTATACATCAGCAATAAAAGGCTCCCATCGTGGCCAAACCCGCAGCGCCGTTTAATCTAACTGTAAACGATCAGTTGGAACTCGAAAGTTGGTGCCGAACCAATACCCTGAGCCAGCATCTGGCGCAACGCGCCAAGATTCTTTTGTTACTGAACGAAGGTGAGACACCAAAAGGGATCTCAGACTCTCTTCAGGTTAGCACTCAAACCGTCTTCAAGTGGCGCAAACGCTACAGTGAGCGAGGTCTTGAGGGGCTTTATGATGCGCCGCGACCCGGTCAGCCGCGAAAGCTGGCCGGTAAAACCGTCAAGAAGATTTTAGATGACACGGTCCATAAGGTTCCGAAAGAAGCCACACACTGGAGCATCAGCCTTATGGCCGAGCATGCCGGGGTGACGCGGTGGCAAGTGCATCAAATCTGGAAAGCAGCCGATTTGAAACCGCACCGGATCAAAACGTTCAAGATCAGCAACGACCCTCACTTCGCCGAGAAGGTTTGTGATGTTGTCGGGCTCTATATGAATCCCCCGGACAATGCACTGGTTCTGTCTGTTGACGAAAAGACCCAAATTCAGGCTCTTGACCGAACTCAGCCAAAATTGCAGCTTCGTCCAGGACAAGTGGAGCGTCGCACACACGATTGCAAGCGTCATGGCACAACCAGTCTGTACGCTGCGTTTAATACACTGACGGGCCAGGTGATTGGTCGAGTCACTCAGCGCCACCGGGCCAAGGAGTTTTTGGATTTCTTGCGACAGATTGATCGAGAAACTCCGAAGGGTATGGATCTACATTTGATTCTGGATAACAGCTCGACTCACAAGACGCCAGAGGCCAAAGCTTGGTTGGCCAAGCACCCTCGATTCAAGCTGCACTTCACGCCCACGAGCGCGTCCTGGCTCAATGCGGTGGAGGGTTGGTTTAGCCAACTGGAGCGACGGGCACTTTATCGAGGCATTTTCACCAGTGTCGGCGAATTAAAGTCTGCGATTAAAAAGTTCATCAAGGTTCACAACGAAAAACTGGCAAAGCCGTTCCGGTGGCATAAAAGTGCCGAGTCCATTATGACATCGGTGGCGAAAGCAAAGCTGAGTCTAATTGATAATAAGTGAGCGAATTAACCAAACGAGACACTAGATTCCTGAGAAGAATGACCCGACTTTGCCACAACGCTCGGTAGTTACCAACTTTATTACGAAGTTACCGACTTTATTATTAAGTTACCAACTATATTATGATCCCACACTAACCACTGCGTCAATGGTCTGGCGTTTAGCAATATGGAGTAGTGAGTGGAAGGTTTAGTTGTTCTGATCATCGTCGTGGCTCTGTTGTTCGTCCTGATATGGTCCTTCAAATCGAGACCTGGCAGCTCTCAAAAAGGTAGCAGGCCGCACTCAGCCCAAGAACCTCAACTCGATGTAACCCAACAGATAGCCGCATCGTCTGCTCAACGGCTAGTTGAGATCATCAACGAATCTCTCCAAATCGCCAATGACTCAAAAAATGCTGATACCAAGATTTCACGCTTAGATTTGGCCAAAGAAAGGTTGGATGAGCTAAAGGACCTAGTCAAAGAAAACCCTTGGATCAAAATCGATCAGCTTTCGGAAGTTGAACAGAACATCAGCACGTTGGAATGGGAATTCAAACAAGCCAATTATCGGGAAGCGGCAGATGGCAATATGCGTGGCCAAGCCCTTGAAAAAGAAAGGAAAATCGAGGAAGGCCTTCTGGAATATGAAAAACTTCTGGAACAGGGAGTAGATACCCCCTTTACATACCGTAGGCTCTCTATTCTGTATTCAAAGCGGAAAGACCGGGAAAATGAGCTACGTGTTCTGAGGACGGCACTAAGAAATGTACCGGTTGAAAACTCAAAACACTATCAATGGTTCGCGGAGCGTCTTGCCAAGAAGTCAGAATGAATCCCGTACAGTCAGATTGTGCCTAATATTGGAGTCGATCATCCCACCTGAATGTCCGCTTTGCGACCGAAGCGGCCAACTTATGATGTCATTACCACCACCCCCCCGGCGACTTTGTGTTTGCTGAAGAGGCTGAGCAAGTTGCGTCTTTACTACCACATAGAAAACCAGATTTGATGCAATGATGGTTCTCACCTTGCAGTTTCGTCAATTTCGCTCTGCTAATGACGCTGTAGCAACCAACTGGCACTGAATTGCCTGCCCCGTTAAATCAATCTTCCAGGGAGCTTTGCATACATGGTTTTAGACTTGCCCCCCCTGCGCTGACAATCCTATGTTTAGCCGGACTCAACATTAGAAATACATCAAACATTTTCAGGGTAAGCTGCCTGATGTTCTGATAAATCATCGCTAAGCTCAATCCATGCTCTTTTAGCTTTCACTGCTGCGCATATCTCACTCGCGTGGCTGGCGAGCTCAGACACTGAAACACCGAGGCCGCCACATAGCTCATTGAACAAAACACTGTAATTGCCAATCAGCTCCTCAGCAGCACTCAATTCCGCCAATGCCTCAAGGTAAAGCTGCTCAAAATTCGAGCTGTCACGTGAGAGTTGGCTAAGTTGACTCCGGTGCTGGCTATAGCTTTTCACCCAATCCAGTAACTCCTCAGGAGCCATACCAATATGACGGTAGGCGTCAGTGCGACAATACTCGGTTTTGTATTTGAGTTGATATTGGCGGGCGACATAAAGGGCTTTGGCTCTAGCTTCCATGATCCTTCGCGCCGAAACTTCCAACTCAGATCGTATTCTTTTCGACTCGGCTTCCGCCCATTCTTTACGATCACCAACCGTGAACAAAAACGGCGGTTGGTTAACTCGTAGAGGGGGCAATTTTATTGTCTCGCGTTTGACCTCTCCCTCCAGCAACGAGTACCACTCTCTGACTTTTTTATGTCGGGCCCTCGACTTTTTTAACCCCCGGATAAGCACCTCATCGAAACATGACATGTGTGCCGCATAATCATCTTGCAGCAAAGATAGTTTTTGGGCGCTACCGTAAAATGCCTTTGCAGAAAGCGTCGCTGTGCTATGTGCATCACGAACCACCGGGACGTGATAGGCATGAATATGAGGGCTCGTTTCATCCAGGTGCAGAGTGGCGCTCACAATATCTTCAGCCCCATACCGGCTTAATAGAAAACCCAGAGAGTGCTGGGCCCAGCTATTAATATGAGCAGGCGATTTACCGGCCCAGTATTCATCTCGAACCGTCAGCACGAACTCAACGGCCCAAACAGCATCCTTTCGGATGCTTTTTACCCCGGCATTTTTCCGCGCCTCGATCACTTCGCCAACACGGCTTTTGACCAATTCGTCAGGAGAGCGTCCCTCGCCAATCAACGCCACGTTAAGGTGTGTTTTCCGAGGATCGGCGTTGGGTGTCTCAATAACCCGTGTAACGTGAGCGCTACTAAGGGCGACGTTTGTTTTCTTTAGCTTTTTAGTTCGGAGAATTACCGCTGTCATAACTCAGCCTCTGGCTTGGGATCCCGACCGGTGAAGTGTAGTGAGTACGCTTAACAACTCTTTAGCCTCTGCTCCCTAAACCATAATTTGATAAAGCCACCCCGCAGAAGTGGCGGAAATGGCGGATTCCAGTAATTTCAATGGGTACAGGTGGCGGACGGGGTGCGGAGCGTGGCGGAAACTGGCGGAAAATAATCTCCGCCAGTTTCCGCACGAATTCCGCCAACGGCCAGGAATCTATCCTTATGATTTATATTACGTTTACTTATTTCCGCTTTATCCGCCATTTCCGCCATTCAACATCGCTAGCTGGCGACAAAGATTTCCGATTACCTAATGACTGTCCATTCGACGGGGGCACCTTTACGGCCGTGTTCCGTAACATCTACATGTCCCAATGTTTCGAGGTGTCTGAGTGTTTTTCGAATATCGGCTGCCTTTCGGTTGAAAAGCCGACGGGAGATCCTCTTAAAATCATTTGAGTGAAGAACCCCTCCGGACTGGGTAACAATCCATTCCAATAACTCTCGAGCGAGGTGATCCCTCTCCTCGTAAAAGGCTTCTTCCTCTCTGAAAGCGGTTGAGGAGAGGTAATACTTAATAAGCACAAACGCCCTCTGAACATGACTACGTTCAATTGTTTCGGCCTGCTCGATAAAAGCCAGCACTGCCGCAATACGCGCAGCGATTTCAGCGGCCTTACTTGCACTAGCTCTCATTCGTGCAAACTCACCGCCCTCCAAATTTTCTGCTTCAATCTGGTTGTAACCTTCCACCCATTCCGCAAGGGCGTTCCTTTTAATTTGCATGACCCTAGGCTCTAGTGCGCCGGTTCGCCGACACACCGGAAGTGGAGTTTTTAGTAGATGTGATAGACGGGTCGAATACGTGTCATAAGCTGGTACTTCAAATATATTGGCGCTCAATGAGTCTGGGCCAAGAAATCGCGTTCCAGCCATAGTTTTTTCGTGGCAGATAAGAAACCGGGCGAGAAACCCTTGTCCCTGAAACAGCTCATCTGACAGGATTCGCTTAGCCACTACGGGCTGCACCATCAGATGCGCAGATAGCCTCCGGCCAATTAGCTGGCCAGAGTCTGTAGTATTCGCTCTGGAGCGCGTTATTGAATCCCCGCCCCAGAGAGCCGACATCATTGCGATGGTTCGCCCTCTACTATCGTCACTCATTCCGTGACCACCAAAGAATCCAACTCCCTCATCTGAAAAAAGACCAAGGGTTGGCAGCCCATCTCGCAAATGCCCGTATATCCCTTCCGAATTCGGCTCCTGTATCAAAACGTGGGGGATTTTGGGCTCTGAAGGACGGAGTGCCTCAAGCTCCTCAAGCTGCTTTTGCAAGCTGCTCAATGCATCCTTCCCGTGATTTTGATTTTTTTTGAACTGGTTTCGACAAGCCTCGTAAGTAGTTTGCCAGGCCTCCATGGCAGCTCTGTGCTTTGGAGCGTTCGCTTCTATTTCCGCCTGTCGCTGCGTTTGCCAATGAGTGATTGGCGCCAATGCGATTTTATCTACAGAAGACTTCCGGTCGCCTGAGTCGGCAACCGTTAAAAAATAAAGCGAAACGGGGCTTCGAAGGGTATCTCCACGGCCTACGTCAATATGAGGCTGCGCAACAAGGGTAGCAGCAGCCAGGACAGACTGTGCAGCGATTCCCTTTGGTGCCTGGATTGCACCGGAAATGGCTATCGCCGCCTCGCCCAAAATCGGCCCCAACGCCTCAATCGGGTATTCTAGGTCTGGCTGGGGATCTACCAAGAAGCGTGAATTATCCCTGCCTTCCCGCTCAAGCTTGAGTACATTAGCGTTAGGCATCACATACCCCCCTCTTGTGCTCTCGCAACCCAGGCCTCAAGTGCTTTTAACGTATACCGAACACTCCGTCCGAAGCTGACGTACGTAGGTGCAGGTAACCCGGCAAGCGTTCCTGTCCAGCGGCTTTGTCGTATCGTGATGGGGCTAAACCCAAGATAGTAAGCAGCTTGGCGCTCGGTGAGATATCGGTTTTCAAACAACTCGTCACGCATTCCAATTCTCCTGAAAAGACCGGCGAGCTGAGCAACCACCACCATTGTGTTTTTTCTATCCGCACAATAAAGTGGCGACTGGCTATGATTCAAAAAGTGTGGCAACACTTCTTAGATCCACAGCCAAGGTCGGCTAAGCCGGCTAAATCTTGGGGAGGTTGACGCGCGTCCGGCAAGACACTCCTCGTCATCCTCCCCAACCCTTTGAGTCTCTCGATATATCTCGAGATCTACTCAATGCTACCAGAGGAAAACGTCGGAATTTGCCTGTGTACACACTCGCAGAATGTGGCGAGAGCTTATGCCTGGTGGATTTTCTCGTGAACCAAAACGCCCCAGGAATTTAGAGCTTTTTTCTGCTCTTCTATGAGCTGAGCACGCTGGTATGTGTCTTCAAGCCGGTCCTCACTCAGATGATTGAGAATTCGCCTGATGATGTGAGGAGGAGTGCCGCAGTGCTCTCCGAGGCCAGTAGCAACCGTTCGTCGAAGATCATGCACAGAGAATCGTTTCATGCCAGCCAATGGCGCGCTTTCATCAAGCGTTGCTGTTTTGACACCTTGTAGGCGAGCAACCGCCGTCGTCAGGGAAGCTGGAAGGATAGGTTGATCCTCCAATCGGGCACTCTGGAAAACGAACTCCGACTCCCGCGGCAAGGACTCGAGAATGTCCAAGAGCGCATCAGAGATATGTAGCACATGAGCGCGGCGACTTTTTGTCGTATTGGCCGGCAAAGTCCAAAGGCGTCGCTGTAGGTCGACATCGTTCCAGCGCGTTTGACAAAGCTCTCCTCGGCGCATTCCGGTCAACAAGAGAGCCCTCAAAGCTGCGCCAACAGAAGCAGACAAATCGTTTTCTTCGATCGCCCACCACAACAGTTTGATCTCGTCTAATGATAGATAACGTTCACCAGCTTGGCCTTTAGAAGCACCCAGTTTCGATGGTTCAAGGCCAAAAGCTGGGTTGTGATCAACCTGCCCTCTCACCTCGGCCAAATTGAACATCCCATTGAATATGGTAAGGCACTTTCGTGCTTGCTCCCGGCTATGTCGCTCCGCAACATCAGAAACAAGAGACGTTATCATTTGTCTTGAGATGGAGTTTACTAAAAGGGATGCAACTCGGTGCTGAAGATACTTCTGCCAGCGCCAAATGGTCTGTATAACAACAGTTTCTGAGGGAACTCGTTTAGTGCGAGAAGATGGGGTAGAGCTGTATATCTTTATCCAGGCATCGAACAACTCTTGACCTGTCCAAGTCTGCTCCGCAGCGAGCTTGGCTTGGCGGAATACTCGCTTAGGATTTAACCCATCAGATAAGTGTGCCCGCGCCTCTCCATGGGCATCCCTGGCTTGCTGGAGGGTCATAGTTGGATAGCGACCCAAAGCGAAAGCATCTTGCTTGCCCTGAAATCGGTACCGATAGAACCAGGTTTTGCTGGCTTTCACAGAGACGCGTAACGCCAGTCCTCCTCCATGAGGAGATCGCACCGACTCCCAAAACACAGAATCCTTAGGCTTTAGAGAAGCAACTTGCCGATCGGTCGTAATCAATAGAGTCTTCCTCTGGATCAGAAATTATAACCACAACCGTAACCACAAAATGAGTGTATAGAGGGAGATAACCAAAGACAACACCATATCGAAAAACGATGCAACTCGCTGTTTTTATGGTATTTATATGATAGCAGAAGATATTAAAACGAGTTAGACTATCGCCCTCCGAAGGCAGGGGTCACAGGTTCAAATCCTGTCGGGCGCGCCATATTTTTCAAGGCCTTACGTGAAAGCGTGGGGCCTTTTTATTTGGCTGTGCCCAAATGGTGCCCGTGGTGTGCCTAAGATTTCAAGCCACCTTTTCTTACCACTAAAATTATGACCCCTGCCCTGACTCCAGAAACTGCCTTTTGGGCACAGAAAGGGGACCTTGGAGAGTTGTAGCTCTCACCGCAAAGTGCGCGGTAAACGCCATTTACTGAAGCCAGTTCAACATCAATTACAAAATACTTTTAGCTCTCCCAATACCCCATCTTAGGATTGAAAATCGCCGTGAACCCATAGCCCTAGCATACCCCCCTCTGTCAGCCTTGTTGTCCAGTTGGCAATTTCGCCTGAATTTAATCAGTTGGGGCGGCATGGGAGCATTCATGCCACGTTATTCCGAAGAACGTAAAGCCGCCGTGTTGAAGAAGT
>NZ_VCHA01000005.1 GCF_016597815.1 Marinobacter sp. DY40_1A1 | reverse complement strand
TGCGGATGTATTGGGCACTGCCATCATCACTGCCGTCATCAATCAGCACGATTTCCCAGTGCAGGTCCAGGGTGGCAAGCACCGGTAGAACCCGCTCAAAGAAAAGGGGCAGCATCGGGCGTTCGTTATATAGCGGCACCACCAGTGATAATAACGGCTTATCAAACGGGCCATCAAAAAGTACGACGGGGAATTCAACGCGTTTGTTCATGGAAAACCAGCCTTTGGTAGACGATGTAATTCAGTGCAGCGACAAGCCCTGTGGTCACGATTTGTGACAAGGTGACGGGAAGTCCCAATACGTTATTGAGTAGAAAAAAGAAGGCGAGATTGCAGAACCAGGCACCAAGACAGGAGCCGATATAACGCCACAGCGTGACCCTGTGAGGGCCGGCATTGCGAAATGCCAGGCGCCGCTGGAGGCCGTAATTTAGCAGCGCACCAGACACGCTTCCGCTAGCGGTTGCCAGCACTGGTTCAAGCCCGGCAGCGATCAATGCTGCCATTACAAGCCAGTGGAACAACGTAGAAAGGCCGCCGGCCGCTACGAATCCCTGCAGTTGGCGAGATAGGAGTGTGCTCATGACAATAATCACCACATTGACGACTGAAAAAGTCGACCTGACATTGAGTGGGTATATTGACCCACCCTGTGTCACAGCTTTGTGGAGGTTTTATCAGGAAAATGTCAAAACATGAGATGATCCGCGCCTGAATCCGGCTTGCGGATTAATAATGGGCAGGAAAGTTTAAGCAGGCTTGATTTATATAAGTGGCGAGTAAAAATCTTTTACGCAACCACACCAAATATTCGACCTACTCCGGCCGTAAGTGCCATTGCGAGTGCACCCCAAAATGTAACTCGGATTGCGCCGATAGTAATAGAAGCCCCACCCGCTCTCGCAGCAATCCCGCCTAGAAACGCAAGAAAAACCAGTGAGGATCCTGCAACAACAAAAATTAGTTGGCTGCCCGGTACAACCCACGCCGCAGCCAACGGAAGTGCGGCACCAATGGTAAAAGTGCCTGCCGATGAGAATGCCGCTTGAGCGGGCTGGGCGCTAACCGTTTCCGAGATGCCTATTTCATCCCTGGCGTGTGCACCAAGAGCATCATGAGCCATTAACTGCTCAGCGACTTGCCTCGCGAGAGCCGACTCAAGCCCTCTGCTTTCGTATATTAAAGCGAGCTCCTCTTTTTCAAACTCAAAGTCCTGTTCCAATGATTTTTTTTCAATAGCCAGGTCTGCCTTTTCCGTATCGGACTGCGAGCTAACGGACACGTACTCCCCAGCAGCCATAGACATAGCGCCCGCTACTAACCCCGCAAGGCCTGCCAGAAGAATGCCTCCATGAGCACTGTTAGCGGCAGCCACACCAATAATCAGACTTGCCGTGGAAACTATTCCGTCGTTTGCACCTAATACAGCTGCGCGTAACCAACCCACGCGATGTGAGCGATGGACTTCACTATGACTCATATGCTTTCCCAATCACGCTGCCGAACAAAGACACGATTATCTTCTACGCTTCACCTCACCACATCAAGATCCATGGCCGCCACCGATTGCTTAATCCGGGGCCGAAAAGGAAATCTGTTTCAGCGAAACTCAAAACTTTCTTGATGAAAGCGCAATGAAATAGGCTGTTGCTTCAGACCGCTTCGCAAGGCTTTGGCCAGTCCCTGCGGCCCGCAAAACCAAACATCCACCCGGCGATCATGGATTTGCAGTTGATCCACTGTCAATCGCTGCTCCACCTGGCTATCGTATATGTGCAGCAATATGTCCGGAAGTTGCTCCGTCAACTCTTGTAGACGGGTCACCATTGGGTCGACTGTAGCTCCGGTAGTGCAGTAATGAAGTGTGATAGCCGGATGTTTTTGTTCGGAATTGATCAGACGCTTTTCCAGAGCAGCCAGAAACGGTGTGATACCTATTCCGCCAGCCACCCAGATTTGTTGGGCGTTTTTTCTGCCGCTGTCGGGGTCGAAGCGACCATAAGGGCCTTCCAGAGTAACTGTCTGGCCACTACGTAGCTTACGGGGAATCTTGCGGGTGTAGTCTCCCAGTGCCTTGATATGGAAACTGAGCTGTCCGCTGTCATCGTCAGCACTGGACAGGCTGAAAGGATGTGCCCCTTCGATTCGGTCGAAGGTTACCAGGGCGAATTGTCCGGCCTGATGACCGGGCCACCGCTTGCCCATGTCACAGACGACTTCTGTGATGTTGGCTGATGTCTGCTTGACGGCCTGAACCAGCCCCTTATAACGACGACTCCTTCCGATTTGCCCGGTCAGTGATTGTAGGCCTGCAACGGCACCACCTGCGATCAATAACGTCATGAGCCAACCAGTGGGTTGTTGCCACCATTTCAGCGGGGCCAGCAACAGTGCGTGGGCGGCCAGTACCAGATAGATCACTGGCATCACCCGGTGCAGATAACGCCAGTAATAGTAGGGCACCCATCGAGTCAGGGTAATAACAACCAGAAACAGCAGCAGATACAGGCCGGGTTCGCCCAGGTCTTCAGCGCCATCCTGAAGGCTGTCCAGCAGGCCCGAAAAGTCAGCTTCTTTCAAGCTGCGATCCGAGCCAAACAGCGCTTCCAGGCCATCATCCGCCATTTCGGTAAGCCAGTGTGTGACCGCAAAAACGACGGCCAAAATTCCGGTCCATTTATGCAGTTTATACATGCTGTCCAGACCACCCAGCGGGGATTCCAGCCATGCAGGTCGGGTAGCCAGCACCATGGTGATGGACATGAAATTGATGGCAAGATAGCCGCTGAGTGTCAGGAACTGCTCATAGCTCAGCCCCGGGGTCCAGAAGCTGATCTGAGCCGCCAAAAGCAGCAAAAGGGTGACACTGGTACGTAGGTTAGGCACAAACAAACTCCGTCTTGGGTTTGTTTGAATTCTGCAGGGTTAACCTGACACCAGCCTTAAACGTCTGTGTGAACCACGACAACATTCACTTCTGCTTCGAAACCATCACTCCGGCCTGAGGCTGGTGATCGGAGGGTCAGGACCGTACCCGCACCGCTGGCAATGGCGTCCACGATTGCAAGCCCGATACCGGAGCCCAGTGTTTTCGAATCGGAACGCACAAACCGGTTGCGCAACAATGCGAGCTTCTCTGGCGGTACAACCTCACCTGCATTAGCGACTCGTAAAGTGCCCTCACCTGTCAGGCTGATATTTACTGCCTTGTCGGCTGCGCCGTGCCTGAGTGCATTCTCTATCAGGTTTCTTAGCAGGATGGCAAAGGCGTCAGGATCGAGTAATGACATCACGCTATCTTCAGGTAAATTCAGCCTGAGGCGCCCGGGGGCATTACGCTCATAATCGCTGGCGATTATTTTCAGTATGGGTACAAGGTCGTTGTAGTGTTCAGACAGCGCGCTACCACCCTCAGCCTTTGCCAGTTCCAGCAGCTTCTCCGACAGTCTGGACAGGGTGCGAAGAGACTGTTCGATTTCGCCAGCTCGTGCTTTAACTCCGGCATCCCGGGTTTCGGTTTTTAACCGCTGAAGCTTGGCCAACGCCGTTGCCAGCGGGGTTCGCAGCTCATGGGCGCTGTTGGCGGTAAAGCTTCGCTCGGCTTCAAGCGCCCTGCGCAAACGTTCCAATAAGCGGTTGACTGAAACCATGGTAGGTTCAAACTCTTTTGGCAGGCGATCTACCACTACCGGAGAAAGATCACTACCACCACGGGTTTCTATCGATTGCTGCAGCAAAACCACCTGACGAAGTGACCGTTTTATCACCCACCACACCCCGATCAGGCTGATGGGAATCAGAAGTATTAATGGAGTGAGCAATGCGAGGCTGGTATCCAGTATGGCTTCGTTGCGGTGGGCCAAGGGTTCGGCAACCTCAATGTACAGGGTATCGCTGATGGCGCCCTCCCCGTATATCCGGTGCGTTGACGTTTCAGAAAACCCTTGTTGGGGTTTGGCACCGAAAATTCGGGGATCTGCGTCGTGGGACTGCAGCAGGAGTTTGCCCGATGCGTCACGAACCAGATAGGTTAGGTACTCGTCATGCTCTCTCAGGGCCAGTGCCCGCTGATTGCCTGTTTCATTTTCCCGATTCAGAATATCGGTCACAGCCAGTGGCAAGATTCGCTGCGCAGTCTCCTCCAGGGCGCTGTCGAAAACCTCATTCATTTCATGCCGGGCAATGACCCCGGAAGCAATAACGCCCAACAGCCAGAGCAAGGTCACGCCGAGGGTCAGCCAGGTACCAAGGGTTTTCTGCAAACTGGTTTTAGTGGTCATAAGCGTTTAACCGGTACCCCATTCCCCGGACCGTCACTATGGCATCGCGCCCCAGTTTTTTACGTAAACGGCTGATATACACCTCAATCGTATTACTCTCGATTTCGGCACCGAATTCGTATAACCGGTCTTCAAGCTGTGAACGCGAAAGCAGTATTCCCGGGCGCTGCAAAAACCCTTCAAAGAGCGCCCACTCCCGGGCGGTGAGCTCCACTGGCTCGCCGTTGCGGCTGATGCGGTGATCACCAAGATCCACTTCAAGATCGCCGATATGCACCAGAGGGTTCGGATTGCCGCGATAGCGTCGTGCCACTGCCGCCACACGGGCAGACAGCTCTGACAGATCAAAAGGCTTCACCAGATAATCGTCGGCACCGGCATTCAGCCCTGCAATCCTGTCTGAAACCTGGTCCCTGGCGGTCAGAATGATGACGGGCGTTGTGTCACCGGCCGCTCGCAGTTTTTTAAGAAAATCAAAACCGTGGCCATCCGGCAGCATTAAATCGAGCAAAATCAGATTATAAGCGGTGGTTTTCACGCTGGTTTCCGCAAAACAGAGACTTTGCACCCAGTCCACGGCATGGCCATCCTCGCTGATCTGATCCCGCACTGCCTCACCCAGCCCGGTTGTATCCTCAACCAACAGTACCCGCATGTTTCACCTTTTGCCTGATCACGATCCGAAGATACTACAGCCGTAACCTGACAGCAGCCTGAAGCGCTCAAATACCCGCTGGCAACCCTATTATGTGGTCGTCCGTTCAGCCCACTGTCAGGTAAAAGCCTTAGGGTTGATTAAACCGATTCAACGGGAGACATGCCATGAATATCAAACCCATTGTTATCAGCCTTTCGTTACTGCTGGTGAGCGGTGCCGCCCTGGCAGACGATGACTGCGATGACCCGGTTGCCCAATGGCAGCCCCGAGAAAACCTGCGAAAGCAATTGGAAGCTGAAGGCTGGACCGTGTTCCGCATCAAAGTGGATGACGGATGTTACGAGGTCAAAGGAAGGGACCCGGATGGCTACCGCGTGGAAGCTGAATACTCTCCGGCAACCTTTGAGCTAATGGAAATAGAGCGAGTGGACGACGATGACGATGACGATGACAAGCATCACGACAAGTCCAAGCGCTACAGCGAACCGACCAATGAAGATCGGGTTCCGCGCAAGGGCATTGTTAAAGGTCGCCCCAGCGTAACGGTTGAATAATTAAAGGAGATTACATCATGAAAAAGATTCTGTTTGCTCTGGGGCTTGCGACTGTAATGGCATTGCCAGCTTATGCACAGGCCCGGGAAGTCACCTTTACCACGCAGCTGAAAAACTATGGCGGTGACGGGGCTTACCTGGCTCTCTACTTGACGGATGCCAACGGACAGTACCAGGGAACTCTCTGGATTTCAGGTGAGAAAAGCAAATATTACAAGCACCTGCGGGACTGGGCACGCGGCAGTGGCCTGAATCAAGCTGAATACGACGGCCTAACCGGCGCCAGTGTGACCAGCGGCCGCGCTCTGAAAGTGACTCTGGAACTTGAAGACGCTTTGATCGACTCCGGTTATCAGATTCGTGTTGATACTGCCGTTGAAGACATGCGTGACAACCGTTCGGATGTGGTTGTGCCTCTGACCACTGAAGGCTCCGGAAAAACGGTTTCTGGCCGCGGCTATGTCCAGTCCTTTGTCTATAACCTCAAGTAAACGACGGGAGACACATTAATGTTGCGCAAGCTCCATGGTTTACCGGGATTGGTCGCCGCACTGTTTTTGGTGGTGCTGGCGACTTCCGGGGTTGTGTTGTCGGTAGTGCCGACACTTGAGAGGTCGGCCGCGACGGTTCCCGCTGCCGGCGAACTAAGCGTGGCCGACCTGGCCGAGCACGTAGTGGCGAATTATCCCGGGACCGAACAGATCGCACGCTCTCTATCAGGCGAGGTTGTTGTTTATTACAGCCGTGATGGCCAGCCAGGTGCCGATAGGGTTAATCCCCTGACGGGTAAAGGCATTGCCCCCTACCAGCCATCGGCTTGGTTCCGCTGGGTAAAAAACTTGCACAGATCCTTTCTCATGGACGATGCCGGACGAATACTGGCCGGAGTTTTGGCAGCACTAATGGTATTGATCTGTCTGTCCGGAGCCTTTCTGTTGGCTCGACGCCTGGGGGGCTGGAAGGCAATGTTACGACCCATTGCAGGTTCTGGTAGCCCGCGAATTCACGCCGAGCTGGCACGATTTGCGGTTATTGGCTTGTTGCTGTCGGCACTGACCGGCAGTTATATGTCTGCGGTAAGGTTTGGTCTTTTACCGGAAGGGACGATTACGGAGCTCTCTTTTCCTGCGGAGGTTTCAGGAGGTACGCCGGCACCGGCAGGTTCTTTGAGCGCGCTAAAGAGCGTGGACGTTAACGAACTGCGTGAGCTGGTGTTCCCCTACCCGGATGACCCCATGGATGTTTATTCACTGAGCACTGCCCAGGGTTCCGGATTCGTGGATCAGGCAACCGGGGAGCTGCTGCAGTACCAGCCACGTTCAGCCGGCAGCAAGTTTCAGCACTGGATGGCTCGCCTGCACACGGGTGAAGGCTTGTGGTGGTTAGGTCTGATTCTCGGGCTAGCTGCGCTGACCGTGCCGATGTTGTCATTTACCGGCCTGCAGATCTGGTGGCAGCGGCGCTCATCAGCCATAAGCCTGGGTGAAAGTGCGAGCATCGAAGCCGCTGACACCGTCATTCTGGTGGGCTCGGAAGGCAATACCACCTGGGGCTTTGCCAAAGACCTTCAAAACAAGCTCAATCAGGCAGGCAAAAAGGTGCACTGCGCGCCCATGAATGATCTGGCGGAGCACTATCCGCAGGCCTCTGTGCT
This sequence comes from Marinobacter sp. DY40_1A1, assembly GCF_016597815.1. Taxonomy (GTDB): domain Bacteria; phylum Pseudomonadota; class Gammaproteobacteria; order Pseudomonadales; family Oleiphilaceae; genus Marinobacter; species Marinobacter xiaoshiensis. The sequence goes on along the minus strand of NZ_VCHA01000005.1, from coordinate 439,021 downwards.
TTTCATTCTGACATCAACCTATGGTGATGGTGACGCGCCCTCTTCCGCCAGTCAGTTTATCGCTCGACTTGAACACTTTCAGGCGGATGACGGATTGAAGTTTGTGGTTCTCGGGTTTGGCGACCAACAGTTCCCGAAGTTCTGCCAGTATGCGCAGGACGTGGATACAGCGCTCCGCAGCAAAGGCCTAAAACAAATGCATCCCCTTACCCGAATTGACCGCGGTTCCGCCACGCAGTTTCAGGAATGGGGCGAGGCTATCAGTGAACGCATGGGCATTCCGCTGGCACTGACTCATAACCCCGCACCCGCCGTCACTTCAGAGTTTGAGCTTGTTGAGCGGGTTGATTACGGGGTTGCAGTCAATGCGCCTACCAGCATCTTGCGCTTCAAGCCGGTAAAAAGTGAAAGAAAGCTCTGGCAGAAACTGCTGTTTCAAAACCGGCAGAATCTGCCGGACTTCGAGGCTGGCGATCTGTTTGGGGTTGCGCCACCTGGAGATCGGGCCGCCCGGTTCTATTCGCTGGCCTCCTCTGCGTCGGATGGGATACTGGAAATCTGTGTGCGTAAACAGACCCATGGCATTTGCTCAGGATATCTGCACAGCCTAAAACCAGGAGACAGAATCAGCGGGTTTATCCAGAAAAATCCGGGTTTTCGCCCGGCGGGAGGCGCTACGCCGATCATTCTCGTTGGCGCTGGCGCGGGAATCGGTCCACTTGCCGGTTTCATCCGAAAGAATACCGAGCGCAACCCCATGTACCTCTACTGGGGCGGCCGTAACCCGCAATCAGACTTTCTCTACCGACCGGAACTGGGTTGTTACCTCGATGACCACCGGCTTACCGGGCTGAGCACCGCGTTTTCACGGTCGGCAGAGAAAAACTACGTTCAGGATGCCATCATTGCGGATGAACCCGCACTGCGACAACTGGTTGAGGCAGGTGCACAGATATTGGTATGCGGAGGGCGGGATATGGCCTCCGGTGTACGCCAGGTGTTTGATTCAATTCTCAAGCCGTTAAACCTGGATGTAGAAGAATTGAGAAACGACGGGCGTTACCTGGAGGATGTTTATTGACAGGTAAAGCGAATCGCCTGGTACACCGGATCATCTGTTGGACGGGTGTACCAGGCTAATCATCAGTGTTTGATTGGTTTGAAATTCGGGTCATCAAAATAGGTAGCGTAACTTTCAATTGCGCCCATAACTTTCACCGCACCATCCCGCGCATTGGCTTTGCTTTCCATTGCAGATGCCCCTTCCATCAGTTCGGCAATAATCAGGTGAAGCTGGGCATCCGCCTCAGGCTCAAGGTTGCAGTTTTCAACCATGTAGTTGACTTCATTATTGATTTTAGTCGCCAGTACAGAATATTTCTCTTTTGGCAGTTTGCCAGAATGAATGGCGTCCAAATCCTTATGCATGGCACTTCCGATATTGTTCATCGCACGACTGAGTGGCGCATCAACTGCCCACTTGCTGCCATCGTTCAGCCTGAGTTCCATCTCCCCATGGCCATGGCCATGCTCATGTTCATTGTTGGCCGGCGCGGCCATAATACTGGTGGCTGACAGGCCAAGTACCATGCCAGTGATGATTGCAAACTTTGAAAAACGGGATTTGATGTTCATGAAACGCTCCTTTGAGTGCACCGTTTGGTCGGCTTGAAAGAAGTATCCCAAAATCACCTTAATATTCGCTTAAGGATGCAATTTGTGGCCACAAATATCGACAAACCGAAAGGATCGACCGTCTCTATTCTGAAGCTGCTTTGAAACGCACGGATACAATCAGGCCTTCTCCCGAATCATTGTTATCATCAAACCTCAGAGAAGCTCCATGCAGGTGAGCTATGCGTTCTACGATTGATAGCCCCAGCCCACTACCTTCTTCACCGCTGCCAAGCCCGCGATAAAACCTCGACACCACCACATTACGCGCTTTCTCCGGAATTCCCGGCCCGGTATCAACAACAAGAAGCACCACCTCCTCGCCGACTCGCTTGATTCGTACATCCACTTGTCCGCCCGCAGGTGTGTACCGAACAGCATTATCCACGAGGTTACGAACAAGAATCCCAAGCAAGGTTGCATCACCCAGAACCGCCCCGTCATCGGCCGCCTCAAACCCCAGATCCACGCCCTTGCGTATCGCCGCTTGGGCATGTGAAGCCACGCACTCGTTCACCACTGCAGAAAGTTTGACCGGTTTTGGATTCGCCGATGCTTGTTCTGAATCTACTTGCGAAAGCACCAGCAACTGTTCAATCAGATGCGCCGCACGGTCTGTACCACTGACAATCCTGTCTAGCGCATGCTCCAGTTTTCTCGGGTCCCGGGCAGCAAATGCCACCTGCGCCTGAGTTTTTATGGCCGCCAGCGGAGTACGCAGCTCATGGGCCGCATCGGCAGTAAAGCGTCGCTCATGCTCCAGTGAAACCTGTAAGCGCCCGAAAAGAGCGTTGAGCGCATCCTGCAATGGCATTACTTCCCGGGGAGTATCAGTAAGATCAAGGGGGTCCAGTTTATCCGGTTCACGCTGTTTTACTTCCCGGGTAAATCGGGATAAGGGTGCAAGCCCAGCACCAACGGACAGCCAAATCAGTAGGCCTAACACAGGAACAGCAAAATACAGGGGATGCAGAAGGTGGCTTGCAACACTTTCTGCGAGTGCATCGCGCAGCTCATATTGCTCACCAACGCGCACATTCAGGTGGCCGGCCTTGTCCCATTGGCTGTAAACCCGGTAGCGAACACCATTGATAGTGGTGCTTTCGAAACCATCGCGCTGTGTACCCAGGCGTTCTTCAGGAGCCGTGCTCGAATCGAGGAGCAGCGTGCCGTCACTGTTCCATACCTGCAGCACGGTGCCCGTATAATCACGCACTCGCTGCCCGACCTCACTGGCATTTTGTGATTTGTCCAGGTGCATCGAGATCTGCTCAGCCGCTTTTACCAGTCGGGAGTCAAGCGTCATGCCGATCTCCTTGCGCGCATCAAGATAGGTGAAGAACGCAGTCGCAATCCAGGCCAGCAATACTGATACTGCAAGAATCGTAAAAAGGCGCCAACGCAGCGACGACCTCATGGCGTAGTTTTCTCAATCATGTAACCGACACCGCGAATAGTACGGATCAGTTGCGGAGACAACTTTCGTCGCAGGTGATGAATAAAGACCTCTATCGTATTGCTCTCGATCTCCTCTCCCCAGCCGTAGAGCTGCTCCTCGATCTGTGCCTTTGACATTACTCTCCCTGCATTAAGCAACAAAGTGTGGAGAATCGAGAATTCACGTACAGAGAGATCAACAGGCGTTCCGGACCAAAACACCGAATGACTGACGGGGTCGAGTTGGAGCTCTCCTTGACGGATGACCGGTTCGGCATGCCCCTTGGAGCGACGCAGCAATGCCCGCAGCCGTGCCTGTAATTCGGCAAGATCAAAAGGCTTTACAAGGTAATCGTCGGCACCGGCATCCAGGCCGGCCACTCGGTCCTCCACGGCATCACGTGCAGTCAGAATCAGAATCGGAAGGTTTTTTCCGCTTGCACGGGCTCGTTTCAAGACCTCCATTCCGGAAAGCCCCGGAAGGCCCAGATCAAGGACAACAGCATCGTAGGAGCCTGTGGCGAGTGCAGTATCGGCCTGCCGGCCATCCAGTACCCAGTCCACCACCAGGCCGGACTGAGCAATCCCTGCAGCAATTCCGTCACCGAGTATGCCGTCGTCTTCAACCAGTAGAACTTTCATGGGCAATAACTCCAGTTGGAATCAAGTTGAAATAATTAAGGTCACGACGGATTCACTCATTCATACCTACTTTGCCAGTCAGGGAGTGCGCCTCCCCTATTTCCGCCCAATGAGTAATGCGTTGTTTATCTCCATCCCAGAAATACTTCAGGTGTGGCCCTTGCACCGGGATGGAGACAGCTTTGGGTTTAAACGCTGCAATACACTCACCGCCCGGATGGCGAACGCTGTTATACAGCAGCCCGTTTGATCCTTTTTGCCGCCAACGGCTCGCAAACTTCTGGCTTAGGGCGTAATCATCCGCATCCGGATTGTGCAGATCTTTGAATTCAGGCCCGCGAATGTCGTGCATCTTCATCACCACGGAGCCAATGTAGGCTCTCATGGTCAGTGCTATTGAGTCCTCGTTGGCGGCTGCCATCTCCCGCTCCTTGTGAAATACGGTCTCACGAATAGCGCCTTCAAGAGTGCTGGCCGCGTAGTAAACCCCAAAATGCCGGTCAGCAAAGCGGCTTCCAAACCCAAGGTGCGTGAACGATGCCATTACAGGCGAACTTCCGGGGCCACTGATCCTGTCGCAGGGCTGCACCAGATGGATATCCCCTGCTTCATCCCGCAGCCTGGGGTTTGTCATACTCTCAATCTCGAACGCCAGCTCAAACTCGTCTGGCTCATAGATGCGTTCGAAAAGATCTATGGGCGGGTAATGGCTGGGGATGATCCGGTAGGTTTCCCACTCGGGAAGGTACAGCGGAGGGGGTGAAAACATCACCATCCCCGCTTGGCATCGAAATACTGACGGGTCATCATCAGGTTCATCATGGAGCCTTGTGTCATAAACTCCATGGCAGACTTGCCGCAAAAGGGTATGTCTGATGTTTTCAGGCGAATTCTGCGGTTTGCTCGCTCATGGGTCGGGTATAGAAGCTGTAAGGCCTTATAGATGCCCAGAATGTAGCTGATGCGCTCCATAGTGTCGTTAGAAAGCTTGATTGGATTCAGCTTGGCATAGTTATAGAGCGTTGTTCTGGAGGGACCGCCCAGAATTTTGCTTCGCTCTTCAGCGTTACACCCCCACTCCTCGGTTACTCGAAAGAAGCCCTTTAGCGCAACTCGGCCTTTTTCAGCTTCGCGATCACCGTCAACATTTTTACGTTCAACGACAGCCGTCATGGATTACCTCCCGCCTTGCGATGCCCAACTATGAATAATATAGCAAATCCTGTTCATATTTGCACAATAGAAGTGTCTGCTTCGATATTTCAGGTGCCGTTGGCCCATTGTTAAAGGAACTTTGCTGGAGAGGACCTGGCCCAGCAGTTGGGGCGGCGGTTTTGCGTTGTAAAGCGGGTGCGTACGAATGTAGTAAAGGTGGCAGTAATCTACGTACAGAGGGCGATAATCCAGCCCGTAGAGCTGGCTATGCTGAGGAATAGGGCCAACATCCGCCTTATCGTTAAAAACCATTGCGCCAGGCGAAACGCCGAAGAAAAGCATCTTTGTAACCACCACCGCAACTCACACAAAGATAACTTGCATGGGAGTCCTAACTATCAATTCTGCGATCATTTATTGCTTCGTGCGATTGGGACTAAGCTTTCATTAATTCTTAGGAAACAGGAGCGTAAACGTGAATCGTAGTCCCCATTCGGGTCCATTATCTGGGGCATCAAGGTAATAGCGGGCACCGCCCTGAAAGCTTACCAATTGCTTGCCGAGTTTGGTTACTTTGCTGTAGGCGATATTGAGCGGAACGGTCCACTGCTCAGTCTCCCAGTTATAGGTAGACTCCAGGGCGGCATTGACAGTACGACCATTACCAAGGCCCTTCGCAAGGAACGGCTGTAAATAGGTGGTGTTGATGTCCCCTCGGTCGCTCGCTCCCGCAAAGGACCAAATATGATTAGCCAGCGCACCGTACGTCCAATCGGCGGCCGTTTGTTTCAATGCAACAATAGTAGGACCCGCACCCCATTTTTCTGTCCCAAGCAGGTCGTCGGTTGCTATAGGAATAAGAAGAACCGGTCCGGCGCCCCATGTCCAGCCACTTGCCGTCAAAGCTTTGGGCGAAAAAAATAGACTCTGCGTTACATCGCCAAGTCCAGACTGGTCGCCTGCGTCGGGAAAGATCTCATCCTGATAAACGAGCGGAACGATCGTGCGCGATATCATATTCCAGTCTTCACTGATCGAGACGGGTATCACTGGCTGCACGTTGAGGGTGTACTTGTAACCATCATCCTTAGTGCCGATACCGTCGTCGTAGTTGAGCTGCATTGGCACGCTGGTAAGGCTGGCAATGGGGTTTGCGAGTTGCTTGGCAAGCTCGTCAGCAGAACCCTGCGCATAGGCAGCAGTGCAACCGATGCCCAGCGGAATGGCCAAAACAGTCAACGAGCAAGCTTGCCGAAAAAGCACATTCTTTCTTAATTGTGGGCGCATTGGTTTACTCTCCGGTCCCAAAGCTGTGAGGGTTCGTAAGGTTTTTCTTCTATTCACTTAGCCGTGTAGCCACGGCCTTCGAGGCAGGCAGCATAGGCACGATTGTAATCGTCGTTCTTTGCAGTAGATTGGGCTACCAGCTGTTGCTCCTCCTGTTGATGTTCCTCTTGCGCCTCCCGATTGGCACGGCGCTGCCTTAGTCCACCAACAACGACCCCTGCCACAGCACCGCGCCGCGCCGCTTCCGAGCTATCGCCCGCGATGGCACCCAGGGCGGCACCGCCGGCGGCACCACGCACTGCACCGCCGGCTTTCTGCTCTGGCCCCAACTGCGCCACATTGCCAAGCGCCGGATTAGCCGGATCGTAGCCCGCATTTGATTTTGCCCAGTTAGAACAGTCGAGCGTGTCCTTCGCCTGTTGGTCGGATGACTGTCCTTTATCCGGATAGATGAATAACTCTTGTGCCAGTGCCTGATGTGCGGCACTGAGTAGCAATAAAGTGAGCAAGCATTGGTTTAACGTATTCATTCCATAGCCCCTTTATGTCGTTATTTTAGAACCGGATGCCCAACCGCTGGCTCTACGCTAATCGCAAGTGATTCCTGGTACAGGGCATCCACTTGGTCACCAACATGGATATTGGGCAGATCGATATCCTCATCCACGGCCAATGTCACAGTGTGCTCAGCACCATCAAACGTCACTGTTCGTAATTCCGGATCGATAGCGCGTACCACACCCGTGGCATGGATGGTCGAACGTAGCGTTCCGCCAGGCTTTTGGCCAAGCTCGGTACGATCCAGAGTCACGGTATCGACACGTTCGCGCATGCCGTTGGAGGCATCAGATGGGCTGAGTGCCAACGCGACCCCAATGCTGTAGGCCACAACGACCCTGTCACCGGCCCGCACCTGAGGAAAATTGCGTGCCTCCTCACTGACTTCTAGCCGAATGAGTTCGTCATCTTCAGTTCTCAGCACCAAGGCACGGTTGTCCCAATCAACTGCGACAACGATAGCGGTCACCGTAGCGCCCTCTCCTACCAACACGGCCGGCATTTCACGACTGGAATCAACACCACTTATCGACTCCAGCTCACCGGGTCGCCACGTTTTATCAAACCAGGGCTTCAATGGGCCATAAAGGCGCAAAATCGGATACCACCCTTTGCCTGGAACTGTCTGGATCCAATTAGCTTCCTTGCCTTCAGGCGCTTTCGGGGCAAAATACAAGTCCACTGAACCGTCAGCGTTCTCCTGCAAGGCATCCCGCTTGCTGTTCTTGCTTGGGAACGGTTGACTGGTTTGCAGTTCGGAGCGGGTCTGCGGGTCATAGATCACCACCGACCAGAAGTCCGCAGCCGGAACATTGCCTGGAATTTTCAGCCGATAAGTCTTATCGCCATAGAGGTAATCACCATTCTTGTCCACCGTGGTAGCGGCGTATTGCGATCCTTTGCCGACCATTTCCATGACCATTGCAGGCGTATTGACTGTGGCTTGATAGAAAAAGAGTGCCCGAGCATCCAGGTTACGCCCACCTTTGCCACCATCTTTCAACCATTGGTAAGAGCTGCCAACAAAACCGGTTCCCCAGCCACTACCCGGATAATAAGAAAATCCTTCGAGGCGCGGACGAAAAACGATTGCGCGAGCAGTTGCATTACCAATTGCAACCGCTTGTGTCAGTATTTTCTTCATTCGGGCATCGGGATTGAACGGTTTACCCTTCTCAATGCCAATGGACGCAAACAGACCACGCAATTGCGGATCAAGCATTGATACCGGTTCGCGCTCGATCACCGTATGCAATTCTTCGTAGAAATCGAAGTTGTTTGCGTGAATGGTGTTGAAGCTTTTCCCCGAACCACTGATGAACTCCATCTTCGGCGGGTTGCCAGCATCTCTCAGCGGGTAGATTTTAAGGCCGTTTTCAAACATCGCGGTTGCCACATCGGGCTTTCCGTCGACCAAAAATCCACGCAGGAACAGTAAGTTGATATAGCTGGTAGATTTGGAAACGAAATATGTCTCTCCATCCACTACTGCCTTCATGCCGCCCTCAGGAGGGTTGAGATCGCCGTCATAATCAGGCGGCAAGATCAGGTACTTACCACCCTCACCCGCGTCGGGCCCGGTTACTCCCATATCTGTTACGAAGCGAAAGTAAGCGTCATCCACGGTTCCAGGCGCAGATTTAGCAGGGATCTCGACGACGGTGGCTCCGTCTTTCTTGAGATCGAGAAATGCCATGCAGTAGACCGTATCGGTGTTACCGGTCAGGAACAGCGGGCTGGAATCAAGCAGCTTATCCATGATGACAGCTTTGTTCGACGCGTCGGCCCCGATGTCCCGAAAACCCAGACGCATCCCCTCTATTGAGGTAGCGGGAATTCCGTTCAAAAAGGTTTCCGTTCCGCGAATGAGATCAAGGTTGTCGTAAACCTTCTCAACGGTTGCTGAATCAGGCATGCCATCAAAAAAGTTCAATGTGCCAATGGGTGTTTCTACCTCGTCCGGAGTTAGGATTTTGGTAGGAATTTTGTGGTTGTAACCAGGCGTTGTTTGCTCCGCATAGGCTGAAGTTCCTAAAACAAGCATGGCGCAGACCATTGAACAAATGCTCCAACCACGCATGCTCCGGTATTTGCTTATCATAGTAATCTCCAAAGTTGCGAGCATAAGTCATTGATTGTGTTTGTGTTTCCGCTTGTATACTGCAGCGACATACTGCTCCGCGTTTAGTCACGGTGACTGACGGCATCCCTTTGCTTTGCCAATTGCCTCAGTCGACCATAACTATGCCTGGTGGTTGCCAAGTACCTTGGCCCGGCGGCAATACGGAAGGCGTCTCGTTAGCTGGTTTCGGCCAGTACATACGCAGTGCCAGGTAGATCGGCCCATCCGGCGCCGGCAGCCAGTTCGACTCTTTACCCGTGCCGGGCGATTCATGCTGTATATAGACAGTCAGTGAACCGTCTGCATTCTTCTTCATATCAGGCAGCATTGGCGAATTGATCAGATAACGGTTGATCGGATTTTTGACCAGCAACTGACTATCACCGTAGTAGATAGTCACGGACCAAAAAGAGTTCACGGGTGGCAACTGGTCGGCGGCGAAAGTGAGGGTGTAGTTGTGCTTACTGCCATCCAGAACCTGCCCCTTTGCATCGGTCCGGCCCAGAATGTATACCGCTTCTGCGGCGGTGTTGCCGTAGATTCCAGCCTTTGCTCCGCCGGCGCGTTTGAGCCAGTCACCGTTGTAGAAATCGCTGTCGCCCCATAAAGAGCCGACCTGCCAACCATTGATGTCCGTGGCGCCACCGGCTACGAACTGGTTAACCTTTTCGTCGCCGGCTTTCATCCCTTCGGCTATCGCCTGTAGTTGCTCCGACGAGAAACTGGCCATATCCAAGGTCTTCCCCGGGGCGACGCCTATGCTGGCCAACCTGGCGCGAATGGCCTCGTTGTCGTCGGTTTCCGGAATGAACTCAAGCGCAGCGCTGAGATAGTTCCAGAAGTGGGCCTTGACCCCAGCAGATGTCGCGGGCACAAAGTCGATCGCCGGCGCAGCCGCTGGCGCGGGCTTGTCTTGAAATGCTGACAACGGTGCCACCTTGTACTGGGCCTGCACCGTTTCTACGTTGACCATATCTTCGGGGTCGAAAAGCTGAGTGCGAAAAATGACGAACATGAAGGGCGTCGTCGAACGGAAGAGTTTGTTGGTACCCTCAGGTGTTTCGCCTTGCCAGTTGGGGCCAACAACCGCATAGGAGCCGGCGTCACTACCGGTGGCACGGCTGCCGATGTAACCATCGTTGTAGAGGTTCCCGTCGATCAATTGTACGGAGTAGTAACGGTCCTTATCGACCTCGGGGACGCTGATTACAACGGGCTCCGCGCGCAGGTCCAGCCACGCAACCGAGTACGGCGTATCGCTGTTCGGGCTGAGGATCGTGGTGTCCTTGTAAGTATAGACACGCGCCTCGTTCTTGATGTGGTTGAACGGTGCTTTGTACTGATCCGTGTTCTTGTTGACGGCATACTCGTTCATGACGGCGTAGTTCATGACTAACGGCAGGCCATAAATATAACCCTCTTCGGCGATGGCTTTAAATTGCTCTGTGCTGAGCTTTTCTGCATGGGCCGCACCGACGAGCGCCACAAAGGCGGCCATTATCAATATCATTCGAAATTTCATAACAACTCCGTGGGAAAAATTTCCGCTCATATGCTGGATATTTATAAGGTGCTTCTGAATTATTAGTACATAAAAAGCGACGTGGCTCGCGTGTTATCCCCTCCTCTGAAATTCTTTTTTCAGTATTCCCTTCAACGCATCCGCTCGCTATCAAGAAAACGCATGGCCTTATCAGAACAGGATTGGAAACAGGATGGCTGATCGGCTGATTACTGCCTGCCCGGTATCCGGTCGGCTTGTGGGTGTAGGTGCAAGCTGTCGGACGGTGATTCGCCAAGCAGTCGCTTGTAGTCGAGCGAAAATTGCCCCATGTGGGCGAAGCTGCATTCGCGCGCGATACTCGCAACCGTGGTAGTAGTCGGGTCGGCATGGTGCAGTAGCCTACTAGCTTTCCTCAAACGTTCCCGTTTAACGAAAGCCATGGGTGTAATACCGTAGGTGTGCAAAAAAAGATAACCGATCGTTCGCTTGCTCACACCAGAGGCTTCAGAAAGTTGACCGAGTTGGATTCTTTCTTTCATGTGCTGCGCGATGTAGGCGAGCGCTTCATCCAGCCTGTTGTGATGAGTCGATCCCTTACTTTCTATGGTCTTGTTAATTGAGGCCACCCCTGGATGCCAGGTTGCGTAAGAGTTGATTCTAGTGCTGTGAGGAACAGCTTCGCTATCGCGAATCCGCACGGGTACCGATTGGCGAGAAAGAAATGGGAGCGAGCCTTACTGTAACTATGCAGTAGCCCGCGCAAGCGTGACGCTGGGGGACTCACCGAATGCATTCTTGTATTGGGTGGCAAACAGGCTTGGGTGGTTAAAGCCCAATCTGAGCGCCTCAGTTGTGACAGTCGTTCGGCCACCTGACATCTTGAGCCTGCTGCGGACCTGGTGCAGCCGCATCAGGCGTAAATAGCGCGAAGGGCTTGTTCCGAAAGCGTCAGCGAAGGCGTATTCCAGGTATCGACGGCTGGCGTGCATCGACGCGCACAGTTTATCGATGCTGACCGGTTCTGTGATTCTCTCGCGCATATAATCTTCGGCTCGCTTCGCGAAAATATAATGCCCCCACGCCTGAGACATGACTTTCGCTGAAGGGGCATCCATAGAGCTCAGGGCAGCGCCCAACGCATTACGGAGATCGGTGACCAACCAGTCGTCCCCCAGAGGACCCAGCGGAATTTCAACGAGTTGCACAATGTTTGCAATGGCTTGCCGCAGATCCTCTAATTTATCGGCGGGGGGCCTGATGGTTGTACAAGAGGCGATTTTGGTTATGTTCGTACGCGAAGTGGTTTGTTCAATTGACTCAATCCATTCGGGGGGAACGACTAGGGAGATCCATCCGTAGATTTTCGAAAGGTAACCGTTGAGTTCCTGGCCTGGCTGGCAGACTAATAGATGCGACTCGTCGACGGGATTGCCGTTCCAGGTAGCCTGAACGCCCTTGGTGAACGCGCCAATGCTGAATCGACTTGGATCCAGTTCGCCCATCGCTCGGATAGGCAGGTTGACGGTACCGAGGTCGATTGAAAGATCACCTAGTGAAATTTGCTCAAGCGCAATATCGAGGTTTCCGGGCTTCAGTTGGACAAATTCCAGGTTGGCGCCGCTAACGGCATGATTAACCTCGTCCAGATCGTGATATCGAGCCGGGGGCTGGTATTGATTTCCTGAAGTACCAAATCCTTCGCTCATGGAACGCTTCCTGCGATTTTTTGATAGGCCCGTAGAAGTATAGGTCAGACGGCACCTCACCACTAGAAAACCATCAACAAGCAATCAGCTAGGCGCCCTTTCAAGATTACCCTCTGAACCCGGCTTTGTCTTACGCATAATTGATTCGGTTTCGCAGCCTTCGCCCAGGCTGTTTCAAAGACCGAAAACAAACCGGAAGCGATCGCCGAGCAGGCTTATCTCTATGGTGCCCTACAGGCAATATTTTACGGTCAGCGCTGGATCTATACCCAGAACGATGAAGCAACCAACGACATCTACTCGGGACTGAACAAACTCTTCTTAGCCGTCACCATCTACGATACCCGGACACGTCCACTGCTGCAGACGCCTCAACCGTTCCCGACTCTTGGCAGCCAGGACAGCAGCTTTGAAAAAAATGCGGAGGGGTTGAAAGCATCATCATCCCCGCTTGGCATTGTTATAGAGCATTGTCCTGGAGGGCCCACCTAGCAACTTGCTCCGCTCATCGGCATTACACCCCCACTCTTCCGTTATCCGGAAAAAGCCTTTTAGTGCCACACGCCCCTTTTCAGCCGCGCGATCACTTTCAGTGCTTCTACGTTCAACTACAGCTGTCATGGGCCACCTCCCGCGATCCCTTTGTTCACATATGTACAATATAGATCATTATGACCACTTTTGACACTTTCTATTTGGTCTGACGCTTCTTGACAGAGAGGCCGTTAGAGGAGGAATAATACCGAAATGACTGCTTCTGCCTTAAAACAAGCCATATGCACCGACCATTATTTCCTTGATAGTACATACATGGCTTGATCCGCGTATTCCGAACGCAGCTTGGGAGCACAGCAAAATGGTGTCAGTTAAAACCTTACATGGTTCAGCACAACTGCTCCTGGATGCTACCAGTGGCGTTACTGATATTACGGAAAACATGCACCGCACAATTGCCCGTGATGCCAATCCGTTGTATCGGTTGCTCGATGTTGCAGGCTTGCCTGTGCAAGATCAGCGAAGGCACACCGCTTACCAGGCTATTCAATCAACCACCTATGTGCTGAAACAGGGGTTGCATTACTCCCTCTCCAGATTCTCAAGGAGTGAGGGGCACCCATATACTTCAAAAAGTATGAGAGTTGTAGCTGCATTGAATGGTGTTTGCGGCGATCACCTTGAGGCCAGTAACAACCCGCTGGCAATCAACATGAATTTCCGAAACAGTCTTGGAGAGAAGGTACAGCCGGGCTCGGGCAATCTCAGCGCAACGGTTCCGGGTGCCAGCCCGCGTATCGTGGTTTTGGTTCACGGTTTATGCCTCTCACATGAGTACTGGAAAGGGCACAACGAAGGCAACCTGGGCACGGAACTGCAGTCCGCTCATGGCTTCACGCCATTGTATCTGAACTACAATACGGGTCGACACATTTCCAGTAATGGCAAAGAGTTAAGTGAACAACTTCAGAAGTTAGTTGAAGCCTGGCCTGTTGAAGTTGAAGAGCTCACACTGATTGGCCACAGCATGGGTGGGCTCGTTATACGTAGCGCATGCTGGTACGGCAGTGAACGAAACCTGCCCTGGACAAAGCTATTGCGAAACGCCCTTTATCTTGGTTCACCACATCACGGTTCGCCCGTCGCCAAGGCCGGGCATATGCTGACCTTCCTCATGAGGCAGTTTCGCTACGTCAGCCCCTTAGCGCTTGGTAGACACACCAGTGCCGGCATCAAAGACCTGCGACACGGTAACTTGCTGGACGATGACTGGGATGGCATTGACCAAGACGACTTCCACCCGGATGGGCGCAAGCCGGTTCCACTTCGCGAAGGCACCCGACACTACTTTATAGCCGCAGCTATAGGTAAGCGTGTGTCGAATATTCCCAGCACTATGATGGGTGACCTACTGGTTCGTCTGGACAGCGCCAAAGGGCATCACGCGGATGACTCGCGAAGGCTGCCAATACGCCTCGAAGATTGTCGTGTATTTGAAAAGCTCAATCATCTGGATTTGCTCGACAACAAGGTGGTGCACGACCAGATACTGGAATGGCTCGCGTAGCAGGCCTTAGCCAGGATACCTACTGCGGTACTCCTCCATAATCAGCGCCACCAATTCGGCGGCGGGCAATTCCCGCGCCATGGGTGCGCCCTGACCTGCCCATTGCGCGGCGAATTCATGATTACCGAGCTTCGAAGCTGCCGTGTTCAGGCGCTTTGCTGCATCGTAAGCCACCGGGTAATCGGCAGTTTGAGGGCTGTCGCTAGCTTCGCCGAAGGATATCAGGCGGTTAACGATTCCACGTGCCGGGCGGCCAGAAAGCACCTTTGTTAACCGTGTATCTGCTGCCCGCTCACTCTTGAGCGCTTCACGGTAGGCCTCATTCGCAGACGACTCCGGGCACAAAACAAACGCTGTTCCGAGCTGAACCGCTGCCGCACCTGACTCAATTGCAGCACTCACCCCGAAACCGTCCATCACGCCACCAGCGGCAATAATGGGTAGCGTGGTCTTCTGCGCCAGCAACCGCACAAGCACAAAGGTGCTCAGGCACTGATCCGCAGCCTCCGGATTGAACATACCTCTGTGGCCGCCTGCCTCAATACCTTGAGCCACTATGGCATCAATTCCTGCAGCTTCAATTATTGCGGCTTCGTCACGACAGGTAGCCGTCGCCATGGTAAAAATGCCTGCTTCCTTCAGTGCGGCAATACGTTCTGCCGATGGAATTCCAAAGTGAAAGCTGACAACCGCTGGTTTCAGCTCAAGCAGCATGGCCAGTGTTTCGTCATCTTCAATAAACGATGTATAAAGTTCGCCGAGTGAATCCGGTGGTTCTATGCCGGCCTCGCCAAACAAAGGGGCCAGATACTGCACCCAGGCAGCCTCAGTGCTCTCATCCCGGCGTGCAGGTTCGTGGCAGAACACATTCACATTGAACGGCCCGCTGGTAAGCGCCTGGGCCTGCTCAATCATCTTCCGGGCCTGAGCCGGTGTGCTGGCACCGATCCCCAGCGAACCCAGTCCTCCTGCATTGGTGACCGCTGCAGCCAATTCCGGTGTAGCAACCCCGGCCATTGGTGCTTGCACGATCGGATGGCGAATACCTAAACGCGCTGTGAGACGGCTGGAAGAATTCATACAGGCTCCTGTTCTGATGAGGCGTTTTCGTAAGTTGCTTATTCCACTGGGCGTACGCGAAACCCGAGTTTCGGGAAATGTACGTGGACAAGCCCAACTTCTGAGGTTTCTCTGGCAAGAATAGTCACACTTTTATCGGTATAGACGAGTGTGCCAGTAACCGGGTCACGGCCATAATCGTCCGGCGCAATAGTGACTTCCTGGATCAGCTGAAACTCGTCTTCCGCATCGGGCAATGCTCGAGGCTGTGCATTTTTTGTTCGCATAGCCGCTTCGCCGGCACTGAGATTTTCAGGCTGTCAATGTCCGAATGCAGTCATTCGTGACAACCAGGCACTTACCTTCGGGGAACCTTGCAACCAAGGCTTTCCCGCCAATTCAACAACGAACCACAACCCGTGATCCCAAGCATTACGCGGATTTTCTCGGAGAAAGGGGGTAAGGCGTAATTGTAGAGAATCAGATCGGGCATTTAGTGCAAGTCCTTGTCTGAAGACTGGAGTGTAACGCAGATTACCGCACGCTGCGGCAGCCCAATAAGGCGAAACAGGCCCATTTAGCCAGTGTTTTCACGGTCGTCTTTGACAAACAGCTAATAACAGACAATGGTTCAGGGGTATAGCATGGTCTAAAGCCAAGGAGCGTTTAAAACGCATTCAGAACCCTGCAAACCAAAAGGCCCCCTGAATGCACAGAGCTCCCCAATCGGATATATCGTGGGATTTAGCGAATGACCTTTGCACGCATTGCCGGCACTGGCTCTTACCTGCCAGAGAACATTGTTACCAACAAAGACCTCGAAAAGACGGTTGATACCACGGACAAATGGATCCGTGAGCGAACCGGCATTGAGCAGCGGCACATTGCCTTGAAAGGCCAGACCACCGTGGATCTCGCAGAGCAAGCCGCGTTGAATGCCATTGAAGCTGCCGGCATAGATGCCAGCGAGATTGACCTCATTGTGTTTGCTACGTCCACCCCGGATAAGATCTTCCCTAGTTCTGCCTGCATTCTTCAAGCCCGGCTAGGGATTCATGGATGCCCGGCGTTTGATATTCAGGCCGTGTGTAGCGGTTTCGTGTATGCACTCTCGGTTGCTGACAAGTTTATAAAAACCGGGTCCAGCAAAAAAGCACTGGTTATAGGCGCTGAAGTGTTCTCACGAATCATTGACTGGTCCGACCGGGGCACCTGTGTGCTCTTCGGAGATGGTGCTGGCGCCGTGATTCTGGAGGCACATGAAGACACAGGGATTCTTTCCACCCATATTCATGCAGACGGACAGTACGAAGACTTGCTTCATGTGCCCTGCGGAATTGCCAGCAATTACGACCAGGTTAAAGCGGGCAAGGCCTTTGTAGAAATGAAAGGCAGCGAAGTCTTCAAGGTAGCCGTAAACACCTTGGGCAAGATCGTTGATGAAACTCTCGCAGCCAACCAGATGAAAAAATCCGAAATCGACTGGCTGGTGCCTCATCAAGCTAACCTGCGCATCATTGCTGCTACCGCGAAAAAGCTGAGCATGCCCATGGATCAGGTTGTGGTTACCGTTAACAAGCACGGCAATACCTCAGCGGCCTCTATACCTCTCGCCCTGGATGTTGCCGTTAGAGACGGACGTATTCAGCGCAACGATGTTGTAATGCTTGAAGCCTTTGGCGGGGGCTTTACCTGGGGTTCAGCTCTTTTACGCTACTGACACTCATCAGGGCTTCTATAATTCGAAAGCACTCCGCTCTCTTTTTGGCAAAGGACAGGATTGATGGTCGAATTCATGGCAGCCGTGGCTGAGCAAATAAAGAAAAACCTTGGTGACACACTAAACGCCTTTGGCGGCCATGAGGTGGCTTGGCGTGAAGTTGGCGCTTATGTGTTCAGCCAAGCCGTGATTTCGACTCTGTATTTGGCTTTGTTTTTGGGCGCCTACCTGGTGGTGATTGGGCTTGTTCGATTGGTAGTCGGAAAGCGCAATGTAAAGAGCCCGATGTTCAGGCACGGTAGGAGCGGTTTGCGTTATCTTGCCGGGCTGGGTGCGCTACTGATAATACTGGCGCAATTTGGAGCTGGGGTTGAGTTTCTAAAGGCGGCATCCAGAGCGGGTCTGTTAGCGCTGAGCTTCTACGTAGCATGGCTGGTTAGCCGTCGTCTGACCACCGAAACCTTGCGTCGCAACCAGTTAGATGCATCTATCCAACAGTTAGCGGGCAATGTGTTGTCTGTGGTGATGGCGACCTTTGCAGTGGTCACCATTCTTGCGCAATTCGGTTTTGACCTGCTGTCGATTGTTGCTGGCTTGGGTATTGTGGGCATTGCTGTAGGGTTTGCGGCTCAGTCGACGCTGTCAAACTTCATCGCTGGTATCACCTTATTGATTGAGCGGCCATTTCGCATTGGCGACTGGGTCACAATTAATGGCCAGGATGGCAAGGTGGTGAAGATTGCCCTGCGCACCACCTGGCTGCGGACTCGCGACAACATATTCACCATGATTCCCAACGACAGCGTGGCGTCTTCAGAGATTGTGAATTACAGCGCAGAAGGCGCTACAAGGCTGAACATCCCTGTCGGCATTGCTTACAAAGAGTCTGCCAAGGCCGCCAGAGATATCATTATGCCGGTACTTTTGGCGCACCCGGAGGTTTTGCAATCTCCGGGCATGGAGCCACGGGTAGTGCTTAAAAATCTGGGCGACTCCTCAGTAGACCTGGAAGTAAAAATATGGATTACTCCAGATAATCTGGATGTTCAGCCCGGCATCATGGCCGAAGTGTTGGAGCAGATCAAAGAGACGCTCGATGAGGCTGGCATCGAAATACCCTTCCCGCACCTTCAATTGTTTGTTGATGAAGCCAAGGGCTTGAAGCCATTGTTCGAGTCGCTTTATCCGGAAATTCGTCCAGATCGCCCCGTAGAGCGTGAGTAAATGGGTTGCTTCTCCCCGATTGAGTGTATTTCTCCGGGCAAGTCGGATACACTGTATACCTATACAGTAAATTAGACATTCACTGCGAGGAATGACCATGGCGGTACAAGCAGTCTATTTTTCCGATAGGGACGGCCTGGATATGGCATTAAAAAATCCTGAGACCATGCTTTTCACATCAAAGGCGGATGCCGATGCCAGAGATAAGATCCTGGAGTTGGCGGAAGAAATTCAGGTTTATCTGGCCCGAAAAGTAGAAGGACTGGGCGACGACTTGGCGGAAAAGTGCGCCATGGCCATAGCCGAGGATAAAGATCTGTTCCAGAGAGCCCTGAAAAAACCGGATTTGCTCAACGCTACCCAAGAATAGCTCTTTCCCCTTACAAGCCCTATCTATCAAGCCGCGCCTCCCTGGGAAGTGCGGCTTGATGGTTTTTGGGGTCAGTAAAACTACCCCTGAGAACGTGAGACCTGGCGTTTACTGCCACCAAATCTGGCACAAAAAGCCATGACTTGGGTGGCAATAGACACATATAGTGAACAAGGCGTCATTATTTTCACAAGACTGGATATCACGGGTATGGCCAACAAAAACAGCAACACACAACCCTCTGTCATCATAATCGGAACAGGGTTTGGCGGAATAGGCATGGCTATCCAGCTAAACAAGGCCGGATTCACCAATGTCACTTTGCTGGAAAAAGCCGATCGGGTTGGCGGAACCTGGCGCGACAATACCTACCCCGGTGCAGCATGTGATGTGCAGTCCCACTTTTACTCCTATTCTTTCGAGCCAAAGCACGACTGGTCACGAAAATTCGGGCTGCAACACGAACTCCTTGGCTATATGGAACACTGCGTTGAAAAGTATGGGCTGAGTGAACAGATCCGCTTCAACTGTGAGGTGGCGGAAGCCGTGTTTGACGAGGCGCATAACCACTGGATCCTCACGCTGACAAGCGGCGAAAAACTGCAAGCACAGGTTGTCATTTCAGCCACCGGCCAACTTAATCAGCCGGCGTCACCCAATATTGACGGCATGGAAGCGTTCAAAGGCACCTCCTTTCACTCCGCTCGCTGGAATCACGATTACGATCTCAAAAACAAGCGGGTTGCGGTTATCGGCACGGGCGCCAGCGCCATCCAGTTTGTGCCCGAGATTGCCCGTGAGGTGAAATCGCTCGCGCTCTTCCAGCGTTCTGCTGCCTGGGTAGTCCCAAAGCCTGACAGGCCTTTTAAAACCTGGGAGCAAAACCTGTTCAAAGCTGTTCCTGCATGGGACAGGCTGTACCGATACCTGATCTATTGGAAGAATGAAAGCCGAGGCCTCGCCTTCACGGGGTTCAGCAGCCTGTTGAAAGTATTGGCTTTGCAGGCCAAAAAAGAAGCGCGCAAGCACATTAGCGATCCCGGGAAACGGAAACAGATCATTCCGGATTACCAGATTGGCTGTAAGCGCATTCTGATTTCCAACGATTGGTATCCGGCCATCAATCGATCCAACCTGGATCTCGTTACAGACCCCATTGCCAAAGTAGATGCGACTGGCGTTCAAACGCAATCGGGTAAACATTACCCGGTTGATGTCATCATTTTTGGTACCGGGTTTCGTGCTTCTGAATTTCTGTCTCCGATTCGTGTTACCGGGCGCGGCGGCGTGACACTGAACGAAGCCTGGAAGAATGGTGCGACAGCGTTTAAAGGCATCACTGTATCGGGTTTTCCAAACTTGTTCATACTGTATGGACCCAACACAAATCTGGCCCATAACTCCATTCTCTACATGCTCGAATCACAGTTTCAGTACATTCTTGGCTGCCTGAAGGTGCTACAAGAGCATCCGGGTGCGGCCATGGATGTCCATCAACACCGGGTAGAGAGCTATTCCAGCACCATTCAGAAAGATCTTGAAGGCAGCGTGTGGAGCTCCGGCTGCTCATCCTGGTATCTTGATGCCAATGGCAAAAACACACTGAACTGGCCGGGGTTTACCTTCTCCTATCGTCTTGCCACTCGTAACGTTAACCCGGCGGACTACCAACTCCTTAAATCAGCCGGGTAACCCCCGGCTTTTGGCATACTCAACAAGAGCGGCGCTTTGCACCGTCTCTTGGTGTTTGTGATTTCCTTGCTAATGCATTTGCATCGACAACTGATTCATAGGATGATTCTATGATCAGCTGAAGGGATGACCCACAATGCTCAAAAAAATTCAAAAAGGCTCTCTGGTAGAGACCGCTATAGAAAGCTTGAGGCACGCGATAGAAACGGAACAATGGTTGGTCGGCGACAAGCTTCCGGTGGAAGCTGAGCTTTCAGAAGCCCTTGGTGTCAGTCGCAACACGGTGCGAGAAGCGGTACGAGTGCTCGCTCATGTCGGTATGCTTGAAACCCGACAGGGAGACGGCACCTATGTGAGAGCCACCCGGGACGCCGGTGAAACCCTCAAGAGGATCGCCCGCACCCAGCTAACCGATCAGCTTGAAGTTCGGATTATGCTGGAGACCGAAGCCGCAAAACTGGCGGCACAACGGCGCACTGACCAGGACGTTCGTGCCATGACCATGGCACTGGATGCCAGAGGCAAGGCCGATTCGAATTTGCAAGAGCGCATTCGTCACGATGAGGCTTTCCACCACGCGCTTGTGGCCGCGTCCCATAACTCGGCGCTTTCGGAACTTTACGATTACTTCTCCCACGCAATAACTCAGACAATCGAGCGCACCGAAAGCGACGCAGACCTTCCGGAGCCCTCCCAGGAAGATCACGAACTACTTCTTGCGGCCGTTCGCCGTCAGGATTCGGACAAAGCGGAGAAACTTGCCCGGGCACTCCTCTCCCCCAGCCTTCAGGCCCTACGAAAGAGGGGCACGTGACCATGAAATTCCGGCCAGACACATTTACCATTATGTTACTGGGCGCTGTTGCCCTTGCTTCATTTTTGCCGGCCACCGGCGTTGTCGGAGAGTTATTGGCGGTGGCAGGGACAGTTGCCGTTGCCCTGCTCTTTTTCTTCCATGGAGCAGCATTATCACGACAACAAATCGTCGATGGGGCATCTCACTGGCGACTGCACATACTCATCACCGCGCTTACCTTTGGCTTCTTCCCTCTGGTCGTGCTCCCCATTAACGGCATGAGCAACTTCGCACCTTCATGGATGCCCCCAGACCTTGGGCTTGGCTTTTTGTATCTGGGTGTATTGCCATCTGCCGTGTCTTCATCCATTGCATATACAGCTTTGGCCCGCGGTAACGTACCGGCGGCTATATGCAGCGCTGCAGCATCGAACGTATTCGGAATGATGCTGACGCCCTTTCTGCTACTCCTATTGGTAAGCTCTGCTGGTAGCGGG
The DNA here is from genome assembly GCF_016597815.1 of Marinobacter sp. DY40_1A1. Lineage (GTDB taxonomy): Bacteria > Pseudomonadota > Gammaproteobacteria > Pseudomonadales > Oleiphilaceae > Marinobacter > Marinobacter xiaoshiensis. Next base: position 417,516 of record NZ_VCHA01000005.1, on the reverse strand, counting down.
GATTTTGCGGTGGGCGAAGCCCTGAAAGATATCGTTCTGCAGCTACTGCTGCCCTTTGCTGTCGGCCACGCCATGCGCCCCATGTTGGGAGGATTTCTGGGCCGGAATGAACATCTGATGGCGCGCTACGACAAGTGTGTGATCTGGCTGATCGTGTATTCCGCCTTCTCCCATTCCGTGGAAAGTGGTCTTTGGCAAAACCTGCCGCTGAAAGCTATTGTTCTCACCATACTGCTGTGTATCGGGTTGCTGGCTCTGTTTATGTTCTTTGCACGCTTTATGGTGCGGCGGTTCGGGCTCAGTCTGGAGGACGAAGCTGCGGTAGTTTTCTGCGGCTCAAAAAAGAGCCTGGCTTCGGGGCTGCCCATGGCCAAAGTGCTATTTTCCGGACACCCCGGCTTTGGGATGATCGTATTGCCGATTATGTGCTACAACCAGGTCCAGGTTATTATTGGCGCCATACTGGCACAAAAGTATCGTGACAAAATTGCCGAGTCGAAATTACCAGGCGAATCACAATAGGCGGCTGCCTCTTCAGCCGCCACCCATACCTCCAAATATTGTGGCAAGCACTACAAGCCCGATGATCCAACCTATAACGGCCGGCCAGAAGTTAACCATTTGCGGTGCGTCTTCATCCATATGCTCCTGGCCCGGCTCCGGGTCAGGGTATCGGCGCTCCTCATCCTGGATTGCTATTTCCTGAAGACTTTGCCATTCAAACCACTCCGCCAAAAAGATAACAACCGGGGGAGGAAGACTGCCGTTTTCGGCCATAGGCCGAAGCTGCGGCTCCAGTTGTCGGCCAAGCTCCCGCCGCAACAGCGCCTGATCAGCAGGTGGCTCACGAAGAATAGCCTTCCATATGCCTGCATCCCGGCTTCTAGCCGGATCATTCAAAAGCGCCTTGATCTGGATCATAACCTCACGGACGACCTGCCCTTCCGAGGCATCAAGATCACGATCAACCAGGCTTAAATTCTTATCAGGCATATTCCAAACCTATCGATTCATTACGTTTTTGAGAGACAATCATCGTGTAGTCAAATACGATAGCTAAAACATACAAAAAACGACGTTTTACCTTCTACTCGGCAGATTATAGAACGACACCCATGTCCGTTACGAATTTCGACAAAACCGCCTTTCGGCCCACCGCTTTTTACCGCACAAACGTGACGGTAATGGTTTTGGCGACTGCCGTTTCATTGGTGTCAATGGATACTGCCGCCCAATCCCCGGATGGTGATGCTCAATTGGCTGGCTTCTACGGGTTTAACGACGAGATTCCAGAAGTTTTAACAACCACCCGGCTCAGACAACCCAAAACTCGGGTTCCAGGCACCACGACGGTCATTGAAGGCGAAATGATCCGTGATCTTGGCATTATGAACCTTGTTGAGGTATTTCGGCTGGTTCCCGGCATGGTTGTGGCTGAGGTTGGCAGCAACTCCCCTGTCACCACATATCACGGCACGGTTCATTACGAACAGCGGCGCATGCAGGTCCTGGTTGATGGTCGGACAGCGCATCGCGCAACACTGTCTGACATGGACTGGCAAACCATGCCGGTGCCGCTGGAACTCATCGAGCGAATAGAGGTAAGCCGGGGGCCTAACTCAGCAGCATATGGAATTAACGCCTTTTTAGGCACCATCAACATTATCACCAGAAACCCCGCCGACACCTCTGGTGTCGAGATACGAGCCATTCGGGGCTCCAGAAACTACGTTCGCACCTTTGCCTCGGTTGGTGATGCCAATGATAGTTACGACTGGCGGCTTGCCTTTGAGAAGCGAAAATTTGATGGCTTTGATTACCAAAGCGGAGGCCCTGATCCGGAGCCATTTCATGACGGACATAATATCAACTCGTTTAATTATTCTTCCCGCCTGAAGGTAAACTCCGGGTTTAACGCTGATATTCGACTGGGTGTCGTAGATGGCGTAAACGAGCAAGACAAGGACAGAAGCGGAGAACTGGAAGCTGTCGGTCATCCAGATATTGATCTGCGGGACTATTACCTCCAGACGCAGCTTAACTTTACACCCTCAAACAATCACTTCTTTCATATTCTGGCGAGCTTCGAGAACTATGACCGCAGACAGCAGTGGCCCATTGAACTACCGGAAACAGCCGTGGACTGCCTTGCCAATGGTGACCTCCTTTTTTTAAAGGCCAACAAAGGCCTGTGTTTCCCCGGAAGCCCCGGAGGCATCCCGTTAACGGCGGAAGTTAACGCAGATTCAGAAGACTCCCGGTTTGAACTGGAACTACAAGACACGCTTTTATTTAGTGACGATCTTAAGCTGGTAACTGGCATTGGCTTCCGGGAAGACACCTATCGTTCTGAAACCTACTTTAATGGCCGGGGTAACAACCACCAATCCAGGGTGTTTGGTAATCTTGAATACTCACCGACCACCTGGCTCACTTTGAATGGTGGCGGTAACTGGGAGCGCACAACGACAACGGATGAAGGTTATTTTTCACCCCGGGTTGCGGCGAACTTCATCCTTGGCAATAACCACGCACTCAGGTTCGTTTTCTCAAAAGCAGTTCGCACGCCCGACGGGTTTGAGCAAAACCCGGATTATGGATATACACTTAGAAATGTTGAGCCCGCAAAGTATGCGGGATACGAGGGGTACCGGGTAAATAGTACTGATGTATGGAAGCACTACTCCTACGTAACACTCGGGGAAACGCTCAAAGAAGAGACGATAGTATCGAGAGAAATCAGCTACTTCGGGCAGTTTCCTATGGAGACAGGTCAACTGTCCCTGGAGGTTCGCTTATTCAAGGACGAACTCCGGGATATGATTAGCGGCGTTATCCAGTTTAAGGATTGGACCATTGATAACAACGTGGCACTGGATCAGGAGGGCGTTGAAATTGAGGCGTCACTTGAGTTCCCAGGAACAACATTCAGGGCAAGTTATGGCTATCTTGAGCAGGATGGCTGGTATACAGGCCCGGTCATTCGTGATGAAAATGGCAACCCCGACCCAGCTCGCCAGGAATACAATGTTGACTTGCTTGGCCGCATGTCGGCCAGACACTCAGGCAGCCTGGCACTTATTCAGGATCTGCCATTTGGCATCAGGGGCTCTTCCGCATACTACTGGGCGGACAAGTTTCGGAGCTCCCGGTTTGAGCGCATCGATTTCCGATTGGCAAAGCGGTTTTTTCAACCGCGCTACTCAGCGGAACTTGCGCTCACCATGCAACACTACATAAACGAAGAACCGGATATGAGCAGCGCCAACAATATTGCGGATCCCAATCAACTCTTCGTTGAAGCGGGTATACGTTTCTGATCGTTAATCAGGGACGATTTCTGGCCTGGGATGGTATGAAACAAAAGGGGCAAGTCATAAGACGCGCAGCAATGCAGGCAGCTAAGTCCCTGACTGCAACTGCGTTGCTTTGCACCCTGATAGCAGCCACCATTTTCTCCGCCACCCCTACTGCCCTCGCCCAAGACCCTTCACCCGTGTATCTGGCCAGCTCTGGAAACCTGGCTCTGGATAGTCATATCCAAGGCCTCCTTGAACAAACACTCGGCGGACAGCACCAACTGGTGCCTGTTACGGACGAACAAGCGGCGCAGACTGACGACGGCCCAATTGTCACCTTGGGGCCTGGTGCATTTTCACGAATACGACAAGTGAACCGTCAAGCCCCTGTGTTAGCTCTGCTCGTAGAGCCAGATTTCCTGGGCGGGTTCGCTCGCCGCTCATCAGGGCAGATTTCCGGTATCTACCACGGTGCTCCGTTACTCAGGCAAGCACTTATTGGCAAAGCTATTCTCCCTCAAGCTACGCGTATCGCATTGATTGCGACTGCTGGTACGGCAGAGCTATACGATACGCTCATTGATGAACTTCCAGCTTACAACCTCGAGGCACAACTTTTCGTAGTGGATGATGACAAACAGCTCATCTCTACACTTAACAGAGCGCTAAGCTATGGCGATTTTTTGCTGGCTGCGCCAGACCGCACAATCTATAACCCCAGAACCATGAAGCACGTTCTGCTTACAGCCTATCGCCGAAACAGAATTGTGATAGGTCCGAGCCAAGCTTATGTCAAAGCGGGTTCCCTTGCCTCTGGCTACGCATCCTTCCCCGCCATGGTAGAGATGGCAGGGGGGCATCTACAGACATTCTTCGAAACCGGAAGGTTTCCAGACCCGGGTTATCCTCCCCAATTTCGGGTTGATATCAACGAACAGGTTGCTCGCTCACTGAACATTCCACTGGCTACACAAGAGCAGATCATCCAAAACGTAGAACTACGCTTAGACAGCCATGGAGGACAAGGTGATGAGTAAGCAGCCCATCAACACGCCTTTGGCTCGCAAGCTCCTACTACTAGGTGCGCTCCCTTCCGTCGTGATGTTCATTACCTTCATGGGCTTTTTTACTTCCGCCCGTCTGGATGACGCCAGGCGCGATCTCTCGGACAGCAATCAGCTCCTGGCTGATACCTTGGCCCCTTCTCTGGAATACGCCGTTGTATCCGGCAACACTCAGGCGCTGCAGGAAATACTTTCCCAGTCGATCCGGCACAGCAGGGCAGACTGGATTCGCGTGGTGGACGTGACCGGCGAACAGATCGGTTACGTCAACTCCCTTGACAGCGAACCCGGGGATAAGTCGAGCGAATTTCAGATATATCAGGCAGAAATACTGCAGAACCCTCTGGAATTTGAAACCGATCGCCCAACGCTGTGGTTTGAGCCCGAGTTTGGCCTCAGTTCCGGAGCGCTGCGGGTCGGCACAGTTATGGTTGGTGTGAGTAGCAACGCCCTGATAGAACGACGAAACGATATCCTCTGGTCGTCGCTAACGGTAGGCTTGTCTTTATTGCTATTCAGCATTCTGATCATAAAGCATACGTTGAATACGATTCTCTCCCCGATTACTGAGGTGTCGGGACGCATCAATCGCCTTATCGAGGGCGATTATCGCTTGAGCAAAGTGAACAGACGTAAAAATTCCCGGGAGTTGGTTGCGATTGAACAGCAGTTAAACCAACTGGCCGAGCATCTTGAATCATTGAAAGCTTCGAGAGATCAGACACTGGCGATATCTGAGCGGGCCCGTGAAAAAGCGGAAACCGCAAGCCAGGCAAAATCCGAGTTTTTGGCAACAATGAGCCATGAACTTCGCACTCCGTTAAATGGAGTCCTGGGCATGATAGATCTTGTTCAGGAAGAAACCCTGAGCCCGAGGCAGCGTGATTTTTTGAAGACCGCAAGGCAGTCAACGGAAGACCTCTTAACAGTTATCAGCGACATTCTTGATTACTCCCATATGGATAGCGGCGGTATCGTGGTAGACCATCAGCCGTTCAATCTGCACACGCTTGTTACAAATTGCGTTGCATCGTATCGCCACTTGGCAGAAGAACAGGGATTAGCATTAACCCTTAACTTTTACGGGGACTGGCCCGAAACACCTATGGTAAAAGGGGATGCACCCCGGATTCGTCAGATTCTCGCGTGCCTGCTTGATAACGCAATCAAATTCACCACCGACGGTTTTGTTAACGTACAGCTAGGGTGCTTTGGAGTTGAGGACGGCTGCATCATTATCAACTGTTCCGTTAGCGATTCGGGAAGCGGTATTCCCAACGGCCGCGTTACAGACATGTTCAGTACTTTCCAACAACTCGAGGGTGGAGATGCCCGAAGTTTCGGTGGCGCCGGTATTGGGCTGTCTCTTGTTCAAAGGCTGGTGGAGCTACTCGGTGGTCATATCCAGGTGGAATCACATCATGGGGAAGGCTCGTCATTTCGATTTGAGTTACCTCTTGAAGTCGCCTCTACAGCAACCTTATCAATTGAACCTGAATCTGTATTACATGTGGAGACACCTCTTTCCAGGCGTGCCTTGGTCGTTGAGGATAACCCGGTAAACCAGCGGGTGGCGGTAGCACTGTTAAATCGTCTTGGATTTGATACGGAAGCCGTCACCAACGGGCAGGAAGCATTGGAAAAAGTTCATGCCAGCCACCAAGGCTTTGATGTCATCCTCATGGACTGCCAGATGCCAGTCATGGATGGCTATGAAACGACACGCTATATCCGGGAATGGGAGACTGCTAACGGTGTTGGCAGAACGCCAGTAATTGCACTAACCGCAGATGTTCTGCCCGGCACGAAACAAAACTGCCATGAAAGTGGCATGGACGACTACCTGTCCAAACCTGTACGGAAGGAAAATCTTCGGGAAGTGCTGGGGCGCTGGGTAACACTGCTGTGAGCAGCCCGAAAAAACAATCGGTATATAAGCCCGTCCCTGGGCCCATGGTATCTATCAGGCGACTGGCTCCCGCATGGTGACGAATTCTTCTGCGGAGGTTGGGTGAATGCCAATTGTTGAATCAAACTGGGCTTTGGTTGCGCCAGCCTTGATGGCTACGGCAAGCCCCTGAGTGATTTCACCTGCATCTGCCCCCACCATGTGTGCCCCCAGAACCCGATCTGTTGCGTCATCAACAACCAGTTTCATCAGGCAGCGCTCTTCACGGCCACTGAGTGTGTATTTCATGGGGCGGAACTCTGAGCGGTAGATTCTCAAGGTATGCCCTGCTTCGCGCGCCTCTTCCTCTGTCAGACCCACTGTGCCGATATTTGGCTGGCAGAAAACCGCAGTCGGGATTGCGGTGTAATCCATCTCGCCCTTTCCGTCTCCGAACATTCTGCGGGACAGAACCATAGCCTGTGCAAGCGCTACCGGCGTTAACTGTGGCGTACCAATCACATCGCCCAGAGCGGTTATTGAAGGCACAGAGGTTTGGAAGTAATCGTCTACAACCACATGCCCAGAGGCATTAAGTTCGACGCCCAACTCAGTAAGGCCCAAGCCATCAACCAGCGCCCTTCTGCCCGTTGCCGCCATCACAAGACCAGTCTCCATGACCTCGCCATTACTGAGTTTGACTCGGTAGTGGGAGTTTTCAGGCTCAACAGATTCAATTGTTACGCCAAACTCGAGCCGAATGCCCTTCTTGCGCATTTCCTGTTCAGTAAATTTGCGCACATCGTTGTCAAACCCACGAAGGAACAGATCGCCCCGATAAAGGAGCGTTGTCTCCACACCAAGGCCTGCAAGAATACCGGCGAACTCAACTGCAATGTAGCCACCGCCCCAAACAACAGCCTGTTTGGGCAGTTGCGGCAAATAGAACATTTCATTCGATGTAAGAATGCTGTCCTTACCTGGAATATCAGGAACAACTGGCCAGCTGCCCGTTGCAACAGTTATGTGCTTGGTTGAGTATTCCTTATCACCTACGACAACCGTATTCGGATCCTTGATAGATGCGGTGCCTTCAATGATGGTAACGCCAGCATTCTCAAGCAGGCGGCCATAAATTCCGTTGAGTCTTTCAATTTCAGCATTTTTGTTGGCGACAAGTGTTGGCCAGTCAAAGCTGACGCCGTCCATCGGGATATCCCAGCCATAACCTGCTGCATCCTCAAGGTCGTCGCGAACATGAGCCCCATATACAAACAGCTTTTTAGGCACGCAACCAACGTTAACGCAGGTGCCGCCAAGATAACGGGACTCAACTACAGCTACTCGCGCTCCACGCCCGGCAGACATACGCGCAAGGCGCACTCCGCCGGAACCGGCACCAATCACAATCAGATCATAATCCAGGCTGTCAGACACGTTGTCTCCTGTTGCATATTACGGCGTTAATTTTGGTTAGCGGCAACCTTGGCTTCCGGATGGATCTCGCGGAACAGTATGTGATCCTCAAAACCTCCAACACGGAGTTTTCCCAGGCTGCGGAAGCCTTCAGATTCATAAAACGGCAGATAACGACTGTTTCCCGTATCGAGGACCAAGCCTGTTCCACGAGGATTTTCTGCGCACAAACGTTGAACGGCTTGTAGCAAGAGCCGCCCGTACCCACGATTCTGGTACTTGGGGTTAACCCCCATCAATGGCAACTGATGAGCCAGTGGCTGAGGTAACATTGCACGTATCCTTTCGTGATAGTGCAGGTATCTGCGAGTAGAGGCAAAACCTGCAGTCAGAACCATGCGAATTCGCCAGCTAAACTGGTTCGCCAGATTCAACCTCAGATCCGGATCGCCGATAAACGCCACAGCGACCAAGGTATCATTAACCATCACGCCGACCGATTCCTGATTCAGATCAAAGTACAAATCAACAAGCTCACGAACGGTTGCCCGAACGCGCTGCTTATAACCGGGTTTACGATGATTAAACAGGTATTGGAACGTTGGCTCATCCCGGTAGGCATCATACAGAATCGATCTGGCTTCATTCAAAGCACTGATGTCTAACCGAACAATAACCGGATCCGACTCTTTTTTGTTATCGCCACTCATATTTTTGCTCCTGCCCCTGTCCGGCGAGACCACTCCGGAACCAAGTTATTCAGAATCAGATTGCCAATGTCAGGCGAACAGACACCTTGCCTGGCTCGTTACCACGATCCAGCGCAGCCTGGTCTATCACAACCCCGTGTTTGCCATTGAGCATTTCTAGCCATGCCGCAACGTCTGAGTAAGGAGCGGCTTCCAACCAAACCCGAATGGCGCTGTCACCGCTAGGTTCAAAGCGCTGCAGCGTAAGGCCGGAATCCCTAGCCGAGCGGGTTACCAAGCCCATCAGTGCGCGGCCATCGGCCGGTACATCTCCGGAGGTTGCTGCCGGTTTACTGCCACTGCTGCCCAAGCGTCGGATAACTGGCTCATTGGCTTGAATCCAGGCGACCAATTCGGAAGCATTCTCTTTACTGGCAGCCGCTTTATCGTGAAAGCTGGTAACCGGACTCCAAATTGCGAAATACAGAATCCCGAGAAACACAGCAATCGCCAGAACCACAAGCGCCTGCTGATCACGCTTGGGAAGTTGATCGTACTGTGCAATCAGTTTTCCGACGGCGGGCTGTTCTTTCAGTTTCGTTAGCATGGCCTTAGCCTCCGGATACTGTGAGGCGGCCACGGGCGCCACTGGATTCGTTCACCACTGAGCCTATTTTGGCATCCAGTCCCTGACTCGCAAGGCCATTTCTGAGTGTGCTCAAGCGATCGTAGCTATCTGCCCGCACATCAACCACCAATTCCCCTCGAGACTGACTGTAGTTAATGGAATTAAACGTCACCGTACCTGTGCCTGCAACATTGGAGTATTGCTGGCCGGTGTACTTCATCAGAGTGACAAAGTCAGCACCCGGGCCGTCTGAGCCCGCCATGCGTAACTGGCCTTCAATTACCCGCTTTACATTACCCGCGTGGGTTCTTCGGTCCTGAGGAAATGCACTCCTGTATACCGACATGGCCTGCTGCCGCATTTGGTCAGCTTGTTTCTGGTAGTAAAAGCCCATTCCGGCTTCCAAAGCCAACTGCACAACAAACCAGACTGCCGCGACTGCAATCAGGGGCTTCCAGGGCTTCAACGGACTTGCTTTGCCGCCTTTTACCGAGAAATCACGCTGGCACAGGTTGATGGGGCGACACAAGTGGTGATGGTGAGCGTGGGCAAGCAACTCCAATGGCATCAGTTCCAGCGATTCACGGCGAACGGACAGTCGCCCTGGCACCATGATTTCACCGAGCACAGCCTGCTGTTCGTCAAATTCAGTATCAGTGCCATAGATGACCACGGGGACTTCAGCAACCACGTCTTCAGAAGGTGGCATTGCCAGGGTCTGTGCAAACATTCCAAGGTTGGCCGACTGCATGCTCAGCCACTCCCCACGGAAGCTGGCCATCATTGCCGACTCTCCATCAAGGCAAATAGACCATCCTTCTTCTGTAACCGGGAGCAATGCGGCATCGGGGTATATGGCATCGAGCCTGGTGTGGGGCCAGCCCCTGAAAAGTTCCAGCCATTGGGCCATTCTGTCCCGATCAATCGCTGCGACCCTGTACCCCTCTTGTGTGTGCATGCCCAGCGCCAGATGCACACTGTCTATATCCTGGGCTATCTGCTCTTCTACCGCATAAGGCAGGGCCTGGTTAATAAACCGGCTTTGCTTGGCAGGAATATCCGCCAAACAAAACAGGGCTTCATCACCTGGAATGAGCCCCACAAGCAAAACATCGTCAAGCCCGTTCTGACTCAACGTCTGTTCAATGGTACTACGAAAATCACGGCTACCCTGTGCCTGTGCATCACCACCGGCATCATAAAGTACCCAGTTGAAGAGGCGTTCTTCCGGATTTTCTCCAGAGTCCGCAAAGGGCGCTAAGGGTCGCACGTAAAGGCGGTAAGACATGGTTATCCTTCCGAGATGGTGTAGGGTTCTTTGGTAATTCGGTTCTTCTGTCCGGTATCCCTGTGAACCGTCCGGACAATCCCTTCCTGATTACGGAAAACTGTACTCACCATATTTACAACACGGTTATCGTAGGTAATCCGTGAAACAACTTCAAAAAAACGGGTTTGCAAACCCAATCCCACGGGCTTCAGGCCAGATGCGGCAAGCTCCGGGAGTGCGAGAAAATCCTGAAGATTTTCAAATCGCTTTTCTTCACGCTTTTCAACAATAGACTCAGCCTGAGCAGACGACAATTCATCATACAGCGACATCAATACTTCGGCCGTTGCCGTGTTCACATTGATGCCCAACCCATTCACCGGCAAGGCCGTAACATGGGGGCGCAAAGCGACATAGATTTCTTCAGTCATACCTTCTATCAAGCGAAGTTCAGACACGCTCACAAAAGGCTGGTTTGCCGCACGGTAACCTGGCTCTGCCATAAGGTATTGCCCGTCTTCTGCGCCATAGGCACTGATTGTCTGGTCGTCAGGATCTACCCAGTCAACCAGGGCATCCGCAGAAATGCCTGTAATGCCCAGCGCCACAAGCAAACGGGCAAGGCGGTCTTTGGTTATCGGATCCACCTGCCCCTTACCAATAACCAGATCATTCAGGTTAATCCGTCCTCCAAGGTCGTCTATCTGCACCTCTGCTACGCCATTGTTATCGAGGGGCAGGATAGCGGCGTTCTTGGCCCAGAATTCATCCAGGCTGTCGACCATCAGGTTATCTTCTTTATCTTCTTCAAAATCCCTCACCAGAATCTGCCTGGCGAATGCTTCCGCACCCAAGGCAATACTCTGGCCTTGTTGCTGTGCCAGGTAATGGCCGGCTTTGAATACCCGCACATTTTGTTGCTGGCTCATTCCGGATGCCAGCATGACCACCAGGGCCATGGCGAGCAGGACCATAATCAGCGCAACACCCTGCTGGGTGTTCGGGCCCGAATCATAGGAGTGCATAGTCATAGCATTCTACCCCCCTTGCCCCGACGTGCCCGCAGCTTCTTCTTCAGCTGCTTTGTCGTTCGCCTGCTTCAACTGGTCCAGAAGACCCTGAGCACCTTCAAGATCGAAGTCGGGCAGCACAAAGGTTCGCACGATCTCACCAAAACGCTCGTGCTCCAGGGTGATTTCTATCGCTAGAGGAAAGGCTATTTCCGGACGTGTACCGGGGCTTAACGAAGCCATGGCTTGTTCCGGGGGCCATTCCGGCTCCCAGCTGTTCTGATCGTTCATAAACCGCAAATCAAAGGCGGTAACGCCATCCAGAAGCAGGAGGTCCTGGCTGTTGTCCTCCTGACCCTGGTCCACAGTAGGCCAATAACGCCGCCGCAGTTCACTGCCTGTATATTCCCAGCCAACCCGCTGCAAGCTACTGCGCCTTATCCCGAGGGGATTACGCCAACCCTGCCGGGTCAGCATAAGGGAAAAATCATCTTCGCGACTCGTTAATGCCGGCTTGAAATCACCGTAGATATCTCGTGCGGATCGGTTAACAATCTGCATGATATCCCGCTCCATAAGGAGCATGGCCCTCTGCAGGCCATCGAAGCTTTCGGAAAGCTCATCCACGCGATCTCGGGAAGCGATCACATTATTTAAAACCTGCCAGACGCCGATGCCGATAACCGCAGTGATGCTTATGGCTACCATCACCTCAAGAAGCGTAAAGCCCCGCAGGCCCTTAACGTCTCTCATTTTTGGCCTACGAAAGCAGAGAGCGTATGGACCGGGTAAGACTTTGAACTACCGTCCCGGTAACGAGCAACTTCAACTTCTACACGGCGCATTTTAGGTTCGGCGGTGGCCATGACTTTCGTGGTCACTTGCCAGCGGTAAGGGCCGTAGTCTCTATCTTTAGAGTTCTCGGATATGCCTGGCAGGCTTTTATCCAAGCGAATTTCGTTCATGCGATTGTCGGCTAGCCACCCGGCAAGGGTTTTGTCCCGGATGCGCTCATAGCTGGAGATGTACTGACTGGCCACCTCCGCTGAAGCGGTTGCGATCAGGCCGAACACCAGCAGTGCGATCATCACTTCAATGAGAGTGAAGCCTTTGCCGTAATTCGGGAGCTTGGCATGGGTGTGAGGCCTCATCGGTCGCTACCCTCATCGCCGGGTTTGCGCCACTCGATGGGAGAAATGCCATCCGATGCCAAAATGTGGGTGTAGTCCGTCTGGCTACCAATGGTGAACTCAAGTTCAAAAGGCGTGGTTTCGCCACTGGAGAAAAACACCAGATCGGGCCTTAGTTTGTCCTCAACGGACGCCAGCCTCGGTGCGTCACTCTCGATAAACCGGGTGGCAACCAACCAATCTGGGAAGTCTCTGGCTCGGAATATACGCTCCCCTGTAGCTTTCCAGTCGCCGGATTCATCCTGAAACGCAACAAACTGATAACCGTTTTCTTCAAAGAGCAAACCATGCTCGAGATTATTCAACACTGCCTGTTCTGATGCGGTCTGCATTAACAGGTATAGCTCCCGCACTTCATTTTGCAGCTCACGCTGCTGGGAGTTCCCTCCCATGGTAAAAACCGCCAGAGCAGCAAGCAGGCCCACAAGAACCAGGACAACAAGTATCTCAATCAGCGTAAAACCGCTGTCGTTGTTTACTGGCCCTGTGCGCCTCATCAATTAATTGCCGATATTCGATACGCTGATGTCTGCAGCGTCGCCGTCACCGCCGTCCTGACCATCAGATCCTTTGGAGTAGAGGTCGTAGGCGCCATCCCTGCCCGGGCTCACGTACTGAAATTCGTTGCCCCACGGATCCATGGGTACACTTTTCATATAGCCATCGGGGTTCCAGTTCTTAGGTTCAGGGCTACCGCTCGGGCGAGATACCAATGCATCCAGGCCCTGTTGTGTGGAGGGATAATGGCTGTTGTCCAGTCGGTACATGTCCAACGCTCCCGCAAGGTTCTTCAGCTGGGTTTCAGCAATAGTCACCTTCGCCTGGTCACTCCGGCCCATAATGTTCGGCGCCACAACGGCCACCAACAGGCCAAGAATGACCATGACAACCATGATTTCGATAAGGGTGAAACCCCGGCTGGATGTTAGTTTATTCAGTTGTTTCATCGTCTTTACGTCACTCTCTTTATTTTGGTTTAAAAAGGTTAGTTAAAGCTTTGGTTTATATAGATTAATTGTCAAGCTTCAGCACTATCCGACAAGATTACTCATATTCAGTATGGGTAGCATTATGGCCATCACAATGATCAGAACGACCACGCCCATAATCAACAGCATCATGGGCTCAAAAAGCCCAACGATGGCGGCAATTTTGGCTTGCAGTGTCTTTTCCTGCATATTGGCGGTGCGCTCCAACATGCTATCCAACTCACCGCTGGCTTCTCCACTCGCAATCATGTGCAACATCATCGGCGGAAAATAGCCGGACTGATCCAATGCCCGATGCAAGGAACCGCCCTCACTAACTTTGCGGGCTGCTTCCCGTAGCTGCTGTCGTAAATAATCATTGGATAGCACCTCGCCCGCAATTCTCATGGCATCCACCAGAGGCACACCACTGGTTGTCAGGATGCTAAGTGTACTCGCATATCGGGCTGTGTTTACCCCGCGAACCATGCCGGAAAACAACGGCAAATGCAGCAGGCGTTTATGAAAACGCATCCGGAATGCCGCTTTGGTTAATGCGAAACGGAACGCCATAATCGCTAAAACCAGAAGAACAAAGACATAGACACCGTAACTGGTAAGAAATTCCGACATAGCCAACATAGCTTGTGTAAGAGCTGGCAATTCCTGGCCCTGCTTGAGAAACACATCAATGATATCCGGCACCACATATGTCAGCAGGAACACCACAATGGCAATCGCCACAAAACTCAGAATAATTGGATAGATTGCTGCCAGCTGGATTTTCTGACGCGCTTCCTGACGGTTCTCGGTGTAATCCGCCAGCCGGTTAAGTACAAGATCCAGATGCCCTGCATGCTCCCCGGCTGCAACGGTTGAGCGGTAAAGACGCGGGAAGGCTTTCGGAAATTCTCCAAGGCTATCTGCCAACGTATAGCCTTCCATGACTTTCGCACGGATGGCGATGAGCATGCTGCGGATACGTGGCTTTGCGGTTTGCTGAGCCGCAGCCGATAGCGCCTGTTCAATAGGGATACCAGACTGGATCAAGGTTGCCAGTTGGCGTGTGACCAGTGCAAGATCTGCAGCGGCTAACGAACCTCCACTGCTTAAGGGGTTAGTCGGGGTGCGCTTCTGTACGGCCGGCTCAACCGCAAGTGGTATAAGGCCCTTTTCCCTGAGTTGCTGGCGCACAGCACGTGGTGCGTCGGCCTCGACTACTCCCTGTCTTTGTTTGCCCTTTGCATCCAGGGCCTTGTATTCGTAGGCAGGCATGGCTTACTGGCCCCGGTGCGTTACACGGAGCACCTCTTCCACCGTGGTAATACCTTCCAGGATCTTTCGGACACCGTCTGAGTGAATACTCGGGCCTTTAATACGGGCTTCGCGCTCCAGATCCAACTCACCCGCACGCTTGTGAATCAAGGCGCTGATCTCCTCAGTTATTTCTACCACCTCATAAATACCAATCCGCCCGCGGTAACCCAGGTGATTACATTCCTCGCACCCTTTAGCCCGGTATATGGTTGGAGGTCTCGAAAAGTCCTGCTGCAAGAATGCACAATGCTCTTCAGTTGGTGTGTAGGCCTCGCGACACTCTTTGCACAGGACTCTTACAAGGCGCTGAGCCACGATTCCAACCAGACTTGATGAAATCAGGAAGGGCTCAATGCCCATATCCATGAGGCGTGTAATGGCGCCTACCGCAGTATTGGTGTGCAGTGTGGATAGCACAAGGTGGCCAGTGAGGCTGGCCTGGACGGCAATTTCAGCCGTTTCGAGATCCCGGATTTCACCAATCATTACCACATCCGGGTCTTGACGGAGAATCGCTCGCAAACCTCGTGCAAAGGTCATTTCAACCTTCGGGTTTACCTGGGTTTGTCCAATGCCCGGCAGGTTATACTCAATAGGGTCCTCAACCGTCAGGATATTGCGACTACGATCATTTATTTCCTGCAATGAGGCATAGAGCGTTGTGGATTTACCCGAACCCGTCGGCCCTGTAACCAGCAAAATGCCGTATGGCCGGTGAATCAGCTTACGCAGGATTTTCAAATCATCCGGGGCCATGCCCAGAGATTCCAGGTGAATAGCGCCCGCCTGCTTGTCCAGCAATCGCAACACAACCCGCTCACCACTGGATGAAGGCATTGTGGATACGCGAATATCGACTTCACGGCCTGCTACCCTCAGAGCAATCCGTCCGTCCTGCGGTACCCGCTTTTCGGCGATATCCAGCTTTGCCATAACCTTGATCCGGGAAACCAGTAAAGGTGCCAATGCCCGCTTTGGCTGTACAACCTCCCGTAAAACACCATCTACACGAAACCGAACCACCAGGCGTTTCTCATAGGTTTCAATGTGCACGTCCGAGGCACTGCTTTTTACGGCCTCAGTGAGAATCGCGTTGATCAGTCGGATTATCGGTGCGTCGTCTTCTTGCTCCAAAAGGTCTTCCGTTTCCGGTACCGAATCGGCAAGGGACGCCAAATCCATATCATCACCAATCCCCTCTACCATTTGCATGGCTTCGGCAGAGTCGTTCTGATACGCGGCATTCAGCGCATGATCAAAGTGATTTGGATCGATGGTCGTAAACCGGGCACGGCCGCCGCTGATGCGGTTGGCTTCTGCCAATGCAGAGTGAGGAGCACCGGGCCTGACCAGAATAACCGGGTTGCCTTCTTCTGAGCGCGTCAGAATTACGCCGTTGCGCTTTGCAAAGGTAAAGGGCAGACGACCCAGCGGAGCATCCTGCGGCTGAAGTTCGGTTTCTGTGGTCAAGGTTGTCCTCGTTATTATCGGGCAATCGGGGTTTTGTGCGCACGCGCACACTCTGAAACCCTTTCTGTTTTATAGGATCAGAGAAGGCTACCACAGGATATAGGCCTGCTGAATAACCCTGTACACTATACTCCCAATAAAAGACGTTATTCTGATAACCTGTGGTACTTTCAGCGTTTTCACGGCAGTGGTTCTCAGCCTGCCTTTAATGATCAACGGTATTTGGCAGCTTGCGAACGTGCATTCAGGACAATCAATGCTCTCTATAAACCCAAAGGTTCCACCCGCACTGGCCATTGTCGCAGGGTTGGCCATGGTGGGCGTTACCGCATGGCAGAGCTATGGGTTCTGGCAAACCCAAAGCAACATTGCCCCACAGGGGAAAACGGCTGTCACACAACCTCTGGAAGATAAGCGTAATACACCCAAATTACCGCTAGCATCTTTGGAACTGTTTGGCACAGCGCAAATCGGCCAGATCGAGGCTGAAGAAAGCACTGAGGATTTGCCAGAAACCAATCTGAGAATCTTTCTCCGGGGGGTTCTGGCAGCCGACGGCGAATTCCCGGGCAGCGCCCTCATCGAGAATGACAAAAGCAAAACAGATGTTTTTCTTGTGGGCGATGAATTGCCCGGCAACGCCAAACTTCGCTCTGTTCATCCAAACCGCGTAATTCTGGATCGCGGCGGAAAACTGGAAAACCTTTATTTTCCAGAGCCTGACGATCGTTCCGGTATGACCTTCTCCGCCGGTGCGGACGACCTTGACCAAGCTGAAGGTCCAGCCGAGACACCAAGCACTTCCAGCCTGCCCACCCCAGCGACGCCTGCAGCGAATGATCAGCCCCGCCGGGAAGAAATCCGCAAACGCCTTGAGCAACTCAGAGAACGTCTGCGCACCAACGGCTAGCAGATTTCCAGTGTTAGTGTTCATGGCGGCAAATGACACAACCAATGTCGCCATGGGACAGTGTACCCGCCCGATAAATCGATAGAATGAACGCTATTCAATTGATAACGGGAGTGTATGTTGATGCGACGTTGGAACGGTTGGGGCGATGAACAATTCAGCCTGGAGCTTCCCGCACAGGGCCAGGGCTTTCTTTCAGAGCGCATAGGGGCAAGCCAACCTCTGAGTGAAGCCACCCTTGAGTCTGTCTGCGCCAAGGTTCCTGACTCACGTCTTCCGGCTGACGCCACCGTTGACGCCTTGATCGACACCACCCCCGATACTCGTGTTCGCTATTCCCGTGGCCAGAGTCTTGATGACTGGTTAGCCATGCGCAGTGGCGAATTCAAGGTTTTCCCCGATGGCGTTGCCCGCCCTGAAAGCAGTCTGGACGTACAGAAGCTGCTCCAGTATGCACAAGCCAACAAAATCGATGTTATCCCATACGGTGGTGGTACCAGCGTTGCCGGGCACATCAACCCGCTAGCTGGCGACAAGCCCGTACTTACTGTAGACATGGGCAGAATGAACCGCCTTATGGATCTTGACCGGGAAAGCCAGATTGCAACGTTCGGTGCTGGCACTCCAGGCCCACTGGTTGAGTCGCAACTGCGCGCTCACGGCTACACTCTTGGCCACTTCCCCCAGTCGTTCGAACTCTCTACCGTAGGCGGTTGGGTAGCTACCCGTTCAAGCGGCCAGCAATCCCTGCGCTATGGCAGAATTGAACAGCTGTTTGCAGGCGCTCGAGTTGAAACACTGAAAGGCACGCTCGACATTCCATCCATTCCAGCCTCAAGTGCCGGGCCGGACATTCGCGAGATGATCCTGGGTTCCGAAGGTCGGGTTGGGTTGATTACTGAGGTGAAAGTTCGGGTTAGCCGCCTGGCAGAACAGGAAAGCTTTCACGTTGTGTTTTTCCCGGATTGGGACAAAGCACGCACCGCATGTCGCAAGCTGGTTCAAAACCGCACACAGCTTTCCATGCTGCGCCTCAGCAATGCCATTGAAACAGAAACTCAACTTGCACTGGCCGGGCACCCTCACCTTATCGGTGTGATGGAAAAAGTTCTGTCCCTGCGCGGAGCTGCTGAAGGCAAATGCATGATGACCTTCGGGCTGACTGGCAGCAAACATCAATGTGCCAGCGCCAAACAGGAGGCAAAACGCATCTGCTCGGAGTACAAAGGTGTGTACACCGGTACCCGGCTTGGCAAGAAATGGTCGGAAAAGCGTTTTACCATGCCCTACCTCAGAGAGGCACTATGGCAGCTGGGCTACGCGGTGGACACGCTTGAAACAGCGACCGACTGGGAAAACGTAGACAGTCTGCTAGGCCTGATGGAAAACAGCCTTCGCACCAGTTTGCAGAGCCGGGAAGAAAGCAAAAACGAAAGGGCTCATGTATTCACTCATTTGTCGCACTTTTATGGACAGGGCTGCAGCATTTACACAACCTACGTATTCCGGGTTGCAGACAGCTACGACGAAACTCTGGCCCGCTGGAAACACCTGAAGAACACCACCTCTGAACTTATCGTGCGCAACCGTGGCACCATCAGCCATCAGCACGGAGTTGGCAAAGACCACGCGCCCTTCCTGCCGATTGAAAAAGGTGAACTTGGAATGCTGGCGATTCGGTCTTTATGCACCACCTTCGACCCCGAAGGCATGCTCAACCCGAAAACCTTGATCGAATGAGCGGAGCGCCCCCGATGAACCGCCGAGACGCATTGCTACGCGAACTTAAGAGTAGCCCCCAAGCCTTTGATGTGGTTGTGATTGGGGGCGGCATTACGGGTGCAGGCATAGCACGGGAGGCTGCAGGCAGCGGCCTGAAAACCTTGCTGGTTGAACAAAAAGATTTTGCATGGGGCACCTCCAGCCGATCCTCAAAAATGGTTCACGGTGGCCTGAGGTATCTTGGCAGCGGCCAATACGGTCTGACTCGCGATGCTGTAACTGAGCGCCAGCGGTTGATGACAGAAGCGCCGGGGCTCATTGATCCCCTGCGCTTTATCATGCCCCACTTTCAGCGCCAGTTTCCCGGGCCCCGGCTGTTTCAGATACTGCTTCGTGTTTATGACTGGATAGCCCATTCCAAATCCCGCCATTTGCTGACCCCGGGTGAAACCATGCAGTGGGTGCCCGGCCTGAATATGCAAAAAATGATAGGTGCCAGTGGCTTTACTGATGCTGTCACAGACGACGCCAGGCTTGTACAACGAGTAATTTCAGAAGCCCGCCAGGACGGCGCATGGTGCCTCAACTACGTTAAGGCCGTGCAAGTACTCCGCACGAATGGAAAAGTCAGTGGGCTTGAACTTAAAGCTGAAGACGATGCGAACACCTTTGCGGTTGATACACCTGTGGTTATCAACGCCACCGGTGTGTGGGCAGACCGACTGCAGCAATCCGACAACGGCGAGCAGCCGATGACGATTCGTCCCCTTCGTGGCAGCCATCTTGTCCTCCCGTGGAAAACTCTGCCCATTTCCTGCACTGTTTCCTTGCTCCACCCGGATGACAAACGCCCTGTTTTTGCCTTCCCTTGGGCCGGCACTACAGTGTTGGGCACAACTGATCTAGACCATACAGACAGCCTGGATAGAGAACCGCGCATTTCAGCTGAGGAAGTTGATTACCTTTTGCGTATTTCCAACAGCCTGTTTCCCGGTGCCGGTATTTCAAAAGACGATGTGATCTCAACCTGGGCTGGTGTAAGGCCGGTCGTTACCGCAGCGCCAAAACCTGCTATCGGGAATGCCCAGTCAAAAGCACCGTCCAAAGAAAGCCGGGAGCATGAGTTCCGTGAGGACAAAGGCCTTATAAGTATCGCGGGCGGCAAACTCACCACCTTCCGCTTGATCGCAAGAGAAGCTCTCACAAGAGGCCTCGGCGGTAACGAGAAACTGCGCCCCGAGAAAGATGCGGTATTCAGACCAACGCCAGTGGCTCACAAGCCCGGGGGCATCACCCATCAGAATTGGCAACGCCTCACCGGTTTTTATGGTGCAGATCTGGCCTCCGTACTTAAAGCCGGCCCCGCTGTCCCTGTAAGTAATAGTAGTGGCCTAGCCTCAATCCCGGGCGAACTGTTGTGGGCCGAGGTTACATGGGCCTGCTTGCAGGAAGATGTCAAACACCTGGACGATCTTATGCTGCGCCGCACCCGGCTTGGGCTGATAGTCCCCGAAGGCGGCAAAGCGCTGTTACCAGCACTGAAACAACATTGCCAAAGCGCTCTTAACTGGGATGACGAACATTGGCATGCCGAAGAAGCCAGGTATCTGGCACTCTGGAGTGAGGCCTACTCCCTCCCGGGACGGCCGGAGCCAAAGCATGCAGCCTGACCCACTGATTTTAGCCATTGATAACGGCACTCAAAGCATTCGCGCCCTGCTCTTCGATACCAAAGGCAACCTGATTGCCAAGGGTCGACAAGAGATTGAGCCATACTTCTCAGTTCAGCCGGGCTGGGCGGAACAGCATCCAGAGTACTTTTGGGAAAGTCTTGGCAAAGCCTGTGTTGAACTTTGGGCATCTACAAATGTAACACCCGACCAAGTGGCAGGAATCGCGGTAACCACCCAGCGCGGCACCGTGATTAACCTCGACGAGCATGGCAAACCGCTACGGCCAGCAATTATCTGGCTGGATCAGCGCCATGCTCGGGTTGACGGCCCGGTAAAAGGTCCTTGGGGGTGGATATTCAAACTGGCGCGGCTTGAAGACACGGTTAAACGGTTCCGAGAGAATACACAAGCGAACTGGATTTCCCAGAACCAACCGGAAATCTGGAAAAAGACCCGACACTTCCTTCTGTTATCCGGATACCTGAATTACCGTTTAACAGGCGAATTTAAAGATTCTACCGGCAGCCAGGTGGGTTACCTGCCCTTTGATTACAAAAGGCACCGATGGGCCGCCAAAAGGGATTTCAAGTGGGATGTAATGCCCGTCAAAAGGTCCATGCTGCCAGATTTGGTCAGCCCCGGCACCACTCTCGGCCACCTCACGGCAGAAGCGGCCATCCATCTTGGGCTTTCGGAAGGTTTGCCGGTAATTGCGGCTGCGTCTGACAAGGCCTGTGAAATCCTTGGTTCCGGAGGCCTCACACCTGATGTTGGCTGCATGAGCTATGGAACAACCGCCACCATCAATGCCACCAACAAGCGGTATGTGGAACCGGTTAAATTGATGCCGCCCTATCCTTCCGCAAGACCCGGGCACTATTCCACCGAGGTAATGATATATCGGGGATTCTGGATGGTTAGCTGGTTCAAGCGGGAATTCGGTTTGAGGGAACGGGAGATTGCCGAAAAGCGAGGCATAGAGCCTGAAGAACTGTTTGATGAGCTGGTTAAGTCCGTGCCTGCCGGCTCCATGGGCCTGATGTTGCAGCCCTACTGGTCACCTGGCGTGCGCCAACCGGGGCCGGAAGCAAAAGGGTCTATTATCGGGTTTGGTGATGTTCACACCCGCTCGCACATCTACAGAGCGATCCTGGAAGGCCTGGCTTACGCACTCCGGGAAGGCAAAGAGAAAATTGAAAAGCGCAGCGGTATCAAAATCACCAAGCTTCGAGTGGCCGGCGGTGGCTCCCAGAGCGATGCAGCCATGCAACTCACGGCAGACGTTTTCGGCTTACCCGCAGAGCGCCCCCACACCTATGAAACCTCGGGGTTGGGAGCGGCCATAGATGCCGCAGTTGGCCTTGGCCTGCACCCGGATTTTGAAACAGCGGTCGCCGCAATGACAAGAGTTGGGGACGTGTTTCATCCCAACCCCGAAGCACGCAACCTTTACGAAAAGCTATACTCCGAGGTTTACCTGCGCATGTATCCGCAACTGCAACCGCTGTACCAGAAGATCCGGGATATCACTGGCTACCCGAAGTAAATTAGATTCACATTAACTCCAAGGGCATGCCTGCAGGTGCCCTTGGAATTCAGGGATCAAAGCCGTGGCAGCTCGGTTCCCTCAGGAACCCGAATCTCGAACCCGGACTTCAGGTTGACGGTTCCACCTGCGGGTACCTCTCGATCCCACGCCAAAACGCCTTTTTTATCATCAACATTCCGCTGAACAGGCTCGCTTATCTCAAGGGGCTTAACGGTGAGGATGTCTTTCTGGGATACAGGAATCCGATCAAATACCCGGACATTTACCGCTTTGGAGTGATGGTTGGTGATCTCAAAACGATTTTGCCGGCGCTGAACATTTTCACTCTTCCACACGCCTTCCTCGCCTGTGCGCTCAAGCTCATTCACTACCGCTACCCGGATGCCTTCATCCACGCCGAACCCCAAGGTTAGCTCCTCGCCATCCGTCAGTTCCGGCAGATAGCTTTCTCCCACGCTCTGGCCATCCCTGTAAAGAGTAACTCGCCCTGCGGGAATCGGAGCCTCTGATTTGAATATGCCCGTAGCATGCAGGTAGCCGGTCGTGTTCATTACCGGTGCGACCCATGTGGCAACCTCAGCAGGAATGCGGTGCTCCGCTACCGTCAAACGCTGCCCGGAATTGCCACTTGGAATGTCCACCGGCTGGGACAGCCGATAACTTTGAGTGAAGGTGCTCTGGCGTTCCACAACAGCCGGGCTAGCCATTACCATTTCAGCCTGCATATCTGCTGAGCGCGCTAAAGACTTGGTGTTGTATACCTCAGGCGGCTCTGGGCTGACGACCCAGGAATATAGTGGTGGCATCGCGGTTCCCCGGCGGACATTGGCAGTTGCAAGGTGCAGCTCTACACCCTCCCAATTGGTGCCTGTTGATTGCTGCACCACTGCAAGATGTTCCAGGGCCATTTCGCCACCAGCCTTACCTTCCAGCTCGGATTTGAGGCGTGCAGTGAATTCGCTGCGCCAGCTGGCCTCCAATGTTTGAAACTTGAGCTTTACCTGAAGCTCACCAGTCACCGGTGCCTGGTAATGCACACGCACTTTCTTGGTGGCCTTGGCACCTTGCTTGATTTGAGCAAGATCCCGCATCAAACGGTCCCTCAAGGCTACGTCGCCAGTCATTTCCGATCGAATAGCCCTGATCTCCGACAATGCTCCCTGGGTTGTATCCTTCAACGCAGCGGCCATCTCGTTCAATTCGGAAGCCTTCAACTCATGGGGCAGTTCTGCGGCTTTGCTGGCAAGGGTTACCTGTTGGTTCCAGGCTTTTATCAAATCCTCTTGCGCCTGAATCCGTGCATTAACAATATCCAGCTCATCCCGGAGCCTGCGGGTCTCACCGGCCACAAACTCTGCCTGCTCCACACGGCTAATCTGTACCTGCTGTATCCGGGCTCCGGTAATTCCCTCAAGCACTACCTGAAGGCTCTGATCCTGCAGGCTAACCGGCAAGCCATCGATTTCGATAATGCCTACACCTGAACTTACCTGCTCGCTCTCCAGCCAGGTGAGCTCGGCGTGGGATGGATACAGAGTTGCGGCGGTGATGTCTGCCTGAGCACTTAACGGCGCTAACGCAATGGCGATTGCAAGTAGGCTGTGCTTTCTCATTCAAGGTTACCTTTCGGGTTGCAGCAGGTTAATGCGGAAATGACACTACCGGTTAAAGTACATGATACACACGCCTTTGGCATCGAAGGCGGCCCTACCTTACTCAAAATACATATTCCGGAAAGGTAATACTGGCGGCAACAATACATTTGTTCGTAGGGCTCGACTCCCACTCCTGTCAGCATACAAGTCATTTTATTTTGACAATTATCAAGATAATTTCTTTCATCACAGGCATCTTGGCTAAATTCATAGAAATACACCATCCTCAGATAGTGTTTACCAATAGGCTAATTGACCATGAAAAAAATTCCGATACTGCTGACAGCATTTGGGTTGTCTAGCTGCTCGGCCTGGGTGTTTGCGGAAGCAGACGCCGAGCGAGGCGCAGCATCTGCGGCCATGTGCATGGCCTGCCACCAGGCCGATGGCGGCGGCATGAACATCGCAGGCGGTGAATCCTGGCCACGCTTGGCCGGGTTGAGCGCAACTTACATTTCCAAGCAGTTGCATGACTACAAATCCGGCGCCCGAAGCAATGCCAGCATGATACCGTTCGCCAGTATGCTGGATGAGCAGCAGATCGAAGATGTGGCCGCGTACTATGCCAGCCTCCCGGCAACTCAAGGTAAAGGCAGTGAAGGTGCAGATGAAGCAACCCTCAACCGCGGCCAGCAGCTTGCAGAACGTGGTGATTGGTCTGCTTACATTGTCTCGTGCAAAAGCTGTCATGGCTCGGACAGCCAGGGTGCCGGGGGTGATTTCCCCGGCATCTCCGGTCAACACGCCGGTTACATTGAAGCCCAGCTACAAGCCTGGAAAGCAGGCAACAGAAAGAATGACACCCAAGACCTGATGGGCTCCATCGCCCGCCGGATGAGCGATGATGATATTCACGCAGTAGCCGTTTGGCTCGCAAGCCAAAGCCCTGCGGGCAACTAAGAGGATTCCGACATCATGATTCGCACATTGAGTTACGCCGCCCTGTCTGGAACCCTGTTGCTTTCGGTAAATGCATCTGCAAAAGACACAACTACCCAACAGTATATCGACACACTGACAGAACTCGGTTACCCGGCCCCGAAGGGCAACGAGCTGGTGCACATTCCGCCCACGATGGAAGATCTCGAAAGCGCCAAACTGCATCCGGAGTTAAAGCGTGTTATCCGGCGCGGCTACGACCTGTTCACCAACACCCAACAGCTGCGTGGCGAGAACGTATTCAACAACATGAACTGCTCCAGTTGCCATTTGGGTGAAGGCCGCATGCCCTTCAGCGCCCCTGTGTGGCCTGCAGCCGTAACGCTACCGAACTTCCGTGGTAAAAATGATCATGTAAATAACCTGGAAGAGCGAATTGCGGGCTGCTTCACCTACTCCATGAACGGCAAGCCGCCAGAGTATGGCAGCGACAATATGCTTGCCATATCCGCTTACCACCAGTGGTTGGCCAAGGGCGTCGCCATGTACCCGGAACAGCCCATCTATGGCCGCGGGTTCCCCGCACCAGATCGCCCTGAAGAACTAAGCTATGCTCGCGGTGAAGCGGCCTTTGAAGAAAAGTGCTCCGTTTGCCATGGCAACTATGGTGAAGGGCTACGCGTGGGGAGTGAGACTGTTTTTCCGGCAACCTGGGGTGATATGTCTAACAACTGGGGAGCCGGAATTGTGCGGATATTCACTGCGGCCGGGTTCATCAAGAACAACATGCCTTTAGGGCAGCCTAATAGCCTTAGCGATCAGGAATCCTGGGATATAGCTTACTACATGAGCAATCAGGAGCGCCCACAGGACCCCCGTTACACGGGAGATGTGGCAGAAACCCTGAAAAATACCGAGGCACGTTTCCATAAACATTCAATGTACGGGCAGACCAGGGAAACTGACGGTCACGTGCTCGGGGATCACAGAAACACAGGTGAGAAACCCTTCCTGAAACCCGATTCAATTCGCTCAAGAACGTTTGAGTAATAGAAATTGAAAGAGGCTGGCCCTATATGCCAGCCTCTTTAAGCTAGCCCTCAGCTCCAGGCATTCTCATGGGGATGATGGCCTGCATGACTTTGCCCACAGGGCCGTGGCGGTCGAACAGAGTGGTTTCAACAAGGCCAACAGCTGTATCTTGCATTCGGCTGCGAGCATCCAACCCCAACCACTCCCCCACTGGCATTCGATGAAGATAGAGTGTTGCATCAGCATTGATGCAACCAACATCACCACCCAAGCCCAACTGACCTACACCGTTACCAAAATCACAAAGCGTAGCAGCCATAACGCCAGGGCTTGTTTCGATGCCTTCCACAACAGGCACCGGCAGCTTCATCCATGCAATGCCTTGACCTTGAGCCTTAACACCATCGATGAGAACAGCTTTGGCGGTGCTATGGAGCCCCACCGGACTGTATTGATTTGTCCAACCTGCTGCCTCCGATATGTTTGCCTCAACCGGTCCTGCAGGAGGTTCGTATTCTGATGGCGAAAAGCGACCGTATTCCGGAACGGCGACCTGAGAGTGCTCCAGAAAAAGGGCACTTGCGCGAGCAACCTTGGTGTCGCCAGCAAGTAATGATGCCTCAAGTATTTGAAGCCGCGAGCCGCCACGAACCAACCGGGTGGTCACCGTTAGAGGTGCATCCGGTGCAGGCCTTAGCAGATCCACAGTAAGCCTCGTTAAATTCAAGCTCGCGTTATCCGACGCATGCTCCATGGCATGTGCCATCAATCCCACCACTGGCCCGCCATGCAGGTGGTGTCGGCTCCAGGGGCCCCGACTCGAAGGCGTTGGAACGAAAAAGTCTCCTTCACGCCGAAATAGCGCTTCAATCATGATTGGTCCTTGTTGTTAAAATAGGCTGCTGAAAATTAGCGTCTCTTTGCGACAACACTGCCTGAATAACGCCCGAGACGATAATTAACGCGCAGCCAGACATCTGCAGCGTGTTCAGGCTTTGGCCAAACAGAAACCACCCGAGCGCCACCACGGTTATGGGCTCCAGGTATGCCAAGGTTCCATAAGTAGCCGTTGGGAGTGCTTTCAAGGCTACAACGGCTAACATAATAGCCAGAAATCCTGGGACAACACCCGCTGTAACAAGCCACCCCCACTGCATGCCAACAATGCTATCACCCTGTTGCAGCATAAAAGGCAGCATACACAAAGCACCTACCAGCATCTGATAGCCACTGCGTGTCAGCACATGCACCTGCTCAGGAATCAACCGGTTGGTCACGATAAAGGCTGCATAACAAAGCATGGCGCACAGAGCGTAAAAGAGACCCACTGCTTCCTCCATTCGCCCCGAGAGATTGAAGTTAAACTCCATCATCATCGCGAAGCCAAACAACGCCACCCCGATCAATGCTGTGCTGGAACCTGTTAGCCGTTCGCCCATAAAGAAGTGCGCAGTAATAGACGCGGTTACAGGTGCCAGGTACAGCAACATTACAGCGTTCGCCATAGTCGTATAGCTCATCGCTACAATATAAAAAACCACAAACCCCGCAAGGAACCCGCCTGTTACCAAAACCTTCAGGCCTGGCCATGCAAGCATCTTATCTTTCTGGCCAGTAAACAGAAGAAAGCCAGCCATCAAAACGGCGCCAATGAACAGGCGATAGAAGGTTACCGTTTCAGCGCTGACATCGGCGTAGATGGAAATCGCCCCGATGGTGCCCATAAAAACGGCAGCCAGAATGGCTGCCAATATGTGTGGGTTCATTTGCTCAGGATTCCGTATGCAGAATTTCAAGCTTTTGAATAAAGGTAATTGTTGCAGGCTAACAGGTAGGCAGCTTCAATTGCTTAGAGAGGCAATACTGCTTGATTTCGATCGGTAATCCAAGGGCTTAGTCGGCATCATCACACTTTCGATTTTACCGCGCTGTTTTTCCGGGGCTAGATAGAGCTCGGGTATAACCACCGAATTAAATATCTGCGCACACAGCGGCTTAACCCGTGCGAACCTACCTTCGACTAATTCATGGTCACTCTCAAGTGCGCCGACCGAGCACTGAACAGAAACTGCCCTGTCCTTAGTCGGGCTATAGATATCACCCCTTGCCCTGTTGCGCACTTCTTCCAGAAAGTTCTCGGCGAGAATCCGTCTAGTCTCCTCACCCTGGGCCATATCCATTAGCTGGTTTTCGAGTTTGGCCCTGAATGCTTTAAACACTTCCTCGCCTAAAAACTCGACCAGTTTCGGCTCCAGATTTGCGTGGATGTCACCAAATGTTCTCTGAAACTCAAGTTTGGCCAGCAAAGCCTCGCGTGCAAGGTCGGGATAGTCATCTGCAATTCGTTGCAATGTGAGATTTTGTCCGAGCACAAACCCATACGCCTCGCCAAGGCCCGAGGCATTCCTTGGGCTTGGCTCAATAGCCTTGATTGGGGACACACAAATCATCAGCCCAATCAGCAGGAACAAACCTCTCAAAGGAAAACCCTCTACAAATGCACGGAAACTCACACATTGGAGAATTGTGTGCAGCAACGCCGCTGACTTTCCCTAAAGCGCCAAACCAACAAACTGATAAGCTCTAACGGGATCCCTAAAACCTTTAGTGGTGGAGCGCTCCAGCCCCGTTATTAATGTAGCTTTAATTGACGCCCTCAACCATCGGACCTCCGCGAAATCACGATGAATGGCCTATGTTGCCAACCAACCGCACAAAGACCGGGTGACAGTGTCAACCAGACAAGCGTTCGGGTTTCCGGAAATCAATCCAAGGGGGGCAGACTGCCACCTGCCTAATAAGACTCAAACCGATGCTATTAAGCTCGTTCAGCCAGAATAGCGACGGGGTGTTCATCTGTCTGCTCAAGATAAGCAATTGCGGCCTCACCGCCAGGTGCAGTGATAACGGAACAACCCCAGCGCTCCAGCAGAAGTTTCATGCTTTCCAGCACCGAAAGGTCGTTATCGATTACCAGAAGTTTTGCTCCCGCAAACCCTTTGGCAAAAATTTGCGCGGTATTGATACTCGGTTTCGACAATTGCGGCTCGCACATCTTTTCCATCGGAAGCGTCAACGCAAATCGAGAACCTCGCCCTGGGCGGGAAACAACATCCATTTTGCATTCGAGTACTCGAACCATTCGATCCACTATGGCCAGCCCAAGCCCTGCTCCCTGCCGGCCACCGGTGCCCTGTGGCAAAAGCTGATGAAATTCAGTAAAAATCTCTTCCAGCTTACTTTCCTCAATGCCCACTCCGGTATCCCACACCTCAATCCGAAGGGCGTTAGGCCTTGATCTCAGCGCAAGCAAAATCCGACCTTTCGGAGTATATCGAAAGGCGTTGCTGAGCAGATTTCTTAATACTCTGGTCAGCATTCTCTGATCAGTTTTAACCATGGCTGGTATTTTACGAATGCGAAAATCTAACCCGGCATTGGATGCAATCGCTTCGAATTCCTCCCCTAACCCTTCGACCAGAGCCGCAACATCGGTCATAACCCAGTCAGGCACCATGGCTTGCTGATCAAGCTTCGATATATCCAGCAGGTCTGCCAGCAAATCCTCTGCGCCCTCTAGCGCGCGGTGAACCTGCTGAACCATTCGGCTTTTTTCAGTCGGCAACAAAGGCTTCAACTACTTCCGGCCCCAAGTCAGGCCGCCTAAGCAAGGTAATTGCCACATGCACCGGGGTTGAATCTGCTCGCCGTAACCGGGTTTCCCGCGCACTCAGGCTGCCGTGGTCAAGCAACTCCTGCCGGAGGGTGTCGAACTCACTGGCGCTGCAGAAAAGCTGTTCCCTGAGGCGTATTACTCGCTGCTGCAGATCCTCCGGGTTTTCGTAACCACAAATCTTTGCCATCGCCGGATTACAGGCCAGGAAGCCTGCCCGCAAGTTGCCTTGATATGCGGGGCTGGAGTTGAATTTCTAGGATGGAATCATCTCTGGGCGGCGATACTTCAGGCCTTTGACAACCAAGCTGCCCCCCTAACCCCACTGGAATCTCCATGGGCAGCTCGAACTATCGGTGTTCCGCACTCCCCACCAAACACGTGCTCTGGCAATCGCCGGGGCAGTTCCTGGTAGATCTGTTCGACGTTACTCATGCCACCACCCAGTACGATAATGTCTGGGTCCAGCAGGTTAATAACTGCTCCAAAACCACGGGCCAGATGCTCCATGTACTGGTTCAGGGATTCAGCTGCAGCTCTGTCACCCTGGCGGGCATTTTCAGCAATTTCCTTGGCTGGCAGAGCCTTGTAAGTGGTGAGCTTGTGGGTCATTGATAGCCCGGTGCCCGAGAGGAATGTTTCATTGCATCCATTGCGGCCACAGAAGCATGGGCGCAGCTTAAGCTCATGCTGCGCAGTCCAGGGTAACGGGTTGTGCCCCCATTCACCTGCAACGCCGTTTGGACCGCTAAGAACCCGACCATTTACACTTATGCCTGAACCGCAGCCTGTGCCGAGTATGGCAGCAAACACTACGCCATAGCCTTTACCCGCACCATCTGTGGCCTCAGACAACGCCAGACAGTTCGCATCGTTGGAGAGAGTTACAGGCCTTTGCAGCAGGGCACGCAAGTCATCCTGCATAGGCTGCCCGTTAAGCCAGGTGGAGTTGCCGTTCTTGATTCTACCGGTGATGGCAGAAACACTACCGGGAATACCAATGCCCACGGGCAAACCGCTGGCCCCTGCCTGTGATTCAGCCTCCAACACCAATGAATGTATGGTCTGAAGCGTGGCGTGATAATCCCCCTGGGGGGTGGGCACACGCTTTCTGAAATGCTCACTGTAATCGAGCCGGAATCCGCCAACCTGTTGGCTCATGAGGATTACTTCAGTCTTGGTGCCACCAAGATCAATTCCAATGAGCCAATCACTGCTCATGATCGACGGCCAGATTTCGGTTGATTGCCACAGTTAAAATTATCCATAGGAAAGCTAATCCGGCTTCGACTCCGCCCGGCGGCAGGCCGCAGCCGTGAACAAGACATCGGTAGACGAGTTCAATGCAGTCTCGGCTGAATCCTGAACAACGCTGATCACAAAGCCAATCGCCACCGCTTGCATGGCCACTTCTGCAGGAATACCAAACAGACTGGTCGCCAGGGGAATCAACAGAAGCGACCCGCCAGCAACGCCCGAAACGCCACAAGCCGCCAATGCCGACACTACGCAGAGCAACAGCGCCGTTCCGAAATCCACAGGGATTCCTAGCGTGTGTGCCGTAGCAAGAGTAATCACAGAAATAGTGATAGCCGCGCCCGCCATATTTACCGTAGCGCCGAGAGGGATAGAAATTGTGTAGGTATCGGGATCCAGCTTCAGGCGCTCCGAAAGCTCCAGATTAACGGGGATGTTAGCAGCGGAACTGCGCGTAAAAAATGCCGTAATCGCACTACCGCGCAGGCACTCGAATACTAAAGGATAGGGATTGCTGCGAATCTGCCAGAACACGATAAGCGGGTTAGTAACCAATACCACAAACAACATACAGCCAACAATAACAGCCAGGAGCTGACCATAACCCAGCAAAGCACTGATGCCAGACTCTGCAAGTGTATTGGCAACCAACCCAAAAATACCCAGGGGCGCAAGCCGGATCACGCCACGAACAATCCCGGAGACTGCCTCGGACAAGTCCTCAAGGCCTTGGCGGGTGGTATCACTGGCGGTGCGCAGCATAAAGCCTAGCCCAACCGCCCAGACCAGTATGGCAATGAAATTGGATTCCATTAGTGCTCTGACCGGGTTGTTTACCGCGCTGAGCACAAGGTTTTTCAGGATTTCCCCAATATTCGAGGGAGGATTGCCGCTAACTCCACTCAAATCCAGCGATAGCTGGGTGGGAATCAGAAAACTGGCGACCACAGCGACTACTGCTGCCGCAAGTGTTCCGATTACATAAAGAAGCAACACTCCGCGTATGTGGGTGGGTTGCCCCTGTTTGTGGCCGGCTATGGCAGCAGCTACCAAAACAAAAACCAACACCGGGGCTACGGCTTTCAAGGCTTTCACAAACAGCTGGCCAAGCAACGCGACTGAACCCGCAGCCTCAGGCGATATCATCACCAACAGCACACCTGCGACAATCCCCAAGGCAATTTGGGCAACAAGCCCCAATCGCATTAATGGGCGGAAAACCGCACTCAGTGCTGAAAACATGAAAACCTCGCGTTGCTTTTGCAATGGATGAATATATTGGCGGCCTATAGTAACGCATTGAAAGCCTGCCCGGTAAATGGAAGCTGTCCTGGGCAGAATGATTGCGGAACCAGGAGCATAACTGAAAGCCACTTCCTTTTTCAGACCAACCCCCTAGAATCAATGGAGTCATTTGCTCCGGAGCGTTTGTTGTATGCATTTGGACCCCACATCATTGCGGCTGTTTGTGCGAGTTCTGGAAACGGGCACGATAGCCGCTGTGGCAGAACAGGAATTCATCGCTGCCTCAGCAATCAGTAAACGCATCAGTGAACTCGAAACCAGCCTGAACACTCAATTGCTGGTGCGCACTAACCGGGGCGTTGGCGGCACCCAAGCTGGAAAAGCACTGGCTCAGCTATCAAGAGGTGTACTGCATCAGCTTGAAGAGGTTCATGCGCGAATGCATGAATACTCCCAGGGTGTGCGAGGGGAAGTCAGAATCGTCGCCAATATTTCAGCCATCACTCAGTTCTTGCCCAGCCAGTTGAAAGCGTTTCTGGACCAGCACCCCTTTATCCAGATTCAACTGGAAGAACGTATCAGTTCAGAAATTATTGAAACCGTGGCGCAAAACCAGGCAGACATCGGCATTTTTACCGAGGTGCTTGGCAACACGGAAAACCTGACCATTTACCCATACCAATCCGACAGACTGGCCCTGATCACCGCGAACCAACACCCCCTCAGCCAAGCCCAAAGCCTGAACTTTATCGATACCCTGCAATACGATTACGTGGGCCTCCACACCGGTAGCGCTATAAACAACAAACTGCTACAAGCCGCCGCTACAGCTGAAAAAACCTTTCGCATGCGCATACAGGTCACCAGTTATGAAGCACTGCTGCGCATGGTCGAACAGGATCTCGGCATTGGCATCATGCCCCAGGATATTGCGCAGCCTTATGTAACCACCCATCGCGTTAAGGCCATTCCCCTTAATGACAGCTGGGCAAGCCGCAACCTGAAGCTATGCACCAGCAATCAACACCCCTTGTCGCAAGCGACGTTACGCTTGCTCGAACACCTCACACCCAGCTGAGGATTTCTGCCATCGTATTTCGCGATGGCAGCCTCACATATAACCATTTTGTTATTTCTCCCTTCCGGCTCATTATTTTGTAAAACAACACGATAACAATGCCATTCAAGGTGAGATGAACATGACCAAGGAATCTTCCTGCCCAGGGGATCAGGAGAAAACACCACAGCCCCTGGAAGGCGTTCGCGTGCTTGAACTGGGGTCACTGATTGCCGGCCCCTATGCCGCCAGCATCCTTGCCCAGTTCGGTGCCGATGTCATCAAGGTGGAACCACCGGGTACCGGCGACCCACTAAGGCGTTGGCGCAAAATGCACAACGACACGTCGCTGTGGTGGTACTCCCAGAGCCGTAACAAAAAGTCGCTTACGCTCAACCTCAAAGATCCCGAAGCCCAGGCCGTCATTCACAAGCTTGTGGAAGAGTGCGACATCGTTATCGAGAACTTTCGCCCCGGCACACTGGAAAAGTGGAATCTGGGCTGGGAGCAGTTGTCGGCTATTAATCCTGCACTGATCATGATTCGGGTATCTGGCTACGGCCAGGACGGCCCCTATGCAGCACGCCCGGGCTTTGCAGCGATTGCCGAATCAATTGGTGGTATGCGTCATCTTGCGGGCTATCCGGACCGCCCACCTGTTCGTGCCGGCATCAGCATTGGCGACACTCTGGCCTCCCTGTATGGCGTGATCGGCGCAATGATGGCAATGCACCACCTGAAGGTTAACGGTGGCAAGGGTCAGTTCGTTGACGTGGCTCTGTATGAGGCGGTTTTCGGCGTTATGGAAAGCCTGATCCCGGAATACGGTATGTTTGGGTTTGTTCGGGAGCGCACCGGTGCCAGCATGCCCGGTATTGCACCCTCCAGCACGTATCGCAGCCGGGACAACCGATACATCGTCATTGCCGCCAATAGCGACAGCATTTTCAAACGACTGATGAACGCTATTGATCGGCCCGACCTGGCGGATGATCCCGAGCTGACCCATAACGATGGCCGAGCGAAGCGCAGTGATGAGCTGGATGAAGCCATAGAAGCCTGGACCTCCCAGCATAACCTTGCAGACGCCCTGGCCGTTCTGGAAGGCGCGGCTGTACCCTCCAGCGGAATCAATACCGCAGCCGAAATATTTGAAGACCCTCATTTCCGCGCCAGAGAAATGATTATCGAGCGCCCCCTACCCGGTGGCGGCGAGATTTCGTTGCCGGGCATAGTGCCAAAACTGAGCGGCACACCCGGAGCAACCCGCTGGGTAGGCCCAAGTCTTGGCGAACATAACAGCGAAATTCTGGCTAGCCTGGGCTACTCCGATGACGATATTCAGGCGCTGAAAGCCAAGGAAGTGATCTGATGTTTACTGATATCCCAAAACGGGTACTCATCAATGAAGTGGTGACGCGCGATGGTTTTCAAAGCGAGCCGGATTTCGTACCAACCGAAACCAAGGTTGAGCTGATCAATGCTCTTGCGGGCCTTGGCTTGAACAAAATCGAGGTTACCTCATTTGTTTCACCGCGCGCCGTCCCCAATCTGAGCGATGCCGCCGAGGTTGTCCAAGCTATACGAAAGGACACCCCGACCCGCTACGTCGCTCTCGTGCCCAACCAGAAAGGCTGTGCCCGTGCGCTAGAGTTGGGTGTGGATGAAATCAACCTCGTTATGTCGGTCAGCGAAAGCCATAACCTGGCGAATATGCGCATGACCTGCGATCAATCGTTACAGCAATTCCAAGATATTGCGGAGATGGCATCGGGCACACCCATGCGCCTGAACGGCTCATTGGCCACCACCTTTGGCTGTCCCTTTGAAGGCCAACAGTCACAGGAACGCATACTGCGATTTGTGGATGCGTACCTGGAACGCGGCCTTCATAGTCTGACCCTGGCCGACACAACCGGCATGGCGGTACCCAATCAGGTGCAATCATTGTGCGAGGAAGTTCGCAGGCGCTGGCCAGAACTGGAGCTGACACTGCACTTTCATAACACCCGCGGCCTTGGGCTTGCGAACGTGTATGCAGCGCTCGCTGCCGGGGTTAACCAGTTCGATGCGTCACTCGGCGGGCTCGGCGGCTGCCCATTCGCTCCGGGTGCGACCGGCAACATTTGCACCGAAGATCTGGTACACATGCTCAGTGAAATGGGGCTGGATACCGGCGTAGATCTCGATGGTTTGTTGCTACAATCGCAACGCCTGGAAGAAATCGTTAACCATGATCTTCCCGGTCAGGTTCGCAAAGCCGGAAAACGTAGCGACACTCGACCGCTCCCACAGTCTGTAAAAGAATTGATGCAAAACGGCCGCAGCTGATCAGGCCACCTTAAAAAACCAAAAACAGCCAATAATAAGGATCTAACATGAAATTAAAACACCTTCTCTGCTCAGGCGTGTTGGCCTGCTCCCTTGGCGCAGCCATGCCTGCACTTGCAGCAACCACTCTGAAAGTAACACTGCAACTGCCCCTGAAACATCACTTGGGCCAGAACCTGGTCGACTTCAAAAACGAAGTTGAAAGCAGCAGTAATGGTGATATAAAGATCCAGATTTTCCCGGCTGCACAGCTCTATAAGGATAAAGAAGTTCACAACGCCGTGAGCTCTGGCGCCATTGAAATGGGCGTTATCAGCGTTACCCAAATGGCGGGCACCATTCCTGCCGTGGATGTGTTCTACGTACCGTTCATGTTCCCTACAAACGAGAAGGTTGTTAAAGCCACTGAGCCCGGCAGCCCTGTGCGTACCCTGCTGGACGATGAAATCATCAAAACCGGCGCTCGCCCTCTGTGGTGGCAGGCTTATGGTGGCGTTGCGCTACTCTCCAAGAAAAAGCCCATTCAGCAGCCAGACGACATGAAAGGCATGAAGGTGCGTGTATTTGGTAAAACCCTTGGTGAATTCGCCAAATCGGTCGGCGCTGCACCGACTGTGATGGCAGGCTCTGAGCAGTTCCTGGCGTACCAGCGCGGAACCGTTGATGCAGGCATGACCGGCGTAACCGCTGTTGGCCCACGCAAGCTGTATCAGGTTATGGATCACCTCACCCTGACCAACCACGCCAACATCGAATTCATGACGCTCATTAACGAGAAAACCTGGCAGGGTTTGACTGACACTGAGCGGACCATTCTGCAAAACGCAGCGCTAAAGGTCGAAAAGCAACTGCGCGACAAGATTCAGTCCCTTGAAGCCGATGCCATTGCAGAAGCCAGAAACGAAATGAACGTGATTGATCTCACCCCGGAAGACATCGCCAAGTGGCAGGAGGCAACCCGCCCTGTGCTGAAGAGCTTCATCGAAAACGCCGGCCCTTTGGGTGAGCAAGTGATCGAAGCCGCAAACGCGCTCTGATCTGAATACTTTCTCCCGTATACGGACGCTTGCTTTGCAGGCGTCCGTTATTGTTTGTTTTTCTGTTGTCGGGATTATCCATGTCAACTAACAACGCCACATCAAAAGACCCGCAGGCCTGGCGCGCGAGCCATCCCTCCGCCTGGGTGCGTATAAATCATGCAGTCGTTACCCTTTGCGGGCGACTCGCTGCAGCCTTGTTTGTAGTGATTGCGGCCATGATCACCTATGAAGTCATTGCCCGTTACGTCTTCTTGTCCCCCACTATCTGGGTAGAAGACCTGTCACTGCTATGTCAGATCTGGGCTTCCTGCCTGGGCGCAAGCTGGCTACTTCAGCACCAGGCGCTGATCCGCATCGACATGTTGATCGGCCGCTTTGGCCCTC
The DNA here is from genome assembly GCF_016597815.1 of Marinobacter sp. DY40_1A1. Lineage (GTDB taxonomy): Bacteria > Pseudomonadota > Gammaproteobacteria > Pseudomonadales > Oleiphilaceae > Marinobacter > Marinobacter xiaoshiensis. Next base: position 380,900 of record NZ_VCHA01000005.1, on the reverse strand, counting down.
GTATGCGAGCTGTTGCAGAACTGTGGTCGTTGCTTATCGTTGCGTTGTTTTCGGGCTGGGTAACCTGGTACGGCGTGTACATCGTGAAGGATGCTATCGCCATTAATGCCGCCTCAGCCTCCATGTTAGGTATGCCGATGTGGATCACAAAAAGTGCCATTCCAGTGGGTTTTGGCCTTCTTTTTATTCAATGTCTCACAGAGGCTGCGCTTGTACTAACAGGGCATATTCAGCCTGCTGAAGAGGTTCACGTCTGATGGCTGTTGCTCTGATTATATTCGCCCTGTTGATGTTGTTGCTTTCCGGAGTACCGGTTGGATTTGTACTGGGTGGGCTTGGGCTTGGCATGCTGCTACTGGCCGACATGTCACCTTTAATGGTGCCCATGGCCATGTATTCCTCATTCGACAGCTTTATTTTGCTGTCTGTACCGCTCTTCCTCTTGATGTCTAACATCCTGCTGCAAGGTGGCGTTGGTAAAGACTTGTTCAACGCGGTTCAAACCTGGGTTGGGCATTGGCCCGGCGGTTTGGGAATCGCCACCATCGCCTCGTGCACTATTTTTTCGGCAATTTCCGGGTCGTCTGTTGCCACTGCCGCAACCATTGGCAGTGTTGCCATCAAAGAGATGACCGATCGCGGATACCACCGCCCCTTTGTGTTGGGCTTGATTGCCGCGGGCGGCACGCTCGGCATACTTATTCCGCCGTCGATCCCGATGATCGTGTACGGCGTTATTACCGAGGAATCCATTGTTGACCTGTTCTTGGCCGGTATTATTCCGGGCCTGATTATGGCCGGCAGTTTTATCATTTTCAGTTTCCTGTACGCGACGCTTGGCAAGGCCTGCACACCAGTGCCCAAGGCCACTAAAAGTGAACGTCTTGCAGCCACCTGGCGGGCTCTGCCCATCATCATTCTGGCCGTCATTATTATTGGTGGAATCTATGCAGGCGTGTTCACGCCGACAGAATCCGCAGCCATCGGCGTGGCTCTCTCGTTGATCATTGTTCTCGCATTGAAAACAATGAACTGGGAGCGCTTTAAGAAAGCCTGCATCGACACCATGAAAACCACGATCACCATATTCATCATCATGGCGGGTGCCAAAGTGTTTGGTAAGGCCATTACCCTCTACCAAATCCCGCAAGACATCTCGATGTTCGTCACCATGCACATTGGCAGTGCTGGCCTGTTCATCCTGGCGGTGTGCCTGGTATTACTGGTGATGGGATTCTTCCTGGAGTCCATCTCTATGCTGTTGATCATGATGCCGGTGCTCTACCCTTCATTGGCACCACTTGGCATAGACCCCATCTGGTTCGGCATCATTTTCGTGATCATGATCGAATGCGCTTTGATAACCCCACCCGTAGGGCTAAACCTGTTCGTAATACAGGCTGTCGCCGGGGGCAGAGTGATGGATGTGGTGCGAGGCGTGTGGCCATTTATCATCATGATGTTCGGCTGCCTGCTGATTGTTTACTTCTTCCCTATCGTGGCGCTTTACTTGCCCTTTTATCTATAGCGAGGACGGGCCAAGTGATAGTCTGAATTGAAAACCACGTGCGACAGTAGATCGTACTAAATGCACACACATGAACGAACATCGTCATCGAGGTAGATCATGAAGACATTCAAGTACGTTGTTGCACTGTTCCTGGTTGTGGCTTTCTCCCAAGCCCAAGCAGCGGATGGCCTGATTACGGTTAAGAGCCCTTACAGCGCTCAAGCAACCATGAACAAGTTCGAAGACGTTGTTAAAAGCAAAGGCTTGAACGTTTTCGCGCGCATAGATCATGCGGCAGGGGCAGAAAAAGCAGGTATGGCGCTCAGGCCTACTGAGTTGCTGATTTTTGGCAATGCACAGGGCGGAACCCCATTCATGAAATGCGCGCAGACTGTCGCGATCGATCTGCCTCTCAAGGCGCTGGTTTGGGAGGACGAATCAGGACAGGTATGGTTGGGCTACAACGATCCAACCTATTTGGCCAAGCGCCATGACGTTCCTGAATGCGCGGTAGCTGAAAAGCTTCGCGGGGCATTGGCTGGTTTTGTGAAGATGACATTAACGCCTTAGCATGGCTGAGCCAACCCTTGACGATCCTGTCAATTCTGAACATCAGGTAGTGTTCGACCTCAGCACCATCCTGAAATACCCAATTCAGTTAATTGTTCAGAGTTGGCACTCTGCCATGCCGCTCCGTTGGTTCAGCCGGAATTCCCTGGGAACTAGAGGATATCATTAAGGCACTGAGACAGCCTGAACACGGCCGCCGGAATTGTACAAAGGCTGGAACAGCATGGGGTCTGAGCAAAAACGGGCCGCCCGTGCTGCGGCACTTGAGCAGGAACATGGGGATTACCCAACGCTCCCTTACCCGCCATCGAAGGCATTGAACCACTCACATCGCGGTTAGAGCTGTTGGATGAAGGTTCCACAATGCATCATTGCACGGGCAGCTACGATACGTTTATTGCACAGGGAGAGGTGTTTATCTACCGCATGACAGCGCCGCAGCGGCTGACTATTTCTCTCGAGCAGCGAAATAACACCTGGGTTGTTGGTGAAGTACGCGGGAGCCGAAATGCTAACCCTTCGCAAGCCGCTATGGATATCGTGAGGCGCTGGGTTGAGCTTTAGGGCGCAAATAAACCAGCCGATCCTTCAATCACCGATAGAATTGAGCCTTCCGGGAATCACACATTTAAAGGCATAAAATTCACCGGGAAAAGCTACCCCTGCTGGACCTTCAGCCATTTGAATATCTCAGTACGAATCATTGGGAAGTAGGCCCCTCCCACGGTCCAGTGGCAGCAACTCTCTATTTCCACTAGTGACGCCTGTGCACCAAAACGTTGGGCGATGCTACGCTGGATATTGATAGGGGTGATTCGATCCGCAGTGCCACCCACAATGAGAACCGGGCATTTGATATTCTGTGTGTTCACATGTGTTGCAGACCTGCTTCTCAACAAGGACCCGACGCTAATCTGAAATGTAGCCATGCCAGATTCGTATGTACAGCTTTCGTAGATTTCCTTCTGCACAGAGCGGCTCTGGGCATTGGCGATACCATACTCCACGTTGGCAAGCCCGACTTCCGTAACACTATTCCACAAAGGAAAACGAAACAGATTGCGGCCCAAAGTGCGAATTGCTGACCAACTCAGGCCATTTATACCTGCCGGGGGCGCGGAGGATAAAAGAACCAGTCGTTGGCAGGGTACCTGGGCGGCCACCAACTGGGCCAAGAGTGCGCCCATTGAATGTCCCACCAGAATTGGCGGGGAGTCGAGACGCTTTACCTGCTCTAAAATATATGCGACGTACTCCTGCACGCGTGTTTTAGCCAGTTTCGAACGACTGGCCGCTGTATGCTCTTTTTTGGGTAAATGGTATGGCAGGCGCAGAGAATCCACAGTGTATCCCTGATACACAAATGCTTCGTTCACATCTCGCAATGTCTCTTCATTGCTCCACATTCCATGAATCAGCATTACCGGCGGTTTGCCACTGCGTCCCCTGTTCATAACCCTTCCCTTTTCTATCGCAGTTTGGCTTTAAGCTGTTCTGGCCTGCTGAAGAACATCGGACTCCCGGGCTGAAGCGGAAGCCGCAGTTTCAAACTGCATATTCCCATCATCCACAGGGTCGTCAACCAGCATTTTTTTATCCTTGCCGTAGTGCATGGTTATCCTCCAGGGATCTGCCTTACCCTGCCGAGGCATTTTATCGATTGCCCGCACGATATAGCCGGGTGCAAACCCATCCAGCACACTGGCATCGGTCGCGTTATTTCCTGTGTCTACTGCGGTTGCGACAGACACTCCTGTTTTATCCATGTGAGCAAGCAATCGGCACAAGTAGCGCCCGCCAATATCGCACTTTAGGGTCCAGGGCGCGTTGGTATACCCGAAAATCCACCCGTAGTTTGGTACATCCTGAATAAGGATACCTTTGTAAGCCATTTTTCTGGGCAGATTCACCTCCTCGTTGTCGATGCTGAGTGTCGATCCCCCCATCAACTGAACCTCCAGGCCAGTCGCAGCAACAACAATATCTGCGTCGATATGCTGGCCGGATTTCAACACGATGCCTGTTTCATCAAAATGATCTATATGGTCGGTTACGATGTCCGCCTTGCCCGAACGCAAACTTTCAAAAAAGTCGCCATCGGGCGCAGCGCACAAGCGTTGATCCCAAGGCATGTACTCAGGTGTAAGGTGGCGTTTATCAACGTTTGGGGCATGTTTGTACATATGCGACAAAAACATCTTGCGCATCGGTTTGGGCCAGCGCTGGCAGGCGAGATATAGAGCACGCTGGAATAGAATGTTGCGCCGGCGGGCGAGCTTGAATACCCAGGCTTTTGGCAAAAACCTGTTCAACACCATGGATATTTTATCGGTGTTCGGCAGGGACATAATGTAGCTGGGTGAGCGTTGCACCATGGTGACTTTTGCAGCTTTATCCGCCATGGCGGGCACCAGTGTTATGGCTGTAGCGCCACTGCCGATAACCACCACTTTTTTGCCACTATAGTCGAAACCTTCCGGCAAACTCTGAGGGTGAACGATATCCCCTTTAAAGACTTCTTCCTTTGGAAAATCCGGACGGTAGCCCTGATCGAAGTTGTAATACCCGGCACAGTTAACCAGGAAGTTACAGCTCACCACCTTCTCTTCGCCCGTTGCTTCCTTCACGGAAGAAAGAACCCACTTTTGGTCTTTGGTCGACCAGTTAGAGTTTTTGAGTTTCAGGCCAAATTTGATCTTGTCGTACAACCCGAACTCTTCTGCCGTTTCACGTACGTACTCGCGAATATCGCCGCCTTGGGCCAATACGTTATCGGAATACCAAGGCTTGAAGTTAAATCCGAAGCTGGCCATGTCAGAATCGGAGCGTATACCTGGGTAACGGAACAAATCCCAGGTGCCTCCCACATTTTCCCGGCGCTCCAGTATCGCCAGGGACTTTCCGGGGTGTTCCCGCGCAATGTGGCATGCCGTGCCAATGCCGGAGAGCCCGGCACCGATAATAATAATGTCGTAGTGTTCAATGGCCACCTGAGTTTCCTTTTTGTTATTCGTCAACCAATGGTAACTCTGATTCTCTCAAAGGCAGTTGCGACAATATCGACAAAACAAGACAGATTTTTGATATAACACGACAGTCTGTCGCCATAGTGGCAAATCACAGATTAACCGGGAGTCGCTCACAGCCCAATTGCCGACGGATTAAGAATGCTGTGCGCGCCCTTCTCGGCAATCATCACCGTAGGTGCATGAATATTGCTGCCGGTGATAGTGGGCATCACAGAGGAATCGATAACCCTCAGCCGTTCCACTCCATGTACCCGCAGCTCAGCATCCACTACAGCCATGACACCCTTACCCATGTTACAGGTGCCAGCAGTGTGGTAGACCGTCTCCACATGGTCCCTCACCCACTGGGTCAATTCCTCATCGCTCTGGATCTCCGGCCCCGGGCTTTCCTCAGCGCCATGGAAAGGTTTCATGGCGGGCTGGGACAGAATGCTTCGGCCCAAGCGAATGCCCCGCACCAACGCATCAAGCTCCTTTTTCTGATCAAAGTAGTTGGCCTGAATAACCGGAGCGGCAAAAGGATCGGAACTGCGCAACAAAACACGCCCACGGCTTTCCGGACGCAGGTGGCAGATGTGCAGCACGAAGCCCGCACGCATGGATGTAAACAGGCCACGCCCATGGGGCTGCATGCGTATGGCGGCAAACTGCAACTGCAGATCCGGGATTGGCTCGCTGGGCTGCGAGCGCACGAAGCCACCGCAGTCCGTGGGGGTAAACACGAAATTTTTCTGCCTGAGCATCCGCAAGAAAAACGCCATGCTGTTACGGGTTGGAGCAACTGCCAGCGAGGTGCCGGTCTTGTCCCGGCACCGAATGATGACATCGGGATGATCCTGCAAATTCTCACCAACACCTTGCAGATCATGGACCAAGGGGATGCCGTGGGCTTCCAGTTCCCCGGCCGGGCCAACACCGGAGAGTTTTAGCAGCTGCGGTGAGTTGATAACGCCCGCGCTGAGAATAACCTCTTTGGCCGCGTTCAGGATTTCGCGAGGCCCCTTGGGCCCGTTGCGGCCAATTTCAACGCCAGTCGCAACCCTGCCCTCAAAGCAGATCCGGGTAACATGCACGCCCGTCAAAACCGTGAGGTTGGGCCGGCCCGCGGCTTCATCCAGAAACGAGTAAGCGCTGTTGGCCCGCTGCCCCGAAGGGGTCTGTGTTACCTGGAAAAAACCACAGCCTTCCTGCTCTGCATCATTGAAATCCTTTTTGACGGCCTGGCCAGCTTCACCACAGGCCTTCACAAAAGCCTCGCTAACAGGAAAATGGTAGTTGGTATCCACAACATCCATGGTCCCCTGATCGCCATGCCAGTCGTTCGCTCCACGCCCTTGCCGCTCCGAATGGCAGAACCAGGGTAATACACTCTGGTAATCCCAGCCGCGATTACCCAATGATGCCCAGTGGTTGTAATCCTCCGGATGGCCCCGGGTGTAAATCATGGCATTGATTGAACTGGACCCGCCCAGTGCGCGCCCCCGTGGCCAGAAAAACGGGCGGTTGCCGGTGCGTGCTTCAGGCTCGGTGTGATAACGCCAGTTGTAGGTGCGGCTATTCATCAACATCAGCATGTTCAGGGGGTTACAGTTGCGTATCCAGTGTGTGCGGTCGCTGGGGCCAGCCTCCAGAAGGCAAACCCGGTTTCCCGGATCTGCTGACAGTCTGTTGGCCAATACACAGCCGGCAGATCCGGCGCCGATGATGATGTAGTCGTACATGGCGGCTCCCGGTATCAGGGTGCGATCTTGTTTTTCAGGGTACGGGTTACCGACACAGGCAAGCTCGGTAACGAACGCAACACCCAAGGTAGGATTTTTCTTTTCAAGCCACTCAGGGATTCCGGCACCATGGCCTCGATCAAGTGGGGGCCCGGCTGTGACAGGGCGTAGTCAAGGGCATGATTGAAGGCCTCGGCGGTGTCAACCCGCACGCCGTGAACTCCCATACCTTGGGCCAATTGGGCGAAGTTCAGCACAGGGCCATTCAGATCCAACTGGGATTTGGCCTTGTCGCCCACCTCTTCAGCGCCTACACGCTCCAGCTCTATATTCAGCACCGAGTAAGACGCATTGTTGAAAATAATGGTGGTGACATTCAACTGCTCACGGGCCATGGTCCACAGGGCTTGAATGGTATACATAGCCGTGCCGTCGCCGATCAATGCAATCACCGGGCGTTGCGGACAGGCAATCGCGGCGCCGACAGCGTTGGGCAGGCCCTGGCCAATGGCCCCTCCGGTAAGGGCAATCATGTCATGACGAGGCGAACCTGCGGTCATGGCATTCAACATTAATCCGGAGGTGATGGCCTCATCGATAATAATGGCGTTCTCTGGGAGGTAGTGACCAACCGCTTTACAGACTTTGGGTGCGGAAAGGCGACCGCGGGGTGCCGATGGACGCTGCAGTTGCTGCAGTTCGGGCTGGGCCTTGTCGGCTCCCAATGCCCCGGCCAGTTTTTCAAGACTGCCCTGGGCGTCCTGTTCTGGGCTGGACAAGGTGTGAACAGTGCAACTATCCGGTACGAGATAACTCTTTTTCCCGGGATAAGCAAAGAAGGAAACGGGCGCTTTGCTGTCCACCAGTATCAGGTGATCAATGTCGGCCAGTTGCACGCCTGCCAGTTCCGCCAGATAGGCAACTCTTTCAACCGGAGGCAGGCCTTCGCCGCGCTCTATGCGTGTCGGAAAGGTTTCTGCCAAAAGCTTCACACCTTTAGCGGCGGCGATTTTAGCGGCTGCCATGAGAGCCGGTTCCCGCAGAGCTCGGCCACCCAGCAGCAGCGCTGTCTTTTTTCCGGAGCGAACGGCATCAACCGCAGCTTGAATGGCGCTATCGCCGGCAGTTGGAGACTCAACTTGTTTGGGCACAACCGAGGGGCTACCACCCTCTCCCCACGAAACATCTGCGGGCAGGATCAGCGTAGCCACCTGGCCGGGCAGTCCGCGGGCTGTCGTTATGGCATCGACGGCATCTTTGCACAATTCGGCCGTGGTTTGAGATGTGCGGACAAAACCCGGTGACACATTACGGGCAACGGTTTCGATATCCGACTGGAGCTGGGCATCGTATTTCACATGGTCAATGGCATGGTCACCAACAATATTTACCACCGGCACCTTGCCTTTGCGGGCGTTGTGCAAGTTGGCCAAGCCATTACCAAGGCCGCAGCCCAGGTGCAGCAAGGTAGCGGCAGGTTTGTCGGCCATCCGTGCATAACCATCCGCCGCACCGGTTGCCACGCCTTCAAACAGTGCCAACACGGCGCGCATTTTCGGTTCATCATCCAGCGCCGCCACAAAGTGCATTTCACTGGTTCCAGGGTTGCTGAAACAAACTTCAATACCCGCGTCCACCAGGGTTTTCATCAGGGCTTGCGCACCGTTCATCGTTATTCTCCTTGTTATTTTTTATCAGTATTCAGCTAGCTGCTTTGTTTGGATTATGAGCCCGACAAAATCGACCGTGCTGCTGCTCTGGCAGTCAAAATGCAACCAGGCAAAAAGGTGCCTTCCAGAGACCGTTTGCCGTTGCAGCCGCCGCCACCGAAACCGGCGGCTTCACCCACACAGTAGAGCCCTGGTATCGGTTGGTTGTCTGGGCCAAGGGCGCGGGATTGCAGGTCAGTACGCAAGCCACCGAGGCTTTTGCGGGTAATCAGTTGCATGCGCACGGCGATAAACGGCCCGGCACCTTTCTTTTGCAGTGGCGCAGGCTTGCAGGTACGCAATTTATCCGGCCCCCACTGGCGGGCATGAAGAATACGGCGGATCAGATCGTCATTTTCCAGCTTGCTGCCCGCGGCAAAATTCGCATCAAAGGCATCAGCCGTAGCCTGCAGTGTGGCCGGATCGACATCGTGGGATCGGGTCAGCGCATTCATTTTTCCTGTCAGCTCTTCGAGTGTGTCAGCAACCAGGAAGTCATCACTTTCACGGGCCATTTGTTTGACCAGGTTATGGTTGCCGGTCAGGGTCTCGAACACAAAACGAATCAACTGCTTGTCGCGTATTCTGTGATTGTGTTCGGCTCCGGAGATGGCGAATTCCTTGGCGGCAATACGCCAGTTCAACAGGTGCCAGGTCCAGGGTTTTTCCTGCTCGGCAACACGTTGGCAAAGCCAATGGGTGTCAAAGCCGGTCACCAGCGGCTCCGGGCCGATTCGCTTGCCTTTGTGATCAAGCCACAAGGCGGATTTGCAAGGAATGGTCGATAAGCCGTGGCCTTTAAAATGCGGATACGGATGGGGAAAGCCGGCGGCGTAGTTCCACATTTCACCCGCATTAACGATATTTCCACCCAGTTTGTTGGCCACTTCGTGGTGCAGCTTTCCATCAGCGTATGGGTGGGCGCCATTCAGCATGGTTTTTGGCATCGGCCGATCTTTCGGCCAGTTAGCACGGGTTTGCTGGTGGTTGCCGTTGATTCCGCCAGTAGCCACCACTACCGTCTGCGCCGTTAAATGGATCGGCTCATCGGTTTTATCATTGCTGCCAATGGCTCCGGTAACGCGACCATCACTGCTCTCCAACGAACTGATACTGTGCTGATGCAATACCGTGAGGCGATTTCCCTCGGCGGCATCCTCCATAGCCGAAATCAGAGTTCGGGTGAGCTCTCGGGAAGTTCCAAACACTATGTGATAGCGCGGCACACTATTCCCTTCGCCTAGTCGACCCCGCTCAACCCAGTTCACTGCAGGCAAAAACTTGATGCCTTCGGCTTTCAGCCAGTCGTAGACCTCGCTGCAGGAATTCTCCACATAGTAACGAGCCCAGGCCAGGGAGTGCTCGTCGCTGGTGTCCAGCTCACCAAAGCTGATCCAGTCTTTGAGGGCACGCTCGGGATTATCCGGAATACCCATTTTTCGTTGCAATGGTGTGCCGACCAGAGCCATGCCGCCAAACGCCCACAACGCCAGCCCGCCCAAACGCTCTGGTGTATCCCTGTCTACCAGCGTGACGGTTTTGCCCGCCCGAAGGAGCTCCAGCGCGGTGACAATACCGGCTATACCTCCGCCAATAACAAGCGTGTCTGCAGTAACATGGCTGGCCATAAAGAATCTCCTTGGGGCAAGTAGAACATCAACCTTGGTTGGCCGTTAGGATAACCAGATTAGAACAAATCAACCTTATTTACTTGACCAAAGGCGAATCACAATTTGACAATACACGAACATAAGTCATTTTCAGGACAGGCGTCATGCAATATTTTGCACGCAGCGGTGCGTTAGTGGGCTTTCCCGAACTGGTGCGTAGTTATGGCGAGCACCCCTACCGCTTGATGCGGGAGGTCGGCCTGAGCCCAGCGGTCCTGAAAGATACCGATCTGTATATTCCTTACACGAGCCTGGCAGCGCTGTTGGCCCTGGCTGCAGAACGATGCTGTGCACCGGAATTTGGCGCCCGGCTTGGGTATCGTCAGGGCTTGGAAGCAGTGGGCGCACTGGGATCATTGATGTGCATGCAGTCCACTATTGCAGATGCAGTCCGCATTCTGCTGAGAAATCTCGCCTTTCACGCTCACGGCGTCCAGATTGATGTGGATATTAGTGGGCCGGTGTTGGAAATGCGGATGGCATTCGCGTTTGAAGCCCGTACGGACTGCCACCAACTGATGGCACTCAGTTTGGCGCTGCTGGTCAGTGGCACAAAGCAACTGAATGCGGGAGCCCCGCGGCCGGAAGAAGTGGAATTGACCGCACGTGATAACGGAAATTTCGAGGCATATCGGGCTTTCCTCGGCCCGAACCTGCAATTTGGAGGGTTCGAAAACCGCGTTCAGTTTCCTGCATCAATTCTGAACCTTCCCGTTCTGGCCACAAACGATGTGCGCCAGCGTATCAGTCAGCAGTGGCAAAAGAGCCAGCCCCAACTCAAGGTAACTGGCCTGCGCTCACAAGTAGACAGAACCATCACAGCCCTGCTCCCCACTGCCGAATGCAGCCTGGATACCGTTGCCCGTGTATTGGGCAGCCATCCACGAAGTTTGCAGAACCGCTTGAAATCCGAGAACACCAGTTTTTGCGAGCGCCTGAGGGTTAACCGCCAGCGCCTGGCTTGCCAGTACCTGAAAAACACAGACATTGATCTGTCCCAGCTCGCAATGAGCCTGGGCTATACGGACCTGGCGCCATTTAGCCGGGCTTTTAAAACATGGAAAGGATGCTCGCCGCGGGCTTGGCGCAAACAAGCCCGATCTGGCTCTATGGATTTCGAAGTGCCTGCAGACCCGGTTAACGGGCGGGAATAAACGTACCGTAGCCCATCTCGCGACCAAACTCCGGCAAGAACTGCTCATCATCCACCGCCAGTTTTCCATTGATCATAACGGTTTTCACAATACCCGGGTTACGGTTAACCAGTCTTTGAAGATCGAAGTTTTCCATTTCGCCCCAGGACACGTCTTCCAGATTCTGGTCAAAGCCTGAGGGATCCAGCACCACCAGATCGGCTCGGTCACCTACCCGGATCTTACCGGCTTCTATACCAAACCAATCGGCTTGATCGCCTGTCAAACGGTGAACAGCCTGCTCCATGGTCATTACCGGATCGCCCTCGTCGATGGACTCCTGGACCAGCTTCAACATGCGCAACGGCAGGTTGTAGAACGCCATATTACGGATATGGGCACCGGCATCGCTGAAGGTAATAAGTGTAGTGGGGTCTTTGACCAGCTGTTTGAGAACCTGTTTTCGGTGGTTTCCGACAGTGGTGTACCAGCGTATTTTCTTACCGAACTCCACCACCAGGTCGAGAAACAAATCCACCACATGAATACCGCGCGCCTTTGCTACTTCTTCAAAGTTCTTACCGATCAGTGATTCATCAGGGCAATCGATGATCATGGCATCACCGAAATCCCTCTGCCAAACCCGAGGGCTCAGTTTTTCACCATAGAACTTCCGGAAATTACGACGGTATTCCTCGCTTTTCAGCAAGTCATTTCGCTCGACCGCATCTTTCAAATCCAGAGCCATTTCCCCGGCACCAAACTCTTCAAAGAACACAACATCAATACCGTCTGCGTAAACCGTGAAAGGTGTAGGCAGCACCTGCCAGCGGAAGTCTCCCCGCAAGGCATTGGTAAACATGGATGTTAGCTTGGTGAGAGTTGTTAGCGCGGCGCTGCCTTTCAAATCCATCTGGCTTATCAAGGTGGTTTTTAACGGCCGCCGTAACAACCCCACACACTCCCGCACATATTGCAGAATCTGCAAGGGCGTAGCGGCATTCGGCGCGCCTTGATGCACCCGATTATACTGGCGCACCAACTTGTTTAAACGTGCGACCTCACCCCACTTGGCGTAAGTGCTGGGCAAGCTCTTTGACCACTCCCGATCACCATCCACCTTGTCCCACTTAAGGCACATGGTCGACAGGCCGAGAAACCCTTCATCAAGCGCCTCTTTCAGCAAACGCTCCATGGTCCGCATTTCTTCTTCGGTGGGCTGGGTTGATAAGTCTGTGGCCCGGCTCAATCCCATCACGCCAACTCGCATGTCACTGTGACCCAGAAAGCTGACCACATTAGGGCCAAGAGGCATCTGCTTGATGTGATCGACCCACTGTTTTGGGGTCGACCAGGATTTGTGCTCTTTCAGGATCGGCAGCACCCGTTCCCTCGGCACGGTTTCAACGCGGGTAAAAATATCTGAGGCATCCTCATAATCACTGCAGATCATACTCAGGGAGCAACTACCCACCAGCACCGTCGTTACGCCATGACGAACCGATTCGGAAAGGCTCGGGCTCACCAGCAATTCGGCATCGTAATGGGTGTGAGTATCCAGAAATCCCGGCGTAACCCATTTGCCATAGGCATCGATTACACGGATTGCCTGATCATGGGGAATAGGGTCTGCAGTCACTTTTGCAATACGGCCGTCTTTGATCGCCAGATTGCGAATGGAAGATGGTGCGCCAGTGCCGTCGAAGTACCGGCCGCCTTCGATGATGAAATCGTACGGGGTCATCGCGTTATCTCTTTTTGGATCTTGTTATTGTAGGTATTCGATCTTATCAGGATAACCGAAGCTGATAACAAACCCCACTTTGTCGTCAACGGCTAAACGGTGGGTAGTCCTTATGCGAATCGGGGCGTCGAAAACTGTCAAAAGACTCAATCTCCCATGGGCGCATAGCCATCAAAAGGCTCACCCCGAAACGATGCTCCAAGGGCAGCGCAAGATCTTCCTCATGGCAGTGCCTAAACTCCAGAGCCAAGCGTTTGAGCTTCTGCTGAACCACCTCGTTGGACTGAGCGGACAGCATGCCACTCACAAACAGTCGCAATTCACCAGGCTGATTAAACCGGCACTTCAGAAAATCCTGCTGCACTTCAGCCTCGAAAAAGCGCTGTATAGGCCCGCCCGGCTGCCAGGCGAAATCGTGGCTGACCAAAAGCCTCCAGACTCAACTGCTCGACTTCAAGCTCTGGCGACAGCTTGCGCACAACATCACTGATCTCTATCCCCATCAACGCACATATCTTATCAAGACGCTTGAGCGAAAACTGCTTCTCGGAAAACAGGCGCTTAACACTCGCCTCCGATAGAGCCAGAGCGTCAGTAACAACAGCACGCAAAGCTGCAGCAACAGGAAAGCGAGCTGCGCCGCCAGCTGAGGGGTTCCGGCCGAGCGCTGAAACACTTCTACAGTGAAATGCGTCTGGCGAAAGCCAACCGACACGCCGAGCAGGTCACCCGCCAGCTTCGGGGCCACGCAACCGGATTACACAGCCATATGGAAGACCTGAACCTATCAGCCAATCGAATTCGTGCCCGCCAAACCCAGGCCGAAGACGTAGAAGCCGCTTTGACCAAGCTGGACCAAGAACAACAGAACGGCGACCTGGATGCCCGCTTGAAAGCCGCCGGCATCGACAACGGAGCGAGCGATGGAGCGAAAGTTCTTGCGCGTTTAAGAGCTGCACGGGCTGAAAACAGCCAGCCTAAAGCATGAATGAATCGAGTCAGGCTGAAGTGTGGTGGCCTGCCTTACGTTATAAGTCCAATCAGCGTCTTTGCTGCTCGCTGGCCATTGGTGTTGGAACCCGTAGAATATTTCACGGAAGGGACACTATTCGTCAAATAAGGCAGGTAACAATATGATTTCAGCTGACTGGATTAATCTATTATCTGCGGATGAGCCCAACTTTTCCGGCTACTTGGCCCTACCACCTGCGGGCACAGGCCCCGGCTTGGTTCTGGTGCAGGAAATCTGGGGTGTGAATGAGCACATTCGCGACGTCGCCAAGCAATACGCACTGGACGGATTCGTGGTATTGGCACCAGATGTATTCTGGCGCCAACAGACGCGAACCAACCTCGACTATAACGAGGCGGACACAGACACAGCCTTTGCATTGTTGAAAGGCACAGACCTCGCCCAGGCCGGAGAGGATGTTGTCACCGCCATCGAACACTTGCGTGGATTGCCACAGGTTTCAGGCAAGGTTGGCGTGCTGGGTTTTTGTATGGGAGGGCAATTAGCATACCGCGCTGCCGCCAGCGGAAAAGTGGATGCAGCAGTAAGTTATTACGGCGGTGGCATTCAAAATAATCTGGAGTTGGCAGGACAGATACGCCAGCCGATGCTGTTCCACTACGCCGAGTTGGATCAGCACATACCCGCCAGGCTTGGCATTGATTGAGCATTAACTTATTTTAAAACAATAGGTTATAGGGTTTAATTAAAGCAGAATGTGAGCTAAAAACGCATTTTAGAGACTATATAAATCAGTTAGTTACAGTCGTTTTGTCGCCATGGATTTTGCCGTTTTTAGTACTGGGAGCGGTGATACCAAGAGGCAGCGCTATGAACATTTTTGAGCGCCTGGGTACACAGTCAGTCAAAATGAAATCGATGCCTTCATTCCTAATAAGATCGGGATAGAGGTACAGCTACCGGCCTGGCCACTCTATGCCAACCATTGAAATGCTACCCGAGATTAGTTCGACGACTCCCTATGCAGCCATGAATTTAATTCGTTGATTAACAAGCTCCTCATACTCTGACCTGGCCTCTTCCGGCATAAAAGAACTTTGGATAATCCCGGAGGCGTGTACGCCAACACTTTTGACCAAACGATTTAACCGACTCCTCAAAGCACTGGCTCTTAGCCCTGCCCTGGCACCCATCTCGATAAAGTCGGAACCGGAATAAAAACCATTGCCCATTTCTGCATAGTATTTTGGCTCATCACCGCCCTTAAGCATGGCGAGAGCCATTGGGCTATCTGCCTTCGAGCTATAGAGCGATGATCCAAGAACGTCATAGCAAGGAGCAAGTCGGAAAGAGGGCTCGTATAAAAAACTTATGTTCTTTAAATGGTGATCGTCGTTCCCAACCAGGTAGCTGAATGCCAAGCGGTCAAATAGTGATGCCGCTACCGCATCACCTCCGTGTTCTTTCACAAGCGTCAGAACTTCTTCATAGCTTGCAGCCGTGTATTTCAAGCCTGAGTCTGAATTCGCTATTCCCAGTGCCTGCATTGCGTCCTCTTGGTGGTACTTGGTTCCATCAAGAAAGTTTCTGTCGTAACGCCGTATAACAAACACCAAATGGCCATCCTCAAGCCTGATAAGTCCACAAGGTGGCACTTCGAACCCAATTCGGGCCATGAGCTTCAGCGTTGCGTGCTCGTTCTCAGCAACGTTAGGGTATTCCTCAGGAGAGGGCTTCATAATGAATTGGCCGCCACTGTCGACCAGCTCCAGCTTTCCCTCTTCAATGGCCAACTGGCACTTCATCTGCACACCACTGATCGAAAAGCCATGGGTTTGCTTTGGCATTTCAGTGACCAGATCTCTTCGGCTCTCGGACAAAGTGACGTCAATCTTATCGCTGCCGAACAGATCCTTCAGGCACTTTGAATGGTATCCCGAAGTGGTTTTGGCATTGATCTCTTTAAGGCATATCAAGCAATTCAAGGGTTACCGCTCCTGGAAGGTCTTTTCCGTTATGAACCAGCAACGAAAACTCATCGTTCGGATCAATTCTTTGTTCTTTAGCTTGTATACGCTTTAGCCAACCTTCGCTTACAAGACCGCTGAAGTACGGCGGCAACCCTTCATATTCATAGGGCTCCAGTCGCAAGGGTAAACTCAAACTTAGAGGCGGTAGTCGCATTTGGAGATAAGTCGCGTCGTAATGAAACGTTACGGTTGAGCCTATGCGCTCCAGTACACCCGCCACCCTGCCGTTCATTCGGACGCAGGCCCTCATGAACGATCTACCCATATTTTTACGTTTAGAGCATCACACACCGTCTGCAGTGTTTGAATTCGGGGGTTACCCGAGCCACGCTCTATTGAGCGATAAGTGGTTGGGGATAGCCCACAGAGGTCTGCAACTTCTGCTGGGGTCATATTCAGTAATTCACGCCGCTCAGCCAGTAGCGCTGGAAGCTCTTCCAATTCTCGCAGATCAGGGCTTTCTGATGCTTCTATTGTGTGAGCCAGTGCCTGAAGTTGTTTTATTTGATCGTTGACCGCTTTGAGAATGCCTTGCTTGGTCTTCATAACTCACCCATATATTCGTTATTTTGGCGCAAAACCAAAAAAATGATGAATGGAGTCATTATACTGATTAAATAGTGCATATAAAACACTAAACTGACTTTTAGTGTCGGTTTTCCCTGGGAGCGTTAATTTGTTGACTCAAGGATGATTATCCGGTTGGGGTTGAGAGACTTAATGCAGGCTTGGTCCAATCAAAAATTTCCTGTACATTCGACAACAGCCAAGGCATGGATTATGCCGATTAATACTTTGTGGGAACACGGACGTGACCAAAATTGCAGACCCGCACTCGCTTGCGGTTTATGAAGCCTTGATGATCGAAGGTGGCTGGGATCAATATTCCGATAAGGAATTGACCAGCTATCTACCGAATTCCAGTTATACCCCTTCCCGTTTACGAGATCAGCTTGCCAATGGCGAGCTGGTGTTGCTCAAAGAGATACCTGAGGTTCCCGTATTCAGGCTGGTTACCGGGAGCATCGTTCCTGCAGAAAGCGCCTCTGTGGCCATTTCTGGAGATGCTATCAGCGCCTTCTCGAAACGGTTTGAAAACCAGCAGCCATTTCGTTCAGGGGCAGCCGGCTATGCCCACAGCGATAACCTGCCACCACCGCCAGCACAGCAATTTTAGCGCTCTGACCCTCCAGGCTGGGAGACGGCACTCTGTACACCGAGGAAGAACTCCTTGAGATGGTCGACTGACCAATGGCAGGGCGATACAAGGGTGGTCATGAGACAGAAGCCATGCGGAAACATTACCGCTTACAGCTCTACGTGTATAAAGACTATTCACGAGGAGGTATCGCCGTAAAACCAACTCGTAAATCAACGTCGATATGCTTCGTGCTTAAATACTATGCACGAAGGGTGTCTGACTTATACAAATTTCCTATTATCGAATATCAGATTAGTCGTAAGTCTGGCTGGAGAACACAGCGCCAAAGGTGATGAAAGGGATGTTTACTCGCAAGGCGATGGACTATACCACTGAACCAGTGGGAAACCCTGACAGGCTATTGTGAACGCGGTGACTTCCACATCAGTAATGTGCTGGTCGAAAATGCCATCCGGCCCTTCGTCGTGGGCCGTAAGGCTTGGCTGTTCGCCGATACCTCAAAGACGCGATCGCCAGTGCCACTGGCTATTCTCTGACCGAAACGGCCAAGGCGAATAGCCTAGAGCCTCCCGCTTATATCCACCATGTGCTGAAACACACTACCGGAGCGGACTGTAATCCCCCCAGAAAGTAATGACCATTCGGAACTATGGATATTGTGAGGCGTTGGGTTGAGTTGTAAAGGCTCAGATTAACAGCCTACCCTTCAATTACCGGATAGCACGCATCACCCCAAAGTGTGCCAGGGTTATCCATCATAATGGTGACAATAATCGGCACGAGCTTTTCCATAAGTGCCACACAATCACGAAGCTGATCCCGGTTTACGGAACTCCCCCAAGTAGCGCCACCGTGAATAATTTGATTACGGAGCGTGTAAATTCGATTCAATGCAATCCCCAAAACAGTTGGGGTGTCCTGCTTTCCAAGGGCTGTTTGCGCAGCCACCCTTGCTCTCTCAAACTGATCTTCCCATTCTTCTTTTGCTATCTTCCCATTATGGAAATCCCAAAAGCCTTGGAACACGTAGCGGTTACTCAATAGAACGCGAATGCTCTTGGGAAACTCTTTCCACACTACCTGCTCTAGTTGACGATCTTTGTCCAACTCGGAAAGCTTTTCCAGAAAATTTCTGAACGAGTGTTGTTCTGAGGTTCGATACTCTTCACTTATCTCAGTTGCGTAAGCTGCGTTAAAGGCAATCCAAAGAAAGATGAACTGGCTGTCCAAGTCGTCAGCCTGCTCTGCCCGCTGTAGCCAGCTTAAAGAGCGATGTACTCGGAGCCCCAGGTTTGGGTGGTAACCATCACGCTCGGCTCTTTGACGCTGTTTAAGTTGCTCAAAAATCATAGTTATTCCTCGGGGACAGGCCTGAACTATATAGTGGCGGTTGGGTGAAACTCCGGCCTGAAGCCGTTAGCGAACACTTTCACAACTGAGCGCGGTGTCAATACGTCGACTTTGTCAGGAATAGGCCCTCGGCCAACAGCCGTGTACCCTTCGAAATCCCACTTCAGAATACTGTCATCGCAGACGGCAAAACAATCGCCGTTTACTTGAAACATGGTTCCATGCGGAAGCTCTGCTAATAGGGAGCTCCAGGTGACTTTACCACCTTCATGTATCCGCTCTCGATGAAGCACCTCATCCATCTCAGGCGCTCGAATTTTCGGGACTTCTTCTGATTTATTAGTAGACGTCCAGGCATCACGGAATTCGTTGTAACGAGCCCGGCGACATTCGGCACAAGGCCGGTGACCGGCTGCGAAGGCAGTGACCTCATCGAGAAAGAATAATTCAGTGTATGCGCCGGGAGTCATCAATTCACGACGACGCCCCTTAAACTCCAAGGCACAGGTAATCCATGGTTTGATTTTATAAAGATGCTTTAGCTCTTTGCTTGCATTGTGCAAGACACCCCGGTTCCCCATGAGGGCACCTCGGGCGCTGATAGCCTCGATCGTCCCAGTGGGTGTGACTCGGTTCTGTAATGGCATTGATGCCGCCCCTTCCATGTATGATTTTTATGCGTGACTGAAGCTTGCGTACCTGAGTAATTGCGCGCGTCAACTATAACGAACTCCTTTTATCGATAGCTGTTGACCCTCTGGCCCGATCCATTACCATGCTCAGTTGATTCAGGATGACCGGAACGAACGTGAAATTACTCAATACTTACGATGACCGAGACGATGCCGAAGCTGCAGAGGCACTACTTAAAGGAAAAAAGCGACTTGCCAGCGAGCGCGATAGCACTGTTGTCATCTACAACTTATTTGGGCAACCAAGCTGGGGCAACTTCCACCGACTTGGAATGTTCAATCTGAGGGAGCTCGCTACCCTTTTAGAGCAGCGTGCAGCATGGACTCCGGAGCAAGTAGCAAGGCACTCAGAAATTCTAGCTACGTTAAACATTGTTGAGAAAAACTACGAGCTGCCCATCCCAAATCATTGGCTATAAACAGTTCCCTGCACCTATACAGGCACCCAGATAATTGGAAGCGAAACAACCTGCCTACGCAACTGTGTAATTTTCTCACGACTGCTTACGACTTATCCTTATGATTCGCTTAATTTCCCTCAGTTAGCTTTTGAACCACCCGCTCACGTGTTCGCTCGCCTTTTTTTATACTATTCAGAGCTCTATAAATTATAGACCTAGAGGCATCAATAAATAACACATCACCTTGAACGGAAAGGCTCTCCCCCTGCTGCTTCATTGGCCAAAGTAGGTGCTTCTCTGTGGCCAAGAGAGCACTTTGATTATTGACTGAAAACTCAAGATTGACTGCAGGCAAACTGCGCCTAATGACATCAATCCTGAACCGATCAATCTCACTAATCTGGTTGTTCGGAGTATCATTCGCGGGTCTAAGTTTTAGCTGAGCCAAACGTGCAGCTCCCGCAATTAGCTCCCGCTGTTGCTGCACCCCAACATTGTCAGATTCAGGCGTCATAGTCACACCCGCCCTGGGCCGAATGCGCACGTCGCCGGAAAGCTGCTCCAAATGATCCAGTGCTTCCCTAACGGAGTTGAAAGCAATTTCATCATTACCAACCACTGCTATCGGCTTTCTATTAACCCATGCGTCATTAACATCCGCCAGCCCTGTCGTCATATGATCCAATAGCTTGTCAAATACTGGATCACCATATGTCGCGAACCGGAGGTCTCTTAATTCATTCGCACGCAAACCATGCTCTATCAGTGATCGCGATATCGTCAGCAAAGTACCATCATCAACACCCGGTATACCAAACAAGGCAAGCGCTTCACCCTCAGAAAAAGCCTCTTTTTTACATCCAATAGTTTGAAGGTATTCACTGGTGATCAAAACCTCCCATATATCATCGAGAGTGACCGGCAATGTTTTCTGGGAGTGTTCTCGAAACAACTCTTCATAGGCACTGCGTTGGTCTTTCGCTGGGTATTCGGTAAGCGACTGCCGTTCCTTAATCTTCCTCGCGTGCTGTTCTGCTCGGATCAGCAGTTCCTTTTCCGTAATCTTGCCATCCTCAAAATCAGACTTGGCCAGATCTTCAAAATCTTCCTGGTGGATAGGTAACAGCGAAAACTGCAACGCCCCCGTCACGCTTATTGCTTCGTGAAAGCGTTGTACTAATCGAACGTAAACCACCTCCTCAACACTACCTTGATACAGGTAGTTTGAAACGTAAATTTGCTGGTGGTGTTGGCCAATACGGTCGATTCGACCTATCCGCTGCTCCAGTAACATCGGGTTCCACGGCAAATCAAAGTTGATCAAGAGGTCAGCACTTTGTAGGTTCAACCCCTCAGCCGCCGCGTCAGTGCACAACAAAATATCAATCTGCCCTTGCACAAATTGTTGTTTAATCATTGTGCGATCGAGAGATTCAGGGCTAGATTGACCAGGTTTGCGCAAGGTGCCACCCTCACCCGAAAAAGTACCAATTGGACAGTTCGGCAGCTTCAGCATCAGTGTTCGATACAGGTAGTTCAAAGTATCCGTATATCGGGTAAAAACAACAACCTGTCGAACACGACCATGTCCTGGCTTTGCCCGGGCCTGAAGTTCTTCAAGAAGCTGAAAGGTTTTCGATGGCGTAGAAGGTAGGTTATCCAGCTCGGCTAGAAGCGTATTGACGGCACCCTGCTCCCAAACAAGGTCACCTTCCTGCCGATTCTTTAGGACCAGTCCCTCAAGCTCCGCCTCATCCAGCTCCTCTAGCTCATCCCTGGTTCCAGAAGCAGATTCTGAGCTTGCTAACTTGTGCTCAAGTGTTCGCGCAATTTTAATCAAACGACGCTCAAGAGAGAGTTTTAGTGCTTCAAAGGAAGAGGCGAACCGGAGCCTCAGGAAACTCAGATAAAAGCCGATTGCAGCCTGTTGCGTGCTTTCATTCATATTGGCCGCAATATGCTCTGCTAACCCAGCGCAGTAATCCTGAAGCTTGTCGTAAACCACTCTCTCTGAGGGTTTTAGCTGAATGACCTTTGGCTCAACGTGACGTTGGGCAAGGTTTTCTTTCAACAGCCCGTCTTTTTGATATTCCCTCAAAAGCGCCCGGGTATGCCGCAACATGCTCCGCCCCAGCGGGGCCAGCATATTCACAGCCGTTAAATAATCATCCCAACCGTTCATGCCGAAAGGCTCAATCCCGGATTCTATAAAATCCAACAGATTGCCAGCATTTATAGGGCCAAGCACATGATTCATTACAAATGCCCAATGCTCAGGTGCACTCACACGCACGTTTGCCAGATATCGCCGAAACCAATTCTTTTCATGCTCCTGCAATGATTCGCCGTCAACCAGCCTGTCGCGAATCTGATAGAACAAACCACAAAGATCCTCTGAGAACTGCACATTGCCAGCTGAAGGCATCATTTTTAAAAGGTCGAAGGCCTCTACCCGATTCAACTGCATGGGTGTAGCTGTCGCTAGATATAAGGCACGTGATTTCTGATAGAGAGCGGTTTGTAACTCTCTATATAATTTGTTTGGCCGAGGTTCCCTATCCTGATTATCGGGATTTTGACGACGGGCTTTGTGCGCCTCATCTACCAGAACCATATCAGTCTCTGGCATTTGTTGGAGAATTTGGCCCCGAGTCTGGTTAATTAGCAATCCGGTTGAAATTATCTCCAAGGGTTCCTGGAACAACTTTCCGGAACCCGGCAGCGTTTCTCCTTTTTGCAGGTCTTTCCTCTCCCAACTCCCGGAACGACTAGTCCGCCGGCAAAAGCTCATATAGAACTTTTCGGCCATTTCGTTCATCCACTGGCTTGTCAAAGAAGCTGGCGCAAATACCCGGATGCTCCGAGTAAGCCCGGATAGCCAAAGTGACCGAAAGGCCAATCCAGCCTCAATCGTTTTGCCAAGACCAACCTCATCGCACAGGAGGTGGTTTTTGGGATAGCTGTCAATCAACCGAGTTGCTACAAAACGCTGGTGCGGCCAAGGCGCAACAGGGGCTGTTTCCATACCCACGTATTGGCCGTTGGGTAACAACGGAGCCAAACGAATTAGCGCAAAACGGATTTTTTCGAGTAATGACGGCTCAGGGCTGGATTCATTGATATTATTTTGCGGAGGTGACTCTTGCGGTAGCTCTGCAGGAGTACCGTCTATTTCAAAAAAAGAATCCACATCCCCGGCAAACTTTATAATCCGCTCACGAATGGCTTTGGGAAGCTCATAAGTGCGTATCGACGGATGCTGATGGCTCCACATGGCCTCAAAGCTTTTATGCTTCTTATCAAACTTTTTCTTCGCCCAAACCGGATCAACATCCCAGGTTTTCGATAAGTCGATATTCTCAGCGTTAATCGTTAGCGCCGTTCGGGACTCGTTCAGAGAGCCACTGATCAAAATTTTGTCTTCGCCGTCGCCAAAAATGGCCCACTTCTCATGCATGTAACCATCACCGTGAAAGCTCATGGGCTTTGGCTCACCCGTTTTTTTATGCACTCGCACAGCCACTTTGATATCAAGGTGATCGTGGGTCAGCATCCACGCCATTAGCTTAATCCCATGCCGAACAGAGTCCGGCCACGTTTCCAGATCAACCAATTCTTTCAGAAGCACATCTTCCAAGTTGCCCGACTTGACCTTGAGTATCGTCTCCGCATCCTCCTGATCCAGATCGACACCCACGATAAATCTTGCCTTGCCATTATTCTCAACAAATCGAGAAAAGCCCTTGGAGGCCGAGGCCAGAGACGTAGAGGTGAAATACCCAGCGACGCGATCGTAGAAGACTGAACGTTCAAGAATGGGGATATAGAAATCGTGAAGAATGTCGGTTTCTGTGCCGTCGTCGTTCACATCAGACGACGCATAAGAAGGCTCCCAGGGATAATCCTTTAGCGCCATAACAACTCCGTACTATCAGGCGGTGGGGTGCAAATAACGCGAGCTTGGCTCCCGGGCATTCCAATCAATGGCTCGGCTACGCCAGTGCTCCTCAATATTCTGGGTGAAGTCCGGGTGCACCAACTTGCCTCGTGCCTGACACCACTGATCAGAGTCTTTTCGGACAACAATCCCTTCTGCGTTGCCGTTTCGATATCTGCTTTTTAGCTGAACTGCCAGCCTTTCAAGCTTCGCAACGTCGGTTTTACCTTGATAAACCACAGGCACCACAGGAAGCTGCAGTTCTTTAGCCAGCCTGTTCCGGCGCTCCACGCTCCAAAACCTTTGAGCATGCCGATCATAAACATCAAACAGAACAAACCAATCCGGGAGGGTCTCATAACCAAGAGAATGGCGGGCGGCACACCACTCGCCAAATACAATCAAACGATCTGGCAAATGTTCTTGAAAAAACGCATAGCGCTCCATCATCCATTGATCAAGCCGTGAAAACTGGCCACGGAAAGGCCGCTCTAAATAAGCACCCCGATTCTGGGCCCGGAGCTCACCGGAACTGGAAAATGAAATACCCAGATTGGCACCATCAATTTTCTCTTCGACAATAACCGGAGCAGACAGCAGCTCAGCCAATGCCTTCGGGTCTAGCACCTTGTCATCCCGCGGCTGCCCCTTGCCAAGCCAGGCAAGGTGAGGCGTGTGAGGAAACCGAAAAAAATCGCTCATAGTTGGGGTAACTCAGGCCGTGCCTTCTCAGGGAATTTCTTATCGTAAAACCGGCAAACATCATCTGGACAGATAAAATGCACTTTAATTTTATGCTGGCTCAAAGCTTGCCACCAATCCAGCCATTTACAATCGGCAGCTTGTAATATTGTGCTACGCCCTTCATCAGCGGCGGCTACTGCAATAAATTTTCTGTCGGGCGGATCAAACCGCTCCTGCAGATCACTATCCGGAAACTCCTCGAACCTGTCGCAAGTCAGCGGTGTAACTGACACCTGAATCACTTTTTCTGAGTTAGCCTGATTTTGTAACAGCCATTTCAGGAACACATCACCCACACCTTTCGGGCTTTTCGAGTTGGTTTTGTGTTGGTACTCTTCCAGAAGTAAATATTGATCATCAATCACAAGCTTGCCAGACGATTGAACTTCATTCAGCGCCTCTACACAAACCTCAACGCACTCCTCAGACGCATCCTGGTGTTTATGATTCGCGACGAGAAGAACATTAGTATCCAGAATCGCCCGCACGTCTCAGCCTCCCTGCTTCTTTAACTCCCGTCGGCGTTTCGCCGCGGCCAGTGTTCTTGCTGTTATGTCTTCCATCTCATCGCCAAAGAACCCTTCTGGCCAATTCTCAATATCTCCAAAATCATTCATCTTCAACGGTTCAAGGTGGGCATTGCCATTTTCATCCTGACTGGTGAAGTAAATCGCCACGTCGTCCACACTCACTTCCCGCTCCGCAATCCGCCGTTGCAACCGCGTCAAAAAGTGTTCTGAATGGCTCTCAACCACCAGCTGAACATTGCGAGGCTCACCATTTTCTGTGGCCTTAATCGCACTTAGAAAAACATCAGCCAGATGGCTTTGAACGCTCGGGTGTAGGTGAATCTCAGGCTGCTCCATCCATACAGTTGAGTTCGGTGGGCAATAAAACGCCTGCACCAACGCCGGCAGCACTTGAGATACACCAAACCCTACATCCGTGAGCTTTACCTCTGCACTGCCCTTATTCACCTTAATCAAAACCTCATACTCTTTACGGCCCGGGGCCACAGGCCGCACCCGAAACTCACTGATGATCTGGAGATCTTTCAGCCATCCGGCAATAAACTCATCAAAGCTCTGCCTGCGCTTACCAGGGCCTCGATTCAGCCTGCGACCCTCTGCCGTCGCCGCAAGTATAGCCGCAATCGTAAGCTCCCCCTGCGAGCCAACATCTAATGGCGTATCACCAGACCAGGGATATATCCGCTTGGGTGGATTGCGTAATGGCCCCAAGTGATAGAAGTTCTGAATCAGAGCCTCAGTCTCAAGCGCGAGATTATTGAGCGACTGCGCATTCTGATAGCGTGACAGTGTTCGCTCGGAGAAAAGATAAAATTTCTCAGGGGCCTCAACTGGCCAGCCACGTCCCATTGCTCGCACCAACTGCAGAGGGGAGCATTCAAGCCTAGGCTTTCCGTCATTTTTGCTGTGAGTTACGTGGAACCGCTCCTCATCACCATCGAGCAGGCGATAGCTAAAAGAGCGCGTCCAAGGTTGGCCAGTCTTCTCGCGGGAAGAAATTCTGGATTCCAGTTCTAAAGAGTTACCCTGATAACGGACATTCTTTTTCAGAACATCCTCAATAGAAAATGGTTTGTTTTTCTCCCACTTGAGCCGAAAGCCGATATCTGAGGCCAAATCATGGCTATGAACACACTCTTCATACGTACCCAAATCAATCAGCGAGTTCTCATCCCCAAGGTGCAAAGCTCGCTTGCGATCCGTCAGCAGCACAGTTTGCTTTAAAGCCAGCAAAAAATGCCCGAGGCTGGATTTACCAGAGCTGTTTGTGCCGAAAATTACCGTTAGAGGTTTCAACACCATTGGCCCGGTATCTTCCCAGGCTTTGAAGTTCTTGAGCTGAAATTCGTTGATCATCAGGGCGACCTCAAGTCAAAGCTTTTCCAGTTCGTCCCAGGTAACACCTGAAGCCAGCGACCACTTATCACCAAAAAGCGTGATCATCTTTTTCTGACGCTCCTGAACCTCTTTGGGAGTCCAGGAGTCGTAATTCAGCACGTCGGTAGACGTGGCGAAGTTCGACACGCCAGACTTGGTTTTGAAATACCGCTCTTTTTTCTTTTCGAAGTCGAAGTTAGAGGCTTCCGAATTTTTCTTTCGGCTCAGCAATAGCAGGTTACCAATGCGGTCAACCCAGCGTTCCCGGTCATCATCTGACCAGTTCTTTCGCCAGTCAGAGTCAGAAGCCGGTGTTTGCGGCAAAACATGCTCAATGGTTTTCGTGAGATCTTTGTAGTTCATACTCTGGTCAGACAAGAACGAATCCATACGCATCAGAATGTAAGAACGCAACCGGTTTGAATACCGGTACACATTGGCGTTCAGCCAGTAGAGTGTATCCCGTTGCTCGTCCTTACTAAGATCAAGAGCAGATCCTTCATCCAACAAGTTTTTTCCTTGTTCTAACTCACGAAGCACCTGGCCGAAGCGCTCGATTCGGGGAGTGGCATAAATGCCACGAATAAACATACTGGCCCCCAGCCTTTCAAGCTTCTGCAGATGTGCTTGTAGGGTTTCGGTATCCCGGTCAAACTTCCGGATAAACTTCATGGCAACCGGCACCCAATCCTTGTTGTTCAGGTAATGCAGCCACTGAAGCAATCGGTTAATCTGAGCGGCGTTGGCTTCGCTCTTGAAGTTGTTGCTAAGAACAGCATCCAGCGTATCCGCATAGGGCAACAAGAGCTCGTCCATTAACTTCCGGCTGTTGGCAGTAGGTGTAACTACATAATCAGTGAATTCATCAAGCACTGAGCGCCGGGACTTTTCCTTTCGCACGATCATCCGGATATGGGCAAACAGGTCGTTGAAATTCTCCCGCCCCAAGCGCTCCTCAATATCTTCCCAGAGTTCGGTGTATCGCTCCCGCTCATGCTCACCAATACTGCTGATGATATTCGCCTTAAGGATATCGGAGGGAGCGAGATCCATACCACGGTCATTCATTACCGAGAAAATGCGGTAGGCCGATTTGAAATTTTCAGTAGTGACCAATACCAACAAACATTTCTGAACAATGAACTGGCCGAACTGGCCAACCAGCTCCTGATCTATCTCTGCCAACCTATCGCGAAGTGCGCGGGCGTTACTGATCAAATTCAGTTTGGAATCCTTATAACGGCTTACGTCCAAGCCATCCATCTCAAGGATGCCGCCGGGGCGCTGAATGTAAATTTCGAAGAATTCGCGATCTTTCTTGCGCAGGAACAGTCGTGGTTTGGGGGATAAATCCAACGTCACATCACCAGGTTCCATGATGTACTTATCGAACGCCCCGCCCCACTTCGGGTGACCACTCAACCGATCACGAATCGCTGCTAACAGGATAGTAAGCGTTGTCAGGCGCTGCTGACCGTCAACCACATCGGCCTGGCTAGAGGCATCGCCCTTAATCAGTACGATGCTGCCAAGGAAATACTCTTCACTTTTATCCTCTTGCTCCCGAAACGTCCATAAGTCGTCAAGCAGCTCTTCAGCATGTTCAACCTGCCAGGAATAGGGGCGCTGGTAATCAGGAATTTCAAACTGAAAGTCACTGGAAAAGACCTTGTGCAACTTCAGTTCAGAACCTTTGATAGAGCTCATATCACATCCCTGTTATTAAAGTTCGTAATCAATCAGCTGTGCTTCACGGCGCAATGCATCATCCCGGCACTCTTTCGCCCAGACTTTCAGCAAGCCTCGCAGCGCCGGATTTTCGGTTTTTCCGTGCTCAGCCAGGAAGTTTCGGGCAGCGACAATTCCGCCATCCCGATAGGTGACAATCAGCCCATTTAGCACATCCCACAAGGTTTGGGGATTTTCCAGGCGCACGTCAGTGCGTTCTTCTGGCTTCAAGAGCCGCAGTTTATTGCCCTTAATTGCCAAGGGTGCTGCTAATTGATCTTCACCCTCTTTGGCGTAAGCCACCAAATCGTCACTTACACGGTAGTTACCATTGCGAAGCTGCAGGCTGAAGTTGAGTGAACGGCTCATTTGCAGAGCATCGTCGTAGGCGAAATCACCCAGGCCATTGATGCCGAGCGCTATTACCGCCAGGCGGGTTTCTGAATCCAGGTCATCAACGGTAACCATACCGCCAGACAAACGGCTGACTTCCTCTTCTGCCACAACTCGAGCGGCTTCTTGCATTGCGCGGGTGGGTGGCACCTCTTCATCACCATCCTGAACCGGCCAATGCTTGGAATACACTCGCAAGGCCCTGCCCCACGAAGCAATCATACGATCCACCGGGTTCAGCTTGAGTTCGTCGAATTCGATCAACCCTTCACGCACTGCAGATTCCAGTTTTCCTTTTACCTCGTAGGCCCAGCTTGATGGTAAGCGATCTTCACGGTTTGCAGGCCGACAGGCTATGAATATCGTCGAAGCCGCAGCGGCCAAATTAAGCTGGTGAGTTGACGCACCGAATTCAGAATCAACTGGATAGGTACCAGTAATATCCCAACCAGATTGAATCAGCGAGTTGGTTAGTGTTTCCCAAGCATCCGTGCTTTTATGAGTAAACATGACAGTCATAATGCCGTCACTTTTGAGCACACGGGAGCATTCTTTGAAAATGCCCTGCATCAGCTCTTCGTAGCGAGCTTTGGCAGGTTTTTCCCCACCGTCTCGTGCTGGATTAGCAACAGCCTCGGCATCTTTCTCGGTTACTGACCCATCAAACCAGCCCGGGTACAAGTCACTCAAAGTTCGCTTCTGCCAAACGTAGTAGAAGTCAGATAGCTCACTATATTGAACGTTATTGTAATAAGGGGGATCCATCACAATAGCATCTACGCTTTTAGACCCCACACCACCGAGCTCCGTAGCTGATCCTCTATTGATTGTTAATGACTGTGAAAACTGTCTTTTAATAGAAACCGGTTCAACCAGTTGAACAATTTCTCTCAACGCGTCAAGTACCTGACCAATACTCCAACGGAAACCTGAAGACGGCCCCACATATACCATTTCACCAAAGGTCCATTTCAACGAAAAATCATGCCTACCGAATGTTCCCGACACTTGGGCGCGTTGAGTTATCCATCTGGTTTGTCGACTATTGTAATCAACGAACTTATCGATCATGAACTGAAGATAAGTAATGATTGCTCGAGCATTCTCTAAACCATGCTCTGCGATAACTTCGGGCTTCAAGTTTTGGAGGACCTCCATAGCGGTGAGGTGGCCTAACAATTGCCTCGGTGTAAACAGTTCCTCCCAAGACATCATACCGTATCTATGCGGTTCACTAGTCTTACTGCCAACCGGAATTGGATCGTTTGGAACAAGTCCCTTCATCTCGAAATCAAAACGACGATTTTCAAGTAGCTCAGTTGCAGCATTTAGCGCTTGCTGGTCCAATTTATTTGGAGTACGGAAGTACTGGATCTTCGTCGTCTTTATCTGACCGGCGTTGGCGCCCGTTTTGGTACGCTGTACATTGCCAGCTTTATCTAATTTCGGCTCCAATCGGATACCAACTACGCAGTAAAGCACATCTTTCCAGACGCCTAGCTCAGATTCACCCCGGGCTTGACGTTTAATTTCATCACCATCAATAGCTTGCTGGCAATGGACACACTGACCAACACCTCGTGTCACCGTTCCTGCATCCAAATCTTCGCCTTTAGGTCCCCTGTTCCCCTTAACTATCTGGCAAACTTCAAATTGAACGGTTTTATCTGGCTGGGGATGCATGGTTACAGCCCACTTTTCGCCAGATTTAGAAAGCCATTGAGAGTTCAACAGCGGGGCATTGCCGTGACAGTGCGGACAGATAACTTGCCTGCAGTATAAGTAGTCAGCTATGTCCTCAACTTGGAACTTTTCCTTCTCTTCTTTTTTTATACCAAGGGGGAGCTGTATTGGCTCAATGCCTAGATTCTCCAAGCGTTGCCCAAGAGCAAAATAGGACTGGATCTTCCCCTCAACCTCTGTAAGCAATTTCGTTGCATAGCTTTGAACGCTGCTGTGCAGTTGCATTCCAAATTTGGCCGGGTACTCAAGAGTCGCCTTTAATATAACGCTTGCAACTGGGTTTAGTTCATTTGCAATAACATTATGGCCGAGACGAAGGGCTTCAAAGGGTATAGACCCTCCTCCAGAAGTTGGATCTAAAATCACTTTTGAGCTTGTTGGCTCACAAGGCTCAACAGGTGCGCCAAAAGCTCGAGGATAGTTGTAACCGTCCCCAGAAAAGCGAATTCCATGAGCTTTTGTGAATTCCATTTTTTCTTTAGCCCATGCTGGATCGCCGACGACCTCACGTACATGGAGAATGTCGCCCTCAGCAATCTCCGGTAAAAGAAGAGTTTCAGCTTTCCATCGCTGCAAAACTGAGTCATATGCAAGACTCGGGTCGCCCTCCAAAAGAAGATCTATCTGTTGGCTGTTTTCGGCTCTCACCGAATTTTCTTTAAGTATTGCCCTCTTAACTACAGCGTCAACCTCAAGCTGAAACTTTTCATCTCCAACGCTTACTGTCCGGTCAATTAATTTCTGCTCGCCTAACACCCACTCAACACCTTCCAAATCTGCAACGAAAACCTTAATTCCCAGACTTTTTATGAACTGATCGGAATCAGTATCACCTGGCAAAATAGAGCCAAGAATAGCTGCTCGGCTAGGAATAAGAGGTCGACGTGCCCACCATACATGCAACCTATGGGTGGGTGGGGCTTTGCCAGTATTGCGCTCCCGTTGCGTCTCTGCCCCAACCTGATGGCACGGAAAGCCTGCTTCAATCAGGCGCTGGTCAGACATTGGCATGGTAACTCCTTGGTATTTCCGCCAGCTGGTGGTGCTGGCTCATGATTCTAAATGTTTGGTTAAGACAACTTTCGCTCAGCCCCGAGCTCTGAGCCGCTCTAAAATTCGGTTAGCCCGAGGGTCGCCGGATTCGCCGCACAGCATCATGCGCAGGCCACTGACAGCCCAGCTACGTAAGGCAGGATCAGAGGTGGTTACGTTGGCCAACCAATACACGGCCTCTTCCCGAGAAAACATGGCTACACGGCGACCAATCAACTCAATACGGTCGGTGTCTTTCACTTTGGTTTGCAAGCGGAAGAAAAGCGCAAGCCGAGCCCCGGCAGCTTCATCCAGTGGCAAGTTGAGGTCTGTGCGCTTGATACCTTCGACTGTCATCAGCTTTTCCAGGTTGAGGGAGATGCCCTGGTCATCTTTAACCTCTTCCAGAATCCGCTTGAGAACAGGCAAACAGGCGCGCACAGACTCGCCATGCAGTATGCCTCGATCAACATGCTTGGCGCGTGGATTGGTCAAGCCTTCGATGTCATCTCTGTCTTCCGGTGCAATGCGCTCTTTGATCACCATAACTGGAGGCGGTACTTTTTTGTGCCGAGTTAGGCGCAAGGCGTAAGGAGACTTTTTTGCCAACCGCTGCAGGTTGGCTTCATCGAACTGAGCTTTGCCAGGCTTTTGCCTGGCGTTTCGTGTTTGGCCGGGTTTGGCTGCCATATAGGTATTAGCTCTTTATCTGGTCAATGTAAGACATAAATTTACACGCGGGGTCGACTTCCCCAATACCCAGCCGGGCCTTGCCGACCTGGTCAAACTTAATTCGGGTTTTCACGCCGGCAAAGATATCTCGGTTCTTTACCAACTCACCCAGTGTCGTTTTACCAAACTGGATCTGAAATTGTGTTTTATCCGCGGTCAAACCCAAAATCTGCAGGGCATTAATTTCAGTTTTGGAAGCTTCAAGCGCCTTACCAGAAAGCAGGTTCAGCAACTGCACGATCTGCGCATTCTGAATTTCAACTGTTTGGCTCTTGGCTTCAGCTACTTTTATCCAGCCTCGCTCCTGGGCAACGTGATAGGGTACCACTACTGCGCCCGTTACGCCCTCCAGGGGTATGCTATTGCCTGTTTGTGCCTGATCCGGATCTGGCTTGCCATCTTTGAAGCTAGACTTTGGATAAGCCACCACTTTTTTCTGAGCCAACAGGTGCGTTAGCTGTTCTTTAAGTATGTTCGGGTCCACTTTATCGTGTTCGTTCTGAACCACATCCTGTAACTTATCTGAATCCAGTTCTACTGCTGTTTCAATGGCTTGCTCTGCCCATTTGGATATGGTGTCCGGATTGCGCATTACACTTTCAAGCCAACCCATCTGCTTTGCGTGCTCACGCGTGCAGACTATCCAACCATCACCACTGAACTCCTCGGTAAGGGGCGCTGGCGATTCCTTGTGGTAGAGCACCTCAGGCTTATCCGCGTTTTTCTCCGCCAGGTGACCAACGCACCAAACTCCACGATTACTCCCCTCCCGAAGCACATCGGCCAAGAGGGTTGGCTTCTGTAGAATAGGCCAATGGCGCCGCGTTGCGAAAAACTCGACAATCCGGTTAACGTTCACTTGTTTGTGAGTCTCAAAAATGAGCTTGTTCAGCAGAATGAGCGTTTCCTGAGTGGTGGCACGCTCCTCTGTGATTAACTCACCTTCGTCTGTTAGCTGTTTGAAAATGGCATCTTCAAGGTGCAAGCCGCTCGAACCACCCGCTGTAGGACCGCTGCCCCGCTTACCAAGATCACGGGTAACCACCTTTCCGCCATCGCGACCTGGGTACACCAGATACCGATAGGCTTCGTCAACGGCTGTCCGCAGTTCCTGTGGGCTCTTGGCCGCCCGCTGTTTGAATTCATCTTTGTTCAGCTGGTCATGGCGTACGCCCCAGTTATCCGGGTCCGCTTTTAGGCGCTCGATCGCAATGGCTTTGCCCGCCAGTGCCAGTATGTTCTGGCGAGTGCGATGTTCCTGGCGTGTCCTCTGTTCGTTCCAGTGCTGACCATCCAGGTGTACTGTGCCGGGTACAAGCAAAAAGACCAGGTTCTGATATTGACGTGGCGCGTCGGCCCGCCGCTCAACGAACTCAGACGGGACGAGGTTTTCCAAATTAAACGCTACAATCCCGAGCTGGGGTTTATTTACTTTATCTGGGATTTCATCGCTTTCGCTGATGTTTGCCCGTACATCAAACAAGCTGGATTTAATCAGCCCCCGCACTACCTGCTCTACACGCTCCATCGCTTCCGCGGGGGAGACGTTGGCCTCGATACGGCGCAAAATATTGTTCAGGGTAGGAATCGTATCTGCATACAGACGGTTCTCCCGGGCCCGCAAATAGTTGGCCTCACGCTCGATAGTTTCAAGAGCCGAGCGCACCGTTGCGGGTTTAATTGCCGGTGACGCCATTTCATAAATAGCCGATGTAATGTCTATGCCGAATTTTTCATCATTCAGACCACCGCCCTGGCCTACCAGGCTATGCAAAAAAACCACTCGCCACGACCATTCATGTACCGGATAGCCATCGGGGTGGGGGTTGTTGGTGTCCAGCATATTAGCCACAGTCTGGCCCGTGGTTTGAGTGCCCGATGCTTTGCTAATGTCGGAGTCCAGCACCGCAGCAAAGCTGGTATTGCCGGTTTTGCCAAGCAACTCGCTGCGGATAGTGCCGTCTGACAGGTCAATATGGCCGGTCTGGATCAAGGGAATATCGAGTTTGGCTTCCCACACGCAACGAATTACCCGCGCGAGAGTTCTTAGCAGCCCCCGAGTGCCCTGAAAGCTTTCAACCAAGGCCAGCTTTTGAGACAGGAATTCGATCAGAGTTGGATGGAATGGGTAATGCGTTACCAACTGGTCCCGCAGTTCCGAATTTTTGGTAGCAGCGGGCAAGTCAGACCCAGCCTGGCGGTAGGTTTCAATAAACTCATCGGCGACTTCCGCAGCCGCACTGTGATCAACCGACAGGAACAAGCGCTTGGCCATAATTCGTGACAAGTCACCTTCCTGCACAGGTGTAGTGGATTCAGATGCACGAGAAACCACATCCATTACCATTTTATGAGCGGCCCCAGCCGTCGCCTCAGCTTCCTCCTCTGTCATCTCATGCGTCGACATGAGCTTTTGCATCATTTTGTTGAAATCGCCAAAGGCATTGGTTGCCGAAGCAAGACTGATAACAATAGCCAAGTTGTCGTTGCTCTCAGCGTAGGTCGACAGCCCCATAAGGAATGCCGCCGCCTGCTCTGCACCCTGACCCGGGAAAGCAGCCTCCATTCGGGATAGGTACTGCGCGATTTCATCGACAATGACAACGGTTTTTTTGCCTGCAAATAATGCATCAAAAAACTCGGGGGACCCGGGTGATGCCGAGCTGTCCAAGCGGGAAGCAATGGGTTGCCGTGCACTTTCCTCCAGCGTTTGCTGAGCAATAAGCCACCAAAGTGTATTGGGTTTTGGCTTATCACCTCCTGCCGTTTCGCGCAGAGTGTCTACGGTGTCGCCGATCACACCCACCACCCGAATGGCACCAGGTTCTGGTAAGCGGTTTGCTGGCAATATGCTCTGAGTAACACTTTCGAGGCGTGAGCCCTGTTTTGCTATGTGGGTTAGCGCTATCAACGTGTGTGTTTTACCACCGCCAAATGCGGTATCCAATCGCTGCATGGCAGGGCGCGACTTATCGCCTTCAACCAACCGAGCCATAGCGTTGTCGACGATTGAACGCAGACCTTGAGTAGGATGAGTTGCGTCGCGGAAAAATGCGACTGGATCTGAGTAGAGGGAATCGGCACCCTCTACTGCATTTCCCAAACGGTAATCATCCAACACCTGACTGAGGCGCGCCGTAAATATGGCTGGATTAAAGGTTCCTGCCAGAATCTCCGGGCGCGGTTTACACGTTGCTAGCACATCTTTCATGGATGACCTCTTGGTCCCTTATCGGTTTGTTTTCCATTAGTTCGCAGTATTTCAGCTGCCAAGCTGGCTGCGTTACGCAGGATTCCAAATACTGCCTAGAGTACACAAAGTCTTTTACTTTTTCCTTGGAAATACAACACGGTTAGCGTTCAAGCTTTCGTTTTTATTGTGCATAACCCTTATCGTTAAACGCGGCTTGTTATCGTACCCCTCTTTAAACCCAAACAAACCCACTATTGGTAAGGACTTTCTCCCCATCAAACCGGTATGCACAAAGCTTTCCACGCCCCCCAGCCACACTGTAATCCAAGCAAGCAACATGCTCACTCAAAGGCTCTGGCTCCCCCATCATCCAGTAATGCCCAACAAACACCGGCTTTTCTCCGTCATAGCCAGGAAGAATATGAGCCTCAACAGGGTCATGGGGGATCTTCTCAATTTCTGAGCCAGGTACCATCGCCAAATCCCGGTAGGTTAGGCTTTCTGTCTTCCACCACTTGGTTCGTATATCGGTGCGCTTATGGCCACTTTGGTCCAGAAAGTAGTGGCCATTCTTCAGGGGTATCTCCAACCCTTTTAGCAAGGTTTCGATGGCCTCGTAGGCCTCACTACCTTCCCGGGCACTGGTTTCCCAGGCCTCTGGTAACAAACGGTTCCGGGCATTCGTGTATTTATCGGCAATTTCCAGATACGTCGGATGCCAGCAAGCATGCACCACCCGAAACTCCGGCAGATCTAAATACAGCGGTAGCGTTTTAAACCAATCAAGCATGCTGTGGTGAAGCTCACTGCCCTCACCTACCTGCGCCAAGAAAGCTCTATGCTGCTTGAAGTTTTTATCGGTGTGGGGGCGAAGATACTCATCGGGGTTTTGTGGGTCTGGCGTCGCCCAGGCGACGGCATTGAACTCGTGGTTACCCATGACCGCCAAGGCATTTCCGCTATCAACCATACCCTGGGCAATCTGAACGGCTTCAACCTGTTCGGGGCCACGATCTACAAAATCCCCAAGAAAAATCACTTTGCGTTCAGGATGCTGCCAAACGCCATCGGTCTCCCGATAGTCCATTTTGGTTAGCAGAGCTTTGAGTTCACTTGCGTGCCCGTGAATATCGCCAATCAGGTCATACATGGATACTGCTTCCTTAATCCGCAAATGCGAGGCTGTGCGTGTTGCCTAAGTGATCAGATTAAAGGCCTTGTTTCCCGTGGCCTTGCTGGGTTCTGATCCCTCACATTTCCCTGTTAATTCACCGTTGCGGGCTAACAAATAGGCTGCGTTCTTTTTGTAATAGAACCAATACTGCTTGATATCACCCCAGATTCCAAGGGTTCCGCCGGTTTCGTAGACATGCTCCCGAACCATACACTGTGCAAGGCCTAGCTGCTTGTCGAGCGTCAAGCGCCAGAAACCTTTTTTAAAATGCACATAGCGTTGGTGCTCGCACACCGAAAGCGCAAACAGGGGCTGGTTTTTACGTTTGAAGCCTGTATCTACCCAAAGGTAGGGTTTGAAGGCAGCTTTTTCTTCACCGAGCCGCTTTTTCAAGCGGGTAATGCGTTGGTCTGCCAACGCCATATCCATGCCTGTAACGGTACATAAAGCCCGCAGGAAACCTTCGCTGCTATATTTGAAATCGAAGCCACCATCGTTCAGGCCGAATTCTTCATCGTCCAATACGTTTTGCAGGCGCTCCAGGTTGGCGGAGGTGGCTCGGTTATATCCCATGGCATTTAGAATTTCTTCATGTGGAATTGCGGCTACGCGGATTACCAGGTCAGTTTTGAAGTTCTTTATCATTACACCTCCTGGGGCATTTTTATGCGATAGAAGTAAAAAGCGGAACCCTCTTCTGCAAACTGGTAGGGAAATCGTTTGACCAGATGTTGAGCCACCCTGCGGTAGATCTTTCTGCGTTTATCCGTCTCGGCAGAAAAGCTGAACAGCGGTGGGCGTGTCTCTCCAATCCACTGAATGACTCTTCGGAGCACCATGCGCAACACCGTGATCGGGTAGCGAGTGGAACCCACATCTGCCGTTATATAGGGTGTGTAATTCCAGTCAAAGGGATCGTATTCCGGCTGATAGGTTGGCGACGCGCCGCCAATGATGGCCAGATAAATGGAATTACTGCGACTGGCTGCTAGTTCGTAGATCAAACCATCCACTTTGAATGTGAAAATCACGGCCATTCCTCCCTGATCAGTTTAAAAGCGAGTGTCAGCCTGCTGACATCAAATTGCTCGCCGTTGAAAAACCATTCCGAGACTTCCGTGACCAGTGCCCGATCGAGACTCCATCCTTCTATTAGCCGGTCGGCCACCGCTTGGGCTACATAGTCGTACTCATCGAGACAATCGTTCTCCCGGCAACTGGTGTTCATGGGGTCGGCTTCGAATAGCGCCCTTGAGATTTGCTTTGGAGTGAGATTTCCGTTCATAAGATCCTCCTGTTTGATAGGATCATTATGCAAGCGCGCTGCGACAGTTTATGTCGTCACGATTTTATAAACTCTCAAATACCAAACAACTACAGGGCAAAATCATGACTGAGTCTGTATTGAACGCAGCATCCTCCTCAGAAAACCCTATCGTTTTCGACCTGGCCCCGTTTCTGAATTATCCCATTCAGTTGATCGTTCAAAGTTGGCATTCACAGAGACCATTGAGCTGGCAAAGTCAGAACAACGAAGGTGTAGTGGATGATGTAGTGCGGGTCTGCCCGCCATTACGCGGGCGCTTTCGATATGTTGAGGAACTGGCGAATGTTGTTTGGAATATCACTGCATAGCAGCATCTTATCCATTCCTGAGTTAACTGGCAGGCAAGATCGTATATGGCTTTTCGTTTCCGCAGAACCGTCTCAATCTTCCCCGGCGTTCGCCTCAACCTTGGCAAACGTGGAGTAAGCGTTTCCGCAGGTGTCCGGGGCGCCAATGTCACCATGGGACGAAATGGCCTTTACGGCAACGCGGGCATTCCCGGCACGGGTTTGTCTTATCGAGAGAAACTCTCTACATCTGGTGGAAAAACCGGAAGAGGCAAAAGCCGACGCACCCGGGGTAAACGCCAGGAATCTGCGTTGCCGCCTTTCGCAGAGAAAATTGCAGGTGTACAGCTAAACGCAAAAACCGGCGACATCAGCATTATCGATGCTGAGGGTAATGATCTGGGCGACGAGGCGCTGGAGGTTGCCAAAACCTATGGCCGGGAAGACTTGGAGAGAGCACTGCAGCGGTATGTGGATAATCATAGCCGGATGATGGCGACGATCAGCACTGTTCATCTGGACACACCGCCGCCTCATAGGTTTCCCTCATTTATTTCAGAGCCGTTTGAGATTGCCAATCCCACCCCACCACAATTAAGAAAACTGGACTGGCTGGCCTACCTGTGCCCTGCCCGGCGCAGAGCTTTTGGTGAATCCAATGAGCGCAAGCAGGCTCAATACCGGCAACGGCGTGAGCAGTGGGAGAGTGAAAAGCTAGCCTTCGAGAGGGCTGAATCTGAACGTCAAAGCCTCTACAGAAGCGCCAAGCTTGGAGATGTTACTGCTATGGAATCTGTGCTGGACGATCATCTGCAGGATATAGACTGGCCGCTGGAAACCGAGCTTTCGTTTGAGCTATCCGCTGATGGCCAAACACTGATGCTGGATGTGGATTTACCCGAGATTGAAGATTTTCCAACCACGGAGCTACGCACCTACAAGCGAGGCGTGGGCGTATCGGTAAGCGAACTTTCGGATACCGCCTCACGCAAGCTATATATGGCCCATGTGCACGGCATGGGTATTCGGTTGATAGGCGAATGCTTTGCCTCTGCGCCATCGGTTAAGCAGGTGATTCTCTCGGCCTTTACTCAAGTGCCCAATGCCGCAACCGGCGGGGTTGAGGACAAGTATCTTTATAGCGTTAAGGTAAATCGCGCGGCCTGGAGCCAGATTCACTCTGGCAATCTTGAAGCGATAGATCCGGTGAAGGCACTGGCAGCTTTTGAGCTTAAACGTGACATGACCAAAACCGGGATTTTCAGAGCTATTGAGCCTTGGTGAGCTACCTTGTTTTTATCAGCAAACGTAACTTCCATCGCACGTTTGCCGAATGGTCTGAACGGCTCGATCAAATCGTAGCGGGCAGCCTCATCGGCCAGAATAAAATCACCAATAACACGATTTGCTCAGTTAAAGCTGTCTGGCAAGAACCCGATTCCGACAACTCCTACCTCGTCGGACCATTAAACAACCAAAAGCCATTCTCTGTCGTAATTGTTGAAATCCGGTGCCAATAACCCCTTAGTCTGTGGCTCTCAACCAATATCCAATTGTTTGCTCACCCACATAGCCCTGGCTTTGTCCAATGCTGATAAACGCTGACTGAAGGCGCCTGGCCAGCACTGGCTGCTGGCAATAATGAAAACTGCGGATAATGCGCGTTATCCGCAGATGATTATGGCCACCGGCTTTGAGCCATATGTGCTCTTTTGGGTTCAACGCATGCAGTGGTTCAACTAAACCACGCCGGCGGATTAGCCCGAAGAACCTCAACATTCGGTCCAAAGCTTCACGGTGTTGCTCTCGCAGTGCACTGTCTTTGCGAAAGCGTTCTATATCGGCCATCGTCAAAACTGGCGCCATTGGGTTCGCCCGACTTGGCTCCGGGAGCGGGAACAGCCACTGTACATAATCGTGGGTATGCTCCAACCAGAAATCGTCCATTGCCAGCACCTCATCCAAGGTTCGTCCCCGGTGGTCTTTGCCCTCTCCCCGGATGAACTGGATTAACGGGCTGCTATGGTTCGGGCTTGCGCTTCCCAGGCTGAGCAGGCGGAATCTGACCGAAGCTCTGATATGCCCTGCATGGGCACAGCCAACCTTCCAGGGCTGGAGTTGCTTAGTCATAGGTGCGTCCTTATTGCTGTACGAAGCCAATCGGCTGGCTAACAACGCCTTCAGTCTGCAGGCGCTGCTCCTCTTTCAAGGCTTCAAGCAGCCTTTCCGTCCTCGCCCTGAATCCTCGCAAATGGAGGTTCTGAACAGCAGCTCGAATAAGGCCCGGTGTCAGGTGATCAAGGTGGTTGAGCTGGTCGTTTGTCAGAGCTTTTGCCTTGCCTGTGTCCACTACACAAGCCGTTATGATGGCTCTAATCTGACCGGAACTCAGGCAACCAAACTCCACTTTCAGCTGGAAGCGACGCAGGATGGCTTTGTCGAAGCTTTCAAAGCGGTTGGTGGTCGCCAGAAAAACACCTTCGAACCG
The DNA here is from genome assembly GCF_016597815.1 of Marinobacter sp. DY40_1A1. Taxonomy (GTDB): domain Bacteria; phylum Pseudomonadota; class Gammaproteobacteria; order Pseudomonadales; family Oleiphilaceae; genus Marinobacter; species Marinobacter xiaoshiensis. The sequence continues at coordinate 340,521 of NZ_VCHA01000005.1, read as the reverse complement.
CTCCAGTCGAACCATGAACTCATTGATTGCACTCACCTCCCAACTGCGTTGCGCCATACCACGGTTGTAGAGGAAGGTATCTGCTTCATCTAGCAGAAGCACCGCACCGGTCTTTTCTGCCTTGTCGAACATGGCTGCGATGTTCTTTTCTGTCTCACCGACATACTTACCCAGCAAGTCACCACCGGATTGTAAAAGGAAGGGCTTTTTAAGGCGCTTGGCCAATTCCTGGGCGTAGGCAGTTTTACCGGCACCCGGCGGCCCATAAAGGCAGATGCGGGCAGTACCTTCCCTGCGGGCAATTCGCTCAACGTTCCTCAGAGTTGGCCGGGTATTGATCCACTCCGTTCTGAACGCGGGAAAGTCCGGCACTGTGCGCTTTCTTAAAACATTGATCGGCTTATTCTCACCCATGGCGGACAGTCGCTGCGCAATCAGCGCTTCGAGCCGTTGCTGGTTTCGAACCAACTGCTTTGGTGGAAGGTGCTGCGCCACTTCTGTCAGATTTTTGGCCAAGGCGAGCGTCATCCACGGCTGTTTGGCCGCACCGGTAATCCAGTCGGGGGCCACGGGTAGCGCAGACAGTTCATTCTTCAGCATCTCTGTTTGTCGATCAGAGCCGGAACCCTGAACCTCAAAAATAAAATCGAAACGGCGGAGGAAGGCAGGATCGACTTCGCGAATGTTATTGCTGATCCAGATGACCGGTGCCTGATTTTCTTCCAGCAGCTGGTTGAACCAGCCCTTTGCGAGATCGCCCGATTTTCGGAACGCGTCTTCCATTTCATCAAATAACAAAATGGCACCCAAGCGGTCTTCCAGAAACATCTGGGCCATTTTCGCAGCGTCCAGGCGGATGCGACCGGTCATAGCACCGGACCGCTCACTTTTGGTGGGCACTTCGTAGAGTGGAGCCCCAAGTTGTTCGGCCATAGCACGCGCCAGCTGTGTTTTGCCGGTACCGGGCTTACCGTAAAGCAGGATATTTTTGCCTCTGGCTTTGTTGAAGAGCGCACTCTGGAGATAGTCCAGCATCAGCTGTAACTCTGGCACCCCCTTGAACTCCCCGATTCGATGCTGTGCTTCTGGTCCTCGAGGGCATACATATCTGAATAACATCTGCTCGATGTCACGTTCACTCTGGCCGTTATGGTTATCGGAGGTGGCCAACACGAGTTGCCCAAGCAAAGGGCCTGCTTCTACAAGGTCCCAGATATCGCTTCCACGATTGGGTGCCTCCAGCAGGCGGATCTGGCAGAGCATGGAATCTTCATCGAGCGCCCGCGCAACTGTACGGGGAGACTCACGCATCGCCCTCGCCAGTGCATTCACCGAGTTGTTGATCTCGTTGATTTCAAGTTCACGCAGCACTGGCTGAGCCTGAGGATGTTTGAGCAGAAGCATGGCGTAGATCAGCAACTTGGTTTCGACCATGTCGGGCTTTAGCAGGTTCACCAGGCTGTTCAGGAGCGGCTCGAAAGACAACTTCGGCTTGCCTTTTAGAGAGGCGACAAGCACTTTCTCTCGTTTTCTTATGATACTCAGGCACTCACGGGTGCGTAGTGAATCCGAATGCTCTGGTGCTTCAATGCCCAGAAACGCCAGGCTTTCTTCGGTGTTAAACAGACTAAGCGTGTGCTCATACCCTGGAGTGAGATAAAGCCTGCAGAGATAGATCTGAAGAAGGGTCAGGTCATCTTTGGATGCCGTCGTGTCTTGATCCATTTCACGGGCTTCATCGATAAGTTCGCTCCACTGCAACATAGGCGAGCCTCCATATCTTGAATGGCCATATTACAGAGCGAAAGCGACAGGGTTCGTCGCAGGAGGCATATTTTCCCCTTAAAAAGGGACAGATTAGGAGGAATCAAGAACTACGATATGCTGCTAGGGCGATGCCTCAAATAACCAAAAAATCATCGCGCCCAAGAATAAGAGAGCATAAAAAAGAGGATTCGTAATGGAAGAGCATAATCGCTACCAACAGGCCATAAGCAACCTTCAGGCATATCTGAACTCTGCCTCAATTGCGGTGTTCCTGATGAGCATCGGAACACTGATAGCTGCTTACTCACCGTTGAACTTGATCAGCCCGGAGGTCATCGCAAGTGTCAGTGGACAATCTGGGCTAATGTTTGTGCTCCCCTTAGACGCTGCGTTGGTGATGAGTGGGATTCACCTCTCGACCATGTGGTCTGAACACACTCAGCCCAGTCCTCGCGACTTTTTGCTGTTCGTCACTCTGCATCTGAGCGCGCTACTGGTTTGCTATTTTGCCGTAGAGATTGTGCTGCCAACCTTCCAGTCCGATGCGGTTCCAATTGTCTGTGTACTGATCGCTATTGCCCTCCCCTGTGTTTTGTTTCTCCGAACCAGGAGCACATAAGCCCTGCTGTAGTTGAAAGGGGCACTGCATTGCGGTGCCACCTCTGCCCACAAATTTACGGGATTTTTGGTTGCCGGAATTGACCCAACGGAGAAACCACACCAGAATACTGTACATATAAACAGTATTCAGGTGTAATATGCCCGTCACACTTCTTGGCGACCATAAGTCGCTCTCTCAACTTGGCATCCCGTTCTTTTTGGAACGTGTATCGGCGGGTTTTCCATCCCCTGCCGAGGATTACGTTGAGAAAACCCTGGATCTGAACGAGCTGTGTATTCAGCATCCGGCCGCAACCTTTTTCGTGCGGGTACAAGGTGAGTCCATGGTTGACGCTGGCATCTACCCAGGCGATGTACTGGTGGTTGATCGCTCACTACGAGCCGCGCACGGCGACATTATCATCGCCAGCTTGGAGTCTGAAATGACAGTGAAACAACTTCACCTCACCCCGCCTCCGGTTCTGTTGCTTCCAAGAAATTCGGCTTACACACCCATTACCATTGAGGGCGATATGGTGATGGAGGTGTTTGGTGTTGTCACCAATGTGGTTCGATCACTCAAGCGTGGGGGAAACTCATGACGACGTCTCATCCCATCTCCTTTGTTACGGTACGACGCCGGTTCGATTTCCGAAGCATAGAGGTCGGCCGCTGGGTGACTCCAGCAGAGCGGGATCGAGCCGCTGATCGGTTTTACCAGGCTCTCTGTGATCTGATGACCATTCTGCAGGGGCCAGAGAACCTCATCTCCCTTCGTGGGTCTCTCGGAATGCAGTACGGCATTGGTGGTCGGCCTGGAGTATCTGCCCACTATATTCCTGCAACCCGGCAACTGGCACTCGCAAAGAACGCCGGCGCCGGCAGCCTGGCTCACGAGTGGTTTCATGCGTTTGATCATTACATGGGGAACAGAGCCTTCCGGAGTTTAGGAAAGTTTGGCTTTGCCTCCAGCGGCTGGCTCGGTAGTGCCAAGCCGAAAGAGCACCCTCTAAACAACCTGCTCAGTGCCTGTTTTCAAACCATCTTGCTGACTGAAGACGGAACAGCGCCCAGCCCCCTGTTTCAGGCATCCAAGGAAGCTGACAAGCGACTAAAGGTGCTGTATTACGCAAAACCAGAAGAGCTTTGCGCTCGAGCGTTTGAGGCTTTTATCGAAGACAGCACACCCAACAACTCGTTCCTGGTGCGCGGTACCGTTTATTCTGACGAAGCTGATGCAGGCCTTTACCCAAAGGGCGAGCATCGCCGGCGTATCAACGAAACATTCCAAGACTATTTTGCTTCGCTTGGTGCGGCCTTGTATCGGGAACAGGCGAAAGCTGGATGAATACAGCACGAGAGTTGAAAGGTGTTCCCTGCGGTCGCAAAGCGGACATTCAGGTTGAGGGATAACGCCAAAATTCGGCGGAGGCGACCTTTGCGTAGCGAAGCGGAGAAAATGCTGTCCGCTTAAGGCCCGTAAGACACGGAACGTACCGAAATGAAGCGGAGCGTGCGAGTCGTGAAGAACAGTGGTTTGAGTGACCTGCATCGAACTAAAACACGTCAAGCGAGGGCTGGCAGGTATGCATTTGGCCGAGTAGGGGCTCGAGACATTCGACTCCTGACCCGAGAGAGTATGACGCCGGTGACGCGAGTAAACATGCATTCATCTCTCGCCGGGGCATACAGCAAAGACCTGGTACAAAAAGTCGACGCCAACGGATTCGTTGAAAGGTTTGATCTGGGACGGCAAGCCCCATATTTGATGGAAGTCACTTCAATCTACCGCGTTGACCTGTGAAACCGAGGTGATCGAGTGGCCGCTCTGATCATTTTGTGCTTATATTAATTTGGGCCGGTGATGTTAAGCAAATTGATATAGGAGAAGTAGCTCAGTTGTATCGGCGTTTTCGAAGCTCAAGGGAGGAGTGCAAAATGTCGTATCCATTCAGAAATCTAGTTTTTGAAGGTGGTGGTGTAAAGGGCATTGCCTACGTTGGTGCTATGCAGGTTCTTGAGAGTGAGTCGATTCTCAAGAACATCAGTCGTGTAGGCGGAACATCCGCAGGTTCAATCAACGCGGTATTGTTCGCGGCTGGCTACAGCAATGCAGAAATGTTGAAGGTTCTGAAGCGGCTGGATTTTAACGACTTTAAAGATGATAGTTGGTTCGCTCTCAGGGACATGAGACGACTCAAAGATGAGTACGGCTGGTATAAGGGAGATTATTTCCGGGACTGGATCGGTGACTTGCTAAAACAGAAGACCGGCTCAGCCAATGTCACTTTCAAAGCTCTACACGAACACACCGACAAAGAACTTTACGTCTACTCATCAAACCTCTCTACCATGTTCGGTGAAGTCTACTCGCCAGAGCATACGCCAAGAATGCGAGTGGTCGATGCTGTAAGACGTTCAATGTCGATCCCCCTCTTCTTTCGCGTAGTGCGAGACGACCGAAAAGATGTTTTTGTTGATGGCGGCGCGATCAACAATTACCCGGTAAAGATCTTTGACCGACAAAAGTACCTTGAGAATGGTAGTTTAAAAAGGATTCCTGGCTACTATGCAAAGGAAAATAAAAAACTGAGCCAGGTTTCCCCCAAAAGCAGCCCATACGTTTATAACAAAGAGACGCTCGGCTTCCGGCTCGATTCCGCGACAGAAATTGGCGTTTTTCGAGACGGCCAGACTCCAAAGAGTGAAGAAATAGAACACTTTCTGGACTACACGATGCAACTGATCAAGACCGTGCTCGCAGTCCAAGATAGCCAACATCTTCACAGCGATGACTGGCAAAGAACTGTTTATATCGACACCTTGGGAGTTGGAACCACAGACTTCAATTTGAGTGAAGAACTAAAGCAGTCGCTTGTAAAATCCGGTAAGCAGGCAGCAAAGCGTTATCTTGAATGGTGGTCAGATGTTGAGAACGATCTGGCAGTAAATCATCCAGAATCAAAGGCATGATATTCTAAGAAGCAAAAATCGAGTTCCGGGTTGCCATATGTGAAGCAAACTCCGGAAGCACCTAACTTGTCAGGTTCACTCGAGTAAAATATGAAGAGTTGGGTGAGGCTGTACTAAAGATCGCAGAAAGAGTTCTAGGATTATATGCCTAACATGGCTGATCCAGCCGGCGCTCCAGCGGAACGAGTGAGTGAGCGGCGACGTTAGACCCGATAATTAGTCCCGATAAATAGGGAGGCGGAATTTGTGGAATATCGGATATTAAAGGTACTGGTAAGTTTGGGAGTTCCTGGCGTGGCGCTGGGAGTCTTCTATTTATTGTTTAAGTCGTTCGGATTCTCCTTTCCGCAGGTGACGGCGGGCTGGGTTGGACCAATAATTGTTTTGTTTATGCTGATTGTTGGGGCAATCACATTCTATGCCCTGACGCTATGGAGACCGTCTATGTCAGGTGATGGCACCGGCGTGTCAATTTCTGTGCCAAAAAATGGGGCAACATTCAAGTTCGTTATCGAGATGCTAGCTGCAAATAATCACAAGTCCGTTGAATATGAAGGGTTTAGTGATGAAGTATTAGAAGCGCATGTTAGGTCGCAGCAGATTACAGCAGATACGACTGAAGAGGCGATGGAGATGGTTCGCGGTCTTTCGGGTGGTGAGGTACCACCGTTTCAGGTTACGCGCTCATCCTTTGGTGGTTACGTGTTAAAGGCCAAGAAAAATCATACAAAATAAGGAGGGAAGGACGATGGCGTCTGGAAAAAATTCATGTGAATGTCCGCAACCTCCTGGTGGACGGGCCGTTTGTAGCGCAGATCAGCTGGCAATTTGCCGCGTAGTAAACGGCGTTGCGTATACTGAGTGTATCGATATTCCACACCGTGTCGCCGTAGCTGGCACTAATATTCAATTTGCTTGGGCAATGGCTGTTATTAGAAATGAAAGCTTTTCCCCCTCCAAAGGGGTTTCATCAGACGATATCGATATTTTGAGCGCTGGATATTTTTCGTCCTCGCATTCGGGAGACGTAACTTTCAGTTTGCCGGTATCGTTTCGGCTGTTTGGGGCCAGTGGGGTCTAACAACACGTTGCAGGCGACGTTTGACCCGTTGCGCATCCTTGTCCCAAGCGCACGCACCGCCTCAAACGCACCTGAGTGCGGGTGTTGAATCGAGAATCCTCGTCTTTCGCTGACTCCCCAGTCTTTTCTACTAGCTCATCTCAGCGCAAAAAAAATCCGCTTTCCAATGTTCGCCTTGGCCAATTGAGGTGATTTGATTGGTGGTTCCGTTTTACTTTCAAATACCGAATTGACCTTGAGCGATCTGCTCTACAGAGTTTTGTATCGAAAACAGCGTTTCAAATTATTTTCTGAGCACGTTGAAGGATCAGGATAAGTAGACGGACGTCGATTTTTTTTTACGTCGAAGTGATCCTCATTAAATTTATTACAAATAAATCAATTATATAGATCATTGGATCAATTATTGCTAGTTAAAATGTTTTATTGGATGCTACTGAATATTACTAAGATCAGAATGGATTAAAAAGTTGGGTGCAGGTCAGATCAGCCCTATCGAATTGCCCCTTACCATTCGCTAGTGGTTGGCGTTCAACTGGATAAAACCAGCTGAGCTGTGATCTCATACGCTCAATGTGACATAACGGAGGAGTTATGAAAAACTTAAATTCATTGGTATTCATGGTCATTTTGGTGGTAAGTGGTTGCGCTACGCCACCAGAAGTAAAGCAACTATCCTTACAGCAAATGGAGTATTTTGATTCAGCAATTGAGGCCGTATCGGCTCAGTCTGAGGCACTGATAATGGCTACAGAAGTAATAGTAAAAAATGCTAAGTTAGGAATAGAAAATAGGGAACGTGAGAGCAAAGCAAGCATGGAAAATCTCGCGGTTAATATAATCCCGACATTAACTGATAAGAAAAAAAAAGAGGCAGCTCTAAAAATGCTCAGCGAAGTAGAGGAAACCGTTAAAGTTGCTGAAAAGTCTAGATCGAACCTAGATAAGGATCTAGACAAGGTTAGAAATAAGTCAGATGAGCTTACTCAATACTTAAGGAAAATGAAAGAAGTACACTTAGCTATTGATGCGTATGTACAGTCTGAAAAAGCCGGTGAAAAGGTCGTATCTGATATGCTGAAATATCCCTCTGTAAATGACCTTGTAACCAAGGCTAACAATCTGATACCAAAAATAAAGCAGGGAAGTCAAGACCTACAATCTCTAATTAGTGGTATGCAGTGAGGGGTTAGAAATGACAAAAAATGAACTAATCGAAAAAATTAACAGCATGAAATCAGCCGCTGAAAATATGGATGAGCCTGAAAAAACATTCTCTCTAAGTGATATTCGTCAATTGGAGATAGAGGTAATGGGCATGTCTGTATCTTCAATAGCCGAGAAAATGCAAGCTGTTAATCTGCCTAGCGTCCACGATATGGATAGTAATATTAAAAATGCTAATAACTCAACAATAGAGCACTCTCAAAGAGTCGGCTACCTGAACTCAGCGATCAGTCTCGTAAAAGAGGCTCTTAATATTGTCGTGTAAATGTGTCCGTATCAAGGCCGATCAAGAAGGACGATCTTTCGCGGTGTTCGTTTCGTGCCTATATCGCACAAGCATCTTACCGCTACGCCCTGCCTATTGCCGCCGACGTTAAATTGTGCTCTTTGGAGCACTATCCACCCTGCCCTAAAAAGACCATCTTGGCATGATAAAAAGGTTCGCGTTCCAATGGAAACTTGCACCTTTACAGATGGCTCGCCAATGCTCGCTTTTGTTTAAAACCTGACACCTGTGAGCAGCCTTGGTCGCAAAGCGGACGATCAGGAGAGGATCGAGCCTCTCTTTTCGGGCGTGGCAACTCAGAGCAACACAGGTTCCGGCAACCAACCCGCCAGCCCCATGAAATGGAAAAGGATGGTCAGCCCGCCAAAAATCAGGACCAGGGCAATGCCCAACTGGCCACCCGGGGCCATGAAGCCACGACGCCCACCCTTCAGTGTTCGGGACTTTCGGGCCAGCAGCGCCGGAACAATACAGGCCCAGACCGCCGCAGCCGCACCGGCATAGCCAATGGCAAGAACGAAGCCAAACGGAAAAAACAACGACAGCAGTAATGGCGGAATAAACGTAATTGCCCAGGTTTTGGAGCGCCCTTTGCGATCATTATCGAAGCCCAGCAGGTCGGCCATGTAATCAAAGGTGCCCAAGCCAACGCCGACAAAAGACGACAGAATGGCAGCCGTTGAGAAAGCGCTGATGGTGGTCGCCACCCGCTCGGAATTGATGGCAAAACCAAGGGCGGCGAGCAGGACATCCACGTCACCGCCCTGGTCGACCACCGGGCCGAAGTCCGCTCTCGGCAGATTGCCAAATATGCTGAACAGCCACACCAGGTAGAACATCAAAGCCACCAGTGTACCGCCCAGAATGGCTTTCTGGGCCTTACTTTCCTCGCCATAATAGGCGCGCATTGATGCCACCGAATGATGATAGCCGAAAGATGTCAGCGCCACTGGCAACATCGCCATCGCATAGGGCGCATATTGGCCGTCGGCATTTGCGGTATCAAACAGAATAGCCAGGTCAATTCTGACCGCTAGCCCAGAGACGCCGAGTACAAAACTCACCAGCATGAAAGTGATGAGCACCACCGAAAGTCGGTCCACTGCGCGGGTTGAGTGCCATACTACCAAAGAGGACAACAGGACAAAAATAACCGAAGCCAGCTTACTGTCGACCCCGGTCATGCTCTGCAGGATCAGGCCAGACGACGTGATGTAGGCATACAGGAGAATGCCGCCAACAAAGTACACCGTCAGATTACTGAATGCGTTCACCCGGGAGCCGAGCAGAGATTTGGTAACGGTATTGAACGAAGCCCGCAAACCGAAGTGCTTGAAGGCTTCCAGCAGCATCCAGCCGGACAGTGTCATCACCACCATGGTAAGCACCAGTGCCAGGCTGGACCAGGTCGTCCAGGCACCTGCACCGGAACTGGGCAAGCCCAACATACCGGCACCGACGCAAACACTGGCAATAATACTCGCCCCGCCAATCAGGGAAGGCCTGGCTCTGGATTCTGCGCGCTCGGTCAATGGGCCTCCGTCGTCGCGTATCAGCTTTTGGATTTAACAGCGGCCGCATGATACCGCTTTGAATTTGCCGACACTACGGGCAGAAACTTCGGAAACAGATGTGTAGAGCAGCAAGGCCATACGACACCATTTGTCGCAACCGCAGGTTACAGTATCAATAACTCCTCGATGACTTGGCAATGAATCCGGCAAGCCAATCACCCAAGGAGCCACCATGCACGACTTTTCAACCGTTCTTGCCCAGCACGGGTTTACACCAGAAACATACGACTTTGATTCCACCATCGCCGGTTTCGATTACGACCTGCAGTTCGCTTTGTTCGATCAAGACAGCATTTTCGATATCGAGAAATCAAACATCGTTCGCCAATGGGACAACCCCAGCGCTTATTTGCGCTGCGAACTGATTACCCGAAGCTGCGATACAAACAGCGCATTAAGATTTTTCCTGCAGCGCTGGGTGTCCGAACTCAGGTACAACACAGTAACTCGGGAGGTCCTGGACATTACTCAGGAGCAAAACACCGTTGAAATCCGCGCCCTGATCATAAGCCAACACAACGCCATGACTCTTGAAATCAACATTCTGCCACCTGTCGAGGAACGCCTATGAACCGCTTTAAAAAAGAAGAAGCCCGCGCACACCAAAAAGCCCGTGAAGGTTTAACCGATGCGGAAATAAAACTCGTAGACGAGCAAGATGCACTGAACAAGAAGATCTCAGAAATAGCGCGAACCATTCATCTTGAGTGGTTTCCCGAAGAATACGACCATCAACTGGACTCCATTGCCGATGCTGCAGATAGAAGAAGCGGGATTAACCCTATGAATGCCGACTACACGAAAGAAGTGAACGAGCGTCGTAAAAAGCTTGGTGTACAGCCCCTTGGATCGAACGGAATGCCGACGTCTAATGAGAGCTGGGACATCGCTTACAGTGAAGCCCGCAAACAGATAACATAACCACCTTGATCCATCAGTCGCTATCCCGGCTCCCACGCAGTCTGCTGGCATCAAATCTATCAATAATAAAAAGAAGGACGATCCTATGCGCCGCCCAGTCAAAGCGGACCTTATCCCCTGGCTTGCCCGCGCACTGTCCAGCTCACCTCACTATGCCCTGCAACGGTCTATTCACAGCGTTCGTGCGAGGATGCGGGGCGAGAGAGACCTTGTTCTGGTTTTTGTAAACCCTCGTGACCCTAGCGGACTGCCCCTGTTGCAAGCCCTCCTGGAACTGCAGGAACGTTTTCGGGTGCGCTTTCAGCTTCATACCGTTTGGCAACAGGATGACGAGATATTCCCCGAGCCGGCACTCTGGCATGACTGGGCCCAACAAGATGCAATCAAACTTGCCAAGCTGTATAACCTCACACCTCCTTGTCGGCCAACGCCACCCTCGAAAACCGAATTAATGTCCGCCAAAACTCGGCTGCTCAACACTGAAAAAGCTGACGAAGGGCTCAGCACTGCGACCCAAATATTGCAGGATCTCTGGAGTTCAAACGCCCCCAGCGAGCCAACTCTGGAGCCATCAGATCATCACAACCAATCCCTGCTCGAGAATGAGAATCTGCTCAGGCGGCTCGGGCATTATCAGGGCAGCATGACTTGTTACCTTGGTGAGTGGTTCTGGGGCGTTGATCGACTGGACCATCTTGAGCGCAGTCTCACTGATCAGGGCCTGAAGCGAGACACCGCACCTGCCATAACCTATACCCGCACCTGGGCTGACTTAACGAAAGATGCCATCAGGCTACCCGATCACCCTCCAGAGTCGGATACCGCCCTTGAGATATTCTTCTCCATCCGCAGCCCCTATTCCTACCTCGGCCTTGAGCGGGCGATTCAGCTGGCAGAAGCCTGGAACATCCCTCTCCATCTGCGGCCAGTGTTACCTATGGTGATGCGCGGGCTATCGGTGCCTGATGCGAAGAAATGGTACATATTTCGCGATACAAAAAGAGAAGCCAATAAACTGGGTATTCCCTACGGCTTTGTCGCTGACCCACTCGGGCCCGGCGTGGAGCGATGCTACGCCCTGTTTGAATATGCCCGCTCTCTGGGCCGAGGAATTGAGTACATGCGCACCTACGCCCGCGCAGTCAATGCCGAAGGCATTCGCTCAGAAACCGATGAGGGTCTCAAGCTGATCGCAGAGCGTTCAGGGCTGGAATGGCATAAAGCAAAAGCCCTATTGGACGACCAGAGCTGGCGTGACTGGGCAGAAGTTAATCTTCAAGCGATGTATAACTGCGGGCTCTGGGGCGTGCCGAGCTTCCGGTACGGCGAAGTCACTTGCTGGGGCCAGGATCGGCTCTGGGTGATTGAAAATGAAATTAGAAACAAGTCAGCTCAACACTGAAACTCGCGCTTGACGTTTAGTTCAGATTTGAAGTGAAATTTTGCTTGACTGTAACCACCCCATGCTCGATGCGATACCAAGTACTTGCACACACATCGGTTCAGAGCTTTTGGTTTGCACTTACCCTTATTCACGCTTTAGGTTTATGCAGAGAACTCACCCCCGAACCAGCAGGAGTCTGCTGGATTGCGGGCCCTACGCTCCGCCGATTTAATTTAAATGCTCTCAGAACCTCAACGTTTGGTTTGAACATACCGCAAGCCCTTCTTTCCGAACTTTCAGATAATCTCCCCCAAAAACGCAATCGTGGGGCGACACCACCCTGCATCATATTCCCAGGGCCAATAATACAAGCAGGGTAACGGACTATATTCCCAGCGCTACACGTGTAACTGTGTTGACAGACGACTCGTCATAGCCAAATATTCGGAAACACAAAAACAATTGACAGTCGGCCGTTTTCATAACTGCTCCATTGTTCATTAGAGAAACAACAGGCTCAGACTTGTAAGGTGCGAAACAATGATTCTTGAAGCAGAAACTCCTGATGGAAAATCTTTCATATCAGAGAAACTCAATTTCGGGCCCGAGGATGCAGAGGAGATCAATCGCACCACCAATAGCGAATCGAAGATCAAATCAACGATTGAGAACCTGAACATTTCGGCTGACGCAAAGTCAGCCCTTTACTCAATCATCAACGCCACTGTTCGGGCAGGAAGGTTCATCGTTAAGATCGGCCGAAAGATTCTCGACGTTGTCATCGAAACCCTCAAGAACTTTCCTAATGCATCGTTTGGGCTGGTTCTGGGGGGAATGATGGGGATTTTGGTCGCATCTATTCCATTTATCGGCGCGATTATGGCACCGTTTCTTGCTCCCCTCGCGATGATTTACGGCTTTGTTGTTGGCATAAAACAGGACCTTAATGATAAAAATCTAGCTAACGCGATTGCAGAGGCAAGCGCTAGGTTCGACAACTTAAGAGCATGATTCCTATGGACGAATTCGAATCCAAAGACGGGATGCAGGATGTTGAAACAGTCATTCGCGATCCTTTGCGCTTTAAAATTAAGCTTGATATCGGTGATGAGGCGTATTCTTCACTGCGAATTAAAAAGTACCTTCTTGACAGTGTTGATGCCGCAAATGGCGCAGCAACTGGCTTTGTCTTTGCCAAATCAAGCCTTATAGCATCAACTTTTTTTGCGCCCTCCGGATTTCTAGGCGTACTAGGTATCGGAACTGCAGCGACACCTGTTGGCTGGGCTATAGGTGCAGGAGTGGCAGGTGCAGGTTTGAGCTTAGTTATCGGCAGGTACTTCATCAGAGGATCATCCAACCGGGTAAAACAAATTCCTGATTTCATCAATACTCCGATGGATGTCCTGGCAACTGGTCTCTTCGACATGATTGCCACTCTTGGAATAAAGCTTGCGGAAATCGATGGTGAATTCGTCCCCGAAGAGCGTGATTTTATAACGACCTACTTTATTGAAGAATGGGGGTATGACCCACTTTTCGTTCAGCATAGCCTGAAGCTTATTGAACAACACTCACACGAGCACTCGATTAAAGAGATTACCGAAAAACTGGCCCGCTTCAAAAAGGAGAATCCCGATTGCAATTACAGCTCCATGTCGCGGGAAATAATATTTTTTATCAAAGGCATAGCGGAAGCAGATGGTTACTTCGATGAGCGTGAGGAAATGGCAATCTCCAGAGTTGAAGCTGTGTTTCAAGATATCAACTCTTTTTCCACAACCTTCTCAGAATCTGCAAAATACGGGGCGCAACAGATTTCATCTATAGGAAAAGCTACATTCAACGGGCTTGGCTCAGGATTTAATAGTGCGAAAAAGGGGTTGCGAGATCTAGTTGGTCGGACTAAAAGTTCTTAGTTCCCAAAAATCAGCGATGATTCGGCCATCGTCAGCCGCATGGGATTCGCAGTCACGGCGATTTTCAACCCAGTTGTCCAAGCGGCGTGTTTACTGACTCGGATTACCTAGTGTGACAAACATGAAGAGCTTAAGGGTAGAACAATACTTAGCACGTGGCAGTGAAACGCGACCAGCTCAAAACAACAAAAGAGCACTCCCGAAAGGTTTAATGATCGAATTCAAGTGGGGCACAATCCCAGATGCTTGGCAAAGTGAAGGATCCTTTCCACTACATTTGGCAGGTCTTCGGCAATAGAAGGTCCGATATTGCGGCTCGGCTAAGAACACCGACCTGCCATAATTTTCCCACGTTCCGAAACCTGCTGATTGGTGTAAGATACGTGATGGCGCAGGTTCTCGCCAGTTTCCTTCAGAATGGCGGTTAATAGGCAAGAGGCATCTAAATAACGGGAGAATTGCGCCTGAACCCTCAGCTTTTATCGGCTAAAATCAAGATCAGAAGGATCCAGTAGTTATTCAGAACGCCCCTAAATAATAATGGACGGGTTTAATACTATGCTCATCATTTTCGGTGGACTTGCGTTAATTTTTTTTTGGATATTATACTTTGGTGCCAAAAAATACTTAGAACGTGATGGGCACGACGTTACTAAATTATTAGCTAAAAAATACACAAATATTATTGAATTTATTGTACTTTTCTCAAAAAAATCTCTGACCTCTTTATTCTTAGCCTTTAAATACCTTATTTGGGTATCGTTACTGACATCTGTTCTATGGGTTTTTACAATTTACGCTCTTGACACGAAAGAGTTGAACCCGATGGTCATCTTTTTATTATTAGCATTCAGTATATTCTCTTTAAAAGTCCGTAAAAGAATTAAAAACTTCAGAAAAAACATCATTCATAAAGAGAAATCGAAAAAAACAGGCTGGAATTATTTATTATTACTATTTCGACCACTAGTAGAAGGATGGAAAAATCTTAGAAGAAATGAAAAGATATTTTTAACTCTTTACTTTTTTTTGGTTTTTTCGTACACATTCCCTTGGGCGGAGGTTTCGCTTAATTTACATGGACTTTCTTTTACTGCAGCCTACGTACAAGGAGAAACGATACTAAATTCTGAATATGGCAAATACTTAAATATTTTTTTATTAGGAAACTGGACCCTACTTATATTACGAGTATTTTTTCTAAAAAAAGAGGATCGTATTTATTGGTACCTAGTAGCAGGTTTTTCTCCATTACTCATACTTTTATATTTAAGCTTCGGCTTCGATAAACTAACAAAATACCATATAATTTCTATCGAGCCTAGCTTCGGCATAGTAGTGAGCGCCATCATCAACACATTAATGTATTTTTTAATACTAAGACGCCACTTTAACTCCAGCATTTATCTATCAAAATAGTTCCAGTGATGATCTCGCCAACAGAAGGATGTTCGCACTAAGGCATGTGGCCAACTATGTTGATACGAACTCTTGCAACTACCGGAAGCAGGCTACTCCCCAAAGAATGCGCTACTCTAGTATTCGTTTATGGCGCCCCAAAACCACTTTGGATTATCACCAATTCGTGAGGGTTCTATGTGCGGCCGATACAACGTTACAGACTCGCCTGAAATCAGAACACTCATGGAGCAGCTCGGTTTGCCCTGCATAACTCCGAGGTTTCAGCACAACGTTCCCCCAGGAAATACTGGTGAATTTGTAATAGAGGCAGCTGACGATCGATATCTGCTGCCGGGCATTTGGTCGCTACTGATTGAACCCAGACCTGAAGGCCATGGTTACCGCCCTAACCCCAAGTTCCATACCTTCAATGCCCGAAGTGACCGGCTAACCAGCAGCCCGCTCTGGAAAAGAGCCTTTCCCTCAAAACGCTGTATTGTTCCGGTAAGCGCCTTCCATGAATGGCAAGGCAAGCAGGTCTACAACATTCACCCCTTGAATGAAGCCACTGCCCTGGCCGGCCTTTGGCAATCGTGGCACTTCGGTGAAGAGCAGGTAAATTCGTTTACCGTTATCACACTTCCACCACACCCTAGATTTAGCCATATTCACCCGAAGAGCATACCGCTGATGCTTCGCCCTACAGATTTTGATCTTTGGTTGGATCCAGGTTTTCATCAAGTGGAGGCGTTTCAAGCACTTATGCAAACACACATTCCCGCACCACTAGTCTGCGAGCCAGTCCGTGGCACGAAAGATCTGAGGCCAGTAGGAGATGTTGAAGTTCTGCCTGCAGATTAACTTGCGGCACAGCGGACCGGATAAGTCTCATCTGCCCACTTTGTCCCATGCATACAGACTCTTTAACTACTCTGTACTATGACGACCAACACGCTCCAGCCCCTTTTCCAGGGTGCTTTCGATTTCACTGCGCAGCCACTTTGGCTCAAGAATATCGCAATGAATTGCCTGAGCGGTTAACCACCATCGCAGGTCTTGGGTATCTCCTACCGTCACAGATATTTCAAAAGTGCTGTCATCTATCTCGCTGGTGATCTGATCAAAACCCAGTGGAGATTCAATCAGGTGGTTCAATGCTGGCTTGTCACAGCGTAACTGCAGGAAAACCGGTTTGTCGGATTTCAGAATACCCATGGCACCCGAGTGGATGTACAAGTCCAGGTCGAAGTCATCCGGGCGCTCTACCGGCTCTTCAACAATCTCTCCGGTGGCGGCCCTATGAAGGACTAACTGACGAACACCTTCCCTGCCCTCAATGGTCCCGATGAGGTAAACGTTGGGGTCTCGGAATATCAGGCCATACGGGTGGACTCTGACCTGTTCCGGCTCGGACCAATTACGCGCCTGATAGGTCAGCTTGCACTGGTATTCCCGAAGCAATGCCTCAGTGACCGTCTCCAATACATCGGCATCGATGTCTGGACGCCGCCCTCCCAGGCCACGACTGATTACCCGAACCCGGCTTGGCCATTGCCCCAGCGGATTACGATCCCGGGACAGCGTTCGATGGGCCTCCTTGAAATGAGGCTCCAGATGGGACAACGCTCTAGGCGGCAGCATAGGTGTGAGATACGCCTTAGCCAATTCAAAGGTCAACGCAGCAGGAAGATCCAAAGCCGGAATAATATCCATCGAGGCTTCCCGATCAAACGACCAGCGAAACGGCCGGGCGTTATCATCCACATACAACGGGAAGTCGGTGCTTAGCTTTTCAAGATCCCGCTGTATCGAGCGAATGGTCACAGAAAAATCATGCTCTTTCAGCCGTTGGGCAAGCTCGGTAGTTGTAATCGATTTGGGATACCTAGGCACCATCCTGAGCATGCTCAGGTAGCGAATGGCAGTACTGGACAAAACGGGACTCCTTGTCTTGCGGACACGAACAACCGTGAGCCGTGTCTGGCAATTACAATACCAGCGACAATGTCTTGTGGAAACTATGGAGAAATAATGGAGGCGCGGGTCGGAATCGAACCGGCGTACGCGGAGTTGCAGTCCGCTGCATGACCACTCTGCCACCGCGCCTAAAAAGATCGAAGGAATCGAGTCTTTGTGCTCTCAGGTTGGCATTGAGAGACTTGAAGAAATTGGAGCGGGAAACGAGATTCGAACTCGCGACCTCAACCTTGGCAAGGTTGCGCTCTACCAACTGAGCTATTCCCGCTTCAAGCGTATCGAAGCAATGCCCCGACAACGGATGCGTATTCTACGGATTACGGATCTTTCGTCAATACCTTTTTTTAAGTTTTTGTTTTAGTGGAGGTTTGTGAGCGTTTTTTAACCAGAAACACTCTGAATCTTCAGTGCTTCGAGGTCCCTCGGTTCAACGCCCAGATCCCGCCACTTTTCAGGATGACAGGTAAACAACAGTATCTGGTGGCGAGTGGCTGCGTCAAACAGGATCCGTTTCATGCCGTCCAAGCGCCCTGCGTCGCTGTGTACAAGGGTATCGTCCAGAATGATCAGTGTGGGTCGCCCTGCCTCCTGCAACAGGTCTGCATAGGCCAGGCGGCTGATAAGTCCCATTTGTTCCCTGGCACCAAAGCTGAGCTCTGCCATCTGCCCCAGCTCGCTTCCCCGGCTGAATTTGCCGGGCATCAGGTTTTCGTCTACTTCCAGGCTGGCTTCGGGGAACAAAACCGTCAAATAGTGATCTAGATGCTTCTGCAGCGGGGCCTGCAACCGGCGAGTGAGAGCCTGTCGTTTCTCAATTAACAGGTTCAGAAGAAGGTCTAACGCTTTTGCTCGCCTATCGAGTTCCAGATATCGACGGTTGGCGTGCTCCAACTCTGCAACCAGTTCGTTATGCTTCTCTTCAAGTCCCTCCGCACCCCAGGCTTCAAGTCTCGCACGGATTTCGCTCAGCTCCAGGGCCCGCTTCTGTTGGGCAGCTTCCTGGTGCTCAGCAGTAGCGCGGTAACGCGTTATGTCTTGCCTCAAAAGCTCTGGACGAGCTTCTCGAATCAGGGTTTCACGGTCTTTCAAGGAGGCTTCGAGTTCTGCGTTCTGCTTTTCGGCAGTAGCAATATCGCGAGCTATGCCTTCTATCTGTGATTGGCGCTCTGGGCTGTTCAGCTCATCCTGCATGCGTTGCCATTCCCGCATTGCCGTTTCGCTAACGTAGCGGGCTTTATGCAGCAGGCCTTCCTGATTCCTCTGCCCGGTCTCCGCTTCTGTTAGCCGCGCTTCCGCTTGCTTTAGCTCCGCCTCAGCTTGGCTGAGCGGCTTGGCATCACCACCCGTCGCCTCAACTTGTGGCAGGACTTCAAGCTCAGTGGTTCGGGCGAGCAATTCGGACTCAATCTCAGATCGGTCAGAGCCAAGCTGGTCGACGCCTTTGGGCGCCAGGGATTTCAGAAGGTCATCGAAACGCTGTATCTGTGCCTCAGCATCTTGCAGTCGCGTCAGCTTCAACTCTGCCGCCTCAACAGACTCAACTGCCAGCTCTGCGAGCTGCTGCGTCACAGATTGCGCCAACCGCTCAAGCTGTCGTCGGAGGCTGGCAAGATCATTGCCACCGGGCTGAATGCCAAGGTCACCTACACCTGGAATCGCGAGAACACCTTGTTCCAGCAGCAGCTTCTCGCCCTGCCCCTCAACGCTCTGCCCATCCAGATCCAGTGATGCGCCTGGCTTCAGGTTCCAGGTAACACGGGTGGCTACGGTCTGGATTCGAATATTCGCATCATCAAGTTCACGTTGATTCTTCTTTAGTTCTCGTAATGCGCCGATATCTATTAGGTTTATCTTTCTAGTATTTCGTGCTGAGTCCAGCGAAACCTGAATGCCTTTGGCCTCTTCCTGGCGTTGTTTCAGTTGCGCCAGATCCGCTTTCAGTCTGGCGCAGTCCTTCTCCAGGCGCTCCCGTTTATCTCTGAGATGGGCCTGCTGCACGGTTTGATTGGCAAGCTGGTATTGGCTGCGTGCAGCCTCAACCTGCTTAACCAACTCAGGGCTGGCGAGCTCTTCCTTTTCCAGTTGTTGCTTGGCCTTCAGGTAGTTCTGATGGCGTAACTCAAGTTGTTCATTTTGGTTACGCCAGTGAATCTGGCTTTGCTGAAGCAGGGAGAGGTTTTGCTGAATCTGTTTTTGCGACTCGATTCCCCGAGCTTGTTGCTCCTGCAGCGCCTCAACTTCACGGTATTTTGCTTCTGCGAGCTGCATCTCGCGCCGGGCCTCTTCCCATGGGCGTTCGCGATTGGCCTGTTCATGCTCTGCGGCCAGGGTTCCCAAACGATCCACTTGAGCCTTGTACTGCTCAACCCGTGACTTCAGATCCCTCACCTGCAGTTGCAGTGCCTCCCGGGTATTCGCTAGTTCAAGATAGTCGCCTCTTGGCTTCCCGGTTGATGTCAGTAGCTCTTTGCGCTGCCGCTCCACGGCCTGGATAATTTCATCACCGCCACTGCTGGCGACCTCTCCCACCAGGTTGTTCAGTGCGGATTTCAGGTGTCCACCGGCGTGCAGTACGGCGTTCTCAATGTTTTGCCCGGTACCCTGCTCAACCCAAAGCAAACCGGGGATTCCCCAGTGCTCCTCTTTACTGGCGCCTTTTTTGGGGAACTGATAGCCCAGTAACTCGGCAAGCTTTTCTTCGGCTTCTTCACCGCTGAACACTGCATCATCAACCTTCAAGTCACAGCGATGGCGTTTGAGGAAACGCTTGTCCAACTGCCAGCGCTGGCCTTTGTGCTCGAATACCAACTCAACGGTCGGGGCAGCGGATGAATCTCCCCAAGGGGCAAGATCTTCAGCGGATTTGGATCTGTAACGCTCGAAGAAAGCGGCACGGATGGCGCGAACCAAGGTACTCTTACCGGATTCATTAGGGCCGTGAATCAGGTTAATACCTGGCTGCAGGCTATCCAGCTCCAGGCCTTGTCTGAATTGGCGAAACTGCTCAACACGTAAACGCTGGAGTTTCATTGGGCCACCTCCGCGTCTTTTGGTTTGAGCAGGCCTGCAAGAATGCCGAGCGCGTCCCGTGCTACGGCAGCCTTCTCATCTTCTTCAGTCGTCTGCTGGCTCTCCCTCAGTTCTTGAACCACTTCCCCGAGGTATCCGTCTGCACGCAACTCGGCAATGTCGTCTTCGGTGGGCTCCAACTGCAAGCCACTTCGATCACAGGTAACACTGCGGTAGCGAGCTTCTGCGACAGACAGTGCTTCGGTCAGTTTTTGGTCGCCGGCCAGTGTGAGTGTGCCGGTAAGTTTCAGGTCCAGAACCGAAGCCTCGGGCAATTGGCCTATGCGAATCAGCAGTTCGTCCAGATCGGAGGGCACAGATAGAGTCTCCCGCCACTGGTGCCATTGATAGCGGGCGGTTTCATGGCGGCTCACTTGAGGTGTCGCACCGGGGTTTTCGATATCAACAATCAACACGTACCCGGCATCGTTATTGCGAAAACGCTCAGGTTCCGGCGTACCGCTGTACCAGGTTCGTTCGTTTATTTGCTTAACGCCGTGCCAGTCGCCCAAGGCTAGATAATCCAAATTAGCTGTGGTGGTTCTGTCGGGGGCGATGGGGTTGGTGGAATCAATTTCATCCGGCAGCAAGCCTTGAACGCTGCCGTGGGCCAAACCTATGCGGAGCAAATCGGGAGAAGTTTCCATTTCAGCAAATGGCTGGGTCAGGTCGCCATAGGTGTGTCGCTGGGTAAGAGGCGCCGACAGCACTGCGATACCCTGGTCCAGCAAAGATGTAACTCCGGATTCAAGTGCAAGGTAAACGTTCTGTGGAACGGCTCCCAACCGCTTTGCCCGAGACCATACACTCTCGGCAAGTGCCGCATCGTGGTTGCCTGGCAGCATTACCCAAGGGCCAGCGAAACCTCTGGTGGCATTAAACACGCGCCTGATGGTGCGATCAGACACTGTTTGGGCATCGAACACATCGCCTGCAACCAATATCGCATCGCACTGGTGTTCAGTGGCCAGCGCCGCCAGCCGCTCGATGGCTTCATATCGTGCTTCAACCAATGCCGCGCCATCTTCGGCGTCAAACCGGCTGTAGGTTCGGCCCATCTGCCAGTCTGCTGTATGTAAAAACTTTGGCACCTGCGTTCTCCTTGCCTCTTACCATTGCCAACCGCCAGCATGGTACACTTTATTCAACTCAACGGGGTGCCGGGCAAATGCCGGGCTGAGACCATACCCGCGGAACCTGATCCGGATTATGCCGGCGAAGGGATTGAGCACTCACCACCCTCGGTGGGGCCCGCGACATGGCTGCCAATTATGGCCACCCTTAACTTGTTGCGGAGGTTATACCACCATGCTCATCCGAGCGTTTGCACTGTTTCTGCTTGCTTTGGCCTTTGCGCCCGCACACGCCCAAAAGGCAGCCATCCTTACTGTGTATACCCACCCCTCTTTCGCCGCAGAATGGGGCCCGGGGCCAGCCGTTAAGGAAGCCTTTGAGCAAACCTGCAACTGCCAGATCAACTATGTGGTACTGGACAGCGGTGGTGACATTCTCCAACGCCTGCGCCTTGAGGGCAAAAGCACTCAGGCCGATGTGGTGCTGGGTCTGGACACCGCCACCATGGAAACAACCCGGCAAACAGGCTTGTTGGCAAACCACGAAACCGATCTTTCAGCCCTGAACCTGCCCATCAACTGGCAAGACCCGGTGTTTGTACCTTACGACTGGGGCTACTTTGCGTTCGTTTACGATACCGAACAACTGCCTAATCCACCAAAAAGTCTGGAAGCACTGATCGCTGCCCCTGACGACCTGAAGATCATCATCCAGGACCCTAGAACCAGCACCCCCGGCCTTGGATTGCTGCTCTG
The DNA here is from genome assembly GCF_016597815.1 of Marinobacter sp. DY40_1A1. Classification (GTDB taxonomy): domain Bacteria; phylum Pseudomonadota; class Gammaproteobacteria; order Pseudomonadales; family Oleiphilaceae; genus Marinobacter; species Marinobacter xiaoshiensis. The sequence continues at coordinate 318,513 of NZ_VCHA01000005.1, read as the reverse complement.
GATGCGCCATGTATACGGCGACCAGGCGGCCGAAAAATGGGCACAACTCAACGGCAAGATTCTCACCACAACCAAAAGCTGGAGCGACGGCTATTTCTCGCTGTTCATGAATGGCGAAGCGCCGATGATTCTTTCCTACAGCACCTCCCCGGCTTACCACATGGCCGTAGATAAAACAGATCGTTACCAGGCCGCTCAGTTCGAAGAGGGTCACTATCTGCAAGTTGAAGTGGCTGCCTTGGTTGATTCATCCGATCAGAAAAAACTCGGGCGTGAATTTCTCGACTTTATGCTGAGCGCGGATTTTCAAAGGCACATTCCACTTAAAAACGTGATGTACCCGGCTACCGATTTGGGCGATGAATTGCCGTCTGTTTTCGACAAGCTGATCCAGCCAGAGGAAGCGTTGTATTTTGACCCGAAAACGGTCAGCGATAACCGCCGCCAATGGATGAACGAGTGGCTGGATGCCATGACACGGTAATCAAGGCCCATGAGCAGCCTCGCTAAGCGCCAGCAACACGCGTTACCTTCGCACTCGACACCCGGGCGGCCTGCACCTTTCAGCCGCCCCGGGTGGCAGCTCTGGCCCGGGTTTACGATCGCCAGTGCGCTGGTGCTGCTTTCGGTGGCGGGGCTGGCATCCCTTATCTGGGAGGCTTCACTACCGGATATCAGCCAACTCTGGCAAAGCCGCTATTTGCGCACCGTGGTTACCTTTACGATTTGGCAGGCGTTTCTTTCGGTTTTACTCAGCCTGCTTGTGGCTATTCCGATTGCCAGAATCCTCGCAAGACAAACGGCTTTTCCCGGGCGCGCCGTGCTTCTTCGCCTCATGGAGCTTAGTTTGGTGCTCCCTTCAATTGTTGCGGTATCTGGATTGGTTGGTGTGTACGGGCGCCAAGGTTGGTTCACCGGCTTTGCCCATGACTGGCTTGGCGCATCATGGAACCTCTACGGCATCAACGGCATTGTGTTGGCCCATGTGTTTTTCAACGCGCCGCTGGCCGCACGGATTCTGTTGCAGGCAATTGAAGGTGCACCCCCATCGCAACTCAGGGTTGCCGCCCAGCTCGGGCTTGGGCGCTGGTGGTATTGGCGAGCGGTGGAGTGGCCTGCCATCAAGCCTGTCTTGTCTGGCGTTGCGGCACTGGTATTCACACTGTGCTTTACCAGCTTTGCCATAGTGATGACCTTGGGCGGCGGCCCAGCGGCAACCACCATTGAAGTTGCCATCTACCAGTCTTTGCGATTCGAATTCGATTCCGGCCAGGCAGCACTACTTGCCATGGTTCAACTTATTATTTGCGGGTTCCTCTGGTGGCTGGCAGCCCGCCGCGGGCTTACGGCTTCTCTACTGCCGGACAGGCGCGTTGCGTCGCACCGAACCAAAGCAGGCAGTTCCCTCCAAGCGCGCTTGGCAGATGGCACCCTTCTCCTATTGTTTGTGTTCTTTCTGGTAATGCCACTGCTGGCCATTTTGATTAGAGGGCTGCCCGGCATGGGCAGCGCTTTCTTCCCGCAAGGCAGCTTTTCGGTAAATCCCGCATTGCTCGATGCAACAAAGAGAAGCCTGGCAATCGCCCTTCCCGCCGGGCTGATGTCCGTATGCGCTGCTCTACTAATGCTGGCTTCGGGATCGGTATCGAAGAGACCTGCAATCACTCAGCTAACCGATGTGGCAGCGTATTTGCCTATGATGATTCCACCGCTGGTTCTCGGCACAGGCCTGTTTCTGCTGTTCCGACCCAGCCTTGGGAGCTCAAGTGAAGGGTTAGTGCTGGTTACCTTGATCAACGCCATGATGGCCCTGCCCTTTGTATTGCAGATGCTCAAAGGCCCGCTAGGCAGCCTCGACTCCGCCAGTCGTCAGCAAGCGGATCAGCTTGGCGTACTGGGCTGGTATCGTTGGCGCTGGCTGCACTGGCCAAGAATGCGCAAGCCACTGGCTTTGGCCATGGCCTACGGCACAGGCTTATCGCTGGGCGACTTCGGCGTTATTGCGCTCTTCGGAACCCCGGGCCAACCCACACTACCGGTCTTGCTTTATCAACAGCTTGGAAGCTACCGAATGGATGCCGCGGCCGCCACCGGGCTCTGGCTTGTGCTGCTTTTGCTCGTACTGTTTAGCGTTTTTAACAGGCTGGGATCGCCGTTACACCAAACCGGTTTGGTAACCAAATTACCCAGAAGTGTTCCGGAGCCTGAACATGCTTGAAGTAAAGAATCTGGTATTTTCATACCCGGACCAGGAATCTCCCTGGAATTTTCATTTCACCGTGGAGCCAGGGCAATGCATTGCGATTCACGGCGCCAGCGGATCGGGCAAATCCACACTGATGAACCTGCTGGCAGGTTTTCTTGAGCCACAATCGGGGGACATCCTTTGGCAGGATGAAAGCCTGCGCCAACAGGCACCCTGGCAACGACCATTCACCAGCGTGTTCCAGGAGCACAACCTGTTTGAACACCTCAATGTTGAGACGAATATCGGCCTTGGCATCCACCCCGGGCTAAAACTCACACCTGAGAACCAACAGGCTATCGAGCAGGGACTGGACAGCGTTGGTCTTGAAGGCTTTGGCAAGCGTTTACCCGGAGACCTTTCTGGCGGCCAGCGACAGCGTGTTGCCTTATTACGGGCGCTGCTGCGCAAAAAGCCAATACTGCTTCTTGATGAGCCACTTACGGGCCTGGACAGCGAAGCACGGGATCTTCTTCGACAATTGCTGCTAGATGAGAAAGCTCGGGGTACACTCATTGTGCTCGCCAGCCATGATAAGGAAGACCGCCAGTTACTGGCAGATAGCGTTCACAGACTCTAAGCTAGTAAGCTAATAAACCAACCTTTGGAATTCTGACACCCGTGCCCATCAGTGCCAGCTCCCCGGAACACGAAAAACCCTCATTGAATCACCGTCAGCCAGGATCTCTGGCGAGTGAGAACGGCCACCTGATTATTCAGGGCGACTGGACTCTGGCCGACTATAAAGCACTCAAAAAGCGTGTTGAGGCGAATTCCGACCAACAGTGGGCCGCTGAACGCATAGACCTGAAAGGTCTGGGGCAAGTTGATACGGCCGGCGCATCACTTCTGACCACCCTGCTCGGGCCAGACACTCTCATTTCGCTGACTAAACAGGATGGTAACACCCCGACAACCCTGCCCCAGGAACAAAGCGCACTGCTGCACGCAGTGGCAGATGCAATGCGAGAAGAGCCATCCCCTGAGCCTGAAGGTCTTACGCCAGTTGCAGAGTTTCTGACCGAAACTGGCAAGAGAGTTGCGGCCGTTTGGCACCTTGCTTACCTGTTGTCCGGATTTGTCGGCCAGATAATCGCAACGCTGGTGGTTATTCTGCCGCGACCCAGCCGTTGGCGTGTCACGCCGTTCGTCGCGGCGATTCAGGCTACCGGCCTTAACGCGCTTCCTATTGTTGCCCTGCTCACATTTCTGGTGGGAGCCGTGGTCGCCTTCCTGGGTGCCACGGTTCTGAAAGACTTTGGCGCTACGATCTATACAGTCAATCTGGTGGCCTTCTCGTTTTTTCGGGAGTTTGGCGTGTTGCTTGCGGCCATTTTGCTTGCAGGCCGAACGGCCAGCGCCTTCACTGCACAAATCGGTGCCATGAAAGTAAACGAGGAGCTGGATGCCATCCGCACTCTGGGGCTGGACCCAGTTGAATTGCTCGTCATTCCGCGAGTTCTGGCGATGATGGTCAGCCTGCCGATTCTGACCTTTGTGGGCATTATCTCCGGTCTTGTTGGCGGTGGCATGGTCTGCGCTCTTGCACTGGACATTACTCCAACTCAATTCATGGCGATTGTAGAGCGGGACATTGCGCTAAAGCACTTTCTTGTAGGTATGTCGAAAGCGCCCATTTTTGCCTTTTTGATCGCGGCCATCGGCTGCCTTGAAGGATTCAAAGTGGGCGGCAGCGCTCAGTCCGTTGGCGTGCACACCACGTCTGCTGTAGTGCAGTCGATTTTTATGGTTATTCTTCTTGATGCGGTGGCTGCACTTTTCTTCATGGAAATGGGCTGGTAAACCATGGCAGAGCAGACCATTCACGCAGCCAACACTCGCCCAGCGTCCGTTATTGAAGTGCGCGGGCTTGATAACCGCTTTGGTAGTCATGTAGTCCACAAAAACCTGGATCTGGATCTCGTCAAAGGTGAAATCCTGGGCGTTGTAGGCGGTTCAGGAACGGGCAAGTCGGTGCTCCTGAGAAGCATAGTGGGCCTCCTCAAACCTTCAGCCGGCCGTATAAGGGTTTTCGGGAAAGATCTCGATGAACTGAGCGCTGCAGAACGCTCGCAAACCGAGCAGCGCTTTGGCGTTCTGTTTCAAAGAGGCGCGCTGTTCACCTCATTGAATCTGCTTCAGAATATTTCACTGCCATTAATTGAGCACTGCGACTTGTCCCGCCCGGATGCGGAAGAGCTTGCCCACATGAAACTTGCTCTTACGGGCTTGCCAGCAGACTCCGCCCTAAAATACCCGTCAGAACTCTCGGGCGGCATGGTCAAACGCGCTGCCTTGGCGCGGGCGCTGGCAATGGACCCGGAAGTTCTGTTTCTGGATGAACCAACCGCCGGGCTCGACCCTATTGGCGCTGCAGCATTTGACAAGCTGATCGTTACCCTTCGGGATGCTCTGGGGCTGACTGTGTTTTTGGTCACCCACGATCTGGATACTTTGTATACAACCTGCGATCGGGTGGCAGTGCTGTCACAAAAGAAAGTTCTGGTTGCAGACTCCATCGAAAACGTCGCTGCAACAGACGATGCATGGATTCAGGATTATTTTCAGGGCCCCCGCGGGCGGGCCGCCAGTTACGCATTCCGCGCTCAAGATACGAGACGGTTACCGGAGTAAGAGGCTATGGAACCAAAAGCACACCATCTTATTATTGGGCTTTTTACGCTCACTGCGGTGCTGGCGGCCTTATTGTTCGCATTGTGGCTGGTCAAGTCCTCTGCAGACCGCGAATGGTCCTATTACGAAATCGTGTTTGACCAGGCCGTGGGCGGTCTCGCCAAAGGCAACCCGGTTCTTTACAGTGGCGTTGCTGTGGGCGATGTACTGGAACTGAAACTCGACCCGGACAACCCCGGCCACGTGCGAGTTCTGGTGCGGGTTGAACAGACTGTTCCCGTACGGAAAAACACCCGTGCGGGCTTGGTGCTGGCTAATATTGCAGGCAGCATGAGCGTTCAGTTCAGCGGTGGCACCAAGGATAGCCCAGTGTTGACGGGCACCCGAACTGATCCGGCGCAGATTACTGCCGAACCTTCAGCGTTTAAAAGCCTACTGACCAATGGCGAGGCCCTTTTGACAAAGGCAGAGCAACTGCTGACCAGCGCGAACACCTTGCTCTCAAAGGAAAACACCGAGAACCTGACAGCGATTTTCCGCAACACCCGCGAAGCGAGTGAATCCTTACTGGACAGCCGTGAACAGTTGACGGCCCTTCTCGAACGTATGGATGATGCCAGTCAACGTGCCGCTGAAGCTGCATCAAAAGTATCCAAGGTTTCGGATAACGCCAACGCCCTGCTGCAAAACGAGACAAAATCGGTATTAAGCAGCATGAGTTCAGCCATGACCCGTGTTCAGGAAGCGGTTGTTCGTATCGACGACCTAACCCGGAAAAACGAAGGTGCTCTGGATTCAGGGCTCCAGGGAATGGGCGAATTAGCACCGGCACTGAGAGAACTTCGTGGCACCCTTAGAAACCTGAACCAATTTACCCGTCGTTTGGAAGAAGACCCCAGAGGCACTCTCTTGGGCGCCCCAACGATCAAGGAGGTATCACAGTGAGCCGTTTAGCGATCAAGGGTTTAAAGGCTGCGGGTGTCGCGTTTGTAATTTCTGGCTCAATGGCCGCTTGCACGGTATTCCCGGTACCTGAAGCGCCCAGAGTGATGGATTTCCCAACCCCTCTTAAACCCGACAGCAACGCCATCAGCAGATCCGAAAGCCTGAGGATTGATATGCCGGTAGCATCTGACCCGTACAACAGCTCACGGATTCTGGCAAAACCTCAGCCGTGGGAGTTCAGAGTGTATGGCGGAGTGCGGTGGCGAGATACGGTACCGGTTCTGGTAAGGGACATGTTGGCAGGCGCTTTCAGAGCCAGCGCAAGCTTTCAGCATGTGGTCATGGATCCTGCCCCAGGCAGTGCTGACTTGAGCCTTTCTACAGAAATTAACGCCTTTCATGCGATCAATCAGGGAGACAGCACTCGGGTAACCGTATCGGTTTACGGGCAGCTGGTTAATAACCGTTCACAGGGGATTCTGTGCTCAAGGAGCTTCACCGTGTCTGCACCCGCGGAGGACACGAGCATTGATGCGGTAGTACTGGCCTTTGGTAACGCAGGAGAACAACTTGCAGACGAGCTTATTGCCTGGGCAACAAGCTGTGAAGCGACTCCGAGCTAACTCTTCTCGGGGAACAGGTCTGGCCAGGCCGCTTTGATATACAACCCCATAGACCAGAGCGTTAAAATGGCGGCAATATACAATAACCCCACGGCAATTTCGGATAGAAGTTGGCCGGGGGGAAACGCCAGCAAGCCCACAATCGACGCCATCTGCGCGGTGGTTTTAATCTTACCGATGTAAGACACGGCAACACTTGCCCGGCTGCCGATTTCAGCCATCCATTCCCGCAATGCGGAAATCACGATTTCACGGCAGATAATTACAGTGGCTGGAATGGTCAGTAGAATTGCCGAGTATTCCTGAATCAACATCGCCAGAGCCACAGCCACCATCAATTTATCAGCAACCGGGTCGAGAAAAGCCCCGAACGGTGTGCTCTGGTCAAGCTTGCGAGCCAGATAGCCATCCAGCCAGTCCGTTGCCGCCGCCAGCCCAAAAATCGCCGCACTTGCCATATAACTCCAGTGCATGGGGAGATAGAACACCGCCACAAAGACCGGAATCATAATGATGCGGGAGAGTGTGAGCAGGTTTGGTAAGTTCATACGGTTGTTACTCATCATGCAATGCTGCGTATATGTTTTCAGCCAGTGATTTACTGATGCCCTGAACCTTGGCCATCTCGTCTACACTGGCTTTGCGAAGTTCCTGTATTCCACCAAAATAACGAATCAGCTCCCGGCGCCTTTTGGGACCAACCCCTTCAATACCTTCAAGTGTAGACTGGCGGCGCTTTTTATCGCGTCCTGCCCTGTGTCCGCTGATGGCGAAGCGGTGAGATTCATCCCGGATGTGCTGAATCAAATGCAAAGCCGGTGAATCAGCAGGCACACGAAACACGTCACCGGTCATCGCATCGATCAACTGCTCCATACCTGCGCGCCGGGTAACACCCTTGGCCACGCCAATAAGGGGAATATCAGAAACCCCAAGTTCATCAAATACTTCCCGGGCAATATTCAATTGCCCCTTACCGCCATCAATAAACACAAGGTCCGGGCGCTTGCCCTCACCTGCAACCATTCGGCGGTACCGTCGAGTCAGAACCTGGCGCATGGCATCGTAATCGTCTCCTGCCTTCACGCCCTCGATATTATACAGTCGGTAATCACTTTTAAGGGGACCATTCTCATCGAAAACAACACAGGATGCGACGGTGTTTTCGCCGTGGCTGTGGCTAATATCAAAACACTCCATCCGCGAAGGCGTTTCCGCCAGCTCCAGCATGTCTCGCAGGGCCAGCAAACGACGATAAACGGTTTCCTTGCTGGCGATATGGGTAAGCAGTGTTTGCCGGGCATTGGTCATCGCCAACTCCAGCCAGCGCCGCCGCTCCCCGCGAACATTACCACGAATGCGGGTTTCCCGATTGGCTGCATCAGAAAGCGCCTGAGCGAGCAACTCCTGGCCGTCAACATCAACCGGAACCAGCACATCTTTTGGAATCTCGCGGCGCGTGTTGCCACCGAAGTAGTACTGGCCCAGAAACGCACTTAACAACTCGCCTTCTGATTGCTCAAGAGAATAGCGGGGAAAGTAATCCTTGGTTCCCAAAACCCTGCCACCACGCACAATAATGACCACGATACACACAACACCGGCATCCTGCGCAATGGCAACCACATCCGCATCCCCGCCTTCGCCATCCACCGACTGCTGTTCCTGTACATGACGCAGATGATTGATCTGGTCACGGTAGGCAGCGGCCTTTTCAAACTCGAGGTTTTTGGCAGCCTTTTCCATGGCATCCATCAGGTCACGAATAATGGCGGGGTTCTTGCCTTCGAGAAACATAGTGGCGTGGCGGATATCCTGGAGGTAGTCCTCTGGCGAAATATATCCAACGCACGGCGCCGTACATCGATTGATCTGATACTGCAGACAGGGGCGCGATCTGTTCTGAAAATAGCTTTCACTACAGGATCTTATCCGGAAGACCTTCTGCAATACATTAAGACTTTCCTTGACGGCACCCGAGCTCGGAAACGGCCCATACCAGGTGCCTCCACCCTTTTTGGTGCGCCCACGCCGAAAGGTCAGCGAGGGATAATCACTGTGGGCAGACACGTAAATGTAGGGGTAGGATTTATCATCCCGAAGCAGGATGTTGTATGGCGGGCGCAGAGACTTGATCAGGTTCTGCTCTAACAGTAGAGCTTCTGTCTCACTTCCGGTAATAGTGACTTCAATGGAGGCAATCTTTGCGACCAGGGCTTCCGTTTTGGGCGCCAGGCCAGTCTTCCGAAAATAGCTGCTGACCCGCTTCTTCAGATTTCCGGCCTTACCCACATACAGCACCGAGCCACCGTCGTCGTACATTCGGTAGACGCCAGGTCGCTCGGTTAGCTGTTTCAGGAAGTGCTTGCTGTCAAACCCCTCGCTGCTTTCACCGGTGGAATCAGACCTTGTGGGCATCGAGCAACCCGAGCCGTACTGCCATCAGGGCCAACTCAACGTCGCTGGAGATCTCCAGCTTTTCGAAAATCCGGTAACGATAGCTGTTAACAGTTTTCGGGCTAAGGCAGAGTTTGTCTGAAATGTCCTGCACTTTCTGGCAGTCCACTACCATCATGGCTATCTGCATCTCGCGCTCAGACAGGCGATCAAACATGGATAGCTCGCCTTCCTCTTCCTTGTCGCCACCCAGCTGTTTGAGGGCCATTTTCTGAGCTATTTCGGGGCTGATATAGCGCTGGCCCGAATGGGCCATACGAATGGCACGAACCATTTCCCGGATATCCGCACCTTTGGTGATGTAAGCGGAGGCTCCGCTTTGCATTACGCGAGCTGGATAAGGGTCGTCGGCACAGGCGGTTACCACGATCACACGAATAGTGTCATCGATTCGCAGGATGCGCCTGGTAGCTTCCAGGCCGCCAATGCCAGGCATCCGGATATCCATCAATACGATATCCGGGCGCTCTTTACGCACGAATTCTATGGCGTCTTCTCCGGATGGAGATTGACCAATAACATCAATATCGGGATTGTCCGCGAGCATCCGGGTTATCCCGGAACGAACCAGCTCATGGTCATCTACAACCAATACCCTGATCAAATTTCACCTCGCAAACCGCTTCAAAGAACTGCGCGATTGTACCGGTTACGGTCGCCCCCGGGTAGGTGCAAACCGAAATACTCTTCGAGGTTGAGCACTCATTCCGGTACGCCAAGCCCGGCAGTGTTCTCTACCGGATCAAACCAAACCACCAGATCTCCCCTCTTGATTGCCGCCTGCACGCCGCTCAGTTCTGCCAAGGGGTTTTCGTTATCATTTAGACCATGGTAGCGAGTACAGTACTCTTCTGCCAAGCCAAGCAACTGATCCTCGGTCAACAACTCCTTGTCTACAATGAACTTTTCCTCGCGAGGATCGGATTGTGACTGGTGCCCGGTTTCATGATTCATAGTATCTCCTGTGCGGGCCACTATACCCACTTTCAAAATTCGGATCGATTCTCTATCATCCTTCACTTTCAGAATGTTTGGATGCTAATGAACTCTCTGGTTTTTCGCCTCACACTACCAATCCTGTTCGGCTACCTCCCATTGGGCATGGCTTTCGGGGTGCTGTTCACAACTCAGCTCGACTACGCATGGTGGGCAGCACCGCTCATGGGCGTAGTAATCTACGCTGGGGCCGGCCAGATTCTCGCGGTCAGCCTGTTAGCGGCGAGCGCCGGCTTGCTGGAAGTATTCATCGCTATGTTTGTACTCAACGCCCGCCATCTTTTCTATGGCCTGTCTCTGCTCGGGCAGTTCCGAGGGGCCGGCTGGCGCAAGCTCTATCTTATTTTTGGCCTTACCGATGAAACCTACTCACTTCTCACCAGCCGGGCGCGCACTCAGGATAGACTTCATGAGCTGGACGTGGATTTCCGTATAACGGCCTTCAATCAGGTTTACTGGGTGATTGGCTGCACTCTGGGGGCGCTTCTGGGTCGTAACGTGGCGTTCGACAGCACAGGAATCGAGTTTGCACTTGTGGCGCTATTTATCGTACTCACAATTGAACAGTTCAAAGCCTTGGGGGATGCGTTTCCGGTGTGGGCTGGCGCAGCAGCTGCCGGTGTTGCCATGATCCTGCTACCACCGGCGCATCAGCTAATTGGCGCTATAGCCATAGTGACTGCTGTGCTACTGCTGCAGTACCGGCACCTGCGCACCAAATCCATCGCTGAGGGCCACAGTCATGGCTGATACAGTGTATCTGGCGGCATTTGTGGCTGTTGCTGCAATCGCAACCTTCGCAACCAGAATCATACCGTTTCTGTTTTTTGAACGTCATACCGAGCATCCACTCATCAAGCACCTGGGGCGATACTTACCGGCGGCAGTTATGGCTTTGCTGGCGACTGTGTTTTTGCAGCGTTCAGGGGATTGGTCAGCCACAGTGCCCGGGCTTGATGCCATTCTGGCAGGAATGCTTGTGGTGATTATTCATCTCTTGCGCCGCAATGCCCTACTTTCTATCGCTGCAGGCACAGCGGCATACATGCTGATACGACAGACTGGCATACTGGATTCAGGGCTCGCGGGCTGAAGTATTGCCTCAGCGCTGACCTTCCAGATTGGCAACCAGTCTCGAATCACTCAAAGCAGCGGTGCGATGTTTAACCACACCCTTGTATTCAGAGCTTTGAATCATTGCCATAAATGCGTCAATTGACGGATAACGCACGAGCAGCACTTGATCCCAGGATTCATCAGGCGGTGCAATAAGAGAACCAACACTACGACCAGACCAGATAACTTCGGCACCCACAGCGCTCACGCACGCAGCCGCTTCCTGCATATAAAGCTGGTATGCCTCTCGACCGCTTCGCTCACCGGATTCATCGACATAACTTGCTTTGTCGCGAAACCGTAGCAGGTTCAGCATTACCACTGGCTGGTCTTTGGGCGTATCAGCCAGAACCTTCTTCAGCTGTTCCGGCGTAGGATTAACGGCGTTCATGCTGGGCCTTTTTGATGTTATCGGTTGCACCATACTATAGCCCACCCTTTACGGGCTTCGGCAAGTGATTTCATTACCGTTCCGTCAGATCTATCATACACACTCAACTCTTCAGCTTTTCGGCCACCTTACATGGATTTGATCACACTCTTCCAGCAAACACTGGAAACCACCCTCCCGGTTTTCGCCATGGTGTTTATCGGGCTTGGATTACGAAGGGTTGGCTGGATTGACGATACGTTCGTTCACACAGCTTCTGCACTGGTATTCAAGGCCACACTGCCAACACTGGTGTTTCTGAGCATCATAAAAGCTGATCTCAGCACCTCACTGAATCTGCGCCTGCTAACTTTCTATCTTTTTGCCACCCTCGCCAGCTTCGCCCTGGCCTGGCTATGGGCGCGCTGGCGCGTTGCCCACGAAGATCGCGGTGTGTATGTTCAGGGCGCCTTCCGGGGCAACTGCGGTATTGTCGGGCTCGCACTGGCAGCGAACCTCTACGGAGACTTTGGTCTTTCGGCGGGTAGCATTTTATTGGCTGTAGTCATTCTTTCCTACAATGCGCTTTCTGTGATCGTACTCACTGCCTATCAGCCCGGGCAATCCGCCCAATGGCACCGTATTTTTCAGGATATCCTGCGCAATCCGCTGATACTTTCAGTATTCGCCGCCATCCCTGTGGCCTGGCTTGATCTGCAATTGCCGGAATGGATTCTTACCAGTGGCGACTACTTTGCATCGCTCACCCTTCCACTGGCCTTGTTATGCATCGGCGCAACCGTGTCCTTCAGCGCCCTACGCAATGACAGCTCAACGGCATTTAGTTCATCCCTGATGAAAATGGTTTTCTTGCCAACACTGTGCACTGGCGCTGCCTGGGCGGTGGGTTTCTCGGGGCCCGAGCTTGGCCTACTGTTCCTGTTCTTCGCGAGTCCGACAGCAGCTGCAAGCTTTGTGATGGCCAAGGCGCTTGGCGGCAATGACCGATTGGCGGCGAACATCATTGCAATAACCACACTGATGGCAAGCGTCACCGTAACCTTGGGAGTATTTGTCCTGAAGGGCGCTGGCCTGATATAAACATCTGTCTACGCTCGAACCTCCAACAGCCAATCAGAGCCTCCAATGACTGACGGAAAGCCGTACTCCCAAGCCTGCGAGAACAACAAACAAGTTATTCTCGAAAAGATTGCCACTGTGTTCAATGAGCCTGGAATTCTATTGGAAATTGGCACAGGTACCGGGCAGCATGCGGTTCATTTTGCCCAGCACCTTCCGCACCTTCAGTGGCAGCCCAGCGACCACCCAAATAACGCTCAGCTGTGTATGCCTTGGCTGGAAGATGCGAACCTGCCCAACATCAACACCCCCTTGCCTCTGGATGTCAGCGCGCCTGACTGGCGACTCCCGCCAATCAATGGTGTTTTCTCTGCCAACACAGCACACATCATGTCCTGGCCTGAGGTTGAAGCAATGTTCCGGGGCGTGGCTGCCATTCTCGATGCGGGCGAAGCCTTCTGCCTGTACGGGCCTTTCAACTACGGAGGCCAATTCACAAGCCCCAGCAACCGGCAGTTTGATACTCATCTGAAGCAGCGAAACCCGGAAATGGGTATTCGGGATATGGATGACCTCAAACGAACCGGCGATGCGATCGGGCTGGTTCTGGAATCCGACTTCGAAATGCCGGCCAACAACCGGTTGCTGGTCTGGAGGCGATGCTAGCATCGGGGCCGGCCTCAGTATGCACCCTCGCTGTATATCAGCTCGTAGCTGTGGCTATAAATCTCCACAATGTTACCAAACGGGTCTTCCATATAGATCATGCGGTAAGGCTTTTCGCCTGGGTAGTAGTACCGCGGCTTTTCCATTCTCTTCTTGCCACCCGCCGCAACAATCCGATCAGCTAACTCTTCAAGATTCGGATCCTGCACACAGAAATGGAAAATGCCGGTTTTCCAATATTCAAAGTTATCTTCCGGGTTAGTCTGATTTCTGAACTGGAACACCTCTACCCCAATCCTGTCACCGGTCGACATATGAGCAATTCGAAAACTCCCCCAACCTTTCCCGAATACTTCTGTACACATTTCACCAATGGCACTTTCATCCTCGACGATTTCAGTCGGTTCCATGATCAGATACCAACCCATCACCTCGGTATAGAATTTAACCGCTTCTTCCAGGTTGGGGACTGAAAGCCCAATGTGTGAAAAGTTTCTTGGATATACGTTACTCATGCTCTGCTCTCCTGTTTAAACCTCGCTTCAGGTTACAAATGCAGAGTGATTACGTAAAATTATCATTCGTCATAACAATGAGTACGTTTTGTAATGATTAACACGACATGGCTACGCAGTTTCTGCACGCTGGTTGAAACAGGGCACTTCACTCGTACAGCTGAGCGCCTCCATATGACTCAATCCGGCGTTAGCCAGCATGTACGGAAACTGGAAGATCAAACAGGAGTAGCGCTACTTCTAAGGGAAGGTAAGCAGTTTTCACTCACGGATGCAGGCGAACGCCTTTACGCTGAAGGGCGCACTCTCATTCAGGCGCTATCGAGTCTTGATCAACGAATAGCGGAGGATCCTCCATACAAGGGGCTGGTTAGGCTGACGTCGCCAGGAAGCATAGGGCTCAAGCTTTACCCGCACCTTCTTGAGTTGCAGAGCAAGCACCCCGAACTGGTGATTGACTACCGATTCGCACCAAACACGGATGTTGAAAATGCGATCGCAGACTACAAATCCGATATTGGATTCATGACGAGCGCCCCAACCCTCGAGAAAGTGAGCTGCCAAGCGATTGCACATGAGCCCTTGCTTCTGGTGACACCTGCGAATGTCTCTGAGCCAAGTTGGGACGCGTTAACACAGTTAGGCTTTATCGATCACCCTGATGGTGCCCATCATGCCAACATGCTGCTTAGCGCCAACTTCCCACAGTTTCAGCACAGCAATCTGTTTAAAAGGAATGGCTTCTCAAACCAGATTGGCTTGATCCTGGAACCGGTTAGCATGGGATTGGGATTTACCGTATTGCCGGCTCACGCAGTTGAGGCCTTCAATCGGCCACAGACCATCAAAAGCCATCAATTGCCGGAACCCGTCAGTGAGACCCTGTACCTTGTAGTTCGGCGCGAGCAGTCGTTGCAGAACAGAATGCATACAGTGATTGCAGAAGCCAGGAAGTGGCTTTGACACGTACAATAAAAAACCCCAGCACTTCTGCTGGGGTTCAGTATTGGCGGAGAGAGAGGGATTCGAACCCTCGATACGCTATTAACGTATACACACTTTCCAGGCGTGCGCCTTCAGCCACTCGGCCACCTCTCCAATAACCTGTTTCAAATCAGCAATATCGTCGCTCATTTGAGGGCGCAAACTTTAATGGTTTTAGGGGCGCTTGGCAACTCCCTTGGGATAAATCCCGGCAAAATTTCCGGTTTGCACCAATAATAGGCAGTAAGGTGCTCGCTACTCGCGTTGGGAGTATCATGGCATTTCCAATCTGTTCAGTATGTTATTCAAGCCTGGGGGGCTATCCATGCTAATGAAACCCGACCAATCGATTCTTTTGCTGATAGACGTTCAGGAAAAGCTGATGCCAGCCATTGCCTATGGCCAGGACGTAGTCAGCCGATGCATAACCCTCGCAACAATTGCAGGACTTTTGGATATCCCCGTTGTGGCAACCGAGCAGCTGCCAGAAAAACTGGGGCCAAATGTAGAGGCGGTGAAGGAGCTTTGCCACCACACGCTTGCAAAGTACCACTTTGATGCCTGCCCCGACGGATTGGTGGAAAGCCTACCCGAAGGTCGGCAGCATATTATTATTGCCGGCTGCGAAACCCATGTTTGCATGATGCAAACGGCCCTCAGCCTGATTGATGCGGGTTACAAGGTATGGGTTGTTGCCGATGCTACAGGGTCCCGGAACGAGTTTGATCGGGATGTTGCGCTTGATCGGCTCAGCGCGAGCGGCGCGCGTATTGTCACGGTCGAGATGGCTGCCTTTGAATGGATGGGGCACTGCAGGCACCCCGCCTTTCGTGATATTCAGATGTTAATCAAGTAACTAGACAGTTCTCGAAGAGGCACATAATGCTGAACATGGATTTTGACCGCAGGGTGGTCATCCACACAAACGAACAGGAATGGCTTGCCAGCCCTGCCAGCGGCGTTGTCAGAAAGCCGTTAGCAAGGGAGGAAGCCGAGCGAGGCCATGCTACCAGCATTGTTCGCTATGAGCCTGGCGCCTCATTCAGCCGGCATGAGCACCCTCTCGGCGAAGAAATCCTGGTGTTGGAAGGTGTATTTTCGGACGAAAATGGTGATTACCCTGCCGGCACCTACTTGAGAAACCCGCCCGGAAGCGGGCACGCCCCGTTCAGCAAGCCTGGCTGTACTTTACTGGTAAAGCTGCACCAGTTTGATGAACGAGACCTCAGCACCGTGCGAGTCGACACCAGCAATACCGACTGGTTACCCGGGATCGGTGGCCTTGAAGTAATGCCGCTGCATGAATTTGAGCACGAGCATGTAGCGCTGGTGAAATGGCCCGCCAATGAAATATTTCAGCCTCACCGACACTTCGGAGGCGAAGAAATATTCGTTCTTTCAGGTGAGTTTTGTGACGAGTACGGGCGCTATCCTGAAGGTACATGGATAAGGAGCCCGCACTTGAGCCAGCACCACCCGTTTGTGGAGCAAGAGACGGTTATCTGGGTAAAGACCGGCCACCTGCCCCTCGAGTTAACCAGAACACCATAAGCAGCCCGTGGATGACCAGGAAGGGTACAGCGACCATGACGAGCGCAGACCAGCCAACCCATGACAGTATTACCCCGGCCGACAAGGCCGCTGTGGCCTGGGAGCCGAACACGAACACATCGTTGAGGCCCTGAACCCTGAACCGTTCCGCATCTGTATAGCCACGCGGCAACAATGTGGTGCCGCCCACAAACAGAAAGTTCCAGCCAATACCCAGCAACACCAGCGCCGAAAGATAATGGTGAAATTCGATACCGCTGGCAGCCAGAACAATGCACCCAAGATAAGCAAGAAGCCCGGCCGCCATCATAAGGGGTATACCGACAACCCGTGTAAGCCAGCCACTGATGAGCGATGGCAAATACATGGCCATGATGTGCAGCTGGATAACACGCTTGGCATCATCCAGATCATGCCCCGCCATTTCCGTCATGCTGAGTGGCGTTGCCGTCATGATAAAGCTCATCACGGCATAGCCGATCGCAGCGCCGCTGATGGCCACCCAGATCAGCGGGATGGCGAGAATTTCTTTCATTGGCCGGCCGCCGCCGCTCGCGTGAGCAGCCCTTACCAACTCACTCTTCGCCCGATAACCCAGCCCCAGTATTACAAGCGCTGCAAACTGGACAGCCGCCAGCGCAAGCCAGCTTGTGAGAAACGGATGATCTGTTCCCGCCCCACTGCCTAGTGCCGCAATCTCAGGCCCAAGCCAGGCAGCAATGAGACCGCCAAGCAACACTCGCGAAGCAGCTGACCCAGCCATGCTGGGAGGCACTGATTCCATCGCAGCAAAGCGATACTGATGCACCACTGCCAGCCCGGTTCCACCAACCACTGCCGCCAGACAAAGCAATGGGAACAGGGCCAACCACGAAGCCAGGGCGCCAAGAATGCCCGCCAGCATCCCCATAGAGGTTCCAAGCAGCATTACCTGCTTGCGCCCCAGCCGCTCCATCAACCAGGTGGCAGGCTTGATTGCAAGTACAGTGCCCACCACCACCAATCCGACAGGCAGCGTTGCGTATTCCGGGGCCGGCGCCAACAGACGCCCCTGAATGCTTCCTATAAACACAATAAAAGGCGCTGTGCACATGGCTAGCGCCTGGGCAGCTACCAGCACCCATACGTTGAAAGGCATTGCTTATTTTTTCCTGTAAATGATTCCGGGGTGACACTGAACCATTTCGTAAAGGTCCGGCAAGCCATTAAGCGACTCTGATGCGCCCAAAATCAGATAGCCTCCGGGATTGAGGGTGGCGTGGATACGGGTGAGAATATCCTTCTTGTGGGCTGCAGAGAAATAGATCAACACGTTGCGGCACATGACAATGTCGAACTTGCCCAGCATATAGCGCTCAAGGAGGTTAAGCTCCTTGAACTCCACCATGCTTTTGATTTCGGGCCGAATCTGCCAGCCGCCATTTGCAGAAGGTGTAAAAAATTCTCTCTGACGTTCAGGTGACAAGCCCCTGCCAATAGCGATCATCTCGTACTCACCTCGGCGGGCGACTTCAAGCACGCTTTTGGATATATCCGTCGCAGTTACCTTAACATTGCGTAGTTTGCCGGGCTTCTGGCGCCGAAACTCATCCACAATCATACCAACCGAGTATGGCTCCTGACCCGTCGAACAGGCAGCTGACCAAATTCGCAATGGGGTCGCAGGCGAGCGCTCGGCAAACTCAGGGAGCAGTTTTTCCTGGAGAATACGGAAAGGATGATTATCACGGAACCACAGGGTTTCGTTGGTGGTCATTGCATCGATCACCACCTCTCTGAGGCTTGCCCTGCCAGATTTTTTCAAAAGCCCAAGCAGATCACCCAGAGAATTCAGATCGTTTTCTTCCAATATCCGCCGCAAACGGCTTTTCACCAGGTACTGCTTGTTTTCGCCCAGCAAAATACCACACGCATCCTGCAGGAACGATTTGAAGGCTTCATATTCCTGTGGGGTAATTTCTGCTTTCATTGGATCTCAGTTCTGTATGAATTTCCTGCCGAAAAAGCGTCAGCTCTGGTCTAACACTTCCATGATCCGTTCAGCCAGCTCATCCGGACTGAACTTTGCCATAAAATCATCAGCACCGACTTTCTTCACCATCGCCTTGTTAAACACACCGCTCAGTGAAGTATGGAGCATAACAAACAGCCCACTGAGTGCGGGATCACTCTTGATTCGCGTGACCAGTGTATACCCGTCCATTTCGGGCATTTCCACATCCGAGATAATCAATGAAAAATGATCGGTTGCCTTTGAGCCATCCGCCGTCACTTCCTTGAGGTATTCGAGCGCCTGTTTCCCATCGTTCCGCAATATTACTTCCATGCCAATGGCTGTAAGACAGCGCTCTATTTGCCGGCGTGCAACCGAAGAGTCATCCACCACCAGAACTGGCAGATGCCCCGTCACTCTTTCCGCACTTTTACTCCGAACTGCTTCAGTCACATCATCGCTAATCGGAGAAACTTCGGAAAGAATCTTCTCTACATCTATGATTTCCGCCAACTTGTCATCAATTTTAGTGACAGCTGTAAGATAGATATCCTTACCCGCCCCCTTAGGAGGAGGAAGAATGTCTTCCCAATTCATATTCAGGATCCGATCGACGCCCGTAACCAAAAAACCCTGGGTCTTTCGGTTGTACTCAGTGATGATCACAAAACTATTGGGCAACTCCTCCTGAGGAATACCCGGCAGGCCAATAGCCATACTCAGATCAATAACCGGAATGGTTTCACCCCGAGTATGTGCCACACCACGAACCACCGCACGGCTGTTAGGCATGGAATACAGCTTGGGGCACTGCAGCACTTCCTTCACCTTAAAGACATTGATGCCGTATATCTGACGCCCACGTAAACGGAAAAGCAGGAGCTCAAGACGGTTTTGTCCGACCAGCTGCGTGCGCTGATTTACACTATCCAATACCCCTGCCATCGCAGTCTCCCCTGGCCAGTAATTAGCACCGGCATACATTTTGCTTTCTATCACGTTAAGTTGTCAGGACGACGCGATAACGTCGCCTGAAAGCGGTCAGGCCTGTTTAACGGCCAGAACGCCGCAATCCTTAGGCATTTTCAGTAGCATTTGCCGTATTACTGACAGCATAGGACAAACCAGCAGATATGCGCACCCAGCTTTTAGTATGGATCATGCTCGCAGCGACATTCGCCAACCAAGTGCAGGCAAGAACAACCGCCGACGAGATTCGCGAAGCAACAGCAGCATTCCTTGAGACCTTTGCAGCAACCCAGACCGAAAGAGGCTACAAAGTTGCCTTTGAGACCGGCAACATTGACAACAGGCTTGCATTAGCCGCCTGCTCTGACGATCTGGATATAGAGTTCACAGGTGATCCATGGAAAAGTGAACACCCGTCAGTTCAGATAGCTTGCGCCGGCGATCGCCCGTGGCGAATGTTTGTAACGACCACGGTATCCATCAGTGGCCCTGCCCTGGTCGCCGCCCGCCCGCTCGGAAGAGGTGAACGCGTAACAGGCAACATGCTTGAAACCCGCGATGTTGTGCTTAACGCCAGCCGACGGGGAATAATAACTGATTCACAGATGATTGAGGGCATGATTATACGCCGGCCCGTAAACGCCGGCTCGGTACTCACTCCTGATCTTCTGGACGCACCAATCGCTGTCAGCCGCGGCGATCATGTTATTATTACCGCCCGCCGGGGGCCCTTTTCAGTGCGCTCCCGCGGTAAGGCTCTGGCCAGTGCGTCGGTGGGTGAGCAAGTACTTGTGGAAAACCTTGGCTCAGCCCGCACGGTAAAGGCGAATGTAACCGCTCCCGGGCATGTTGAAGTGCCGATGTGACATGCTCACGGCAACCCCCTTCCGGCGGCAAAAACATGCCGGCGGAGCACCCCGTCCAAGGCGGGATCAGGTTTGTGACAAAATGTTAACAAGATTTGATAATTTGCCCCTAAAGTATGCCAGCCACTAGCCGTTAAGTGGATATAAACCAGAGTCAGCCCACAACATGTGTGGCGTCACCGTAAAGCAGGTATTGATATGTCAGTTGACTTAAATGGAATTGGCCAAGGCCAGGTCAACACCCAGAGAACCACGGCCGACAAGTCCGCTAATGCTCAGAGCGCCAAGCAAGCAGCCCCCGAGCAGGCAAATGCCAAGGCTCAGAGTGCCCGCGGCGAAAACGTAAACCTGAGCAGCCAGGCCCGAAACCTCAAGCAGCTGGAGCAAAAGCTGGGGGATTATCCTGAAATGGATGACGAGCGAATCGAGCAAATTCGTTCAGCCTTGGAAAACGGCACCTATAAAATTGATGCAGAAAAACTGGCCCAAAAAATGCTTGATATGGATGAAAGCATTTTTGGGTGAGTAAATCATGGCTGCAATTGATGATCTGAAGAATCTCCTTTCGCTGGATATCCGTCAGCTTGAAACCCTGGCGGATATCCTGAAGAACGAAAAAACTTGCCTGTCCGGCTCTGATACAAAAGCACTCGATACTCTGACGCGAGAAAAAAACGCGGTCTTGGGGGAAATTCGAGAACGTGCCAAGCAAAAAATCCGCACGCTTGTGGCAATGGGGTTTCGACCAGACTCTGGCGACCCCTCCCGCTTTATTCGCAGTGCCGGACTTGATGAGCTTTACGCCCTTTGGCAAGAAGCCGATTCAAAGCTTCGGGAATGCCATGTTCTCAATGAGAATAACGGGCGTATCATAAACCATCTTCAAAAACGCCTTACCCGGCTTACAGACATATTCCGGGGCGCCTCAGGCCAGCAAAAACTATATGGTGCAAAGGGCCAGCAAACAACCGTATCAAGCCGAACTGTGCTTGCCAGCGCCTGATTATCTCGTATAGATAGTCATTCTGGAATCGGGGTGAAAGCTGATGTCCTGAATACTGACGTTGCCCATGGATGGGCTACCCCCACCCCTGACCCGAATGTTGTCCATGCGGATCTCCTCAATTCGCTCAGGGAATGCCATGGATACCCGGCCATTCTCTGCCACCGTGTAACGTGGCTCCCCTTCACGATAATGAACTCCGGTGATCGTAAGGTCTGAATCCAGAACATTAAGTACCGGGAAAAACACATTGGCTGTGAGCTTCATGCCTTCTATGACATCCGGCTCCACTTGGCCGGCACCCTCGTCGGAACCAGAGCCGCCAGCCATACTGCTGACAATATCAACCCGATCAAACAAAGAGCTGTTGCCTTGTCCCGCAACTGCCGACAGCTCATCCTCTGTCAGCGGCGACATTCCAGCCGCATCAAATAGCTGACCGGCTTCTGCCACCTGAGCGGCATTGGCGTTATTACTCGCTGCAAATGTAACCAAAGGCTGAAATGGTAGTGTTGCCATGGTGACCATTGCGGCAGCGCTACGATAACGGGACTGGTGCTTCAACACACGGCCGAGTTCTTTCTCGGTTATCCAGCCTGCCGTGATGAACACCTCACCCAGCCGTATACCGCTCTCACGCTGTAGTCTGAGCCCCTCCTCAACCTGGCTCTCTGACAAATAACCACGATTAACCAGCAACCGCCCGAGTCGTGACTTTTCCTCAAACCCTTTATGGAATCTCACTAAGCCTCTCCCATTTCCCGCAGTGATTACCGTACAACCCGGCCCGGTGAGTAAGTTACTACTTAATTAGTACCAAAATATTAGCTGATAACCGCACATTCTGCTCAGACGTGTATCCCGTAAAATCAAACATATCTGTTAAGATCAGAGCACTGATTAACTTCCCTGATTATTACAGGAAATTCACTCACGACTACACTAAGCGAGATCCCGGTAATGACAAATTTGGTAAAACCCTTGAGCATTGTGATCCAGGTCGTACTTATGTTTCTTGGCCTGTCGCTGGTTACACTTAATGCAAGCGCCCAGACCAATGCAGATAGTGCAAACCAGGAATTGCCAAAAGTGCGCATCCTGACCAACCAGGGTGCTATCGAATTGCAACTTCGCCCAGACGTAGCTCCGGAAACCGTAGAAAATTTTCTGCAGTATGCCCGTGAAGGTTTTTTTGACGGCACAATTTTCCACCGGGTTATACCGGGATTCATGATTCAGGGCGGCGGGTTTACAAAAGACATGACCCGTAAGGACACCCATTCACCCATCAGAAACGAAGCCTCTCCAACACTGCCTAATCTACGTGGCACTGTTGCTATGGCAAGGACGAATGCTCCCGATTCTGCCACTTCCCAGTTTTTCGTTAACGTCGCAAACAACGATTTTCTGAATGCGGGTGTTCGGGGAGCCGGCTACGCAGTTTTTGGAAAGGTAACAGCCGGAATGGGCGTGGTAGACAATATTGCCGGAGTGAAAACTGCACGTGTGCGTGGAATGGCCGATGTGCCCGTAACCCCTGTAATCATTGAAAGCGTTACTCTGGTTGAGTAACGCAACACGGCCCGGCACCGCCATGAACCGCTCACCTGTTCCGCCCGCTATAACGCCAGCGGAAATGAGCTGGTTCGATGGCATGTCAGAATCCAGTCAGGCATACATCGAGCTCAATCAACTGCCCGCACGTTTTTCTGAGGTTCCGGAGGCAGGTCATTTTGTGGTTGCCGAAAACTGTTTCGGCTCGGGCCTTAATTTTCTTGCCACATGGCAGGCTTGGCAAGCTTTTGGTCCATCGCATTCAGCCACTCTGCATTTTGTCTCCGCTGTACCGTTTCCGCTAAGCCGTGAAGATCTTGAAAAAGTGCTTTCCCGGTGGCCAGAGCTGAACAACGTCTCGGCTGAACTGATTGCCAACTACCCGGCACTGATTCGTGGCACCCACCGCTTGGTATTGGCTGGTGGCAGTGTGCGCCTGACCCTAATATTCGGTGATACGCACAAAGCTTACGACACTCCATCTTTTATGGTCGACGCCTGGTTTCTTGACGACTGCTCGCACGCCGCAAGCGGGGAAGTAGACCCAAACAAGACCATCAAACACGTCTGCAAGCACAGCAAGCCCGGCACCACACTCGCTGCCGTAAAAGCTAACAAGGCATTCCAGTTCGCGCTCGAAGAAGCAGGATTTCACAAAATCTCCTGCGATAAGCCCGACGTTCAGCCTGGTAGTTTCAGCGGAGTCTTTCAGCCCGAAGATCAGCCTTCTCTGACACAGGGCAAGTCTGTGGAATCAGGCTTTTCTGTTGCAGTAATTGGCGCCGGCATTGCAGGCTGCCTGCTTGCAAACAACCTTGCGCAACGAGGCTATTCCGTCACGCTCGTTGACTCCGCAAACGACGCTGGTTCCGCCGCCTCCGGAAACCTGCAAGGAGCGATGTACGTCAAGCTAGGCGTGGAGTTTAATCACCAGACCCAACTCGCACTCTCTGCGCTGACGTTCAGTCAGCGCTATTACAGGGTTCATGGAGGGCCATTTTGGCATCCTACTGGCCTGCTTCAACTAGCCTGGAATGACAACGAGCAGGATCGTCAGCGCCGGTTTATCGAGCGCAACCAATACCCGCAAGATGTCCTGCAACAAGTATCCCGGGAAAAAGCAGAAGTACTGACTGGCGCAACACTGGAGACCGGTGGATTGTGGTTTCCGGGCAACGGGTGGCTTGAGCCAAGCAGTCTCTGCAAGGCACTTACCGTGCACCCTCGCATACAAAAACTGTTTGGTTGCTCCATAAGGCAAATGGCTGCCTCCGGTGATGAATGGCTCCTGTTCACACCAAACACTGACAGCCCGAACATCACAGCGAACAGAGTTGTTATTTGTGCCGGGCACCTGAGCCCGCAACTGATTCCGGGCTCAGGTACGTTTCGCTTCAAGGCCATTCGGGGGCAGGTCACTCATCTACCTGAACCCCTTGCCACCCGCCACCGAGCAGTTATCTGTGGAGCTCGGTACCTCAACCCTGCCCACGGTCTTGAAGGCCAGCAGCAGGCGGTGATTGGCGCCACCTTTGATCTTCACAGCCATGAACCATATCCCACAACCGAAAGCCACCGTGAGAATATCCGGGCCCTTTCTGCCATGGTTCCGCAAATGATGCCACCCCACATGGCAAGCGAGGATCTGCCAGAGCAACTTGGTGGCCGTGTTGGGTTTCGGTGCACAACCCATGATTATCAACCGGTTGCAGGACCCTTCTATGACGAAGACGGAGTCGTTGCGACGGGGCTTTACCTTTTTACGGGCCTGGGTAGCAAGGGTCTTACCTATGCGCCCCTGCTTGCAGAATTTGTTGCAGATCAGGTTACCGGGCAACCAACTGCTCTGCCCGAGTCCCTGGCCAAAAAACTGGCTACTGGCCGTATGCACAGGCCAAATGTGGCGTCTTCGTAATCAATTTTAGCTAATGCTCCGCGCCAAGGCGCCGATACACATAACAGATAGGTCTGTTCTCCAGAGGGTAAGACAGGTGTCCATTTTTGTTAGCGAACCAGGTCGTCCAGTAGGGACAAGGTTGCCGGAAGTATTTCGGGGGCGACGCGTGGGTGATGTCAGCGAGCTGACAGAGAGCCAGGCCATCAATCCTGAGCGTGGCGAAGCTACGGATGCCGAGTTTCAGCTTGCTGCACGGTCGGGTCGACATCGTGCACTGGAAGAGTATGGCGCTGCCGCTTCAGGAGAGCGCAAAGACCAACGGCCCTATCTGCCGGTATCGTCCATCTGCTCACCTGTACTCTACTCATTACCCGCCTCTGCGACGGTAGCCGAAGCGATCACCATGCTGGACGAGCAAGGCGCCAATCATCTGGTGGTAACGGCAGATACGCACATTGCGGGGCTGGTAGCCCAGCAATGGCTTCTGGCATGGCTCCACGAACACCAAGCCGATGCAATGAATCAAAGCCTGACTCAAATAGAGTTGCCAGCATTCCTTACGGCCTCTCCTGAAACAGATGCTCACCAGCTAGCAAGACTGATGCTGGCACACCAACTTAATGCCGCCCTTGTGATTGATGCCAAAGGCGAACCCATGGGTGTTGTTACCAGCACTGACTACCTTCGCCTGTACGCCAGCGTGGGCGGACAGCAGGGTAGTGTTTGAATATCAAGAGCAGCAAACATTCTGCAGACTAGGGTGTCAGCAGCGCACCTTCAGGACTTAGCAGCAATATCGTCCAGTCCGCCCCAATACGTGCCAGAGCCACCACTTCGTCATCCCGGTAATTAGCCAGCCTTGTAACTTCCGAATTCACAGTATTCATCTGAAAGCGCCACTCGTTACGGTATGCCGGAGCTTCTGCACCCGGTTCGTCTTCGGGTACCAGAGACACCCGGGTAACGATCGCGGTTTGTGAGCCGCTGGTTAATGCTGAGCCGGTGAAATCACCATCAGTAACGCCTCCGGCAATCAAGTCTCCGAAAAAGCTGGTTAGTGCCGCAAACTGCTCGCCAGAAACGTCGCTTTCATCATTCATGTTAAAGGACCGAACAATCTCGCCGTCGATTGTATAGCCCAGTATGAAGCCACTCGGGCTGGAGCCTGATTGACTTGTCAGACTCAAATTGTCTTCGCCGTCCTGTACTACGGTGTATTGGTGGTCGCTGTTTCCTAGCAACCACAAAGTGGTTCCTTCTGCTACGCCATCAGTAACATGCTCATTTGCATCTGTGCCCCGCTGGCGCACGTTAAGTTCACCTTCTTTCGATACCGCACTGTAAAAATAGGCATCTTCGCCCCCCAACGAGGGCTCACCATTGACCATACCCGTGGCAGAACCAAACAATATCGGACTTAGCCCCGAAGCCCTTGCGCCAGCAACACGGTCGTCTCCAATGGACCCTGCTTGGCGAGTCCAGGCTAATGTCGGAGCAAAGGTGTTCCCGTCAGGCAATGAATCTATACGCTGCAGGAAGCTGTCAAAACCGCCAGCAGATGTTTGATTCGGCCATACACCCTCGGTTTCGCCAGCCAGCACGACAAAACCGCTTGCAGGATTGATACCCGCCCAGCGAACTATGTCGTCGGAATCTGTACCAGTGCGAGTTGTCCAGATTTCCACGTACTCACCAGCATTAGTTGCCTCGTCATACCAATACAACGAGGAAACAACATCCTTCCCGCCGATCCCGGTCGTACCACTGGCCGGGCCCTCCGCAGTGTATGCCACTACAAGTTCATAACGGATCGTACGGATATTATTTTGAACCACCTCACGTCTTGCCACGCCAACTACCGGATCCGGTGCTGCCAATTGGTCGCCGGGCTCCGAGACTGGAAGCTGCTGCAGCAAATCCCCTTTTTGGTCGTATATCTTCACGAATACACGGCCACTATCGCTGCTATCGTACCCACCTACGAACATTTTGCCCCCATGCCCTACCGCAACATCTGTTGCAACAAAGCCAGCGCTGGAGCCAACGGTCAATGGCCATCTCAGCTCATTAATGCTGACGCGAAGCATGTCTTCGCTTTCAGCTCGGGCGTAGCTCTCTCGGCCGAGCTGATAGAGCGTATCCAAACCAAGCAGTATAAAACGATCATCGGGACCGGCATTGAAGTAGGAAGCCGGGTTCTCAACAGTCACTGTGAAGCTAACTTCATCCGTGCCCTCGGGGAAAACCAACTCGTCGTTCAGAAGATTGGTTCTAAATTCGGTATTCAAGCGCGCTGACGAATCTTCCGTATGACCCAGCTTCGCACGAACCTCCCCATTCCGTTCACCGGTCAGGCGCGCAATATAGGTACGGGAATCGCCCACATTCAGCGCATCCCGTGCTCCACCTTTGGCCGTCTCAAGAGTTACCTTTGGTTCGTTGTCATCAATGACAAGGTTGGTGCGCGCACCCTCATTGGTCGGTCCAACCGCAGCAAGGCCAGAGCGCACTTCTGTCAGGTGTAACTGCGCAACTTCTGTAGGCTCGGCAAAACTATCATCCACAACTTCCAGTCGAATGTAGCATTCGGTAATGCCGGGTTCGAAGGTGATTACGCCACCTGTATATACACCGGGATAAGTCCCTGATGTGTCAGTTTCATATGTGAGGTAGGGGATGTTTTCGAGCAGAGCTCCACTACCACTGCCCAAGGCTACAATATCGGTACCGGGGATAGCATCGCCAGTGTTGGCACGGCTATGATCACAACGTTGATGCGGCGCGGAATAGTTCGGATCGCAATTTTGTGGGTCGTAGTCCGATTTCAACTCGAAAGCGACAGCCACGCGAGTTACTGATGGACGATCCAGCAGTACTTTTACGAAAACCGGCCGGGTGGGCAACGTAAGATCAAGGGGAGTTGCAGTAACTGCACCATTAGGATCATAGGTATTAACGGTAAAACTGTGCTCACCGGGAGTTTCCAGATCGGGCAACTCGCAGCGCTCCCGATTACTGTCTGGAATTGAGGGCGATTCACCTTCTGTAAACGTCTCGGCTTCGAGCGAAAGCACGTTGTATTTTACTTCAATATCGAAAGGCATTGAGCCTGCCATTCGCCCATCAGTGCTAACCAGATTGATATTCTTCAGCTTACCCAGATCTGCATCACCTCGGGCACCACCACTCAAGCCGGGCACACCACGCATGATAATGCCTTGTCGCGCTTTGTTACTGGTGTCTTCCAAAGCCAGCCAGGAAGGCGCATTGGTCAGCGAGTAATCAAGTATGTCCTCACCGCCATAAGCACCAAAGTTGTAATAATACTCAACGCCCAAGTAGGCAACCGCTGGTGGAATACCCAGAATAGTTGGTTGGTCAGGGTCCTTCTCGGTTTTACAGCCCGCAGCAATGAGCGTAAGCGACAGAACAATACTCACCTGCAAAGCGGTGACAGGGCGGGGAAACAACTCGGCGCGCATGGAAAAATCCGTTTCAGAACGTTGTTGTTATAGCAGTGCGTATACCCTGGCAGAAACCACCGATTTACACACAGTTACATAGTGACTCCATGTTAGCCAGTTTCGGAAACGGGGTATCTGCGCGAGTTCTCAGATTCACCGGCCAGCCAAACTTCGTTGCGGCAGTTGCCCAAAAACTGTGAAGCCAGTGCTTATAACAGCTGGTGTTCCTTAAGCATATCCACCAAAGCCGCTTCATCCATAACCTGAACGCCAAGTTGTTCGGCTTTTGTGAGTTTGGAGCCCGCGGCCTCGCCTGCCACCACACAGGAGGTTTTTTTCGACACGCTGCCAGCCACCTTCGCACCGAGGGATTCCAGCTTTGCCCGGGCCTCATCGCGAGTCAACCCGGATAAGGTGCCAGTCAGCACCCAGGTTTGCCCCTGGAGGGGCCTCTCGCCGGTGGTAATGTGTTCTTCCTGCCATTCCACACCCGCAGCGCGAAGAGCCTGGAGAGTTTCACGGTTATGTGGCTGTTCGAAAAAGCTCTTGATGTGGCCAGCGACAATTGGCCCAACATCGGGTACTGCAATGAGCGCATCTTCGCCTGCTTCTGCTATGGCTTCCAGAGTGCCGAAATGCGATGCAAGGGACTTTGCCGTTGCTTCACCCACCTCCCGAATCCCCAGCGCGTAAAGAAAGCGCCAGAGCACTGGCCGCCGGGAGCGATCAATGGCTTCAATCAGATTAGCCGCCGACTTTTCACCCATTCGCTCCAGGCGGGTCAAGTCTTTGGTAGTTAAAAGGTAGATATCTGCAACGGTCTTGACCATGTTCTGGTCAACCAGAATATCGATCCACTTATCGCCAAGCCCCTCGATATCCAGGGCTTTTCTGGAGGCATAGTGGCGGATAGCTTCTTTTCTTTGGGCAGGACAAAACAGGCCACCAGAACAACGTGCGATTGCTTCGCCTTCAATCTGGATAACATCTGAGTCACAGACCGGACATTGTTTGGGTAGCTCAACCGACGGTGCGTGTGCCGGGCGCTTTTCCAGAACAACCCTCACAACTTTTGGAATAACGTCACCAGCTCTGCGGATAAATACCGTGTCGCCAATATGAACATCCAGACGGCGTATTTCATCCATGTTGTGGAGAGTGGCATTGCTCACCGTCACCCCCCCTACAAACACCGGTTTCAAGCGCGCAACCGGTGTAACAGCACCAGTGCGCCCTACCTGAAACTCAACATCTTCCACAACCGTCAACTCTTCCTGAGCGGGGAATTTCTGGGCAATAGCCCAGCGAGGTGCACGGGAAACAAACCCCAGGGCTTGCTGGTACTCCAAGCGGTTTACCTTGAATACGATGCCGTCTATTTCATAGGGCAGCTCACCGCGTTTTTGCAGTAGTTCTTCATAAGCCTCCAGGCATTCCGCGGCGCCCACAGCCTTACGCATTTCAGGATTAATCCGGAATCCCCATCGCCGAACCTGCTGCAAACCCTCCCACTGTGTGTCCGGCAACAAACTCTCATCTGTAACCGCAACACTGTATGCACACATTTCCAGTGGCCGTCGTGCAGTGACCGTTGATTTCTTCTGCCGCAAGCTTCCGGCCGCTGCATTGCGAGGGTTTACAAAAACTTTTTCGCCCTGGCTTTCCAGCCTCGAATTCAGCGCCTCAAAACCGGCAAGAGGCATGTAAACCTCACCTCTTACCTCCACAAGATCCGGAACATCACTGCCTCTGAGCAGCAATGGCACCGATGGGATAGTGCGAATATTAGCGGTGATATCTTCGCCGGCATAACCATCACCCCGGGTTGCCGCCCGCGTGAGGGAACCGTGTTCGTAATGCAGACTGACCGCCAGGCCATCCAGCTTGGGCTCACAAACATATTCAACGTCTTTATCTGTTCCCAACCTCTCCCGGACCCGACGGTCAAAGTCACGGAGTTCGTCTTCATTGAAAGCATTGTCGAGCGACAGCATGGGCAAGCGATGAACAACTTCCTCAAAGCTGGTTTCCGCGCTGCTTCCTACCCGCTGAGTAGGCGAGTCCGCAGATTCCAGTTCCGGGTGCTCTGCCTCGAGGGCCTGAAGTTCCCGGAACAGGCGGTCATACTCTGCGTCCGGGATGCCGGGATCATCCAGCACGTAATACCGGTAATTGTGTTCATCAAGGACAGAACGCAATTCCTCTACCCGTTTGATAGTTTCCGGTAACGGCTTGTTCATAGCTTGGTGCTCTTGGCTGTCAAAAAAATGCCCGGACAAGCCCGGGCATCGTTATTTCAATTCTGTTCCAGGCCGGCTCAGTGGCGTGGCGTTTGCTGCTTGCGCTCAAACTCACGTATGCGCTGCCGGCAATGCTCTATGGTTTGAGCTGTCATCACGCTGCGCCGCTCATCTTTGAGTTCACCACCAAGATTACGAACTACACACTGGGCGGTTTCATGCATAAAATCAAAGGCCTGAAGCGCATTGGTTGGCCCAGGCATACTCATAAAAAAGCTGATGCCGGGCGTTGTCATGGCCGCCACGTCATTCGGTTTGAACGTGCCCGGCTCTACGGCGTTTGCGACGCTGAATTGAACGGGGCTGGTGGTATCTTCTGCCTCATGCCGATGATAAATTTCCATATCTCCGTGAGCCAGGCCGCATGCTTCAAACAATTTCTGCAAAGCGCTTCCGCTGAATTCTTCCCCCTGACGAGCAAGCACGTTAATAACGATAACCTCACGGGCTTCCGGGCGATTGGCTCCTGCCAAAGGCTGATCTGTACCGGTTGTTTTCTGCGGTTCTCGACGGGCGGTATCTTCTTCAACATCAATAACCGGACTATCAGCAGGCTCGGAAACAGGCAAATCTTCCTCTGATGCCCCCCAACCGGTATCAGCAGTTACATCATCCAGTTCAGCAGACGACAACCTGACTTCATCGTGGCTTTCATCTGTGTTTTCCAGTTCCCAGTCATCTACATTATCTTCGAGGGACTTATGCTCCCATGAAGTGTCATCAGATGAAAACTCAGTTTCCGCAAAAGTTTCCCGAACAGGTCGTGTTGGCTTCTGTTGCTTTGTCTGAAAGCGCGATGGTTTTTCACGTCGCACGTAGCCACGTTCTTCCAAAGTATCTTTCGAAATCGCCCTCGCCCCACCGTTGGGAAGCTCAGGATTATGGAAGTCATCCAGCGGTGACTCTTTCAGGTCATCAACACCCATACCGGATGAAATCGCAATAGATTCTTTGCGGGCTCGACGCATTCGCCTTAATCCGTCGATAACAATGGCGATGATAACCAAGGTGCCGATGGCAATTAACCATTCCCTAAGTGACATAGTGCTGCTGTCCTGTTTGCAGATCAGATCCGGGGGCGAATAAAGGGCCCCGGTTGATACTCTAAAAAAAGCCTGTAATGAATACAACGCAAAGCCGCATCACATGGCCTTTTTGTCATTCTTGGCGGTTTTCTGGTCAACACGTTTTCAGGCTTCAGCCAGTGCGGCCGCCTCTTCCACATCTACAGTAACCAGGCGAGAACAGCCGGGTTCATGCATGGTAACCCCCATCAGCTGGTCCGCCATTTCCATAGCAATCTTGTTATGGGTTATGTATATAAATTGTACCTGTTTTGACATTTCCTTGACCAGATTCGCATAACGCCCAACGTTTGCATCATCCAGGGGGGCGTCAACTTCATCCAACATACAGAATGGCGCCGGGTTAAGCTGAAAAATCGAGAATACCAACGCAATGGCCGTGAGCGCCTTCTCTCCACCTGAAAGCAAGTGGATGGTGCTGTTTTTCTTGCCTGGCGGGCGCGCCATGATCGCCACTCCCGTTTCCAGGAGGTCTTCACCTGTCAGTTCCAGATAAGCGTTGCCACCACCAAATACCTTCGGGAACAATGCCTGGAGGCCTGCATTCACTTGATCAAACGTTTCCTTGAAGCGCTGACGGGTTTCCCGATCGATTTTGCGAATCGCAGTATCGAGAATATCCAGTGCTTCGGTCAGATCGTCATGCTGGCTGTCGAGGTAGGTCTTACGCTCGCTCTGCACCTGATACTCGTCAATCGCCGCAAGGTTAATGGCACCAAGCCGCTGAATACGATTACCAATTTTTTCCAGCTCTTCTGCCCATTCATCCTGGGTGGCGCCTTCCGGCAGTTGCGGCAATATTTCCTGCAACTTCACATCCAGCTCTTCAAGCTGCTCTATGTGATTACCCGCCCGGATCTCGAGGGCCTGAGATTCCATTTTCAGCTTTTCCAACCTGCTACGAACGTCCTGCACCCGGTGATCGGTGCCACTTCTGCCCTGCTCTTTTTCCCGTACTTCGCGATCGATTTCTTCCAAGGCATCACGGGCCGCTCCAAGCTTTTCCTCTTCCGCAAGCCGTCGATCCAGCAGCCCTTCAAGCTGCATTTGCAGATCTTCCACGGGTTCTTCCGCGCTTTCCCGGGACTCTCTGAGCATTTCAAGCCGTTCTTCCAACCGTTCTTTCTGCAGCTGCATGCGGTCTATCGTCTGGCTCAATCCATCCCGTTGGCTGCTCAGGGTTTGCAGTTGTAATTGCAACTGATGGGCATGATCACGATCATGACGGGCTTCCTGGCGCAGTCCATCAAGCTTTTCTCTGAGCAGGTCGCGCTGCTCGAGAAGGCGTTCTTTTTCGTCATCACCGTCTTCGGCCTGCTCTAGCGCCTGCTGCCATTCTTCACGGGCAATGCCGAGATTTTCCTGCTGACCTTCGAGGTTCAGCGCCACATCCGACGCATCCTCCTGAATTCGTGCAAGCCGAGCATCAATCTGCTCCGCACGGGCACGAAGACCACTGATTCTGGACACGACCAGGCTGAGCTCACGATCAGTTTCGCTTAGCTGCGCCTGAGCATCGTCTCTTGCAGCTTCTGCCCGCTCTGTCCGCTCCTGTAGCGCTTCATATCGAGCAAGCACCTCTTCCAAGGAGTGCTCTGCCTGAGCCAGTTGCTCCGTCAGCTCGTCAACTTTCTTTTGCCGCTCGATAACGCCAATCTGACTGACATCAGAATCAGGCATCAAAACCCAATCCTTCGCCACCCACACACCTTCACGGGTAATGATGCTGCGCCCTTCAGCCAGCTCCAACCTCTGCGACAAGGCCTCCTCAAGAGTGTCAGCAACGTGGATGTCCGCCAGCATGACGGTTACCGCAGAGACCCCTTTCGCTTTAGCTGCAAGGCTATAAACGGGTGCATTGCCCCCAGTACCTGCCTCGATTAAAGCAAGGCCTTTTGGCGCACTCTGCAAGGCCGTTGAAACAGGCTTGATATCTGGTACCAAGAGCCCCTGACTCAGGCGACCAATGGCCTGCTCTACCGCAAACTCCCAGCCATCATCTATTCGCAGCTCGGCCGCAACACGTGGCAGATCACTAAGCCCGTGCTCTGCCAGCCACGCCTGCAGCGTGTCATTCTGCCCGCCCATTTGCTCATCCAAGAGCGACTGCTGGGATTCCAGTGCAGCCTGCAAACTTTGAACCCGCTGCCGGACTTCTGTCAGGCTTTGCTCAGTATCGCGCTGAGCCTGCCGGGCATGCTGCAACTCATCCTGTTCCGCCTCAATGCGCTCTGTCATTTCCTCCCGCTGCAGCGCCAGTGCTTCCTGCTGCTCCTGGAATTCCTGGAGTTCATCCCGATCAATCTGGCCGTCTAGCTGCGCCTGCTCTTCCTGAAGTTTGCGCTGACGGGCAAGAAGTTGATCTATAGCTTCCTCAAGGGATTTGATGCGTGACTGAGCAAGCTCTGCCTCACGGCGAGCATCGGCAGACCGTGAGCTGAACTCCTCCCATCGCTGCTGCCATTCGCTCATGGCATCTTCCGCCAGTTGAAGCTTCTCTCCCGATTCCTCCGAACGGATAGCGAGGGCTTCCTGCTCAGGCTCAATCATTTCCAGCTCTTCGCGGATAGCAGACAGTTTGTCTTCGTCCTGGCTCAGCTCGCGAGTGAGCTCACGCTGGTTGGCCATGGCCTGATCCAGTTCCATTGCTGTCTGCCGGCTGCGCTCCCGCTGATGTTCAAGGCTCTGCTCAATGCGGGCAATATCGGCGCCAGCCTCGTAATAGCGAGCCTGAGCACGATTAAAATGCTCTGTGCGCTCGTGGTGGCTGTCACGAAGGGATTCAAGGGACGTTTCAAGGTTGATGCGTTCAGTAAGCTGCTTTTCAAGCTCCAGCTCTGTGTCGCGGATTTTGCTACGCCAGGATTGAAGATCATTATCGAGGGCTTGCCAGCGCAGAACCGTAAGTTCGGCTTTTTTCTGGCGCTCCTCCTGCTTGTAGGCTTTGTATTTTTCTGCAGCGGCAGCTTGTCGCTCAAGGTGCTGTAACTGCCGGCCCAGCTCTTCACGAAGATCGGTGAGGCGCTCAAGGTTTTCCTGGGTGCGCCGCATTCTGTTTTCCGTTTCGCGGCGCCGCTCCTTGTATTTTGAAATGCCTGCAGCTTCCTCGATATAAACTCGAAGCTCTTCCGGCTTGGCTTCAATCAGCCGTGAAATCATACCTTGTTCAATGATGGCATAGCTTCGAGGACCAAGGCCGGTGCCAAGGAACAGATCAGTAATATCGCGGCGTCGACATTTCGTGCCGTTCAGGAAATACTCAGACTGGCCTTCCCGGGACACTCTGCGCCGAACGGAAATCTCGTTAAAGCGCGCAAATTCGCCAGGTGCAGAGCCATCTGTGTTATCGAATACCAGTTCGATAGACGCCTGCCCAACCGGTTTACGGGAGCTGGAGCCATTAAAGATAACGTCAGTCATGGATTCGCCACGGAGGTACTTGGCGGAGCTCTCCCCCATTACCCACCGAACGGCGTCAATAATATTGGATTTACCACAGCCATTAGGCCCGACTACTGCAGTCAGGTTGGTAGGGAAAGGTACGGTAGTGGGATCAACGAATGACTTGAATCCCGCAAGCTTGATGGACTTCAGGCGCATGTCACGCGCTCTCCTCCTCCATGAGAATACTCAGGACCTGTTGGCGCTGGTGCTCGCCAAATGCCTGTATTGCAGACTCTAAACGGTCTGCATCACCACTCAGCGCGGCCTCGCCAAGCTGTTGAAAAAAGACGGCGGTTTGCCCTATCCCGCCCCGAAAGTTCTCAAGTGCAACAAAATAGGTGCGACTGATTGCCGGCCGAAAGTTCTCCAGAGTTTCTTCCAGAAACGGATTCTCTACCAGTCTGTAGGCATAAAGCATGACCTCAAAGCCCGCTTCAATCACCTTTTCCGCGGCATCTGGTCCTGTCGAGTTAACAGCTCGCGCTATGGCCTCAACCTCTCGCACCCGCCCCAGAATGCCACCCAACTCAGCGTTACCTGCCCAGCGTTCAACAAGTTTGCGCCCGAGCATGCAGAGCAGGTTAATGTAAATATCATAAAGGTTGTTGACACTGGACACTGTCAGGCTGGAGACGACTGCACCACGGCGTGGAAATATCTCAACCAGGTGCCTCCGCTCAAGAATCAACAAGGCTTCGCGCACAGACCCCCTACTGACGCTAAGATCGCTGGCAACCTTCAGCTCCTGAATGCGGCTACCAGGCTTCAGATCCCGTGTAACAATCCGTTGCCCTAAATGCTGGGCGATCTGTTCGGAAAGACTCTCTGGGGCCTGAAACGTCATACGAAATGGTGCTCACTTCTGAAAATGGGGCGTTCTTAAGCACGTGAGTTTACCACAGGGATTCTACATCCCCACCCCTCTTGAACAGGCATTTTATTCAGGCATGCGCTAGGGCAGGAAGAGGCTTGCCGTATTTTTGACGCTTCGCTTTACCTCCACAAACCCAGCAACCAAACTGGCTTAAAGTTATCTCTTACGCCATTGTTTATAATGTATAAAAAACACTTGGGCACGAACAGTGCTTTAACCACCCCAAAGCATTGATACTCTTTGCCAGCGAGTGAGCCCAAGTGAAATACACACCGTCGATAAAACGAACCACCACGCAGCCCATAGACCTGGCTGCAATCAGGCAGGCGTTCCAGGGATGGTCAAACAGCCCCGATCCGCTCACAAAGCTGACGCGCCGTCTCTCTACCACTCTATCCCTGGAGACTCAGTTGGCAATTCTGGCCGAGGAGCTGGACAGTGTTATCCCGTTCGACGCCCTGAGCTATCGCCATAAAATCGCTCACCGTGACTTTGTGTTTGCCACTGGTATGGGTGGCCCGCACAGGTGCGAATATCGCCTTAATCTGGAAGGTGTATTTTATGGCACTCTGACGTTGAACCGCCGTAAGAAATTTTCAGATGATGAGCTTCAAGCCATCGAGATGATAATCAGTGCCGCTATATTTCCGCTTCGCAATGCCTGCCAATATATTGCAATCGAGCAAGCAGCCCTGACAGATGCGCTCACATCAATTCCCAACAAGCGCGCGCTTGACGAACACCTTCAGCGTGCAAGCTTGCTATCCGACCGACATGGCGAAGAATACACGCTGATTCTTTGCGATCTGGATCATTTCAAAGCTGTAAACGACCAGCATGGCCACGTAGTTGGCGATCATCTGTTGAAACTGACTGCAGAAGCAATTGAAAACGCCATCAGAAACTCAGACAGCGTTTACCGGTTTGGTGGTGAAGAGTTTGCGATTTTGTTACCACACACAGGTGAGCAGGAAGCTCGAGATGTTGCTGATCGCGTAAGAAACGCAGTTGCCAGCATCAAGATAGATTGCGGAGGCACAGACCTGTCCGTAACCATCAGCTGCGGTGTAGCAAGACACATGGCCGAAGAAGGTGCAAGCCAGTGGATAGCTCGCGCAGACGAAGCTCTATACAGGGCGAAAGCCCAAGGCCGGAACTGCACCCGAGTGTTTGCAACCATTGGCTGAATAGCCTGGGCCGTGTGCAACCAGACTATCCAGCTTCAGGGCTTATTTGTCGGAATGGGATTTACGAGGCCTGCCCGTTCCTTTTTGTGGCTTTCCGGCACCGCCACGGGCCTTATCAGAGCCACCACTGCGCGCAGGCTTGGTATCACTGACATCCCAACGCCGGGTTCCGGGTTTCTTGCCACCGCCCCCAGGGCTTTTTCTTCTCTGCCGCTCATGCGCTGCCTGCTCATCCGGAGTTTTCTGAGGTATATCGACCGAGGCAAGCCCAACTGTCTTACTAAGGGTATCAACTGCCTTCTGGTCCAGCTCCTCCCACTTTCCGAGCGTTAGTCGGCTAGGCAGGAAAACAGGGCCATAGCGCACCCGCTTAAGCCGGCTTACCCGCACCCCCTGGGACTCCCATAAACGACGAACCTCACGGTTGCGACCTTCAAGAAGTGTAACGTGGAACCAGCGGTTTATCCCGCTTCCACCTGCCTGGCTGATATCGCTGAACTTTGCCATACCATCTTCGAGCAAAACGCCCGCCATCAGGCGCGCTATCATGTCGTCATCAACCTCACCGAACACCCTGACAGCGTATTCCCGATCAATCTGGCTAGAGGGGTGCATAAGGCGATTGGCCAACTCACCATCTGTGGTGAACAGCACCAGACCTGTGGTGTTGATATCCAAACGACCAATAGATATCCAGCGGTTATCCTTCAGCCTTGGCAGACGGTCAAAGACCGTTGGCCGCCCCTCAGGGTCCTTGCGGGTAGTTACCTCGCCCTCAGGCTTGTTATAAATAAGAACCCGGCGCACCGTAACAGCCGCTGCTGCAACATCCAGTCGCTTTCCATCCAGCTCAAAGCTATCACTTACTGTAGCTTTCTGGCCCGGCACTGCAGGCTCGCCATTCACAATAAGCCGCCCGGATTCCATCCAGCCTTCTATTTCGCGGCGTGAGCCCACACCAGCTCGAGCCAGCAGCTTTTGAATCCGCTCTGGCTCGTCATTGATAACCGTATCTGCAGCCGGTTTTACTTTTCTTCCGGGGCGTTCTGACGCCATGAACTTAATCCTTAATCGCTGACTGGTACCCGAATGGTATCAGTGAAATGTCTGGTCTGGCGTGTTATCACCAGTGGGCTGGGTTGATGTTGAATCAAACTCGATCTCAGCCTGTATATTCTTTTCAATTTCCCTTCCAATTTCTTCCAGATCCCGGATTTCAGACAAAGGTGGCAATTCACCCAGGCCGGAAAGATTGAAATAGTCAAGAAACTGACGGGTTGTCGCATACATAGCCGGTCGGCCAGGAACATCACGATGCCCTACAATGCGGACCCACTCTCGCTCAAGCAAGGTGCGAATGATATTGCTGCTTACCGCAACACCACGGATATCTTCAATCTCACCGCGAGTTATTGGCTGACGATAGGCAATCAGGGCCAGAGTTTCCAGTAGCGCACGGGAATAGCGTTGGGGCTTCTCCTCAAAAAGACGACTGACCCAGGGCGCGAATTCCTCACGTATCTGCAGACGATAGCCGCTAGCAACCTTGCGCAGTTCGAAACCGCGCCCCTCACAGGCGTTGCCCACGAGCATCATAACGTGTTCCATAACCTGCCGCGCCGGGCGCTCATCCTCCGCGAACAACTCTCTCAGCTGGTCCAGAGTCAGAGACTTGCCCGCTGCAAGTAGCGCTGCTTCGGCAATCGCTTGAATTTTAGCGAGGTTTTCTTCATTCATGATGGCTACTCGCCTTCTCTGTATAACTTTCCAGTGCGGTATATTTCTAGCGCGCAGCACGCGCACGCACGTGAATCTGGCCCAGAACTTCCGCCTGCACCACTTCTATCAGCTGTTCTTTCACCAGCTCCAGGGTTGCCAGAAATGTTACCACCACCCCCAGTCGCCCCTCTTCGATGGTAAACAGGCTCTGGAAGGTAACGAACTGATCATCCCGCAACACTGACAAGATAGCGGACATGCGTTCGCGGGTGGACAACCTTTCCCGTTCCACATGGTGGCTGGTAAAAAGGTCGGCCCGGTTCAGTACGCCCTGCAAGGCAAGAAGCAGATCACGCATATCAACATCCGGATGCGCTTGGCTCGATGGAAGCTTCGGCAAGGAGGCAGACACAGGAAAGGTGTCGCGCTCCATACGAGGCAGTGTATCAATATCCTCAGCCGCCTTTTTGAAACGCTCATATTGTTGCAGCCGACGAATGAGCTCTGCGCGGGGATCGACTTCGTCGTCTTCTTCGGCTTCATGCCGAGGCAGCAACATGCGGGACTTGATCTCTGCGAGCGTCGCCGCCATTACCAGATATTCAGCTGCCAGTTCAAAGCGCATGACCTCAACGGCACCAATATATTCCATGTACTGCCGGGTTATCTCACTTACGTCTATATCCAGAATGTCCATATTCTGGCGCCGTATGAGATACAACAATAGATCTAGCGGGCCTTCAAAAGCCTCTAGAAATACCGCGAGGGCATCCGGCGGGATATAAAGATCACTGGGAAGGTCAACAACCTCCTTCCCGGATACCCGCGCTAACGGAGCCTGATCTGGCTTATCGATAGCTCAATCCCATAGCGGCCCGGACTTCGTCCAGAGTGTCTCTTGCAGCGTCGCGCGCGTGTTCACGCCCTTCCTGCAGAATGGAATGCACAAGATCGGGACTGTTTTCATATTCAAGAGCACGCTCGCGTATGGGGCGCTGCTCTTCCACAATCGCATCAATCAGAGGCTTTTTGCAGTCCAGACACCCTATGCCAGCACTGCGGCAGCCCGTTTGCACCCACTCTTTGGTGGCTTCATCGGAGTACACTTTGTGCAGCCCCCAAACAGGGCACTTTTCGGGTTCGCCCGGGTCGGTGCGGCGAACTCGCTGGGGGTCGGTCTGCATGGTGCGGATTTTCTGTGCCACGGTGTCCGGATCTTCCCGCAGCCCGATATAGTTGTTATAAGACTTGGACATTTTTTGACCGTCCAGCCCCGGCATTTTCGAATCCGGAGTCAAAAGGGGCTGCGGCTCAGGCAATATGATCTTGCCACCACCTTCGATGAAGCCGTAAAGGCGCTCACGATCACCAAGGGAGATATTCTGCTGTTCCATGAGTAATGCACGGGCAGTTTCGAGAGCCTCCATGTCGCCCTCTTCCTGATACCGTTTCTTGAGGGTTCGGTAGAGCTTGGCGTTTTTCTTACCCATCTTCACGATGGCCGACTCGGCCTGGTCTTCAAAACCGGGTTCGCGGCCATAAAGATGATTAAACCGACGTGCAACTTCGCGGGTGATTTCCACATGGGACACCTGATCTGCACCTACAGGCACCTTGCCTGCGCGGTACATCAGAATGTCGGCGGTCTGCAGCAGCGGGTATCCCAGGAAACCATAGGTTGCCAGGTCTTTTTCCCGCAGCTTTTCCTGCTGATCCTTGTAGGTGGGAATACGCTCCAACCAGCCCAGCGGGGTAATCATGGACAACAGCAGGTGCAGTTCTGCGTGTTCAGGCACCTGAGACTGGATGAACATGGTGGATGAACCGGGGTTTACCCCTGCCGCTAACCAGTCAACCACCATATCCCACACGCTTTGCTCTATGCCGGATGGATCATCGTATTGCGTTGTCAGGGCGTGCCAGTCGGCGATAAAGAAGAAGCACTCAAATTCGTGCTGGAGTTTCACCCAGTTTTTCAGAACACCATGGTAATGACCTAGATGAAGCTTGCCGGTCGGACGCATACCGGACAAAACCCGTTGCTGGGACTCTACTGAACTCAAAGCACAAACTCCTTCTTTTGAATGGGATTCGCCCATACTAGATCAGACGACCCGGCATTATAAATAAAAAACCCCCGCTCTGCAGAACAGAAACGGGGGTTTTCATGAAAGAAACCAACTTACCAGCCAGTTACTTCCTTCAGAGCCTTACCAATATCGGCCAAACTGCGCACAGTTTTCACACCGGCATCGTTCAAAGCCGCGAATTTCTCGTCTGCTGTGCCCTTACCACCAGAGATGATGGCACCGGCGTGGCCCATACGCTTGCCCGGAGGTGCTGTAACACCGGCAATGTAGGCAACCACTGGCTTAGTGACGTTTTCCTTGATGAAGGCAGCCGCTTCTTCTTCAGCAGTACCGCCAATTTCACCAATCATCACAATCGCCTCAGTCTGCGGGTCATTCTGCAGCAGTGCGAGGATATCGATGAAGTTGGAGCCTGGAATCGGGTCGCCACCAATGCCTACGCAGGTAGACTGGCCGTAGCCGAAGTCTGTGGTCTGCTTGACCGCTTCGTAAGTCAGGGTGCCGGAACGGGATACAATACCCACCTTGCCTGGCTTGTGAATATGGCCTGGCATAATACCGATCTTGCACTCACCCGGGGTGATAACACCTGGGCAGTTAGGACCGATCATGCGAACGCCTTTACGATCAACGTATTCTTTGGCGTAGAGCATGTCGATGGTCGGAATGCCTTCTGTGATACAAACAATCAGCTCAATACCGGCATCTGCCGCTTCAATGATCGCATCCTTACAGAACGGAGCAGGAACGTAGATCACGGTAGCTTCGGCTCCGGTTTTTTCTACTGCTTCGCGAACAGTATTGAATACTGGCAAGCCCAAGTGCTCAGTACCGCCCTTACCCGGGCTAACGCCACCAACCATTTTGGTGCCGTACTCGATAGCCTGTTCAGAGTGAAAGGTACCCTGTGCGCCAGTAAAGCCCTGGCAGATAACCTTGGTGTCTTTATTGATCAGGATGCTCATTATTTACCCCCTGCGGCTTTAACAACTTGCTCTGCAGCATCCGCCAGACTGGTGGCGGCGATAATGTTCAGGCCACTTTCGGCAAGTACCTTGGTGCCTTTTTCAGCGTTGTTGCCTTCAAGGCGCACAACCACAGGAACCTTGACGCCCACTTCCTTGACCGCACCAATAATGCCTTCAGCGATCATGTCACAACGGACAATACCACCGAAAATGTTTACCAGAACGGCTTGTACTGCGTCGTCAGACAAGATGATCTTGAACGCTTCGGTAACGCGCTCTTTGGTTGCACCGCCGCCAACGTCAAGGAAGTTTGCCGGCTCACCACCAGACAATTTGATGATATCCATGGTGCCCATCGCCAGGCCCGCACCGTTAACCATGCAGCCGATGTTTCCATCCAGTGCTACATAGTTGAGCTCCCACTTGGCTGCTTCGGCTTCACGAGGATCTTCCTGGGAAGGGTCGTGCATTTCCTGAATCTTTTTCTGGCGGTACAGTGCGTTGCCGTCAACACCAATCTTGGCATCCAGACAGTGCAAGTCACCGGCTGGAGTGATAACCAGCGGGTTGATTTCCAGAAGAGCCAGGTCACGGTCTTCAAACAATTTCGCCAGACCCATGAAAATCTTGGTGAACTGACCGATTTGCTTGCCTTCAAGCCCAAGTTTGAATGCCAGCTCGCGGCCCTGGAATGGCTGTGCTCCAACCAGTGGATCGATCTCAGCTCTCAGGATTTTTTCCGGCGTTTCCTCTGCAACCGTCTCAATCTCGACTCCACCTTCAGTGGACGCCATGAACACAATACGACGGGATGCGCGATCAACAACCGCGCCCAGATAAAGCTCCTGATCAATATCAGTCAGGGATTCAACCAGAATTTTGCTGACTGGCTGGCCGTTTTCGTCTGTCTGGTAGGTTACCAGGTTCTTACCCAGCCACTTTTCAGCAAACTCGCGAATTTCGTCTTTGCTCTTGACCAGCTTTACGCCGCCAGCCTTACCACGGCCACCCGCGTGAACCTGGGCTTTGACCACCCACGCATTGCCGCCAATTTCATCTGCGGCTGCAACCGCATCTTTCGGAGTATCACAGGCAATGCCTTGGGATACGGGCAGGCCATATTCAGCGAAAAGCTGCTTGCCCTGATATTCATGCAAATTCATAGTTAGTGTCCCGCTTTTTGATGGAGGATAACCACGTACGGAAGTGAACTCGCCACTCCCCACAGGAGGAGCCTTAAACGCGAATTCTGTTCGATGAGCAGGGGATCACCTCAGCTCACCACGATCGCAAACGGAAATCTGTCTTTTTATAATAAAGGGGCGCCATTACGGACGCCCCTCCTTCCTGTTTTGCGTTACTTCTTTTTGCGACGGTTCGCGATGTGAATCGCACCACCGTTGACTGCCAGAGCTGCCTCATGCACAGACTCGGAAAGAGTCGGATGTGCAAAACAGGTCAGCGCCAGATCTTCTGCACTGGAACCGAATTCCATGGCGATAACGCCCTGGGCAACAATTTCAGATGCCTGTGGCCCCACAACGTGGAAACCAAGAATTCGATCAGTTTTCTCGTCGGCGATAA
The DNA here is from genome assembly GCF_016597815.1 of Marinobacter sp. DY40_1A1. Lineage (GTDB taxonomy): Bacteria > Pseudomonadota > Gammaproteobacteria > Pseudomonadales > Oleiphilaceae > Marinobacter > Marinobacter xiaoshiensis. The sequence continues at coordinate 275,334 of NZ_VCHA01000005.1, read as the reverse complement.
TCTTCACCATACCAGAGGCGGCGTTTGCAGCCATTGCACGACCGTTCGCTGCAAATGGGAAAGTACCAACCTTGTAGGCTTCACCTTCAGTCTTGAGCTGCTCTTCCGTTTTACCAACCCAGGCCACTTCCGGCGAGGTGTAGATAACGTTAGGAATGCAGTCGTAATTTACCTGGGGCTTCTGACCAGCGATGCGCTCCGCAACCATTACACCCTCTTCCGAGGCTTTGTGTGCCAGCATCGGGCCGCGCACTACATCACCTACAGCCCAAACACCCGGCGCTTCGGTTTTGCACTTTTCATCAACAAAGATGAAGCCGCGCTCATCCATGTTTACGCCGGAATCTGCTGCCAGCAGATTGTCTGTAAAGGGTCGACGGCCAACGGCAACAATCAACTTGTCAACCTTCAGTTCCTGCTTACCCTTGCTGTCTTCGTAGCTCACGTTAACCAGCTTGCGCTTGACCTCGGCGCCGGTTACACGGCCACCCATGACGATATTCAGGCCCTGCTTGCGGAACTGTTTCAGCGCATCTTTTGCAATCTGCTGATCAACCGCTGGCAGGAAGGTGTCTTGAGCTTCCAGAACAGTGACTTCGGAGCCCAGACGTGCCCAAACGCTGCCCAACTCAAGCCCGATAACGCCAGCACCGATAATGCCCAAACGTTTTGGAACTTCATCGAACTCCAGGGCACCTTCAGAATCCACGATATACCCTTCCGTCATTGGAGCCGGTGGTATCTCGATGGGCTTGGAGCCGGTAGCAATAATAACGTTCTCAGCTTCGTAGGTTTTTGTCTTGCCGTCGCTATCCGTGACTTCGACCTGACGATTGGCCAGAAGCTTGCCGTGACCATGGATAGAGGTCACTCCGTTAGCCTTGAACAGCCCGGCGATACCGCCTGTTAGCTGCTTAACAATGCCGCTCTTGCGCTCCATCATCTTGGTGACGTCAATTTTGACATCTTTAGCGATGATGCCCTGCATTTCGTAGTCGTGGCTCGCTTCCTCAAACTTGTGAGAAATCTCAAGCAATGCCTTGGATGGAATACAACCTACGTTAAGGCAGGTTCCACCAAGCACCTGGCTCTTGCCATCACTGGAACTCCACGACTCTACACATGCGGTTTTGAGGCCTAGCTGAGCCGCTTTAATGGCAGCAACATAGCCACCAGGGCCCGCGCCAATAACAATTACGTCGTACTTGTCAGACATAGTTAATCCTGTTTTCCGATTCGTTAGGTGTCAGCTCACACATCCAGCAGAATACGCGCCGGGTCCTCAAGCATGTCCTTGATAGCTACAAGGAACTGCACCGCTTCCTTGCCATCCACCATGCGGTGGTCGTAGGACAGCGCAAGGTACATCATCGGGCGGATTTTCACCTTGCCATTGACCGCCATCGGGCGCTCCTGAATTTTGTGCATACCCAAAATAGCGGTTTGGGGCGGGTTCAGGATCGGCGTAGACAACAGCGAGCCGAAGATGCCGCCGTTGGTGATGGTAAAGGTGCCACCGGTCATATCTTCAATTGCAAGCTTGCCATCTTTGGCCTTGGTGCCGTACTCGACGATTTTTTTCTCGATATCAGCCAGACCCAGCGCATCAACATCGCGAACAACAGGAACAACCAATCCACGCTCGGTAGATACAGCCACGCCAATATCCTGGTAGCCGTGGTAAACCATGTCGTTGCCGTCGATCGATGCGTTAACAGCGGGGAAACGCTTCAACGCTTCTGTGGCGGCCTTGGCGAAGAAGGACATAAAGCCCAGCTTGATGTCATGACGCTTAACAAAGCTGTCCTGGTACGCCTTGCGCAGCTCCATGATCGGGCCCATATCGACCTCGTTGAAGGTCGTAAGCATAGCTGCTGTTTGCTGAGCATTAACCAGGCGCTTGGCAATACTGGCACGCAGGCGCGTCATCGGCACGCGCTTTTCAGGACGCTCACCAGCGGCCACGTTTACCTCAGGCACTGCAGACGGTGCAGCTGCTTTTGCAGAACCGCCAGAGGCCTTGGAAGTATCCACATGGTTCTGAACGTCTTCTTTCGTAACACGCCCGTCTTTTCCAGTTCCCTTTACGGTAGCCGGATCTACATTATTTTCGTCAGCCAACTTACGCGCGGCAGGGCTCAGAATCGCGTCACCTGAATCCTGACTTTGCTCAGTTTTGGCTTCATCTTTTTCAGAAGCGGCGCTGCTGGCTTTGCTATCCGACGAGCCAGAGTCGCCCACAGCGCCCGCTTTGAATTTACCAATAACTTCACCGCTCTCTACGGTGTCGCCTTCACCTTTAAGAATTTCCTCGATTACGCCGTCTGCAGGTGCGACAACTTCGAGAACCACTTTGTCGGTTTCAATATCGACAATCAGGTCGTCACGCGAACAGGCTTCGCCAGGCTGTTTGTGCCAGGTCGCGACGGTACCCTCTGCGACCGACTCCGGGAATACGGGGGCTTTAATCTCAGTAGACATTACAGTTCCTTAGTTCGGTAGCTCGTCAGATTTCAAACGCGTCGTTAACAAGTTTTTTCTGTTCTTCAATATGCACAGACATGTGCCCTGCCGCCGGAGCAGCGGAAGCCTGTCGGCCGGCATACTGAAGGTACAGCTTCGGGTTCAGACGTTGCAGCGCATTTCGCATATGGTGCTGACTGCAATACCAGGCACCCTGGTTCATTGGCTCTTCCTGGCACCAGACAACATGCTTGAGCTTGGGATACTGCGCCAAAGTTTCATCCAGATCTTCACCGGGGAACGGATAAAGCTGCTCAATGCGTACGAGCGCAACGTCGTCTCGCTCTTCGGTTTTCTTCTTCTCCAGCAAGTCATAATAGACCTTGCCACTGCAAAGAATAACTCGAGTAACCTTTTTTGCTTCAGGCAAATCTTTCTCAGGAAGTACCGTCTGGAAGGTTCCTGAGGTCAGATCTTCCAGATCCGAGGTGGCTTCCTTGTGGCGCAACAGGCTCTTGGGCGTGATTGCGATCAAGGGCTTGCGCAACGGGCGCTTAACCTGACGGCGCAGCATGTGGAAGACCTGCGAAGGCGTTGTAGGCACGCATACCTGAATATTGTGCTCTGCCGAAAGCTGGAGGAATCGCTCAAGGCGGGCAGAACTATGCTCTGGCCCCTGCCCCTCATAGCCGTGAGGCAGCAACAGGGTTAGCCCGCACAGGCGACCCCACTTGTGCTCACCACTGGTAAGGAATTGGTCAATGACCACTTGTGCACCATTGGCGAAGTCACCAAACTGGGCTTCCCAGATCACCAGCGCATTAGGCGCAGTCGTCGCGTAGCCATATTCGAACGCCATCACTGCTTCTTCAGAAAGCAGGGAGTCATAAATTTCGAACTTGGGCTGGTCTTCAGAAAGCTGAGCCAGCGCAATATGCCGCGAGCCGTCTTTCTGGTTATGCAACACTGCATGGCGGTGCGAGAAGGTTCCACGGCCAACATCCTGTCCGGTCAAGCGGATTGGATGCCCTTCATTCAGCAAAGTCGCATAGGCCATGATCTCTGCATAACCCCAGTTCATGGGCAGGGCACCGGCCGTCATTTTGTCACGGTCAGTAACAATCTTGGATACCTGACGCTGAACGCTGAACCCTTCCGGTACTTGGGTTAATTTCTTACCCAGCTTCTGGATGGTTTTCAATGGCACACTGGATTTGCACTTGGCAGTCCATGCGTGGCCAAGATACGGAGCCCAATCAACATAGAGGTCTTTATTGGGTTCTTTTACCAGAGACTTGACCACGTGCTCGCCGTTATCCAGCGCATCACGGTACTCATTCTCCATCTGCTTGACTTCATCTTCTGTCACCACACCGGCAGCAACCAGCTTTTCTGCATAAATAGTGCGTGTGGTTTTCAGTTTGCGAATCTTTTGGTACATCATCGGCTGGGTTGCAGCAGGCTCATCCGCCTCGTTGTGCCCGCGGCGACGATAACAAACCAGATCGATAACCACGTCACCCTTGAACTCGTTACGATAGTCCATCGCCATTTGAGTCACAAAAACAACCGCGTCAGGATCATCGGCGTTCACATGCAGTATCGGCGCCTGAACCATCTTCGCGATGTCGGTGCAATACTCAGTAGAGCGTGCGTCTTCCTGTTTGCTGGTGGTAAAGCCAACTTGGTTATTGATAACTATATGGATGGTGCCGCCCACCCCGAAACCACGGGTCTGGGACATCTGGAAGGTTTCCATTACCACGCCCTGGCCGGCAAACGCCGCATCACCGTGCATGATAACCGGAACAACCTGATTGCCTTCGGTATCGGAACGACGTGTCTGGCGGGCACGAACCGACCCCTCAACCACTGGAGATACTATTTCCAGGTGAGATGGGTTGAAGGCCATAGCCAGGTGCACTTCTCCACCTTCGGTCATAACGTTGGACGAAAAGCCCTGGTGATACTTAACATCGCCAGAACCGGAATCGGCCAGCCTTTTGCCTTCAAATTCGTCAAACAGCTCTTTGGGGTTTTTGCCCAAGGTGTTGACCAGAATGTTCAGCCGGCCACGGTGAGCCATACCCAGAACAATTTCCTTGGCACCGTAATGGCCGGCACGCTGGATAAGTTCGTCCATGCAGGGAATGAGGCTTTCACCACCCTCAAGACCAAAACGCTTAACGCCGGGATAGCGGGAGCCGAGATATTTCTCCAGGCCTTCAGCCGCTGTCAGGCGCTCAAGAATGTGGGTACGGGTAGCGGCTTCGAAACCGGGTTCAGAACGAACCGGCTCCATACGCTGCTGAAACCAGCGCTTGATGCGGGTATCAACAACATGCATGTATTCAGCGCCGATGCTTCCGCAGTATGTCTTGCGGAGACCATCGTAAATATCGCCAAGTTTCATGGTGTCAGAACCGAAGCTCAGGGAACCAGTCTGGAACTCCAGATCAAGGTCTGACTCGGACAAATCATGAAACGAAAGATCAAGATCTTCTACCTTGGGACGATTCCAAACGCCAAGCGGATCAAGCTTTGCTTCCTGGTGACCACGGAAACGGTATGCGTTGATTAGCTGAAGAACACGAATCTGCTTTTTATCAGCATCAGACGTAACGCCTGCTGGCACGCTGTTAGTCGTGAGGAAACGCTGATTGCGGGAGATGTGTTCAAACTGTTCCCGGATCGAAGAGTGAATAACGTCGCGGCCATGATTGCCATCAACGCTTGGAAGCTTGTCAAAATAGCTACGCCACTCTTCAGGAACGGCATTAGGGTCTGTCAGGTAGGTTTCAAAAAGCTGTTCAACATAGGCCAGATTTCCACCTTGCAAGTGGGACGTCTGCCATAACTGCTCCATCATGCTTTCTTGCATTTTGAATAGCTCACCTTGGGCTGGTGCGGGGGAGCCAAGTATGGTCGGCCAGGGGTAACTGTCAGTCAATACGGGTTTTTACGGGATCGACTGTGGCCACCACACCCAACATGGATGTTTTCCGTTCCCCAATGATTTTTATACTCTGCAACGCCGCAAGAAAACCTGGTGAGTTCCCGCCACGGCTTGCGTAGTGTGCACCCGGGTAAGACCTTTGACTATAAGCCTTTGGTTGAAGGCCCCGCAAAAATGCGAGGCCTTCCGGGGTTCCAACCTGTTCAGACCAGTATAGCGCCTGTCTGAAATCTTGCCGCTTATGTAGCTCTATGCAGCAAAAGATTCCGGATGTGGCCGATTGCCCTTGTGGGGTTGAGGCCTTTCGGACATACGCTGACACAGTTCATGATGCCCCTGCAACGGAACACGCTGAACGGGTCATCAAGGTCAGCAAGACGTTCAGCTTGCGCTGTGTCGCGGCTATCCGCCAGGAAGCGGTATGCCTGCAACAGCCCCGCCGGCCCAATAAACTTGTCCGGGTTCCACCAGAACGAAGGGCAGGATGTGGAACAGCATGCACAGAGAATACACTCGTACAAACCATCCAGCTTTTCCCGATCTTCTGGTGTCTGGAGACGCTCAATGGCAGGCACAGGCGTATCGTTCACAAGGTACGGCATTACTTTTTCGTACTGTTTGTAGAACAGGCTCATGTCTACAACCAGATCGCGGATAACCGGCAAGCCTGGCAGTGGGCGCAATACCAACTTGCCATTCTTTACGACCTGCGACATCGGGGTAATACATGCCAGGCCGTTCTTGCCGTTCATATTCATGCCATCCGAGCCACACACACCTTCACGGCATGAGCGGCGATAGGCCATGGACGAATCCTTTTCCTTGATGAGATTAAGAACATCAAGAACCATCAGATCCTTTCCTGCCGGAAGCTCGACTTCGACGTCCTGCATGTAGGGGGCGTTATCAGTTTCCGGGTTATAACGGTAAAGGCTTACCAACATAGTGTACGTTCCCCTTAGTAAGTCCGGACTTTCGGCTGGAAAGACTCGACAGTTTTAGGCGCGAAGTTAACAGCGCGCTTGCCAATACGCTTGTCCAGCGGGAAGTAGAGAGAATGCGCCAACCAGTTCTCGTCATCACGCTCGGTGAAATCGTTACGAGCATGAGCGCCCCGACTTTCTTTACGCTCGTTTGCAGCGATTGCAGTCGCCAGGGCTACTTCGAAGAGGTTGTCCAGCTCAAGTGCTTCAATGCGCGCAGTGTTGAACGCATTACTGGTGTCCGTAAGCTTGGTGTTGCGAACACGCTCACCAATGGCCTCAAGCTTCTTCAAGCCTTCTTCCATGCTCTTGCCATCGCGGAATACACCAAAGTAGAGCTGCATACAATTCTGAAGATCCTTACGAACTTCAGCAACGCTCTCACCTTCAGAAGCACTGTTCAGGCGATCCAGACGGGCCATCGCACGCTTGATATCTTCATCAGTTGCGCCATCAGTTTCAAAACCACCGCGCAACTGCTCTTCGATATGCAGGCCTGCCGCACGACCGAAAACTACCAGATCCAGAAGCGAGTTACCGCCCAGGCGGTTTGCACCGTGAACGGAAACACAAGCAGCTTCACCACAGGCAAACAGACCCGGAATGGGCTGATCATTACCATTCTCGTCTTGAGTCAGCGCTTGGCCGCCTACGTTTGTAGGAACACCGCCCATCATATAGTGACAGGTAGGAACAACCGGAACTGGCTCTTTAACAGGGTCTACGTGAGCAAATGTGCGAGACAACTCACAGATACCCGGTAGTCGCAGGTTCAGTGTTTCTTCGCCCAGATGATCCAGCTTCAGCAACACATGATCCTTCTCGGGGCCACAGCCGCGACCTTCAAGGATTTCGATAACCATGGAGCGCGCAACAACATCACGGCCCGCAAGGTCTTTCGCGTTCGGAGCGTAGCGCTCCATAAACCGCTCGCCTTCAGAGTTGATCAGGTAGCCACCCTCACCCCGGCAACCTTCCGTTACCAGCGTACCAGCACCGTATATTCCGGTTGGGTGGAACTGCCACATTTCCATGTCCTGCATCGGGAATCCCGCGCGCAGCGCCATGCCAATACCATCGCCCGTATTAATCAGCGCGTTGGTGGTCGAAGCGTAGATACGACCAGCGCCGCCAGTTGCCAGAACCGTTGCCTTGGACTTGATGTAAGCCACTTCGCCGGTTTCAATTTCAATGGCAACAACACCAACAACTTCGTTCTTGCTGTTTTTGACCAGATCAACGGCGTACCACTCGTTCAGGAAGGTAGTGCCGCCCTTCAGGTTTGCCTGATAAAGCGTGTGCAGCAGAGCATGGCCGGTGCGGTCAGCGGCTGCGCAAGTACGTGCTGCCTGAGTCGGGTTGTCCGGACCTTTGGACTGACCACCAAATGGACGCTGATAAATGCGCCCCTGCTCAGTACGGGAGAAAGGCAGGCCCATATGCTCAAGCTCGAAAACAGCCTGAGGCCCAACAGAGCACATGTACTCAACTGCATCCTGGTCGGCAATGTAGTCAGACCCCTTAACGGTGTCATACATGTGCCAGCGCCAGTCGTCATTGGGGTCAGCGCTTGCGATCGCACAAGTAATACCGCCCTGGGCAGATACCGTGTGCGAACGAGTTGGAAATACTTTGGTAATACACGCGGTTTTAACGCCCGACTCAGTCAACTGCAGGGCCGCTCGCATGCCGGCACCGCCGCCGCCGATTACAATTGCGTCGTATGAGATGGTCTTAATGTTAGACATCGATCAAAGCCCCCAAATAATCTGGATTCCCCAGACCACATACACAAAACTAACCAGAATGAATGCTGCTTGAAACAGAAAGCGCTGCATTGCTGACTTGATGTAGTCGGTAGACACGGTCCAAAGCCCGACCCACGCGTGAGCGCCGATTGAAAGCAAGGCCAACAATGAAAAGATCTTGAACCACGTCTGACTGAACAAAGCCGACCAGGTTTGGTAGTCCAGATCAGTATTTATGGCAAAAAAACCAATCAAAAACAGCGTATAAAAAGCCAGAACGTATGCAGAAACCCGCTGGATAATCCAATCCTGGATACCGTTACGGCCAATGTTGGTCACACTATTCATGCCCATACGAAAACTCCCGCCAGAACGATGAGGATAACGGAGACTGCAATTGTGATTTTTGCAGCGGCTCGCCCGCTTTCCAGCTCTTCACCAATACCCATATCCATAAGCAGATGCTTGATACCCGCAACCAGGTGATAAAGCAGAGCAGACAGAATGCCCCAGGTAATCAGCTTGGCAAGGAAGCTGTTCAGCAGTTCACTGACCTGACTGAAGCCTTCTTCCCCTGAAAGGGAAAGCTGGAGTCCGTAGAGCATGAACGCAACACCAACAAAAATGATGATGCCGCTGATGCGGTGCAATATGGACGTAATGGCTGGCAGCGGAAAATGAAACGTGCCGAGATCGAGATTTACTGGTCGTTTGCTATTCACAGCGCTCTCACACTCTCTTTTGGTGCCGCAGAACCGGCAAGCCGGCGGCGGTTAGTTGGTATGTAACGATCGAATGTTGAATACGATATCGACAGACGATTGGTTCAGGAGGGTGAACACCAACAAGGTAGCTTGCTACGCACAAGCATCCGTGAAGATGGATCCCCAATTCCGGGCTAGGGATTATAAGGAGACGCCCGTATAATTACAAACGCGCAACACACGCCTAAGCCGCGTGAGCACTGTAGCAGAGCAAGCTATTAAGCGTATTGACAAATGCTTTTTTCCATCCGAGGCCGCATTATTCGTGATATCCCTGATTTACAGCAAAGGGATGATCGTAATGTTTCCTTACTCTTTCATTGACAAAAAAAGCCAACGCCCTATATTTTGCCGCCAGTTTTGCGATAATACGCGCCTTCTCGCGCAACTATAAAGACAGCTAGCACTGTCAAAGCTGATAAACAGGAGAGCACTATGACCGACAGGAAAGCCACGCTCTCGGTGGGGAATGAGTCCATTGAGCTACCGATTTATTCCGGCACCGTTGGACCTGACGTTATCGACGTTAGAGGCCTAGTCCAGAATGGCGTTTTCACTTACGACCCGGGCTTTGTCTCTACGGCCGCCTGTGAGTCTGCTATCACTTACATCGATGGCGACGAAGGTGTTCTACTGCACCGGGGCTATCCAATCGAGCAGCTCGCAGAGCATTCAGATTACCTTGAGGTCTGCTACCTGCTGCTGAAAGGCGAACTGCCAACTGCCGAAGATAACAAGCAGTTCCACGAAACAATCAAAAAGCACACCATGCTGCATGACCAGATGCGCAATTTCTTCCATGGCTTCCGCCGTGATGCGCACCCTATGGCCATTATGTGTGGTGTAGTCGGCGCCCTGTCTGCGTTCTACCATGACCAGATGGATGTCACCGACCCAAAACAAAGGGAAATCACAGCCCATCGCCTGATTGCCAAGATGCCAACAATTGCGGCTTGGTGTTACAAATATTCCAAGGGCGAACCGTTCATGTATCCGCGCAATGACCTGTCATACGCAGAGAACTTTCTGCAGATGATGTTCGGCACGCCGTGCGAAGAATACAAGCCGAACCCGGTTCTTGGGAAAGCGATGGACAAGATATTCATTCTTCACGCTGACCATGAACAGAATGCGTCCACATCAACTGTGCGACTGGCAGGCTCTTCCGGCGCCAACCCTTACGCCTGTATCGCTTCAGGCATTGCGGCTCTTTGGGGCCCCGCGCACGGCGGCGCTAACGAGGCTGTTCTGGATATGCTTGCGGAAATTGGCGACGTATCCAACATCGATGCGTTTATTGCCAGAGCTAAAGACAAAGATGATCCTTTCCGACTGATGGGCTTTGGGCACAGGGTTTATAAAAACTTCGACCCGCGCGCCAAGGTTATGGCCGAAACTGCGCACGAAGTCTTGAGCGAGCTCGGGCTGGAAAACGACCCTCTTCTGAAGATCGCCCAGCGTCTTGAGCAAATCGCCCTGGAAGATGAATACTTCGTCAAGCGCAAGCTTTACCCGAACGTAGATTTCTATTCAGGCATCATTCTGAAGGCAATCGGGATCCCGACATCCATGTTTACGGTAATCTTTGCCATGGCGCGGACAATCGGCTGGTTCTCCCACTGGAACGAAATGGTCAGCGGTGACTATCGCATTGGCCGCCCACGCCAGCTGTACACTGGCTCTCCAGCACGGGACTACCCAAAAAAATAAGTCCTGCCTGTCGTAATGCCCAAAAGGCCGCTGATTCAGCGGCCTTTTTTATTCCTTTAATTAACGTGTCTTATCGCCTGCAATCTGTTGACGCTGTGCTAAGTTAAGCTCCAGAACTCTACAAGGAGAAACCAATGACAACCGCAACCTTTATCGGTCTTGGCGTTATGGGCTATCCCATGGCAGGCCATCTGGCCGAAGCCGGCATTACCGTTCGGGTATGGAATCGCTCAACGGACAAATCGGTTCAGTGGGCCAGGGATTACCCGGGAACCGCCTGTCAGACCATAGAAGAAGCCGTCAAAGACGCTGATTTTGTAATGACCTGTGTTGGTGCCGACAAGGACCTGATTACGGTTTACGAAGGCGAGAGTGGCATTCTGGCGCACGCAAAGCACGGTGCCGTGCTTGTGGACCACACCACTGCTTCTGCCGGCGTAGCTGAGAGGCTTGCCGCGGCTGCAGGCAGGGTTGGTATGGGCTTTATCGACGCACCAGTGTCAGGAGGTCAACAGGGTGCCCAGAAGGGACAGCTTACCATTATGTGCGGCGGCTCAGATGAAGACTACTCGAAAGCTCAGCCGCTACTGCAGCACTACGCCAGAGCCCTGAATCTTATGGGCCCTGCAGGAAGCGGCCAAAAAACGAAAATGGTCAATCAGATTGCCATTGCCGGTTTGGTACAAGGACTATAGGAAGCTCTTCATTTTGCCGAACAGGCAAATCTGGATGTTAAAAAAGTCGTTGACGTCATTTCCAAGGGCGCCGCACAGTCCTGGCAAATGGAAAACCGCTCAGGAACCATGATTGACGGTGAATTTGATCATGGATTTGCAGTTGACTGGATGCGAAAAGATCTCGGCATATGCCTCGATGAAGCACGCAAGGTGAACGCCTCGCTACCGGTTACAGCCCTGGTAGACCAGTTTTATGGCGACGTTCAGGAGATGGGCGGTAAACGCTGGGATACGTCGTCACTTATTCAAAGATTGCGGAAATTCAGATAAGCCTGAAAAGAACTCAGCCAAATCAAAAAAGGCCAGAGCTTGCGCTCTGGCCTTTTTTCTTATTGGCCTGACCAGCCTTGATTATCTTTTTACTTTTCCCGGGGCTGCCATTTTCCGTTCACATACCATGCAGACCAGCCCGTAGCCTTACCGTCTTTTTCCGTCATCACATACTGCTCTTTGGTTTTGCGACTATAACGGATGACCGTCGGATTGCCCTCAGGATCACGCTCTGGCGCTCCCATCAGATAATCGTGTTTCGGATCTATTTCCTCACGATGCGGCTTAATCTCCATAACCAGAGGTGGCCGAGTCTCACGGTTTTTCGGGAACTTGCTAGCCGCCAAAAACATTCCTGATGCGCCATCACGCAGCACATAGGTGTCATCGACTTTCTGACACTTCAGCTCTGGCATTGGTACCGGGTCCATTTTGGGTGGCGCCGGCTCCCCACTCTTTAACAGTTTGCGGGTATTCTTACAGGTGTCGCTCATGCACCCGAAATACTTACCAAAGCGCCCGGTTTTGAGCTGCATCTCAGAACCGCACTTGTCACACTCAAGCGTGGGGCCGTCGTAGCCCTTAATCCGGAAAGTGCCCTCTTCCACTTCATACCCGGCACAGTCGGGATTATTACCGCAAACGTGGAGCTTACGGGTTTCATCCACCAGATAACTGTCCATGGCCGTTGCACAGATAGGGCAACGTCGTTTTTTACGCAGCAGCCGGGTCTCGCCCTCGCCCTCAACATCATCATCAGCACTAACAACTTCATCACCTGACACCAGGTTGATGGTTGTTTTACAGCGTTCTTTCGGCGGCAACGAATATCCGGAACAGCCCAGAAACACACCCGTACTTGCAACACGAATCTGCATATTACGCGCACAGGTTGGGCAGGGAATATTGGTTTCGGTCGGGTCGTTCGGGCGCATACCGCCTTCACCATCAGCCGTTTCAGCAGACTCCAGCTGCTGACGGAAGTTGGCATAGAAGTCGTTAAGAACCTTTTTCCATTCCACATCGCCTAAAGCAATGCGGTCAAGATCACCTTCCATCTTGGCGGTAAAATCGAAGTCCATGAGGTTGGAAAACGACTCGCACAGGCGATCCGTGACTATCTCACCCATTTTTTCAGCGTAGAAGCGACGGTTTTGCAGACGCACGTAGCCACGATCCTGAATGGTCGAGATGATCGATGCGTATGTGGATGGCCGACCAATACCCTGCTTTTCAAGCTCTTTAACCAGGCTTGCTTCCGTATAGCGAGGCGCTGGCTTGGTAAAGTGCTGGCTTGGCTCGAGCTTTTCGAGACTCAGAGACTCACCTACCTTGATGTCTGGCAGGGCAACGTCTTCTTCTTTCTTGGCCGACTGAGGGGCCACCTTCAGAAAACCTTCAAACTTGATAATGCGACCACGGGTACGCAGTTCGTAATCGCCGTTAGCCACTACGATAGAGGTGCTAAGGAATTCGGCCTCAGACATCTGGCAGGCAACAAACTGACGCCAGATGAGGTCATAGAGCTTCTCAGCGTCTTTTTCCAAGCCACTGATTGCCGCGGCCTTGCGAGACACCTCTGTAGGACGAATGGCCTCGTGCGCTTCCTGAGCCCCTTCTTTGCTGCCATAAACTTTGGGCTTCTCAGGCAAATAACGATTACCAAACTGATCCTTGATGAACTCCCGGCAGCTATTAATCGCGTCCTGACTCAAGTTGGTAGAGTCGGTACGCATATAGGTGATGTAACCTGCCTCATACAGCCGCTGTGCCAGCATCATGGTTTTCTTGACACTGAACCCAAGGCGGTTACTTGCAGCCTGCTGTAGCGTTGAGGTAATAAAAGGTGCGCCCGGGCGAGACCTGGTTGGTTTGTCTTCCCGCTTGGCCACCTCAAAGGCGCCAGCCTTCAGGCGCTCTACGTGCTCATTGCTTTGCTGCTCGTTAACCGGGCGATAAGGCTTGCCGTCGTAGCGGGTAACCTCAAACCGAACCGGCTGCGCAGCGGCCTTGGCACCAAGCCCGGCAAACAACTGCCAATATTCCTCCGGTACAAACACCCGGATATCCCGCTCCCGCTCCGCAATCAAACGTACAGCCACTGACTGAACACGGCCTGCAGACAGCCCACGGGCGAGTTTGGCCCACAATAGCGGCGACACCATGTAACCAACAACCCGGTCGAGAAAGCGACGAGCCTGCTGGGCGTTCACCTGATTCGTATCGAGACTTCCCGGGTTTTCAAATGCTTCCTGAATGGCACGCTTGGTGATCTCGTTAAACACCACACGGCGGTATTTTTCAGGCTCGCCACCAATGGCCTGCTTCAGGTGCCAGGCAATAGCCTCCCCTTCGCGGTCAAGATCCGTTGCGAGGTAAATGTGGTCGGCATTTTTTGCGAGACGCTTGAGCTCACTAACAACCTTTTCCTTGCCAGGAAGGACTTCGTATCGGGCACTCCAGTCATTGTCTGGATCAACCCCCATACGAGCAACCAATTGCTCCCGTGCCTTGCGCTTTTTATGCACAATCTTGTCTTCAGGGCTGAGCTTGCGCGTAAGCGCCGCCTGCCTGGCACGTTCTTTCGGATCAGACTGGGACCCACTGCCACTAACTGGCAGATCACGAATGTGCCCAACGCTGGACTTTACGATGAAGTCAGAACCCAGGTACTTGTTAATGGTCTTCGCTTTCGCTGGTGACTCGACAATTACGAGACTTTTACCCATATCGGAGATCTGTATCCTTGGCGATAAATCGGTCGACATACAAGCAGACCGTAAACTCGCTGTAAAATCAATCGGCTGGAAAAACTATAGAAGCCGCCATTATGTATAGGCTCACTGTTTTACAGTGTCAGGAATAGCAAGACAACCCATTCTTTGTTTCAGTCATGCATTTTTCAAGTTTTAAAGAAGCACTCTGCACCCACCCTGAAACAAGAAAGGCCCGGCGAATGCCGGGCCTCCCATGAAAGCGTTACTGAACCCGCTTAACGGATTACAGGCGCTCCCAGACCGTCGCAATACCCTGGCCAAGGCCGATACACATGGTGGATACACCAAGCTTACCGCCTTTGGCCTGCATTACGTTCAGCAGAGTGGTAGAGATACGGGCACCAGAGCAGCCCAGCGGATGCCCAAGAGCAATCGCGCCGCCGTTCAGGTTAACCTTCTCTTCCATCACACCCAGCAGTTTCAGGTCTTTCAACACTGGCAAAGACTGACCAGCAAAGGCTTCGTTCAGTTCCCAGAAGTCGATATCTTCAACTTTCAGGCCTGCACGCTTAAGTGCCTTTTTGGTTGCCGGTACAGGGCCGTAGCCCATGATTGCGGGATCACAGCCAGCAACGGCCATGCTGCGAATCTTCGCCATCGGCTTCAGACCCAGTGCTTCTGCACGCTCTGCAGACATCAGGACCATAGCAGAGGCACCGTCTGTCAGCTGAGAAGAAGTACCCGCCGTTACCGTACCGTTCTTTGGATCAAAAGCCGGTCTAAGCTGGCCCAGTGACTCCACGGTGGTGTCGGGACGAATAGTCTCGTCATGCTCAATCAGCACCTTAAAGCCATTCTCGTCGTGACCTTCAACAGGCACGATTTCGTTCTTGAAACGGCCTTCGAGGGTCGCTTCATGGGCTAGACGATGTGAGCGAGCACCAAACTCATCCTGCTGCTGGCGGGTAATGCCGTGCATTTTTGCCAGCATCTCTGCTGTCAGGCCCATCATGTTCGAGGCTTTAGCAGTGTATTTGGAAGCAGCCGGGTTATGGTCGAAACCTTCCGTCATGGGTACGTGGCCCATGTGCTCCACACCACCAACCACAAACACATCACCGTTGCCGGTCATGATGGCTTGGGCTGCTGTATGGATTGCACTCATGGCAGAACCACACAGACGGTTAACAGTCTGGGCTGCAGACTCATGAGGGATACGGGTCAGCACAGAAATCTGCCGCGCCACGTTAAAGCCCTGCTCCTTGGTCTGGTTTACACAGCCCCAAATCACATCTTCAACTTCTTTCGGGTCGAGCTTCGGGTTACGCTCGAAAAGAGCATCGATCAGCGTAGCCGACAGGGTTTCCGCACGCACATGGCGGAAACAACCATTTTTGGCACGACCCATCGGAGTCCGCACGCAATCGACGACGACAACGTCTCTCGGATTAAGGCTCATAGATCTTTCTCCGTTCGGAAATCTCGTTCAGGGTTAACCAAAGAACTTTTTGCCAGTCTTGGCCATTTCACGCAGCTTATCGGTCGGATGGTACAAAGGACCAAGATCTGCATACTTGTCTGCCAGTTCAACGAACTTGTCGACACCCATGTCGTCGATATAACGCAGGGCGCCTCCACGGAACGGCGGGAAGCCGATACCGAAGATCAGACCCATATCGGCATCAGCCGGGTCTTCAACAATGCCATCTTCCAGGCAGCGAACGGTTTCAAGGCACAATGGGATCATCATGCGAGCAATGATGTCTTCATCGCTGAACTCGTTCTTACCCTGAACAACCGGCTCAAGCAGCTTGTAGGTCTCTTCATCGACAACCTTCTTCTGCTTGCCCTTGCGGTCCAGTTCGTACTTGTAGAAACCAACATCGTTCTTCTGTCCGTAACGGTTGTTTTCAAACATTACGTCAATTGCAGTGGTTTCTGCGTGCTTCATACGATCGGGGAAGCCGTCAGCCATTACTTCACCAGCATGCTTGCCGGTATCCATACCAACAACGTCCAGCAGGTATGCCGGGCCCATCGGCCAGCCGAACTTTTCCATAACCTTGTCGACTTTCTGGAAGTCGGCACCGTCACGTACCAGGCCAACAAAACCGCCAAAGTAAGGGAACAGAACGCGGTTAACCAGGAAGCCCGGGCAATCGTTTACAACGATCGGAGTCTTACCCATGGCCTTGGCGTAAGCCACAGTAGTCGCAATAGCGCGATCACTGGTCTTCTTGCCGCGGATAACCTCAACCAGCGGCATCATGTGCACAGGGTTGAAGAAGTGCATGCCACAGAAGTTTTCCGGGCGCTTCAGGTTCTTGGCCAGAAGATCTATGGAAATGGTCGAGGTGTTAGACGTCAGAATCGCGTCTTCACGAACCGCATCTTCTACTTCACGCAGAACCGCATCTTTTACTTTCGGGTTTTCAACAACGGCCTCAACAACCAGGTCTACGTTTTTGAAATCACCGTAGTTCAGCGTTGGAGTAATACTGTTGAGAACATCTGCCATCTGGCCTGCTTTCATGCGGCCTTTGTCGACACGCTTGGTGAGCAGCTTTTTGGCTTCATTCAGACCCAGGGTAATACCATCCTGGTTAATGTCCTTCATGATGATCGGCGTGCCTTTCAGTGCTGACTGATACGCCACACCACCACCCATGATACCGGCACCCAATACGGCAGCCAGTTTCACTTCAGACGCTTCTTTTTCCCACGCCTTGGCCTTCTTCTTCAACTCCTGATCGTTCAGGAACAGGCCCACCAGGCAAGCTGCAACGTTGGTCTTCGCCATTTTGGCAAAGCCTTTCGCTTCAACTTCAATCGCCTTGTCGCGGGTCATGCCGGCGTGCTTCTGCATCACCTTGATAGCTTCTACTGGTGCCGGGTAGTTTTTACCCGCTTTGCCACCAACAAATGCTTTGGAGATCTCAAATGCCATCATGCTTTCCATGGCATTCAGCTTGATCTTGCCCTTTTTCTCTTCGCGGCGCGCTTCGTGGTCAAGCTTGCCTTCGTTGCACTGGTTAATAATGGCAACAGCAGCCTCAACGAGCTTTTCTGGCTCAACGACGGCGTCGACAGCGCCTGTCTTCAAAGCCACGTCGGCACGGTTTTCTGCACCGCCACAAATCCACTCTACGGCGTTATCCACACCCACAAGGCGGGACAGGCGAACAGTACCGCCAAAGCCAGGGAAAATACCCAGCTTAACTTCTGGCAGACCTACTTTTGCCTTGGGAGCCATAACCCGGAAGTCTGTAGCCAGGCACATTTCAAAACCGCCACCCAGCGCAATGCCGTTAATAGCTGTTACGGTCGGGAACGGCAGATCTTCTACCGCACTGAAAATGGCATTAGCCTTCAGGTTGTTGGCAACCAGATCCTCTTCGGAACCGGCAAACAGATCAGTAAACTCTGTAATGTCGGCACCAACAATGAAACTGTCTTTGGAACTGGTTACTACCAGGCCCTTGAGTTTCTTCTGTGCTTTAAGTGCATCAGTCGCGGCGTGGAGCTCTTCAATGGTAAGACGGTTGAACTTGTTTACCGACTCGCCTTGCAAGTCGAAGTCCAACTGAGCGATCCCGCCTTCGATCTCTTTAACCGTGATGGCTTTACCTTCGTAAATCATCAACTGATCTCCAGTCTGTGTTTGGAACTGCCTCCAACTCTGAACGGCCTCGCTTGAGGAGTCGTCAGAGCTGTTTGATGCAGCGAGATTTCTGTCACTGCCCGATCAAACGACTAAAAATTCATACAGTCGTTTGAATCGTGAGGGCACACGATGTGAAAAAACAGCACGTTTGTCAATTTGTTTCTTTGTGATCAGACGCAACATGCGGAAATAACACCTACATTACGAGCCAGTATGCTTATCTATCAAGGCTTTACAAGCCAGTACAGAGAATGCACCTGAACTTCGCGATGCAAATTTCAAAGATATTTACATTTCCCGAATCCCGGGCCCGCAAAACTGCTTGATTGGCCGGGAAACTTACTTTACCTTCGATCTACGACTTTCGTACACAATAATAAACGCTTTACGGAGAATCCGTCCGATGAAATCCACCTACCTCGGCGCTCGCGCCTCTATGGTTGCCTCACTGTTTCTGTTTTTGCTCACATCCATGAACGTAAAGGCACAGGAGTCTGACGACTTCCTCGCCCAGCTACATAACTTCCGCGTAAGCAATTATGTCGCGCTTGACGCCTACTACCGTTTTATCGGATCCGGCAGCACCAATACCTTGAACGAGATTGTGGCGGGTATCAACTCAGCCAACGACGCCATGAACCTCGTTACGAGCAACACAGGTGGCGGACTATCCAATGAGCAACTTGAAGAGCTCAACAGCCAGTTCGATAAATTCAAAAACCTGATGCGCGACAACATAAACGATGTCCGGACAACTGGTTATCCGGACTTGCGGCTGGTTTCAGACATGGCCAACCAGGCGCTGGAAATGAACAGCAAGGCATCCGAACTCTACCAGATTGCCCAGGAAACCTCGAAGACACAAACAAGTCCACGGGTAGAAGCAGCCCGGATGGGAGCAGTCGTCATCGCCCAGATGATGGCCAAGTACTCGGTTCGCACCAACTCTTCGGTTGCGCAAATATTTCAAGGCTCTGCCCTCGAAACGTCACTTGATGATCAGGCTAAAGAATTCGACATGCTGCTTGAAACAATGAGTACAGGCGAAAGCAAAGAAGAGCTGAGTGAACTTTTGAGCGATGTAAATGCAAAATGGCAGTTCATCCGGGGCTCTTATATCAACTACAACGAAAACAACGTGGGTTTTGTAATCGACCGGTATTCCAAACGCATTCTCGAAAGCCTGTCTTCCGTTATCTCTTTGCTCCAGCAAAACGCCTGAGCAGCACCGGAGCCCTTCCCCCGGTCGGGCTCGCGTATTATGCTGTAGGAAAGCCGATACAAAAGGAGTTAGGGATGTCTGCATACAAAAAGATGCTGGTTGCTATCGATCTTACCGAAGAAGCACCCCAGGTTCTGGAAAAAGCAAAGATCATGAGCGAAGCTCACGGTGCCAGCCTTGTTCTGGTGCACGTTGTGGAGCCAGTGGGGTATGCCTATGGCGGAGATATTCCAATGGACCTTACCGAGCTTCAAACTCAGCTCGATAAGGCCGCCCGGGAACAGCTTGCTGCATACGGTGCTCAGTATGGCGTTGACAAAACCAACCAGATTGTAACTGTGGGCCGGCCGGAATCGGAGATACACCGCTTGGTCAAAGAACAGGCTGCAGACCTGGTGATTGTGGGAAGCCACGGACGGAAGGGTTTCCAGCTGCTACTGGGCTCCACTGCAAATGGCGTTTTGCATGGCACAGAGTGCGACGTTTTAGCGATCAGAATTCGCTAAGTCGCCCTGCAACATCCAGCTTTAAAGAAAAGCCCGGGGCAATTCCTTGCCACCGGGCTTTTTGTATCTGAAATCCTTAACCAAGTGCCTGCTCTTCCAGCTCCATCCACCTCTCGATCACCTTCTCGAGCTTGAGCTCTTTCTGCTCCAGCTCTTCCAGAACCTCTGCAACCTCTTCAGCCGCCCCTGAATAGAAGTCAGCAGAAGAAATTCGTGCCTGAATGTTCGCAACATCCTGTTCCAAGGCCTCTATTTGCCCCGGCAACTGTTCAAGTTCGAGCTTTAACTTATAACTCAACTTGACTGGCTTGGGCTTACTGGCATCGCCATCTTGCGACCCCGCTGCGACCTGATCATCCTTCGCAACAGAATTAACATTGCCCTTGCCACTATTTTGCTTCCCTGACTTTGCCGCTTTGTCGTGCCGATCGGGTCGCGCGCCCGTTGCCTCAGCCGGGAAACGCCCCCCCTGTCGACGCCAGTCGCTGTATCCACCTACGTATTCCCGCACATAGCCAGAACCGTCCAGGAAAACCGTTTCCGTTACAACGTTATCGAGGAATTCACGGTCGTGGCTGATAACAATCACGGTACCAGCAAACTCGGAAAGCTGCTCTTCCAGCAACTCAAGGGTTTCCACATCCAGATCGTTGGTTGGCTCATCGAGCACCAGAATGTTTGCCGGCTTACTGAACAGCTTGGCCAGCAACAGCCTTGCACGCTCCCCCCCGGAGAACACCCGAACAGGGGATCTCGCCCGCTCAGGGGTAAAAAGAAACTCCTGCAAATAGCCGAGCACATGCTTGCTTTGGCCGTTGATATCAATAAATTCCCGACCTTCCGACAAGTTGTCGAGAGCATTCAGACTGAGGTCGAGTTCACCACGAAGCTGGTCAAAATAGGCAACCTCGAGATTTGTTCCCAGGCGGATGGTGCCCTGTGTCGGCTCAAGACTACCCAGTAACAAGCGTACCAGTGTTGTTTTGCCAGTTCCGTTCTCCCCCACAAGGCCAATTTTGTCGCCCCGAAGCACAGTGAGGTTCATATCCCGAATAATGGCTGTTCCATCCGGGTACGCAAAGCCGGCACCCACTGCCTCAACCACCAGCTTGCCTGAGCGTGCCGCATCCTCCACTGCGAAGGTTGCTGTGCCACCCCTGACCCGACGCTGCCGATGCTCTTCCCGCATCGCTTTCAGCGCCCTGACCCGACCCATATTGCGAGTGCGACGAGCTTTAATGCCCTGGCGTATCCAGGCTTCTTCCTGTTTCAGCCTCTTGTCGAAAAGGGCATTTTCCCGTTCTTCCTCTTCAAGGGCCTTTTCTTTCAGATCAAGATATCGGTCATAAGACGCTGCAAAACTAACCAGCTTGCCGCGATCCAGCTCCACAACCCGGGTAGCCATCCGCCTGATAAAAGCACGATCGTGGCTCACGAAAAGCATGGCGCCACGAAACGCACCAAGAGCCTCCTCAAGCCATGCAATGGCTGGCACATCAAGATGGTTGGTTGGCTCATCCAGCAAAAGAATATCGGGTTCTCCAACGAGTGCTTTTGCCAACAGAACACGGCGCTGCCATCCACCGGAAAGCGTATTAAGCCGCTGATCCGGATCGATACCATATTGCGCCAGAATGGCCGTAACCTTCTGATCCAGCCGCCACCCGTCAAGCGCTTCGATACGCTCCTGAACCTTCATCATACGATCAAGACTGGACTCGTCTGCGCTTTGTGTAAGCGTATGAAACTCTGCAAGAAGCTGACCCGCTTCAGGGAAGGCTCCCGACACAACTTCGTATGCCGTCCTGGTGTCGTCAGACGGCAGGTTCTGGGGCAAAACCGCCAACACCGCGCCATCGTCAAGGCGCACCTTGCCACCATCCGGAACAACCTCGCCGCTCACGATTTTCAGAAGAGTCGACTTACCCTCGCCATTCCTTCCTAACAGGCACACCCGCTCACCAGCTTCAATATTCAGTGAAGCCTGATCAAGCAGCGGGTGCATTCCGAAAGCCAGGGAAATCGAGTCCAGCGTTAACAGTGGCACGTTGTTTTCTACTCCGATTCGATAACAGTGACGGAATCATCCACATGGATCACTCCGGGGGATTCATGAATAGCATTCTGGCCGAAGATTACGCCATCTGGCGTTCTGCGATAACCTGAGAGCGCCCTCAAGGGCTGCAGGCCGGGATCTTTTAGGCCCGTATCCGGGTCAACGGTGGTCAGAACACAGCGGGAACTTGGCTTCACGATACTGAAGCACTGCCCTCCCACCGAAATCTTACGCCAGTGGTCTTCCTGCCAGGGAGCCGGGCCCTCGATAACAATGTTGGGCCTAAACCTGCGCATATCTACGGGCGCGTCAAGACGCCCATTCAGCTCATCCAATGAAGCCAGATTGGTGATCAAAAAAGGAAAGCCATCAGCAAAGCCTACACGGCGATACTCACTTACATGCCCGGCATCGACCCGCCGAAACGAGGAATCGGGCATATAGACAAGACGCAGAGTCTTGCCGCAAAAGCGGCTCAGCGCTTCACTGGCAAACGACTCGCCCTCAAGAGCTTTAACCCAGTCGCGCCAGACCAGCACTCGTAGTTCCTGACCTGTCTGCTGCAATGTGAAATCGCCCTCACCCGGTATTCGGATACTGACACCCTCTGCAGACAGAGAGGCTGATACCCTGGCCAATACCGGAAGCTCCCTCTGGGTAACAAAGCGGCGTTCCTCATCGACTATCATCCATCGCCGGTCGCCTTTAGGGCCGAAGTCATCCATTTCAAAACAGGAAACCTCAATACCAGCGAGGGACTTTACTGGGTAAACATGGAGTGAGTGAACTTTCAAGGCGCGTCTCCAGAGCCAAAATCAAGTGTGGGGAGACGGCAAGTATAACCAAAAACAAAAAACCCGGCCTCTTTCGAGGCCGGGTTTCCGGAATCTGGAGCGGGAAACGAGATTCGAACTCGCGACCCCGACCTTGGCAAGGTCGTGCTCTACCAACTGAGCTATTCCCGCAAAATTGACCAGCTTGCGCTGACAACGGATGTGTATTCTACGCATCCCGCCCCTTTCGTCAACCTCCTTTCCAAACTTTTTATTGCCCAAATCGATTAGCGGTACCCAAATAGTCCCTTTCCGCCTCACTAGAGGGTCTTCTGAGCGCCTGGTTTCGATGAGGAAACCGCCCAAAACGCTCAATGATTTCATGGTGGTCCTGCGCGGATCGTAGAAAGCTTTTCAAAAAATCCTGCAGCATCCCCGTAGTGGATGCTACCAATTGCTCATAACACTCAACCGACAGAGCCTGGTCATCGAGTCGCTCCGAGTGTTGCAACGGCATATACATAAATGCGCGCTGAATCGGCGGGAGCGCAACATCACACCCCTTACGCATAGCCTCTTTACAAAGCTCCTTCGCCTGCTTGTCCTGCTCGAACGCAAGTGCGCCGCCCCGGAAAATATTTCTGGAAAACTGGTCGAGCAGGATAATCTCAGCTAACCGACCACCTGGTGTCTTACGCCAGTGATCTAGCCCTTGTTCCGACGCAAACAGAACCATGGAAAGAAACCGGCGACGTATCTCCTGGTCGAACTTCCGGCTTGAGCGAAACCAACGATTGCGGTGTTCGCTATCAGGCAATCCATTTTCATCAAATTCTCCGAACCAGAAATCCAGAATCTCTTTTCAATCGAACATTAAAGAACACCCTGTTATCTTGATTGACGGGACCAACAGAGAATACCGGCCCGCAACCAGATTTACGACAGACACCTTTGACAGATCATAGAGGAGCGCTGATGAGCAGTCGTCGCGTCATTTTGTTAGCCCACGGCAGCAGCGACAAACGCTGGTGCAACACATTCGAAACTCTCGCCGAGCCGACGCTAAAGGCTGTAACCAACTCCAGAATTGCCTATATGGAGCTGGCTGAACCATCCCTGGAGGCTGTCGTGCATGAAGGCGTGTCAGCCGGGAGCCTGGAATTCACCGTTGTTCCACTCTTTCTCGCCGCCGGACGTCACCTGCGCAAAGATGTGCCAGCCATGATCGAAGCTCTTGAAAATTCTACAGGGGCAAGCATTACGCTATCCCCTCCTATTGGAGAGAACCCCTTGCTGGGTCAGGCAATCAAGGATGTAGTGACACAGCAGCTAGCCCATAACACCGACGATTAGGGAGCAACATCATGAACAAGTGCGTACTTATAACCGGTGGTACTGGCTTTATTGGCGGAGAACTTTGCAGAAAACTGCTTGATCGTGGCTACAAGCTTTCTGTTTTAAGCCGGCAGCCTGCCGATGTGGTACGCATGTTGTGTGGCCCGGTGGAGGTGATTCATAACCTTGAAAGCCTCCGCGGCCACCAGGGTTACGATTCCGTGATCAATCTTGCAGGGGAAGGCATCGCCGACAAGCGCTGGAGTGACCAGCGACTACAAGCACTTTCCGATAGTCGTATTGGCTTGACCAACACCCTGACAAAGGTCATTCAGAGCTGGGAACAAAAACCCAAGGCCATGGTTTCTGGCTCAGCCGTTGGCTTTTATGGTGATCAGGGTGACGCACGAGTAACCGAAGGTACTGCGCCTCACGATGAGTTTACTCACCAGATGTGCAGGGATTGGGAAAATGCAGCACTCAAGCTGCAGCCCCTTGGGGTACGCATATGCCTCTCCAGAACCGGCATTGTGGCAGGTCCTGAGGGAGGTTTTTTAAAGCGCATGGTTTTACCGTTTAAACTTGGACTCGGCGGGCGACTCGGTTCCGGGCATCAATACATGCCCTGGATTCATCGTGAGGATGCAGTAGCGGCTCTTATCTGGATGCTGGAGTCGCCACAGGCCTCCGGAGCCTACAATGTAGTGAGTCCCAACCCTGTCACCAACCGTGAGTTTACGAGCTGCCTCGCTCACACTCTCAAGCGACCCGCCATTTTCCCGGTTCCGGCACAAGTGCTTAAGCTGGCGCTGGGAGACATGTCACGGCTCTTGCTAACAGGTCAAAAGGCGATTCCAGAAAGACTGATCGACGCCGGATTCGTGTTTCGCTATCCGACGCTCGCAGAAGCGCTCGAAGATGCCACCAAATAACTTATTCGTTTTTTTACATCAAAAACGTTGACAGGGGTGAAAGGCTTACCTAATATACGCGCCACCTCGACGAGGCAAAGGTTTAAAGCGTTGCGTCCCCTTCGTCTAGTGGCCTAGGACTCCGCCCTTTCACGGCGGCAACAGGGGTTCGAACCCCCTAGGGGACGCCATTTTTACCTCTCAAAATACCCGAGAAGAAAAATGCGCTTATCTGCCGAAGTCAAGGCTCGCCCTTTCAGGCGGCCTTTCTATCCAGCTTGATATCCTTCTTTATTGGATTGGCAGCGTGAGATTTTTGGTCTCGCATCACGAATATGCCTACGCCAACAAAAAAAGCCACCATAAGTAATACAGTCGCAATTCCAGCGAAAACCACCACGTCCATATACATAATTCTTCTCCTGCCCTTATTCAAACTTGATTAAGCTCAGATTACGTCACTCCAGAATACAGATATTGATCTACATCAATGGCAGCATCACTGCTGTAACTCAAAAACACGCGAATACAAAAGTGAACATAATTCTCCCACGTTTTCGCGGATTTGCAGGGAATTTGGATAACAGGACTGTTATAGTCAGCCAATAATGGACTATCCGCTTATATCAACCGGACTGGGTGGCTGACGTACAAGATGCCGAAACTGCCGACACGCTTACAACGTTTTCGCTCGGGCTCTCCCCTGTCCTTCAGGCTGCTTGCTTGGATACTTCTATTCAGCTCGGTTTTCACGCTGATTGCATCGGCTATTCAAATCTATTCTGATTACCGCAAAGACCTTTTGCAGATTGACAGCCGCATGCATGTGGTTGAATCCGGATACGCATCCAGTCTGGCCCGAAGCCTTTGGGCCCTTGACCAAAAACTGCTCCAGACCCAAATGGAAGGGATTCTCAGCCTGCCAGACATTGTTCATCTGAGGCTGGGCATTGAGCCCGACTCTGAACTGGTTATGGGGGAGATCCCCCGAGGTTCCGATACCAAATCGCACCAATTTGACCTGGTTCACGAGGGCGAAGGGACATTCAAGCTGGGTGAACTCACGGTAACAGCCAATCTGGATCGTGTTTATGAGGACCTGAAAGTTAAGGTAGGCATTATTCTCGCCACTCAATTCCTTAAGACTTTTTTTGTATCGATACTAATCATCTGGGTTTTTCAGCATTTTGTTACCCGCCATCTGACAACTATGGCCAACTACGCCAAAGACATCTCCCTGAAGAACCTCGGCACACCTCTAACTCTTGACCGTCCAGACACGCCGTCGCACCGCAACGATGAAATTGGTCGGGTAAGCGATGCAATAAATCAGATGCGCGAGCGTCTGAATGACGACATGGTGCGCCAGGAAAAAGATGCCGCCGAAATCCATAAATTTTCCATGGCAATTGAGCAAAGCCCTTCCTCCGTTGTTATTTGCGACCGTCAGTGGCGGGTCGAGTTTGCAAACCACAAGTTCACACAGCTTACGGGTTATAACGCAAAAGCGATTGTCGGCCGACACCCTGGCGCATTAAGCGACAACAGCATGGAAATCCGTGAAAACCGCCAACTATGGCAATCCATCCGCCTGCAGGTTCAGCGCGTTGGTGTGTGGCAGGGTGAAGTGAACAGTGCACGGCGCAATGGCGAGCGCTTTTGGGAGCAGTTGATCGTAACACCCATAAAGGACGGCACCGGTGAAGCAACGGGCTACCTCATTCTTGGTGAAGACATTAGCATCCGAAAACGCTACGAGCAGCAGTTATTGCGCCAGGCAAACTACGACATACTGACGGGTTTGCCTAACCGCATGCTCGCGCTAGACCGGCTCAAACTGGCACTGGCTCAAGCTCGCCGCGAGGGCTCCATGGTTGGGGTCATGTTTTTGGATCTTGATAACTTCAAGCACATCAACGACACCCTGGGCCACGATGCCGGCGATAATCTGCTGATTGAAGCTGCGAGGCGAATATCCAGCTGTCTGCGGGGAACAAGCACCGTTGCAAGACTTGGCGGCGACGAATTCCTTGTGATACTGCCAGGGCTAAATGGCTCTGAATCCGCGGCACAGGTAGCTGAGCGCATTCTTTCAAACTTTACTCCGGCCTATACCCTGAATGGCCAGGAAGTTTTTGTTACGACCAGCATCGGTATTGCAATTTTCCCGACCGATTCCGACAACAGCGGCACCCTTCTACAGCACGCGGATGCTGCCATGTATCAGGCAAAGCGTCAGGGCAAAAGCTCATACGCACACTTCACCCCCGAAATGTCTGAGGTATCCCATGAGCGGCTACAAATGGAATCCCGCATGCGGAGAGCATTGGAGCTGAACGAGTTCGAACTTTATTTTCAGCCAATTGTTAAGACCGCTACCGGCGAAGTGCACGCTGTAGAAGCGCTACTGCGATGGAACAACCCTGCTATGGGCATGATAATGCCGGATCGCTTTATTCCGCTGGCCGAGGAGACAGGTCTTATCATTGCCATTGGCGAATGGGTGCTTGAGCAAGCCTGCCTTGCAGCCACCGGTTGGAGGGCAATCACTGGCCGGGACATTGGAATTTCAGTCAACGTGTCACCAAGACAGTTCAGGGACTCCGGGTTTATCAACGCAGTGATGCGCGCGCTATCAAACAACGACCTGGCTCCGCAGTTGCTGGAACTGGAAATTACCGAACGCCTGCTGCTAGACAACTCAATCGAAACTGCCGAAATTCTCAGGGAACTGGATAGGGCTGGCATTCGCCTCTCCGTCGATGATTTCGGTACGGGTTACTCAGCTCTCAGTTACCTCAAGAGCTACCCGTTCGACACCCTGAAAATCGACCGCACCTTCATCAACGATGTGACCAAAACCCAAGGGGGAGGCTCCCTTGTGCGTGCGATAATCAACATGGCACACAGCCTGGGCCTGACTATCATAGCGGAAGGCGTTGAAGAGGAAGCACAGACCCTTTTCCTGAAGCAGGAAGGCTGTGATATGTCTCAAGGCTATTTCTACAGCCGCCCACTCCCTGCCGGGGAGTTCAATGAATGGCTCAATACCAATCACCAGACACAAACGTGACACTCAGGGAACCAGGGAAACATGACACAATCCATTCTTGTCGTTAACTGCGGCAGTTCGTCTCTGAAACTTGCGCTATTCGATGAAAATGAAAACAAATTGGCCTCTGCGATAGCAGAGAGACTGAACGGATCAGACGCATTTGCGCGAATCGATGGTGATGACCGCACTGTACCTCTGCCGCGCAATGCCAACCACAAACAGGCTTTGACGGCTTTGGTATTGGCGTTTCGCGAGCGTAAGTTAATGCCGGCAGCCCCCACGTCTGTAGGGCACCGCGTGGTGCACGGGGGCGAAACCTTCCGCGAAGCTGTTCTGATCAACGATGATGTGGTTGAAGCCATCAACGACTGCGCAGGCCTGGCTCCGCTTCATAACCCGGTCAATCTTGCCGGGATTGAAGCCACCCGGGAGCAATTTCCCGAAACACCGCAAGTCGCCGTGTTTGATACCGCTTACCACCAGACTCTTGCACCCCATGCATACCTATATGCACTGCCCGAATCCTTCTATCGGGACTGGAGCGTAAGGCGTTATGGATTCCACGGAACCAGCCATTTCTTCATGGCCAACGAAGCCGCTCGCCTACTCGACAAAACCCTTGCAACCACCTCGATCATTTCCGCCCACCTGGGCAATGGTTGCAGTATTACGGCAATCAAAGATGGTTTCAGTGTCGACACCAGCATGGGGCTAACACCGCTGGAAGGGCTGGTAATGGGAACCCGCTGCGGTGACATTGACCCAGGGCTCTTTGATTACCTGAGTTCCCGGGGTATGCAGTTAGCCGACGTTCATAAGGAACTTAACAAGAACAGCGGGCTCCTTGGAATCTCTGGCAAAACCAACGATATGCGCACCCTGTGTGAATTGGCTGATCAAGGACACGAGCCTTCAGCTCTTGCCATCGACATATTCTGTTTCCGCTTGGCAAAGTACGTTGGCGCCATGATGGCATCACTGGACCACCTTGATGCACTGGTTTTCACTGGCGGTATTGGCGAAAACAGCAGTCGGGTCAGGCAAAAAACACTAGGTCATCTGAAGTTGCTCGGGTTTGAGCTGGATGCAGACAGGAATGAGCACAACGGTCGTCAAAGCGGTGGCAGAATAGAAAGTGCCGGTTCGCGATTCCCGGTCCTGGTCGTCCCGACTAATGAAGAGCTTGTAATCGCACGCGAGGCTTCGCGCCTGGCTGCCAGTTTTAGATAGATCTGCCGGGCTGTCAGCTTACTCTATCGCCAGAACCTGCCACCAGAACTTATTACCTGAACTACCGGAACCTCTTTCTATGGCTAAAAGTCTGTTTATTGCACCTACTTCAATGGATTCTGGGCTCACATCTGTTTGTCTGGGCTTGTTGCGCGCCATGGAGCGCGTTGGCATCAGCGTTGGATTCTACAAGCCTTTTTACCAGTCAGTAAACCAGGCCGAGTCGCGGCATAACGATGGTAAGGATTCATCCGTGACCTTTGTCCGTTCGCGGAGCCATCTGCAGCCCCCTGAACCGATTCCCCTGAAGAAGGCTCAGCACCTGCTTAACCGTGGCAAATCCGATCTGCTCATGGAGACAGTAGTAGGCGAATACCAGAAAGTCGCCAAAGATGTCGATGTTGTGATTATTGAAGGCCTTGTTCCCGACCGTCGCGAAGCCTACATAGCCCGTCTTAACGTGGAAGTGGCGCGTAATCTGGGTTCAGACGTGGTGTTGGTCAGCACACCGGGCAAGAGCAGCCCTCTCGAACTCGATGAGGAGCTGGATTTCGCTGCACGCCTGTTTTCCGATGTCTCGGCTCAGGATGTGATTGCCGTTATCCTCAACAAGCTTGGTGAACCCGAGCGCTCAGGAATGGAACCCTACAGCAATATCAGCCAGACCGAAGGTGAAACTCCAGACTACCGCAATAGCTGCAAGGTGTTCCGGGATGGGCGCTTCCGCTTGCTGGGCCAGATCCCGTGGCAGTCTGATTTATTAGCACCGCGTGTGTCTGATATTGCCCGGGAGCTAAATGTGCCGGTGCTGTATGAAGGCCAGATGCACACTCGCCGGGTGCAAAGGGTATCTGTCTGCGCACGCTCCATCCGCAATATGACGGAAACTCTGGGTCCAGGCACCCTGATGGTGACCCCCGGCGATCGCGAAGACATTATTGTGACAACGGCCGTTGCGGCGTTAAATGGCGTTCCCCTGGCGGGCCTCATGCTGACCGGCGGGCTTATGCCTGATCAACGGGTGATTGACCTGTGTTCGCGGGCCCTGCATACAGGCTTACCAGTACTGAGCTCACCTGCCAATACCTACGAAACCGCCCACATGCTGGCGAACCTCTCCAACGCGATTCCCACCGACGATCCCGACCGTGTCGAGAAAGCAATGGAAGCAGTAGCAACCAAGATTGATACAGACTGGCTGCAGGAACACCTGCGCGTTGAAGTTCAGAGCCGGCTGTCCCCTCCGGCATTCCGCTATCAGCTATCTGAGCGGGCGCGGGCAGCAAACAAGCGCATCGTACTGCCAGAAGGCAGCGAACCGCGCACGGTTCAGGCAGCAATCATTTGCCACCAACGCAAACTTGCACGCTGCGCCCTGATTGGCAACGAAGCAGAAATTCGAGATGTAGCAGCGTCGCAAGGCTTTGAGCTGCCCGAGGATATTGAAATCATTGACCCGATTGAGGTGCGAAAAAACTATATCGCTCCCATGGTCGAACTGCGCAAACACAAAGGGCTCGCGCCGGATATGGCCGAGGCGATGCTTGAAGACAACGTGGTTCTGGGCACCATGATGGTCGCTCTGGATGAGGCCGACGGACTTGTTTCCGGCGCTATCCACACCACCGCAAACACCGTGCGCCCTGCCCTGCAGCTAATCAAGACCCATGACCATGCAAAAGTAGTGTCTTCGGTTTTCTTCATGCTGCTTCCACAACAGGTATTGGTGTACGGTGACTGCGCCATCAACCCCGACCCCAATGCAGAGGAGCTGGCCGATATCGCAATCCAGAGCGCTGAATCTGCAGAAGCGTTTGGTGTGGAGCCCGTCGTTGCCATGATCAGCTACAGCACTGGCGAGTCAGGCAGTGGGCACGATGTGGAGAAGGTGCGAGAAGCAACCAGAATAGCCCGTGAACGCAGGCCAGACCTGCTTATTGATGGCCCGCTGCAATACGACGCTGCAGCCATCGAAAGCGTAGCGCGGAGCAAAGCGCCGAATAGCAAGGTTGCGGGTAAGGCGACGGTGTTCATCTTCCCGGATCTCAACACCGGGAACACCACCTATAAGGCGGTTCAGCGTAGCGCTAATGTGGTGAGTATTGGCCCAATGCTTCAGGGCCTGAGGAAACCGGTTAACGATCTCTCGAGGGGGGCGTTAGTAGAGGATATTGTGTTTACCATTGCACTGACAGCGGTGCAGGCAAAACAGGTTGAGGATGCGGGGCTGGCCTGAGCCGCCCCGCTCAACAAACAGGCCTGTCAGCGTTTGGTGCTTTTCTGACGGGTCTTTTTCACATGACGACCTACCTTCAGATCATTGTCCTGCTTAACCTTCTGACGAGGCGTCTTCCGATCAACCTTGTTGGCGAACGGGTTCTCGGCGGAACGGAACTCAAAGCGGATTGGTGAACCAGTCACATTCAGCACTTTGCGAAACGTGTTTTCGAGATAGCGCTTGTATGAGCCAGGTAAGGCATCTGTCTGATTGCCATGGACAACAACTACCGGCGGGTTAGATCCCCCCTGATGTGCATAGCGCAACTTGATTCTGCGCCCACGAACCATAGGCGGCTGATGCTGAGCAATAGCATCCTCCAGAATGGCTGTCAGTCGGTTGGTCTGCCATTTAGCCATAGCCGACTCATAACAGGCTTCCACTGACTCGTACAGAACCCCCACGCCAGAGCCATGGAGCGCAGAGATATAGTGCTTGTCGGCATAATCGAGAAAGTCCAGGCGGCGCTTCACCTGCTCCTTCACTTGAGCGCGGGCTTCAGGATCCATGCCATCCCACTTGTTGACCGCAATGACCAATGATCGGCCCGCATCAAGGACAAACCCGATCAGGTGCAAATCCTGATCAACAAGCCCTTCACGGGCATCAATAACCAGTATCACAACATGGGCGTCGTCGATGGCCTTTAATGTTTTGATAATGGAAAACTTCTCCACCGCTTCATTCACATTCTTGCGGCGACGAATACCTGCGGTATCGATAAGAGTATATTGTTTTTCGTGGCGCTCATAAGGGATATAAACACTATCCCGGGTCGTGCCAGGCATGTCATAAACGACCACCCGCTCCTCGCCCAGCATGCGGTTCACCAGTGTGGATTTACCCACGTTGGGACGACCAACAATGCCAATGCGAATACCCGGATAACGATCCGCCCGATCGGCTGCTTCACGCTCTTCTGCAGAAGGCAGGAGCATCTCGAGCATAGATCGTATGCCGCGGTTGTGGGATGCGGCAACCATAAACGTTGATGCAAACCCGAGGCTATAAAATTCAGCCGCAGCTACATCGGGATCCTGTCCGTCGGTCTTGTTAACCACAAGATGAGCCTGCTTGCCCGACCGACGCAGATGATCCGCTATCATTTCGTCCCCGGCAGTCAGGCCTGCACGTCCATCAACCAGGAAAAGAACTATGTCTGCCTCGTCTACGGCCTGCATGGACTGCCGGGCCATTTCGATATCCAGCCCCTCTTCTGTTCCTGTCAGGCCACCGGTATCAATAACGATAAAGCGCTGCTCTTCGTAAGTGCCCTCACCGTACTTGCGATCCCGGGTCAGGCCGGGAAAATCCGCCACCAGAGCATCGCGGGAACGCGTCATCTGGTTGAATAATGTCGACTTGCCAACATTTGGCCGGCCAACAAGGGCAATTACTGGGGTCATAATGGTTCGCTATACAGTTAATTTAGGCCCGGCCTTTGGCCAGAGCGTTGAGGAAGCGCAGATCCGTTCCGATCCCTCAGTGTGAATACAGACAATTTACCGCTGTTTCCGAAAACCATCAGATTACCATTGGCCAGGCGCTGCAATGGAACCCGGAGGCCATCACTATCATAGCGCGTCTGACCAACAAGGCGTCCATCATCTGCAGACAGTACATGCAGATAACCCTCGTAATCGCCAACAACCAGATAGTTGTCGTAAACAGCCGGCTGAGTCAGCTGGCGCCAGGACAATCCCTCCTGAAGCCATACCTCTCTGCGATCAGAGCCACGGTAGGCAACAACATCGCCGTTAGCAGATGACATATATATATTGCCACCGCCAATCATTGGGGCTTGCAAGCTGGATGCCTTACGGCTCCATATTTCCTGACCGGTACGTATATCGACCAGAGCAAGTTTTCCCTGATATCCAGAGACCATTATCGCACTATCAAGCACCAACGGCTGACCCGCAATATCTACCAGCCGTTCCAGCTCCGTGCGTCCCTGAGGCTGCCCAACTTCGTACTGCCACAAAGGCTGGCCCGATTCGGCAGCCAAGGCCATGAGCTTTCCGTTGGAGAACGACGCAATCACCACATCGCCGCCTACCAATGGCGCGGCAGCGGCCCTCAGCGACAGAGCTGGCACCACCCCATCGTACTGCCAGACTATTTCGCCATCAGCTGTATTAAAGGCCAGAACCCTGCCATCCGTTGTCTGGGTTACCACGAGAGATCCGTTTGATTGAGGTGCTGCCAAAGCTTCTGTGGGCAAGGCCTTGCGCCACAGTTCGCGCCCGTCTTCACGGGAGAGCGCAATCAGATCTGCTTCACGAGTGACCAGATAGAGTTGGTCCAGATCCCCGCCAACACCCGCAAATATGCGATCTTCAAGCTCCCGCTTCCACAGCAACTTCCCGGTTTCCGAATTCACAGCAACCAGCGCACCGTCAGCGGAGGCTGCATACACAACCTCTCCAGCATTCAATGGTGCCAGATACAGAAAATCGTCATCATGCCCGTCGCCGACCGACATTTTCCAGACAGTTTTAAACGTAACGGTAGTGTCCACTTCAGGAACCGGCACCGGTTGTTCAAAGGTATCGGTTGTGCTGCACCCCGCCAGACCCAGCCCTGCTATAAGGACAGAAAAAACACCCGCCCGAAACAGCCTGCTGCCAGCAAACCTCATCAGGCCTCCTCTCCAACGCCAAGATCAGAAAGCTTGAGCTCCAAAATACCGCTGCGGCCTTGCTGGCTTTGTTCACGGGCCGCCAGATAAGCGTCAAGCGCACCTTTCTTGTCACCCTTTGCCAAAAGAATATCTCCACGCAATTCAGAGAAAATTGCAGCAAACGCATCGGCACTTTCCGCATTCCCTGCGCCATCAATGGTCGCCAGCGCATCATCATAACGCTCGGCAGAGAACTGAGCGCGAGCCAGGCGATTGCGAACCACAAGCGCCAGTGCTTTATGGTCACCGGCTTTTTCCAGAGCCCACTCAAGAGACGCAACGGCTGCTTCTGCATCCTGGTCTTCAACCAGTTGCTGACGAGCCAGAATCAGATTGCCATATACGGCATACGCGCTTCCGGCATGATCTTCGCGCAATGTGTTAGCCACAAACGCAACGGTTTCACTGGCAGTCTCATCCGTCTGATTACCGAACGCGTTCAACAGTGTGGCGAACTGGTTGGCAGCTTCGGCTCGCTGTTGCTCCTGATGGTTCTGCCAAGCCTGCCAGCCGAACACAATCGCAAGGGCGGCACCGATACCAATGAGCAGAGAACTGCCATTTTTCTTCCACCAGTCCTTGATCGCCTGAACCTGTTCTTCTTCGGTGCGCAATTCCGCCATGATGACTCCTGTAATGGTTTATTACTTTTATATTGGTACGAATTCAGTTCGCCAAGGCTTTCGCCAGCACCGCTGCAAGATCACTCTGTGCCACACTGCTTTGTTCTTCATCGGAACGCAGCGGCTTGAGACCTGCCGTTGCATTCTCAATTTCATTGTCGCCCAGAATCACTGCATACCGAGCGCCACTTTTGTCTGCTTTTTTCATCTGGCTTTTGAAGCTGCCACCGCCACAATGACTGATTACAACCCGACCATCGAGTTGATTGCGCAGGGTTTCTGCCAGCGCCATCGCAGGTGCTATTGCTGCATCACCCATAGCAGTTACATACACATCTGCATTGCTGTTTGCCTCTTCGGGTACAAGCCCCAGGGTATCCAGCAGCAGAATGAGACGTTCCAGCCCCATGGCGAAACCGACAGCAGTCGTCGACTTGCCGCCAAGCTGCTCTACCAGGCCATCGTACCGACCGCCTGCACAGATAGTTCCCTGGGCACCAAGGCTCTCGGTAACCCACTCAAAAACAGTTTTCCCGTAATAATCGAGCCCACGAACCAGGGCTGGATTAACGGTGTAGGCGATGCCAGCAGCATCCAATAGCTCTTTTAGCCGCCCGAAATGCTCACGTGATTCTGCATCAAGGTAGTCTTCCAGACGCGGTGCATCGGCAAGCAACTTGCGGGTGCCCGGGTCTTTGGTGTCCAGAATGCGCAGCGGATTTGTATCGAGCCGTCGCTGGCTGTCCTCATCAAGCTCTGATTTGTATTGCGTGAGGTATTCAACCAATGCCCCACGAAACTCTTTGCGAGCAGCAGATGACCCGATTGAGTTAATTTCCAGACGAGCATGATCTGTAAGACCCAGTTCCTGCCAGAGCCTGGCAGTAAGAATCAACAGTTCTGCATCAATGTCCGGCCCCTGAATACCGAAGCACTCAACGCCAATTTGATGGAACTGGCGATAGCGTCCTTTTTGTGGCCGCTCATGCCGGAACATCGGCCCGGTATACCACAACCGCCGGGTCTGGTTGAACAACAGACCGTGCTCTTCAGCAGCGCGAACACACCCGGCTGTTCCTTCAGGCCGAAGCGTCAGGCTATCGCCGTTACGATCGTCAAAGGTATACATTTCCTTTTCGACGATGTCTGTAACTTCACCAATAGAGCGTTTAAATAAATCTGTCTGCTCGACAATAGGCATCCGGATTTCCTGATAGCCATATTGCCGGAGCACTCTGCGCGCGGTGGACTCAACGAACTGCCAGATGGGTGTCTGTTCTGGCAGGATATCATTCATCCCGCGTATTGCCTGAATCTTAGCCAATGTAAACCCTTAATTCCTGCTGGAAAATCGTGCCCGCTCGATCACTTGCCCGTGCGCGCAATAATGGCATCTTCCTGTTCCTTCTTCCGGGCGATTTCTTCACGAATCAGCCGTTCAAGATCGTCAGTAAGATTGGCATTATCAAGCTTCTGGTTTGGCTTTCCCGCCCTGTAAAACAGGTTTTTGGGGCTACCTCCCGTCAAACCGATATCCGCCACTTTGGCTTCACCGGGGCCGTTAACAATGCAGCCGATGATGGCGACATCCAGGGATTCATTTACGTCTTCGAGGCGTACTTCGAGATCGTTCATGGTTTGAATAACGTCGAAGTTCTGGCGGGAGCAGCTTGGGCATGCAATAAAGTTAATGCCCCGACTACGCAAGCGAAGACTTTTGAGAATATCGAAACCGACTTTGATTTCCTGGACCGGGTCTGCGGCCAGCGACACCCTGATAGTATCGCCTATGCCATCCATCAACAGCATGCCAAGGCCGATAGATGATTTAACCGTGCCAGACCGGAGCCCACCTGCCTCGGTGATGCCGAGGTGAAGCGGCTGATCGATCTGGGTCGCGATCTTGCGGTAGGCTTCCACCGTCATGAACACTTCCGAGGCTTTCAGGCTCACTTTGAAGTTCTGGAAATCATGCCGATCAAGAATATCGATATGGCGCATGGCCGACTCAACCAAGGCGTCCGCCGTGGGTTCGCCGTATTTGCGCTGAAGTTCTTTTTCAAGTGACCCGGCATTAACGCCGATACGCATAGGTATGTTGCGATCACGGCAGGCACTGATGACAGCACTCACCCGGTCGTCACGACCAATATTGCCAGGATTGATACGCAAGCAATCCACACCAAGCTCGGCAACCCGCAGCGCTATTTTATGATCAAAATGGATATCTGCAACCAACGGCAGGGACACCCGCTCGCGAATCTTTCCGAAGGCATCGGCAGCCTCCATTGAGGGCACAGATACCCGGACAATGTCGGCACCTGCATCCTGCAGCGCAGTAATCTGACCCACCGTTGCGTCAACATCGCATGTATTGGTGTTGGTCATGCTCTGGACGGCTATGGGTGCATCGCCACCAACGGGAACGTCCCCAACCATGATTTGGCGGGATTTGCGTCTTTTGATCGGGGATTCGTGTTTCATGTGCTTACGACCGATATAGATAAGTGCAAAAAGATGTTCAGATAGTCAGCGTGAACTCAGAACGGTTGTTCACTACTGGAAAGTCCCTTATGTCTACAGTCTCTCCCTGGAAGCGAATGCTATCGACGGTGCTGACAGCGCCAATAACAACCTTCAAAGGGGCTTTGCCAGACACCTGCAGTGTATCGCCCGCTCGCTGAAGGGAACTCGCCAAACGGTTTCCACTGGCATCACGTACCTGCACCCAGCAATCACCCGTGAACGCAATTTCCAGCATCCCCGACACAGGACCAGTTTCATCGCTGACCGGCACCTGTACCAGAGCAGGTTCTATGGTTTGAGCCACAGCGGGTATCTGGCCCGTCACTTCAGGCTCGACAACCTGCTCAGCCTGACTATCGAAGACCTCCGATCCTTCCGCATTGGCTTCGTCGAGATAGCCAGAATCCGTCACGCCTTCTCCACTGCCAGCATCATCACCGCTGGGCTCGACAGGCAGGCTGACCTCATCTTCCGGCACCGCGTCATCAGGCTGGGCCATAATATCAGTTGAAGCAGGAAGCTCCGCGTCTGCTTGGCCAGCAGTAAACTTCGGCACAACAAATGTAACGATCAGGGCACCCATTGCCACGATTGCCACAATCAGCAAGAAAAGCTTGGCGATGCGGCGCTTTCTCCGCCTCCGGCGCTCAATATCAATTAACGGGTTGGCTTCCATTTCCCGTGCTTTTTGGATTCGTGCCGGCTCAAGCTCAACATTGAGGTCTGCAATAATGGCGTCAGCGTCCAGGCCCACCTGCTTCGCATAGGCCCGAACATAACCCTTAAGGAACAACTCACTGTCGATTTGCGCATAGTCGCCGTTCTCAATAGCCTGAACAACGCCATTCCTCAAATGCTGGGCGTCGGCAATTTGGGCAATGCTCAGCCCCTGCTTTTCCCGAGCCCGCTTCAGTTGCTGGCCAACGGCTTCTTTCGCTGCATTTTGTTGGGAGTCATCACTAGTCATTTGCAATCAATGCCTTGTATTGTTGGTACTCTACCGACTCCGGGTATTTGTTCTTTAACTGCAAAGCCAGGCTGGCTTCCTGATTACGATCCCCGGAATAACGCGCAATACGAATACCCGTAAAAAGACTCTCGGGCGAATGCTGCAAATTCAGGTTACGCTGCATGATCAACAAAAGGCGGTCGTAATAGCGCTTGGCCCCGGCCACATCGCCCGATTCAACCATCACCCGGGAGAGCGAAAGCAACGAGCGGGCGTCGCCACGGGTAAGCTCCGACGCGCGACGATAGGAAACGATTGCATCGTCCTGCTCTCCAAGGCGCTCCTGTGTCATGCCCAGGTTGTAAAAAACAGACCCACGATCTTTGTAACTCGTATCTCTGGACGCTGCACTAAACTGATCGCGCGCCTCAGCAAACCGCTGCTTGGAGTACAGAAAGGCGCCATAATACACTCTTGCGCGCGTGTACCCTGAGTCCTTGGAGATTGCTTTTTTGAAGTTCTCTTCGGCCAACTCTGACTCGCCATCAGCATTATAAATCAATCCTAGAGCGGCAAGGGCCTGAGGGCTATTCGGTTCTATTTCGAGAGCACGATCCAGGTGATGTCGCGCACGCTCGATATTACCTTGGCCAATATAGGCTGAAGCAAGCTCAACATAATTATCAACAGCTTTTTGACGATCCGCTTCTCGGGAAAAACGGTTATCGGTTGTGGTGACACATCCGGTGACTAACAGAGCAACCAACAAGGCTGCTGCAGAACAACGTCCATTTAGCAATTTTTTAGCCATAGAATGCGTTCCTCGCGGGTTAAGCACTGCAAGCGTCCTTTCAGGAATTCACCTGCTGAACATTGATGTATCGTTGGCTTCTACGGGTACGATCTTCTACCTGCCCGACAAGCTGACCACATGCAGCATCAATATCATCGCCGCGAGTTGTTCTGATGGTTGCGATGTAGCCTGCCTCGTTAAGAACAGCCTGAAAACGCCGGGTAGCGTTCATGCTAGGCCGACGGAAGTCGCTTTCCGGGAACGGGTTAAAGGGAATAAGGTTGATCTTGCAGGGAATATCCCGCAGCAACTCCGCCAGTTCGTGAGCATGCTCTGGCTTATCATTCATGCCTTCAATAACCGTGTATTCAATGGTGGCTTTGCGCTTGTCAGGAAGACGGCTGAAATACCTTTTAGTGGCCGCCAGAAGTTCCGCAATCGGGTACTTCTTGTTAAGCGGGACCAGTTTATTTCTCAGTTCATCATTGGGCGCATGCAGGGAAATGGCCAGTGAAACATCGGTAACTTCTGCCAGTTTATCAATGCCCGGAACCACACCAGAAGTACTCAGGGTAACCCGACGCTTGGAGATCCCATAAGCGAGATCCTCCATCATCAGATTCATTGCATCCACCACGTTGTCGAAATTCATCAGGGGCTCCCCCATCCCCATCATGACAACGTTGGTAATTGGCCGATCCGGACCTGGCTCAAACGGCATGAAAGCTTTGCGCGCCACCCACACCTGCCCGATAATCTCGGCAGCCGTCAGGTTTCTGTTAAAACCCCGCTTGCCCGTTGAGCAAAAGGTGCAATCAAGGGTGCAGCCGATTTGCGAAGACACACACAAGGTGCCTCTTTCGCCGTCGGGTATGAGAACAGTTTCTACACTGTTGCCGTTATCCATACGCATGACCCACTTGCGGGTGCCGTCTTTCGACGTTTCGTCGTAGACAACTTCCGGGCCGCGAATCACAGCTATTTCCTTGAGCTTTTCCCGCAGGGATTTGCTCACATTGGTCATTTGATCGAAGTCATCCACACCCCGCTGATGCATCCACTGGAGCATTTGAGTAGCGCGAAAACGCTTCTCCCCCAGGGATTCAAAGAAAGCTTCAAGCTTGGCTTTCGGCATTCCCAGCAGATTGGTCTTTTCAGCAGCAGCTGTCATTCTATAACCTCGATCAGATAATCAATGCGGGGACCACCAATGGCAGCCCCCGACCAACAAAATCAGCCGCGCGGGCAGATTTCGTTGTCACTGAAGAAGTAAGCGATTTCACGCTCTGCAGAAGCTGCAGAATCGGAACCGTGAACCGCATTCGCATCAATAGATGTAGCGAAGTCAGCGCGGATCGTACCGGCGTCAGCTTCTTTAGGGTTAGTTGCACCCATCAGGTCGCGGTTCTTCAGGATGGCGCCTTCGCCTTCCAGAGCCTGAACCACAACAGGACCAGAAGTCATGAACGCAACCAGATCATTGAAGAAAGGACGCTCTTTGTGCTCAGCGTAAAAGCCTTCAGCCTGCTCCTGGGTAAGGTGCATCATGCGTGACGCTACGATGCTCAGGCCGGCTTTTTCAAAACGGCTGTAGATTTCACCGATCACATTTTTTGCAACTGCATCGGGCTTGATGATGGAAAGCGTGCGCTCATTAGCCATGGTACTTCTCCTATAGGGATTGGGTTATGGAATACGGGTGAATTTCAGGCCTGCGATTATACGCAGTCAGAGGCCCACTGCCTACCGCACTGCGCGCAAGCGGGTAACAACATCAACAATTTGTGCGCTGGCAAAGGCAATTTCCTCTGACGTGGTAAAGCGCCCGATGGAAAACCTTAGTGCGCGATGGGCCAACTCTTCACTCAACCCTATACCGCGAAGCACATAAGAAGGCTCGATGGTGGCAGACGCGCACGCCGATCCGGATGAAACAGCCAGTTGCCTAAGGCCGAGCATCAGAGACTCTGCATCTACGCCTTCAAAAGAAAGATTCATTATTCCCGGCACACGGCACGTCTCTGAGCCATTAAGCGACACCCCCGACAAGCCTTCAAGACCACCAAGAAACTCAGCACGCAAGGCTTCCAGCTTGCGGATCTCATCCACAAGACCCAACTCAGAGATTGCAAATGCTTTGCCCATGCCCACAATCTGGTGCGTTGGCAAGGTTCCCGAACGCATACCCCGCTCATGGCCACCACCATGAATCTGAGCCTCAATGCGAACATCCGGCGAGCGCCTCACATAAAGTGCGCCCACACCTTTGGGGCCGTATACCTTGTGCCCCGAGAGAGACATAAGATCGACAGGCATAGTGGCAACATCAACAGCGATCTTACCAGCAGCTTGGGCCGCGTCGACGTGAAACAGAACACCGCGGGCTCGCAGCTCGGCCCCAATCGTGCTGATATCTGTTACACACCCCAGTTCATTGTTCACAAGCATCAGGCTAACCAGAATGGTTTCTGGCTTAAGCGCATCAAACACTTGCTGTGGCTGAATCACACCGTCACTTCCTGGTTCCAGCCAGGTAACTTCAACACCACGGGCTTCAAGCCACTTACAGGTATCAACAACGGCCTTGTGCTCAATCACAGATGTAATAATGTGCGCTTTGTCGCGGCCCGCTACCGCACCTTTAATTGCAAGGTTGTCCGATTCAGTTGCTCCGGAAGTCCAGACAATTTCGCGAGGGTCAGCATGAATCAGGCTAGCCACCTGACCTCGGGCAGCCTCAACGGCCGCCTCAGCCTGCCAGCCAAAACCGTGGGAACGGGAAGCCGGGTTACCAAAAAAACCATCCGGCGTCAGGTATTTGATCATTTCTTCCGCAACAGCGGGATCAACGGGCGTTGTTGCCGCGTAGTCGAGGTAAACAGGCTTTTTCATAAAATACAGAGGCTTGATTCAGGCGGGCGCCTGATCTATCAGACGCTCGGTATTAATTGTGTCGGAATCGCCTTCGGCTTGACGGCGATTCTGCCGGTCCGCTACCTGGCGGATTTCATGTCGTTGCATCAGATCCCCGAGACTGATCCCGCTAAGAAACTGATGAATCTGATCACTCAAGTCAGACCACAGATGGTGCGTCAGGCATTTTTCACCATTCTGACAGTCGCCCTTATTACCACAACGGGTCGTATCCAGGGACTCACTGACCGCATCAACTACTTCGGCAATGTAAATACTGGCCGCCCCGCGGCTAAGGTGATAGCCACCGCCGGGCCCACGTATACTCACCACCAGTTCCCGGCGGCGAAGACGTGAGAACAGCTGCTCCAGATAGGAAAGCGATATTTCCTGACGGGCTGAAATATCCGCTAGAGTTACCGGCCCCTGCCCCCCGTGGAGAGCAAGATCCAGCATTGCCGTAACGGCGTAGCGGCCTTTAGTAGTCAACTTCATGGCATCAGCCCCATGATGGGAATGAATCTCAGTTTGCGAGACTGAGTATGAATTGACCAAGTAATTCAGTCAAGTATTCAGCCGCGCTCCTCGCTTTCATCACGCACGCAATCAAAGTCACCTTCATCAAGTACCGGAAGCTCTCCGTTCTGGTACTCGCTGTTCACTTTGCGCAGCGCCTTGCACATGATCTCAATGCGATCATCCACTGCATGCATGTGATCCAATAGAGCTCGCATGGAGCGAGCCACCGGGTCCGGCATCTCCTCGGTTACGCCATAGGCATCGAACCCCATGCGCTCTTCCATAACCTTACGGCGAGCATCGTCTTCCGCTTTTTGCTTCACGATAATTCGCCCGGGAATTCCAACAACAGTCGCACCAGCCGGAACTGCCTTGGTGACCACCGAGTTAGACCCAACCTTGGCGCCCTCGCCTACTTCAAAGGGCCCCAGTATCTTGGCTCCTGCACCAACAACCACACCATTGCCAATTGTGGGATGCCGCTTACCCTTATTCCAGCTTGTTCCGCCGAGAGTAACCCCTTGGTACAGAGTTACATCGTCGCCAATAATTGTTGTTTCTCCTATTACCACACCCATGCCATGGTCAATGAAGAAGCGCCGGCCAATGGTTGCGCCGGGATGTATCTCTATACCCGTAAACCATCGAGCCAAGGTCGATATTGTACGAGCCAGCCATTTTAGCCCGGCATTCCACAACCAATGAGAGAACCGGTGAATTAGCAGAGCATGAAGCCCCGGGTAATTGGTGAGTACCTCAAAGGTGTTCCTGGCGGCAGGATCCCGATGAAAAACACTGTTTATATCTTCTCGCAAATGCCTAAACATGGCCATTATCCTGCCCGGTCAGCTCTGTACTGGCCTTGGTTGAATTGGAGTTTCCGGATACGCCTGCCGCTTTTTGAACGGCACTCAAAATGCCCCGGAGAATGTTGATTTCCATCTGATCGAGTTTTGCCCGCTGGAACAATCGGCGCAAGCGAGACATCAATTGCCGGGGATTGTCGCGACGATGGAAATCCACATCATGCAACGTCTGCTCAAGATGACCAAAAAAACCTTCCACATCACCCACCTTGGCAGGCGGCACATCCCACCCAGCATCGCCTGGCGCCAACATCGGCTTTAAGTATGGGCTGTCTTTGCCATCTTCAAGATTACGCAAGAAAAGCATACGCAATTCGTAGCACATAATCTGAACCGCCATAGACAGGTTCAACGAGCTGTAATCCGGGTTTGTAGGAATATGAATATGGTAATGACACAGGTGGAGCTCATCGTTGCTCAGTCCATGGTTCTCACGCCCAAACACCATCGCCACGGGGCCTGACAAGCTCTTCTCTGCAGCAATCTCAGCGGCTTCTGGTGGCGGCAATACTGGCCAGGGAATTTTCCGACCCCTGGCGCTGGTACCCATCACAACAATGCAGTCTTCAAGTGCTTTGTCCAGGGTTGGCACCACCTGGGCTCTGTCGAGTATGTCAGACGCACCGGCCGCTCGAGCGTATGAGGCTTCATCAGGAAAAGAGTTGGGATTAACCAGCCAAAGATTGGCCAACCCCATGTTTTTCATGGCCCGCGCGACGGCCCCGATGTTCCCGGAATGAGAGGTCTCGACCAGGACAATTCGGATTTTATCCTGAAACGCGTCTGGCCCTTCCAGAGGCGGAGATGGCTTATGCATTGGTGACTAGCCCGAGGTTAAAATTTAAGGGCGGCAATGATAGCAGAAACCAGATACCTTCTGCGCTCCGGATATTCCCTGACAAAGCAGCATCCGTGCTTTTCCTGAGTCAAAAAACATACAACGAAGGGGATCTTTTGCTATCATACCCGGCCTTCACACTCCCGGATAACGATCACACAGATGCAACCAGCTATTAAAATGGCCCTGCGCGTCGCGCGTCAAGGGTCGGATTACCTGAAAGCCCACTTCGAGCGCCAGGAGCCTACCGGAAAAGACGACGACGAACGTCGCTTCCAGTTGGACCGGGTTGAGCAATCCATTTATGACAACTTTGCAGAGCAACTCGAAAAGGCCTACAAAGATCACACCATTGCGCCTCTGAATGAATCAGATGCCGGAACCAGCGAGCGAAGCTGGCATATTTTCCCGGTTTTGGGACGCGAAAACTTCCTTCGTGGCATCCCTGAGTTCGCTCTGGCATTGGCCCAAAAGAAGAACAACCGTACGGAAAACCTTCTTTTGGTTAATCCTGTCACCGGCGAAGAATACTCTGCCAGCCGTGGCCGAGGCGCCGCACTGAACAGCCGCCGAGTTCGGGTATCTGACGTCAAGCATGCTGAAAAAGCTGCGTTTGCAACTAACCTGCTTGACCAGGCGCGCAATAGTGAGAACCCGCTGTTGTGGGGCGAGATGGCCGCAGTGTTGGCCCAGAATTCCTCTATGTTCCGCA
Source organism: Marinobacter sp. DY40_1A1 (assembly GCF_016597815.1). Taxonomy (GTDB): domain Bacteria; phylum Pseudomonadota; class Gammaproteobacteria; order Pseudomonadales; family Oleiphilaceae; genus Marinobacter; species Marinobacter xiaoshiensis. The sequence continues at coordinate 230,534 of NZ_VCHA01000005.1, read as the reverse complement.
CGTCTGGCTGCGTTGTTCTTGATATAGCGCGGGTTTCGGCCGGCCTTCTTGATGCTGCCGTTATCTTCCGCCCTGATGCAGCAGATCTCGACCTTGGCGTAGCCTTGGCAATGGAGTCCGGTGCTCTTACCGCAGATTTTTCAGGCAACCCCTCAACAGACAAGGCGCGACAACTCGTAGTTGCCAACCCGAAGCTGTTCCGGGAGGTTCTCAAGGTATTGCACCCGTTCCGTGGTCGCCTACCCGCCTGAGCTGAATACGCTTAACCCCTGAACTAAGCCAAACCCAGGTTCAGGGCACAAAAAAACCGCCAACTAATTGTGGCGGTTTTTTTGTGCCCGGGTTATTAACCCGGAACCTGAACTACATACGGTCGAGCCACTCCGGTGGCTGCTCCTCTTCTTCACCCTCTCCCGTGCCCTCTTTTGCAGGCACCATGAGGTCTTCGCGAGAAACACCCATCACCATCAGCAAGTTGGCAGAGACATAGATAGATGAATAGGTACCCACCACCACACCTATAATCAATGCCAAAGCGAATTTGTTAATGGCTTCGCCTCCGAAGAAATACAGGGCCAGAAGAACCACCAACGTGGTGCCAGAGGTGTTTATGGTACGAGCAATAGTCTGATGGATAGACTCATTGATAATGTCCCAGGATTCACCCACCCGCATTTTCCGGAAATTCTCACGGATACGGTCTGCCACAACAATAGTGTCGTTCAGCGAGTAACCGATAATCGCAAGCAGAGCTGCAAGAACTGTGAGGTCAAACGTCCACTGGAACAGCGCGAAGATGCCAAGAACGATAATAACGTCGTGGGCCAAAGGCACCACCGACGCAATACCAAACTTGAACTGGAAGCGCATACCCACATAGATGAGTACCACCGCAAGCGCTATGAGAAGCGCAAGACCGCTGTTCTCCTTGAGTTCGTCGCCCACTTGGGACCCCACAAATTCGGAGCCTATCAGCTTCAGATCGCCACCATTTTGAGTCAAAACGCTGACGATCTCCTGAGCTAACTGATCATTACCGGATTCGTTAAGGCGCACAAGAACGATGGTATCAGCGCCGAAGTTCTGCACGACAAACTGCTCGTAACCAGCTTCGGTAAGCGTTGACCGAACCTCATCCAGTTGCGGTGCCTGCGCATATTCCAACTCTACCGACGTACCACCGGTAAAATCCATGCCAAAGTTAAGGCCACGGATTCCAAGCAGCACAATAGACGCAACCACCAAGATAATGGAGATTACGGAAGCAAACTTCCGAAACCCCATAAAATCAAATTTTTGCTTCTGATCATCAGACATTGGCGTTTTTTCCTCCGATCGACAGTTTCTCGACCCTGCGGCCGCCATAAACCATATTGACGATACTGCGGCTGACCATCAGTCCTGAGAACATGGACGTCATAATCCCGATACACAGCGTCACTGCGAAACCTTTTACCGGGCCCGAGCCCATTGCGAAGAGGATAACTGCAACTAGCAATGTGGTTATGTTGGCATCGAAAATAGACACAAACGCACGTGAATAGCCGGCGTTAATGGAAAGTTGTGGCGACACCCCTGACCTCAACTCTTCCTTTATGCGCTCGAATATCAATACGTTAGCATCTACTGCCATACCCACTGTCAAAACGATACCGGCAATACCAGGCAGCGTTAGCGTAGCGGAGAGAATGGACATGCAAGCTATCAGAAGCATCAGGTTAATGGTCAGAGCGATATTTGCTACAACCCCAAACCCCCGGTAATAGACCAGCATATACAGCAGCACAAGAATGAAACCCAGAGCTACCGACATCATACCCGCGTCAATATTCTTCTGCCCCAAGCTAGGCCCAATGGTACGCTCCTGTACAAAGTACATAGGCGCCGCCAACGCACCTGCGCGCAGAAGCAGCGCAAGCTCGGATGCTTCAGGTATGGAATCCAAGCCGGTGATACGGAAACTGCTACCCAGAGCAGACTGAACGGTCGCGAGGCTGATAATTCCTTTCTCTACGATACGCTTGTCGACTTCAACAGGTTCGCCATCCACCATTCTGGTTTCAGTTTCGGTACGGAATTCGATGAACAACACTGCCATGCGCCGCCCTATGGCATTCCGCGTAGCGCGATTCATTAAATCGCCACCGATAGAATCCATAGTGATGCTTACCTGAGGCTGGCCATTTTCATCAAAAGCCTGCTGGGCGTTTGCCACATTATTGCCAGTAGCAATCGTGTCCCGCTCCAGGCGGGCAGTGCGTTGTCGCTCATTGCGGAAACTGAACTGCTCTGTTTCGCCAGCGGGAGCATCCGGGCGGGCTTCCATGCGGAATTCCAGGTTTGCCGTAGCACCGAGAACCCGTTTGGCCTGAGCAGTATCCTGCACACCTGGGAGCTCAACAATAATCCTGTCAGCGCCCTGTTGCTGAACCAAAGGCTCGGCAACACCCAACTCGTTCACCCGGTTGCGAATGGTAGTCAGGTTTTGCTCGAGGGCATACTTTCGAATTGCGTTTACTTCGCTTTCAGAAAGCGTAAGAACAATCTGGAACTCATCACCAACGGTTTTCTCATCTAACAGAAACTCGTTGTACTGACGCTTGATCAGGTTAAAGGCTTCGGTGCGCGACGCTTCGTCACGGAAGCTCAAAACGATATCACGGGTACCTTTAACGTCCCCCCCGCGGTAGCGTATGCGCTCTTCGCGAAGCTCTCGCTTGATCTGCCCTGAAACCGCCTCCAATCTCTGACCAACAGCGGTATCCATATCAACTTCAAGCAAAAAGTGGACGCCGCCACGCAGATCAAGGCCAAGTTTCATCGGCCCTGCACCCAGACTTTTCAGCCAGGCTGGCGTGGACGGTGCCATATTCAACGCGACGAGATAGTCTCTGCCAAGAGCGGCCTGAACGGCAGGGCGAGCACGCAACTGGTCATCGGAACTGGTTAACCGTATAAGGGCATCCCGATCCTCAAGCGTGCTGCTTTTAACCTCAATGCCATCCGATTCCAGTGCTTTTACGGCTCTTTCCAGAACAGCGGAGTTTACTTCGGTGCTACTGCGAGCACCCGTGATCTGTACAGCGTAATCATCGGGAAACAGGTTAGGTAAAGCGTAGATAAACCCGATCACGATCGCGACCAGGATAATCAGGTTTTTCCAAAGCGGGTACTTGTTCAGCATGGGATCCCTTGTAGCCGGCCTAAAAGCCGGCCTTGGTGTTTCAGCCAGGAAGGTTCAGGCCGGCAGGTATCAGGGCCGACCAGAGAGTCCTTGCTCAGATGTCTTTGAGCGTACCTTTAGGCAGTGCGGCGGCTACAGCCACTTTCTGTACCTTTACTTCAACATTGTCGGCAATCTCAACAACGATGAAGTCGTCAGCAACTTTGGTGATCTTTCCGGCAATGCCGCCAGAGGTAATCACTTCATCACCCTTGTTCAAGCCGGACATAAGTGACTTGTGCTCTTTCGCACGCTTGGACTGTGGGCGCCAGATCAGGAAATAGAAAATAAGAATAAAGCCGGCAAAAAAGATAACCTGACCCATAACACCCATGCCACCTGGAGCAGGGGCCGCCTGGGCCATTGCCAATGCTGGCATCATTGCCATAAGGCCGGCCAAAAACAACTTGACTGATTTCATCAAAATTCTCCGTTGATTAAGCAAAAGGATTTACTCATTACCCATGGCAGGCACTGTCTCGCCGCGCAGAGCATAGAAGTCATTTATAAAGCTCGACAATGTACCTTCTTCAATGGCCCCGCGCAATCCGGCCATAAGGTTCTGGTAGTAGCGCAGATTGTGGATTGTATTCAGCTGCGAACCGAGCATTTCTCCACATTTATCCAGATGATGCAGATAGCTTCTCGAAAAATTCTTGCAGGTATAGCAATCACACCGCTCATCCAAAGGACCAGTATCATGGCGATGTCTGGCATTTCGGATTTTTACGATTCCAGTGGATGTGAACAAGTAGCCGTTGCGGGCATTTCTTGTAGGCATGACACAATCAAACATGTCGACGCCACGGCGTACTGCCTCCACCAGATCCTCTGGCCGACCAACACCCATAAGATACCGTGGTTTGTCCGCCGGCATCCTGGTTGGCAAATGGTCGAGTATTCGGATCATGTCCTCTTTGGGCTCTCCAACAGAAAGCCCCCCAATGGCGTAGCCATCGAATCCTATATCTGTAAGGCCTTCAAGGGAACGATCGCGCAGGGATTCATACATCCCGCCCTGAACAATACCGAACAGCGCAGAAGGACTGTCTCCATGGGCGTCCTTGCTGCGCTTTGCCCAGCGTAGCGAAAGCTCCATGGACTCCTTTGCCTGCTTCTCTGTTGCAGGATAAGGCGTACACTCGTCAAAAATCATGACGATATCAGAGCCCAGATCGCGCTGTACCTGAATCGCGATTTCTGGTGACAACTCCACCGGCGATCCATCTACCGGCGAACGAAACGTCACCTTTTCTTCCGTGATCTTTCGCATCTCACCCAGACTGAACACCTGAAAGCCGCCGGAATCTGTAAGAATCGGCCCTTTCCACTGCGTAAAATCATGGAGGTCACCATGAGCCTTGATCACTTCCGTGCCAGGGCGCAACATCAGGTGAAATGTATTGCCGAGAATAATTTCTGCGCCGGTTTCGTGGATATCCCGGGGCAACATTCCCTTTACCGTGCCGTAGGTACCTACCGGCATAAACGCTGGCGTTTCGACAGTTCCACGGGGGAATGTCAGCCTGCCACGCCGGGCCAGGCCATCTTCCCCCAGTTTTTCAAAGGTCATAAAACAGGACTGGCTCACGACTTATCTCCGGTATTGAATGTTGATGGGCTAGCCGCAGGCTCATCGTGCGCGCCAAGCAGCATACCCCTGCTCGGCTCCTGCCCGGTAATAAACATGGCATCGCCGTAGCTGAAAAAGCGGTACTTTTCGCTAATCGCTTCATGGTACGCCCGCATTACATGCGCATACCCCGCAAACGCGCTGACGAGCATGATGAGCGTGGATTCTGGCAAATGAAAGTTAGTCACCAGTGCGTCTACGGTCTGGAACCGATAGCCGGGGTAGATAAATATATCGGTTTCGCCCTGAAAGGGTTCAAGGCGACCGCTCCGACTGGCAGACTCCAGCGATCGCACAGACGTTGTACCAACAGCAATTACTCGCCCACCCCGGGCTCGGGTTCGCTTGACCGCATCCACCGCATCTTGAGACACATGCACTATTTCACTGTGCATAATATGTTCATCTACATTCTCTACCCGCACAGGCTGAAAAGTACCCGCCCCCACATGAAGGGTAACAAACGTACTTTCAATACCCCGGGCCTTCAAAACATCCAAAATTTCCGAATCAAAGTGCAAGCCCGCTGTCGGCGCAGCAACCGCACCGGATTCTTTCGCGTAAACGGTTTGATACCGCTCGCGATCGGTTGATTCATCAGGACGATCAACATACGGCGGCAGCGGCATGTGCCCAATCCGCTCCAGCAGATCCAGCACCGGCTCACATGCCTCACTTTCAAGATGGAACAAGGCATCGTTTCGCCCCGTCATACGCAGCGCGCTGCCATCTTCAAGGATTACCCTCTGCCCTTCCTTTAATGCTTTCGAGGCACGAACATGCGCAACAAGACTATGTTCTCCGGTAACTCGCTCAACCAATACTTCAACCTGGCCACCGGTTTCTTTTTTGCCGAACAGCCGGGCCGGTATAACACGTGTGTTATTAAAAACGAGCAGGTCGCCTGATTGGAGTAAATCCGGTAGATCGGTAAAAGCCCGGTGTGCAGTGTCGCCGGTACTGCCATCAAGACATAGCATACGGGAAGCACTGCGTTCCCTGAGGGGGTACCGGGCGATGAGCTCATCCGGGAGATCAAAATGAAAATCGGAGACGTTCATGGACCAGACTATTCAAGGCGCCGCATTACTGCGACTTGATTGGGGTAGCTGCAGATGCCAGTTCCGGATCGCTGCTGGTTAATTTCCGTAAGTGACTGATTTAGCAGGATTCACCCACTTACGGAGGCGGCATAGTATCGCACGCCCACCAGCCTGGTTACAACCACGCAGCGCTAGTAACCCACGCTGCAGCACAGTGTAACCGACCAGGGTCTGAACACCCTTATTTGCCCTTCTTTACGTGGGGCAAGGTCTTTTCAAGCGCTTTAACAATAACCGCTCCAAAGTCTTTGGCAGCAGAATCTATGGATGTTGGATCAACGGTGCTGGAATAAAGTTGCCAAACGGGCTTGGCGGAGTCGGTATCAAACAACGTCGATTTCAACGCGTAGGTTGTTGTTTCTTCGTAATCAGCTGGCGCTACCGTTGTCTGCATGTAGGTAGATGCAGCGAGAGGCCCAAAGGATGTAACGATTGGCTGGTAGTTCACTTGCTCCGGCACATACCGTGATTCGCGCTGCTTGCTCACAAGCGAAACCACCAGAACACCATCATAATTTCCGGCTCTGGCATCTTCTGCAACGAGGTTCTGCAGCCTGGTAGGATCGCCCCAAGGGATGTCAGAATTCGACATTGCAAATCGACTGGCCTTGAAGTCACTCTTGTTCAATTCAGCTACAAGCTCGGCTTCAATCGCTGAGCGGTTGTGCTCTTTTTCCGTTACCGCAAACACCATTACGCGCTTATAGTCTTTATCAACCTCTGAAACCGCATCAATTCGCTCAACCTTCGTACCGGAGCTAGCGCACCCGGCCAGAAGTGCAGCAATAAAAAAGCAGACATATTTCATCATCGCCGTAGATCCTTTCATACTCTCCCTCTTAATTCTCAGAAGCTCACGGCAGCCTCATTTGCGGCCGCCTTTTGTTGGATAAATCACTTTGGATGCAGTTCCAGCCAACCTCTGCCAGAAACTATTGCCTTACAACTTTAACCTTCATGTTTGCATCCGGGTTAGGCACATAGGCTCTCAAAACCCCATAGAAAGCCTTGCCTGTCGGTATGCCATTAATCCCTTCGCCATCAGGGCTAAAAGTCAAGGTATAACTGCCGTCCACATTTGCTTTAGATGAAAAAGTGGTGCGATCGTAGATCTTCTTGTCGTTTGGAATCAGTAGCTGGTTGTCTGCTCCATAAAGCGTGACCGAATAATAGCCACCCTTCAAATGAAGCCCGGCAGGGACGGTAACTACATAAGTATCCTTACCATTGAGTGCTTGCCCCTTATCATCCGTCAGCATTATGCCGTAGCGGACAGTATCGGCCGGCGTCCCCAACTGCCCCAGTTTCACACCTGCGGCAAGATTTAGGAAACTCACGTCGCCACTAACTTCCCCGAAAGCAACATCCGGGTTCGCATAAGATACAATGGCATCTATAACAGAGAGCGCGTTCTTTTCTGTTTCAGCGGAGAAGCGCTGCACGTTTCGAACCATACTACCCCTCCCGCCTTCCATAACGATCTTCTTACTCAGTCCCATAACCTCTTTTAGGTTATCCACAACAACCATGCGCGTAAGAATCACGCCTTGATCAGTTTCCAGTGAAACAACATGGAAGTCGCCGTCAGGTACCTTCTGCCCCGGGCGTTTGATCAGAATAGGTTTGTCCGGGTTTACAATCACTGCAGGCACATTGTGTTTCATATCAAAGATCGAAACTGAGAAAAACTTGTCATACTTCGGAGTTTTAACAATGGCGGGATCATCAGAAACCGAGAACCAGTTGTACCCATAGTTCACCGTGGCCTGGGGCGTCACAACGGTACTGTCGGTGGGGTCTACCAAGCCGGTAAACTGAAACGTACCTTTCTCATTTTTTTCCAGCCAGGCGTGCATCATCTTGACCTGTTCCTGGTTGGGAAACTCCCGAATATATTCTTCGACAGTGTCAGCTGCCTGCACGGCACCCGCCGTCGCAAAAAACATGATCAAGGCTACGCAAAAAGATTTGATAATGATGTTCATTCCCTTATATCCCCATTCAGATCTATCCATAGCTAATAGAGCATTATCGACAGCCAGCCCCAAAGGCCCCCATTTGAAAGCCTCAACTTAATTCGAAGAAATATTATAGTTCAGAGGTAGGATCAGCACCCGTAAAAATTCGCCGCATGTTCAAATTGGCGTATCGGGTATTTCCAGCGAAAAACAAACAGGCACAAAAAAACCAGCCTTGAAGCTGGTTTTGTGTTTCTCTTTTTAACCAAAAACCTTCGTAAGATTTTGGTAGCGGCGGGCGGACTCGAACCGCCACACTATTTCTAGCAACGGATTTTGAATCCGTCGTGTCTACCAATTCCACCACGCCGCCAACGAAGAGAGGGGGAATTATACTGAGCCTGCCCGTGAAATCAATACACAGAGACAGGAGTTTTCCCGCTGGCCCGAATATTTATAAACGATCGAACAGCGATAGCTGCGAAACCCTGGCAAACGACTGCTGTGCGGCCTGAAGTACAAAACTCTGGAAACTCAAGTTACTGATTGCTTCTGCATAATCAACATCCTGCAGCTGCGAGCGGATTTCATTGGTATACACCGAAGAATCTGCCAAAAAGCTTTTAGTGGATTCAACCGCGTTCATGCGCCCGCCGAGCTCTGTTTGCTTGAGGATAAAACTCTCCTGAGCGTTATCGAGATTCACCAGAGATTGCGCGATCAAGTCGTCATATTCAGCCAGGCCTTCCGGAGTGCCTTTATTGATTGAGTCCAGGCCGGCAATCAGGTTCTCGATGGTGCCGAAGACAGATTGCTTCTCACCCACCTTCAACGTGAACGTATCCGTCGTGGCTACGGTCACGCCGGTAATGCTTGCCTCGATCCCGGCAACAACAAACACACCTCCATCCTCGTAATCCGGCGGGGTAACAGTCAACGTCCGCGGTGGAGTGCTGTTATTATCAGTGGCCAACACCTGGGGGGTAGGCCCGCCGTAATCTACCTCAAGCGTTATATCGTTGGGGAAGCCGCCCGGAAACGCACCAGCCAAATCAGCCTCGTTAACCACCTTAACGCCTGAAATAGACTCTCCGACAGGGGTTGTACCATCAAACTGCCCTGTCACCGCTGCAGGCACATTCACAAAAATGCCCTTGCCATTATCACTGATCGGCACGGTTACGCCGTCATCAATCTCCAGAACGCGCTGGCCTTCATCGCCATTATATTCGTACTTGCCTTGGTCATTTACCTGAAAGGCCTGCACCGACCCCTGGAACCCGCTAAAAATGTACTCACCTGACGCATCCCGGGTGTTCCCGATATTCGCCAGCTGCCCTAACCGCTCTTTCATTTCAGAAGAGATCGACTTGCGGTCGTTCGGTGACAAAGCCCCGTTGCCCGCCTGCACAGTTAACTCGCGGATGCGCTGAATAACGTCCACCGCGCTGGTTAGCGCACTTTCTTCCTGCTTGAGCCGGTTATCCGCTAAATCCACGTTGCGCTCGTAGGTCTTGACCCGTGAAAGCTCCTGATCAAGCTTGAGAATACGGGCCGCAGCCACCGGATCGTCCGACGGCTTATTCACCCGCTTACCCGTGGATATCTGTTGTTGCGTGTTGTTCAGGTTACTGTTCAACTCCTGCAACCGGTTAATACCGCTTGAGAACACCTGTTGTGATGAAATTCTGATCATGTCACATCACCTCGTCTGCTACCGGAACGTCTGCAACAGCGTATTGAATAGATCCTGGGCCACTGAAATCACCTGTGCCGAGGCGTTATAAGCGGCCTGGTACTGAATCAGCCTGCCGGCTTCCTCATCAAGGTTCACCCCTGAAACAGACTCCCGCTGGGCCGTGGATTGCTCCAGCAGGGTTTTTCCTGCAGAAAGATCAAACTGGCTCTGGCGTGTTTTTACACCAATATCTTCAACCAAACCGGCGTAGCCTTCAGTGAAGCTCTGGCTTTTGCCGTTCAGTGTATTAGCGGTGCCCAATGCAGCCAGTAGCTCAGCGTTGCGGTTGTCTGACACGCCGTTGCTGTTGTAGTTAATCTCGAAGGTATCACCTACCGCTGGCTGCCCTGTCAGCTTGAACTGAAAGCCCTGATAATCCGCTCCCGCAGCAGGGTCGCTGCTAAAGACCAGATTGATATTGCCGCCAGTGTATTCCCTTGGAGAGCCGATAGTAGGTGCACTCGAAGGATCACCAGGCACAGCCTCCGGACCCTTTACAACGTACCTTATGCCCGTAGAGCCACCCGCCTCAAACATGATCGTTAAAGGCCCATTCGCCAACTCACCGGCAGTCTGAAAACCCGGCAACAACGAACCCGTAAATGGGCTGCGCACGTCCAGCATGGTGCCCTGGTCAATCTTGCCGGTGCCTACGTTCTGCTCACCGGTAGTGGCCCTTATCGGGCTGGCAAATGCCAGGTCTTCTTCCCGGTTTACTTGCAAGCCCATGGACTGCGCAGCGTTTCGGCTGGGCTGAATCAGGTACTTGTCACCCGCATTGAACGTGCCGCCCTCAATACGAATATTAAATCCGGGCATGGAAATTTCAGACTGCACAGGGTTCGGCAGTCGGCCCTGATTAACAACCTTCCCGGTGGCTTTGTCGATAAGTTCAAAGCTACTGCCATCGCCACTGAACTGAAGTGTCCAGCTACCCGCCGGCAGTTTTGTGCTGTCAGTAATCTCAACTGCCAATCGTCCATCTTTCGGCAACTGATTGTTGGCGTTGGCCACTACACGGCTTCGCTGCACAGCCAGGTCATTTATGTCGTTAAAAAACAGCCCGCCAAGATCACCCTCAAGATCCATCCCGATTTCGTGCTGATGGTTCACGCTGGCAGCAAGCCCGATAGCAATCCGCCCCAATTCATCAAATGCGGGTTTCAGTGCCTCATTATCAAAACGCCGCAAACCACCAAGTTTTCCACCGGTAATCTGTTCGTCAATATTGAGAGTGCGGCCACCGGTACTGAGCGTAAATTCCAGGCGGGTAAGATCTTCGGCATTATTCCGGGTACCAAGCTGGGCAGCATTGTTTCCAACAACAAGAGACAGACCGTTGGATAGAGAAACGTTTACCTGGCTACCTTCTGTTTCTGTTACCCGTATGTTCACCAGTTCAGAGAGTTGGCGCAGTTTTTCGTCACGCTGGTCCAATAACTCGTTGGGCATTCTGCCCTGGGCCAGCCCCGGAGATTCAGAAATAGCCAGGTTCAGATCGGCAATACTGTTAAGCAGGGTATTGGCATCCTTGGCACCCTGTTGCATCTGAGTCTTTATCGATTCCCGCTGCTGAATGAACTCCTGGCTCAGGGCTTGAAACCGATTAACCACCTGCTGCGCCTCGCTCAGAACCAGTTGGCGCTGCGGCAACGAGGCAGGATCTTCTGCAGCATTCTGCAGGCTTGCAAAGAAGTTGTTCAGGGCATTGTTCAACCCCGTGGTCTCACCGCCCAGCAAGTTATCAAGCCGGCTCAGTTCGGAATTCAGAGTTTGCTGTTCGCCGGCCAGAGTACTGTCTTCACGAACCTGCTGCACAAGGAACTCATTCGCCAGCCTGCGAATGTCTACAATGCTAACGCCCTTACCGATTGTACCGGCACCGGTGCGTTGCCCCTGCTGGGTTTCAAACACCACTTCCTGCCGACTGTAGCCAGGCGTATTTGCGTTGGTAATGTTATTGCCCGTGGTATTCAGAGCACTCTGGTGGCCAAGGATACCGGACAGGCCAATCCCAATCAGTCCCGCCATAATTTACTCCCCGGCTCCATTGCCCATTGAAAGTGTCATCAGAGAATCACGGTTCATTATCCGGTTGATCTTGTCCCCATACTGCGGATCAGTAGCGTAGCCGGCTTCCTGCAGCTTTCTGGCAAACACGTCTGGCTGATCGGCGCTGGCCAATACATCACGGTAACGGGGGTTCGATTCCAGAAAGGCCACATAGTCACGGAAGCTGGATTCGTAATCCGGATACGCGCGGAAATCAGCACGCTCTTTCATCGGCACACCCTCACGGAACTCAGTGGTGGTTATAGTCACCGCATCACCCTGCCAACGTCTGTCTGCCTTGATACCAAAGAGGTTAAAACTGGGCTGGTTTCCATCGCCACGAATCATGTGCCGACCCCAACCGGTTTCCAGAGCCGCTTGAGCAACCATCAGTTTGGGGCTAATTCCGGTATCCGCAGCAATCGTTTCCGCCACTGGCAGCAATGTACTTACAAAGTGCTCAGGCGAGTCAAACTGTTCAGGCAACATAGCCGTTGGGGCGACCGGGTTTGCATTTGATTTCTGCGCAACCTCTGCCACTTCATCCACTCTTTCTGGCAAACGATGTGAAATGACCGGCAGGCTGCGTTCATAATCCGTCAGGACCTTCTTTTGAGCAGCCAAGGGGCTACCCTGTTTATCCATTCCAGGAATGCTTTTGCTCAGCTGTCGCACAAGAGCATCTGCAAGCCCGGTGCCCTGCCCGCCAGCCATGGTGAGGCTGAGCTGGCTGTCGAACATGTCACGATACATCTCAGATTGATTGCTATTGAGGTAGTTGCCCTCAGCAAACACATCTCCCGCTTTGCGCATGGACTTCAGCATTTCAGACAGAAAAATACTCTCAAACTGGCGCGCCACTTCCTCCAGCGCCGCCTGTTTGTCATCCCCGGCGCTGTGCTTCAGTGCATTCAGACCACTAAAATCTGTGTATACCCTGGCTTGTTGAAGCTGATAGTCCTGCATCACATCACCTAGATAACAATAAGCTCAGCGCGCAATGCGCCAGCCTGTTTGAGGGCTTCCAGCACAGCCATTACATCGCCAGGAGCCGCACCTACCTGGTTTACAGCCTGCACAATTTCATTAAGCGTAACCGCCGGCCCAAACTTGAACATGCGGGCGGGGTCTTCAGTAATAGCAATCTGGCTATCCAATTCGATCGCCGTAGTGCCACCAGAAAATGGCAAAGGCTGCTGAACCGCCGGGTTTTCCTGAATGGTCACCGTAAGGTTGCCGTGAGTAACGGCCGCAGGGCTCACTTTTACATTTTGCCCAACAACAATGGTGCCAGTGCGGCTGTTTATGACGACTTTTGCAGATTCCTCTGCCGGCTCTACTTCGAGATTTTCGAGAATGGACAAAAAGCTCACACGCTGCGACGGGTCGCGCGGGGCGCGGACCGAGATAGCAGTCGCATCATGGGCATAAGCCATATCAGGGCCCAGAAACTCGTTAACCACCTCCACCACGCGCCTGGCCGTAGTGAAATCCGGGCGCATCAGGTTAAAGGTAATCGTGTCACCACGAGTAAATGGCGAGACAATTTCACGCTCAATGGTCGCGCCATTGGGAATTCGGCCAACACTGGGTACGTTTACTGTAATACGTGAACCGTCCTGCCCCTGAGCGCCAAAACCGCCCACCACAAGACTGCCTTGAGCCATAGCATAAACATTACCATCAGCGCCTTTCAGGGGCGCCATTAGCAGGGTACCGCCACGCAAGCTGTCGGCATTACCGATGGATGAAACGGTTATATCCATTTCCTGCCCCATCTTGGCAAACGGCGGCAAGGTTGCACTGACAGTCACCGCAGCCACGTTCGCCAGGTTCGGGTTCACCCCCTCGGGCAAAGTGATACCAAACTGGTTCATCATGTTTCTAAACGTCTGATTGGTGAATGGTGCTTTATCACCTGTACCATCCAAACCAACCACCAAGCCATAACCCACGAGCTGGTTGTTACGTACTCCTTTGATCCGTGCCAGGTCCTTCAGTCGGTCAGCCATTACAGGCCCTGCCATTACGGCAAGCATCAGTGAGAGAACCACGCACCGGCGAAATGTCATAGGGGCCACCACTCACTGTTGAAGAACCGGGCCAGCCAGCCCATCTGATTCGCCTGATCGAAGTCTCCGGTGCCACCGTATGCAATGCGGGCATCAGCGATACGGCTGGATGCAACTATGTTGCCCGGATCGATATCCTGTGGCCGCACAAGCCCCGTCAGACGCACATATTCATCGCCATTGGTCAGCGAGATCCACTTCTCGCCCCGCACCTTGAGTACGCCATTTGGCAAAACTTCTGTAACCGTTACCGTAATGCTGCCCGCCAGACTGTTGCTCTGGTCTGCCTCGGCTTTGCCATTAAAGTCTCTTTCATTCTTGATGGATGTTGCGATACCAAAATCATTCCTGCCCAGAATATTGGGCTCTGGCAGTGAAATATCACTGTCCTTGTTGATCTTGGTTTCCGCATTCTTGCTGGCTCTTGTGGACTCTTTAAGCGTAACTGTCAGCACGTCTCCCACATTCAGCGCAACCGTATCGCCATAGAAATTGTAGTTACGGGAACTCTGGTAAATGGCGCCCGACTCCGGATCGCGCTGCATCATGGCTTGAGCACGTACTGGTGCGTAAGCGGGATCATTCGGCTCGGCCCGGGGCCGACTCATGGCCGTACATCCCTGCAACAGGATCAACAGCCAAACCAACAGGAGAGTTCCTGCTGGCCGGGTTATCCAGGTTGATGTAATCGGTTTCATGAGCACACTCCTCACTTCTTTCAGTTTATTAACCAATATTGTTGGTAATGAACTGGAGCATCTGATCGGTAGTAGAAACAACTTTTGAGTTCATCTCGTAAGCGCGTTGGGTGGTAATCATGTTCACCAACTCCTCGACAACTTCCACGTTGGATGACTCGATTACGCCCTGCTCCAAGGTGCCCAGCCCGGCCAGGCCCGGTTCGCCCTCTGTGGGGTCGCCACTGGAATTGGTTTCTTTGAACAGGTTGTTACCAATAGCCTGCAAGCCCTGCGGGTTAATGAAATTCACCAGAGTGATCTGACCAAGGTTCACGGGTGCCGCCTGGTCATCGGTAATGACAGACACAGTGCCATCCTTTCCGATGGTTATGGTGGTCGCGTCTTCAGGTACGTTTATATTGGGCTGGAGCGCATAACCCTCGGGCGTAACCACATCGCCATCGGCATTAAGCTGAAACTGACCATCCCTTGTGTAAGCGGTTTGGCCATCCGGCATTTCAATCTGTAAGAAACCACGGCCATTAACCGCCAGATCAAGAGGCTGCTCGGTAATCTGGAGGTTGCCTTGGCTAAATTGCTTTGCCGTGCCAACAACCCGCACACCCGTACCCAGCTGCAAACCTGATGGCAACTCAGAGTTCTGCGTGTTCATGCCCCCAGGCTGCCGGTTGATCTGATACAGCAAATCCTGGAATACCGCCCGATCTCGCTTGAAGCCCGTGGTGTTCACGTTGGCCAGGTTGTTGGAGATGGTGGACATATTGGTGTCCTGAGCGCTAAGCCCTGTTTTACTAACCCAAAGAGCTGGATGCATTTTTATTACTCCTTGCCGGTGTCTGGTCTGCGGCTAAGATTTGCCGCTTCCGGGCCAGACGGGCGTTGTTTTCAATAGCTATCAAAGATTCTGCAACAGTCGTGCCGCTGCTTCGGAATTCTCGTTTGCAGTGCGCATAACCTTTACCTGCATTTCGTATTGCCGGGAGAGCTGAAGATTGGAAATCATCTCTTCCACAGCATTTACGTTAGAGCTTTCAAGAAACCCGGAGGCCACTCGCATTGCTGCGTCAACAGGCTCACCACCGTCAATTTCCTGCCCCGCCTGGCGCCGGATAAAACCATCCAGCCCCTTCTCAAGGGTATCTGATGGCGGGTTTACCAGCTTTAGCCGGTCAACTTCCACCAACTGATCTGGTGGCCCACCCACCGGGACAATAGAGATAGTGCCATCAGCACCTATCTGAACGTTGTCAAAAGGAGGCAGCGCCACGGGTCCGCCATTACCCAACACCATTTCGCCGGAACCAAGACGTACTAATCCGTTAACATCAATCTGCAAGCTGCCGGAACGGGTAAAAACTTCCTCACCCAGATTGTTCTGAATGGCGAGCCAACCTTCGCCCTCAATCGCGACGTCCAGCTTGCGGCCGGTTTGCATAAGTGCACCTGCGGACAGATCGGTACCGGGACGTTCAGCCATAGCGTATGCACGGGTAGGATGATGCCCCCCGAATACGGGCATACTTCTCGCCTGGGCAAAGTCCTTCTTGAAGCCTGTGGTGCTTACGTTTGCCAGGTTGTTGGCATGGGCACGCTGGGAAAGCATATTCTGTTTGGCGCCAGACATACCTAGATAAAGTGCTTTGTCCATGGGCAAACTCCTGCCGGAATTTTGACTGTTTTCAGTGTTCTTACAGTCGTTCCTGCAGGAGTCATGCCATGTTCATATCAAAGCCGGTTTAGCGGAGGTTGATGATGGTCTGGGTGACCGCATCGGAGGTTTCAATGGTTTTGGCGTTTGCCTGATAGTTGCGCTGGGCAATGATCAGGTTCACCAGTTCGGCAGAAAGATCCACGTTGGACTCTTCCACCGAACTGGCCTTGATGCCACCCAATGTTCCGGTATCAGGCTGGCCAATAACTGGCTGGCCAGATTCGAAGGTTTCAACCCAACTGGTGTCTCCCACAGGTGACAGCCCATCAGTATTGTTAAAACTAGCCAGTGCTACCTGGCCCAAAGCTTTGGATTGACCATTGGTGTAGCGGGCAAACAGCACACCCTGCTTGGATACATCAAGACCAGACAGCCGGCCCGTGGTGTAACCATTTTGGCGCTGGTCATCCACCCCAAAGGACGCACCGTACTGGGTGGTTTCTGCAAGACTCAACACAAAAGCCGACGACGTTGGTGGCTCCGGAATGGGAGTAATCACAGGGGTGCCCGGTGCAGGAGGGCCATCGGCACCGTTAGGCAATCCCTGGCTATCCTTTGGAATCCAGTCTGTGATCAGAATTTCACCACTGACATCCCCGTCAATGGATTGCAGTACACCATCCTGATCAAACCTTGCTGTGTAGGGAGTAACATCTGTGCCCGCTACCATTTCGCCGTCAATCTGCAGATACACGGACCACTCACTCACACCTACACCGTTCCCGGGGGCAGGCTCTTTAACGAAGAACTGCGTCAGCTCATGAGAGTTCCCCAAACTGTCGAAAATTGAGGTGGATGTGGCGTGGTTATAGGTACGCTGATCCTGCGGGTTAAACTCATTGGTAATGCGGATCGGAGATGTCCCATAACTCGTAACAAAGTTACTGGTTGGGCCGCCAGTAGCCGTGAGGCCCAAAATGGTTCGGTCGCCTACGGCATTAACGTCACCATATACAGTTACAGGACTGGCAGGGTCTATGGATTGAGCAGGATTGCCATTGCCGTAACTGAATTGAATATTCTCGCCCTGGTTATGAACAACATTCAACACACCCGTTGTGCTATCGATTGTGGCGAAGATTGCGCTATCGTTTGTTCGGTTAATTGCGTCACGAAGGTCCGCCAGCGAGTTCACAGAGCTGGTATCTATAGGAATAGGCGCATTGTTAACGCTGAGATTGAATGAAAAAGTCCCCGCCGTTGAAATATAAGTATCGTTGAGCACCGAGCCGGCGGGGGCTGGTGTGGTTGGGTGCTGAATTGGCGCAGTAGTTGTCGCGGAAGCACTCAGTCCGGGCGCACTGGATATTTGATCGGCCATCGCACGGGCGGTGGGCAATCCCCCCAAGTCTACTGAATAGGAAGGAGTACCATCGGTGTAGCTGACATCGAACATTTCGCCAAGAATGTCATTATAAGACAAGGGCACCACATCCCGCACTCGGGATTCCAGCACGGGTTGGCGGGAATCCAGGTTCACGTCAGTACGCAAACTGGTAGTACGGCGCGGCGCCAGGTTATCGGTGGCAATTTCAAGATTGCCACGAATGCCTGACAGATTACCGTCATCATCGGCCGTATAGCCTTGCACTTTCATAGACTGGTTGTTAACCACAAAACCGTCTTTATCAATAGTGAACTGCCCTGCCCGCGTGTAACGGGTTTCGCCACCGGCATTCAGGATAAAAAAGCCATCACCACTGATGGCCATATCCAAACCGCTATCGGTAAAGCTGATGTTGCCCTGGCTAAAAGACTGTTTGATGTCCTGAACGTTTACGCCGTCACCAATGGGATTGGAACCACCGCTCAAAAAGCCACTGGCATACAGGTCGCCAAACTGAACCTTGCTCCCTTTGAACCCCACCGTACTGGCGTTGGCAATATTGTTGCCGGTCACGTCCAGATCTACCGCTGCAGCCCGCAGGCCACTGAGCCCCGTATTAAAAGCCATAATTCACCCCTGGTCTAACACCGGAATTAATTGATTTGTTGAACATCTGACAGCGCGATGGAACCCATGCCGGCCAGATTGAGAGTAACGGACCCGCCCTGCCCCAAAGACACACTGTCTACGTTAGCGCTGACAAGGGTTGGAAGCTGCAAGCTGCCCTGCGGATACGATGCTTCAGCCACAATTCGATAAGGGCCTGGCGGCAAGCTATTGCCGTTACCATCCTTGCCGTCCCAGCTGAACGCTTTAACTCCGGCGGAACTGCTGCCAAGATCAATCTGACGAACAAGTTCACCGTTGGGGCTCTGGATAGACAGGCGGACGCCACCGGTGGATGCAGGCACCTGAATATTGCCGGAGATTTCACCCTCCGCACCAAGAATGCCGACTTCTGATGGCGCCAGTACCGTCTTTCCAACCATTGCAGAGGCTTGCAGTGCCTGTGTGGAGCGGAACTGTCCCACTACATCCTGAACCGTGCCCGACAGCTTCTGCATTTCTTCCAGTGAACTGAACTGGGCAAGCTGGGAAATAAACTCACCATTGTCTTGAGGCTCTAGCGGATTCTGGTTTTTCAGCTGTGCCAGCATCAGCTCCATGAACTCGTTTTTGCCGAGGTCGCCTTTGCCGCTGGTACCGCTCTGTGGCTGGCTTCTGTAATTCGCCAGTACATCTGAGGCTTCTGTTGCGTTAATTGCACTCATGATTCAATCCCCGCCCCGTTACTGCTGACCAAGTGTCAGGATGCGCTGCATCATGGATTTAGCCGTGTTCATAATGTCCACGTTCATTTGAAAGCTTCTTGAGGAAGACATCATGTCTGCCATTTCTTCCACCACGTTCACGTTGGGATAAAACACATAGCCGTCTTCATTAGCGGCCGGGTGGTGGGGCTCGTATCGCATTTGCAACTCTGCATCGCTTTCAACAATGCCTTCCACGCGAACGCCCGCACCAGCATCCTCTCCTGCCTGAACCCCAAAACCTTGCTGGCCCGGATTCATCATGGATTGCTGGATCGCCGAGAAAACCGGCTTGCGCGCACGATAGGTAGTATCCGTGCTGGAACTCGCCGTCTCTGCGTTAGCAATGTTTGAAGCGGTAGTATTCAGCCTCAGCGATTGCGCTGTCATGCCGGAACCGGCGATATCAAATATGTTGCCCAGTGACATGGTGATACTCCTTCACAAATCGTGGAACTGCGGATTACTCGCCTTTCAGGGCTTTGGTCAGGCCGGTAAATTTACTGTTCAAAAACTGGAAACTCGCCTGGTAATCCATCGCATTACGCATGAACCGGGTCTGTTCTGCCTGGGCGTCCACCGTGTTGCCGTCTACCGAGGGCTGATCTGGTACCCGATACAGCAAATCTGAATCACCCCCACCTGCTGCGGTATCCATATGACCTGCATGGGTTTTCTCCATGCTGATGCCGCTCAAACTGTCCTGGGCTTTCTGCATCATGGCCTGAAAGTCCACATCGCGAGCCTTGAAGCCCGGCGTATCGGCGTTGGCAAGATTGTTCGCCAGGATTTCAGCACGCTGAACCCTCGCCTGCAGCGCATGCTGGTGAATACCAAGAGCTCTATCAAAAGTGATTGCCATACAACCTCCGAAATACTGTCACCAGCCATGTTGAGCTTTGCCGGTTTCGTTCTATGGCAGAACTAAAGCAATGCTGATGCCAGATTTTGGAAGCACACTGAATTCGGGCACTTTAAGGGGATTAAAGAGAGGGGAAGAGCAATAATGCAGATAAAGAAACGGCAAAGCCTGATAAAAGCGGCAAGGTGTTTCCCCCGCTGAATCAGCAGGGGAGGCTGACCTGGCCACTACCCAGGCCAGCGCGCAACAAATTCCGACAACTCAGGTCTGGGAACTGCAGGCTTATTCGAGGATACAGTGCCGGTGTAGAGAAAGCCGATTATAGACTCCCCCTCTTCAAGGCCAAGCCCCTCCAGAACCAGCCGGTTGTATACCAGCTCACCTGTACGCCACATAACCCCATAGCCGGCATCCTGAAGGGAAAGCCCCAGATAACTCATACTGGCACCGGCCGAGAGTATCTGTTCAACTTCCGGAACTTTCGGGTGGGGTTTGGGGGACGCAATTCCCACAATGATCATGGGGGATCTGTGAGCCTTATTGCGTATAATATCGAGCTTCTTATCATCGGTTTTACCCCTTAAATCGGAGTAGCCAACCGCGAGTACCTCACCCAGCGCATCCAGATCTTCACCTTCAATTACCAGATAACGCCATGGGCGCAGCAGCGCATGGTCGGGCGCCCGGGCTGCACACCTGAATGCCCGATCAAGTGTTGCGGCATCAGGAGCTGGCGCTTCCAGCCGTGGCTCAGATGCCCTGTTGAGCAAAAAGTCAGTGACTGAACTCATATCAATAGTTTTCCAATAACTGAATCCGGCCCGGTTTGCCTTCAAACCGTGCCGGTGAATTGTGGGTTATACGTAATACTGCTAACCTTTAGTCGTACTTCCAATCTGTGCTCTCAAAGATGCCTTACAAACTAAAAACCAACTTGAATGGTTCAAGCACCATGAGTGATCAGCTTACATGATGAGTGCTCCGGCAGATCTGCGCAATGCCAGCAATAGCTTGGGGAAATCTCTGGCATCCGAGGCTCAGAACAGACCGGTAGCCATCCCCCCTATGCCCGACTATAGCGGGCGAGTATTGGCATATACAGCCACCGCCATCATCATTGTAATGGGGGTCTGGGAAGAAGTATTCCAGACCTGGCACTTGTGGCTGGTTGCCGGCGCCCTGGTCTGGCCCCATGTTGCGCACCTGTTAAGCCGCCGCACGTTTTTGAAAAACTCCCCCCGCATTCGTCAGAAAATGCTGACGGTTGATTGCGTAATTGGAGGTGGCTTTATCGGCTGTATAGGGCTGGTAGCCATTCCATCTGCTTCGGCCGGGCTCATGATGATGTTCAGCGCGCTGATCATAGGCGGCATCAGGCAATGGCTTATTGGCTGCGTGTTCATGGTTGTATCCGCCCTGGCCTTTTTAGCTGTTCTGGGTACTGCGGATTCATTTCAATCACCTCTGCTCACCAGCCTGTCCTCTATACTGGCCACGGGCTTTTACATCTGTGTAACAGCCTTTTACTCGCACCAGCAGGCCCGTGCCCTCATGCTGGCAAAAACCCAGATTCAAAACCAGCGGGAGCAGTCCATAGCGCTCTCCCACAAGCTGTCCAAATACCTCTCTCCCCAGGTATGGCAATCCATTTTTACCGGGGAAAGGGACGTGCGCCTTGAAACCCAACGTAAAAAGCTGGCCGTATTTTTCTCCGACATAAAAGGCTTTACCGAGCTGTCGGAAGAAATGGAGCCAGAGGCGCTTACAGAATTGCTCAACCACTACTTCAACGGTATGTCTGAAGTGGCCCTCAGGTATGGTGGCACCATCGACAAGTTCGTGGGCGACTCCATCATGATTTTCTTTGGCGATCCCACCAGCCGCGGCCAGCGGGAAGACGCCTTTGCCTGCGTGTCCATGGCTATTGATATGCGCAAGCACATGAAAATCATGCGCCAGAAGTGGCGCAGCCAGGGCATAAAATCTCCCCTTGAAATTCGCATGGGCATCAGCACCGGCTACACAACCGTAGGCAACTTTGGCGCTGAAAACCGTATGGACTACACCATTATTGGCAAGGAGGTGAATCTGGCCAGCCGGTTGGAATCTCTCGCAGAGCCAGGGGAAATTCTCGTTTCCTACGAGACCTTCTCACTGATTAAAGACCGGATCATGTGCCGTGATAAAGGCGAAATCACCGTGAAGGGCTTCGGCCGCCCTGTGCCCATCTACGAAGTTGTAGACTTCCGCAGGGACATGGGGCCAAACCGCAGCTTCATGGAGCATGAACACAGCGGCTTTGCCATGTACCTGGATTCAGAAAAAATCACCGGCAAAGAGCGGCAGAGTATCCTCAATGCTCTGGAAGATGCCGCAGAGCGATTGCGGCATGAAGAAGACAGCGCCCGGGACTGATTACTGACGAATCAGCCTGGGGCCAACCTGCTCTTCCGGTTCCGTACTGCGCCAGGGGTTGATATCCAATCCACCCCGGCGGGTATAGCGGGCACAGACTGTCAGGCTCTCAGGCTTGCAGCGACTCAACAAATCCGTAAACAAGGTTTCCACACAATGCTCGTGGAAGTCCTGCTTCTGCCGAAAACTCACGATGTAGCGCAACAACCCCGCACGATCGATGGCAGAGCCGGTATAGCTTATCAGCACCGTGCCCCAATCCGGCTGCCCGGTAACGGGGCAGTTACTCTTCAACAGGTGTGAGCACAACTTCTCGGTAACCACCGGCCCGCTGGCTGCAAGCGACTCCGGTGCATACTCATACACCACATCCTCAACCTTTTCGTTATCAATCAACTCGTATCCCGAGGGGCGCCCGGTGGCGGTATCTGACTCATCCACACTCAAAAACCGAACGTTCACTGCCGCACCGCACACGCTGGAAAGGTCTGCAGTGACCGTTTCCTCAACCTGATTACCGGATGAGAACACGGTTTGATTCAGGGAGTTCAGGTAGAGCTTGAGCGACTTGGACTCAACAAGCGACGGAGACGCTGCCGGAAACCGGATCTCTGCCCAGGCAACTGTGGGAATGCCGCCGGGGCGTAACCAGGAGATTTCCCAAGCCTGCCACAAATCGCCCCCAAACCAGGGCCAGCGCCCATCCTCAAGACCGATTCGTCGGCGATTTTCATCCCGTGCTACCGGGAAAAGAAGGGATGGATCGTACCGATCCGGGTAGTCGCTGGTTTTGCCAAGCGGGGCATTATCAAGAGCCATAAAACGTCCTAAACATAACAGTTGCCAGAAGTTGGATTGGCATCAATGCCTGATACCCTTGCCCCGCGCCAGCAGTTTGAGCGCGATAAAGGAAAGCACAAAGATGAACACCAGAATCATCCCAAGAGACACAAACGGGTTTACATCAGAAACGCCGAGTATGCCAAACCGGAAGCCGTTTACCATATACAGAATCGGGTTCGCCATAGACACGCCCTGCCAGAAGTCCGGTAGCAGGTCGATGCTGTAAAACACCCCTCCCAGGTAGGTTAACGGTGTCAAAACAAAGGTGGGCACGATGGAAACATCGTCAAACTTCGTCGCCAGCAGCGCGTTAATAAAGCCGCCCACCGCAAACAGTGCCGATGTCAGAAACACCGTCACCACAACCATGGGTAAGTTGTGTATCTTCAGCTGCGTAAAGGCAAGAGACAGCACGGTGACAATCACACCAATTCCCAGCCCACGCGCCATGCCTCCCGTCACGTAGCCCGCAAGTATCACCCAGTTAGGCACAGGTGAAACAAGCAGTTCTTCAACACTGCGCTGAAACTTCATGGAAAAAAACGATGACACCACGTTGGCGTAGGAGTTGGTGATAACCGCCATCATGATCAGCCCGGGCACAATAAACGACATATAGTCGAAACCACCCATCTCACCGATTCTGGAGCCAATCAGGTTGCCAAATATAATAAAGTAGAGCGTCATAGTAACTGCGGGTGGCAGCAGCGTCTGGGGCCAGATACGGGTAAACCGACGAATTTCCCGCAGCACAATGGTACTGTACGCGGTGAACAGAGCCTGAGCATTCATGCCCTGCCCTCCGTTATGCTTTCGCCTTCGGGAGCATTGGATTCCACCATGCGAATAAACAACTCTTCAAGCCTGTTTGCCTTGGTGCGCATACTGATAACTTTAATACCCTGCTGCCCCAACTGCATGAATACATCGTTCAGCGCTTGCCCCTTGTGTACGTCCACTTCCAGAACACCCTCATCGTCTAGCCGACAGGTAAAACCCTCCAGCTCGGGCGTCTTATCCAACGACACCTCGGTATCAAGCAGAAAGGTCTCAAGGCTCAGCTGCTGTAACAACTCCCGCTTGCTGGTATTCCGAACAATACGACCATGATCAATAATGGCGATGTTCCGGCACAACGCCTCCGCCTCTTCCAGATAATGGGTCGTGAGAATGATGGTGGTGCCCTGCCGGTTCATTTCCTCAAGAAATGACCACATGGAACGCCGAAGTTCGATATCTACGCCCGCTGTAGGTTCATCAAGAATCAGCAATTTGGGTTCATGCACCAAGGCACGGGCAATCATCAGCCTGCGCTTCATGCCACCAGAGAGCATACGTGCCGGAGTATTTCGCTTATCCCACAGACCGAGTTTTTTCAGGTACTTTTCTGCGGAAACAGCCGCTTTTTTCAGTGGGATTCCGTAATAGCCCGCCTGAATGGTGACAATATCAAACACCTTTTCAAACTGGTTAAAATTGAACTCTTGTGGCACCACACCAAGATGCATTTTTGCTGCAGAAAGATGGGTATCAATATCGTAGCCAAATACGCTTACCTTGCCGGCACTTTTGGTAACCAGTGAGCACACAATGCCCAACGTGGTAGATTTACCAGCGCCATTTGGGCCCAGCAGGGCAAAGAAATCGCCTTGCGTCACCTTCAGGTCAATTCCCTTAAGCGCTTCAAACCCACTACCGTAGGTTTTGGTAAGCCCCTCGATTTCCAGAGCGTTGGTCATAAAAGGTTCCGATTAAAATAAGCAGTGTTCGGGGAACACTCTTTTATTGAGGCTCATCACGTTTTTTCAAGTCGCGCACGCGCTCACTCAGGCCCCCTGAAATCTGCAAACTGCGACAGGTATCCCGATATACCCTGATTGGGCTCCCTATAATGCGGTTACAACAATTTACAGAAGGCCGTCCACGACTGCTCAGCTGGCACGGCCCAACTTCAGGGAATGTACAACGAACCATGGCTGCCGTTCACCTTGCTCGCCCACTCTTTACTCTGCCCCGCGCGTTCATTGCTGCGCTGATTTTCGTACCTCTTCTTTCTGGCTGTCTGGACAGTGACAGCAACAATAATAATGATGGCCCGAGCACAGGGACCATAAACGCACTGGGTGTGAGCGGGCTAAGCTACCAAACCGCCAGCCAATACAATAAAACCGATACCAAAGGCCAATTCCTGTATTACCCGGGTGAGACACTCCGCCTCAAAGTTGGCAATCTGCTTCTGGCGGAGGACGTACCTGCACAGGAATGGGTCACGTTGCTTGAGTTTTTACCGGAAGTGCGCAGCCAACTGACAACACCCGCCGTCGATGCTGAAGGTCTCAGCACTCACAAAATTACCGAACAGCAGCTCATTACAAACGTATCATTGACCAACCTCACCCGCTTTCTCATGTCACTCAACTGGTCTGAGAACCTGCGGGAAGGCAAAGGCATCGATATCCGTGACCGCGTAATACAACAGCTGAACGCAGCCCTGCCCGATCTCAGCAGCCCAATTGATTTTCGCGTAAGTGAAGCCGAATTTAATGCAACAGGTGCCTCGCCGTCTCCCGCTAATCAATTGCTGACCAGCATCTGTTTTTACCCGCCAGATGATGAACTGTGTAAAGCGCCCCCGACTGACGAAGAGATAGACATGGCCCCTGAACGCCCGGAAGACGAAGCGCTCTGGGACCCGAATGTTGAGTACAAGGAAGATCTACGCAACAAAAAACAACGCATTCTCGACTCGGTTCGCTCCATGGAGGATGTCGATGCTGAAGATGCCAGGCTCTATTTAACCCGGGAGCTGGATAGCATTTCGACCACAATTGGGAACCGATATTATCTGGAAAATCACGTAGCCAAGCACTCGGCTAGCGACACTGGAATAAAGCGGTTTGAAATACGTCGTATTGGCGGCAGTGCTGAGCTTGCCGATATTGAAGCCATCACAACCCGACCACAAGATGTGGGCGTGCACTCTTTTAGTTGGCAGACGGCAGATGTGGAATATTTTGTAGACGGACCTGCCGGTGGCGAGTCCGAGCTTGTGACCAGCTTCTTGCCAGAATCTACTTACCGGTGGGTACGGAAGGCTCTGCGAGTTGTTATTACACCGTAAAAACGGTTATCGACTGATTAACCGGCTCACACTCCAACGGGATTCTGAGCCGGTAACATCGTAACCAGCCGGATTCAGGCCTTCGGTTCCGTGAGCAAGGCACTCCCTGATAGCCAGAACCTGGGCTGCTGAACGGTTCTCGTTATATTTCGCAAGATCAACAACCTTGGCCGCTTTCAGAGGCGAATGGTTACTATCTGACATCACCATCACCTTCGGCCATAAACGGCGCTCGGGAGAATGCGACACCACAATACCGCGCTGCCCATCGGTCAATTCCACAAGGCTGCCCGTTGGGTAAATGCCTATGGCACGTATAAACCCTTCAACAAGCTCATCCTGAAACTCTATGTTGCGCATATCATAAAGTAGCGTTACGGCTCTTGCAGGCGTCATCGGTTCACCCAAACCTTCCCTGGGCTCAATGAGCGATTCGAAGAACTCTGCAATCCCGGCAATCTTGGCCAGCAAGGGAATTCTGTCGCCCCGAATACCTTCAGGAAAACCCGAACCGTTATGGCGCTCACGGTGGCCCTGCACAACACTGAGAACCGCACGGGAAAGCCCGCTATCCTCCAGCATTGCCATACCTTTTTCGACATAGCTCCGGTACAACGCAAATTCTTCCGGACCCAACTGCCCCTCCCGACTGAGCAGATCTTGAGGTAGCTGGGTTTTACCTACTTGAGACAACAGACAACCCAATCCAAGATGACTCAGCAAGCCTTCATTCAAACCAAGCTGACGGCCGCAAACCAGCGCCCAAACGCAAGTATTGAGAGCATGCCGGTACATATGGTTATCATGCTGCTGAATACGGCTCAGCCATAACAGCGCATCTGGCTGGCGAATAACGCTACGCACCATTTTATTGATCACGGCAGCAACCGGGCGCAGGTCACGGGTTTCCTGAGTATTTATAGCGGAGTAAAGCCGCTCAAGCGCTGTTGCAGCATCTTCAAGCAGATGCTTGGAGGTTTTCATTTCACGCTTCAGCGTGGTACTTGCCTGATACTTTACCGGCTCACGTATGCTGAGCGGCGGAAGCTGGAGCTGTTCACGGCCATCATTCTTCTGTTGGCTTCTTTTGCCAAAAGTCGGCCGCACGATTCTAGTAAGCTCAACGGAACCAGATGCTTCCGCAACGTCGATGAAAACCCATTTACAATGGGAGACAAGCGCACGAATATCGTCTTCGGAACGGATGTGGAAACCCTGAATAGGGAACGGGGTCTGATGCCATGGCCGATCCAGGTCAGACACAAACATGCCCACCTCAAGATCATGCACCGCTACTTTTTTCTGACAGACACCCACCGCATCACTCCTTGAGCCAAATACTTCTTCGATTGCTACTATTTTCAATCGATGAAAGGGAATAGTCCATTACATTTTGGTAGCTTAAAGTAACAGCGGGAACACAAACAGTAACGACTATATTCAGCCGGAAACCGAGTGTAGCAGCGTGACAGACATCACAATGTTTACCTTAGCCAGGTCACTAAATACCAATCACTTGGCTTCACATACCGAACGCTCAAACTTTGGAGGGCGAGCATTGAGAGAGCCCCTTGGCGCCTTGCGAGAGTAAACAGCATAAGGCACCGTTGACGCCCGAATATAGTCAACACTCACTGCCTCTTTACCTACGCCCTGCACAGGAGAAACCGGCTCACAGGCAACCAGAAGCTCCAAACGGCCGGGGATGCCTGCAATTCTCGCTTCCGGATCAGCAGAATTCACCGACATACACAGACTACCCGCATCTGCCGGCTGTCCACTTTGTGCCAGCTGATCTTGCCCGCTCTGCCCGCAGGCACGGATCCCTTCACCACAGCCTCCTGCCTCAGCATGGCTGTCATCATAAAGCTTCCAGACTCGCTCACTGCACTGGGTTTCAAGAGTTAAAGGCGTGGCGCGGTCGGATAAAACCCACCAACCGGGGTATTCGGCGGTGTCCCAGGACAGACGCACAGTGCGAGGCTCTCCCTTCGAGTTTTCAGCGGGGAACATAGCGTAGTGGGAGTAATAGGTTGCACAGCCCGCTTGAGCCACCAACAACCCGGCGATAACCAGCAGACGCGCGAAACCATTGCTAAAAGAGGCATTAAATCGGGAAGCAGTCATGATACCTAATCTATTCATGGGGAATATGTGGGCAATGCCGTTTGCCAATGTGTCCTAGTTTACGCTTTCATCAAACTGCAAACCGTATCCATCGATGGTTTTGCGAACAACAACCATATCCAGCACAGGTGCCGGAATGGGAAGGCCTTGCACCTGCACACTCACTCTGTCACCCATTTCCGGAACGAACGGCTCATTCTCTACCACTATAAACACGCCGCCATCCGATATGTCCCGGGTACAAAACAGAAACTCCCCCAGTCGTTCGTGGGTTACTTTTACCTTGGCACTCATCGCGGTGCGACAGTGTATTCTGCGGTCATCTACAGGCATCAACAAGGTTCCACTGCTCAACTACGGTACATTGTAGATTATTATGTGTTTATACGAATTATATCGTGTGCGCATCAATGCAAAGAATAACACCATTTTGAAGAAGTACACCAAAGGGAATATTGACAACACCTGTAATAGAAATGAGAATGGTTGGCGTTTACAGGTCACAGCGCATCTTAAACACTGATGCGAACCCAAACAGACTCATTAAAGGATGCACTATGCGCATGAAACTCGCTGCAACTGCGGCAATCGCCCTCACCGCTCTTCCCCTTGCCGCCTCCGCAGACGGCGAAGTGAATATCTACTCGTACCGCCAAGCGTATCTTCTTGAGCCTCTGCTAAACGCTTTTGAAAAAGAGACCGGCATCAAGAGCAATGTTGTGTTTGCAAAGCAAGGTCTGGCCGAGCGCCTGGAGCGTGAGGGTCGCAACAGCCCAGCCGACGTTGTGATGACCGTAGACATCTCTCGCCTTAACGAACTGGTAGAGCGCGATCTGGTACAAGGCCTGGATAACGACGTACTGGAGAAAAACATACCGGAAAACCTTCGCCATCCTGAAGGCAAGTGGTTTGGCCTCACTACCCGTGCGCGCCTGATTTTCACTTCCAAAGAGCGCGTTGAAGAAGGTGAAATCACAACCTACGAGCAACTGGCTGACCCCAAGTGGGATAACCGCATCTGTACCCGCAGCGGCAAGCACCCTTATAACATTGCTCTGATCTCATCCATGATTTCCCACCACGGCGAAGCCGAGACGGAAACCTGGCTCAAGGGCCTTAAAGACAACCTCGCCCGCAAGCCACAGGGCGGCGACCGCGACCAGATTAAAGCCATAGCGGAAGGCGTGTGTGATGTGTCTATCGGCAACAGCTACTACTACGGCAATATGCTGCAGGATGAGAGCCAGCGCCCAACGGCAGAAGCCGTTCGACTGGTGTTCCCCAACGCCGACGGCCGTGGAACTCACATCAACATCAGTGGCATCTCCCTGACCAAGAGCACCCCGAACCGGGACAACGCAATCAAGCTGATGGAATTCCTGTCTTCACCGGAAGCTCAGGGCATTTACGCTGAGGCGAACACTGAATATCCTGCAAACCCGAACGTAACACCAACTGGCCTGGTAGCAGAATGGGGCAAAATCCAGCCAGACAGCCTTTCCCTCCAGGAAATTGCAGACAAGCGCAACGCAGCTGTGAAACTGGTTGACCGCGTAGATTACGACGGCGAGTAAAATTGCTTTGGCGAGGGTGGCACAAACAACCACCCTCGCTTTACCTTTAAATCGACCAGCCAAATGACACCAATCATTGCAGCGGCTATTTGAGCTGACTACAATCCCTACCCTTCAACGTTAAACCCTATTCCATCTTTATTTGTTAACAGGAACCCTATGAGCGAGGTTGCGACCAGCGTTAACCCCGGGCTTACCCAGCCCCTGCTGGCAAAGCGCACTTCACGCCGCTGGTTGTTCAGCGCCGCGCTCACCACAGCCATCGTCGCACTACCGGTTCTCTCTGTTATATTCCTGGCCTTCTTCCCTGAAGAGAATATTTGGCCACACCTGCTGGACACCACACTCCCCCGCTATCTTGTAACAACAATTAAACTCATGGCCGGAGTAGGTGCCATTACTCTGGTCATCGGCCTTTCAACCGCCTGGGCCGTCACCATGTGCGAATTCCCGGGGCGCAAGTTCTTTGAATGGGCCATGCTGCTGCCGTTTGCCGTGCCTGCGTACGTTATTGCCTATGTTTACACCAGCCTTCTGGATTATGCTGGCCCCGTACAAGGTGCTCTGAGAGATATCTTTGGCTGGACCAACGCCGCGGATTACTGGTTCCCCGAAATCCGCAGCCTCGAAGGCGCCACCTTGATGATCGGCCTTGTGCTTTACCCATACGTTTACCTTCTTGCCCGCGCCGCCTTTCTGGAACAGTCGCCCTCCTTGTTTGCTGTTAGCCGCAGCCTTGGCCACTCAGCGCTGAGCACGTTTTTCAAAGTGGTATTACCCATCGCCCGCCCTGCCGTTGCTGTTGGCCTGTCACTGGTATTGATGGAAACACTGAACGATTTTGGCACCGTCGACTTCTTTGCGGTTCAAACACTGACAGCAGGCCTGTTTGACACCTGGATGAACCTGGGCAACCTGGGCGGTGCCGCGCAGATAGCCACCACCATGCTCATCTTTGTTGTGATTCTGGTCACCCTTGAACGCTATTCCCGCCGGCGCCAGCAACAGTTCGCAGCGCGAGACAACCGCGACCCTATCCGCCGTTTCACCATGTCATTCCCCCGACAACTGATATGCGTAGCCGTTTGCGCTGTGCCAGTAGTGCTCGGCTTTGTCATTCCCGGGGTCACACTTGGTGTTTATGCCTGGGAGTATTTTGGTGAAAGCTGGAACCCGGATTTTGTACGCAACACCTTTAACAGTCTGTTCCTTTCGGGAACTGCGGCCCTGACCACCCTCCTGATCGGCGTTACTCTTGCTTACAGCCGCAGGCTCCACAACACCCGTGGTATGCAGGTGCTCATGCGCCTCTCAAGCCTGGGATACGCCATGCCGGGGGCAGTACTGGCAGTAGGTGTGATTGTACCCCTGGCGGGCTTTGACAACTGGCTGGACAGCCTGATGCGGGATTACTTCGGTGTGAGCACCGGCCTGCTGCTGAGCGGCTCAGCCTTCGCTATTGTGTTTGCGTATACCGTGCGCTTCCTGGCGGTGTCTGCCGGCAGTGTGGAAAGTGCTCTGCAGAAGATTACCCCGAGCATGGACATGGCCTCGCGGTCACTGGGCAACAGCCCAGGCAAAACATTGGTAAAAGTGCACCTGCCCATGCTACGCGGAACCCTTATAACCGCTGCACTGGTGGTGTTTGTGGACTGCATGAAAGAGTTGCCGGCCACCCTGATACTCCGGCCATTTAACTTTGAAACACTGGCTACTTACGTGTATCAGTTTGCCTCTGATGAGCGCCTGTACCACAGCGCCCTACCTGCCCTGATTATTGTATTGGCCGGCATTATTCCAATCATTCTGATGAGCCGGTCCATCTCCAATACCCGCTCTATGGCCTGATACACCTCAAAGCTGCGGTGTTACTTTTGAGCGGGCATCCTGAACCACAAACCTGCCCTGAAACACCGCCACCGGATCACCCTTGGGCAAAGGGTTCGGTTTGCCGCAGAACACTTCTGTGGTCAAATCCAGACGCCCCTTACCATGCCTTGCCAGACTCCTCCTGAAACGCTCGGGAATTTCATCCCCTGGCAAGCGACAAATGGCGTAGAAATCAGTGGTCACTGGCTCAAGGTAATCAATACTTCCTGTCTGCACCACCACATTTCCCTTCAACCCAAGATCGGCCAGCGCAAGCTCCGTGAGGCTCCAGGCTGCCGTTACGGCCACCGAATAAACACTACCGCCAAAACCGGTACCCTGGTGATTGATGTTAGGTGCAAGCGGTGCACTGAGAAGCAACGAACTGCCATCCCATGAATGCAGTTCAATGCCCAGGGCGCGGGAAAGTGGAATTTCCTCATGGATGCGCCGTTGGAATGCGGAAAGCTGAGCCATAACCCCCTCCTGATGTGAGTTAATTCTATGCCCGCCATTCGCCTTTCCCAATGCGACCAATGTCGGTTCCAAAACGCATCAGGCCCAGCGCGAGCCGGGCCTGATTTGAAAACAAAACGGATTATGCGTTACTGCCAAACTACCTTCTTCTTTTGCGCATACCATTCGTTTACTTTGCCTTCGTAAGTGTCTTCCACCACGTTCCGCTTCAGCTTCAGCGTTGGTGTCAGGAAGCTGTTTTCGATACTCCACTCATCGCTAACAATAATAACGAAGGCCAATTGCTCATGGGGATCCACAGTTTTGTTCACCCTTTCAACCAGCTCCGTTAATTCTTCCTCAAGCTCCTTACGCACGCTCGGATCGCCAAGCTTGGGCCTGATGCCTTCCGCCAACTGAATCATGGCAAAGGGCTGGGTCTGGTTGGCACCAGACACACAAACCAATTCGATAGACTGATTTGCCATCAACTTGTTTTCAATAGGCGCAGGGGCGATGTACTTACCCTTACTGGTCTTGAAGATTTCCTTCATCCGGCCAGTGATTTTCAGGCGGCCCATCTCGTCGATTTCGCCCTTATCGCCGGTTTTCAGGTAGCCGTCTTCGGTAAAGACACCTTTGGTTTGTTCCTCATCCTTGTAGTAGCCCATCATAGTTGCCGGGCTTTTGATCAGGATTTCACCCGCGGGGCTAATCTTGGTGTCTACTCCTGGCATGGACTCGCCCACATAACCAGTACGGGAACGCCCTGGCTTGTTGATATGGGAATAGGCAAAGTTCTCCGACATGCCATAACCCTCCAGCAACTCCAGGCCGAGGTTGCGATACCAATCCAGCACATCACCGGCCAGCGGAGCAGACCCACTACCAGCCAGCTTGACCTTATCGAGGCCCAGCCCCTTGAGAACTTTCTTTTTGATCAGCTTGCTTACCACAGGAATCTTCAGCAGCTTGTTAAGCTTCTTCTGCGGGAGCTTCTGCAGAACACCTTGCTGGAACCGCACCCACAGCCGTGGCACTGAAAGGAACAGTGTTGGCTGCGCCCGCTTCATGTCGTCAACAAACGTGTCGAGAGATTCTGCAAAAAACAGATGAAAGCCTGCATACAACGACGCCAGCTCCACAAACGTACGCTCAAACACGTGCGCCAGCGGCAAGTAAGACAGCATGCGCTCATTGGCACCAACCTGCAGAACCTCCATGCCACCTTCGGCTGCAAATGCCATATTACGGAAGCTCAACATCACGCCTTTAGGCTTTCCGGTGCTGCCCGAGGTGTAAACAATGGTTGCCAGCTCGTCTGCATCGCGCTGAACCTTCTCTTCAAGAGGCGGATACTTGGCAACAATGTCATCCCAGGTTTCAAAGTCGTTGGGGGGGCTCAGGGGGAAAGAAATACAGCGAACAGATTCAGGAACGCCCGGTTTCATCATATCCCAGTCGTCCAGTTTGCCTACGAACAGAACATCGCATTCGGCGTGGTTCAGTACGTAGTTGACTGTGTCTGCGTTGAGCGTTGGATACAAAGGCACGGAAATATGGCCAGCCATCCAGATCGCCCAATCGGTCATAATCCAGTGCGCGCAGTTTTTGGAAATCAGGCCTACGCGGCTTTTCTCTGGCAGGTTCAGAGATTTCAGATAAGACGCCATGCGACGTGCTTCATCAACGGCCCTCCCCCATGTGTACTCCACCACCTTGCCATCACCGATGGGCTGAGTCATATAAAGGGAATTCGACTTGGCAGCCTCCCAGTGATAGACCATATCCAGCGGAAGCTTATTTTTTGTTTGCATGGATTTTCCTTGCTTTCGTTATTTGATTTATAAGGGCATTATTTAGACTTTAGTAGGGTATTTCAACACATTATGGCCAGCCAAAGCGTGACTTAGGCCAACTGAAGAGAAACTCAATCAGGTATATCGGATCAGGCGCCCACCACGTTAACATGCTCTGGTGTCCCGTTGGTGGGGCTGTGTTAAACTCTCGCACCTTAATAACCACATATAACGAAAAAATACCTCGGAGATGGGCATATGGCCAAGAAAACCCTGCGCACCCTGCTGGGCGCGTCATTAATGGCACTGGCAAGTCTTTCACAGGCTGCAGAGCCTCGTGTTGTCGCTATTACGCAAATTGTAGAGCACCCTGCTCTCGATGCCGTTCACCAGGGTGTTAAAGATGAACTGGCTGCACAGGGTTTTATTGAAGGTGAAAACCTGAAACTCATGCACGAAAGCGCCCAAGGTAACTCCGCTATCGCCTCCCAGATTGCCCGTAAATTTGTGGGCGATAACACCGACGTGATTGTGGCCATCGCAACGCCCTCCGCACAAACCGTTGCAGCAGCTGCCCGCAATATTCCGGTAGTGTTTGCAGCCGTAACAGACCCGGTAGGCGCTAAACTCGTAAAAACTGCTGAAGAACCCGGCGCGAACATAACCGGCGTAAGCGATATGTTGCCGATCGACAAGCACATCGACATGCTGCTGCGCATGGTTCCGAATGCCAAGCGCATCGGCACCGTATATAACCCCGGTGAAGCCAACGCAGTATCTCTTATTGAACTGCTTGAAGAGCGCCTTGAAGCCCGCGGCCTGACTCTGGTTAAAGGTGCTGCCACCAAGACCTCCGAAGTGCTCGGTGCAGCGCGCTCCCTGGTAGGCAAAGCCGATGCTATTTACCTGACCACAGACAACACTGTGATCAGCGCTGCTGAGGCAGTTATCTCAGTAGGCGAACGCGCCAAGATCCCTGTATTTGCAGCCGATACAGCCACCGTTGCCCGTGGCGCTGTTGCCGCACTGGGTTTTGATTACTACGACCACGGTCGTCAGGCCGGCGTTATGGTTGTGCGCATCCTTAACGGTGAAAAGCCAGCTGGCATGCCGGTAGAAACCATGGAAAAGCTCAACCTGTTTGTAAACCCCGAAGCTGGTGAGCGCATGGGCATCACCCTGCCAGACGACGTACTCGCAGAAGCTGCTGAAGTGATTAGTAGTGGCAAGTAACACCTGACTTACACGGGCGGGTTCTGTATAAAGGGCCCGCCCGTTTTTCTTCCACAGTGAATCTTTCCCATGCTCAGTGAAATTGCATTTTACGGCGCAGTCGAAACTGGCCTTATTTATGGTCTGGTTGCGTTCGGTATCTACCTCTCTTTTCGTGTACTCGATTTCCCGGATCTGACCGTTGACGGCAGCTTCCCCCTTGGCGCTGCTGTTGCAGCCGTCCTTATTATGGAAGGCTGGAACCCGTGGCTGGCAACCGGTTCTGCGGTTCTTGCCGGCATGGCCGCCGGTGCGGTCACTGCGATACTCAACGTAAAACTGAACATCCTGAACCTGCTGGCATCCATCCTCACAATGATTGCCCTCTACTCCATTAACCTGCGGGTAATGGGGCGGCCAAACATAGCGCTGCTAGGTGAAGAAACCGTACTCACCCCGTGGTACTCGCTGGACATCGCTTACCATCAGGTGCCGGTATTGCTGTTTGCGATCGTGATTGTTGTCGCCCTTATTCTGCTCTGGCGCTTCATGAAATCTGAAACCGGCCTGGCCATGCGCGCCACCGGAGCTAACCCCAGAATGGCCCGTGCCCAAGGCATTGCCACAGGCGCCATGATCATTCTCGGCGTTGCCGTTTCCAACGGCCTGGTTGGCCTGGCGGGTGCCCTGTTTGCCCAGAGCCAAGGCGCAGCAGATGTAACCATGGGCGTTGGTGTAATTGTTATTGGCCTGGCCTCGCTGATTGGTGGTGAAGCGGTTATCACCCCATCAACCGTTGTACGCGCCCTGATTGCCTGCGTAGTTGGCGCCATCATCTACCGCCTGGCCATTGCCTTTGCCCTGAACGCCGACTTCCTCGGCCTGCAGGCGCAAGATTTGAACCTGATTACCGCTGTGCTGGTTACCTTGGCGATTGTACTGCCTGGGGTTCGCACTTCTCTGGTAAACAAACTCACCAGCAAAAAGGCCTGAGGAGGCACTATGATCAGCGCAACCGATCTCCGGCTTACCTTTGGCAAGGGCACTCCATTGGAGAACCCTGCACTGCGAGGCATGAGCCTGACCGTGAATCAGGGTGAATTTGTTACCGTGATTGGCAGTAACGGCGCCGGCAAGTCCACCTTCCTGAACGCTCTGGCAGGTGAAACCCTGGTCGATAGCGGCACTATCGTGGTCGACAACGTAAATGTTACCAAACTGCCAACCCATAAACGGGCGGGCCGGGTAGCACGGGTATTTCAGGACCCACTCGCAGGCACCTGCGAAGGCCTTAGCATTGAAGAAAACCTCTCGCTTGCCATAAAGCGTGGCCAGCGCCGCGGCTTGAGTACCGCCGTTAAACGGCAGTACATGGACAAATTCCGGGAAAGCCTCTCCTCTTTGAACCTTGGGCTGGAAAACCGCCTTGGCGACAAAATGGGCCTACTCTCCGGTGGCCAACGCCAGGCCGTAAGCCTGTTGATGGCAAGTCTTACTCCATCCGCCATTCTGTTGCTGGATGAGCACACCGCAGCACTGGACCCGAAAACCGCTGCTTTTGTACTGGAACTCACTACCAAGATCATCAACGAGCAAAAGCTGACAGCTCTGATGGTCACCCACAGCATGAAGCAGGCGCTGGAAGTGGGCACCCGCACAGTCATGCTGCATCAGGGCCAGGTGGTGTTTGATATTGCAGGCAAAGACCGGGAAGGCCTGGAAGTGAAGGATCTTCTGGAACTGTTTGAAAAACAGCGCGGGCTAACGGTAGAC
The DNA here is from genome assembly GCF_016597815.1 of Marinobacter sp. DY40_1A1. Lineage (GTDB taxonomy): Bacteria > Pseudomonadota > Gammaproteobacteria > Pseudomonadales > Oleiphilaceae > Marinobacter > Marinobacter xiaoshiensis. Next base: position 193,595 of record NZ_VCHA01000005.1, on the reverse strand, counting down.
GACGACAGTTTACTGCTCGGTTAACAAAAAAGCGGGAGCCTGAAGCTCCCGCTTTTTTGTTACTGCACCAACCCTTAGTGACCGTAGATACGCATCGACGTATTTGTAATCGCAAGGTCATCCACAAAAATACTGCCTATGGACTGCTGGCCAACAATCAGTTCATTGATCCCGATATCCGCCCGGAACGACGGCATCTCAATCGCCAAAGACGACCAACCGTTAGAGAACCGAGCGCCTTCGTAGATATAAAGATCCACCTCAGCAAACAGATCCAACGGACTGGGGAAAGAGCGATCGTAATCGGCACCGGTGATTTGCATGCCACGCACACCAATCGCCAGGAATGGCACATCAAACTCCATGGTCTCAATCGCGAAAGCTGTTCTGAAGCGCATCACATCGGTTGCTGTATCAATGTGAATAGAGCCACGCCCCATCAAGCCCTCCGCAAAAAAGTTGCCAATCAGATCGGTGGAATTATTACTTCCGTCTGTGGCAGCCAGATACCAGGCACCTGTGGTGATACGAAAATCCACCGCAGCAAAGTTTGTTGGCACGATATTAATCGCAGCATCGCCATCCGCAAGCACATCAATATCAATCCGGATATTGTCCAACCGATCTGTACCGGTTGGCCCGGCAATCCCGCCGAACCCGAAGAAATCCGTGCGCTCGGCACCGCCAATACTGATGTTTTCGATAGCCAGCGCACCTTCATCGAAATAAAGGAAGCGGCCGATATCGATTTTCGTTTCAAGTTCAATACTTACGCCCGCCTGCCCCGTGATGTTACCCATCATGGAATCATCCAGGCGCTGTATGTCAGCCATGGCTGCAGGTGTAACCCCCGCAATACACAGCGCTAGCAATGTAGGTTTCAGGCCTTTCATTGTTCTTTTCCTTTTTATAGTCGTTACCACATCCTGTGGGCCACTACGGTTTTCGACGCCACATCACTACTTTAGCGACACATACAATCTGAATACGTGCAGGAGTCACAAACAGTGTGTATTTACTAAGTAAAACAACCGCTCTAGAGCATTTTTTGATCACAACATGTAGTAATTTCGATTTTTAGAGCCCAAGCGACGGATTTACTGAACTTTTATTTCTTGCAAGCCATTTCCCATTGATTTTCTTTGCGAGAAGTCACATCTCAATAGCCCCACTTAAATTCACAAACCACTATATCCTGTTATACTCACCCCACAACAAGCCCATATATAGGGCAAACCACTTCACACCAAACCTGCGCAAAAGCAAGCGTACTAGCGGCCAAAGCCCCTAAAGCAGCCGCTTCCCGGGTGTAGTTATCAGGTACCGGAGCACTATTACAGGCTCTCCCGAGCACCACATATAGTGTTTTAGCGGCAAAACATAAATGCCGCGCAAAAATCAAGAGCACAAGCGCAGGTTTAGCAAGGTTTTACAGGGATATGGCACCGCCGAAAGGGTGTCATCGACAGACAACAGACATTATTAAAGATCGAGGGTGGCAATGAACGCTAAGGCTAAGGCAGAGGCAGTGGTTACAACGATTCCGATGCAGGAAACGTCGCTAGACATCTGGAGCAGCAAGTACCAGCTTAAAACCAAAACCGGCGAACCTGTAGACAAGGACATCGACGCCACATATCACCGCGTTGCGGTTGCCCTGTCTCAGGTAGAGAACAAAAATGTTCGCGCCGAGCAGATGAAAAACTTTGCCTGGGCTCTTAAAAACGGTGCCATTCCTGCAGGCCGGATTACCTCCAACGCCGGTGCCGAAGCACACAAGCCTGCAACCTCCACCATCAACTGCACCGTATCTGGCTCCGTTCAGGATTCCATGAACGACATCCTGGAGAAAAACCACGAAGCAGGCCTCACCCTCAAGGCAGGCTGTGGTATCGGTTATGAGTTCTCTACCCTGCGCCCGAAAGGTGCTTACGTTGCCGGCGCCGGTGCAACTACATCCGGCCCGCTGTCGTTCATGGATATCTTCGACCGCATGTGCTTCACCGTGTCTTCTGCCGGTGGCCGTCGCGGCGCGCAAATGGCAACCTTCGACGTTCACCACCCGGACGTAATCGATTTCATCCAGGCCAAGCGGGAAGATGGCCGCCTGCGCCAGTTCAACCTGTCCCTGCTTATCACTGAAGACTTCATTGAAGCGGTTCGCAACGACAGCGACTGGCACCTCTCATTCCCGGTAACCGAGAAAGAAGTAGCAGAAGAAGGCCTGGACCTGACCGACCCAAGCCAGTTCGTATACCGCGACTTCCCGATACTGGATGGCTATGTGGTTAACGATGAAGGCAAGGTGGCGTGCCGCATTTACCGCACCCTGAAAGCCCAGTTCATCTGGGACACCATCATGACCTCTACCTACGATTACGCAGAGCCCGGCTTCATCCTGATCGACAAGGTCAACCAGATGAACAACAACTGGTTCTGTGAAGACATCCGCGCCACCAACCCCTGTGGCGAGCAGCCCCTGCCCCCTTACGGCAGTTGCCTGCTGGGTTCTGTGAACCTGACCAAATTTGTGGACTACCCGTTCACTGATAAAGCCAGCTTCAACTATGAAAAGTACCGCAAGGTTGTGGGCATATTCACCCGCATGCTGGACAACGTAGTAGAAATCAACGGCCTGCCATTGGCCGAACAGCGCCACGAAATCACCTACAAGCGCCGCCACGGCATGGGCATTCTGGGCCTGGGCTCAACCCTTGCCATGCTGCGCATGCCGTACGGCTCTGATGAATCCGTACAGTTCACAGAAGACGTTGTGCGTGAAATGGCCGTAGAAGGCTGGCGTCAGTCGCTGGCACTGGCCGAAGAGAAAGGCGCTGCGCCAATCATGGACGACGACTTTGAAATTACCCCGAAAATGATGGGTAAAAACCCGCAACTGGCCAAAGATGGCCACAAAATCAGCGACAAGCTTAAAGGCCGCGTACTGCACGCCAAGTACAGCCGCTACATGCAGGAAATCGCCAAGGTTGAGCCAGAGCTGGTTGAAAAGCTGGCTGAGAAAGGTGGCCGCTTTACCCATCACACCTCCATTGCACCTACTGGCACCATCAGCCTGTCCCTGGCCAACAACGCCAGTAACGGCATTGAGCCAAGCTTCTCGCACCATTACGCCCGTAACGTAATCCGCGAAGGCCGTAAGACCAAAGAAAAAGTCGACGTATTCTCCTTCGAGCTGCTGGCCTACCGCCACCTGGTAAACCCCGGTGCCATGCCCTTCTCAGACGAAGAAGACAAAAAACTGCCCAGCTACTTCACCACGGCAGATGATGTAAGCCCGGCACAGCACGTAGACATCCAGGCCGCCGCACAGAAGTGGGTAGATTCGTCGATCTCCAAAACCGCGAACGTGCCGACCGACTTTGAATATCAGGAATTCAAAAACATTTACCTCTACGCCTACGACATGGGCCTGAAAGGTTGCACCACCTTCCGCTTTAACCCGGAAGCCTTCCAGGGCGTACTGGTAAAAGAGAAAGACCTTGAAAACACCCTCTACGAGTTCACCCTCGACGACGGCAGCAAAGTAGAGCTGAAAGGCAACGAACAGGTAGAGTACGACGGCGAAATGCACACCGCCGCCAACCTGTTTGACGCGCTTAAAGAAGGCACCTACGGAAAGTATTGATCCGGAACACCGACACAGGACATAGAGACATGACAGTTAAAATCAGCAATAAAATCGTCGGCTACCGGGTAAAGAAAGCCGACACAGATGCAGCCAGCCCACAGCCGGCAGCACAGCCAGAAACCTCACTGGTACAAATGAACGAGTACATCGAGCGGCCAGAGTTTCTTGTAGGCACCACCTACAAGATCAAACCGCCCGTGGCCGAGCACGCGATGTACATCACCATTAACGACATCATATTGAACGAAGACACAGACCACGAAAGCCGTCAGCCGTACGAAGTGTTCATCAACTCCAAATCCATGGAGCACTTCCAGTGGGTAATCGCCCTCACCCGCGTAATCTCTGCGGTATTCCGCAAAGGCGGCGACCTGACGTTCCTGGTTGAAGAACTGCGCTCGGTATACGACCCCAACGGCGGCTACTTCAAAAAGGGCGGCGTATTCATGCCCTCCCTGGTGGCAGAAATTGGTGCGGTAATCGAGAAGCACCTGAAGGCCGTAGGCCTAATGGAAAGCGAGGAAATGAGCGAAACCACCAAGCGCATCCTCGCCGAAAAGCGTGCAGAGTTTGAAGCCAATAACGCCAAGGCAACCAACGATGACAAGGCTGGCGACTTCCCACCCAATGCCACCATGTGCGGCAAGTGCAGCACCAAGGCGGTGATTGTGATGGATGGTTGCGCGACTTGTTTGTCTTGCGGGGATAGTAAGTGCGGTTGAGGTAACTCGATAGCGAGAGAAACAGGAAGGCCCGGGTTAACGCTTCGGGCCTTTTTTTGTGCCCTCACCTACCGCAGCCTTGTAATCGCGTGACCGCTTCGTTATTGCGAGGTGATATTACGGAATTTCATTGCAGCGCGGTTGTAATTGTTTGGTTTTAGGCTAGTTTTGTGAGTAGCTTGCTTAGGAAGCACGTAATCGCGATGCCTGAAATGTGGAAGTCACGATATTGAATAACGAAGAATGCGGTCTAATACGCTGTTAAGTGCTAGGGCAAACCATGAAGCCAACGAAGGAGCAACACCGAAAATTCGGACGATTCCATCTCGTTGATCCCGACGAGCTTGAGGGCATGGATGAGTTTGCTGAGTGGCTAGAGGCGCTGCTCCACAATCCCTGTTCCGTGTGGGAAGAAGATGGAGACGAGTTTCTCATAGAAATTCGCAAACTTGTGGCAAGGGTCAACGGGCTGAAAATTGAGATCTACTCGAATGAGCATCCACCACCGCATTTTCATGTAAAGTCCCCCAATGTGGACGCCAGCTTCTCTATCGAGTCGTGTGAGAAGTTAGAGGGAAATATCGAATCCCAGGACTACCGAAAAATTCGGTTCTGGCATAAAAAGGCGAAACCGCTCTTGATCAAAGCATGGGATGAATCCAGGCCGACGGAGTGCACAGTCGGGCCATATAAAGGCACTTAACCAGTGCAGGCACGGCGACGCCCACTACATTGCGCCTTCGGCTCCACTCCGTAGGCGCGCATGCTGCAAGCGTTAAAAGATAAGGATAGACCTCATGGATGAGTTGGTAGTTGTCGTTCTGGATGCCTTAATCGGCGGTATGGTTTTGTGGTTTTCCGCAAAAATCACATCTTTGGATTTAGCTTTGAGTGAAACCGTAATTGCAGCGGGTGGAGCTGCCGCCGTACTCAGCGTTATATTTCAGGAGTGAATTACGAATGAGTAAACAAGTAGTAAAGGTTACGACAATAATTATTAGTTACTTGTTTGGGTTGTTAGTATCAGTTAGCGGATCCTTTTATATTTTACTCCACTCGGGTGGACACGGTGGCGGTAAAGCAATGTGGTACGATCTAATGTTAATACCGGGGATATACATTGCCGTCTTAGCTCCCCCATTTGGCGTTTTTTTAGCTATTTCTCTATATACTCTAATAATTGGAAGTCTAATATATTTGCCATTTAAGTTTATTTTTAGATGGTAGCATGTTGTGTGCATGGATTTTTTTCTGTAATTTCTATATTTTTATGCGAAAAATAACAAGTTTATAAAACATCGTTTCGACCACAAAAATACGTGGCCTACACTGGACGCGCTAAGATACGCGCGCCGTTTATAAAGGCGTTAAGCATCAACAAGATCAGGGTGGCATTGTGAAGCCAGCGGAAAAAATTAAAACCCAAAAGATTGTCGATAAGATCGAAGCTGGCAATTTTGATGAAAACGATATTGACAACCTTTTCATGAAGCTGCGCGCTTATTCCTCTGATCACAGGGTCTTCAGAGAGATAGCCGACTTCGTAGCTCACAATGATAGTCGGGACAGAGGGCTGGCAAACCAGGCTCTTGAAACCATGTATCTTAGTATGAGGTTTTTCCTAGAATATAATTCATCCAAAAAGACATTGGATTTATCACGGCCGTTTCCGCTTTGGATTAAACGCTTGATGATATTTCAGGTTGAAAAATGCGGAGAAGAAATTCTAAAGGAAAAATTCAACGTAACTGCATCTCGGTTAAAAAGCAGAATAGAAAACAGCTTTAAAATCGATAAAAAGGAGAAAATAGCTCAGTATAAAGACGGTAAGCTATCGGAAAATACTTTCGAAGCAATTCAGTACGTAATGAGCTTCATCAGTGGCAATGCTGCTTTTACCCAAGATCAACTGATCGACGAGTTGGTAGGCGTCCTCGGAGCTAATCGCTTACGATTTGACACCGACGTGATCCTTTCTCTATCGGACAAGATAACGCTGTGCACGCTTCTGCTTTTCCATCAGTCAGAGTTTGATATTCGGAGCCATAAAAAAGCGCAATGTGAAGTCGCTGCTGAAAAAAGCTCGATATCACACAATGCGCAGTTCGTCGACGTGAAGGGAAACCCAGTTGAGCACCATGAGACGTTCGGCACACTATCCGTTATGGGTACGGTCACGGTCAAAAGGGATGAACAGGACTTAGGAATCTCGCACTGTGTAATGTCTACAAATCTCGAAGTGGAGTCTTGGTGTGCAGAAAATCTTTTCCTTATAGAGCCTTTAAGCGATGAAGTGCCAAATCACATGTGTAAGCGCATTCGGCTAAACACCGATCTGGCAATTGACAAGGATTTCAAACTAGCAGCCGCAAATGCTTAACAAACGGCTGCACAGCGACCGATTTTCCGCCGCTTTGCGGCTCCAAACCGGCGCGGGAGCCGGGCGTTAAAACTAAAAACCAGGAGGTTACATGCAACGGATAGCACCACATTTTGCTTGGCAGTTTCGTCTACTCTTTCTACTCCTGCTCCCCGGCTTTGCCCTTGCCGGGAATCCCGTTCCTGAAGATTATCTTGCGAGTGAGTCGTTGGTGCTGGAGGTTCGGTATTGTGAGTGCCAAGCTAACAATACACCTTCTGATGTTTTGCCCAGTTTTCTGAAGAAGTCGCGTCTTTTAAAGGTTGGCGTATCGAGCGAGGATAAAGGCTTTGTTTCTTCAAATGAGTTGTCCATAGGTTATGAGCTCAAGCCAGTCGCAGGCTCGCCCGACCAATTTCAATTCAACTATGCTGGCAATTACACTGCGAGTAATGGGAACAGTGCTGGTGCTGGGGAGTTGCTGCTAGTTCAGGGCCAGTGGGTCAATCTTTTCGGTTCGCGGCATGAGAACGAATCTGGATCGCAACATAGCAATGTCTTGGTGCGGTTGGCTAAACCCGGTGGTTCCTGATGTCAGGTTTTAACCAGTCATTCAAGTTCGTTCCCGGCCTGGCGGCCGTCCACCGGACGCCCTAGTCGGGCGCCGCTTAATATTGGCGTTAAGGGAATAGAGGGACAATGTGAAAAAGAAGCGTAAGAGAAAGCAGAGCACGCTAACTCAGCTCAAAAATCATCTCGAGAGGTTACGTCGTGATCGTGCTGAAGCCGATTCACAGAAAGTGAAAGCAAAGTTTACGCTGCAGATAGTGCTTATGGAGCAGCGGATCAAGCGAGAGCAAATGCACAGAGCGAGTGGATTCAACCAAATAAAAGGATATGAGATTTCCTCTGGAGCCCCCGGTCTTGGTAAACGTAGCTAATAGACCCCTTAACAAACCGCATCAGTGCGCGGCCGGTGGCCGCCGCTGTGCTCCGCGTTAGCGACCAACCAAATAAGGACATGATGAAGAAGAGAAAGGTCAAATCACTCGAAGCGTTGCGGCAACAGCATGAGCAGCTGAAGAAAAGAGACAAACAGGCTGCCCAAAGAAATGCGGAAGCACGAAAAAAAATTGAATTGCGCCGCGAAGAAAAATTAGATGCCGGTATTAAAGGTATCCCACAATGGAACACCGATGATGATACCAAAGATGAGTTCGAACAGTACTTATTAAAGACTAATCTCAGAAAAATGGAGAGAAGCCGCAGGATCGTCAGTGATGAACTAAAAGAGGCTATAGCAAATTGGTCGATCGAAGAGCTGAATGTCTTGTGGGGAATGAGAGATACGAAGCTCTCATCTCAAGCAGACGCTGCCGTGCTGCTTGCTTATATCCGTTACCACATGGGAATAGATTCACAGTTACAAAGCCCTGATAAATTGATTGACCATGACTCTATCAAGAGTTTGGAAGGGGGCGGTCTCCAACTCCAAGTGCAACACTCGGTTTAATGAACGCCTGATGGCGCTTCCTGGGTACGGTTGATCAGATCCATAAACACTTCCAGTGGCGCTTTGAAGCCTAACCGCTTCCGAGGCCGTGTGTTGAGCTGGAAGGCAAAGGCGTCGAGCTCATCCTGGCTGAACACAGACAAATCAGTCCCCTTGGGCATGTACTGCCGCAACAAGCCATTGGTGTTTTCGTTAATGGCTCTCTGCCAGGGGCTGTGTGGATCAGCGAAGTAGATCGCCGTGCCAGTCTTTTGGGTGATCTCAGCATGGCGCACCAGCTCGCGGCCCTGGTCGTAAGTGAAGGTCTGGCGCATCTTCAGCGGTACCCGATTCAACGCGGCACTGAAGCCCTGAACGGCCGCTGTGGCGGTGGCACCATCCATCTTGGCCAGGAACACCAGACCACTGACACGCTCGACCAGGGTGCCAACGGCTGAGCGATTGAAGGCACCCTTGATCAAGTCGCCTTCCCAGTGTCCAGGCAGCAGTCGTTCTTCGACTTCCGGCGGTCGCAAGTGGATGCTGACCAGATCCGGGATTTGTTGGCGACGATCAACCCCGCCAGCACGGGGACGGCGCTTGGTGTGACCCTGACGCAGACAGGTAATCAGCTCCTTGCGCAGCTCGCCGTGAGGCTGGGCATAAATGGCTTTGTACACGGTCTCATGTGAGACTTGAAACTCAGGATGATGAGGAAACATGGTCTTCAGTGTGCCGCTGATTTGCTGAGGAGACCACTTGTTTCGCAGCATGTCGACGACCACCTCATGGAGGTCTGTGCCCTCGACCAACTTGCGCCGGGGCCGGCATAGCAAACGTGCTGAACGAGCTGCGAGTTCTGCTGCTTCGGCATCATAGGGCCGGCCTTCAACCGCACGCCGCTGCAATTCCCGGCTCAGGGTGCTGGGTGAGCGGTTCAGCTCACTGGCAATGGCACGAAGGCTTAGGCCCTGGCGCTTCAGGAACATGAGCGTAACGCGGTCGGTGGTACTAAGGTGATGATAGTGTTTTTCCATGGCAACACGGTACTCGATTAGAGGGTGTTGCACTTAGTTATTGAGCGCGCGGGGTTTATGCCTCTCGATATTCCAAGAAGTAGTTTTAGCCACGGCACGGCGCAAGATAATAAAGAAAGTAAGCGTATTGATTTAGTCCGCCAGACCATACGTGAAGGGCAGGCTAAGTTTCGAAGGGATTTGCTTGAGTATTATGGCGGTGCATGTTTGATTAGCGGCGTAAAAATTCCGCAAGTCGTCGAAGCGGCCCACATCGCTCCATATGATGGTGCTGATTCGAATAGCTTGCAAAATGGATTGCTTTTGCGAGTTGATTTACATCGGTTATTCGACTTTTATCTCTTGGGTATTGAACCCGATACTTTAAAAGTTCACATTATTAATAGTGTCGATGAGTATAGACATATGAATGGTCGTCCGTTAGAGAATTCTAAAAAAATTGCGGCTTCCAGACATTTGCTGGATCGTAGATGGATACAATTCACGCGACAGAGACGCTAACAAGTGCAAGCATACGGAACAATTTTCAGCTTCGCTACAAATTGTCCGGTGTTGCGGGCGTTAGCTTCACGTCAAATGAATCTCGCTACAATCGATAGAGAGTTAGAATGAATCAAAAAACAAATGACCAGATAATACTTGCTAAGAAAATTTCAGAAAGATGTGCAGAGTCTGGAGGCGAGCTATCTATACCCGAGTATTTCGAAATTTACTCGTCATCAGAAATCCTAAAAGACTACGATCTGACCTATGATGACATTGCTTACGGAATAGTAGGTGATGGTGGTGATGGTGGGATTGACTCAATATATACATTTTTAAATGGCGAACTGATCAAAGAAGATACGACAATTAATTCTAATCAGAAAAAGAATCACATCGAACTTATTATAATTCAGTCTAAAACCTCTGCCTCTTTTAAGGAAGATGCAGTAATAAAATTCCGAGAGTCGGCAGAAGATCTGCTCAACCTCGCTAACGATCCCGATGATTATGCAGATCGGTACAATAGCGGTTTGATAGATAAAACTAAGCTATTCAGAGATGCCTATTCCAAATTAGCAAGTACATTTCCTCGCTTAGAGATACATTACTACTACGCAACTCAGGGTAATGAAGTTCACCCTAACGTTGCAGGTAAGGTCCCTAAACTTCGTGAAGATGTAGGGAAAATGTTTGGTGGTGCTGAGTTCTCATTTGATTTTGTTGGGGCTTCAAAACTACTTGAAATGACACGTAATATCCCATCAAATTCACGAATTCTCACTGTTTCTGAGTCGCCAATTGGGACTGACGCTGGAAGTTATATATGTTTAGTTTCTTTATCAAAATACTTTGACTTTATTTCTGATTCTGGAGCTTTGGCAAGGAGTATATTTGAGTCAAACGTACGTGATTATCAAGGAAGTGTTATTGTAAATACTGGTATTCGAAAAACACTAGAAAACATCCATTCTGAAAACTTTTGGTATCTAAATAATGGAGTAACCATAATCACACCAAAAGCTGTCTTAGCCGGTAAGCAATTAACAATCGAAGACCCACAAATCGTTAACGGCCTACAAACATCTCATGAAATTTACCAACATTTTGCTGAGTTAGAAAATACAGAAGGTGATGGTCGAGCTGTTTTAGTTCGTGTTATTTGTGAAGAAGATGAAGAAGCAAGGGATAGGATAATTAGGGCAACAAATAGCCAGACATCCATTCCTCCTGCGTCATTGCGAAGTTCAGATGAAATACATAGAAACATTGAAGATTTTCTAAAAGCAAATGATTTCTACTACGACAGGAAGAAAAATCACTATAAAAATCAAGGTATGCCAGTCGCTAAGATTATTAGCATTCCCTATATGGCACAAGCAATGATGGCAACAACATTGCTGAAGCCGGACAGCGCAAGGGCTAGACCATCTACGCTAATAAACTCTGATACTGAGTATCGAAAGATTTTTAGTTTAGATTACCCTATAGATATTTATCTTAAGGTCATACAAATAATGAAGGCTGTAGAAATATACCTTAAACCTGAGCAATGCGGCCTTGATTTAGAAAGGAAGATGGTCACAAATATTAAATACTATGTGGCTATGATGGTTAGCATCAGCCTTGCAGGGGGAAAGGAAAATATCTCTTCTAAATTATCATCTCTCCCGGCAATATCCATAAGTCCAGAGTTGTTGGCGGAATCATTAAATGTTGTGCTTGCTGCTTTCAATGACTTAGGTGCAACTGATCAAGTTGCAAAGGGCTCGGGACTAGTCGAGAACTTATTGAGCTAACAAGGCCAAGCACAGCGACAACTTTTAGTTTCGGCTTTGCTTCCACTACAAAGCTGCGCGTGTTGGCAGCGTTATAATTATTTACATGAGTCAAAGTAGAATACTTTTTGTGAAGGGTGCGGCCAACCGCCTTGACACCCCTGCAACAATCCAGCTTCACAGGGATGGCATAACAAGGTGAGCGCCGCCACTAATGCCCCCGAGGCTCAATTACTTCTTGGGGTGCCAGGAGATGCGCTCGCGCTCCGGGAAACTAGCGATATTGCTCAATTTTAGTATGGGGAAGTTTTTTGAAGAGACTAATCATTCTTTCGTTGTTGTTGGCACACTACCCATCCTTCGCAACTAGCATGGTCGAGTGTGGCCATCGTGAAAACACCGTCAGCATCGACCAATGCCGAACCGAAGTTGTTAAGGCGGCAAAACAGGAAATGGAGCGCTACTACCAAAAAGCAAAAGAGGTCCGTAGAGACTACCCCGAGGTCGTGCGGGCGCTGGAAGCAAGCCAAACAAATTGGCTCGATTACCAGCGAAATTATTGTGACTCCGTCTATCAATCCTGGATAGAGGGCACTATCCGCGGATCCATGTACTTGTCCTGCGCCTATAGACTGGCGAAAGAGCGTACCCATAACCTTTGGTCAGATCATCTAAACTCCATGGATTCCACTCCACCGATCCTGCCAGAACCTCTCAGGGGATTCGATTACGATCAACCAAACGCTCAGACAAGCGAACCTACTGAAATCTGGCACTACGGCAACTGGAGCGTCGAAACCAACCCTAAGTCCCGTGGCGTGATCACCGAGACCATGAGCGATAACTCAATTTTTCAAATACTCTACGGTGCAAAGCACTGTGATAACCCGATATTCATGCTGTATACACCCTTGCGACAAAAGCCCTCTCAGCCGCTGCCCGTTATCGTGTCCCTGATTGCTAACGTTGACAGTCAAGATGCCATCATCATCGCCACACCGCGAACCGATACGTTGGATGTGGGATTATTGTTGTTCCAGTTGCAGCCCTTTACCTCACTGCCCAGCCAGTTGCGCAAAGGAGACCAGCTTTCCTTTTCCTTGAAAGAGCACAATACAAGCGGTGTATCTGAATTCGTTCTGCTGAACAAAGTGTCGTTTAGCCTGAAGGGTTTTATCGCATCGGAATTAAAAGCCAAGGAACAATGTGAAAGGTTTAATGCGAATTGATACCCCTGTTTATATTTGAAACAGATAAGTGTTGATTTTACTCGGTGCTTGAAAGCGTATATGCGCCAGAAATAGGCTTGATGTTTTGAAGAAAGTTACGTGTTGTAAGAAGAGTTATATCAATCCAATGTACTCGGAGCCAGCTACGTTGCGCAATTGTTTGTGATGTCGCTGCGCTCTTGCTTACCACTATAATTGCCCCAGACCGCTGGCCCGGTGATTGGGGCGTTAAGCCGCACAAAAAGAGACCCAGGCCGCTGAAGTCATTCTGCCCCCAGCAGCCTGGGATGGCCTCACGGCCACACACCAAACCTCAGCTCTGTGGTCTGATCAGGAACTTCTCGCCAGTAGCCTGTTTGCCGTAAACCGCCATCGCATCCAGCTGTAAAGCACCGGCCAGCGATACTTCGTGAGTGTAGTGGCTGGCGAACGTGGTTTTGATCTCTGCTGCTATGCGTTTGCGCATGGCGATGGCGGTTTCCTTGCTCAGTTTTCCTAATGCATTAAACAATAAAAAGCCGTTCACACCCCAGGCAAAACCAAAGTTGCGGTTTAGCGTGATGGGGTCGCGGTCAAGCCCGCCATAAATATAAACCTGTTTATAGATATCAGATCCGTACACGCTGTATTCGGTGGTGTTGCGAGACACGGCGGCTTCCATGCAGGTGAGAATGTCACTGGCCAATTTACCGCCACCAATCGGGTCGAACGCGATGGTCGCGCCGGTTTCGATCAGTGCTTGGGTCAGGTCAGCCATAAAGCTGTCGCTACTGGAGTTAACCACGTATTTGGCACCCAATTCCCGCAGCAAGGTTTCCTGTTCTGGCTTGCGGACGATATTGACCAGGTCGATGCCGTCGGCGATGCAGATGCGGTTGAGCATTTGTCCGAGGTTGGAGGCGGCGGCAGCGTGAACGATGGCCTTGTGACCTTCAGCTCGCATGGTTTCGACCATGGTTAATGCGGTCAGCGGGTTAACAAAGCTTGAAGCACCTTCGGCTGCAGTCGTACCCGGCTCTAATTCCAGGCAGCTTTGCACCTTGGCACAGAGATATTGGCGGTAGCTACCACCGCCAATGAACGCAACGGTTTTGCCCATCAAGCTTTGCGCAGCGGCGGATGAGCCCGCAGCTACTACTGTACCGGCCCCTTCGTTGCCTACGGGTATAGCCTTGCCAACCCGCTTTTTAACGGCGCCCATGAACTTGGCCGGAACATCGGCACGGATAACCGGGCGATCGGCGCTACCGGATTGGCTGGCAGTCGTCATATCGGCCGCGCTGAACATCACCCCCAGGTCAGACGGGTTAATAGGAGCGGCTTCGATGCGGATGATCACTTCGTTTTCGCCGGGCTGGGGAATCTCGATCTCCCGCAGGGCAAGTTCCAGTGTGTTGTCTTCGCTAATGGTGGAAATAAGTTCGATGTTGGTGTCCGACATTTTTCTTCTCCTGAAAACGTTAGGCTGTCTGTCACTTCGCTGAACTGTTTGATCGTAGCGGAAAACTGAGGTCAGATTAGCACTTCACCAAGCATTAATGTTCAACTGCCCTCAATAGCACCGACAATGAGCTGAATGGGGCGTGCTTCTGCTTTATTATTACAGGCGGGTGCGGACGCTGACGTTATACACAAGGAAGTCATCTATCATGGCAAAAAATCGCGAACAAAGTGGGCCGATTTAATCGAGGCTGATCAGTCTCTTCGCATCGCTGTTCTTCTCTATCCCAACCGCAGCGTTCGTTTGGCTCTGGGCAAACCTGGAACTGGCCGTCTATTGGGATGGCTTTCTCAGTAGTAGCTACCTCGTCACCTGCATCATCGTATTTGCTGTGTTGGCTTTGCTACTCCCGCAACTCTTCCCATCTATTCTCGGGGCTGTTTGGCGCGCTATAGCCAAAGTTTGGGACTGGTGGGGTTGGTAAATACGACAAAGGAATCTTAGCGATATGTCCATCCAGGCTGTACTTTTCGATCACGACGGAACACTTGTAAACTCCGAACCGGTTCACTTGGAACTCTGGAATACGGTTCTTAAAACTTATGGGGTTCAGCTGACAGAACAACAATACAAGGACTTGTATGCTGGTGTTCCGACCCCTGCAAACGCAGTTGATCTGGTCAAACGGTTTGGCATCCCGGCCGAGGCAGTCGCTCTTGCGAAGGCGAAGAACCTTCAAACTGCCAAGTATCTTGAACAGAATTCTTTTCCTCTGATGCCCGGCGTTATCCAAACAGTTTCGTCTTTGCACCAATCAGGTTTAAAGCTCGGCGTAGTCACTGGCGCCAGCGCAAATGGTGTGCGGGCAACGCTTGGCGCCAATCAATTGGAATCGCTGTTTAGTGTTACTGTTTCAGGAGACGATGTGATGAGAAGCAAACCGGAACCAGATTGCTACCTGCTGGCCCTTGAACGCCTGTCCCTGAAGCCAGAAGATTGTGTAGCGATTGAGGATACGGAGCATGGATTGCGTGCCGCAGCCTTGGCCGGAATAGCGTGCCTGGCCATTCCAACCGAAATGACCAGGAACCACGATTTCTCTTTGGCCACAGCGGTTCTGCCAAATATGAATGCTGCGTTTGAGTATATTCAGAAGCGCTACTTGGCCCCTGCCCTTGAGGCTTAACGTCTCTGATGCAGTAAACAGGAATAGGATGCTCGCTGAATTGTTGGCGATTCCCGGCCACACAGACCTTTGTAATACTCTGTTAAATCTATAGAAAATGCCAAAAGCGATTGCTATGGTCTCGCAGCATCAAAGATATGATGTGGCACAACCTGGTAAATATTAAAATTTAAGGAAGAATAATGGGAAAGATTATTTTAGCGGGCTCTTTTGTCGCGTTGATGGCAGCTCCAGTATTCGCATCTGCTCAAGGTAATGTTCAACAAGCCTATGCAGGTGTGAACTATGCTTTTGTTACTTATGAAGAAGAAGGGCTCTCGGAAGACATAGACTTGGGTGCGCTGGTCGCCAAAGTGGGAACCAAAGTCAATCCCTATTTTGCAGCCGAGTTGCGCGCGGGTTTTGGCGTTGCTGATGAATCCGCCAGCGTTGGCAATGTTAGCGTTAAAGTTGAAATTGATTACCTTGTTGGCGGCTATGGCGTGTTGGGCATTCCAAATGAAACGCCGATCTATCCCTATGTTGTTTTGGGCTTTACCAAGGGTGAGCTGACGGCTTCTGCTAAAGGGCCTGGCGGTTCAGCAACTGTATCTGCGTCTGAATCTGATATTTCTTACGGCGTTGGTGCGAATTTTGACCTTAGCAGCAACGTTCAGATGAATGCGGAGTACATGAGCTATATTGATAAAGACGGTGCAGAAATTTCTGGCATTTCTGTGGGTGCTTCTTATCTCTTCTGATGCAGTATTGATATAGCCGGCCATTCAGGTCGGCTTTTCAGATTTCACTCTTGCTGTATCGTCTCCCCCCCTCCCCGCTTTAGCAGCATCGCCGGCGCCGCTCCCTCAAATCAAGATCCGAACTTCTTGGCTGTATACATCAGGTGGAAGAAAACCCCGTTCGAATTCTCCAAGTGACGACGTGCGTCATGTGAAGGCAGGCCTTCCTATAGTAGTATTTGGTTGCCCTCGGGTTCTCCCCCACTTCAATCACTACGCACCGATAACTTCAGTTTAATATGAAACAGAAATCGCAAGCTCAACCAAGTATTGCTGCTGAGGACCGGGTAGTTTTGTTCGATGGCGTGTGTCGACTTTGCGCCGCATGGGCGCGCTTCCTCATTAGGTTCGATAAAAAACGTCGATTTAAATTAGCGACCGTTCAATCACCTGAAGGCCAGGCGATTCTTCAGTCGCACGGTTTCCCGACGGACTATTACGAAACCATGTTGCTTGCTGAGGGGCCGGATATTTATACAAAATCTACTGCCTTTTTCAGGGTAATGCGTGAACTGCCTTGGCCGTGGCCATTGGCCTGCATTGGTTGGGTTGTGCCGTCAGTGATTCGAGACTGGCTATACGACCGAATTGCATTAAACCGCTACAAGCTGTTCGGTCGCTACGATGCTTGTGTGATTCCCAACAAAGATCATGATTCAAGGTTCCTGGGTGAATAGTCCACTTTTAAGCTACGCAGTATGCCGGGGCACCATTGCTTTTATCTGGTTCTATCAAGGCTTGATTCCGAAATTGCTCTACCCCCATGAGGATGAGCTGGCAATGAGCATGGCGGCAGGGTTTTCACATTCTGGTGCGGTTCAGTTGGCCGCTATCGCTGGCGTGTTAGAGATTGCCATGGCCGTTGTTATCTTGATATTTTGGCGACAGCGTTGGCCGCTGCTGCTTACATTAGCCGCAATGGTAGGTTTGCTGGCATTCGTAATGCGGGTTCAACCCATACTGCTGGGTGGCGCGTTCAATCCAATAACAACGAATGCTGCTGTCGCTGCGCTTTCAATCGCCAGCTTGCATCTTCTGCAGGTGATTGAGAGAGATAGATAACGCTGCGCCTCAGTATGCTGCACACCACGCATCAGGATTTTTTTGAAAAAAGGAAGCATTATGCAGTGCCCCAAATGTAGAAATATTGATTTGAAGCCTACGAGAATGGAAGAAGGACTTCCCGTTATGGGGTGCCCGGAATGTGAGGGCTCTTTGCTGTCACTGCTCTACTATCGTGATTGGGCGGAGAGGAACCAGCCCATCGGCGAGAGTGAGGAAGTTGACACAGATGTCACTGTGGAAAGCGATGCCAAAACCGCCCTTTGCTGCCCAAAGTGCAGCAAAATAATGACCAAATTCTCTATATCGAGCGACCACAAAAACCGTATTGATCTTTGTAGCTTTTGTGATGAAGCATGGCTGGACGGCAGTGAATGGAAGCTACTCAAGTCATTAGAGCTTACCCACAAGCTTCCCAAGGTTTTTACCGACCAATGGCAAAGAAATGTGCGAGGGGCAAGGATGGACTCCATGAAGGTTGAGCGGTTAAAAAGAATCGTGGGTGAAGACGATGCAGCGAAAGCCGTAGAGGTGAGAGACTGGCTTAAAAACCATGAGAAGAAATCACCCATTGTTCAGTTCATAGGTTCGGATTAGCACAATCTACCCCTGAGCAGCTTGCAGTTGATTCTAGACGCCTGGGACAAGGCTAACTTTCAAGACAAGGAACGTGTATGAAAAAGTGGATTCTGGCATTGGTATTGCTCAGTGGTGCATGTTTTGCCCAAGAACCTTATAAAGCTCCGGAACTTTGGTCCTGGTTCAAAGATCTCGACAAGTCTGCTGCAGCTTGTGAAATTCAGAGCTCATTTACCCTGCAAAAGATTGGCCTGGAGAATCAGGTCGAGAACAAGCACGGCATTTATGGCACCTACAAAGGCAACCGAGTAGTCGTAAAATGCCTGGCTATGGGAGAAGGCAAAAGCAAGGTCTGGGTGGCGGTTGCCGGCAACGACCGAGATGCCGTTGAACTGGTTCGCAACATGATCGTAAAAGAAATCATTTAGTATATTGCGCAATCAACGTCAGCTTAGCGTCGGCCAAAAAAACATAAAATAATGAGAACAAAATGGCTAGAAAAGACCAGCTCTTAGGGTGGGATGTTTCCCCATACACCGCAAAAGTGCGCAGTTATTTCAACTACAAAAATATTCCCTACGACTACAAGCCACCCAACGCTCATACGCTTTTCAGAAAAGTGCAGCCTGCCGTTGGGAAAATAATAATGCCCACTGTGTTTCGGCTCGATGGCTCCGTGCTACAAGATTCAAGCCATATCATCGATGTTTATGAAACCGAAAACCGACTCAAACCGGTTTTCCCGGAAACGCCAAAACAAGCCCTTGCCAGCCTGTTGGTGGAGCTATTTGCTGATGAATGGTTGCCCATGGCCTCTCTTCACTACCGTTGGAACTACAAGGGTAACTTGAAGTTTATCATTGGCGAATTCGGCAAGAATGCACTCCCCTATTTCCCCGGTGTCCTACAACGCACTGTGGCTAAAAAATTCGCCGGAAAGATGTCAGGCTATTTGCCAATACTGGGCATCACGAAAAAAATGGAGCCCAGGTTAGAGGTCGCGGTTGAAAACATTCTGTCCCTGTTGGACGAGCACTTTAAGGCCTATGCATTTCTATTAGGCGGCCAGCCTACCATTGGAGACTTTGCACTATATGGCCAGCTATACGCCCACCTGCATCGTGACCCCGAACCGGTAGATCTAATTAAAAAATACGATCATCTTCATACGTGGCTAATGGCAATGCATGGATCGTTCGGTCAGCCTTGTGAAGCCTTGCTCCCAAATGATGAGTTACCTGACACACTGATTCCTGTTTTGCAGGCAATGTCATCACTGCAGGCCCCGTTGTTAGAACAAGCTATTCAGGGGGTGAAATCCTGGGCAGATGAAAACCCCGCTAAAGATAAGATACCCCAACGCCTTGGAGACGCCAGGTTAACGATTGAGGGAGAATCGGAGACGCGCTACAACGTGAGTTATCCTTATTGGATGGTGCAACGAATCAATCAAAATGTGGAGGCAGGCTCTTCAGAGCTTAAAGGGTTTATCCAAGAACTGGGGCTGGCTTCCGTATTTTCTGAACCCTTACCCGTGAAGGTAGAATTAAAGCGGGCCCGGCTCTATAAAAGCTAGAACACAAGGCTCAATACATAATATAAGGGGTTGACAGGTATGATTTTCTTTAATGCTGCCCGTTGGCGGGGCGCTACCATGGTGGTGGCATTGTGCGGATCGCTGGCTGGCTGCGCGGCTCTCTCGCCTGCGCCGAATTTGACCTCTGATGAAAAGAAGGCCCTCAGTGCCAATCTGAACGAGAAATACAAGGCGTATCAGGACTGCATGGCCAGTGAATCCGACCGCTTCAGCCATATCACATCTGCACCCCCTTCAGACATTGCAAAGGGTGCCCAGGCGGGCTGTGAAGCTGCGTTCAGGAATTATCACCAAGCCGTGACCAAACAGTTTACGGCCTTTGTATCAAGTGCCAGCCAAGCAGAAGCCCGAAGCCGGGCTGACCAGCATGCCAGCGATGCAAAAGATCGCACCGCTGGTCATATTATCCAGCGGGTTTTGATCCAAAGACAGTAAACCGGATGGCAGAGGGGGCAACCCTACAGCTGTGATTGAGCATCAAATCCATATTGCCTAGAATGGCGCTCCTTTTATTCAATGCAGGTTACTACCATGAGCGATACTAAATCACTGCCAGATCTACCGGATCGTCTTTCAAGAAACCCTAACAGCCCGCACCATGTCGCTGAAGTTTTTGTGCACGATATTGCTATCAAGCTTAATGGCAAAGAGCGCACCAATGTTGAGGAATACTGCATCAGTGAGGGTTGGATAAAAATCGCCTCCCCCAAAGCGTTGGACCGTCGTGGCCAGCCGCTGTTGATGACTATGAAAGGTAAGGTTGAGGCCTACTACGATTAAGCAACACGGTGCCAAGGAGATTACCCATGCCCCGCATTTTTGAAGATAACTCTCAGTCTATTGGCAATACGCCTCTGGTCAGGCTGAACCGTGTTAACGATGGCGCTACTATCTGGGCCAAAATTGAGGGTCGTAACCCGGCCTATTCGGTAAAATGCCGAA
This sequence comes from Marinobacter sp. DY40_1A1, assembly GCF_016597815.1. Classification (GTDB taxonomy): domain Bacteria; phylum Pseudomonadota; class Gammaproteobacteria; order Pseudomonadales; family Oleiphilaceae; genus Marinobacter; species Marinobacter xiaoshiensis. The sequence continues at coordinate 173,260 of NZ_VCHA01000005.1, read as the reverse complement.
TTGGTACGGCAATGATACTGGATGCCGAGAAGCGGGGCGTGCTGAAGCCGGGCATGACCATTATCGAGCCCACCAGTGGCAATACTGGCATAGCTCTGGCGTTTGTTGCTGCAGCCAGAGGCTACAAGATTGTTCTTACAATGCCCTCTTCCATGAGCCTGGAGCGCCGCAAGGTATTGAAAGCGCTGGGTGCGGACCTGCTGCTGACCGAGCCTGCAAAGGGCATGCCTGGCGCGATTGCCAAAGCAGAAGAACTGGCAACGGCCGAGCCTGAAAAGTACTTTCTGCCACAGCAATTCAATAACCCGGCTAACCCGCAAATTCACGAAGACACCACCGGCCCTGAAATCTGGAACGACACTGATGGTGTCGTGGATATTTTTGTTGCGGGCGTAGGCACCGGCGGCACGCTTACGGGCGTATCTCGCTATATCAAGAATACCCAAGGCAAGGCCATTACTACGGTTGCTGTTGAGCCTGCCGACTCCCCTATCATCACCCAAGTGCGTAATGGCGAGGCCCTCAAGCCGGCACCGCACAAAATCCAGGGCCTTGGCGCTGGCTTTGTGCCAGGGAATCTGGATCTGGAGATGGTTGATCAGGTGGAAACAGTCACCAATGAAGACGCCATGGCCATGGCCCACCGCTTGATGCAGGAAGAAGGCATTCTGTGCGGCATTTCCTGTGGTGCGGCAGTGGTTGCCGCTGTCCGGGTTGGCCAGCAGCCTGAACACAAAGGTAAGAACATTGTGGTCATTCTGCCGGATTCTGCCGAGCGCTACCTCTCCAGCGCCCTGTTTGCCGAGCAGTTTGGCGATACGGAAAACGTGCAGTAAAACGCCACCTCATAATGGCGCTCCGAGTCTTGTTGGGGCGCCATTATGCACCCCAAAACTCAGAACCCAGCCGTTCGATTATGTTTTCCGACTTTTTGAACCGTAAAACGACCTACGCTACTGAGTTGCGAGATTTCCAAGAATGGCACAAAGGCATTGAGCACTTTGGTTTCTGGGCGATTGAAACAACAGGTTCTGATTGTCTCGAGAAAATACACTCTCACCAGGAATATCTTTCCCACCGTTTGCATCCTGGCTACCAACGCCAGCCTCATATTACGTTAGCCTTGGAAGGCTTGCTGAAAGACCCCCCTTCGCTTGCACCGTCAATAATCAGAACCATTGAGCAACTGGAGGCTGCCAATCTGCGGCCTTTCCCATTGCAGTTAGCAAGGTGCAACAGCTTTGCCACCTGCCCTTATCTGGAAATTGCTGACCCACGCGGTTATTTGAGCTCTATCCGAAACTGCCTCAACACTGTTGAGCACCAGCAAAACCCGAAACCCTACACGCCGCATGTCACACTGGGCTTTTACAACCAGGCACATTCCACTTCATGCATAGTGAAAGAAATGTCCGGAATACACTCGCCGGATATCGAGTTTATGGTTAATGAAATTGTATTCGCACAATACAAAACCAGGGAGGTGCAAGGCCCTTATGAAGTTTTACATCGCATAAAACTGGCACCCCAGGCTAGTTAACCAGGCAGGTTGATAAGGTTCCGTAAAACACTGCAAAATTCAGGGGTTCCGTGTTCCCGTTACAATTGCTTTGGGCTAGGGTTAGCGCAACCTTTAACTGCCGGCCACTCTGGCGGCTGAGACTATGCGAAGACTGGTTTTATTTTGGAGACACAATGAAGAAAATCCTTTTGGCCGCTTCTGTTTTGTTTGCTTTGAATGCCAATGCCGATACCACGGTTATTGAATCCCAGGCCGTCAAGAATGGTGTTGTAAAGTGTGTGGCACCTCTGGCAGAGATGGGTGATTTCATTATTGGTGATAAAAACCATGCAACCCATTCAACCTGGAACTCAGGCGACCCGGATAACCGCCTCTATGCTTCCTTGTCGAGCAAGGGCTACTCTGATGGCGATTCCCATGTAACTGTGATTGCCGCGCCTACGTCATCAGGCAAATGCGACACCACCTATGTTGAAACCTTTGCGTTACCAAAGTCCTGCATGCTCACCAGGGAAGAGGTGTTCGGTGACTGGGCCTATGTAGGCACCATGAACGGCAAGACCCTAATTCTGAAAAATGAAAATGATACCGTAAACATTTACCTCTCTGCTCAAGGCACAAACGACAACATTTGCCTGGTTTCAAAAAGAGAAGTTATTTACCAGTAAGTCCCTCCCAAATAGCGGTGGAATGGCGCTGTCACATCCACCGCTGCATCCATTTGTTCCTCTCTTCCCGCGTTTGCTCTCAGGTTGTGTCTTCATTTCATGCACTCCCGGTCTTGCCTCATGGCAAGTTGCTGCTACTATGAATGTTCAATTGAACATCTAGCAATAAAAAACCAATTGGAGTCGGCCCTCCCCAGATGTTCAATTAAACCGCATGGAACCCCATGCTTGGACCGCTCCCGACGGAGAATCACAATGAATTTCCATAAAAAAAAGCTTCCCGGGGTACTGCCCTCTGCTGCCTTAGCGGCTTCCGTTTTGATGGCAAGTTTCAGCGGTCAGGCGTTTGCCGACTGCGAGAGAGGCGCACTGGATACTCTGTATTGCGATGAAAATGGCGACATGGTTGCAGACTTGCCTGCGGACAAGTCCAAGTGGAACGATCCCAACACCCTGATTTTTGCCTACACCCCGGTTGAAGACCCCGCCATTTATTCCGATATTTGGCAGCCGTTTATCGATCATCTTTCGGAAGTGACCGGCCGTGATGTTCGCTTCTTTGCTGTTCAGTCCAACTCAGCTCAAGTAGAAGCTATGCGCAGTGGCCGTCTGCATATTGCTGGTTTCTCCACTGGCCCAACGCCTTTTGCGGTAAACCTGGCTGGTGCGGTTCCTTTTGCGCTGATGGGTTCAGAAACAGGTCAGTTTGGTTATACGTTGCAGGTGTTCACCCACGTTGATTCAGATATTCATGAGATGAAAGATCTGAAGGGCAAGCGCGTAGCTCACACTTCCCCAACGTCTAACTCTGGTAACCAGGCTCCACGGGCCCTGTTCCCTGAGATGGGCATCGTACCTGGAGAAGACTATGAGATTTCCTTCTCAGGTAGCCATGACCAGTCCATGCTGGGTGTGGTCGCAAAAGACTATGATGCCGCTCCGGTAGCATCAGAAGTCGTGGAGCGTATGGCGGCTCGCGGGCTGTATGACACAGACGACGTGCGTCTGGTTTGGGAATCAGATCGCTTCCCGACTACCTCATACAACTATGCGCACAACCTGCACCCGGATCTGGTTGAGAAGATCCGCGAAGCGTTTTACACCTTCAAGTTTGCCGGCACTGAGCTCGGTGAGGAATTTGAAGGCGTCGAAACGTTCATTCCCATCAACTACAAAGATAACTGGAAGGTCATCCGCACCATCCAGGCCTCTAATGGCGTTCAGTACACCCGCGATAACCTTAAATAAGTAGCCCAGGAGCCTCTGGCATCGCGCCAGAGGCTCTATCCGGAGTAAACACATGTTAGAGATTACCAACCTCGTAAAACGTTACGGGCAAAACGAACCTGTGCTCAAAGGCCTGAATCTGAAGGTGGAAGGCAGCAGTGTTGTTTCCATCGTCGGCGCATCCGGTGCAGGTAAAAGCACCTTGTTACGATGCATCAACCGGTTGGTCGAGCCAACGTCGGGTTCGATCAAGCTGAACGGCCACGAGTTGGTCAATCTTCGCGGAAGCGACCTGCGCCACTCTCGTCGGCGGATCGGTATGGTGTTTCAGGGCTTTAACCTGATTGACCGTTTAACCGTTATGGAAAACGTGCTCTCCGGTCGCTTGGGCTATGTGTCCTTCTTTCAGGCTTTGACTCGTCGCTTCCCACAATCGGATATCGACCGCGCGTTCAGCCTCATGGAGCGTGTGGGTATCGCCCACTACGCCGATAAACGTGCCGACCAACTCTCCGGTGGTGAACGCCAGCGTGTTGCCGTGGTACGTGCTTTGATGCAAGAGCCCGAAATTCTTTTGGCCGATGAGCCCACGGCGTCGTTGGACCCGAAAACCTCACAGCAGATCATGAGCCTGCTGCAAAGCCTTGCCAGTGAAATGTCTTTGCCTGTACTAATCAACATTCACAACGTAACTCAGGCGCGTATGTACACCGACCGTATTGTCGGCATGCGTCATGGGCAGATGATTTTTGACGGTGAACCCAAAGACTTCAACCAGGATGCTCTGGATGCCATTTACGGTGGCATTGAGTCGCCGGAAGAAGATGCTGGTGAGCCTGCATCCCCAACTGAGGAGGCTTCGGCATGACATCCGGGAACACTGCATCCGGTGCACAGCCGGGCAGGGTCTGGAAAAAGCCCCCTTTCATAGCAAATCCCTGGATTCGCTATGGATTGGTCGCAATCACCCTGGCCTACTTGTACTGGGCATTCTCAACACTGCCTTTTGATTGGCAGCGTATCGCTGAAGGCTTGCCCCGTGCAGGCAAAATTTTTGGCGGCGCTTTCCCTCCCAGTTTTGAACGCGGCGGGCTGCTGTGGACGGGCTTCAAGGAAAGCTTCCAGATCGCCTTTTTGGCGACCATGCTGGGTGTTCTCCTGTCGGTTCCCATTGCGGTCATGGCGGCTCGTAACGTAGCGCCCCTTCCCGTTTACATTCTGGGGCGGACTCTTATTATCGTCTCCCGCAGCTTTCACCCGGTTATCGTCGCCATTCTGTTTGTTGCAGCGGTGGGCTTTGGCCCCATGGCGGGCATTCTTACCCTGACTCTCTATTCCATCGGCTTCGTTGCCAAGTTATTGGCAGAAGAGATTGAAGAAATTGATTGGGGCCAGGTTGAAGCCATGCGCTCTGTTGGCGCCGGTTACATGAAAATCCTGGTTTATGGGGTTTTCCCACAGATCATGCCGCGCCAGATCGGGCTATCCATGTATCAGCTCGACAGTAACCTTCGCGCATCGGCCGTTGTTGGCATTGTGGGTGCCGGTGGTATCGGTGGCACGCTGATGAACGCTTTCGGACGTTACGATTACGATTTCGCCTTTGCCATTTTGCTGATGATTATTGCGATCATTCTGGTCAGTGAAGGCTTGAGCGGATGGGTGAGGAAAAAAGTATGGTAGATCACGCTGCAAAACTGACCGACCGAGTCTGGTCGCGCTACGACCGTAAAGAACAGCTTACGCGCTATGCGGTCTACCTGGCCACGCTGATAGCTGTTGTTTGGGCCGTGCGTGATATTGATATTTTTTGGCCCTGGGTTTGGGATGCGCCCAACCAGATCCAAAGCTTGGGCGCACGCATGTGGCCGCCGGAATTCAGCAAGTGGAGTGCGATTTTCTCCGCCATGCTGGAGACGGTGCACATTGCCACCCTGTCCACCATGCTGACGATTTTCATCGCTCTGCCGGTGTCTTACATAGCGGCTCAGAACACCACACCGAACAAGATCACGCTCTGGATTGGCCGGTTCATTCTGGTATCCAGCCGCTCTGTGAACACCATTATCTGGGCATTGCTGTTCGTGGCTATTTTTGGCCCCGGCGTGCTGGCCGGTATTTTGGCGGTGATGTTCCGCTCAGTCGGGTTTATCGGCAAGCTGATGGGCGAGGCGATAGAAGAGATTGACCGCCGCCCGGTGGAAGCCATGGAAGCAACCGGTGCCAGCAAAATGAAGGTGGTTCTGTATGCGATTGTGCCTCAGGTAATGCCGGCCTTTTTTGCCATCATTATTCTCCGTTGGGATATCAACATCCGTGAATCCACTGTGTTGGGCTTGGTGGGTGCTGGTGGTATCGGGGTGCTGTTGCAGGGTTCCATCGACATGTTTGCTTGGCAAACTGTTGCAACTATCCTGCTCGCAATCGTTGTGTTGGTCATTCTGGGCGAGGCGCTGACCAGCGTCCTGCGCAAAAAAGTAATTTGACCTGGAGTTGCTTGTCGCCCGAGCGTTTCGGGCGGCAGGCGCTCGCACTATGGACTGGAAAACCGATTCTATGAAAGACAGTATCGATTTTGGCAAGGCCGACATTCTCTTCACCGATGTGGACGATACGCTCACCACCGGTGGCCGGCTTCTGCCAGAGACCTATCAGGCTATCTGCCGTTTGGCAGAGGCCGGCATCAGTATCATCCCGGTAACCGGAGGCTGCGCTGGCTGGTGTGATCAGATCATTCGTACCTGGCCAGTAAAAGCGGTTATTGGTGAAGGCGGAGCCTTCTATGCCGAACGCACTGCCCCACAAACAGTTAGCTGGCACTTCTGGGAAAACGAGGCCAAACACCGCCGCGACCAGCAGGCCATCTTGAATGCGGTTGCCGCATTGGATCTGGACTTCGAGGCCAAGCTGGCCACAGACCAACCCTTCCGTTTTGTAGACGTTGCCGTGGACTACAACCAGCAGGAATCGCTGACACCTGAACAGGTAGCTGCGATTCACGATCCTCTGGTGGCTCAGGGCTTCAGCGTTCGCCAAAGCTCTATCCACATCAATATCTGGCTCGGCGATTTCGACAAATCCACTATGTCGCTTCGAGTGGGCCAGGAGTTACTGGGGCTGGATATCGAGTCCTTGCAGAAGCGCTCTGTTTTCATTGGTGATGCACCCAACGACGAGAGCATGTTCCGCAGTTTTCCGATGAGTGTTGGTGTGGCCAATATTCGTAAGCATTTACCCGTTATGACCCATCAGCCCGCGGCAATTGTCAGCCAGCCCTCGGGTTTGGGCTTTGCTGAAATGGCAGAGGCCTGGCTGCAACATCGCACCTGACCGAGCACCTAATCTGATGAGTGCCAAAGAACGCCAGCGCTGCATCCTGGAATGGGTGCATGAACAGGAGCATGTCGAAGTTGAAGACATAGCTCAGCGCTTTGGCGTCACCACGCAAACCATTCGTCGCGACATCAACAAGATGTGCGAATTGGGTTTGTTACGGCGCCGTTATGGCGGTGTCAGCCTGCCGCCAGCAAAACCCGCTTCTAACCTGGCCTACCTGCATGATGAACAACCCACCCATCAGCTAGTCAAACAACTGATGGCTAAACGCGTTGCGGCAGATATTCCGGAAGGCGCTACCGTTAGTCTGGGTGTTGGCAGTACGGTTGAGCAGGTCGCGAAAGCGTTGATTCATCATCAATCCCTTCGAATACTGACTAACAACCTCAGCGTAGCAGCAGCCCTATCGAGCAACCCGGGTATTGAGGTTATCGTGTCGGGTGGCATGTACCGGCACAACCATCACGATGTGGTTGGCCCCGAGGTCACCAGCTTCTTCAGTTCTTTCACAACCGACTTTGGTATTTTCAGTGCCGGAAGTATGGACCTGGAACAAGGCTTGATGGATCACGAAATCCGCGAGGCTGAAGTTAGCCGTGCAATCATTGCAAATACCAGAACCCGTATGCTTGTGGCAGACCACAGAAAATGGACTCTGAATTCACACTGCAAGGTCGCAACGTTCAAGTATGTTGACCGTTTTTATACCGATTCCGTACCCCGGAAACAACGGGCAAATCTGCCCGCTTATATAGCCATTATTGAGTGCGACGAATCACAACCTGTGATTAGTTGACCATTAAAGAGGTGGCTACTAATGTTCAGCTCGGAACTACAAACCTAAACAAAAAATACAGAAGGATTCTGTCATGAAACGCACTTTGTACCTTCCTTTGCTAGTTGGCTCTCTTGCGGTTATGTCTGGTTGCAGCAGCATGCACCACGATACCAACGCACCTGAAGCCACCCCTACAGATGGCCAGGCGCTGGTTCAGCTTGGGCCACGGCCTTACTTCCTGGTTAACAACATGGACGAGGGCAAGCTGAAGCAGTCCTTGCAAGCGTGTGAATCCAAGCCGGTAACGTCGTCGACCTTCTCTATCGGCCACCGGGGTGCCCCCATGCAGTTTCCCGAGCATACCCGCGAATCCTACATAGCTGCCGCCAGAATGGGGGCCGGGATTGTGGAGTGCGACGTGGCCTTTACCAAGGACAGGCAACTTGTGTGCCGCCACGCCCAGAATGATCTGCACACCACCACCAACATAGTGGCTGTACCGGAATTGAACGCCAAGTGCACAAAGCCTTTCACCCCTGCAGATCCGGCCACAGGCACAAAAGCAGAAGCTGAATGCCGCACAAGCGACATTACATTGGCTGAGTTTAAATCGCTCAGAGGAAAGATGGACGCATTTAACCCGGATGCAACGACCCCGGAGGAATATCTGGGCGGCACTGCAGCCTGGCGAACCGATTTATATTCAACAAACGGTACCTTGCTAAGCCATCGCGAAAGCATTGAACTACTCAAAGAGTTGGGCGTTCAATTTACACCGGAACTGAAAACCCCGGTGGTTGATATGCCTTTTGAAGGCGAGTACACACAGCAGGATTATGCGCGCCAGATGATCAATGAATACCGTCAGGCGGGCGTTAGCCCCTCCGATGTTTGGCCTCAATCGTTCCTGCTGGAAGACGTGATTTTCTGGGTAAACGAAACGCCTGAATTCGGAAAACAGGCAGTATTCCTTGATGAAGACGACCACTCCCCTGAAAACGTATCCCTGGAACACATGGAGAAGCTCGTTCAGCAAGGGGTTCCTGTTCTGGCACCTGCAATCTGGAAAATGCTGACCCTGAACAGCAACAACGAAATTGTACCTTCCGAGTACGCTCTCAACGCCAAATCCGCAGGCCTTGACCTGATTGGCTGGTCGCTTGAGCGCAGCGGGCCACTAAACTCTGGCGGCGGGTGGTACTATCAGAGCGTAACCGATGCCATCAACAATGACGGTGACATGTTCACGGTGATTGATGTGTTGGCTCAGGAAGTGGGTGTAATCGGCATTTTTTCAGACTGGCCGGCCACTACAACCTACTACGCCAACTGCATGGGCATATAAGCTGACGCTGAACCCTGGAGTTAATTAATGAACCCGATCGTAGCGAATAACAGGCCTGTAAAAGTGGATCTTGCAGACGGCGAGGAATACTACTTTTGCACCTGTGGCCGTTCCAGCAAACAGCCGTTTTGCGACGGTTCCCACGTGGGAACTGAGTTCAAACCAAAACCCTTCACGGCTGAAAAATCTGGTGATGCCTATTTGTGCCAGTGCAAACATTCGGCAAATCTGCCGTTTTGCGATGGTACTCATAAGCAGTTTGATGCCAGTGCAGTTGGCAAGGAAGGGCCTGGCATCAAAGCGGGAGCAAGTGAGATTCCCGTGGCAAGTGCCACTGTTGAGGAACCTACGGTCGAGTTCATACATCAACTGGCCAGAGATGGCTTATCAAAGATGGGGCACCATGGTCCTATGACCTCCATGGGGGTGCCCCGTCATTTGCTGCCGCACTGGGATGATATTCAGGTGATGACGGCGCAAATGGCTACACAGCCTCTGCTTGAAGATGTTCCCGTTAGTACCGAGCTGGTTATCGGGCCCAGAGCCAGAAAGCCGCTGAAGCTCAAGATTCCCCTGCTTGTTTCCGACATGAGTTTCGGAGCCCTGTCTGAAGAAGCCAAGCTGGCTTTGGCGAAAGGCGCCGAAATGGCAGGGACAGGCATTTGCTCTGGAGAAGGCGGAATGCTGCCAGAGGAACAGGCCGCTAACTCCCGCTATTTTTACGAATTGGCGAGTGCGCAATTCGGGTATGACGAAGCAAAACTGAAAGATGTTCAGGCTTTCCACTTCAAAGGTGGGCAAGGCGCAAAAACCGGTACTGGCGGCCATCTGCCAGGCAATAAAAACGTCGGTAAAATTTCACAGGTTCGCGGTATTCCCGAAGGCGAGCCTGCTGTATCTCCCCCCACATTTGCACACGGCTGCAGATTTCAAGAAATTTGCCGATCGCGTGCGTGAGGTAACGGGCGGCATTCCCATTGGTTTCAAACTCAGCGCCAACCATATTGAAAAGGACATTCAGTTTGCTCTGGATGCCAGCGCTGACTACATCATATTGGACGGTCGTGGCGGCGGCACAGGTGCAGCGCCGGAAATGTTCCGCGATCACATCAGTGTGCCAACCATACCAGCCCTTGCAAGGGCACGGCGCTATCTGGATGAGCAAGACGCGGGTGGCGACGTTACCCTGATTATTACCGGTGGCCTGCGCACACCCATGGATTTCGTGAAGGCCCTGGCTTTGGGCGCCGATGGCGTAGCCATAGCAAACAGCGCCATGCAATCAATAGGCTGTGTCGCTGCACGCATGTGTAATACAAACAACTGCCCTGCCGGTATAGCCACACAAAAAGCAGATCTTCGGCAGCGTTTGAACGTCGAAAAATCCGCCGGGCAGCTCAGGAATTTCTTTGAAGCCTCTGTAGAGTTGATGCAAGTGATGGCCAGAGCTTGTGGCCACGATTCGTTGAATTCATTCAACAGAGACGATTTGGCAACTTGGCATCGGGAGATGGCTCTGTTATCAGGAGTAAAGTTTTCAGGGTTTATTGAACCCTGATCAACTTTTCCATCACTCATCTGACTTTTGAGGTATGTATGAAGATCTATGCTCCCCTTACGTTGGCGTCTGCCCTTTTCCTCACTGCCTGCGCAAGTTCGCCACAGGATGATGCAAAAGCCGGAAGCCAGACAGCCGCCACGCACACCTATCAATGCGAGAGTGGCGAAACGATTACGGCAACCTACCCTTCCAACACATCTGCTGTAATTCAGCACAAGGGTGCCAAGCACACCATGCAAATCGCAGTGTCTGCCAGTGGTTCACGCTACGTTGGCAACGAACTGGAATGGTGGACAAAGGGCTCCGGGCCCGGTGCTGAGGCTGCCCTGCTCCACCACAAGCCTGATGGCACTTCCGGCAAAATAATAGAGAACTGTGCTGAATCCTGAGCGTCGAAAGAGATGAAAATCACGCTTGCTCTGTCGCATTTGAACTAATATAGAGGCTGGATTCCCGCTTCCCGAAGCCCTGCTTCAAGAGGTATAGCTATGCAATATTTGGGAGTTGTTGCCAGCCTCATATTGTTCTCTAGCCGCGCGTTTTCTGCCAAAACGATAGCAGACGAGCAGCATTGCGCGGCGCTGGAGCACCTATGAATAGTGCGTTGTTTGAATCATTGCCTATAACTGGTCTTTACGTAGCAGTTGCATTTCTGATGATGGCTTTCGGCGAAATAGGCTACCAATTTGGCGTACGCACCCGAACTCGCCGGGATGAAGACGCAATGGCGTCTTTAGGTTCAATGGTTGGTGGTTTGTTAGCTATGGCAGCGTTTGTGCTGGCATTCACTTTTTCCATGGCCTCGTCTCAGAATGACCAAAGAAAACAGGATGTGCTTCAGGAAGCCAACAGCATCGGCACGGCCTACTTGCGAGCTGATCTGCTTGATCAGCAATATAAAACCGAAGTTAAACGGCTTTTGCAGGACTACGTTGATGTTCGGTTAGAAGCTGCGAATACCCGCAACCTGAACGCCCTGATAGCCGAATCTGTTGAACTCCATAGCCTCTTGTGGGCGCAGGTGTCAGCAGCAGCCATTGCGCGCCCCAATACAAACACTTCGCTGGTGGTCCAGTCTGTCAACGATGTGATTGATATGCATGAGAAACGCCTGACCGATGCGTTGCGCAACCGTATTCCAGGCATTGTATGGATAGCGCTATCCGCCATCATTGCGCTTACGATGATCACCCTGGGCACTCAGGCCGGGTTTACAGGGAAACGACGACTTGTCGCCACTATCCCCTTGATACTGGCGTTTGCAGTGCTGATGACACTGGTTGTTGATCTGAACCGCCCGCAAAGCGGTTTGATAAAGGTGAGCCAGCAGTCGATGATTGATCTTCAAAACAGCATGGGCCCCAATCACGCCCCGACAGTGGAATAGCCCTTTACCCGAGGGGCGCTTCCGGTTTATTAAAGGAATATCCTGCATGAGCCAAAATACAGGCAACACAAGCAAGGTAGACAGACTGCTGGCTGAACAGCGTGATTATATTGCGAAACGCGAAAGTGGGTACCGAGAGCGCGCTCTGAAAATGTACCCCTGGGTATGCGGCCGCTGTGCCCGTGAGTTTACGCGCATCAATTTGCGTGAGCTTACTGTGCATCATGTTGACCATGACCACGACAACAATCCCGCCGATGGCAGTAACTGGGAATTGTTGTGCGTGTACTGTCACGATGAAGAGCACAGCAAGTTTGAGGATTTTGTGCGCTACGGAGGCAGTTCCGAAAAACGCCGGGAAGCCGCAACGCACAACCCGTTTGCAGGGCTAAAGGAAGCGCTTGAGAAAAAGAGCTGAATAACTGGCGCACGGTGCACGCTGGACACCAAGCGATTCAGGTATTGCTGCTTGAATCAGAGCCTGGCGGGCTCAGCGCATCTCCTCTCCGGAATTTGAGCACATGCCCTTTGAAAGGCTTGTCCAGATAGTCTGTACACTCCGGCTTTTCCTCAGAAAAGCTGAACCCGTGAGTTTCCATGCGACGACTGAACTTGTTTTTTCTGCCCCTTCCCGGATCCACCAGAATGACTTCACAGGCCGTGTTGGCGTGCCGGTCAATAAAATCCGCTAACAGGTTTATGTGCTCGTCTTCGTACAACACATCACTACCAATAATAATATCAAACAAGCCCAGATCGCTGGCTTTGTCCGCCCAGTCAACTCGTTGATAACCTATCGCTTTACCGTGATTGAGCTGTGTGTTCCGCTCCAGAAATACGCCCACCTCAGGATGATAATCCGTCGCTGTAATATCATCATTACGTTCATTCAAAAGCAGGCTGGAAAGCGCCATTCCACAGCCAATTTCCAGAATTCTCTTGCCCTCGGTTGGATGGTTCACAATGTAATGGGCAAGCACCAGGCTTGATGGCCAGATAATCCCGAACAGGGGCCAGGTAGCAGAGGAAATGCCCAGTTTGAGGGCGATATCGTTTGGATCGTCGAACTGCTGATTATCACGCAAAGTGCACACGTGAATGTCCACGTTGCCGAACTCAATAGTTTGGTAGCGAAGACGTAGTGGTGATTTCATTGAGGGTCACACTGAAGGAGTTAGGCCCGCCAACCTGTTAAATGAAGCGGCAAATCCTATTCCTTCAGAGTATACCCCCTGGCTGACTTGAGAAACTATTTTATCGTTTTGCCAGATCCTCAAAGAAAATCTGAATCCGCTCGGCGTTGGTACCAAGATCGCTCTTACCCAATCGGGAGGCAGAACGCATATCCACTTGCACGCCCTGCTCTGTTTCCGTCATACGGATAGCCACATCGTCTTTAAACCCGAACCAGCGAGTGGTCGCAGTGGCTTCGATGGTGTTGTCGGTGGTTCCGGCAATCTTCCAGCCACGGGCCTGAATCTTCCTTTTTACCGTTTCCATAACACTGGCCAGGGGCGCGTCCACCAGAATCGGTTTTAACTGGGGGTACGCTAACTGTTGCTGCTTCGCTGTTTCCGCTCCGGGATAGTCCACGGCATTGGGGGCTTCTTCACGGGCCGCCGCCAACAATGTGAAGGCAGGAGGGTTTTCCATATCCGTTGTGATGTCGTGGATGGGGGGCACGCTTTGGGCGCGCTCCTTCATCTGCATGGGTATGGCAACCATTGCCACAACCGCCAAGGTTACCAACACACCCACCAGAGCCGGCCGCCACCGGCGCAACACACCCGCAAGTACCAGAGTTATCAGCCCAAGCAAAGCCGCGCCCATTGCCAGTTGTGCACCCTGACGCAACCACGTGAAGGAAGTACCCAATCCGATCCACTCTGCCTTGTAAGCTGGCCCGGCAATGGCCATCAACACACCTGCAACGATCAACAGGGCTATGGCAAGCCACGCTGTAACAAGAGGCCACTTTCCGCCGCGTCGTGGTGAGTTGTTTGCTGACAGCATTTTGATTCCTTCATTGTGGATGGGACAAACTATTACGATGCCATACCTTAGCCCGATCACCCTGGCTTTGGTATGCTCAAGGATCACAACAGGTAAAGGCTTTGCCGAGGGTAAGGTTATGGCTGGTGGCTGGACCCGTGATGGGGCTGTACAAGATCAGATTGATGCGAGCGTAGAGGATGCCGTGGCTGAGGCACGTAGCCGGCTCGGCAGGGGTGAAAGTGCAGAATTCTGCGAAGAGTGCGACTGCCCTATTCCTGAAGCTCGGCGCAAAGCGATTTCCGGTGTACGCCTGTGTGTGAATTGCCAGGCGGCCCTGGAAAAGCAGGAAACCACATCAGGCGGCATCAACCGCCGAGGCAGCAAAGACAGCCAGCTGAGATAGCCGGGCGTCAGGCGTCCGGCGTAGCTGCTGCCAAGTCGCCGGCATCACTTTTTGCCGCCAGCACCCTCACCCGCTCGAAGTCCTCTTCATTGAATACCCCGTTCACACCGGATATGGCCGCCAGCGTCATGCCATGCTTCAGGCCCAGTTTGTAAATATCCCGAACCTTTTCCCACTCAATGTTGCGGCCCAGTGTAAAGTTCTCAAAACGGCCTTCCAGCGCCAGCACAATAGTTTCTGCCAGGCAGGCGTAGGCTACACCTTCAGGTAGGCCGATGTTTTTCATATATACATCATTGCCCGGCAACTGAACCTCTCCGGATTCAATTACCAGCACATCGGGACGTTTGGCCACATCTTCTGCTGATATATCCAGCGGCCGAGCCACATCAGTGATCACGCAACCGGGCTTTACTTTCATGATATCCAGAATGCGTTTGCCGGCACCGGAGGTGGCTGTCACGATCATGTCCATATCTGCCAGATCACGGTCAGCAGAGCCCGCCACGTGTACTATGGCTCCCGGCGTCTCCTGTTCAATGCTTTCCTTTAGAGCCAGAAGTTTGGCCGGTTCCGGTGCGGCCAGATAAATCTCATCCACCGCTTTGGCCAGCAGCCGTGCGCATACCGACCCAATAGCACCCGTTGCGCCCACCACCATGGCTTTGCCTGTCATCTTGCCGTTTTTACCTATCTTGGCGCGGCCTATCATTTTCACCGCATCCTTGGCAGCCCAGAGTGCACCGGAAGCGCTGTAACTGTTGCCTGTGGTAATCGGGAGCGGTGCCCGTTTTGCAACGGTAATGCCTGCGTCTCCCACCACTTTTGTGAAGGCACCCAGGCCCATGATCTGTGCCCCCAGCTTTTTCGCGAGATTGGCAGCAGCCAGCAGTCGGCTATAGGTAAACTCGGGGTCATGAGCCATGATTTCTTTTGGCGTACCGCCTACGGTAATCAGCCACCCTTCCACCTCATCCCCGGTGGGCGATTTGATGCCGCTAACTTTGGAATAGATGAACGGTGGCGCGTAAGCCACTGCTTTTTCCACCAGGTTCATCACCATCGGCGGTGACACACTGGCAACCCAATCCAGTGGCCGCGTTTTAGTCAGGTATTGCTGAGATAGAGGGTGGATCACAAAGGCAAACCGGTTTATCCGCCGATAACCGTTTGGGTAGAGAATCCGCGGCTCAATACCCAGGCTCTGAATCACCCCAAGATAATCATCAGCACCCAATTGGCCGGGGGTACGTGAGAGCGCCGCGCTGATCATGGCTTCCATCACATTCACGCCCACTGGTCTACCTTCCAGCCAGGGACTGTAATCCACCACCATGGCCACCTTGCGTGACCGCATCCAGTCCAGAGCCTCTTCCGTTACGCGGGAAGTGATGATGGTTTTGCCATCCAGCTCTTTGTGGGTGAAATTTGCCAGATCACCCATGTGGCCAACGATAACATGGGAGTCTTTCGCAGCCTGATGCAGGGAGCCTTTGATCAGCCCCTCCCCAAGACGATACAGCGGCGTGCGGAGCACGGTTTCAAGCGTTTTCAAGGCTGACGGGCGAAACATGATCGGCGCGGTCAACGAGCTGTAGGTTTCCAGCTGTTTGAGGGAGGTGAGCAACCGTGGCACGCCGAAGTCCATATACGGATCAGCAAAAAAAAGGTTATCCGTATGCTCGGAAAGGGCTTTTGCCACCCGGTAGCCGGCTTGTCCATTCAGGAAGAGTACCCGGGCGTTATCGAAGAAGTGCCCCAACTCGGTTTGGGTTAGGCGCACAGCCCACTCCTGAAGAATACCCCGAAGCCCTGCGCCACTGGTTATCGGTTTGTCTGGAATACAGGCTTCAAGCTTTGCGGTGTCCGGGTGTTCCAGCTTCACAGAGCCAACCTGATAATGATCGGATACCATACTGAGGCCAAAAGCGTCGGCCCGCTCATGATAGGTTTTCAGAAGCGCGACCGCGCGAGAAAGATCTCCGTCGGTCCCGGCACGGATCACCCGGAAGGCTTGTCCCAGAAACTCGGTTTCCAGATCGTAATCGTATTCGGATGAACCTTGGCTTACGCTGATAACAGTTTTCATACCCAATCCTTGTTCTTGCCGAAACCTTGTTATGTACAGAGTAGGACTATGTACCCATTATTGTTTTAGCACAGGTCAAGTTTATCCTGCGTCATACCAACCGCCCCCAAATGAACAGGCTACACTGAAGATATATCACAACGGATATCTGCCCCGACATACCTTCCCCTTCAACAGGAGCCAATATGAGCATTCAAGCCGAATTGCACGCAACCGTTCAGGCGCTTGTTCAGCCTGGCAAAGGCATTCTCGCTGCCGATGAAAGCCACCCCACGATTGCCAAACGGTTCAAGGCCGTTGGTGTTGAATCCACCGAGGACAAACGCCAGGAATATCGCAGCCTTATTTTCTCCACGCCCGGGCTTGGTGAGTTCATAAGTGGCGTGATTCTTTTTGAGGAAACCCTTGGCCAAAACAGCCTTGAGAGAGTAACCATTCCAGACCTGCTGAAAAGCCAGGGAATTGTGCCGGGCATTAAGGTAGACAAGGGTAAGAAGCCACTGATTAATGCCCCGGGTGATGAAATAACCTACGGCCTGGACGGCTTGGACGACCGGTTGGAAATCTACAAAAATCAGGGGGCCCGCTTTGCCAAATGGCGCGCCGTGTACAATATTTCCGACACCCTGCCTTCACGACAGGCGGTGGAGGCCAACGCCGAAATGCTGGCACGCTATGCCGCGCTCTGCCAGGCCATAGGCGTTGTGCCCATTGTGGAACCCGAGGTTCTGATTGATGGTGATCACACCATCGGGCGGTCTGCGGAAGTAAACGAAATCGTGATTGCAGAGGTTTTCAATGCACTTCGCCGCCACCGTGTGCAACTGGAAACCATCATTCTTAAACCAAGCATGGTAACGCCGGGCAAAGAGTGTCCGAAGGCCTCCCCGGAAGTCGTGGCAGAAGCCACTTTACGAGTATTTCGCAGAGTGGTTCCGGCGGCCGTTCCGGGTATTAACTTCCTCTCTGGAGGGCAAACCCCGGAAGAAGCCACTCTCAACCTGAGCGCGATGAACAGCCTTGGCCGACAGCCTTGGTACCTGAGCTTTTCCTACGGTCGTGCGCTACAAGAGCCTGCACAGAAAGCCTGGGCCGGAGACTTGAACAACGGGTCGCGCACCCAGGCTGCCATGCTTAAACGCGCACGGCTGAACGGAGCCGCGACCCAAGGCTCGTACACACCCGATATGGAAAGTTGAAGGTAGATCAGGCTGCCTGCACTGCAGCCTTGGATTTGGCAATGGAGGCAGGAACAACCTGCTCAAGGCACGCCAGCATAGGCGCAACCTCACGGATCTTGCGGGCGTGCGGCCACAGAGCTTCAGCCTCAGGGAATCCCTGCCGCAGAAAGTTCAGCCACTGCTTGATGCGACCGGTTACGTACTTGTCTTCCAGCCACCCCTGAAGCACGCTGGCGTATTCTTTCACTAATACCACTGCTTCTGGCCAGGTCATATCGTCAATCTGAACACCCTGCTGGCTGGCTTTGATCTTGAGAGCCAGATCTGGCCTTGCAATCAGGCCCCGACCAATCATTACATCCTCACAACCGGACACCTCACGGCAACGCCAGTAATCCGCCACGCTCCAGATCTCGCCGTTAGCAATGACTTTGGCCTTCACCGCCTCCCGTGCCTTGGCAATTTCCTCCCAGTAAGCAGGCGGTTTGTAGCCATCCACTTTGCTGCGAGCATGAATAACAATCTCTTGAGCGCCCGCAGCGTCCAATGCCTGAGCACAGGCTACGCCCATTGAGCGATCGTCATACCCCAGGCGTATTTTAGCGGTTACCGGAACATCTGCGGGCACGGCCTTGCGAACCGCCGCTGCAATCTCATACATCAATTCCGGTTCACGCATCAGCACACAGCCACCCTTGTGCTTGTTCACCGTTTTCGCTGGGCAACCAAAGTTAATATCAACCTGAGTCGCGCCCAGTTCCGCCGCCTTACGGCCATGCCAGCCCATTTGTTCGGGGTCTGAACCCAGAAGCTGAACGGCCACGGGGGTACCCACTTGCGTGAGTGACTGGTTGTGCAGCTCCGGCGCAAACTTGTAGAAGACCCTTGGCGGCAACATGCTGTGGGTCACACGGATAAATTCCGTCACGCACCGGTCTATCCCGCCAACTTTTGTGAGCGTTTCTCGAATAGGTGCGTCAACCAGCCCTTCCATCGGGGCAAGAATGATCCGCATAGGGTCTCCATATATTCAAAATTAAAAATGCGCGGAAGCCCTAAAAGCAACCGCGCAGTTCGGCAACTGCCTCACTTCTCGTGAGGGCTTTTATTCAAGCCGATATTACTCTGCCAGTTCAGGGTCTGCAGATAATTCATCCGGCGACTTGACCGACATACCCAGAGCCTTGGCAACCCCTTCGCCATAGGCGCGGTCACAACGGGTGCAGTTGTCGATGTGGCGCTGTTTGATGAAGTCTGGAGCATCCCCCATATTCCGCCCGGTGTTTTCAAACAGTACCTGCTGCTGGGCAGGTGTCATCAGTTGAAACAGTGCGCGCGGCTGACTGTAATAATCGTCATCATCTTCGCGGAAATCGAACATGGCCGCATTGCCGTCAATCTTGAGCGGCGGCTCTGCGTACTCGGGCTGATCTTTCCACTGGCCGAAACTGTTTGGTTGGTAATGGGGCAAACTACCGTAATTGCCGTCCATCCGGCCAAGACCATCGCGGTGGTTGCTCATAACCGGACATTTGGCAGCATTCACCGGCACCTGCTGATAGTTTACGCCCAAGCGGTACCTTTGCGAATCCGGGTAATTGATTAGTCGTGTCTGAAGCATCTTGTCCGGGGACACGCTTATACCAGGAACGAGATTTGATGGCGAGAAGGCCGCCTGCTCAACATCCATGTGATAGTTTTCAGGATTTCGGTTCAGCTCAAATTCGCCGACCTCGATAAGCGGGTAGTCCCCTTTTGGCCAAACCTTGGTCAGGTCAAACGGATGAACGTGGTAGGTTTCCGCATCGGCTTCCGGCATCACCTGCACATACATTTTCCAGCGTGGGAAATCGCTCCGTTCGATAGCGTCAAAGAGATCCCGCTGGTGGCTTTCGCGGTCATCAGCAACAATCGCTGCAGCCTCGGCGTCGGTCAGGTTCTCAATGCCCTGCTGCGTTCTGAAGTGGAACTTCACCCAGTAACGCTCACCTGCTTCGTTCCAGAAGCTATAGGTGTGGCTGCCAAAACCATGCATGTGCCGGTAACTCTTGGGAATGCCACGATCCGACATGACTACAGTCACCTGATGCAGGGCTTCTGGCAGAAGCGTCCAGAAATCCCAGTTGTTCGTCGGCGAACGCATGTTGGTTTTTGGATCGCGTTTTACTGCTTTATTCAGGTCTGGGAATTTTTTGGCATCCCGCAAAAAGAATACAGGTGTGTTGTTGCCCACCATGTCCCAGTTGCCTTCTTCGGTATAGAACTTGAGCGCGAAGCCGCGAATATCACGCTCAGCATCAGCCGCGCCCCGCTCCCCTGCCACGGTACTGAAGCGGGCAAACATTTCAGTCTTTTTACCCACTTCACTAAAAATTTTGGCGCGTGTATACCGGGTGATATCGTTGGTTACGGTGAATGTGCCGAACGCTCCAGAGCCTTTGGCATGCATGCGACGCTCAGGGATGACCTCACGCACGAAATTGGCGAGTTTTTCGTTCAGCCACACATCCTGGACCAACACAGGCCCACGCTTGCCAGCGGTCATCGAGTTCTGATTGTCGACTACCGGGGCACCAAAGGCAGTTGTAAGGTGTGATACCGGACATTTGCTCTTATTCGATTTTTCATCGGTCATGGTCAATTCCTCTGAAGTTCCAAACACAATTAAGCAGCTTATACCCGGGCTTGGAGATACTAAAGCTTTGGAGGATAGATGAGCCAAAACTCGTGCCTCGCAACTTTTCCTCAATCCCTTGTTTCGGTGTAAGCCTCAACCACCATTCAAGCACTACAACGCCCTTCTGGATAATCAATTCCGGAAAAGACTGCGAAAGCTTTTAACTATCAATAAATAGGAGGCATTAAATACGCTCAATGAACTCAAACTTACCTTGTTCATTGAACACAATTCGGAAGGAGCCACGAACGCCGTCGCGTAGATAGAAACGGGAGAGGATACGGGCCGGGAAACGGACGGAGCGTCCGTCCCGGGCCGTGGTGTGAACATCAGTAGCAATGCCCTGATAAAATTTAATCCACTCATCAGGGCTAATGCTTATGTCCACAATAATCTGGTGCATGGGCTTAGTTAGCCAGTTCCAGCAACAGACGGTTCAGGCGGGATACGTAAGCACCCGGGTCTTGCAACTGCTCGCCACTGGCCAGTGTAGCCTGATCCAGCAGAACCGCTGCGAGCTCATTGAAGCGCTCATCACCTTTCTCGCTTTCCAGGCGCTGAACCAGTGGGTGATCTACATTGATTTCAAAGATTGGCTTGCTGTCGGGAACCTTCTGGCCCGCCGCTTCCATGATCTTCTTCATCTGGGCTCCCATATCAAAATCGCCCGTTACCAAACACGCCGGTGAATCTGTCAGGCGGTTGGTGACACGCACTTCCTGAACCCGGTCGGTAAGTGCTGTTTTGATACGCTCCAGAAGCTCTTTGTGTTCTTCAGCAGCTTCTTCTTTGTGCTTCTTGTCTTCTTCGGTTTCCACATCACCAAGGTCAAGATCACCACGGGCAACGTCCTGGAAGGATTTGCCGTCATACTCGTTCAGGTAACCCATCATCCACTCGTCGATACGGTCGGAGAGGATAAGCACTTCGATGCCTTTCTTGCGGAAGACTTCCAGGTGGGGGCTGCTCTTGGCGGCCATGAAGTTGTCAGCGGTGATGTAGTAGATCTTGTTCTGACCGTCTTTCATGCGCTCAATGTACTGGTCCAGAGATACATTCTGGGTGCTCTCACCTGTGTGGGTGGAGGCAAAGCGCAGCAGGCCGGCGATTTTCTCGCGGTTGCTGAAGTCTTCCGCCGGGCCTTCTTTAAGAACGGTGCCAAACTCATCCCAGAACTTCTGGTATTCACCGGCATCTTTCTTGGACAACTTACCTAGCATGTCCAGCACACGTTTGGTAAGCGCTGTGCGGATGCTGTCTACCGTGGAGTCGTTCTGCAGAATTTCACGGGACACGTTCAGGGACAGGTCGTTGGAGTCCACTACCCCCTTGGCAAAGCGCAGGTACAACGGCAGGAACTGTTCTGCGTCGTCCATGATGAATACGCGCTGAACATACAGTTTCAGACCACGAGGCGCTTCGCGATTGTACATGTCAAACGGCGCACGGGCCGGAATGTACAGCAGGCTTGTATAGTCGAGCTTGCCCTCAACCTTGTTGTGGGACCAGGTGAGCGGGTCTTCAAAGTCGTGGGCAATGTGCTTGTAGAACTCTTTGTATTCCTCGTCTTTGATTTCTGTGCGAGGCAGTGTCCACAGCGCGGTAGCGTCGTTAATCGTCTCGTCTTTTGGCTCTTCGCCTTCTTCGGTTGGCTCAGATTTCATAACCACCGGGAAGGAGATGTGATCGGAATACTTCTTCACCAGGTTGCGCAGGCGGAAGCCATCGGCAAATTCGGTGGCGTCTGGCTTAAGGTGTATAACAATTTCGGTTCCGCGCTTTTCGCGGGTAACTTGCTCGATGGTAAATTCACCGTCACCTGCTGATTGCCAATGTACGCCCTCTTCTGCTGGCGTGCCTGCACGGCGGGTGAATACATCAACTTTGTCGGCAACGATGAAGGCAGAATAGAAGCCCACACCAAACTGGCCGATGAGCTTGCTGTCTTTCTTTTCATCACCGGAGAGCTGTTTGAGGAATTCTGCGGTGCCTGAACGGGCAATGGTGCCAAGGTTCTGGATAACGTCTTCACGGCTCATGCCGATGCCGTTGTCACTCAGGGTGATGGTGTTGGCTTCTTTGTCGAAATCCAGGCGGATCTGCAGCTCTGAGTCGCCTTCGTAAAGGCCGTCATCTTTAACGGCGGCGAAGCGCATTTTGTCTGCGGCATCGGAGGCGTTGGAAATCAGTTCGCGGAGGAAAATTTCCTTGTTTGAGTACAGGGAATGGATCATCAGGTGAAGTAGTTGTTTTACTTCCGTCTGAAAACCTAGAGTTTCTTTTTGCGATTCAACTGTCATTCTTTGATCTCTCCTGCAATCGACATTTGAGGTGAACACGGGAGCAAGGGGCTTCTCCAAAACACGCTGTGGATACATCCCTGTACGCTCGGCTCCGCCATCCATGGCTCCGCACGGTTTTGGAGAAGCCCCTTGCTCCCGTGTTATCCAGCTTGTGAGTTCGTCTAGCAGGAAAATGGGGTCGTTCAGAGGGTTTTCAAGCCCCGGAGTGGAGCGGTTTTAATTTTCAAGTATGTAAAGCAGGCAGCCGCCGTGTAATCATATGTTTCAGGAATTCAATTACAGGAGTCGAGAGTGAAAAACGCCGTCTTGCAACGTTGTGCGCCAATTATGGCACTTGTGCTGGTGCTTTCCGGGTGCTCTGTAAACCCGGTTACCGGGGAGAACCAGCTTTCGCTGATTGGTGAGAGCCAGGAATTCGCCATGGGTGCTGAGCAATATACGCCCACCCAGCAGACTCAAGGCGGGCAGTTTTACGTTGATCCCGAGCTTACGCTCTACGTGAGGGAGGTTGGTGAGAAGATGGCGCGAGTGAGTGACCGCCCTGACCTGCCCTACGAGTTCGTGGTTCTTAACAGCGGCGTGCCGAATGCCTGGGCGTTGCCTGGTGGAAAGATTGCTATTAACCGCGGCCTGTTGACTCAGCTTAGTGATGAAGCCCAGCTTGCGTCTGTGCTGGGCCATGAGATTGTGCATGCGGCGGCGCGCCACAGTGTTCAACGTATGCAAAAGGGGATGCTGATCAGCGCGGGCGTGGCCGGTTTGGGGTTTGCGCTGTCTGATAATGAGTGGGCTGGTCTGCTTATGGGTGGTGCGGCTGTCGGCGCGCAGCTTGCTCTGGCGCAATACGGCCAGGGGGATGAGCTGGAATCGGATTACTACGGCATCGTTTATATGAAAAAAGCTGGCTACGACCCGCAGGCTGCTGTTGAGCTGCAAGAGATTTTTCTTCAGCTTTCGAAGGGGCAGCAGGCAGGATTTGTAGACGGCCTTTTTGCGACCCACCCACCTTCCGCCAAGCGCGTGCAGGAGAACAGTAAACTGGTCGCCAGGATAGGTGGCGGTGGCTACCGTGGTGAAGATGTTTACAGGAAGAAAACAGCTTTCCTGCGCAAGGCTCAACCGGCTTACGACGCCCACGACGAAGCTATGAAACTTGCCTCCAATGGCGATATGGATGCAGCGCTTAAAAAGGTCAATGAGGCCATTAACCTGCTACCCCGCGAAGCCATGTTCTATTCTTTGCGTGGCGGTATCTATCAGGAGCAAAAGCAGCCCGAAAAAGCCCAGGCTGATTTTGATAAAGCGGTGTCCATGTACCCCGAAATGTTCATGTATCGAATCCACAATGGTCTGACCGCACTGCAGCTTAATAATCTGAGCAAAGCGCGGGAGAACCTGACCCGCGCTAACGAGGTAGTGCCAACGTCTATAGCCTTTCTGCGACTTGGAGATATCGCCGTGAAAGAAAACAACCGCAAGGAAGCTATCGCTTATTACAGCAAAGCGGCGGAGTCCAGCGGCGAAATTGCAGAAGAAGCCAGGCGAAAGCTGGCCGCGCTTACCCAGTAACATCTCTGCAAATCACGCTTCTAAAGGTCGACTTCCCTGGAATGTCGGCCTTTTTTTGTTTCTGAATCCGGGTTTGCCGGGGATGCGCAATTTTACTGTCATCATGATCATTGACTTCTAGAGCAATAACTCTAAAAATTAGTCATCAATAACCAGATTCAGGTGACGGACATGTTAGCGAAACGTATCCAGCCGATGGCTTCGCAGGCTAAACGCCTTTATGTAGAGCTGATGTTCCAGGTTATGGGACGGGCTCTACAGGCGGTCAGTGAGGTTGATAGCGAGGTTCAGGGAGAGGCGCGAGTACTGCCTGAAGGGTTCTTGTTTGAAATGATGGTAATGCCCGAGGGTTCCAGGCTTATCGTGGAGCACATTGGTAACGGCCGTTTCCATTACCATGGTGACTCCGCCCCCCGCCCGGTGGACGTGTCCATCAAGTTCAAGCACCTTACCCATGCCTTTCTGGTGCTGTCATTCCAGGAAAAAACCTCGGTCGCGTTCGCCAATGACCGCATGCTGGTGGATGGCGATGTGAGCTACGCCGTGCGCATGACACGGGTACTGAACCGGTTGGAGGCATTCATTCTGCCCAAGATCATTGCCGAGCGTGCTGTAAAAGAATACCCGGCAAACTTGCACCTCCCGGAAAAGCTGATCAGTGCCGCACAGATTTACCTGAAAGTCGCCACCCATTTTGTCCAGACAGTGAGAGCCTAAATGTCTAACACTTACTATGAGTTCTTCTGCCCGGTAAAAGTCATTGCCGGCAAAGCCGCCCTTGAGCATATCCCTTACGAGCTAAGCGCCTTGGGTGCCAAGCGCCCTATGGTTGTGACAGACAAGGGCGTTCGTGCCGCAGGATTACTGGACCCTGTGATTGCAGCTTGCGAAGAAAGCGGTCTAGAAATCGTTAACATTTACGACGATGTGCCACCAGATTCATCCACCACCGTCGTTCGTGATATTGCCGCGGTTTACCGGAAGGAAAAATGCGACTCCATTATTGCCATTGGTGGCGGCTCGGCCATCGACACCGGCAAAGCTGTAAACATTCTGGTTTCAGAAGGCGGTGATGACATTGCCAAGTACTCCGGTGCCGGCGTGCTGAAACGCCCGCTCAAACCCTTCCTGGTGGTGCCTACCACTGCGGGAACCGGCTCCGAAGTGACCTCCATTGCTGTAATCACCGACGAGAAAAAAGGCGTAAAACTGCCGTTCACCTCTTCTTACCTGCTGCCCAACGCGGCGGTGATTGACCCGCGTATGACCCTGACTCTGCCGCCGCACATTACGGCCGCCACGGCTATGGACGCTATGACCCATGCGGTTGAGTCGTTCACATGTATGGCGAAAAACCCGCTGAGCGATGCCTATGCTACAGCGGCCATCAAAAAGGTCAGCCGCTCTCTGCTGCAGGTAATGGACAACCCTAAAGACAGCGATGGCAGGCTTGAGCTGGCGCAGGCGTCCACAATGGCTGGCATAGCGTTTTCCAACTCCATGGTCGGGCTTGTACATTCTCTTGGCCACGCTACTGGTGCTATCTGCCACCTGCCCCACGGCCTGTGCATGAGCCTGTACCTGCCTTATGTGCTTGAATACAACCTTGAAACCATTCGCGAGCCACTGAGTGAACTGCTACTGCACCTGGAAGGCCCGGAGGTCTACGCTGCCACTCCTGCCAGCCGCCGTGCAGAAGCCAGTATTTCAGCGCTGCGCAAGCTCAGAGATGCGCTTTACAAGCGCTGCAAGTTGCCACGCACTCTTAAAGAAACAGGCAAGGTTACTGAAGATCAGCTCGACCAGATTGCAGAAATGGCGCTCGACGACGGTTCTATCATGTTCAATCCTAAAGAGGTTACTCTGAAGGACGCGCGAGCCGTGCTGCAACGCGCTTGGGCCTGATACAACAGCCACACAGAAACGGGGCCTGCATACTGGCCCCGTTTCCGGTTAACACAAGATTACCCAACAGCATTGAAATAAGGAGACAGACGAGTAACAATTGCTTCCTTTCTGGCAGGGATTTAGCCGGGTCAGTTCTTTCACGGACAGCACCACCCCCAGAGAGCCCCTTTTGATGAAGCACCCGACACTCGGCTGGATTACAGTTTTTACAAGACGCTTTGTCTGCCTGCCTTTCCTGCTTATGTTTGCCTTGGCCATAAACACCGCTTCTGCGAACGATGCAAAGGTGTTTCGCTTCAATATTTCACCAAACGGCTACCCGCCCTATATGATCGTTGATCAGGACGCGCCCTCCGGCATCATGTGGGACGTGGTTTCGCTGATTACCGAGCGCCTGGGCTATGAAATAGTCGCTAAAAAGATCCCTCGCAAACGCGTGGACCAGATGCTGCTGGATGGCTATATCGATGGCACCTCCCGAGCAATTGAATGGACACAAAACCCCGACGACTTTCTGTTCACAGAGCCTGTAGTGGATGTGCAAGAGGTTTTCTTTACACCCAAAAGCACTGGCGAGACCTATCATTCCCCCGAAGACCTTTTCTCAAAAACGGTCGTTGCCCATCTAGGCTACATCTACCCTGTACTGGAACCGCATTTTGAGTCTGGTGCTATCAAGCGTTTTGATGTGTCCCAGGACAGGGACATGTTTAACTTTTTACTTCACGGGGACCGTTTTGACGCTGCGGTAGTGGATTTGCTTGTGGGCAAGTGGATACTGAAAAACGAAGGTTTGCAGGATCAATTTGCAGTTTCTTCAGGGGATATCAGTTCCTACGGATTCCGGATAATGCTGCGCAAGGAAGCCCGGCCTTTTGCCGATCAATTCAACGCTGAGTTGGCACGTATCCGCAAGAGCGGCGAACTGGCCGCTATCCTCGCAAACTACCGGTAAGGATATCCTGGAACAAACACGGGCGATGTAGCCCGTATCCCTGCACATAGTCCACGCCCATTTCTTTGAGCAGTTCCAGTGTGTCGTCATTCTCGACAAACTCGGCGATGGTTTTTTTCCTCAGGGTTTTACCAATATCGTTTATTGCCCGAACCATCGCCAAATCCGTTTGGTCAGTGACTATGTCCCGCACGAATACACCATCAATTTTCAGATAGTCGACCGGCAGCCGTCGAAGGTAGCTGAACGACGACAATCCGGTTCCAAAATCATCCAGTGCAAACCTGCACTCCGAGCCTTTCAGGCGTTCCATGAAACTCTGAGCATCTGCAAGGTTATGCATGGCCGCTGTTTCAGTAAGTTCAAAGCAGATTTTGCTGCCCGATAGCCCGTAATGCTGTAACCGTTCGATCACGAAGTCAGCAAAATCAGGCTGGTCAAATGAGCGACCAGACAGGTTAATATGACAGGCATCAAGTTCATTCAGGTGCGTTGGATGAGCCACTAACTGGCGGAAAGCTTCGTCGATCACCCAGCGATCGATCTTGGGGGCGATTCCAAACCTCTCAGCAGCAGGAAGAAAGGCGCCCGGGGGAACAGTTTTCCCGTCTTCGCCTTTCATCCGGACCAGAACCTCGTACCTTATCCGACCGTCTGTATTCGCCGGAGGCAGGATAAACTGGGCGTCAAGAAAGAAGCGGTTTTCCTGCAAAGCCTCATGAATACGACTCACCCACTCCATTTCCGTACGTTGCTCGGTGATCTGAAGGTCATCTTTAACGGAAAGGTAAGTCCGGTTACGTCCGCGGCTTTTGGCCACGTAGCAAGCAATATCCACTGCACGCATCAGCGAACTGGCATTGGCAACCCCGGGGGTTATTGGCACAACACCAATACTGCCACCCACACTGTGGCTTCGGCCTTCCCATGTGAACGTCATATCCTCAATTGCCGCACGGAGTTTTTCCGCTATGTCGGACGCTGCATCTGCCGAGAGGTTGCGCAGAATAATGCCAAACTCATCGCCACCCAGTCGTGCAAGAATGTCACTCTCCCGCAGTGAGTGGCGGGCAATGGCAGCAACTTGCCGAAGCAACTCATCACCCGCCAAATGGCCGGATGTATCGTTAACAACTTTGAACTGGTCCAGATCAAGGAAGCACAAGGCATGATTACTGTGTTCTGAGCGCGCCTCTCTCAGTACTGTCTCCAGATGACGCTCGAATGCCCGACGGTTTATCAGCCCGGTTAGTGCATCGTGATTCGCCTGGTAGCTCAACTCCTCTGACATGCGGTAGGAGTCGGAAATATCTTCCAGTACAACGATATAATTGCTTGTGCGATCTTTGGGGAAGTCGCTCATAGACACAGTGAGCCTTCCCCAGAGTGCGTCTCCGCTGGAATTCTTCAGGCGTTGCTGAAAGGAATAGCTGGCAGATTCCCCAAGCATCACTGCCTGCTGCTGTAAGCGACCGGACTCCCAGTCTTCGGGAAACAACAGGTCTTCGTACCGCATGGCAAGTAACTCGGGTTTGGAATACCCGGTAATTCCGCTGAGCGCTTCATTGACATCAAGCACACGGCCGTCGCTCCTGAGCTGAGCTATACCAACTGCTGCCTGTTCAAAAATAGCGCGGAAATTCTGTGCCGAGTGCCGAACCGAGCGTGTCAGGCGGGAACTAAGTTGCCAGGCCACAAGCGCAAGGATCAACAAAAAGACTGTGCTTACAATAGACAGTACGCTTGCTGACCTTCTGGTTGCACTGGCCATAGCTTCGCGAAATCGCACCGCATGTATCTGCAGCTTGTCGTTTGCCTCCGCCAGCTGTTGCCGCAGCAATGCCAGTTTCTCCCGGTCAGGCTGCGCTCGGGACCATTCCAATTCCAGTTCATTACCAATTTCGCGAAGTTCAAGTAATCCGGGATCTGTCTCTTGCCATGCAACTATCGCTTTCTTGAAGTCATCGAAATCAGACAGGTTGCGCACGAGCCAGATCATGCCATCAACATCAGCCGGGTGATTATTGCCGGCAATAAGTCCGGCTCTGGCCGCACCTCTATCAAACGATTCGGCCTCCATGGCCAAACGTGCCTCGCGATCGGCAAGCGGGACAGAAAGCCTGTTTCTGGCCTGTTCCAATTCCTGAGGGTCACCAGAAAGGGCGTAGCGATCAAAATAGATCACTGCAGCAAGCTGGGATCTGGACCAGATACTTTCGCCACCCGCATAGGCCGTGATCGCAGCCTGAATCTGAACAATGGAAACGGCACAGATCATAGCGATCAATACCAGGGAAAAAAGTCCTGCAACCATCCCCGCTATTTTTAGCCGCGGTGGCTGCCGATACCAACCTTGTCTTTTAGGCATTTATTTTCCCTGTGTGCGCCCCCTGAAACAAAAGATCCATGTACAGGAGGCATCACCTCACTCGAGGCGCCTTAGCAGTAGCATAGGCGAAACACTCAACACTGGCCGAAGTTGCCAGCGCCCAAACAGTGAAAGCACCACTGCACTGATTATCGGTATAGGTAGAACAACTTGCCAGTGCCAGCTGAAGGCGCCCTCAAACATCCGGAACTGTAACGCCCATACCGCCGCTTCTGCCGCTGCCACCCCAAGAATGCCTGCAAAGCCACCAAGCAAGGCAAACTCCAGCATAGTGCTGCGCACCAACAGGCTCTGACGACCGCCAAGGGTGCGCAAAAGTGCGCCTTCCCGCTGCCGGTCCTGAAGCGTGGCGCTGACGACCGCAGCCATCACCACCAGGGCTGCTGCCAGTATCAACACCAGAATCGCCTCTATGGCCTGGGTAACCTGCCGCACAATTTCCTGTATGCGTTCAATAATATTGTCGATTTCCAGCAGCGACACTGTCGGGAAACGCCGGGAAAACTCATTCAGCTCGCTTTTACGGTCTCTTGGCAGATGAAAGCTGGTTATCCAGGTGGCGGGCATATTGGTGAGAGCCCCGCCCGGAGGAAACGCCATATAGAAGTTGGGCTTCATGCTGTCCCACTGAACCGTGCGAATGCTGGTGACCGTTGCGTTGACCTTGTCGGAGCCAATGGTGAACGTGAGTTCATCACCCAGCGCCAAATCAAGCGCGGCCGCCAGATCTGCCTCCACGGAGACACCGTCGGTTTGGCCTTCCTCGAACCAACTGCCTTCCACAATAACGTTGTCAGCCGGTAGCGAGGGCATCCAGGTAAGGTTCAGTTCCCGGTTAAGGGCACCTACCCGCTGGTCCTTGCTCACCACTTCTTTTACCGGCTGACCGTTCAGTTCGGTAAACCGCCCACGCACCATGGGGTATAGCTGGTCCAGAGGCTGACCACGCTCTTCCCAGTAGGCGGCAACCTCATCCACTGCATCCGGAGCAATGTTGATCAGAAAGTGATTGGGCGCATCGTCTGGAAGCTGAGCTTGCCAGTCGTCCAGCAAGGAGGTGCGCACCAGAATCAGTGTTGTTGCCAGCATGAGCGTCATGGCAAATACGGCAATTTGCGACAAGCTGGCACGGCGATGCCGGTACAACCCAACCAGCGCCAGGCGCCAGGCATGCCCGCCACCTCGAACCTTTCTAAGGGTTGCCACAAGCACCCAACCCAGTACGCCCAAAGCGCCCAACAGCAAGGCAAGGCCTCCCAGAAGGGAAATCACCAAAGACACTTCACCCGCATACAGCCACACCAAGCCAAACACGGCCACAATAGCAATCAGCATGTCAGGCAGTGCTTCGCGCCCTGTTTCGCCTGGCTGGCTGCGCAATACGCGCATGGCCGGCACGTTTCTGAGCCGCCTGATAGGTGGGTATGCAAAGGCAAACAATGAAACGACCGCTGTTAAAAGCGCTGGCGTGAGTGCCGCTGAATCCAGCTGAAACGGCACAGGCCTTTCCAATGCTTCACTGAGTAATCGGGTGAGTATCCAGAACAGCGGCAAGGCCACCAGAAGGCCGCCGACCATACCAGTCACACCCCAGAGCCCAAGCCGCTTGAGGTAAAGCCGGCCGATGCCGGAACTGCCAAGGCCCAGAGTTTTGAGTAGTGCCACGGTGTCGCGTTGGGAAAGTGCGTACTGTCGGCTGGCAACAGCCACCGCCACAGCGGCCAATAAGACCGCAAGGCTGCCGCCTAACAGCAGGAAGCTCTCAGCGCGATCAAGCGAGCGTGAAAAGGTTTCACCGTCGCGCACTCCTTCCCACTCATGACTGGGCTCCAGTTGAGGTTGCAGCCATTGATAATAGCATTCGAGAGATGCTTCTTCGCCGGCAAAGAGGTAAACGTATTTTACCCGGCTACCTTCCTGCAGAACGCCGGTCGACGCCACGTCGTCCACGTGCATCATCACTCGGGGTGCCAGTGCAGAGAGGCTAAACCCGCCGTCCGGCTCCCGCAGCACCAGGCCCGACACTGTCAGCTTGCGGCTACCGACTTCGAGGGTATCGCCAACCTGAATATCCAACAGCCTCAAAAGCCTGGGGTTGATCCACACTTCGCCCGGCGCCGGGCCATTTTGCACTTGAACCCGCGAACCTTCTGACGGCCCCTGGATCTCAAGCTCGCCACGCAACGGGTACTCGTTGCTGACCGCTTTTACCGACACAAGCTGAAAGGCATCGCTACCAAACACCATGGTGGAGAACTCCACCATGCGGCCTGTTTCCAACCCGCGATCCATGGCTTCAGTAATCCAGGGCTCGGGCACGGGGCGGCCGTTTTCAGCTTCGAGTTGCCTGTCTGCTGCCAGGAATGAGCTGGCAGAAGACACCAGGGTGCGTTGCAACTGGCTGGCAAACAGGGCAATGGTGGCTACCGTAGCGACGGCGATAATAAGCGCCGCAAGCACCACCCGCACATCTCTCTCGCGCCAGTCGCGGCGCACCGACATGAGCTTTTTTGCAGCAGCCATCAGTGTGCAAGCTCCACCTGAGCAACTGGCTCAGTCAACTCGCCCGCCTCAATATGAAATTGCCGGGAGCAGCGCGCCGCCAGCTGTTCATCGTGGGTAACCATCACCAGTGTGGTGCCCTGCTCCTGATTCAACGCCATCAGCAAATCAGAGATTTCCTGCCCCGTGCGGTTATCCAGGTTGCCAGTCGGCTCATCGGCAAACAGGATGGCCGGGTCAGAGGCAAAGGCCCTGGCAATGGCCACCCGCTGCTGTTCACCGCCAGATAGCTGCCGAGGGGTATGGGTAAGCCGCTCACCAAGCCCAACCCGCTCAAGCAATTCACGGGCACGCTTTTCCGGCGCTTCCATACCTGCCAACTCCAGTGGCAGCATCACGTTTTCCAAAGCGGTCAACGCCGGCAGCAACTGGAATGACTGAAATACGAATCCCACCCGATGAGCACGCAATTGGGCCCGCTCATCTTCACTTAACCGGCTTATAATGGCGCCATCTAGCTCCACAGTGCCTTCGGTGGGTGTATCAAGGCCGGCAAGCAACCCAAGCAAGGTGGTTTTGCCGGAACCGGAGCGGCCGACTATGGCTACGGATTCTCCCCGATTGATTTCAAGGCTGACCGCCTTCAATATCGTCAGCGTGTCTGTTTCCAGGCTTACGCGATGAGTCAGGTTTTCAACGCGCAACATCGGGCGCTGGCTATCGGAGTTTGTAGTCTGCATTTTGTTTACGGGGCTCCCGGAAAAAGCACGTTCATTTATCAAGGTATACGGATTGTTTATGTATAAAGTGCTGCTGTATTCAAGATCAATCGTATTCATTCTGCTGGCATTCATTGCCGTGCCAGTGATGGCCAGCCAGCAAACGCTTCTGATTGTGGGTGACAGCCTCAGCGCTGCCTACGGCGTGCCAACAGAAACCGCCTGGGTACAACTCTTGCGTGAGCGCTTACAAAACAACGGCCTTGGCAACTGGCGCGTAATAAATGCCAGCATCAGCGGCGAAACAACCGATGGCGGTGTTCGCCGCCTGCCTGAGCTGCTGGAAAAGAATAGCCCCTCCGTGGTGATTATCGAGCTGGGTGGTAACGATGGCCTGCGGGGTTTTCCACCCAATGTAATCAAATCCAACCTCGCAACCATGGTTGGGCATGTTCAGAACGCTGGCGCCCGCGCCATTCTGATAGGAATACAAATACCTCCCAACTACGGCCAGCGCTACACACAAATGTTTGCTGACATCTTTCCAGCGCTGTCAGACAGCTACAACACCGCTCTGGTTCCCTTTTTTCTCGACAATATCTACGATCAAAAGAACCTGATGCAGCGCGATGGCATTCACCCCACCGCCGAAGCCCAACCCATACTCCTTGACAACGTATGGCCGGTGCTCAAACCTTTGCTTCAGTAACGCAGCTCACACCACACCTTGCAAAAATGCCAGTGCCCGGCGCTCAGACCAATAGAAGCCGCCATGTCCATGCTCCACGAACCCCACATGACCGCCCCACTTGGGTGCGTCCATGCTCACGTGGGCACCAAGTACGGATGGCGACTCCGGGAAACACGCGGGTGATAAAAATGGATCGTCAGCGGCATTAATCATCAGCGCCGGCACCCGGATATGCCTCAGCTTGCCCAATGCAGAGCACTGCTCCCAATAATCCTCAGCGCTCTTGAATCCGTGCAGTGGCGCGGTATAGCGCTCATCAAAGTCATGAAAACTCCGGATTGATTCAAAACCGGACACATCAATAAGATCGGGGAACTTTTGCGCTTTTTCAGCCATTTTTACGCGAAGATCCTTCAAAAACCGCTGCATGTAGATCTTCCGACTGGGCAATGCCAGTTTGTCTGCACTGCCCGCCAAATCACAGGGAACTGAGTACGCCACTGCGCCACAGATTCTGCTGTCAACGCGCTCACTCTGCTCACCCAGATACAACAGCGTAAGGTTACCTCCCATACTGAAACCGGAAAGAAACACTGTTTGATAACCTTGTGCCAGACCATGATCGACAACCCGTCGCAGGTCTTCGGTGGCACCACTGTGATAAAACCTTGGCTGATGATTCATCACGCCGCCACAGGAGCGGAAGTTCCAGGCTAAAACATCCCAGCCTTCGGCCAAAAGCGCCCTGGCCAGCCCTCTCACGTATGGCCTTCGGCTGTGCCCTTCCAGGCCATGTGAAATGACAGCCAAGCGCCCGCTGCCCTGTCGGTACCAGTCCAGATGCAAATCATCTTTGTCATCCGTTGCGAGCACTTCCGCTACCGGATCCTGCAGGTGTACCTTGCGAAACAACGCCGGCCACACGGATTGAACATGGCCACTGCGAAGCCAGGCTGGAGGGCGGTATTGGTGAGCCATACTGCGGTACAAATTTTGACCTTTTATATCAGGGGGTTGACCCGGTAATTCAAAGCGACTACTATGCCGCCCGACTTGATGCTGTTCCCCGATAGCTCAGTTGGTAGAGCAACGGACTGTTAATCCGTTTGTCGCTGGTTCGAGCCCAGCTCGGGGAGCCACTTATTCCGAAATGCCGCTGCTTCGTATGAAGCAGCGGCATTTTTCATTTCAGACGTACAAAAATCTTCAGAATACCTGCTTGCGCTGCATGAACTCGGTCAATACCCGAAACAGTGTAAAACCATCCTCAGTACCAATCAGCTCACGAATCGAGTGCATGCCAAACTGCGGCACGCCAATATCCAGCGTGGTTACGCCCAGGTTTGCAGCCGTCAGCGGACCAATGGTGCTGCCACAGCCCATATCACTGCGCACCACAAAGCTCTGGTGCGGCAAACCCAGCTCATCACTGATATGCCGGTAAACGGCGGCTGAACGACTGTTGGTTGCGTAGCGCTGGTTGTGGTTCACCTTGATGACCGGGCCCTGGTTCAGAATGGGGCCATGGTTTTCGTCGTGCTTGTCGATGAAGTTGGGGTGAACACCATGGGCATTGTCGGCTGAAATCATCATGGAGTGTGCAATGGCCTTTGCCTTGCCGGCGCCACACCAGCGATCAAGAACCGCAGTCAAAAATGGCCCTTGAGCACCTTCGGAGGATACGCTGCCCACCTCTTCGTGATCGTTACACACTAGCAGTGCAGCCTCATCACCCGAGGTGTTCAACAACGATTGCAAGCCAATGTAACAACTCAGCAGGTTATCCAGCCGGGCGGATGCAATGAAATCCTCACGGAGGCCCACAAAACCTGCTTCCTGGGCATCATAAAAGCCCAACTCATAGCCAAGAACCTTGCGTACCTTGAGTCCGGACTCACTGGCTATCTGCTGCCCCAACAGCTCGTTAAAGCTGGTAGCATCGTCTTCAGCCACCTGCATCAGTACCGGCGGAAGATCCGTCTGAGCATTCACCGTGCGCTTGGTGTTGGCTTCTCTGTCCAGGTGAATTGCGAGACTGGGAATAAAGGCCACCGGTTTGCGGAAATCTACCAGCGTATCCACGACCTTGCCCTGGCCATCGAGAAACGTCACCCTGCCGGCCAACGACAAATCGCGGTCAAACCAGGGATTCATCAGAACGCCTCCGTAAACCTCTACACCCAGCTGATAATAGCCTTTTCGGCGCAGCTCGGGGTTGGGTTTAACTTTCAGGCACGGGCTGTCGGTATGAGCGCCAACCATGCGGATACCCGATGTTACTGCATCGTTTGCCCCGGTGCGGAAAGCGACAATAGAAGACCCGTTGCGGATAACGTAATAACTGCAATTCCTGGCAAGAGACCAGTCTTCTTTTTCATCCAGTTCTTTGAAGCCGGCGGCATCCAGCCTTGTTTTCATGGTTGCCACAGCATGCCAAGGCGTCGGCGAGGCGTTCAGAAATTTCAGTAAATCTTTGTTGAATTCAGCTTGTTCCATGGTGTCCCTGATAGAATGGTATGGATTGCAATAGTATGGCATGAAGCCTTGATACCTCATACCTGACCAACAGACATTAATCGCCTGCGCTAGAACCTTGAACCCACTGATTGCCAGCCACTAAAAGGAGCCTGCCATGTCGACACCAAGATTTCTCGATATCGAGTACTGCCAGACCGAAGATGCCCTGTTTCCAATTGCAATGGCTTGGTCGCTGGAAGATGGCCAGATGAAGACCGTGGTAATAGCTCCTGTGGATGAATGGCTATCAGAAGACGGCGACTTGGGCGACATCGATCTGGACTACCTGGCAGAACAGGGCGTGCCATTAATCGAGCTTGTTCATGAGCTGCACCAAGACTTGCCCGATCAGACCGTATACGTAGACGGCCTGGATCCGGACGAAATCCTGATTGATCTTATTTTTACCGCGATGGAGCAAGAAGCCCCGTTCGAGATCGCACCGATTACAGACCTGATTACTGGCATGGACAGCGACGCTCTGGAAGATCGCCGGCGCCAGTTGCTGTTTGAAGAAAGTCTGGAGCCACAACTGCCGGAAAACGGCGTGTACGCCCTGCTATTGATGGCTCAGGAACATGGCCTGTTTGAGGAAGACTAAACTGTGACACGGGTCGACGTAACAATCGGTTACACAAGGCAAACTCAGCCCCTAACCGCTCACGTCAGGAAATCCGTTACTAATGAATAATGTTGTTCGATCGCACCTGATCCTCTCACTGGTGCCTGCTTGCATGCTCTACACTCAGGCTACCCTGGCGCAGGAAACGCCCCGTGAGGACAAACATTACGTTGGCCTTCTGGTAACTGCGTTCAATCATCGTTCCATTGGCACGACATCCAAAGAGGAAGCCACAGGTAGCGGCGGAACGCTGGTAGTCGGGGGCCACCTCAGCGATTTGTTTCACGCAGAGGTTCGGGCAGGGAGCGGCTTTCGGGATGCTGAGGTGCCAGGCAGTGACCTGAGCCTTTCAATCGATTACTTTGCCAGTTGGTATATTGGCCTGCACTACCCCGTTACCAGCTACGCCAATATCTATGGCCAGGCGGGATTCTCGTATATTCAAGGAACCGCAGAGCTTCGCAATCCGGGCGATCCCCGCAACGCCCAATTCCGTGAACTGGAGGGCGATTTCCCGGACAGCAGTTTTGGCATAGGCTGGGTAGTAGGCCTGGATGTCGAAGTACTCAGCGATACCTATCTTGTTTTTGAAGGCGGAAAGCTGTCAAAAGATACTGGCACCGATGCCAATATCTTCCAGTTCTCTACCGGCCTCAAATACGAGTTCTAAAGCGTAAGAGCGTGACCGGCCGCAAACACTAAGCACTTTGCCGGATATGCCAGCACCGGTGAATCCGTGCATTTCTCTGGAAATCCTTATCCAGAGTGCTGGCACTCACCTCTTCAACCTCAAATTCTTTGGCCAGATTTTCATCAAGCTTGAAGCGTCGGAAGTTATTGGAAAAAATCAGTAAGCCGTCTGAACTCAACCTTGCCATGGCCTGCCGGATCAATTTTCCGTGATCCTTCTGAACATCCAATACACCCGCCATACGGGCGGAGTTGGAAAAGGTTGGCGGGTCCATAAAGATCAAATCGTAAACCTGATCGGGCCTGGGTTTTGCAGCCAACCACGCCAGACAATCAGTCTGTTCTACCTTGTGCTTCCTTGGGTCTGCCGCGTTCAACCTCAGATTGTCCTGAGCCCAGCCAACATACGTATTAGACAAATCCAGGCTCAGGGAGCGACTGGCACCGCCAGCAACCGCATGAACAGTCGCAGCACCGGTATAACAGAACAGGTTCAGGAAACGCTTACCCTGAGCATTCTGCTGGATCCAATGGCGCACAGGGCGATGATCGAGGAATAGCCCGGTATCAAGATAATCCTTGAGGTTCACCTTGAGGGTGACACCGTGTTCCTGCACCTGAAAGAACTCGCCGCTGGCATCCTGCTTTTCGTACTGGCTAACGCCAGCCTGACGCTGCCGCTGCTTGCACACCATTTGATCCCGCTCAATACCCAGAGCCTCCGGAATCACTGCCAGTGCTTCAGCCAGGCGTTCCCGCGCAGAACGCTCATCAATGGATTTGGGTGCAACGTATTCCTGCACATGCACCCTGCCCTCATACATATCGATCGCCAGCGCATACTCTGGCATATCCGCATCGTACAGGCGGTAACAGCCAATATTTTGCTTACGAGCCCACTGCCCAATGGTCTTCATATTTTTCTTCAGGCGGTTTCTCAGCATGGCTGCACGCTCTTCATTCGCGATGCGTGGCAGAACTTCACCCGGTAATCCGGGCTCACGAGGCGTGCGTACACTCGCCTCGTCAATGGCGAACAGAAGCAGTTGTGCTGGCAGTTTGCCGTTAAACAACTTGTACTGCTTGAAACTGCGCAGGCCGATGGACTTGCCGAACTCCGGAGCACCCGTAAACACGCCCAGACGCCATCCTGATGCGGCCGCTTTAACTGCATCACCTAATGACTCGTATAAACCGGCCAGTGCCTGCCTGTCGCTCAAGCGCTCACCATAAGGAGGGTTTACAAGTACGAGGCCGGTTTCTGCCCGATCTTCACCCAGCGAGAGCTCTTCAATCGGCTGCACCTGAAACTCAAGTAACCCATCAAGGCCTGCCCGTTGAGCATTATTGCGTGCGGTCGTGATGACCCTGCCATCCTGATCAAAGCCTGAAAATTTCGGTATTCTGCCCTGCTTTCCTTCATAGGCTCGCCTTTCAGCTTCCTGGCGAAGGGAAAGCCAGGTTTCGGGTTCGTGACCCAACCACTTTTCAAAACCAAAACGCTCCTGGCGGCGACCAGGGGCAATATCCAGCGCCATCATGGCGGCTTCAATAACCAAGGTGCCGGAACCACACATTGGATCAACAAAATCGCCACCTGCAGCAGCGATTTCAGGCCAGCCCGCACGCAACAGCAAAGCAGCAGCAAGGTTTTCCTTGAGGGGCGCGAGGCCTTGCTCTGTCCGGTAGCCGCGCTGGTGCAGGCTGTGGCCGCTGATGTCTATACCCAATGCCAATTTACCTCGATGCAACCGGGCAGACACGGTTACATCCGGTGTTTTTGCTTCAACGCCAGGGCGTTTCCCGCCGCCCATAGTAAATCGGTCTACGATTCCGTCTTTGACACGCTGAGCACCAAACTGGGTATTACGGATTTCCTCGTTTTCGCCAATGAAGTTGACTCGAAAGCTGCCATCCACAGGGATGTGCTGCTGCCAGTCAAGGTGGACAACGCCATCGTAAAGTTCGTCAGCGCTGGTAGCTGCTACCTCATCAATATGGAGAATCACCCGGTTCGCCAAACGCGACCACAGGCAGGCCCGGTATCCGGCCTCAAGCGTACCCTCTACCCATGCGCCAGCGGGTGCGTTTCTCACCAGCCCGAGACCTAATGTGCCGAGCTCGTCCGCCAGAAGGTACTCAACACCCTTTGGGCAACTTACAAAAAATACAGATTTGGACAAGTTCAACTCCAGGTTCTTTAGGCAACTCTCGCTAAGTCACGGGAATTGCAGCGTTCATAGGTTTCAGATAATCGCTTATTCAATTTAGATCAAAAAAAGCGAACCGTTAGATCAAAACGATAGTGTACTTATGCTCGAACTTCGGCTTACCTTGTAGGTGACGCGTCGTTCGGAAAGGGTAACTCCCTTTCGTTAACAGGATCCTGACTGCTCTGGCTGGAGCTGGCAATAGTGGGTTATCCCGGAGTGGATTCCACATGCCAAAGCCACTGCAGAAGTGTACACGCTTGTTCTGTTAATCCATTAGTGAGGAACGGCATGAAAAGACAGAAAAGAGATATGTACGCTCGTGCATTCAAGCGGGGTTACCTCGCTGGCGTGTCCGGAAAGTCCAAAGACAGCTGTCCGCTCGACCAGGCAGAAGTCCGCCAGGAATGGTTGAATGGGTGGCGAGAAGGCCGCACAGATCAATGGGATGGCATGACTGGCGTCTCTGGTATCCACAAAATGGCAAACGTCACCACCGCGTGATATTTGCTAAACCCCGACTTCTTAATCTGATCTTTTGTCACACAATTTGACGCAGTATTCAGCACAACCAATACGGGGCCTCCCGCCCCGTCTCATGCGCTGATGAGCGCAACGGGGTTAACTCCCCGTGAGGGCCCGCATTGCGGGCCCTTCCTTGTTTTCCGCCTGTCGTTTCTACACCCGCCTATCTATTTGAGCTTTCGAATCGCCTCAACAGCCTCTCCGATCAGATCAGGCCCCCGGTAGATAAAGCCGGTGTATAACTGAACCAGTTTAGCGCCCGCACGGATCTTTTCAGCTGCACTCTCACCATCTGTAATACCACCCACACCAATAATGGGTAAGTCATCACCAAGCTCTGCATACAGCCCCTTGATAACTCTTAAAGATGCCTCTCTGACCGGAGCACCACTAAGACCACCGGCTTCGGCCCCATAGACATGACCTGCCACTGCGTCGCGACTTATGGTGGTATTTGTAGCAACAACACCGTCCAGCCCGGCTTCTTTCAGAGCGGAGGCCACAAACCTTATGCCTGCATCATCCATGTCCGGAGCAATTTTAACGGCAATTGGCACGTAACGCCCGAGCTGGCTCTGACACTTTAGCTGCTCATCCTTAATAGCATGAAGCAGACCTTTCAGTGAATCACCAAATTGAAGATCCCGTAAACCCGGCGTGTTCGGTGATGATACGTTTACCGTGATGTAGTCTGCCCGGTTATAAACTGCTGCTATGCCCTTCCGATAATCCGACTCGGATTCGTCATTTGGCGTATCTTTGTTTTTACCAACATTAATCCCGAGAATGCCCCGATAGCTGCGCCTGTCTACTCGCTCCAGCATGTGGGCCAAACCTTCGTTATTGAAACCCATGCGGTTAATAATGGCCTGGTGCTCTGGCAGGCGGAACATACGGGGTTTCGGGTTACCCGGTTGTGCCAGTGGTGTAACAGTTCCAACTTCAATAAAGCCAAACCCCAGGGCGCCCAGAGAGTCCAGATGATCTGCGTTTTTGTCCAGCCCTGCTGCGAGCCCCACCGGGTTGGGGAAATCAAGCCCCATCACATTGACTGGCAGCACCTCTGTTTTCGGTGCAAAAGCACCCAGCAGGTGCAGGCGATGCGCCAGATCCAGGCCATTTAATGCAACAGCATGAGCCTGTTCGGGTGGTAACCGGAAAAGCAGGTTGCGGATAACGCCGTACATCTGAAAGCTCCTCAATAAAACGTGCTCGCGAGTATACCGGAAGTTTTCCACAGCGGCCCGGTAACATAAAACAACAGTGCTAAACATCTGTATACTTAGGCTCTTGGGAGCTTTTCCACGGAATCTGTGGATAACCCTGTTGAAAATTGCGGAGCATCCTTGCCTACCCCTTGCAACCTGCGCCCATCTACAGATTGATCATTTTTTAACCAGTTTATTTTTCTTTTATTTTCAACATGTTATTTAAATTTCACTTAAAATAGAAAAGATTCTGAACAAACTGTCATTCAAAGGCACTACTGCTATGATGTGTATAAATCAAGCAGGAATGCGGAAATTTTCGGAGTTTTTTTCAATGCAACAGCCCGTTTCACCAGCCCAACGCAACCGCGACAACCTGGCGGTTGAAGTGAAAGCAGCTTCCCGGGTTACCATTATAGGAATGATCCTTGATGCCTTCCTTGGAATCATCAAGGTCATCGGCGGTACCCTTTTTCATTCCCAAGCTCTTCTGGTTGACGGCATTCACTCGTTTACGGATGTAGCATCCGACGTTGTTGTGCTGGGCGTAATGAAAGTCTCCCGCCAGGAACCCGATGACTGTCACCCTTACGGCCATCAGCGCATAGAGACCTTTGGCACCCTGGTACTCGGCAGCATCCTGATTGCAGTGGGTGCAGCCCTTGCCTGGGAAAACACCCTCAGGCTGATTGAAGGCGATGTTGACCACATTCCCGAATGGCCGGTGCTGGTCGCCGCAGCTATTTCTGTAGTGGGAAAGGAGTGGATTTTCCGCTACACCAAGCATGTCGGCCTGGCCATCCGCTCGGATTTGATTATCGCCAATGCCTGGCACAGCCGCACCGACGCCCTTTCTTCCCTGGTGGTTCTGGCTTCAACCGCCGGTGCCATGCTTGGATTTGTATGGCTGGATATGCTCGCGGCCGTGGCAATTGCGGTAATCATTATTCACATTGGCTGGAAGTTTACCTGGGACAGCGTTCAGGAGCTTGTAGACACAGGATTATCGCCCGACGATACCGAAATGCTGAAAACCATAGCGCGGGAGACTGACGGCGTTCTGAACGTACATGAACTTCGCAGTCGACGCATGGGGCAGGATATTCTTCTGGATATTCACTTGGTGGTGCGCCCTGAAATCAGCGTGTCCGAAGGCCATCAGATAGGCATGCAAGTGGTCGCCGGAATGCGCAACGCTCTGGATAACATTCTCGACATCAACTTTCATATTGATGCCGAGAACGACGAAGATCATGAGTTTGCAACCACAGAACAACTGCCCTCCCGTGCAGAAGTGGCAAGCATCATTGCGGAACACCTTGGGGAAATCCCACAGCGTAGCCGGCTAAGACTTCATTACCTGAGAAACAAGCTGCATATGGAGATTTTTCTGGATGAGCAGGACCCGGAGGCGGTCTTCACACCTGAAAACGTCCGGCAGCATCTGGAAGCTTATCCCTGGTTTGGCAGTGTAAGAATCTGGGTGGCCGGCCTGTAAACGGGCCACCCGGCATCCTTCACTTTAAAGGCCATTAACGGCGGCGATTCTCTTCCATTCGGGAAAGGAATTCCTGCATGATCAGCGTGTAAAGTTCGCCGCCGAGAAACAGGTCTTCAACACCCGCATCAATACTCGGGTTATCGTTAACTTCAATAACGGCAACCCGGTTTCCAGACTGTTTGATATCCACACCGTAGAGCCCGTTACCGATCAGTCGGGTGGAGTTTAACGCCGCCTGAATAACATTTCTCGGCACTTCATAGGTGGGCATGGTTTCAAACCCGCCGCTCTCACTTGCTGATTCGCCATGTTGATAGATCTGCCAGTGACCTTTCACCATCATGTATTTACATGCATAGATAGCCCGCCCGCCCAGTACGCCGATACGCCAGTCGTAATCTGTGTAAAGGTACTCTTGTGCCAACACCAACGCTGACTGACGGAACAAGTCTTTCAACCCTGCCCTTAGGGATGCCTCATCTTCGGCCTTGGTCACACCCCTGGAGAACGCGCCATCCGGTATTTTGATAACGGCCGGAAAGCCCAACTCCTGAACCACCTGCTCCACTGCATCTTTCTGATCTTTTGAGAGAATCAGCGTTTTCGGTGTAGGTATTTTATTGTTCTTCAGCAAATCAGCCAGAAAAACTTTGTTGGTACATTTCAGGATCGATGCGGGATCGTCAATCACTACCAAGCCTTCCGCTTCTGCCTTACGGGCAAAGCGATAGGTGTGGTGATCTATGGCAGTGGTTTCACGGATGAACAGGCCATCGTACTCAGGCAAGCGCATATAATCCCGACGCGTAATCTGCTCCACATTAATACCCAGCTTGCGCCCGGCTTTTTCAAAGCGTTTCAGCGCCACCGCATCACTGGGCGGCATTTCTTCGTCCGGATTCACCAGAATCGCAAGGTCAAAGCGATAGCGGCGGCGGGTTCTGGGCTTTCGCCAAACCATGCTGCTGAAGCGATCGAATGCAGTGGCAAAAACATCCTGATCAGCCTCATTAAGATCTGCAGGGGCGGCGGGCTTCATGGATTCTATCTGCCAGGTTTTCCTGCGCCGGAACACTATCTCAAGGATTGGACAAGGAAACCGCTCAAACAAGGCCCGCGCCACCGGCTTGAGATCCGGATGTTCGGTTTGCCCGAAGTAGGTGCGAATCCGGA
The DNA here is from genome assembly GCF_016597815.1 of Marinobacter sp. DY40_1A1. Lineage (GTDB taxonomy): Bacteria > Pseudomonadota > Gammaproteobacteria > Pseudomonadales > Oleiphilaceae > Marinobacter > Marinobacter xiaoshiensis. Next base: position 129,609 of record NZ_VCHA01000005.1, on the reverse strand, counting down.
CCTCATGGGTAGCGTTACGTTCGTCGCTGGCCGGGTCAATGGCTGAGCCAGCAGCTTCCAGCCAATTGACGACACTGGCATCGAGTTCTTCCAACTCAAGAGAGAACAACCCCTTTCGGCTCAGATCGTTCAACGTCATCACTGATGGAACCACATGGTGTCCACGGGCTTCAGCCAGCAGAGAACAGTAGTAACCACGGCTCAGGTATTTTGCGCTTTGGCAAAGGTTTATTACACGCACGCGGCTATTCGCCGGCGCAGAAAACTGCAGGTACTGATCAAACGTCAGTACATCCTCACTGGGGTAATATGGAGCCCAGTCCTTGGTGCGGTCTACAACGATAAGCAAACGAGACATTAAAGGCGCTCCTCCCCGGAGATAATTGCCTGGAAAACAAGTCGCAACAATACGCCGCCAGTGGCGCTGGAACAATCCACGGATAATGAGTGCTTTTACTCATAATAAGCGTATTTTCCAATTCGTTACTCTCAATCATAATAGCTGCATACGGGAAGCCTACCAGCATGCCCCATGCCTATATTCTCAAGGCCGCTTTATACATGTCCGATTTGCAACTCCGGCAAGCCACAAGTGATGACCTGAATGCACTTTTGCAGCTTGAGCATCGCTGTTTTAAGGAAGACAGGTTATCCCGCCGAAGCTTTCGGCGTTTTCTGGACATGCCCCGGGACAGATTGATTGTTGCAGAAACAAAAAATGAGGGCGTGAGCGAGCTTCTGGGCTATTGCCTGGTCCTGATGAGCGCAGCTACCCGAATGGCCCGCATCTATTCTATTGCAGTGCTGCCAGCAGCGCGCGGCCGTGGTGTTGGTGAAAAGCTGGTAAAGGCAGCGGAACGAGAGGCAGCAGAAGCAGGCCGCATTCTCATGCGCCTGGAAGTTCGGGAAGACAACAGCGGCGCCATTGCCCTGTACAAGCGCCTTGGCTATCGGCAGTTTGGTACCTATCGGGACTATTACGAAGATCAGGGCACGGCCCTGCGCTTTGAACGCCGCATCCTGTTTTATGAGCCCACGCAGGATTTCCTGCCCGTACCCTATTATCCGCAAACCACTGACTTTTCCTGTGGCCCGGCCGCATTGATTATGGCCATGGCAGCGCTAGATGAGGAGCAATCACTCACCACCCTGGAAGAACTCAGAATCTGGCGTGAGGCCACCACAATCTTCATGCTGGCCGGCCATGGCGGCTGCGGCCCCCATGGTCTTGCGCTGTCGGCATGGAAACGCGGCTTTGAAGCCAGTATCTGGATCAGTACGGAAGGCCCGCTATTCCGGGACACCGTTCGCAACGATGACAAAAAGCGGGTTCTGGAATTGGTACATGAAGGCTTCCTGCACGATATTGGCCAAACTGATATACAGTTACACCACGATCCGCTGACGCTGGAAGCCATGGAACAGGCCCTGCTAAATGGCCAGATACCAGTCATATTGATCAGTACCTGGCAACTGAACCGCAGCCGCGTGCCCCACTGGGTTACGGTATGCGCCATAGATGACCAGTTTGTGTATTTACACGATCCGGAAATAGACGCAGACGACGGCGAAACCGTAGCAGACAAACAGTATTTACCGGTGGATAAACGGGTATTCAGCCAAATTTCACGCTACGGCAGCGTTCAGCCACTTCGGGCCGCCGTTATTGTTGGCCCCAAGCGCTGATATTACCTGAGAACCGGTTTAACCGGTTCTCAGGGCCGCCTCTTTAAGGCCGGATATTTCATCCCGCAAGCGGGCGGCAGCCTCAAAATCGAGTTCGGCAGCAGCTTTGTACATCTCGTCCTCAAGGCGTGTCACCTCCTTGAGCAAATCCTGTGGCGAACGGCTGCCAACACGGGTTCGATACTGTTCAGCCTCTTCAGCCGCCATATCACCGGGCCGGCTGGATTTACGCCGGCCACGACCTCCGCCGCCGGCACCCTCCATGATGTCCGCAACCTTCTTGTTAAGACCCTGAGGTGTGATGCCGTGGGCCTCGTTATGCTCTTGCTGTTTGGCACGCCGGCGATCCGTTTCATCAATAGCACGCTGCATGGAACCGGTAATGCGGTCGCCGTACAAAATGGCTTTACCATTGAGGTTTCTGGCGGCCCGGCCGATGGTCTGGATCAATGCTCGCTCAGAGCGCAGAAAGCCTTCTTTATCGGCATCCAGAATGGTCACCAGCGATACTTCCGGCATATCCAGCCCTTCACGCAGAAGGTTGATGCCCACTAGCACATCAAACTCACCCCGGCGCAGGTCACGAATAATTTCTACGCGCTCAACCGTGTCTATGTCCGAGTGCAGATAACGCACACGAATATCGTGCTCCATCAGGAAGTCCGTCAGATCTTCTGCCATACGTTTGGTCAGCGTGGTGACCAGAACCCGCTCGTCTACCTTTACCCGGGAGTGTATTTCAGAAAGCAGGTCGTCCACTTGTGTTGATGCCGGGCGAACCTCTATCACCGGATCCAACAAGCCAGTGGGCCTCACAACCTGCTCTACCACCTGCCCCGCATGTTCGGCTTCGTAATTGCCGGGTGTGGCTGACACAAAGATCATCTGGGGCGCGATGCGCTCCCATTCGTCAAACCGCATGGGCCGGTTATCTAACGCAGACGGCAAGCGGAACCCATACTCCACCAGGGTTTCTTTCCGGGAGCGGTCGCCTTTGTACATGGCACCGATTTGCGGAATGGTCACGTGGGATTCATCAACAACCAGCAGCGCATTCGGCGGCAGGTAATCAAACAGTGTTGGAGGGGCTTCGCCGGGCTCCCTGCCTGAAAGGTAGCGAGAGTAGTTCTCGATGCCGTTGCAATAGCCCAGCTCGTTCATCATCTCCATATCGTAGCGGGTTCGCTCTTCGAGCCGCTGGGCTTCCACAAGGCGGTTGTTGTCCCGGAGCTGCTGCAGGCGCTCGTCCAGCTCCACCTTGATTCGCTCCGCGGCATCCAGAATCGTCTGCCGCGGTGTGACATAGTGCGACTTGGGATAGATCGTAACCCTGGGAACCCGTCGGAGCACTTCGCCTGTAAGCGGGTCGAAATAACTGAGGTTTTCCACCTCTTCATCAAACAACTCGATGCGCACAGCTTCCTTTTCCGATTCCGCCGGAAACACATCGATAACATCACCCCGCACCCGGTAATTGGCCCGATGGAATTCGATGTCGTTGCGGGTGTATTGCAACTCAGCCAGCCGGCGCAGAATATGCCGCTGGTCTATCTTGTCGCCCCTATCCAGATGCAACATCATTTTCAGGTAGGACTTGGGATCACCCAAACCATAGATTGCAGATACCGTTGCCACGATAATCGCATCCGGACGCTCAAGCAGTGCTTTTGTGGCGGACAACCGCATCTGTTCGATGTGCTCGTTAATAGAGGCATCTTTCTCAATAAATGTATCAGATGACGGAACGTAGGCCTCTGGCTGGTAATAATCGTAGTAAGACACGAAATATTCCACGGCGTTATCGGGGAAAAATTCGCGAAATTCGCCGTAGAGCTGCGCAGCCAGGGTTTTGTTATGAGCCATGACAATGGTCGGACGTTGTACCGATTCAATCACCTTAGCTACGGTAAACGTCTTGCCCGAGCCGGTAACGCCCAACAATGTCTGGCTTGCCAATCCCGAATGAATGCCGTCAATCAGGCCTTCTATAGCCTTTGGCTGGTCGCCTGCGGGCTCAAATGGCGAGTCAACAATGAAGACGCCTTCTTTACCTGAATTGCTGGAATCGTTACTGCCCATAATCGGCACACAACCTCCACTCATACAAACTACGAATCCCAGCCATATCTTACGGTTGCAAGACTTGGCCCAAGAGAGAAATTTATTGTTACGCCAGCTTCATGGTACCATCAACGCGATCGACGGCTGGGCGAAAATCAGCCGCCATAAGGCAAGGATTCAGACACCCCGCCGGTCACGGACCTATCAGATGCAGCTTTAAGGAGCGCAAGTTTGGACCTTCAACTTTCCAGCCGAGTACAGGCAATCAAGCCATCCCCCACCCTCGCGGTCACCAACAAAGCTGCCGAATTGCGCGCAGCGGGCCAGGATATCATCGGCCTTGGTGCAGGCGAGCCGGATTTCGATACCCCGGAGCACATCAAGCAGGCAGCCATTGAGGCCATCAAAAGTGGCCAGACAAAGTACACAGCTGTTGATGGTACGCCAGCCTTAAAGAAAGCAATCATTGCGAAATTCAAACGGGACAACGGCCTGGAATACGAAGCCAACCAGATACTCGTATCAAGTGGTGGCAAACAGAGCTTTTTCAACCTTGCCCTGGCGACTCTGAATGCTGGCGACGAGGCCATTATTCCCGCGCCTTACTGGGTATCCTACCCGGATATGGTTCTGGTTGCTGAAGGCAAGCCGGTTATCATCGAAACCGGAGCAGACACCCGATTCAAGATCACTGCGGAACAACTGGAAGGTGCCATCACCGAGCGTACACGCTTGTTCGTGATCAACAGCCCTTCCAACCCCAGTGGCATGGCTTACACCATGGAAGAGCTGAAGGCCATTGCCGAGGTGCTGAAAAAGCACCCGAACATCATGATCGCTACTGATGATATGTACGAGCCTATCCTCTGGACGGGTCAGCCATTTTGCAACATTCTCAATGCTTGCCCCGAGCTTTACGATCGCACCTTTGTTCTCAACGGTGTATCCAAGGCTTATTCCATGACGGGCTGGCGTATCGGTTATGCTGCAGGCCCCGCTAAAACCATTGGGGCAATGAAGAAAATTCAGTCTCAAAGCACCTCAAACCCTTGCTCCATTTCCCAGGCCGCAGCACAGGCCGCTCTGGATGGCCCGCAAGAATGCGTGGGAGAGATGGTCAAGGCGTTCGAAAAGCGTCATGACTGGCTGGTAGCTGCTTTGAACAAGTTGCCGGGTGTTGAATGCCTGAAAGGCGACGGCACCTTCTACGTGTTCCCAAGCTTCCAGGCAGCAATTGATGCCACCGAAGGTGTCAGCAACGATGTGGAGTTCGCAGAGAAGCTGCTGAGCGAAGCGGGTGTTGCACTGGTTCCGGGCTCTGCATTTGGTTGCCCTGGCCACATGCGCCTGAGTTTTGCGACGAGCATGGATAATCTGGAAAAGGCCATTGAGCGGTTGCAGAAGGCTTTGGGCTAAAAACTTCGGTAAGGGGTTGACGAGGCCGTGGCGTAATCTTAATATACGCGCCTCGTCACATGACGACGTTCCCCGATAGCTCAGTTGGTAGAGCAACGGACTGTTAATCCGTTTGTCGCTGGTTCGAGCCCAGCTCGGGGAGCCACTATTTGAAAACCCGCTAATTCTATGAGTTAGCGGGTTTTTTCTTATTATCGCTTGGCGCTTCGTTCCGAGCCAAGCTGCCCTGCCGCACAGCAAAGCCCGCTACCTAGAATAACCCCAAACCGCGATCAATATGCTCAGTACGCAAACGGGGAATGCCGTGAAGCGCCTGTTCCAGATTTACAACTGTTGCACCGTTAGGAATATTGAAGAACGCACCCTGGGTTGTGCGAATAAAATCCTGGGGAGTAATGTTTCCCTTCTTCACATCTTTAAGCCACTCCAGATCCTTTGTCTGGAAAGACATGAATACACCATCCACCGGCCCCGTTAAACGGGGTTCTCCACCCACCTCACTAATCTCACCTATAGGGAAGCTGTTGTAGCTATCAAGCCTGAAACAGACGCCGATACCTAGCGCCTTACAATCCTGAACAGTAACCTCAACATCGCCTTTTCCACAGAACAAGCCGCAGCCCGGGTTCACAAAATCAATAGTGGAGCTCGCCGTACCACCTACAAGCCTCAGAAGTCCGCGAGTGATACCTGCCACATCCTTGATAACAATCTTTTCCCCATCCGGAATACCTGCATACTCAGCTCGCAGCGGGTCCAGCGAACCAATATCCGGACCTTCACCATGAACAAGCTGGGCTTTCGCGTACAGAGGGTCACCACTTGTCAGGTAAGGGGCGAGCGCAACGATAAGGGAGTCACCGAAACTGCCATCGGATTCCGCATTTTTGAGCCCCTCACCGCGATCCAGAATCTCAATGTTCACGTTACCCGTCAGGCTCTTAATCGATCCTGAAAGCACACCCATCGCATCACCAAAACCAATTCTAAAACCCAAAATTTCGCGGGTAACCTCATCCTGGGCGAGCTCGAAAAACGGGTCACTGATAGTAAAAGGAACAATCTCACCCTGCGCATAGGCGCTTCCATCAGCCTTTCGTTGCCTGGGCATAGCAGGGTTTGCACTGTAATACGCTTGATTGTTGATATACCCAAGCGCAAAGTCCTCAATATAGACATCCGAAGACCCCGGTTTTTCACCAGCTCGCTCATAACGCCCCAACTCAAGCACATCAACGTTGGTCTGGACCTCTATATCCATTCCAAGGTTCACGCGCGTATAGGCGGTGGAGTCGTTTGCATCCGGATGGTACTGCCGATCAACGGATACGAATGCCTGCCCCGTGACTTCTGAAAGCGCCTCGTCAGAAATTGGACTTAACTCTGAATGGGCAACCATGGGAAACACTGACAGAACAGCCATTGAAAAAAATCTGGTCATTTTGGAATCCCACTGCGGCCGTTTTGTTATTTTTGACGGCTCATCAAAGGGTGAGTGGTGCTCGCGCTGCGCCGAACTAATTCACTTCGGCGCCGTTAGTTTTTGCTTTTTGTTAATTCTTACAGTTGACTCTATCAGCAGATCCAAGCAGGAAGTGTGACACTTGTCATAAATCAAAAAAAACCCGACTAATGTCGGGGTTAAGGGGTTGACCAGTACTGGCCCAATATGATTGACCTAAAATGAATGACTTTTACTCAGATCGAATAACCACCAGAGTTACAACAGGTTAGACGGGTCAGATTCCGGCCACATCTGCGTAAATCGCCTCTAGTGCAGCAAATGGCTCGGCAGCCTGCGTAATTGGCCGGCCTATAACGAGATAATCAGAACCAGCCGCCAGGGCATCCCGGGGAGTCATGATGCGCTGCTGATCGCCCTTATCGGCGGTTAAGGGCCGAATACCCGGGGTAATCAACTTGAAGTCGATACCCTGCTCTGCTTTCAACTTGCTTGCTTCCTGCGCAGAACAGACAACACCATCAAGACCACAGTTACGGGTCAGGGTTGCCAGGCGGGAAACCTGGATTTCGGGAGAACTGCTTATCCCGATACCGGCAAGATCATCAGCGCCCATACTGGTAAGAACCGTTACAGCGATCAGCAGCGGCTTATCCTTACCAAACGACTCCAGACGTTCGCGGCAAGCCAACATCATTTTCTCACCACCAGACGCATGCACATTTACCATCCACACGCCAAGATCTGCAGCAGCAGCGACAGCTGACGAGGCCGTGTTAGGGATATCGTGGAATTTCAGATCCAGAAACACATCAAAACCGCGCTTCTGCAAGCTTTCAACCAGCTGAGGGCCGGAGCGCGTAAAAAGTTCTTTGCCAACCTTTAACCGGCACTTTGCCGGATCCAGCCTATCTGCCAGCTCCAGCGCCGGGTTTGCAGAGGGGAAGTCCAGAGCAACGATGATATTGGGGTCGTTCGAAGTTTGCACGTTGGTATGTCCTGCGAGGTTTTGATAAAGAATGAAGGTAGATGTTAAAAACTGAAAACAGGGAACAAAGCTACTCAGCCTCAACGCCCTGTATGGGACGAACTGTCTCCCATTGTTTACAGCTGGGGCACAGCCAGTGCAGCTGCTGCCCCGAGAAGCCGCAGCTTACACAACGGTAAACCGGCCTGTTGGCAAGAATCATGAGACCGATACGACTAACGAGGCGCCCTTCGTCAGTGGTCATACCCTTTTCATAGCCTGCCATCTCAACAAGCCGTAACAGACCTCTCATGCTCGGGCGTATTTCCAGTTCCATGCGCAGCAGCTCGATTGCGGCAGGGCGGCCTGCAACTCGCTCTACCGACTCTACCAGAGCCAATAGCAAGCTGGTACTCGGGTAGGCCTCGTATAATTTACGTAATTTTTTGACCAGCCTGCCAATATCTCCATGCTCGTGTTCAAGCTTCATAAGGCGATCAATGGCTTCTGGCCCAAAATCCGGGTTTTGATCAAAGACTTTCAACCCCTGGTTACCCGCATCTCGATAGCTGCCCTGCCGGACCAGAATCTTCATCAAAATCAATGTAGCGCGAACACAGGAGCGGTCGTAATCCAGCGCCTCTTTGGCAAGCTTCTGAGCGCCCCAGCGGTCATCCTTCACAAGTGCCTTTTCCGCCAACTCACAGGTAAGATAAGCAAGGTCCTTGAACATCCCGGGATCTGCATCATTTTTGGTCAGGGCTCGAGCTACATCTGCAGCCTTGCCCCACTCCCGCTCTTGCTGATAAAGCTCGATGAGTTGCTGTGCAGCTTTTCGGCCGTACTCCCGATCTCCCATCAACTGCTGCAATAACGCTTCAGCTCGGTCCAACAAGCCGGCATTCAGGAAATCCATTGCAAGCTCAAGCGTTACCTGGGGGGAGAACCGGGGGTGCAGTTCAGGCCTTGCGAGCAAATTCTGGTGCACGAGAATGGCTCGATCCGTTTCGCCTTTGTTGCGAAAGTGCCTGCCAATAGAGAGGTGGAGACTTACGGTATCCTTGTTTACAGCCAACGACTGCACAAAATTATCGACGGCCTGATCTGAATAATTCGTGAATAGAAACTGCAACCGATCTTTGACAGAGTCTTCATCGGCAATCTTTGTTCGGGCCCGGCTACGACCATTACCCAGCCGGCCGACAAACCAGCCAACGGCAACTGCAACAGTCAACAGTAGCCACTGAAACACTATGTCCATTAAATAGCCTGGTCGTTCTGGGCCTTGGATTTTTCCAATGCCTGTTCGGCGCGACCAAGTCGTTTCTGAAGAGTCTTGCGGGAAATCGATGTGCGGAATGTGGCGAGAATGGTGATCAGTATTCCAACCAGCGCACCGATAACAAACGACATGATAATCCAGACGGCGACACCATGGGGCTTGGTCTCAAATACCAGAAAGTTAAGAGCAACCGCCATCTGGTTATTCAGGGAGAACACAAGCGCCAGCAATACCAGGACCAGTACCAACAGAATCAAAAGGATCTTCTGTAATCCTGCCATAGCTTTAGCTCTCCCAAACGCTGATAAGTGTCCGAATTATAGGTGTTTCAATTCAGAGATGAAAAGCCTAAAAACCCTGCTTCAAACTGTCATTCACCTGCTCACGAAGTTCCTTGCCGGGCTTGAAGTGAGGAACATACTTTGCTGGCAACTGCACAGCCTCTCCGGTTTTCGGATTCCTACCGGTACGGGCGGCGCGATGGTGAAGGGAGAAGCTACCAAACCCCCGGATCTCGATTCTTTGTCCGTTAGCAAGCGACTGGGACATATGCTCAATAATTGTTTTTACCGCCAACTCAACATCTTTAACCGAGAGCTGCGTTTGTTTCGAGGCAATTAATTCGACCAGTTCTGACTTCGTCATGAGGCACTTCCCTCTTTTCTTATTTATTCGGCCAATGATTGCCGAATTCCCACTCCCTCAGTTTAGCTAAATCAGAAAAAAACACAAAAAAAACGGGCTCTTAGAGCCCGTTTTTTTCTTACCAACCGGATATTAGTCCTTGTTGGCGTTCTGCTGCTGCATTTGCTCCTTGATGAGATCGCCAATGGTGGTCGCACCGGAGGAAGTTTCTGCAGTTTTGCTGCGCACTGTATCAATAGCCTGCTTGTCGTCTTCAACGTCCTTGGACTTGACAGACAGGTTGATGATGCGGTTCTTGCGGTCGATGCTGATGATCTTGGCTTCGACTTCTTCGCCTTCCTTCAGAGCGTTACGCGCATCTTCAACGCGGTCACGGCTGATTTCGGAAGCTTTCAGAATCGCTTCAACTTCGTCGTTCAGAGCGATAGTAGCTTGCTTGGCATCAATGGCGGAAACAGTGCCCTTGACGATAGAGCCTTTATCGTTCAGCTGAACAAACTCGGCGAACGGATCGCTTTCGAGTTGCTTGATACCCAGGGAAATACGCTCACGCTCGGGATCTACAGACAGGATAACGGTGTCAACATCGTCGCCCTTCTTGTATTCACGAACGGCTTCTTCGCCTGTTTCGTTCCAGCTGATGTCTGACAGGTGAACCAGACCATCGATGCCACCGTCCAGACCGATGAAGATACCGAAGTCAGTGATTGACTTGATCTTACCGGAGATGCGGTCGCCCTTGTTGAAGTTGCCGGAGAAATCTTCCCATGGGTTGGATACGCACTGCTTGATACCCAGGGAGATACGACGACGCTCTTCATCGATGTCCAGAATCATCACGCCCACTTCGTCGCCAACATTAACGACTTTGGATGGGTGGATGTTCTTGTTGGTCCAATCCATTTCAGATACGTGAACCAGACCTTCAACGCCCTCTTCCAGCTCGGCAAAGCAGCCGTAATCGGTCAGGTTGGTTACACGTGCAGTAACCTTGGTACCTTCAGGGTAACGGCCTTTGATATCAACCCAGGGATCTTCACCCAGCTGCTTCAGACCCAGAGATACACGGTTACGCTCACGATCGAACTTCAGTACTTTAACGTTGATCTCGTCACCAACGTTTACGATTTCGCTCGGGTGCTTGATGCGCTTCCAAGCCATATCGGTAATGTGCAACAGGCCGTCAACACCGCCCAGATCTACGAACGCGCCGTAGTCGGTCAGGTTCTTGACGATACCCTGAATTGACAGACCTTCTGTCAGGGTTTCGAGCAGAGCTTCACGCTCGGCGCTGTTTTCAGCTTCCAGAACGGCGCGGCGAGAAACAACCACGTTGTTACGCTTCTGGTCCAGCTTGATAACTTTGAATTCGAGCTCCTTGTTCTCCAGGTGCGCAGTGTCGCGAACCGGACGAACGTCTACCAGGGAACCCGGCAGGAACGCACGAATACCAGCCAGATCAACGGTGAAACCACCCTTAACCTTGCCGTTAATAATACCTTTGACGACTTCTTCCGCTTCGAAGGACTTCTCGAGTACCTTCCAGGATTCAGCACGCTTGGCCTTTTCACGGGAAAGACGGGTTTCACCGAAACCATCTTCCACTGCATCCAGTGCTACGTCGACTACGTCGCCAATAGCTACTTCCAACTCGCCTTTTTCATTCAGGAACTGGGAGGCGGGGATAACACCTTCGGACTTCAGCCCGGCGTTAACTGTGACCCAGTCGCTATCAACATCAACTACGGTTCCCTGGACGATGGAACCTGGTTTCATGTCAATTTCTTTTAGGCTTTCTTCAAAAAGATCCGCAAAGCTCTCGCTCATTATGAGTCCTATAGGTTCAATGCAAGTATGCTCCGTGTCGCCAGCAACACGGTCTGTTAATAAATTCCGGAATCAGCCAGCGGCTGGCAGATTACGCTGCTCCCGGTATTTCAACGACAAAAAGGTGTAGTCAGGTCTGACCTGCTGCGGCCATACACCTGTCTAGCACCTCCTGTATACTCAACCCCGTAGAATCAATGACTTGCGCATCGTCTGCGGGCTTGAGAGGGGCTGCGGAACGGTTCATATCCCGTTCATCACGAACCCGTATCTCCTCTAAAAGGGCGTCAATACTAACATCGACACCCGCTGCCTTCAACTGGCCGAAACGCCGGCGTGCGCGCTCTTCTGCGCTGGCCGTCAGAAAAATTTTAACGGTGGCATCCGGGAACACTACGGTGCCCATGTCGCGACCATCAGCAACCAGCCCGGGGCTTTGCTGAAAATCCCGCTGACGCTGCAAAAGTGCATCCCGAACCGGCTGCATTACAGCAATGCGCGATGCATTATCCCCGCAGGTTTCGGTACGAATTTCCGAGGTAACATCCTCTCCTGCAAGAATCACTTTCGCAGGCTCACCTTCAGGGGTGGGCTCGAAAGCAACGTCCAGCGAAGCCGCTACGCGCACCAGTTGTGCCTCATCATCCAGGGCCACGTTCTGGCGAATGGCAGCAAGCGCGGTCAACCGATATAGCGCGCCACTGTCGAGCAGATGCCAGCCCAGTTTTTTGGCCAGCATTTGAGTAACTGTGCCCTTACCCGATCCGCCCGGGCCATCCACTGCGATGACTGGTGCCTTGCCTTTCGACATTAATGTGCTCCCTGTTCAGCGCCGCCTTCGGCCCCCTCGGCGGATATCTGGATACCCGTTTCCTTCGCAAGCTCCACAAAGCCCGGGAAGGATGTTGCCACAACCGCGCAGCCGTTAATTTCGATCTCTTCGGTGGCGCGCAACGAGGCCACTGCAAAAGACATAGCAATGCGATGGTCGTCATGGCTGTAAACAGAGCCGCCTTTAATGGTTTGCCCGCCCTCGATAATAATGCCATCTTCCGTAACCGTGGTTTCCACCCCAAGTGTTGCAAGGCCATCAGCCATCACCTGAATGCGATCACTTTCCTTTACCCGAAGTTCCTCAGCGCCGGTCAGAACCGTACGGCCAGTTGCGCAGACAGCCGCAATAAACAACACCGGGAATTCGTCGATGGCCAGGGGCACCTGGTCTACCGGTATATCAATGCCTTTGAGCTCTGCTGAGCGAACGCGCAAATCGGCCACTGGCTCGCCACCAATTTCACGCTCGGCCATAACTTCAATATTGGCACCCATCTGGCGCAGAATATTAATTACCCCTACCCGTGTCGGGTTCATGCCCACATGGCGCAGTAACAGATCAGAATTCGGAGCAATGCTCGCGGCAACCATAAAGAAGGCCGCTGATGAAATATCTGCCGGGACATCAATCACGCCGGCTTTCAGCTTGCCACCACCTTTAACGCTGGCTGTGGGACCTTCACGCTCTACCTTGTAGCCAAAGCCCGCCAGCATACGCTCGGTGTGATCCCGCGTTGGTGCAGGCTCAGTAACAGACGTAGTGCCATCGGCATACAAGCCGGCAAGCAACAGGCAGGATTTAACCTGAGCACTGGCAACCGGCATATCGTAATGAATACCGGTTAACTTCTTATCCTGAGTACCGTGAATTTTTAGAGGCGGGCGACCGCCCTCGGCGGTATCAATAACAGCACCCATGGCTCTTAACGGATCGGCAACACGATTCATGGGCCGTCCGGAAAGACTGGTATCACCCGTCAGTTCGGACGCAAATGGCTGCGCCGCCAACAGTCCCGCAAACAAGCGCATGCCGGTGCCTGAATTGCCGAGGTATATTGACCCACGAGGCGCCTGCAAGCCGTTCATTCCGACGCCGTGAATGCGCACAAAGCCGTTATCCGGCCCTTCGATGGCAACACCCATGTCACGGAAAGCCTGCAGCGTTGCAAGACTGTCCTCTCCTTCGAGGAAACCTTTTACCTCAGTTATGCCCTCTGCAAGCGCTCCGAGCATAATCGAGCGATGAGAAATGGATTTATCGCCGGGCACCCGAATGTCGCCATTTACTGAGCCGCCGGGCTGAAGACGGAACGTCACCTGATTTTCACTGTTATTTGTCACGTAAGCCTGTCCTGAAAGCATTTTTGAAAAGTGTTCGCGTGCTGCTTTGGCGCGGCCGAACACTCGCAGCAATGTGGCGCCGTCCTGATCCGCTATTGCTGTGCGCAGCTGATCCAGATCCTGGGTAAAGTGGTCAATAACCCGGAGAACGGCATCGCGGTTGGAAAGAAAAATATCGTGCCACATAACCGGATCACTCGCGGCTATGCGGGTAAAATCACGGAACCCGCCTGCAGCATACCGGAAAATATCCATGTTCTCGTCTTCTCCAGCCAGTGTATCCACCAGCGAGAAGGCAATCAGATGGGGCAAGTGGCTCGTCGCCGCCAACACTTCATCGTGATACGCCACAGACATGGTAAGCACAGTGGCACCGCAGGCTTCCCACAAGGCCTGGAGCCTTTCCAGATGAGGGGCGCTGACGTTATCCGGAGGCGTCAGTATTACCTTGTGATTGCTGAACAGATCCGGATTGGCCGCACGAATGCCGCTTCGCTCTGATCCCGCAATCGGGTGCCCGGGAATAACGCGAGGCGAAAACTCACCAAATACCGCCTCTACATCTTTTACAAAGCCAGACTTGGTACTGCCCACATCAGTAAGAATGGCATCTGCTGCAAGGTGTGGGCGTATCTCCTCTAACACCTTGCGGGTCGCCTGCACTGGCACCGCCAGTACGATAAGGTCTGCGCCCCGCACTGCCTCTGCAGTGGTTTCCGCAACCGTATCAATTACACCCAGCGATTGACCTAACAGAAGATCCTCTTTACGCTGATCCGCCCCAACCACTTCCCGAGCAAGGTTGTTTTTCCGGATGGCACTCGCCAACGAACCACCTATCAGGCCCAACCCGATTATGGCTACACGCTGAAATAGCGGCTCGCGCACTGGCACCTCAGGCTCCCTGCCCTGCTGCCGCCAACGCTTTTGCGAGGGCGTTGATAAATAGTTCGTTTTGTTCAGGCAACCCCACGGACACCCGAAGATGATTGGGCATGCCGTAGCCTGTTACAGGGCGCACAATGACTCCGTGGCTCAGTAATGCCTGATATACCCCCATAGCTTGCGGCCCCACTTCAACGGCCACAAAATTCCCCGATGAGGGAATATACCGAAGACCCATCTGATCGAAGGCTTCTTGCAACTGCTTCAGGCCAGCGGTGTTGGCAGCGCGGGAGCGCTGCAGATAATCTGTGTCCTCCAGCACCGCGGCGGCGGCCGCAAGAGCAGTGGAGTTTACATTGAAAGGCTGGCGCACGCGGTTGAGGATATCGGCAATCGCCGGTGAGCTGATGCTGTAACCAACGCGCAGAGCAGCAAGGCCCCAGGCTTTGGAAAAGGTACGGCACACGATCAAATTGGGGAAACGGCTTAGTAGCGCAACACCATCCGGGTCTTTCTCTCCGGTCATGTATTCGTAGTAGGCCTCGTCAAGGACTACCAACACATCGGCCGGAATTTTGCCCAAAAATGCTTCAATCGCGTCTGAATCGTGCACGGTGCCCGTAGGGTTGTTCGGGTTGGCTACAAAGACCAGGCGAGTGCGCTCTGTGACTGCCGCCGCCATGGCATCCAGGTCGTGACCCCAGTCTTTGGCCGGCACGGCAACCGCTTTGGCGCCAATAGCTTGAGTAACAATTGGATAAACAGCAAACGCATACTGGGAAAATACAATTTCCGAATCCGCACCGGCAAAACAACGGGCAATCACTTCGAGCACGTCATTTGAACCATTTCCGAGCGTAATCTGGCCCGGGTTCACACCGAGATATGCAGACAACTTTTGCTTCAGTTCAAACCCATTGCCATCGGGATACAGGCAAAGTTCCTTCAGCGCGTTTTCGGCCGCTGAAATTGCTTTTTTACTGGGGCCCAAAGGGTTTTCATTGCTGGCAAGCTTGATAATTTCGGCGGGGTCCAGCCCCAGCTCACGGGCCAGCTCACTGATTGGCTTGCCCGGCTGATAGGGAGACAAAGCCTGAACGCCTTCTACCGCAAGGCTCTGATAATCGATGGCCATATACCTTCCTTAAAACTATCTACTAAAGAACACCGATGGGATAGGAACCCAGGCGCTTGAGCTCGACGGCTTCTTCGTCTACCTCGGCAAGCACTTTGCGAGCCTGCTCATCGCTCATGTGGCCTTCAAAATCGATGTAGAACACATAGGCCCATGTGCCACTTGGTGACGGCCGGGTTTCAATCCGCGTGAGGCTGATACCATGACTGTGAAACGGCTCAAGCAGTTGATACAAAGCGCCCGGCTTGTTTCTCATGGAGACAAGAATGGATGATTTGTCGTGCCCGCTAGCAGGGACATCTTCGCGGCCAATAATCAGGAACCGGGTGGTATTGTCCGGCCGGTCCTCAATGCTGTTCGCCAGTTTTTCCAGGCCATAGAGCTCTGCGGCCATATCGCCAGCAATTGCTGCTGTACCCGGCTCTTTGGCTGCACGGCGAGCCGCCTCAGCATTGCTGGAAACGGTTACCCGTTCAATCCCGTAGCGATGGGTATCCAACCACTGGCGACACTGGGCAAAAGACTGCTGATGGGAGTATATGCGGGTAATTTCCTGATCCCGGAATTCCGGCGACACCATCAGATGGTGGTGAATTCTCAACTGCACCTCACCGCAAATTTTCAACGGAGATGTCATGAACATATCAAGGGTGTGGTTGATCATGCCTTCCGTGGAGTTCTCAACTGGCACAACGCCATAATGAGCAGCTCCGGATTCTACCTCGCGGAAAACCGCATCAATCGCCGGCAAAGGCACACTCACTACTGAGTGACCGAAATGCTTGAGCGCTGCAGCTTGGGTAAAAGTGCCGATAGGACCCAAAAAGGCAATATGCATGGGCTTTTCCAGCGCCAGGCAAGCCGACATGATTTCCCGGAATAGTCTCGCCATTTCTTCATCTGGCAATGGGCCGGGGTTGGCCTCCTTGATACGGCGCAGCACCTGGGCTTCACGCTCCGGGCGATAAAAAAACACATCCTCCCCAGGGTTGGCATCCATTTTTACATGGGCCACTTCCTGTGCGCATTTCGCACGAGCACTGATCAACTCCATAATCTGCTGATCAAGGCTGTCTATTTCTACCCGTAATTCTCCTAAGCGAGTCTGCTCATCACTCATGATCAGCCCCGCTCCTTCGCAAATTCAGTCATGTACTGGATCAAGGCATCTACGCCTGCTTCAGGCATGGCGTTATAGATACTGGCACGCATACCTCCCACCGAGCGGTGCCCTGCCAGATTCAACAAGCCCCGCGCATCGGCTCCTTTAAGGAAAGCACCGTTGAGGGCGTCATCCTGAAGGGTGAAGGGAATGTTCATCCAGGAACGGAAGCGTGGGTCGATTGGGTTGGCGTAAAACTCATTAGCATCAATAAAGCCGTACAGCTTTTCTGCTTTCCTGCGGTTTGTCTCGCCCATGGCAGTTACGCCGCCCTGGGCTTTCAACCACTTGAAAACCAGCCCCGCAAGATACCAGGAGTATGTTGCAGGCGTGTTGTACATGGAGCCGTTATCCGCAATCACCTGATAATTCATCATGGTTGGCGTGTCCTTGCGGGCTTTGCCAAGGAGGTCTTTCCGGATAATGACAACAACCAGGCCGGAGGGGCCTATGTTTTTCTGGGCACCTGCGTAGATAAGACCAAACTTTGAAACATCTACCGGGCGCGAAAGCATGGTAGAAGACATGTCTGCCACCAATGGAACGCCGGCGCTATCGGGAACAAAATCAAACTCCAGTCCACCGATAGTTTCGTTGGGGGTGTAATGCAGGTATGCGGCATCGGCACTGGTCTGCCAGGTGGCTTGATCAGGAATGCTGACGAAGCCGCCCTCTTCCGAGCTCGCAACCACATTCACACCGGCGTAGCGTCTGGCTTCATCAATGGCCTTTTTCGACCAGATTCCAGTATTTACATAATCCGCAGACGTTTTGTCACCAAGCAGGTTCAGAGCAATCGTGGAGAACTGGCTTGATGCTCCACCCTGCATGAAAAGTACGGCGTAATCATCTGATACACCAGCCAATTCACGCAAGTCTCGCTCAGCAGTTTCGGCGATCTCAACGAACGCATCACTACGGTGGCTCATCTCCATTACGGACATGCCTGTGCCACGCCAGTCCAGCATTTCATCCCGTGCCTGTGCCAGCACACTTTCCGGCAAGGTTGCCGGACCTGCACAAAAGTTATACGCCCTGCTCATGTTCCTGTGGTCTCTCACGTCTTGCGGATTCGGTGTTCGGCAGTGCTGGCTTATTCCTCGCCAGCATCCTGTTCCGGACTGTTAGTTTCGCTTTCGTTGGTTGAAACGTCTTCGCCTTCGATATCTGTATCTTCAACATCTACATCAGCATCTTCGATGTCGTCATCGTCGGTTTCAGCTATCCGCTCCACACCGACCAGGCGCTCGTCTTCCTGGCTCAATCTGATCAGACGTACACCCTGAGTGTTCCGACTGAGAACCGATACTTCATCCGTACGGGTACGAACCAGCGTGCCCTTGTCGGAAATCAGCATCATTTCGTCGCCTTCGAACAGCTGCAGTGCCGTTACCAGGTTGCCGTTACGCTCGGAGCACTGCATGGCAATAACGCCCTGACTGCCACGGCCGTAGGTTGGGAACTCTTCAAGTGCAGTGCGCTTGCCATAACCATTCTCACTCGCGGTCAGAATAACGCCGCCTTCCTGTGGAATGATCAGGGAGACCACCTGGTGGCCTTCTGGCATTCTGATACCGCGCACACCACGGGCTGTTCTGCTCAGCGGACGAACGGCTTCTTCATTAAAGCGAACCGCCTTGCCAGCTGAAGAAAACAGCATGATTTCCGCATCGCCCTCGGTTATTGCCGCGCCGATCAATGTATCGCCTTCATCCAGAGACAAGGCAATCAGGCCACTGCTGCGTGGGCGTGAGAAGTTGGGCAGAGCCGTCTTCTTGACCACTCCGGCAGACGTTGCCATCAGAACAAACTGGTTCTCGGGGTAATCACGCACCGGCAGGAATGTAGTGATACGCTCACCTTCATCCAATGGCAGAATGTTCACCATCGGCCGGCCACGAGACGCACGGCTGGCACGAGGAATCTCGAACACTCGCAACCAGTACACCTTGCCCCGGTTTGAGAAGCACAAAATGGTATCGTGGGAGTTGGCCACCAGAAGTTTTTCAACGAAATCTTCGTCTTTCATGGAGGTCGCAGCCTTACCACGGCCACCACGGCGCTGAGCCTGGTAATCTTCTACTGCCTGAGTCTTCGCATAACCACTGTGGGAAATGGTGACAACCAGTTCTTCTTCATCAATCAGGTCGGCGATTGTGAGGTCACGCTGTGAGCTAGTTATCTCAGTGCGACGCTCATCGCCAAACTCTTCTACTACGGCTTCCAGCTCTTCACGGATAACCTGCATCAAACGATCAGGATCAGCCAGAATCTCAAGCAGGCCAGCAATTTTTTCCAGGATTTCCTTGTACTCGTTCTGGAGCTTTTCAGTTTCCAGGCCCGTCAGGCGGTGCAGACGCATATCCAGGATAGCCTGGGTCTGTTCCGGAGACATGAAGTACAGGCCATCGCGCAGGCCATAGATTTCTGGCAGATCGTCCGGGCGGCAGGCATCTTCGCCAGCACGCTCAAGCATCGCCATTACATCACCTGGCGCCCAGCCACGGGCCATCAGCTTTTCCTTGGCTTCCACAGAGCTTGGGGAGGCCTTGATCAGCTCGATCATCTCATCGATGTTGGCCAGCGCAACAGTCAGGCCTTCAAGTATGTGGCCACGCTCACGGGCTTTACGCAGCTCAAAGATAGTACGGCGAGTGACCACTTCACGGCGGTGGCGCACGAACGCATCCAGCATTTCTTTAAGGTTAAGTATTCTTGGCTCGCCGTTGATCAGCGCAACCATGTTGATACCGAATACCGTCTGCAGCTGGGTGTGCTTGAACAGGTTGTTGACCACAACCTCCGGGTTTTCACCACGGCGCAGCTCTATAAAGATCCGAATACCTTCCTTGTTGGACTCATCCCGCAGCTCGGTGATGCCTTCCAGCCGCTTTTCCTTCACCAGCTCAGCGATCTTTTCGATCAGGCGAGCTTTGTTCAGCTGATACGGCAGCTCGGTGATAATAATGGCGTCACGATTGGTTTTCTTATCGGTTTCGATTTCGTGGCGGGCGCGAATGTAGATGCGGCCACGACCGGTACGATAGGCTTCAACAATGCCGGCACGGCCGTTGATGATACCTTCTGTCGGGAAATCCGGGCCCGGAATGAACTCCATCAGTTCATCGCAGGTGAGATCCGGATTATCAATCAGCGCCAAACAACCATTAACCACTTCGGTCAGGTTGTGGGGCGGAATATTGGTCGCCATGCCTACAGCGATACCGGAAGAGCCGTTCACCAGCAGGTTAGGAACCCGGGTAGGCATAACTTCAGGAATGCGCTCTGTGCCGTCGTAGTTATCAACAAAATCTACGGTTTCTTTCTCGAGATCCGCCAGCAACGAGTGTGCAATTTTTTTCATGCGGATTTCGGTGTAACGCATGGCTGCCGCGTTATCACCGTCGATAGAACCAAAGTTGCCCTGGCCATCTACCAGCGGATACCGCAGAGAGAAAGGCTGGGCCATACGAACGATGGTGTCGTAAACAGCAGAGTCACCATGCGGGTGGTATTTACCAATAACATCACCCACCACACGGGCAGACTTCTTGTAGGCCTTGTTCCAGTCGTTGTTCAGTTCGGACATAGCGAACAGAACACGACGGTGAACCGGCTTGAGGCCATCCCGCACGTCAGGAAGTGCTCGCCCGACAATTACGCTCATGGCGTAATCGAGGTAAGACTGCTTCAGTTCGTCTTCAATATTGACCGGCAGGATCTCTTTGGCTAATTCACCCATCGAGAAAGGTTCCTTTGCGTTATCTGGAAGTCGTTTCAGGGCCGCTTCCCGGCCCCATAATTATTCTTCGTCAAACCGCCAACTCTACCACAGTCGCACCCTGCTGGGGGCAACTGTGCGTCAGCCTTAATCAAATACTACAGTCTTGTTTTCGTGGGTAATCACGCGATCTTCGATATGAGAGCGCAATCCCCGTGCGAGAACATTTTTCTCTACATCCTTACCCAGACGCACCATGTCTTCGATGGTGTCGCTGTGATTGATGCGAATAACGTCCTGCTCAATAATCGGCCCTTCATCAAGGTCCTGAGTCACGTAATGGCAGGTAGCGCCGATCAGCTTCACGCCGCGGCTGTATGCCTGGTGATAGGGACGTGCCCCGGCAAAGGACGGCAGAAAGCTGTGATGAATATTGATCACCTTGCCTGAGTACTTTGCACAAAGCTCGGCAGGCAAAATCTGCATGTAGCGCGCAAGCACCACCACATCGGCTTTGTAGCCCTCAAAAAGCTCGTCGACCTGGGCAAACGCTTCTTCACGATTAGCCTTGCTCACCGGAATATGATGGTATGGAATGCCATGCCACTCCACCATACTGCGCAAATCATCATGATTGGAGATGACAGCAACAATTTCGGCGTTGATTTCTTTACTGTGCCAGCGGTACAGGAGGTCGGCCACGCAGTGGGACTCCTTGCTGCACATCAGAACCACCTTTTTGGGCTGGGCCGAATCGGCGATGTGCCAATTCATATCGAATTCCCGGGCAATCGGCGCAAATGCCGCACGGAATTGCTCAAGACCAAACGGGATAGACTCGGCTTTGATCTCGTGACGCATGAAAAACCAACCACTGTGAGTATCGGAGTGGTGGCTTGCTTCGGTTATCCAGCCATTATAAGTGGACAGAAAATTACTCACCTTGGCGACAATTCCAACCCCATCGGGGCAGGAAATCACAAGACGGTAGGTATGCTCCATGAAAGCCTTTCCTTAACTGACAAACGGGAAAGCGGATGCGACGAAAACTCTTGCCGGAAACGGCAGCCCGAACAGGAACCCGAACAGAAACCAAGGTTAGCCGGTACGCACCCTATAAAATGACGGGCTATTATAGCCTATCTGAACATCAGAAACGAGGAATGGAGACATGGACAGAGGCCCGCACCAGCAAATTCGAAAAGCCCGACTCACTGTACCCTCAGGCAGGCTACGCGCACTCACCCTGATGGCAAGCCTGACTGTATACCTTGCAACTCTGGCATCACCGGTTTTCAGCCAGGCCATTCTGGAGGGCGAGCGCTTTTACCCCGCCAGCGCGTCTAACGGCATGGTGGCAACCAGCCACACCCTGGCTACAGAGGTAGCTCTGGACGTACTGAAAAACGGCGGCAACGCTGTGGATGCCGCTGTAACTGCCGGTTTTGCCTTGGCCGTCACCCAGCCAAGATCCGGAAACATCGGTGGTGGTGGTTTCATGTTGATCTCAAAAGGCGATGGCTCTGAACCGGAAGCCATAGATTACCGGGAAAAAGCACCCTCAGGCGCCACTGAAGCCATGTATCAGGATGAATCCGGAGAAGTGGTCAAGGATCGCAGCCGGTTTACCCATCTGGCTGCGGGCGTCCCCGGCACTGTTGCCGGCCTTGCCTTGGCACTGGAACGCCACGGCACTATATCCCTGAAGCAGGCACTGGCACCGGCAATCAAACTTGCCCGGGATGGTTTTATTGTTCCTAAGCGCTTCAGCGAAGGTCTTGAACAAGCCCGCGAGCGGCTTCAGCGCTGGCCCGCAACCCAGGCAACTTTTTACAAGGAAGACGGCTCCGCCTGGCAAGCCGGCGAGCGTTTTCGTCAACCGGAACTGGCAGACACCCTGCAGCGTATTGCAGATGATGGCGTGAAAGGTTTTTACGAAGGGGAAACTGCACGGCTGATTGTTGAAGAAATGGAAAGGCACGGCGGCCTCATTACCCGACAGGATCTTGAAAACTATCAGCCGGCTGTGCGCGCCCCTGTGCATGGAAACTACCGGGGCTACGATATCTACTCCATGTCACCGCCCTCCTCTGGAGGCGCTCACATTGTGCAGATACTGAATGTTCTTGAAGGCTTCCCTATCTCAGAGCTGGGCCACAACTCGGCGGATACGATTCACTATATGGCCGAAGCCATGAAGCTGGCCTATGCCGACCGCTCTGAATATTTGGGCGATACGGATTATGTAGACGTGCCACTGAAAGGACTGACCAGTAAATCTTATGCCGACGAATTGCGGCAAGGCATCAAGATGGACAAGGCTCGCCCGGCGAGTGAGGTTCGTCCCGGCCAACCAGCAAGCTACGAAAGCCCTGAAACCACGCATTTTTCGGTTGTAGATAAGTGGGGCAATGCGGTATCAAACACCTACACCATCAACTTCAGTTATGGCTCAGGCATCACCGTACAAGGTGCCGGCTTTCTGCTCAACAATGAAATGGACGATTTCAGCGCCAAGCCGGGCGTGCCCAATGCCTACGGCCTGATTGGCGGCGCAGCAAACAAAGTGGGGCCTGGTAAGCGCATGCTCAGCTCCATGTCGCCCACCATTGTGCGCAAAGGTGACCGCAACTTTCTGGTCACCGGCAGCCCTGGCGGCTCGCGCATTATCACTACAACCCTGCAAGTGATCATGAACGTGATTGACCACGGCATGAATATACAAACCGCCGTCAACGCGCCACGCATACATCACCAGTGGTTGCCGGATGAAATTCGCATTGAACAAGGTATCAGCAAGGACACTATACGCCTGCTGGAAAGCCGGGGGCACAAGGTGGTCACCAACTCGGCTATGGGTGCCATTCAGAGTATTATGATTGGAGAAGATGGCACGCTATATGGCGGAGCAGACCCGAGGCGCAGCACGTCTTCGGCCATGGGCTACTAACTCAATAGACAAACTGGAGGCATCTATTATGTTTCTGTCTGTACAACTGAGCTGTTATCCCCTCAAGGATGACTATAAACAACCCATCTGGGACCTCATCGCCCGGCTGGAAGAGACCGGCCTGCAAGTTGTCGCCGGTCGTATGAGCACCGAAATCTTCGGCGAGTACGACGAAGTTATGAAGGCACTCTCAGACACCATGAGGTGGTCATTCGAGACCTACGGAAAGTCGGTTTTTGTTGCCAAGATTATGGAGGGTGATCGGAGGCCGAAGTAATTCAAGCCTGCGTAACCAGCATATCGCTGAACAATGCCAGGCAAAACCCTAACACCGCACCAAGTGGAGGCCCCCAGTGCTTGTCCAATCGGGACTGGGGCGCTATATCCTGAAAAATCAGGTACAGAATACCGCCAGATGCCACCAGCATGATGGTTCCCAGAACCACGGGCTGCTCAGACAGGAAAAAGTATCCAAGCAGTCCCGCGGCTGGACCGGCCATTGCCAGGCTGGACATTACTGCCAGAGTTTTCCTTGGCGTATAGCCTGGCTTGTTCAGAAATTCGCGGTAGGCGTTAAAGCCTTCCGGCAGGTTTTGCATAGCAATCAGCACAGCCATCAAGGGCGCAAGGCTTGGGTTAACGATGATCAGCCCACCCAAGGCGGCGGCTTCGGGCACGAAATCCAGCATCACCCCCATCAACTGCGGCGATTCCCGATGATGAACGCCCAGCATCCGCTCAATCCAGAAAAACAGCAGGCCGCCGGCAATAATGGCGGGAATAGCCCAGAAAGAATCGCCAATGCTCGACTGCCCTTCCGGTATCAGCACAATGGTCACGGCACCCAGCAAAATGCCCCCGCCCAAGGCGATCAGAAAGTGCCGAAACTCCTGTTCCAGCCAGTTGGGACCAATGCGTTCAACCCTTGCCAGTAATCCGCCAAGTGGGATGCAGATACCGGCAAGAGCAGTCAGACCAACGATGTAGGCAATGTCAGAAATCATCAAAATCCCTGAATTAATTAATCAGGAGCCTTCGGAAACCCCACCAATCTTATCCTGGGTTTTGTGCTCAAAGTCGCTCGCATCGTGGCGCTCATGCAGCTGGGTTTCTGGCTCACCCCAGGCGCGATTCACCATACGCCCACGCTGCACAGCCGGGCGCTTTTTAATCTCCAGTGCCCAGCGCATCACATTGGTGTAGGTGTGCGCCTCAAGAAACTCTGCGGCATCGTATACGGCGTTAGTCACCAGAGCGCCGTACCAGGGCCAGGCTGCCATATCGGCAATGGTGTACTCATCGCCGGCAATATACTGGTTATTGGCCAACTGACGATCCAACACATCCAGCTGCCGCTTCACTTCCATGGTGTAGCGGTTAATGGGATACTCGTACTTTTCAGGCGCATAGGCAAAGAAATGTCCAAAGCCACCACCCACAAAAGCCGCACTGCCCATCTGCCAGAACAACCAATTAAGCGTTTCGGTGCGCCCTTTGATATCCGATGGCAGGAACCGATCAAATTTTTCCGCCAGGTAAAGCAGTATGGAACCAGATTCAAATACGCGAACAGCAGGATCCTGAGACCGGTCCATCAGCGCGGGTATTTTGGAGTTGGGGTTCACATCCACAAACCCGCTGCCGAACTGCTCGCCCTCATTAATGCGGATGATCCAGGCATCGTACTCCGCTTCGTTAATACCCAGCTCCAGCAGCTCCTCCAGCATTATCGTAACTTTCACACCATTTGGCGTAGCCAGTGAATAAAGCTGAAAAGGATGCTTACCAACTGGCAGCTCTTTATCGTGAGTCGGGCCAGCAATGGGGCGGTTAATATTTGAAAAAGCGCCACCGCTTGCAGACTCCCATTTCCAGACTTTGGGCGGGACGTAGCTGGAATCGCTCATAATGACGGGCTCCTTGAACACTGTTTGTTTGCTAATGAATGTATTCTGCGCCGATCTCAGAACCTTAAACAGGCCCGTTTGTGATCTTCGACAAGTCCAGGTTCACATCAAAAATTTTGCCATGAACTTTTTCAACACCAAGCCCCTTGAGTCTTGCTGTGTGCTTTTCAAGATAAGCCTGAGCCGTTTCTTCTGTTTTAAAAAGGTAAATCCCGCCAGCATCATTTTCAGATGCGTTCTCTGTCCATATTTTCCAGATAAAGCCGGGCTCTTCAGTGATAGAAACAGCAAGATCTTTTAGCGCCTCAGCCATTTCTGCACCAAAAGGACCAGTAAAAGGAAAATCAACCTGTAATAACTTTGCCATCTGATAGAACTCCTGTTTTCGGCAGACGCTGCCATAATGCTTAATAAGACATGGAACGTTCTGCAAAGCCGGCCAGGACATTCCACTATAGAAGAAAACACTTCAACAACACGATACCAACCAAAAGGGAACCTGGCGTATGCCAATGATAGGCTGGATTTTTATACTCGCTGCCCTGGGCCTGATATTGGGCAGTCTGTTCATGCTTCGGGACTCAGCCAGCAAAATGCATATTCCGAAAGACAAGCTGGAGAAAATCCGTAAGCGCAAGGCAGAGCTTGAAGCCGAGGAAAAAAAAGACGATCAGTGGTAAGCCGCGTCTGTTCTCGCAGCCATGATGAAGTCATTCTTGTGCAGCCCACCGATTGAGTGGGTCCACCAACTTATTGTCGCCTTCCCATATTCCAGCAAGATAGCCGGATGATGATTCTCTCCCTCAGCCAGCTCGCCCACCATGTTGGTAAACGCCAGAGCCTGAGCGAAATTTTTGAATTTAAATGCCCGGCGCAATTGCTCTTCGCCATCGACGCTGAGAATTTCCCAATCCTGAACGCCTTTGTGCAGTGAGCGCTTCTCCTCATCGGTTACCTTGGGGGCGCTAGCATTACACGCCTCACAATGCTGTTCAGCCAGTCCACTCATGCATAACCTCCGAGCTGATATCCGAATTTTCTACCGCTATAGATAATACAAGATGGGTCCGCTCACTCATTTTATCAACCGGCGTCTTGAAATCAGCCTCTCTTCGGAATACTGTACATTTAAACAGTATTTCGGAAATATGCCATGAGCGAGCTTATTAATACGCTAATGCAGGACGCCCGTGTCTGGCAGGGACACAGGCACAACAAAACCACTCAACCGGCAGAACCGACCGGTTACCAGGCTCTGGATAACCAGCTTGGCGGACTTGGCTGGCCCCGTGGTGCTTTGAGCGAGTGCCTGCTGGACGCGCCCGGTATCGGTGAGCTGACCCTGTTAGTGCCTCTAATGCAGAGGCTTTCGCAAGATGGCAAAACCGTGTTCTGGCTGAACCCGCCACACACGCCCTATGCCCCGGCGCTGGCGAGAGAAGGCATCAACCTGGACCAGGTCATCATGATCCACACTGAAGACAAGGGCGATTTTCTATGGACTCTGGAAAACTGCCTGCGCTCCCCGGTTACCGGCCTGGTAATGGCTTGGCCCGGCAAACTGGCTGCCCGGGAAATCCGGCGCTTGCAGTTGGCGGCTGAGGCCGGAAGCAACGTTTGCGTGCTTTTTCGTGAGCGCCATTACGCCGAACAAAACTCCCCGGCTGCCTTGCGCCTTGAGCTGGAGCCTGAGCATCAGCAGAGCCTGAAAGTGAATGTAGTGAAACGTCGCGGTAGCTGGCCGGGGCAACGCTGCTCGCTTGCCATAGCCCATCGGGCAAGCCTGTCCCACCATGAAACACCCCGAGTGGTTCAAGGCCCCTGGCCTACGGCGGCACGGTAACTTCCATGCTTTGGCTGCATTTACACTTTCCTCACCTGCTACTGGATCACATTCGCCGTTCCGGTGAAAACGTCGCTGCCCTGGCGATTGTGGAGGGTTCCGGGCAACAGGTAATACAGGCCTGCCCCGCTGCCCGGGATCTGGGCGTGAAAGCTGGCATGCGGCTAAAAACGGCCATTAGTCTTGCGCCAGATCTGGGAATAGTAAGAGCAGACCAGGCACAGGAAACCCGTATTCTGGAAGACCAGGCCCTTTGGGTGTACCGCTATGCGGCTCATATTGTTCTGGTTCCGCCTAACGGTTTGCTGGCTGAAATAGGCAGTCTGCAGCGATTGTACGGCGGCCTTCCGGCAGCTTGGCGAACAATAGAAGAAGTACTGCACGAGCGTCAGCTTAATGCCTGGTTGGGCATTGGCCACACCCCCTTGGCTGCGGGCCTTATCGCACGCAACGGCATGGGTGAATGCACATCTGATACAGCCCAAATCCTCCGGACTCTAGGCAGAATACCCCTGCAAGCCGCGGAGTTTGATACGCGCACCAGCACACGCTTGAAACGGCTTGGTTTGAGCACCCTTGGTGAAGTCTTCGGTTTACCCCCGGCAGAGATGGCGCGGCGGCTATCCCCCGAAACCCTGGCGACTATCCAGAAAATTCAGGGGTCAAGAGCCGATCCTCAACCCCCTTGGCAACCACCACATCACTTCCGGCAACAAGCAGACTTTGTTCAGGATATTGAACGGTCACAGGGGCTGCTTTTCCCACTGCATCGCATGCTTTCTGAACTGGAAAAAGATCTGTGTTGGCGCCAGCAGGATACCGATTGCTTACTGCTAGTGCTTCAGCACAGAAACGGGGAACCTACGCACCTTCGCATTCGTACATCCGGCCCGGAACACCGCGCGGAGGCATTTTTGAGCCTCATCACCCTACGCTTTGAACAACAGGCGCTTAAAGCTCCGGTCGCATCGTTGCGCCTGACGGTTAAACGGTTTCTAGGCCGGGAAATGCACGGCGGGCAAGATTTGCTAGGCGAAAGCCAAGACCTGAATGAAGCTTGGCACACCCTGATAAGCCGCCTGCAGGCAAGGCTTGGGGAGAATGCACTTAAACAGCTGGCACCCACGGATGACCACCGGCCCGAGCGGGCATGGAGCACCTCAGACGTGCGACGATCAAACCGCGCAACCATAGCAGCGACAGGCCAACTGCCCTGTCGCCCTCTGTGGCTTCTGCAAGGCCCTCAGCCGCTAACAGAAACCCCCAAAGCCTGGTTTACCGGCCCGGAACGGATTAGCGGGGGCTGGTGGGACGGCCAGCGAGTACACCGGGATTATTACATTGCCCAATTGAACAGCGGACAACTGGCCTGGGTATTCCGGGATATGCGGGAAGGCTGGTTTATACACGGATGGTTTGGCTGATGGGCGAATCTTCTTATGCCGAGCTGTTCTGCTTCAGTAACTTCACCTTCCTGACTGGAGCCTCTCATCCCCATGAGCTTGCGGAGCGCGCCGCAGAGCTTGGGTATACAGCACTGGCCATTACCGATGCCTGCTCGGTTGCGGGCATCCCCCGAGCCTGGGCAGCACTGAAAGAAAGCCCGGTTAAACTGATTACCGGGAGCTGGTTTGAGCTGGCCGACAGCCCACCCGATGCCAGCACACCCCGATTTATTCTTCTGGCCCGCACTCGCAAAGGCTATGGCCAGCTCTGCCAGTTTATAACCACCGGTCGGCGCCGGGCAGAAAAAGGCCAATATCAGCTTTTTCATAGTGATGCGGAAACCCATGCCCTGGATGACTGCCTGTGCCTGTGGTTACCGCCCTCACCGGCTGAAGCCGATGCAGATCAAGCGCTGGCCTGCGGCGAATGGTTGCTCCGGCTGTTTGAGCACCGCCTCTGGATTGCCGCCGCCCGCACCCTTGAGTCCGGTGAAGAGCAACAACTGGCCCGGGTTCGCTGGCTTTGCGAGCATTTGCGCTGCCCGGTAACCGCCACCGGCGCAGTGCACATGCACAGCCGGCAACGCCAGCCATTGCAAGATGTCTTAACTGCCCTGCGTAACCACACCAGCCTGGAAAACGCCGGCCACTGCCTGTTTCAGAACGGTGAACGATACTTGCGCCCTCTACCGGTTCTGCAACGGTTGTTTCCCGAAGCCTGGCTGAAAGAATCTTTACACATTGCTCAACAGTGCACCTTTGAGCCCGGCAGCCTGCGTTACGAATACCCTCCTGATCTCGTACCCAAGGGGGACACCCCGGCCGCCTATCTGAAGCGCTTAACTCAGGAAGGTGAACGGCGACGCTACCCGGCAGGCACACCACTGTCTGTTCAGGCCCTGATACGCAAAGAACTGGGGCTGATTTCTGAGATGAAGTACGAACACTACTTCCTCACCATCCACGACATAGTTGCCTTCGCCCGCAGCCGGGGCATTCTGTGCCAGGGCCGTGGCTCCGCTGCCAACTCCGCCGTGTGCTATTGCCTGGGCATTACCGAAGTAAACCCGGCCCAGGTCGACCTGCTGTTTGAACGTTTCATTTCCAAAGACAGAAACGAGCCGCCGGACATCGACGTGGACTTTGAACACGAACGCCGGGAAGAAGTGATTCAGTACATCTACCAACGCTACAGCCGGGAGCGGGCTGCACTGGCCGCAACCGTTATCCGCTACCGCCCAAAGAGCGCTATTCGCGACGTTGGCAAAGCCCTGGGGCTTGACCCTGCACTGGTGGAACAACTACTGGAAGGCATCGACTGGCGTGACAAAGCCACCAACTGGCGTCAGCAGATTCTCGACAAACGCCTGACCCGCAACCCGAAAGTGGCAGACCAGTTCTTTGCTCTGGTGAATACCCTCCTCGGTTTCCCCCGGCACCTTTCCCAACACGTGGGGGGGTTCATTATCAGTTCGGGCCCGCTGAGCGAACTGGTGCCGGTAGAAAATGCCGCCATGGCAGACCGCACCGTTATCCAGTGGGACAAAGACGACCTTGAAAGCCTGGGCCTGATGAAAGTAGACGTGCTCGCACTGGGCATGCTGACCGCCATCCGCAAAGCCCTGGAGCTGATCAGCCAGCAGAAAGGCCAGCCCTTTCGCATGCAGGACATTCCCCAGGAAGACCCGGCCACCTACAACATGCTGCAAAAAGGCGACAGCATCGGCGTATTCCAGGTGGAATCCCGCGCCCAGATCAACATGCTGCCCAGGCTCAAACCCGAAACCTTCTACGACCTGGTCATCGAAGTGGCCATCGTCCGTCCCGGCCCCATCCAGGGTGACATGGTGCACCCCTACCTGCGCCGAAAACACGGGCTGGAACCGGTGGACCACCCCAACGACGCCATCCGTGGCGTGCTGGAACGCACGTTGGGCGTGCCCATTTTTCAGGAACAGGTCATCAAACTGGCCATGGTGGCCGCCGGATTCACCGCTGGCGAAGCCGACCAACTCCGCCGCGCCATGGCCGCCTGGAAATCCCACGGCGACATGACCCCCTTCCGGGAAAAACTCATCAATGGCATGCTGGCACGGGGCCACAATGCGGACTTTGCCGAGCGCCTATACCTGCAAATCTGCGGCTTCGGCGGCTACGGCTTCCCGGAATCCCACGCAGCCAGCTTCGCCCTGCTCGTTTACATTTCCGCCTGGATAAAACGCCACTACCCAGCCGCCTTCTACTGCGCCCTACTCAACAGCCAGCCCATGGGATTCTACTCCCCATCGCAACTGCTACAGGACGCCAAACGCCACAACGTAGTGACACTACCTCCAGACATCAACAACAGCCAGTGGAACCACACTCTGGA
Organism: Marinobacter sp. DY40_1A1; assembly: GCF_016597815.1. Lineage (GTDB taxonomy): Bacteria > Pseudomonadota > Gammaproteobacteria > Pseudomonadales > Oleiphilaceae > Marinobacter > Marinobacter xiaoshiensis. The sequence continues at coordinate 98,669 of NZ_VCHA01000005.1, read as the reverse complement.
AGGCCCGGACCTTCAACTACGCCTGGGCCTGAGAATCATCCAGGGATTCCCAGCCAGTGCCGCCGAGCGCCTACACCAAAACCGTCCCGAAACCGGCTACCGATCCTCCGCCGAATTACGCCGCCTGGCAGGCCTCAACCAGCGCGAAATGGAACTCCTCGCCGGCGCCAACGCCATGCCCGCCTTCGCGGCTAACCGCCACCAGGCCTACTGGCAACTCTTGGGCCACGAAAAGCCCTCAGAGCTCTTCGCTGCGGCAGAAGAAGACGAACACTACGAACTGGAAACCTGCAGCCAACTACCAGAACCCACCGAAGGCCAGAACGTCCTCGCCGACTACGCCAGCCAGGGCCTGACCCTCCAACGCCACCCACTGGCCCTGCTCCGGGAACAAGGCCACCTACAGTTCTGCCTAAGCGCCGAACAACTAAAAACCACCAAAGCCGGCATCCCGGTACAGGTAGCCGGCCTGGTAACCGGCCGCCAACGCCCCGGCTCCGCCTCCGGCGTTACCTTCGTTACCCTGGAAGACGAAACCGGCAACGTGAACGTAGTCGTCTGGCTGGAAACCGCCCGCCGGCAGCGCAAGCCGTTACTCACCGCACGGTTGTTACACGTAAAAGGCATTCTGGAAAGAGAGGGGGAGATTGTTCACGTAATGGCGGGGAAACTCTCGGACCTGAGCCACCTCATTCAGGCCCTTCCGGTTAACTCACGGGATTTTCACTAAGCTTGTGTTGCCAACGCTGAATTAAAGGGAAATATCACCGGAGTTCATAGAGTCGGTGCGGGGCCGATTTTCAGGAATGTCGGAGGCCATGGACGGCCGGAGACAAGCGCACAGGGATGTGCTCGTAGCGGTTCCTGAAAATCGGCCCCGTGCCGGCTCATACTCCCAAAGTCACGCCCCTAAAAGCAGAAAACCCCACACAAAGGCGGGGTTTTCTGTAAAGCACTACAAGAGCAACAATCAGCTAAGCAGCTTGATCATCACACCCGCAGCAACAGCAGAACCGATAACACCAGCAACGTTCGGCCCCATAGCGTGCATCAGCAGGAAGTTCTGCGGATTCGCCTCAAGACCAACCTTGTTGGAAACCCGCGCCGCCATCGGCACCGCAGATACACCGGCAGAACCAATCAACGGGTTGATCGGATCCTTACTGAACTTGTTCATCAGCTTGGCCATGAGAACACCACACGCTGTGCCCACACCAAACGCTACGATACCCAGCCCCAGAATACCCAGAGTCTGGCCATCCAGGAACTTGTCTGCCATCAGCTTCGAGCCAACAGACAAACCCAGGAAGATCGTCGTGATGTTGATCAGGGCATTCTGCGCGGTATCGCTCAGACGCTCCACCACACCACATTCGCGCATCAGGTTACCGAAGCAGAACATACCCAGCAGAGGCGCAGCATCTGGCAAGAACAGAACCACAGCGATCAGAACAACCAGCGGGAAAACAATCTTTTCACGCTTGCTGACAGGGCGCAGCTGGGACATCTTGATAGCCCGCTCTTTTTCAGTCGTCAGAGCTTTCATGATCGGCGGCTGAATCATTGGGACCATCGCCATGTACGCGTACGCAGAGACAGCAATTGCACCCAGCAGATGCGGAGCCAGGACACTGGAAACGTAGATCGACGTAGGACCATCAGCGCCACCAATGATACCGATAGCAGCGGCTTCCAGAATGGTAAAGTCCAGAACACCAAGCCAGTCAAGCAATGCGGCACCCAAAACCGTTCCGAAGATACCGAACTGGGCTGCGGCGCCCAACAGCATGGTTTTCGGGTTCGCCAGCAGCGGACCGAAATCCGTCATTGCGCCAACACCCATGAAAATCACCAGAGGACCAATGGTGCTGCCGATAACCACAGAATAGAAGTTATACAGCATGCCGTTACCGTAGCCGGCATCCTGAGCAACCGCATTAACTGCTGCCATTTCGGAATAGCTGGCTTCTTTCACGGCTACCTTGAAGGCTTCTTTCAGCTCAGGCGTAATCGCCTGACCAGCCTGATAGGCAACATCCAAAGGCGCCGCAAGCGCAGCCAAAAGCTCACCTTTACCGCCATTCAAAGCGAAATGGATTGCATTTTCCGCCGCAGTCAGAGCAAGCCCTGCCTCCGGAATATTCGCCAGAATACCGCCGAACCCGATAGGCACCAGCAACAATGGCTCAAACCCCTTGCGAATCGCAAGGAACAGAAGAAGCAGGCCAACGGCGATCATGATCACCTGACCAAACTCTATATTGAACAGGCCACTACCTGTCCATAACGTCATTAACTTATCCATGGAATGCTGGCCCTTTATGCGATTGTCAGCATTTCATCATCAGGGGAGACGGCATCACCGACCTTGATGAAGACTTCGCCGACAGTGCCGGCTTTTGGTGCACGAATCTCGGTTTCCATTTTCATGGCCTCGAGAATAATCAGCACATCGCCTTCTTCAACGGCATCACCTGGTGAAACCAGTACCTTGAAGATGTTGCCTCCCAGAGGTGCGATAACAGGCTCACCTTCGCCGGCAGCGGGAGCTGGCGCAGCAGACGCCGCAGGAGCAGATGCAGCACCGCCCTCGCCCTGAATCTGAGTGATTTCACCACCTTCAGTAACGGCAACCACGAACTTTTTACCATTAACATCAACGGTGTAAGTTTCCGGGCCGCTGGCCTTCTTGGCCGGAAGCGCGTCTTCAGCTGTCGGCACTGGCTCAAAAGCATCCGGGTTGTTACGGTTTTCCAGGAACTTCAGTCCAATCTGCGGGAACAGAGCATAAGTCAGAACATCATCAACGGTGTTATCCGCCAGCTTGATGCCCTTCTCGCCCGCCAGCTTTTTCAGCTCGTCGGTCAGTTTGTCCATTTCCGGCTCAATATTGTCAGCCGGACGGCAAGTAATAGCCTCCTTACCTTCCAGAACCCGTTCCTGCAGCTCTTTGTTGAATGGCGCTGGCGCAGAACCATACTCACCTTTCAGGATTGCAGAGGTTTCCTTGGAAATAGACTTGTAACGCTCGCCGGTCAGAACGTTCAGAACAGCCTGAGTACCAACAATCTGCGACGTTGGCGTTACCAGCGGGATGAAACCAAGGTCTTCGCGAACCTTGGGGATTTCAGCCAGCACTTCGTCAAAACGATGCGCAGCATTCTGTTCTTTGAGCTGGCCTTCCATGTTGGTCAACATGCCACCCGGTACCTGAGCAATCAGGATGCGGGAATCGGTACCACGGAGACTGCCTTCAAATTTCGCATACTTCTTGCGAACTTCACGGAAGTAGCTGGCAATTTCTTCCAGCAGCACCAGGTCCAGCCCGGTGTCGCGCTCGGTGCCTTCAAGAATGGCAACAACCGCCTCAGTGGGCGAATGGCCGTAGGTCATACTCATTGAAGAGATGGCCGTATCCACGTTATCAATACCGGCTTCTGCTGCTTTAATAGCTGTCGCGGTAGACATGCCAGTAGTCGCGTGGCACTGCATGTGAATCGGGATATCCAGTTCTTTCTTCAGGCGGCTAACCAGATCAAAAGCCACATAAGGCTTGAGAATACCGGCCATGTCCTTGATCGCGATGGAATCGGCGCCCATGTCAGCAACTTCTTTCGCCAGCTCTACCCACATCTCGATGGTGTGCACCGGGCTGGTGGTATAAGAAATGGTGCCCTGCGCGTGCTTGCCGGTTTTCTTGACGGCCTTGATGGCGGTTGCCAGGTTGCGGGGATCGTTCATCGCATCAAAAATGCGGAATACATCAATGCCGTTTTCGGAAGCACGATCAACGAAACGCTCTACCACGTCATCCGCATAATGCCGATATCCCAGCAGGTTCTGGCCACGGAGCAGCATTTGCTGAGGCGTGTTGGGCATTACTTTTTTCAGTTCCCGAATTCGCTCCCAGGGATCTTCGCCCAGGTAACGAATGCAGGAGTCGAAGGTAGCTCCACCCCAGGATTCCAGAGACCAGAAACCGACTTTGTCGAGTTTCTCGGCAATGGGCAGCATATCGTCAAGCCGCATACGGGTGGCAAGCAGGGACTGGTGGGCGTCGCGTAGTATAACGTCCGTAATCCCCAGCGGTTTCTTTGTGTCAGTCATCGTGTCAGCCTTCTGTTTAAAGGTTCTATCTAATCGGTTACCGGCTCACTTCTTGTGGCGCGACCGGAATTTGGCAATCGCCTGTTTAATCGCCTCTGCTGTATCAGGATCAACTGAAACAGGTGCCTTTGGCTTGGCACGGGGCTTTTTGGCCGGGGTTACCGGCTCAGGCGGTGCAAACCGGATAAGCAGTTTGGACATAAGCATGGTCGCGAACACCAGAATAATCAGGAACACGAACACAAAGCCCATACCCGCAACCATCAGATCGACGGCTTGTGACATCAGGTCATCCATATTGAATAGCTACCTGTGATTTATTTGTGGATTTTTCCGGGGAACCGAAGCGCCTAAAGCTTGAGCTTTAAGGGGCACCGGAATAAACCGGGAGGCAAAATCCTGCGTAATTTACCGGTTTCGGACGCGCTGAGCAACCAAATCAAAAATGGCTATACGAACTTTCCGAGCGTTTCGCCACCTCCCCAACCCACCGGGAAAGCCCACGGCAACGCACTCTCAGACCATCCGGACTCTTAGCTTGCGACCCTTTATTTTCCCATCTTCAAGGCGCTTAAGTGCACGTTTGGCCTGTCCTGCCTCTACAGCGACGAAACACTGAAACTCAAACAGATCAATCTTCCCCACGGATTTACCATCCAGGCCGGCCTCTCCGGTAAGTGCACCAAGCACATCTCCCGGGCGGAGCTTTTCCTTGCGACCAGCGGCGATACAAAGAGTTTTCATGGCAGGGGCAACCGGCTCGACTGGCACTGAAAGCAGAATCTCGGTGTCCCCCCAGGTAACCGGGCGCCCCCGCTCACTCTCAAGACGATTAATCTTATGACCCTGCGCCGGGCTGCATAGCGTAACCGCCAGCCCTGCTTCACCTGCACGCCCCGTGCGCCCTACCCGATGAGTGTGCACTTCCGGGTCCCGCGCGGGCTCGGCATTGATAACCAATGGCAACGCCTTGATATCCAGACCCCGTGCTGCAACGTCTGTTGCCACCAGTACCTGGCAACTCTGGTTAGCAAAACGCACCAACACGCTGTCGCGCTCACGCTGCTCAAGATCTCCGTGCAACGCCAACGCCGAGAAGCCCTGAGCGCCAAGCTCTGCCGCCAGTTCGTCGCACTGCTGCTTCATGGAACAGAAGACCAGACAGGACGCAGGCTGATGTTCAGACAACAGGCTCACTATGGCTCGGGTGCGCTCCGGGGCAGGAATTTCATAAAACAACTCACGAATATCGGTGTTGACGCTTTGCGACTCCGCCCGCACATCCACCGGCTCCCGCTGAAACCCTGCGCTGAGCTTACGGATCGAGTCTGGCCAGGTAGCTGAAAACATGAGCGTTTGGCGTTGCTTGGGCGTGTAACTCAAAATTTCTTCCATGGCGGGCTGGAAACCCATATCGAGCATACGGTCAGCTTCATCCAGAACCAGAGTCGTGAGGCGCTTCAGATCCAGGGTTCCTTTACGCAAATGGTCAGCGATTCGTCCGGGTGTACCCACAACGATATGAGCGCCATGGGCCAGAGAACCAATTTGTGGGCCAATGGATACGCCGCCACAGAGGGTCAGAATTTTTACGTTTTCCTGTGCCCGCGCCATTTCCCGCAGTGCCTTCGCTACCTGATCGGCCAGCTCACGGGTGGGGCACAACACCAGCCCCTGCACCGCAAACAGTTTCGGCTTGAGACTTTCAATCAGTCCGATACCGAAAGCGGCGGTTTTACCACTGCCGGTTTGCGCCATGGCGATCACGTCACGACCTGCCAGGCAATGAGGCAAGGCTCTTGCCTGAATATCCGTAGGTTGTGAAAAACCCAACTGGGCCAGATTGGCCTGCATGGCAGCAGACAGATCAAGATCTTTAAAGGAAGGCATACAAGAAAATCCCGGAATCAGCGGTTGCTGGTTAAGAAGGTAAGCACGAGGGCGTATACTAGCGCCATAGAATACCAGAAATCATGACCAATTAACGGAGTTGTCCCATGGCGTCCCTGCAGGATCAGCTATTGAAAGCGGGCCTGGCCGATCAGAAAAAGGCCAAGGCTATACGCAATGAAAAACACAAACAGCGCAAACAGCAGCCCAAAGGTGCCGTACAGGTTAATGAGACCGAGGTCCGTGCGCGGCAGGCCCGTGAAGAAAAGGCCGAGCGGGATCGTCAGTTGAACCTCAAACGCCAGCAGGAAGCCGAGAAAAAAGCCATTCAGGCCCAAATTCGCCAACTGGTGGAAACCAACAGGCTGGATCGTAGCCGGGGCGAAACCTCATACCAATTTGTTCACGACAAAAAAATCAAGAAGCTTTACGTCGACGACACCATGGCCGACCAGCTATCCCGTGGTCGCCTGGCCATCGTAGCGGTGAATGATCAATATGAAATTGTGGCTGAAGGCGTTGCACGCAAGATTATCGAGCGTGATGCCCAGGCAGTGGTTGTGCTCCACGACCGCAAAAAAGACGATGTGGGTGACGATGATCCGTACGCAGGCTATGAAATTCCCGACGACCTGATGTGGTAAAGGTTGTTGCCCGGAAGTGCACAGCCCTGCCTGCATGAGCTATTCGTCAGGCCATCAACGCCTGACGAATAGTTCGCACGGCGGCAACCGATTCGGGGTTATCGCCATGAACACACAGGGTATCCGCTTCCAGAGTAAGCGGTTTCCCGCTAATCGTCTGGATACCCCCCCCTTCGGCAATCGCTTTTGCCTGGCTCAGAATAACGTCCCAATCCTGATGCACGGCTCCCGCAATGCTGCGAGGAACAATGTAGCCGTTTTCGTCGTATGCACGATCCGCGAAGGCTTCCAGTAATAGCTCAACGCCATACTCCGCACACAACACCTTTAACGGCTCATTGTCAGCAGTTGTCATCGCCATGAGTGCAAGCTTGCCAGTAGTCTGACCAAGCGCTCCAAGAATTGCCCTGAGCACCGCTTCATTCCGCATCATGTCGTTATAAAGTGCACCATGGGGTTTAACGTAGCTGAGCTTGCCACCCTGCGCTGCCGCTATCTGGCCCAAAGCGCCCACTTGGTAAAGCACCATGGCGTGGATTTCTTCCGGGCTACATACCATAGGGCGACGGCCAAAACCCTGAAGGTCCGGGTAAGCAGGATGAGCGCCCAGAGCCACATTATGTTGCAACGCCAAGCGAACGGTGTTGTGCATGACCAAGGGGTCACCGGCATGAAAGCCGCAGGCAATGTTTGCCTGGTCAATATAGGGCATAACCTGCTCATCCAGCCCCATCGTCCAGGCACCAAAACTCTCACCAATATCGCAATTCAACAACATGCTTATATCCAGTCATCCTTAAAAAACAAACTATTGAGCCTAACAATAGCCTGAAAAAGGAACTCATGGGAGATCTTCGGGTCGTATGCCCGCCAGTTATAAAGTTATAAACAAGGAGCGATGATGCTATCGGTTAGTTTAGGCCCGCTAAGCCTGTCTTTGGGGCATGTTCTGTTGCTTGGCGCTTTCGTGCTTGCGCTGGTTGTTGGCGCTATCAGCGGGCGAAAACACGGCGTGCCTATTGCCGGAACCCTGTCTGATATTTTTCTGGTCTCCATGGTTGCGGCGCGAGTCGGCTTTGTAATCCAGTACTTCGAGTACTATCAGGATAACCTGTGGGGCATCGTCGATATTCGGGATGGCGGCTTTCATATTGTCGCCGGCGTGCTCGGCGCCATTGCGCTGACTGCCTGGAAACTCTGGCGACACGCCAGTATCCGCAAACCACTATCGATTGCTGTAGCAACCGGGATGCTAACCTGGGGTTCCATATCCATGCTGGTCACATTGGTCGAAAGCAGCTCCAGAAGCATGCCTCAAAGTAGTTTCAGCCTGATGGACGGCACGCCGGTAACGCTTCAGGAAGTAGCAAAAGGTAAGCCCATTGTGGTGAACCTGTGGGCAACCTGGTGCCCGCCCTGCATCCGGGAGATGCCTGTACTGGAACAAGCTCAACTGGAAAACCCGGACATTACCTTTGTGTTTGTAAATCAGGGCGAATACCCTGAAACCATTACTCAGTTCATGGGCCAGCACAAACTCTCGCTGAACAATGTCCTGACTGACACCGGCGCCAGCCTTGGCCGCACAACAGGGAGCCAGGCTTTACCAACAACCCTCTTCTACGATGCTGACGGCAAGCAGGTAAATGCCCACTTGGGCGAGCTGTCGAAAGCATCCCTTGCTCACAATCTCCGAAGCTTTAGCGCGGACTGAACCTGACCTGGAGACCGACTATGCGCTTGTTAAATTTCTCTAAGAAGCGATCTCTGCTTGCAACGGCGCTGATCACCAGTGGGCTGTTAAGCCTTCCTGTGCTGGCGCAAGAGAAACTTCCTGACCCGGTTCAGCTTCTGGTTGACCGTGGCGTTACTATCGAGGCGACCTTTGAAGGCCCCGGAGGCATAACCGGTTATGTTGGCAGCATGCAGGGTGGCCCAGTTGCGTTTTATTTAACGCCAGACAAGGAACACGTAATCGTAGGCAACATGCTGGATAGTAGCGGCGAGAACCTGACGGCTCCGAAAATACAGGAATTGGTGCTGGGGCCTCAGAACGAGAAAGCCTGGGGTGAGATTGAGAAAGCCAATTGGGTGCGTGATGGCAATGCCGATGCACCGATTATTGTCTATACCTTTACCGACCCTAACTGTCCGTTCTGCCACAGATTCCGTCAAGCCGCGGAGCCCTGGATTGATGCGGGCAAGGTGCAACTCCGGCATGTAATGGTGGGCATACTGGCACAGGACAGCCTGCCCAAGGCCGCGACAATCCTGGGCTCAGACAACCCCGGTGAAGCTCTGAAGGAAAACCAGAAAAATCATGCTCAGGGTGGCGTTAAAGTAGATCGCAACATCGTCAGTGCGCATGCGAAAAAAATCAGACAGAACAACCGACTGATGTCTGACTTGGGGCTGAGTGCTACACCAAGCACCTACTACAAGGGAGCTGATGGCTCCATCCAGATGAAACAGGGTGCGCCGCGCTCCGATGAAATGGAAGCCATCATGGGCAGCCCGAAACCCTGATCCATGCAGAGATTCTGGCCCAGCGTTGCTGGGCCGTTACCCTCACAAGTATCAGGCCATACCCTCTACCACACGCACCCGTACCGGCAATCCCTGCCGAACAGATGCACCGCTGACGTTTTCCAGCCAGGTCGCTGTGCCGTCTTTGCGGGTGGGGTCCGAGAAGCCCAGATCGTTAATGTTCACACCCGCTGCAAGGTAGGGATTCCCGGCGCGCTCTTCACCATCAATGATATGGCTCGCAGCACCCAGTTCGCGATGCCCGTAGCCATGCTCAATGCCGAGTGCGCCTTCGTGCACGTTATCCCCCACCAACGCCAGCGCGAGAACCTTGCCTCCAGGGCTTTCAATACTGATGGTATCTCCGTGACTCACACCGAACTTCTCAGCATCGTTGCGGTGCAAAAGCACCGGGTTATAAGGCTTGATCATGCGCAGGCGCTCAAGGCCAATGGCGTAGGAGTTCATCAGGTTCGATTTGAACGAGAAAGCCAGCAATGGCCATTCGTTCTCGGGGTAGTGGTCTCTTAACAGAGAGCCATCCCAGAACCTTGGCGCATGGTGCGTTGGTGTCCCCACCAGTCGCTTTCCACTGTAGCTGTCAATTGCCGTGCCCACAGCCTCGTTGTAAACGCACAAGGGGCGCTTCCAGGCATGGCCGAGCTTATCCTTGTCATAGGCGCTCTCCATGGTTTCAAAACGACCACCGCGGGAGTACAGGTGAGCCACAGGGCCAACTTCATCCCCGGCTACCGTGTCTTTGATTCGACCCAGCAATGGCTCAATGCCACTGGCGTGGATGTCTTCGTCACTGGCCACCGGTAAAGGCGTTCCAGCCATGGCAATATTGGCCGCCGCGCGCAGATAAAAATCCTCGGCGCGGTTCAGACCGTGCATCTGGCCATCTGCCCCTTTGATGGAATTATCACCAAAACCCGGCAACTCAAGGCGCTTACCCAGCTCAATAAAGAAGTTATCCATGCATACAGGCTCACCCGCAGCGGTTTTAGCCTGCCGAGGCTCAACAACTGGCCAGCAAGCCGTGGTCATCCTGGTCAGCGTGCCACTCCAGGCACCGGTAAAGCCCCAAACCTCATACATAACCGAATCCGGCACTATGTAGTCTGCAAAACGGTTGGTCTCGTTAATGAAGCCGTCTACCGCCACATACAAACCAATATTCTTCGGGTCCTTCAGCCTTTCTTCCAACAAGGAGGTCAAGCCGGCCTGGCCATACATGGGGTTAGCCATAACCCCTATCATTGCTTTGATCTTGTACGGATACCCTTCCAGACCAGAGAGCAGGTGCTCAGTGAGAACCGGCGGGGCCAATGAGCGCCAGGGAGCTGTCGCCGGATATGGAGATTCACCCGCGGCCACCCGGCGCTTGTATTCACTGGTCTTTTCATAGGGGAACCGGGATCGCGACAGGAACACGCCTTTGGGCCCGACTTTCCCGGGGAAATCTTCAAGGTTGTAGCGAGGGCCAGCACCAACACCATTAAAGCTTCCGCCACCTTTGGCCACCCCACCCTTCTGGTTAAAGCTGCCAACCAGCAGGTTCAGCATATTGATGCTGTATGAGGCATAGAAGCCAGAGCCCGACATCATTCCACCATGGGTGTCTGCTGCCGCCATACGCCCAAAGCTTGTGAAGCGCTTGGCGAGATTGCGTATAACATCAGGCTCAATGCCACAGAACTCTGCGTATTCTTCGATACTGTATCGCATGGCCTCCTGGCGTAGTTTAAACAATGAACTACGCACCGTTACCGGGCCAGCGCTCGTTTCCACAGTGCGCTCAACGAACATTTGGCCGCGCGCAGCTACTTCAGAGCTTTCCAGGTTGCCCGCCATGTTCACCACAACAGGGTGATCATCGTCGGCACCTGCCTGTGCCTGGCCGATGTCACTCAGGCGCAGGAAGTAACCGGCACGGGGGTGGTTGTCGTCGTCAATCACCAAGTGCGTTGCGTTGGTGTGGCCAGGCTCGCCTGCTTTACTGGCCGCCATATTGCCGGGGAGTTCCAGATAATCTTTGGCATAGGCTTCATTCACCAGCATCCAGCGAATCAATGCCATGGCAAAGGCAGTATCGGTGCCCGGCAGGATCGACACCCAACGGTTACGGTCACTGGCGGAATGGGATGCAGCCGCAGTCAGTGCAGGGTCAACCAGTACATACTCCATGTTGCCTGTCGTACGGGCTTGCGCCAGCAAGCGGCCCTGACGCTTGAACGGATTACCCGCCTGGCTGGGCGCGGTTCCGATAAACAAGGCAAACTTTACGTTGGCGTAGTCAGGCTTCACGTGAGCGTTCTTCGCCAGATCATTCATCAGAGCGCCAGAACCCATACGGAATGCCAAACCACAGTAGGCTCCGTGATGCCCGTAGTTGCGAGTCCCGAAGGCGTTGAAGGCGAAGCGCTTGAGAAGTGCTGACCGGCCGTAATCCGTTGCCTCCATCATCAGAAGCTGATTCGACTTGGGGCCATACTCCGGGTTTTCCGGGTCCAGCGGGGTTTTTACATCGCGGATAGAGCGCAGACCTTCAACCTCGCCCTCTCCAAAAAGGTTGCCGCCAGCCACAATTTCGTCCAGCAACTGCTCAAAGGGAATGGTCTCCCACTGATTGCCACCACGGGGGCCGGTGCGCTTGAGGCACTTCAGTACACGCTGGTCGCTGGTCAGCTGAGACATGGCCGCATTACCGCGGGCGCAGGCGGTAGAACGGTTAAGCTGGCCTTGATCCTGAAAATTGCTCATTCGCTGAAAAGCTTCCAGCACCGGGGTCTGCTCATCAAGATGCTCATCAGAGGACAACGGGTGGTATGGGTTACCAGACACCCGCAATACCTTTTCCTCATTGTTATCGATGCGCACCCGCACGCCGCACTGGGTAGTGCAGCCGTAGCAGACGGTAAAGGCGATGCGCTGGTCCGGGTTCAGTGTTACCTGGCCGGTTTTTGGATCAACCGAATATTCAGGCGCCAGGCTGTTGCCGTGGAGCCGATCCGCTGTGGCCACACCAGAAGTACCGTTTACCAGACCTTTGCCCATTTTTTCCAGCGGGCCGTAGTAGCCCGCCGCGAAAGTTGCAGCACCGCCGGCAGCGGCTGCACCTTTCAGGAAATTACGACGATTCTTGTCCATTATTTTGCTCCGAAGACGTGAATCAGTGGCTGCTCGCCTGGAGGCTTTTCTTCCAGGGCACCAGAATGTCAATAATCAGCAGTGCGGCCAGCCAGAGCCCGAAGGTTCCGATAATGCCCATCAACCCGCTGGAACCAGCCTCAATGGCATAGTGGTAGTAGCCCGCCGTGTTTTTGGCCACGGTCTGCACTTCCATCAGCACCATCCAGCGAAACGTCCAGCCGATGTGCACGGCCAACAAGCCTGCTATCCAGGAGCGCCCTATCCAGCCGGGGCGCCGCAGCATAGCGATGGCACTGAGCGTAAGAGCAATACCCACCAACAAGCCGTAGATCGCGACTGCGCGCCACTCAGGGTTTCTCTGTAGCGATGCAAAGGCCTGCTCAACCGAGGGGCTAAAGCCGGTAATACCTTCAGAAATCCAAAGCGCCGCGACCAGGGCAGAGAGAATCATGGTTACAACGATCACTTTAAGACTCTGCTCGTTAACCTCCTGATCGTTACCAGTCATCAGGCGGTTAATCAGAATCACCAATCCTGCCGCTGCGACCAATCCTGTCAGCACGAACATGACTGGAAGCCAGTGGGTATTCCAGAGAGGGCGGGCTTTAACGATCGCCACTTCCGCACCGGTATAGACCATGATGCCAACAGACAGGGCGAGCGCACCAAGCCCCGCAACTACCAGCATCCAGCGAGGCGCACACCACTGGCCCAAGCTGACCCAGCCCGAGAGCTTAGCTATCCACCCTTCCCCTTGAGCCTGTACCTGCATAGCCGGCCGCCATGCGAGCCATGCATAGGCCACAACCAGTATGAGATACACGGGTAGCAACAAGCTGCCTATGGACATCCACGACCAGGGTGTGAGGTTCGCGTAGAAATGCCAAAACCGCAGCGGCTGATGCAGGTCCGCCAACAAAGCTACAGGGCCTACGAGAGTGCAACTCACAGTGACCAACAGGGCCACTTTCGCCAGCGACTCATAATTCTTCTTACCGAACAGCAAACCCGGCACCGTCAACAACAGCGCCGAGTATGAGATCGCAATCAGGAAAAAGTACTGGACTGCCCATGGGTACCAGGCAATGCCATAACGAGGTGCCAGAACCTCAATGACCGCTGAATTCATAGCCAATCTCCTCACCTTGTTGGTCACGCACATCCCAGATTGCGGGCTTGGCGTCTGGCCGGGATACGAACCGCTCGTCCATGCCCAAATAGAACACGTGTGGGGCTGTGCCCATTTCCGGCTTGAGCACCATCAACTCGTTGTAGTGCTCTTTCATCATGCGGCTGATCTGGCTGTTGGGGTCGCGTATGTCGCCGATAATACGGGCGCCGCCCACACAGGATTCCACACACGCTGGCAGAAGACCCACATCCAGGCGGTGAGCACAGAAGGTGCACTTGTCAGCGGTTTGGGTGTACTCATTGATAAACCGGGCGTCGTATGGGCAAGCCTGAACGCAGTAGGCACAGCCCACACAAGCCTCGTTGTCGACGACAACAATGCCGTCCTTGCGCTGAAAGGTTGCCTGTACAGGGCACACGGGAACACACGGCGGATTTTCACAGTGATTGCACAAGCGCGGCAGCATGAAGGTGGCAGTGTTGCCCGTTTCTTCGTGCTCCACTTCATATTGCGAGACGATGGTGCGGAAGCTACCGAGAGGCGCCTCGTTTTCAATATGGCAGGAAACCGTACAAGCCTGGCACCCAATGCACGCCCTCAGATCGATCAGCATCGCATAGCGCTTCTCCGGATCTCCCTCTCGGCGCGCAGGCTGGTCGTTAATTCCAGCAGCGGCAATGCTGCTGAGGGGCACAAGCGCTGCTCCAGCGGTCAATTTGGCAATCTGCCCTAACAGAGTGCGGCGAATTTTATCCATGAGATCTCCATCCATTAGCACTGGACGCGGATTAATAAGGTAACTAACGAAAGTCTAGCAAGGGCGGAATGGAGGAACTTGACGGTGGTCAATTGGGAGTTGTTGAGCTGTAGGGGTATTCCCATAGGTGGGAATGATTGCGGGGGCACAACGCAAAACGCCTCAGGCTGTGTGGTACACAAACTGAGGCGCTTTGATTTTAATATGGCGCGGCTGGGAGGATTAGGCGGGCCTTCGGCCCTTCCCTTGCGGGCCGCCGTCGCTTTGCTCTGGCGTTCCTCAACCTGCTTTGCAGGTTTCGGTCGAACCTCTTTCGGTTCAAATTCTCCCAGCTGCAGATAGCAAAACGCCTCAGGCTGTGTGGTACACAAACTGAGGCGCTTTGATTTTAATATGGCGCGGCTGGGAGGATTCGAACCTCCGACCGCTCGGTTCGTAGCCGAGTACTCTATCCAGCTGAGCTACAGCCGCCAATAACTTTCTATCCTGCCCGGATGGGTATGAGCCAATGGGAGGATTATTCGGGCCTTTGGCCCTCACCCCTTCGGGGCCGCCGTCGCTTCGCTCTGACGTTCCTCAGCACACTGCGTGTGCTTCGGTCGAACCTCTTTTCGGTTCAAATCCTGTCTGACTTATGAGCCTGACTCTAAAGCCGGGTTCATTCATCATCATTCTGTTAAGTGGCGCGGCTGGGAGGATTCGAACCTCCGACCGCTCGGTTCGTAGCCGAGTACTCTATCCAGCTGAGCTACAGCCGCGCATTGATCACTTTAGTTGGTTGAATGCAACTTCAACCTGTTCCGCTTTTCTTATAAAAAGAAAATGGCGGAGAGGGAGGGATTCGAACCCTCGGTACGATTGCTCGTACGGTTCCTTAGCAGGGAACTGGTTTCAGCCACTCACCCACCTCTCCTTCAGAACGGGGCGTATACTACCATAATTTTTCTGTTTTCATAGGCTTGACAAGACTTTTTTAAACCTTGTTTTACCCGAAAATGAAAAAGCCGTCAGAATTTAGCCCTGACGGCTTCTTTTTACTTCTCAGCTATTGCCCGGCTCCGGCTCATCCACGCCCTTTTCGGACTGAATACGCTGATAGATTTCTTCACGGTGCACAGCAACTTCCTTCGGGGCATTTACACCAATCCGCACCTGATTTCCTTTAACCCCAAGCACAGTAACGGTGACATCATCACCAACCATTAATGTTTCGCCAACACGGCGAGTTAAAATCAACATATCCTTTACTCCCTATCCTGAGCTACCTGTTCCGACAAGTAATGTTTTAGTTAGTTCGACTTTTATAGTGAGAACACGGGCTAACCATAAGACGCACATTCCCTTATACGGACACACGCGAGCACAAGGTCAGAAAATGAATCTCTTTTATAGGGTTTCTTCCACCCCAGGCTTATCCAACTCAAACGCACTGTGAAGCGCACGCACAGCAAGCTCAAGGTATTTCTCATCAATCACAACAGAAATCTTGATTTCCGATGTGGAGATCATCTGAATATTGATCCCTTCATTCGACAGTGCCTCAAACATTTGAGTTGCTACACCTGCATGGGAACGCATGCCAACACCAACAATACTGACCTTCGCGATCTTGGTATCGCCGCTGACACCACGGGCACCCAATTCATCCGACACACGCTGAAGGACGTCTTTAGCACGCTTGAAATCATTGCGATGAACGGTAAACGTGAAAGCTGTGCGGTTATCCTCGCCAACGTTTTGAACAATCATGTCCACGCCAATATTGGCTTCGCTTACCGGCTTCAGAATACGCAGCGCACTGCCCGGGGTATCAGGCACTCCAGAGATAGTGACTTTGGCTTCATCACGATTAAAAGCGATGCCGGAGACGACCGGTTGTTCCATGGCGTTATTATCCTCAAAAGTAATCAGGGTGCCTTCACCTTCCTCGAAGCTGGAAAGAACCCTTAACGGAACGTTGTATTTCCCTGCAAATTCTACAGCGCGAATCTGGAGAACCTTGGATCCCAGGCTCGCCATTTCCATCATTTCTTCAAATGTAATCTGTTTCAGCCGACGGGCGCTGTCTACCACTCGTGGGTCCGTTGTATAAACGCCATCCACATCGGTATAAATCTGACACTCATCCGCCTTCAGAGTAGCCGCCAGAGCCACCGCAGTGGTATCTGACCCACCTCTGCCCAAGGTAGTTATATTGCCTTCTTCATCAACACCCTGGAACCCGGCAACAACTACAACACGGCCCGCGTCCAGATCTGCGCGTATACGCTGCTCGTCGATCTGTTTTATGCGGGCCTTGGTGTGCATGCTGTCCGTCAGAATACGGACCTGCGAACCTGTATAAGAGCGAGCATCAAAGCCTCGCTTTTGCAGCGCCATGGAGAGAAGTGACATGGTTACCTGCTCCCCCGTAGAAATCAGCACATCCATTTCACGAGGCTCAGGATCTTCCATAATATCGCTGGCCAACCCAATTAACCGGTTGGTTTCGCCGCTCATGGCAGAAACTACAACAACCACGTCATGCCCCGCGTTGCGGAAGCCAATTACTTTTTCAGCCACTGCCTCTATGCGCTCGGTTGTACCCACCGAGGTGCCACCAAATTTCTGAACAAACAGAGCCATTGTCTTTCCAATATCCGAATCGAGGCCTATGG
Source organism: Marinobacter sp. DY40_1A1 (assembly GCF_016597815.1). Lineage (GTDB taxonomy): Bacteria > Pseudomonadota > Gammaproteobacteria > Pseudomonadales > Oleiphilaceae > Marinobacter > Marinobacter xiaoshiensis. The sequence goes on along the minus strand of NZ_VCHA01000005.1, from coordinate 81,800 downwards.
CAGGGCGGAGCACCCTGCCCGTCAATAAACAAGCGACCGGAATTATAAACCCCGATCGCTTCTGAAAAATAGTTGCTTAGGCGATATTTTTCCCAACCCACTCCGGCACCCCGGCAAGGGCTTCCCCAAGCTTAGAGGCATCGTTACCACCGCCCTGAGCCATATCGGGCCGACCGCCGCCTTTGCCGTCGACCAACGCCGCAAGGTGCTTCATCAAATCGCCCGCTTTGATGCGACCAGTTGCAGACTTTGTAACACCTGCAACCAAGGTCACTTTTCCATCTTCAACACTCGCGAGAACAACCACACCCTCTCCCAGCTTGTTTTTAAGCTGGTCTGCAGTTTCCATAAGCGTTTGGCGATCTGCACCTTCCAGCTCGGCAGCGACAACTTTCAGGCCTGCAACCTCTACTGCAGAATCTGCCAGATCGCTTCCGGCGGAACTGGCAAGCTTGGCCTTCAAGGCATCAACATCTTTTTCAAGCTGTCGATTGCGCTCAATGGTCTGTTGCACCTTGTCGATAACCGTTTCCCGGCTGCCTTTTACCAGTCGGGCCGCTTCACGCAGAGTGCGCTCTGTGTCGTCCACCCACTCAAGGGCGCCAAACCCGGTAACAGCTTCAATTCGACGAACACCCGAAGAAATGCCGCTTTCAGATGTTATACGGAACAGGCCAATGTCGCCGGTGCGAGTTACGTGGGTGCCACCACACAGCTCTACAGAATAGCTGTCAGTACCCATGCTCAGCACTCGAACCACATCACCGTACTTCTCACCAAACAACGCCATGGCGCCTTTTGCTTGCGCCTGTTCCATGTCTGTTATGTCGGTCTGTACCGCTGTGTTACTGAGAATCTGTTCGTTTACCTGGCGTTCGATTTCTTTCAATTGCTCAGGAGTAACCGCTTCAAAATGCGAGAAGTCAAAGCGCAGCTTGTCCGGATCCACAAGAGAGCCCTTCTGCCCTACATGCTCACCCAACACTTTGCGCAACGCCGCATGCAGCAAGTGCGTGGCAGAGTGGTTACGGCGAACCCGCTCACGGCGTGCGTGGTCAATACGGGCGTCTACTTCCAGTCCTTCGAACAGCTCACCCTCTATAAGAGTGCCCACATGCAGATGGTTATCGCCATCCTTGCGAGTGTCGGTCACCTTGAAGCGGCCACCGCTCCAGGTCAGCAGCCCGGTATCACCTACCTGGCCACCGGATTCAGCGTAAAACGGTGTGCGCTCCAGCACCACAATTGCTTCATCGCCGGCTTCTGCTGTTTTCTGCTCGCCGTTGACGATGACGGCACGGATACGCTCGTGACCATCAACATGCTCGTGGCCAGTGAACTCGGTTTTACCTTCAATGCTCAGGCCTGCTGCGTTGTAATCCATGCCAAACTTGCTGGCAGCTCTGGCCCGCTCACGCTGGCTTTCCATAGCTTTTTCGTAGCCCTCATAGTCCAACGTCAGGCCACGCTCACGGGCGATATCGTTGGTGAGATCCACAGGAAAGCCATAGGTGTCATACAGGGTAAAAACCGTCTGCCCGGGAATCACGTCGCCTTTCAGCTCGGCAATATCCTGCTCCAGCAGGCGCAAGCCTTTATCCAGAGTTTTTACAAACTGCTCTTCTTCCTGCAGCAGCACTCTCTCTATCTGCTTCCGGCTGCTGACAAGTTGCGGGAAGGCCTCACCCATCAACTCAACCAAAGCACCGGTTAATTTGTAGAAGAACGGGCCGGTGGCACCAAGCTTGTTGCCATGACGAGCTGCCCGACGAATAATCCGGCGAAGAACAAAGCCTCGACCTTCATTAGAAGGCATAACACCGTCGGAAATCAGGAAGGCACAGGAGCGAATATGGTCGGCAACCACACGCAGGCTGGCTTCTGTTGTCGCCGCACCGCCAAGTATGGCTGAAGCCGCTTTGAGAAGATCATCAAACAAATCGATTTCGTAGTTGCTGTGTACGCCTTGCATCACAGCTGTAACACGTTCCAGGCCCATGCCTGTATCGACGGAAGGCTTGGGCAACTTAAGCATCTCGCCATCAGCAGTGCGGTTGTACTGCATGAAAACCACGTTCCAGATCTCGATGTAGCGGTCACCATCTTCCTCCGGGCTTCCGGGGGGGCCGCCCGCTACGTCCGGGCCGTGGTCATAGAATATTTCGGTACAAGGGCCACAGGGGCCGGTATCGCCCATCTGCCAGAAGTTATCTGAAGCGTAAGGTGCGCCGCCATTGTCGCCAATGCGAACAATACGATCTACTGGCACGCCGACTTCTTTATTCCAGATGTCGTAGGCTTCGTCATCATCGGCATAAACGGTCACCCAGAGTTTCTCAGCGGGCAGGTTTAGCCACTGCTCGCCGGTCAGAAAGGTCCACGCATAATTGATGGCTTCGCGCTTGAAATAATCACCGAAGCTGAAGTTGCCCAGCATTTCGAAGAACGTATGGTGGCGCGCTGTGTAACCCACGTTCTCCAGGTCATTATGCTTGCCGCCTGCACGCACGCATTTCTGGGAGCTAGTTGCGCGAGTGTAGTCACGCTCCTCACGGCCAAGAAATACGTCCTTGAACTGGTTCATTCCCGCATTGGTAAACAGCAGTGTCGGATCGTCTGCCGGCACCAGCGAGCTGCTTGAAACAATGGAATGACCTTGCTGTTTAAAATAATCGAGAAATGCCTGTCGCAACTCTGCGGTTTTCATAGCCCGTTGATACCTTTCCAGAAATCCCACCGGGAAGCGGCGGGATCCGCGATTGAATACGAATACTTACATGCGTGTGCAAATCGGCTACTCTAGCACACGCTGAGTACAGGAAAAACGTGAAAAATCACAGGAGAGCCCATGCCCCGCCGCTTCCACGCCGCTGATGAACTGCTACCCCCAGCGACGTTTCTCAAACGATCACTCGCCATTATTTACGACGGCCTGATCGGTATTGCCGTACTTCTGGTTACCACATGGATATACACCATGATAACTGGCTGGATTACCGGCTGGGACAGCATGGAGCAGAAAGCCGAAGCGGGTCAGTTATCCGGCGACCCCGGCCTGACGTTCGTATTGTTTCTGGTGATGTACCTGTTCTTTGCGTACTTCTGGACGCGGATAGGGCAAACACTGGGCATGCAGGTATGGCGGATTCGCATCGAAAATCTGGACGGCTCCTCAGTGAGCTGGAGCCAGGCCCTTCGTAGGTATGTGAGCGCGGCAGCCGTGTTTTTTGTGGCCATTTTGGCAGGCTACTATCTGGGTTCGGCAACGCTGTTCCTGTCTGTTCCAGCCATGATAGGGCTTTTTTACCCCATTAACGGCCTGTCCATAACAGACAGATTTTCAGACAGCATGGTTGTTAGTGTTCCCCATAAAGCCAAGGCTGGCTGAACCGGTATGCCGGGTAGCTATCCTGCCCGGCGCATCAACACACCACCAAACACCGCACTGATCCCAATTGGCACAATCACCGCAAGAACCGGGCTAAACCCGTAAACAAGGCTCATGGGGCCCAAAAGGTCCTGCATATACTTGAACAGCAGCCCTACGAGTAGCCCGGTAAACACCCGAAACCCCATAGTAACTGAGCGCAGTGGCCCAAAGATAAAGGAAATCGCCACCAGCACCATCACGCCTGTGCCCAGCGGCATCAGAGCCTTCTTCCAGAAGGCCAACCAGTATGGAGAGCCATTTAGCTCCTGGTCGCCAAGGTAGTTTGCGTAGGTATACAAGCCAGTCATTGAAAGGTTTTCCGGCTTAACAATCAGCACACTCAATACACTTGGGGACAGGCCAGTGTCCCAACGCAGGCTCTTATGATCTACCCGCCTGGTGGATTCACCCTCAAGGCGCGTGGTCGTGGAGTTCTCCAGCAGCCAGTGGTCGCCCTGATAAATTGCCCGCTCCGAGAAACTGGCTGCTATCAGTTGCCGTTGATCGTCGAATCGAAACAAAGAAACACCGTGCAACACACCGTTTGGCTGCACAGCATTGAGGTGCATAAAAACATTGCCCTCCCGGTGCCATACCCCGTGGGCAGCAGCCACACTCTGGCCCGCACCAAGAGCAACCGCCTTATGACTCTGGGCAGCACGCTCCGCAGGAGGCGCCAAATACTCACCGATAAGAACACCCGCCAGAACGATCACCAATGCAGGTTTCATTGCAGACCAGACAACCCGCTTTATAGAAACCCCGGCCGCGCGAATCACTGTAAGTTCGGAAGAGCTGGCCATGCCACCCAGTCCAATCAAACAGCCCATAAAAGCCCCAAGAGGCAGGTAGTCGTATACCCGGCGCGGCAAGGTAAGGGCTACAAACCAGAGTGCATCCAGAATCTGGTAGTTGTTACGGGTATCATCCAGCTCGGCAACAAAGGCAAAAATCAGATCGAGGGACAGCACCACAAGCATCACCAGCAGCATGGCACCGCCCACATTGCGCATCACATAGTGATCAATCTTACGCATTGACCACTCCCTCCCGCTTCAGCTTTCTCTTATAAAGCCAGGCCGGACCAAAATGCAGCCAAAGACCAAGCGCAAGGAAGATGGCGTGTACCCAGAGCATGCCCAACCATTCAGGCACCTTGCCATCTGCCATGGCATCCCGGGCGACAATCAGCAAACCAAGATAGGCAACGTACACAAGCATGGCAGGCAATAGATGGAAAAATCGCCCTTGTCGCGGATTAACCCGGCTCAACCGGACTGCCAGCAGTGTCACTATTGGGACAATCAGCGGTAACGAAAAGCGCCAGTGCAACAATGCGCGGTCGCGGGGATCGTCCGATCGCATCAACTGGCCGGTAGTAACCCCCTCATCCAAAACCACATCACCACTACTACCGCTGCGAATCTTCAGACCGTAGGCTTCAAAACTTGTAATCTGGTAATCCAGCTTTCCGGGCGTCCCATCATAACGCGCACCGTTTTCGAGAATAAGAAAGCGGCTACCGGTTTCTTCATCAATCAACTGGGAGCCGGAATCGGCGGTAATTACGTTTACACCGGTTCCGTCTTGCCCGTACTCGGCAATAAACACACCCTGAAGTTGGCGTTTGTCATCACTGAGAGCTTCGGTGTAGGTAACGCGGCCGCCCGACGAAAGCTTCTGGAAGCGCCCCGGCGCCAGCAGATCGAATTCTGTTGCCTTGGCCTGCTCTGCAAAAATCTCTTCAACCTGCTGCATTCCCCATGGTGAAACCACCAGGCTCATGCTTCCGACAATCAACATGACGGCAAGGCTGCCCACCAGGGTTTTTGACAACAACTGACCGTCGCTTACACCACAGGCGGAAAGCACGGTCATTTCACTTTCAAGATACATACGGCCATAGGCCAGCAGTATGCCAATGAACAGCCCCAACGGCAGGATAAGCTCAAGAAACCCGGGAAAGCGATACGCCATAATTTCAAACAGCACGCCGGGTGCAATCTTGCCTTCCGCGGCACCGGCCAAGTATTTGAGAAAGCGCCCACTCATAAACACCAGCAGAAGAATGCCTGAGACGGCAACCATGCTGACCATAACCTGACGTATGAGATAGCGGAAAATAATGCTCAAAACGGTTTCTCTGCCCGTGTAAACCGGAACATGGAGGAATGAGGAAACTGCGAGTATTCTATGTAACCTTGGGGCTGAATAACAGTGTAGCCCGCCTAACTTGATAATCCGCCTCCAAACCCCAATGCTTGGTGGTACAGGATCAAATCATTCTCGCCGCTCACAATTGCGGCTTTCCCCGGATAACTATAGGAGTTTCCATGAACTTCAGCCTGAACAGCAATGCCATTGCGAGCACCAAAGCCGACTGCCTGGTCGTCGCCCTTCCGGAACAGGGCGACTGGCCAGCCTCCACCACTGGGGCAGACAGCGCACTTGGCGGGCTGATCACCAAACTCCAGAAAGCCGGTGACATCAATGGCAAAAACGCTGAAACAAGCCTGATTCCACTTAACGACCAGCCTTGGGATCGGTTGCTTGTTGTTGGTACAGGCAAGGACACCGAGCGCACTGGCGCAAACTTCCGAAAGGCACTGGCGGCCATGACAAGTGCCCTGAAGGATGGTCCTTCAAAGAGTGTGCTGATCAGCTTGACCGATACCGCCCTGACTGGCAATGACAGCCTTAGCTCCGAACTGGCAAAGCTGAGCCTGATCGGCCGTACTCTGGAAGATCAGCTCTACAGCTTCAGCGAGTTCAAGAGCGAAAAGCCTTCAGCGCGCAAGCTCAACAAAGTTCTGGTCGCCACTTCTGATGCCGGAAAAGCACAAAAAGAAGCGTTTAACCTGGGCTTGGCAACCGGTCGCGGCATGAATCTGGCCCGCGATCTGGGCAACATGCCACCGAACATCTGCCACCCCTCATGGCTGGCAGAGCGAGCCAACAAACTGGCCACTGAACACGACTGCATCAAGACCGAAGTGCTTGATGAAAAGCAAATGAAAAAGCTCGGCATGAACTCCCTTCTTGCCGTTGGTCAGGGCAGTGCCCAACCACCACGCCTGATCATCATGGAATACCGTGGTGGTAATGCTAAAGACAAGCCTTATGTTCTGGTAGGCAAAGGCATTACTTTCGACACAGGCGGCATCAGCCTCAAGCCCGGCGCTGGCATGGATGAAATGAAATACGATATGGGCGGTTCAGCTGCCGTATTCGGAGCCATGCAAGTACTCGCAGAGACCAAGCCGAAAATTAACGTGGTTGCGGTTATCGCTGCTGCTGAAAACATGCCCGACGGTAATGCCAGCCGCCCTGGCGATATTGTCACCACCATGTCTGGCCAAACGGTTGAAATCCTCAACACAGATGCTGAAGGCCGCCTGGTTTTGTGCGACGCCCTCACCTATGTGAAGAAATTTGATCCGGAAGTGGTTATCGACCTGGCAACGCTTACCGGCGCCTGCATCATTGCCCTTGGCCACGAGACAACAGGCCTGATGGCCAACAATGACGAGCTGGCAAACGAACTGCTGGCTGCGGGTGAACGTGCCAACGACAAGGCTTGGCGCCTGCCCATTTGGGAGGAGTACCAGACCCTGCTGGACAGTAACTTTGCAGACATGGCCAACATCGGCGGCCGCACTGCGGGTACCATCACTGCCGCCTGCTTCCTGGCTCGCTTCACCAAGGAATACCGCTGGGCGCATCTGGACATCGCCGGAACTGCATGGCATTCGGGTAAAGCCAAGGGTTCCTCTGGCCGCCCGGTTCCCCTGCTGGTCGACTACCTGATGTCCCACGCTGGAAAATAATGGAAAGTAATTTGCTCTCACAAGCCGGCAGCCCTGCTGCCGGCAACTCTCGGACTGCGTCTGCTCTGGAGGATAAAAACCAGCGTTACTGGTTTCATATTCTCCTCCAAGACACTCCCGCCGCCCGTAACCTGCACGCCACCAAGCTTGTAAGCAAAGCCTGGCAGCAAGGCGACCGGGTGTGCATCGTGTGCGACTCCCAGCAGCAAGCTGATGAACTGGACAAACTAATCTGGAACTTCAGCCCGGATGCATTCATCCCGCACAGCGTCATACCCGATGCTGCCACACCCTGTACTGATCCTGTTGGAATACTATTGTGCCCGCCAATTGCAGAGGACTGGGATACCGTAATCATCCTCTCCCAGACCCTTCCGGCAAACGCGGACCAATTCAAACGCCTCGCCCTGGTGGCCCATAGCGACCCTGTCGTTCTCAACCAGGCTCGATCACATTTCAGGCAGTTGCGCGCTTTAGGTATCGAGGCCCAAGTGTATGATCAACGATCGCGATCGTGATCGTGATCATACACTGCCGGGCAGCGCTGAATTAGAGCTTCCAGAGTGCGAATGCGACGTGATTAACGACAGCTCGCCGGCAAATGCTTTTCGTTCACATTCTGGCCGTAACAGGTCCAACTGATCTCGCCCTCATCGACGGCAGGTTCAAGCACGATATATTTGGACTCGCCGGAATCATCCACGCCCATTTCGACCCCGATCATGCCGTCGTCATATACATCAATTGAATAGTTCTGCACGTCATTTTCCAGGATTAACTCCGGGTACCCCAGTTCTTGCATGGTTACCGGCCAAGCCTGGTTCTCAGTGGCGTAGGAAGTGACTCGAGCCTGTACCTCCTGAGCCATGGAGTATGCAGCCGAATAACGTGCCCTTTCGACATACTGCTGGTAAGCAGGAATTGCCAGCGCAGCCAGCACACCGATGATCGCGACAGTCACCAGCAGGGATGCAGCTCCGCCCGCACCACCACCCACCCGGGGCACAAACATCGATAACACCCAGGCCCCAAGGCTGCGACGAGGATGCTTTACCTCCCTGCCCTGTGCCAGTGCCAAGGCGGTCGCCATGCGTTTGGTCAGCCACGGATAGTCGCCGGTCAGTTCGTTGAACGACATCCAGAACCCACTGGTTGCCTGAATCTGACTGAGGTATGCATCCACATTGATGGTCTTCCAACGGGTATCCCCTGCAGCAATGGCTGCTATGGCGGACTTGATATCCTCTGAAGACTGGCAACAGGCAACGCCGTAGCGATCACAGGTGTATTCCTCTGCGCGGCGCAGAGCCGGGCCAACCACCGGCAACAGCGAGCCCGGCATGACAAACGCGCGCCAGGAAAGATGCTTGCGGTGTATGTGGCCAAGTTCATGGCCAATATAGAAATCGACTGCGCCCGGCTGGTCTTCCAGGGCGTCAATGACATCGGTAAACAGCACCACGAAATGACGACCGAGAAATTTGGTGGCCAGCGCATTAAAAAAATCGGTACGAAGCAGGTATGCCTCAGGCAACTCTGTGACGCCAACTTTTTCAGAACAACGAACCATCCGTTCATATAGATCCGGATACTGATCCTGGCTTATGCGCACACCCGAGCCTTTCAGGTGGGAGATAAATGCCGAATGCGCAAACAGAAAAAACACATAGCCCAAAAGCAAGTACAACAACAAAATCCCGAACGTCCCGACAAACAACGCAAGCCAGATAACCGCTGAAAACACGACCGCTATCCTGAGCAACGGCTTCTCGTTCTTGTAAACCAAATCCATGGTATTCCCTCGTTAAGATGCTTACAGAGTGACCGGCGAGTGCACAGCGCAAGACCTGAGCCAGCTATGACTGAGTTTTATTGCAGCGCACCCACGCAGCAAAGCCGGCGATTATAGAGAAAAATATCGAACATCTTCCACGACTACATGTCGATTTCGCAGGCTCGGAGGTGGGACACGCCTGCCAAAGCCGAGCTCCATGGCTCGAAGGCAAGCGACCATGTATAATCCAGCGTTTCAATTTCCCCTTGTGAATCAATCAAACGGTCGCCAGAAAAACCCATGGAAAAAACCTACCAGCCAGAAAACATTGAGCGCCAGTGGTACGAAAACTGGGAATCCAAAGGCTACTTCCGCCCCAGCGGCGAAGGTCAGGCATACAGCATTGCGATTCCGCCACCCAATGTGACCGGCAGCCTGCACATGGGCCATGCCTTCCAGCACACCATCATGGACACCCTCACTCGCTACAAGCGCATGCAGGGCCACAACACCCTGTGGCAAGTGGGCAGTGACCACGCAGGTATCGCCACGCAAATGGTGGTTGAGCGCAAGCTGGCGGCGGAAGAGGGCAAAACCCGCCACGACCTTGGCCGGGAAGACTTCATCAAGCGCATCTGGGAATGGAAGGAAGAATCTGGCGGCACTATTACCGGCCAGATGCGCCGGTTAGGTAACTCCGTTGATTGGGATACCGAACGCTTCACCATGGACGACGGCTTTTACAAAGCCGTACAGGAAGTATTTATTCGCCTGTACGAAGACGGCCTGGTATACCGCGGCAAACGATTGGTGAACTGGGACCCGAAGCTGCACACCGCTATTTCCGACCTGGAAGTTGAGAACAAGGAAGAGAAAGGCTTTTTCTGGCATCTGCGCTACCCACTGGCCGACGGCGCCACCACTCAGGATGGCAAAGACTATCTGGTCGTCGCCACTACCCGCCCGGAAACCATGCTGGGAGATACAGCCGTAGCCGTTCATCCGGACGACGAGCGTTACCAGCACCTGATTGGCAAATTCGTGATGCTGCCACTGGTAAACCGCCGCATACCGGTGATTGCCGACCACCACGCCGACCCCGAGAAAGGTTCCGGCTGCGTGAAGATTACGCCAGCACACGACTTTAACGACTATGCCGTAGGCAAACGCAACAACCTGCCGATGATGAACGTGCTGACTCAGGATGCGGACATCCGTGAGCAGGCAGAAGTATTCAACAGTGACGGCACAGAGAACACCGAACTCGACGCCAGCCTGCCCGCCGCCTACGCCGGCCTGACCCGGGAAGACGCCCGCAAGCAGATCGTAGCCGATATGGAAGCCGCCGGCCTGGTTCAGAAAATCGAAGACCACGTACTGAGCGTTCCCCGTGGCGACCGCTCCGGACTGGTTATTGAGCCGATGCTGACCGACCAGTGGTTTGCCGATGCGAAAAAACTGGCCGAGCCTGCCATTGAGGCGGTCGAAGACGGTCGCATTCAGTTTGTGCCAAAGCAATACGAGAACATGTACTTCTCCTGGATGCGCGACATTCAGGATTGGTGCATTTCCCGCCAGCTCTGGTGGGGCCACCGCATTCCAGCCTGGTACGACGCCGAAGGCAATATTTATGTAGGTCGCAGTGAAGATGAGGTACGCCAGAAGCACAACCTGGCAGCCGACTTCGCCCTAAAGCAGGACGACGATGTTCTGGACACCTGGTTCAGCTCTGCCCTGTGGACCTTCGGCACTCTGGGCTGGCCGGAAATCACTGAGCGCCTGAAGACCTTCCACCCTACCGATGTACTGGTGACCGGTTTTGACATCATCTTCTTCTGGGTCGCCCGGATGATCATGATGACCATGCACTTCATGAAAAATGAAGACGGCACCCCGCAGGTTCCCTTCAAAACCGTTTATGTGACCGGTCTGATCCGCGACGAGCACGGCGACAAGATGTCCAAATCCAAGGGCAACGTCATTGACCCGCTGGACATGATTGACGGCATTGATCTTGCCCCACTGCTGGAAAAGCGCACCGGCAACATGATGCAACCCAAGCTGGCGAAGAAAATTGCCAAGCAGACTGAAAAGGAATTCCCGGAAGGTATTTCTGCCCACGGTACCGATGCCCTGCGCTTCACTCTGGCAGCCATGGCCACTACCGGTCGTGACATCAACTGGGATATGAAGCGACTGGAAGGTTACCGTAACTTTTGCAACAAGCTGTGGAACGCTGCCCGTTACGTGTTAATGAACGTGGAAGGCGAAGACTGCGGCGTAAATGGTGAGCCGGTAGAACTGTCTCTGGCGGATCGCTGGATTATCAGTGCCCTGCAGCAGTGCGAGCAGGACGTGACCCGCCATCTGGATCAGTACCGTTTCGATCTGGCCTCTCACGCTCTGTATGAGTTCATCTGGAACGAATACTGCGACTGGTACCTGGAGCTTTCCAAGCCTTGCCTGAGCGACGACACCGGCAGTGTTGAGGCGAAGCGCGGCACACGCCGCACCCTGGTTCGCGTGCTGGAAACCGTTCTGCGTCTGGCGCACCCGATCATGCCGTTTATCACGGAAGAAATCTGGCAGCGCATTGCACCGCTGGCTGGAAAATCCGGTGACAGCATCATGTTGCAGCCATTCCCGCAGGTGGACGCCAGCAAGCACGATGCTAAAGCCGTCGAAGACATTGAATGGCTGAAGGGTGTAATTGTGGCGGTGCGCAATATTCGCGGCGAGATGAATATTTCCCCGGCGAAGAAGATTCCGGTTCTGTTCCGTGGCAACAGCGCCGAAGGTCAACGTCGGATGAATGAGAATCGCCAGTTCTTGAGTTCTTTGGCCAAGCTGGAAAGTCTTGAATGGTTTGAAGGCGATAAAGCACCCATGAGTGCCACTCAGTTGGTTGGCGATATGGAAGTGTTGGTGCCTATGGCTGGGCTGATCGATAAGGATGCGGAGCTGAAGCGTCTGGATAAGGAGCTTGAGCGTTTGCAGAAGGAGATTGGACGCCTTGAGGGTAAGCTGAACAATGAGAAGTTTACTGCGAAGGCGCCTGCGGAAGTGGTTGCCAAGGAGCAGGAGAAGCTGGCTGAGGTTCAGGGTAATCTGGGCCGATTGCAGCAGCAGCGTGCAGATATTGAGGCCATGTAGGCATGGTGTCTGCGGGTAAGCGTTCCGGGGGTGGCGGGGTGATCGCCATTCTTGGAGCGGGTTCTTTGGGGCGGCTTTGGGCCGCCCTTTTGCCTTCTGCTCTTTGTGGTTTCTTGCCTCGGCCTGAGCACGCTTATCGGCTTGGGAGAAGCGTAAGCCTTCAGGCGGGGCTTTCCGAAACACGCTGTGAATACGTCCTTGTACGCTCTGTTCCGCCATCCATGGCTCCACAAGGTTTCGGAAAGCCCCGCCTGACGGCTTCGCCGGACTCTGGTGAAGCCCGCGACAAAGTTAGCCTTCCATGGATTCAGTCCCCTGAGAACGTGGGGCTTCTGCTTGTGACAACGAAAGCCGGAGATACGTTTTCGGCGCTAGAAGAGTGGCTCCCTCGTTTTCCGGAAAACACGCCGGTTGTTTTGTTTCAGAACGGTTTGGGTAGCCAACAGGAAGTGGCCGAACGCTGGCCGGAGCGGCCGATTTTGGCGGCCAGCACTACCGAAGGCGCGAACCGCCCTTCCCCTGAAGTACTGGTTCACGCCGGAGCAGGAGATACCTGGGTGGGCGCGCTTACGGCTAGTGCCGCTGACCACACCGCGAGTGTTGTTCAGCAACTAGCTGAAACCGGCTTGCGGGTTCATGCTGAGGAGAACATTCTGCAGCGGCTTTGGCAGAAGCTGATAGTGAATGCCGGGATAAATCCGTTTACAGCCCTGCTCGACTGCCCTAACGGAGACATTCTGAACTCACCTCTTTATCAGCAGAACATTGATGAGCTTTGCTCGGAGATATCTGTTTTGTTGGAAGCTGAGACCTCAGAAGCCATTGCGCCGGAGGTTCTTCGGGAGCGTATAGAAACTGTGGCGAGAAACACCGCCAGCAATACGTCTTCCATGCGCGCGGATGTTTTAGCGGGTCGTAAAACAGAGATTGACTATATCAACGGCTATCTAGTGCAATGCGGAAGGTGCCATAGCATTGCCACGCCGGTAAACCAAATGCTGACCGAACGAGTACAAGGTCTATAAGGCTTTTAACCAATCAGCTTAAACTACCAGGAGCAACATCATGGGCAACCGCCTTTCCAAGATTTACACCCGCACAGGTGACGATGGCACCACCGGCCTGGCCGATGGTAATCGTATTGCCAAAAACGCTCAGCGTGTTGAGGCAATGGGCATGGCCGATGAGTTGAACTGCCATATCGGCCTGTTGATCGAAACCCTGGACAGTGATGATGACATGCTGGAATCCATGCGCCGCATTCAGCATCACCTGTTTGATTTGGGTGGTGAGTTTGCGATTCCCGGAAGCAAGGCGATTACTGAAGATCATATTAGCTGGCTGGAAAATCTGCTGGATGAAATGAACGAGCCCTTGCCGCCTCTGAAAAACTTCATCCTGCCAGGCGGAAGCCCGGCTGCGGCCCAGTGTCACCTGGCCCGCGCCGTTTGCCGCCGTGCGGAGCGTGTAGTGGTAGCCCTCAGCCATGAGGATTCAATCAACCCTCTGGGACGCCAGTACCTGAACCGTTTATCAGACCTGTTATTCGTAGCTTCAAGGGTGTTAGCGCGCCGGGAAGGCGCTGAAGAGATTCTGTGGGATCAGAAGAAGTCAGGTATGTAATACCCTTTATAACTGCGAGACGGCTTGCTCCAACATCAGGTCAGGCAGCGTCATCCACCTCAGAAACTGTGCGTAGCCATGGATGGCGGAGCCAAGCGTAAAAGGATGTATTCACAGCGTGTTTCTGAGGTGGATGACGCTGCCTGACCGTCTGATCACCTTGCCGTCTTAAAAACTCAAACCTTAAACGCCTCAACAAGCCTCTGCAAAGAAGCCGTCAAATCGGACATCTCCTGGGAAGAAGCCAGAGTCTCTTCAGCGTTCGCGGCAGTCGATGCACCCAACTCGCCAATGTGAGCAACGCTAGCATTCACATCTTTGGAAACTGCAGACTGCTCTTCAGCGGCCTGGGCAATCTGGTGGCTCATGTCCACAATCACCGAAATACCCTTGGCAATTCTGCTCAACGCCTCAGTAACCTCTCCCGACTTCTGAACGGTTGTCTGAGTAACGTCACGGCTATTGGTCATGGCCGCTACGGCATCTTTTACGCCACTCTGAAGTCGTGAAATCATGCCTTCAATTTCTTCGGTCGACTTATGAGTGCGCTGGGACAGCGAGCGCACCTCATCTGCAACCACCGCAAACCCACGCCCCTGCTCACCCGCACGGGCTGCTTCAATGGCAGCGTTCAAGGCTAAAAGGTTGGTCTGCTCAGCGATGGCTTTGATTTCAACCAAAACCTGACTGATGTTGTTGCTGTCTTCACTCACCCGGTTGATCACATCTACAGCGCCAGAAATCTCGGTCGCAAGACGGTTGATGGTTTCAACGGTATCGGAAACAACGCCGCGGCCAGTTTCCGTATCTTGCTCTGCAGCGGTGGCGCTGTCTGCAACCCGGTGGGCGCTTTCAGTAACCTCACTCACCGCCTCGACCATCTGGCTCATAGCCTCATTAATCTGACCACTCTCGGCCATCTGACGCGTTACTGCTTCGCTGTTAGCGGCAGCTGTGTCCTTCACTCGCGTGGCCTGCTGATCAACTTCCTGTGTTGTCTGGCCTACAGAGCGTATCAGTTCAGCCATACGATCCGTCATATTGTTGAACTCACCCGTCAACTCACCAAGCTCATCGCGATTATCAAGGGAAATCCGGGTCGTCATGTCGCCAGCAGCAACCTTGCGCGCTGCTTCACTAAAGCGATTGATGGCAGTGCGCACAGACATGAAGAAGCCAACATAGAGATATACAACAAAAAGCAAAACAACAATCAGCGCGACTACTATGAGGCGACGCTGGCTTAGCTCTTGCTCCAGCCTGGCTCCCAGATTGGCATCGACCACATCAAACGCTGCATCTTTTAGCTCAACATAGCTCCCCAGCTTCGCAGAAATGCGCGAATCATAATCTGGCCATGCCATCTCCAGCCGCATTGGCGCAATAATATTAACTTCAAGCAACTCACGTGCGTTCAAAAGACTTTCATCAACATCTTTCAATGCAGTTCCCGCCGAGGCGGCAAACGCCGGCGACGCATCTGCCGCGAGGGTCAAGGCAGGCGAAAGCAGTGAACTACGATTAGTCAGCGCATCATATATTTCATTCAGATTTTCGCTGAGGGCATAACCTAACTGACCGTCAACAAGAGCGAACAGGCCATAGGAACGTGCCCGCCCCAATTCGCTGCGGGCATCTGGAAGAGTTTCACGGATAAGACCAAGAATGAGCAGGTTTTCCCTCGAGGCGCCTTGGCCCAAGCCTGACGTTTCTATCGTGGCGGGAATCAGTGCAAGCGCTTTCTGAACAAATTCCTGAAAATACTTAAACTGGGGATCAAAGTTGGTCTGATAGTTATCATCCCCACGAATGCTCTGCCACTCCGCTTTGAGCGCCTCTACCTGGTCGGCCCAAGCCCCGGAGGTATCAAAAGAACGCGGCTCTGCAGTCAGGCTATCAAGAATAGAGCCTATTTCGCTGGCGATCTTGTCAGAAAGAGCTTTGAGACTAGCTTCATCTTTGGCTACTGCTGGCGCCCGATAATCCCGATAATCAATAGACGCGTCTACAAGGCGATCGATCTGGCGCAGCTGTTCAAGACCCTCCACACCCCGGGTCATGGTCGCGACCGAGCGGTTGAGTTCTGTCATCACAAGCCAGGACAAGCCACCAATCGGGAGGAGGAACAGGATGCTGATCAGGCTGAACTTGTACAGCATCGGCAACCGGTTCATCAGTGCTACTGCGGGATTAATGAGTTGCTTCACATCGACCCTCTCTTTGAAATGCAAACAAATGAATGCATGTTCTGTTCTTATTATCGCCCAAACAGGGGGAAACTTAAGTAATTTTTATTATCCAACCAGGATTCAGACAACGCCTGCGATTACGAGCAAAGCAAGTGCGCAAATCCAGACCAGCATACTCCGGCTGAGCAGGTCCCTCACCGCACTCAAACTGCGGCCACCAAAGCTGGCCCACTCATCCTGGTGAATCCGGGAAAAGCGGGCTGGATCAAGCGCATACCCGGTTAACGACCCATTGGCGGAAATCATGAGCACCTCTGACGCCTTTTTCGTGACACCCGCCATCGCAGCTCTGGATTCACGCAGCCAGCCCGACAAGTCACCGGCAATCCCAAAAGTTATTGACAGCATTCTTACCGGCACCCAGCTAAACCATTCACATGCTTTGGTATACCATGGCCTGGCGCCTGCCTGCGGCCACTGCTCAGACAGTGCGACTAATCCCCGCACAAAAATTGCCAGGCCTATGCCTCCCACCACATACCAGAATGCAATAAGGAAGAAACGCTGAAAAACTGCCAGCATCAGTGCTTTGGATAAGGCAAGGTGCATGATATCTGGTGATGCGGCAGCGCCCCGCTCGTTCGCAGGCAGCCGCTCCTGTATAAAGTGCCAGGCAGCCTGCATGTCGCCCTTCCGCCAAGCTTCCGCATAAGGCTCAAGCACTTGCCGCCAGCCAGGCGACCCCATAAGTAGCACAAGCACCAGAATTTCCAGCGGGTAGGCAGCAAGCCGCCAGCCGTATAGCCCCAGTGCATATATGCCCAAGGCAGCGAGCAGTGCTGGTACGACGATCAAAAAAAGGCCAGCCCCAATACTTGATTCGCGTCCTGCTTTAACAACGGTGCCCTGGCGAAACCAGCGCCGCCAGAGTTCATCCCCGGATATCGCGTTCAGGCTATCAAGCCGCCTGCGAACCAGGTAGGCAATGAGAAATACCACCAGAATCATCTAAACAGCTCCTTTGGGAGACAGTTCAGCACTGTTTTTGTCCAGTCTGAACTGCCTGCAGAGACGCCTGAAAGTGTTGCCAGTCAAATGCAGGCCCAGGGTCTGTCTTGCGACCGGGCGCAATATCACTGTGGCCAGTAATGCGGTTGTTGGTTATATCGGGCCAGGCAGAACCGATCACTACCGAGATTTCTGCCAACGCCCGATACTGCTCAGCCGTGTAAGGAATGTCGTCTGCGCCTTCAAGCTCAATTCCAATAGAGAAGTCGTTGCACTCTTCTACACCCTCAAAGCAAGATCGCCCCGCGTGCCAGGCTCTTTCCAACAGGCTGACAAACTGAACCAGGCTGCCATCCCTGCGAATCAGTGCGTGAGCTGACACGCGCATCCCGGCAATTGTTGCGAAGTAGGGATGCAAATCCGGATCCAGGCAATTGGTGAAGAAGTCTTCAATATAGGTGCCACCAAACTCGCCGGGCGGCAAGCTGATATTGTGCACTACCAGAAGGCTTATGGTGGTGCCTTCCGGGCGAGGGCCGTAGTTCGGCGAAGGGCACCAGCGAGCAGATTCAAGACGCCCGGTTTCGCGAAGCGTCTCTATGTTTTCGCTGCAAATGGTCGTACTAACATGATCGCAGGCTGAATGGGGCAAGATGAATCCATTATTATCAGAGCATTACACTGTGATCTGATTGAATCACAAAGTAACACCTGTTACCACGGATCAATCTTTGCGGGTATTGCGCAGGTTGTCGATGATGGATTCCAGTGCTCTGTCAAAGATAAGCCCATCATCAAGCATACACACAGCACCTGCCGCCATTGCAGAGGCCAGTTCCTGGCGATGATACTCCGCCACCTTGGCACCGCTGCGATTAACAAATATATACTTACCCGTGGCCCTGATAACAGCCGCCAACTTACAGCGAAGCTTGGTCTCGTCGCGGCTCAGCTCAACCCAGGCGCCAACACGAAGACTGTCAGCCCGGTTCAACCACTCAGCCGCAACCTCTTCCACTGCCTGCTGTGCAGGCGCTTCAATCACGAGTTCTGACAGCACATGTTGTTGCTGCTCGTTCGTTTCAGCCTGTGCTCCGGTGTCAGACAGTCCAGTCCCGGCTTCGGGTGCCACAAAAGCTTCAACAAACGGCTCTTCGTCTTCCACCACAGGTGCGGCCCGCAAGGGGGCCGTTGCCAGTCGCTGAAACACATCCACGTGAGCCAGTTCGAGATCCCTAACTGCGGTATCTGTTGCAAATGGATCCCAGGAAATTTCCTGAAGCGCCATGCGGAAGTCATCCACAATAGCCGGGATTGCGCGAAGCAGGTCGCTTCGGGTAGAGCTTTCAACCGGTTGAGGATCCACACTCCAAACAAGGTGACCAGTCAGCTCTTTTGCATCTGCCCAGCGCTCGCTTTCTTCTCCTTCCCGCAATACCACCCACTGCAGGTATTTTGTCCATGCTTCCGTGAGCATTTCGAGCACAGGCTCAGGAATATCCCTGCCTGCTGTATGCCCTGCAATCAGCGCATCAGCAACCTGGGACGCCTGCTCCTGCCGCGCCCTGCCCTCCTCGGCATCGCGCAAACGTTGTTCTACCAATTCCCGGCGGCGGCGATCAAGGTCCGTAAAGTGGCAAAAATCCTTTAATAGCTCTTCAAAGAGTGACACATTGTTAGTGAACTCACTCAACACCCGATCCACAACTGCCTCGATCTTTTCGTGCAGGGGGTCGCGTTGACCGGCCCGCTTTTCAGTCCAGCCAATGGCGGATAGTGCCAGTTCGTTCAACAACTTCCTTACCGGGTGGCCGCCACGGTTAAAAAAGTTCTTGTCGCTGAGGGCAACTTTCAGAACGGGAATCTGCAAACGCCCGATAAGCGTTTTCATAACCGGGTGCAATTGCCTGTCTTCCAGGATGAAATCAAACAGCATGGAGACCAGGTTGATGACATCATTGTCTACCTGCCCGATGCTTGCTTTTTGACCATTAGCCGCCCGGAGCACCGGCTGAAGCCGCTGATCAAGAGAGGCAACTTCACCACCTTCCCACTGGCTGAAAGATGTCTGCGCCTCGCTGAGGCGAGCCAACAAGCCATCAGTATCCAGGTAGGCCTCATCAGCCCTGTCCGGCTCAAACATAGTCTGGGATGCACCTCGCTGATGCAGGAGCGCGCTCAATTCGGAAAACGTTGCATAGGAAGAACCGCCCTGGATCTGGTCATGACTGTAATACTGGCCGCCGCTGACTTCACCCGATCCTGCGCCCGCGCCTTGCTGCACTGAGCTTGGCGGCACCGGGGCAGAGGTCGCAGACCTGGCTCCAGCTGAACGGGCTGGTGGACGTTTAACGTCTGGAAGAACACCTTCTGAAACCAGCGTGCGGTTCGCTTCCTGATAAAAATCGCCAAGCGTATCTGCCAGCAGGCGATCAAACAGCTTGAGAACAATAAGCTTTGCACGGATGTCGATATCGAGATCAGCACAAGCCTCCGCAATACCGCCACAGAGCACTTCGGGACTGAGAGGCATCTGACTGCCGGAGAGATCTACTCCCGTCACCAGATGGTTCACCCGCAGAGACAAAAGCTGGATGGGAGCCTGATATTGATTTCGTAGCTTATTGATCAGGTTATCAATCGCTACCTGTTGCTCCAGATCTGAGTGTTCCAGAAGGCTCAGGGAATCCCGGTCAACTTCGTCCAGCGCATTTGCGGTCTGTCGGGGCCGGAATTTGCCAATATCATTAAAAGCCTGACTGACGTACTGCAGCATTGAAACGACCATGGCTTTGCGGCGCAGCCGCAATTCGCGCATGGCATCAAAATAGACCGTCTGATCCATGTTGGAGCCGGCACGATCCGCAAGTTCAAACAAGGCATCGTCAGCACGCTCGAAAAAACGTTCGAGCACACCCTTCAAGGACTGACCGGATGAGTCTCGCAGGCGAACAAGGGCCGGCGGCAGATCAAACCGTGAAAACGATTTCTGCCCGGAAAAACTGACAACCTTGTTTTCCTGCTTCATTGACCACCCCTCAGCCAAGGTATGTGAAACGCCTGACCATCGTTTTGAAACTACTCTGATTACATATCATACGAGTTAGTAGCGTCACCTTGTGTCAGAAATTGTCACCTTTTGTGTAGAGCAGACCCAGATCACAATTTTGGCAGAATTTGGCGAAACCGCTAGCGGGCTATAGAATCGTGCCCCTTAACTGATTCAGAACTCTTTGGCCCCAGACACAAGCGGATGCATGACCATGAAATTCACTGAACGCCTACGCCAGTCACGAATTGAATCCGTCGCAGCAAGCCTGCGAGAAGATATCGGCGATGGCGATATCACGGCTCAACTTATTCCATTGGAGAAGCAGGCGACCGGTCATGTTATTACCCGGGAAAGAGCCCACATCGCCGGGCGCGAATGGGTGAATGAAGTATTCCGCCAGGTAGACAGCTCAGTTACTCTGGAGTGGCTGATCAAGGATGGTGAATCCGCTTCCCCCAATCAGGTCCTGTTCCGCATGAAAGGCACAGCCAGAAGCCTTTTGACCGCAGAGAGAGCCGCTCTGAACTGGCTGCAAACCCTTTCAGGCGTTGCGACAAGCTGCGCAGGCTATGCTGAGCGAGTTGCTCACACCAGCGTACGCCTTCTGGATACCCGCAAAACGCTGCCGGGGTTGCGGCTTGCCCAGAAATACGCAGTAACCTGCGGCGGCTGCCACAATCATCGTCTCGGGCTTTGGGATGCATTTCTGATCAAGGAAAACCACATTTCCGCTTGCGGCTCCATCGCCAACGCTATTGCTGCTGCCCACAGAATTGCCCCCGGCAAGCCTGTAGAGGTAGAAACTGAAAACCTCGCGGAGCTGGAGCAGGCCCTTAGCGCCGGAGCTGATATCATCATGCTTGATGAGTTTTCCATGGAAGATCTGCGCACAGCCGTTGCCATGAACGAGGGGCGAGCTAAGCTGGAAGCTTCCGGTGGCATCAATACAGACACACTGGTTCCCATTGCAGAAACCGGTGTCGATTACATTTCCATCGGCGCGCTGACCAAAGATGTCAAAGCCATTGACCTCTCCATGCGCCTGGACTGAGCCGGGCGGCTCAGTTTGAAAGAACAGTGATCAGCTACCAGAGAGTAGCTGATCAACAGCCTCTAGCTCCTGTACCAACCCCCGCCCTGATTCCTGACGACCACGAAAGTACTCCTCTGCCATAGGCGCAATGCCTGAAACCCTGGGCAAAGGGTGGCCATTTTCAACAATGAGTTTCATGCGCTCAAGAAACACAAACTGAATCCACTGGGTAAACGCCAGAGTGTCGATGCAAAAGGGCTCGGTGCTGTCGAATGCTTCAATCGGCGGGCGCTCAACCGCCCACATATCGAGTTTGCGCAGTTCCATCTCAATACCAAGAAGGCAATCTGCCACCTGCCCTGTAACGTCACCTGTGCCTGACATAAATATCCCCCCTCAATCTGCCAAGGGCTCAAGCTCTACCGTCTCACCGTTCAACACGCGATACAAATCCTCAAACTGCTTTGTAAGCGCGTGCTTTGGCGCCATGTGAATGAGCGGCTGCCGACACTGGTGAGATTCTTTCATTTTTACAGAAGCTGACAAGCGTACTGGCAGCACTGGAAGCCCTTCTTCGATCAGTTCTCTTACCAGTTTTTTGGGGAGGCTGGCACGGGGCTGAAACTGGTTGGCGACAATACCCTCCACCACAAGTTCTTCATTGTGATCTTCCTGCAGGTCTTCAATTTCATTGAGAATGTTATAAAGCGCCTGACGGGAAAAATCATCACAATCAAATGGGATCAGGCAACGCTGAGCCGCGATAAGTGCCGAGCGGGTGTAGAAGTTCAAGGCGGGCGCTGTATCGATGTAGATTTCGTCGAAGGACTCACCCAGCTTTTTGAGGGCTTCCCGCAACTTGTAAATCTTGTGCTTTGCTTCCAGTTTGCGCTCCAGAAAATCCAACTCTGGACTGGAGGGCAACACATAGAGGTTTCTGAACGGCGACGCGTGAACAAATTCCTCCGGGCGCCGGTTGAACACCTTGAAGGCCACCGTTTGCTCTAGCATGTCTGCAACCGTATCTTTGAGCTCGCTGGCCGGTTTGTCCAAGAGATAATGTGTTGAGTTTCCCTGGGGGTCCAGATCAACAACCAGCGTGCGCTTGCCTCTTGCCGCGCTGATCGCTGCCAGGTTGCAGGTAATACTGGATTTTCCAACTCCGCCCTTCTGGTTGAATACTACCCGTCTCATGTCATTTCTCCATCTGGCGCTTTATTCAGCGTCTTATCGTTTGATTGCTGTCTTTGTGTTTGGTTATGTCTGTGCCTTTGACTCACCATTGCATGACCGTTTTCACGAACGGAATAGTGAGACGTCGCTGTGCTTGCAGGGAATTTTCATCGAGGGTATCGAGAATACTCAACAATTCTCCGAGACGCCTTGGTGCACGGCGCATGATAAAGCCGGCAACGTCGTCCGTCATTGTTAGTCCCCGTTGCTCGGCACGGGCCATGAGAATTTTTAACCGGTCATCGTCACGGTAAATTCCAAGCTGCACCGTAACACCGTGATGCAACCGTGAGACCAGATCTGGCAACACAAAGGGCAAGGAGCCAGGAACCTCCGAGAGACTGACAACGAGCATACGCCCACCGTCGTGCAGGCGGTTATAAAGGTGAAAAACCGCCTCTTCCCAGTCTGCCTTACCGGCTATCCGGTCAAGATCATCAAGGGCAACAACATCCATGGTATCCAGTCCGGCAAGCGCTTCTGGCCCGAAAGGTTCCAGTTCTGCAATACTGATACACACGGCTGTTTTCCCTTCGGCCTCTCCATGGTGACACGCTGCCTGCAACAGGTGGCTTTTGCCCGTATCAGAATCGCCGCACACCACTACCACCGGCAGCCCTTCAGGCTGACTGAACACTGATAAAAGCCGCAGCGCAGCTTCCCGGTTGCGATCCCCGTGAAAATTATCAAAACGTGCATCATCCCGAAGGCGGACACCAAGAACCAATTGCGATGCGCTCACGACTGCCTGGCCCTCCTTGCCCGTGCACCCCAGACGACCATGTAATGGCCCCCGCTAAACACAGCTGAAGCCGCAACCAGCCAGATTCCTGCATCCAGCCACCCCGGCGGTACCGGCAAGCCGGCCATGATCACAATAATGCCCAGAATCACCAGAATCTGAACCAACGTATTCAATTTTCCGGGCATGCTGGGTTCCATTTCAAAGCGACCGATACCGTAATGATAAACCAGTGCACCACCAACAATCAGAAGATCCCGCCCGAGTATGAGCGCGAACAGCCACAACGGAAGGACAGAAGTGTAGGTCAGTACCAGATAGGCTGTAATTAATAGCGCTTTATCTGCCAGAGGGTCGGCCACAGCACCAAAGCGTGAACGCCAATTGAAGTGCCGAGCGAGGAAACCATCAAGACCGTCAGTCAGCGAGGCGACAGCAAATATAAACAACGCAAGGCGGTACTCTTGTACCAGTAACGCCCTGGCAAAAGGAGCAATCAGCAATATGCGCACAAACGTCAAAGCATTGGGAATCCAGCGCCAGGCGTAAGTGTTCAATGTGCTGCCTCCGGTTGCGGCTTACTGCCCGCCATCATTCACAATGACCGGCACAGGTTGCCAGCGGTAATAGAGGACCTGATAGAGCGACTCAAATGCCTGCTCAGCCTCTTCTTCATCTGCAGGAGATGGCTGGTAGGTAAACATAGACGGCTCAGCAGGAGCTGTTTCTGGAGCTACTTCCGGACTGTTCTGCCCGGGTTGCGTCTGAGCTGGCTTAGCAGGAGCTTCTGGTGACGTCAAACGAGGCTGCGGCATATCCGGAGCTTCACCGTCAACCGGCACAAACCTGGAATCCAGGGCAATATATTCTCTGAGCTGATCCAACTCACCGGAAAACGCCACTCTGAGCGTTAGTTGCTCACCCTTGACCCGGGACGCACCTGCACTTACAACCGGAGTCAGCCCCTCAAGAACCTGGGTAGCCTTGCCATAGTCCGTAACTGAGGTAACGCCGCGAAGAACAATATCAACCTGCGGCAAGTCTCCAACCTCGCCGGCTGCAACTGCGTAACGGCTGGCGTACAACTCTGCCCAACGATTAACCAACGCTTCCGCCAAAGCTTCCCGCGTATCGGCACTGACCGCCTCTTCACTACTATTAAGCTTTGCACCTTCAAACACCCAGCCTGCACGCCACTGACTACCAGAGCGGCTGACACGAACCAGAGCAAGCACATCGTGCTCAACGCCCTCTGAGGCAGTGCGGACACGACCGGTGAATTGCCCCCAGATGTCCGATAACAACTCTCTATTATCGCTGAACCCGGCTGGCGGCAGCGTCACCGGAAGCCCCCGCTCCTGAGCCGCGCGGGCAAATGCGGAAGTCCAGATTCCGGAGTCTCCGGTGTCGGCAAGTCCTTCACCCGTCCCAGTCACGAGCTTGCGAACACCGCGATCTTCTACGGCGACCCACGCCAAGGTCAGAGGACGGTTTGCACCCCAAACAGGGGCACCAATCGACGCCAGTGCACGGTTAACACCCACTGCACCAAATGCCATACTCAAACGGCTATCGCCATTTTCACCACGGAGCACCTGATAGGAAAGAAGCAGGGATTCGGCATCTGCCATCAAAGCCTTGGCGCCGTCCAGTGCAAGCACCTCACGGGTGCCAGAAATTCGCACAAAAACCCGGGCTAACCCGTCTGCATAGCCCTGCGCCAGAGCATCCGGGCCGGAGCCGGTCACAGGAACCTCAACAGTATAAAGCCCTGACACCGTAACGGCTGTCGCGGGTGTGGATACTGCCACCATAAGCGCACAAATAATGGCAAGCCAAAGGGCTGACAAGGACTTTAGAGCCCGGTTCTGGTCTGGTACTGGCATGAAACACCCTGCTGTTCGCATGAATGGCGCATAGGATACACCATGGCCCGGAGCCTGAGTAGCCGACCCGGGTTGCTGAAATGCAATCTTGCCCGCGCCGGACCGCCCAGTTGCTCGAATCTGCACCCGCTCGCAGCAATTGCACTTGGACCCCCACACCGCACCTGCTAAAATCCGCCGCCTGACCCACTGGCCTAATGGTTAAGATCCCCATGAGCGAACAGAAGCCTTCCCTGACCTACCGCGATGCCGGCGTTGATATTGACGCCGGTAATGAACTTGTCAGCCGCATCAAGGAAACCGCCGCACGTACCCGGCGCCCTGAGGTTCTGGGAGGGCTTGGCGGGTTTGGTGCCATGGTCGCGATTCCCCCAGGGTACAAAGAGCCAATCATGGTGTCCGGCACCGACGGCGTGGGCACCAAACTCCGACTGGCCATGCAACTTGAAAAGCACGACAGCATTGGTATCGACCTGGTCGCCATGTGCGTAAACGATCTCATTGTGGGTGGCGCAGAGCCTCTGTTCTTCCTCGACTACTACGCCACGGGCAAGCTGAATATAGACATCGCCGCAAAGGTAGTGGCGGGCATCGGCGAAGGCTGCGAACAAGCTGGCTGTGCACTGGTAGGTGGCGAAACAGCCGAGATGCCGGGCATGTATGAAGGCGACGATTACGACCTGGCCGGCTTCTGCGTTGGCGTAGCAGAGCGCAGCGAAATAATAGACGGCAGTAATGTGCGCGAAGGCGATGTTTTGCTGGCGATGGCTTCTTCAGGCCCTCACTCCAATGGTTACTCGTTGATTCGCAAAATCCTTGAAGTTAGTAACGCCGACCTCAAACAAGCTGTTGGCGACACCACTCTGGAAAACGCCCTGATGGAGCCCACTCGGATCTACGTCAAGAACGTGCTGAAGCTTATCCGACAGGTGGATGTAAACGCCCTCTCCCACATTACGGGCGGCGGTTTACCAGAGAACATTCCCAGGGTTCTGCCCAAGGGTATGATTGCCGCTATCGATACCGCAAGCTGGGAGCTGCCCCCGGTATTCCAATGGCTTAAAGAAGCCGGCGGTGTTGCCATTGAAGAAATGTACCGCACCTTTAACTGCGGCATTGGCATGATCGTTTGCGTCCCGCATAGTCAGAAAGACCTGGCCCTGGATACACTGAAGGTGCTCGGAGAGACTGCCTGGCAGGTAGGCGTTATTGAGCGCGCTGAAAACGCAGAAGAAGAGGCGGTAGTGCGCTACGCGCCGGGGTTGCTTTCAGAATGAAGGCAGACCAACCAACTCTACCCAAAATTCTGGTTTTGGCCTCCGGCAGCGGAACCAATTTCCAGGCCTTGGTAGACGCTAGCCGGGAACGGGATTTCCCCGGCCAGGTCATCGCTTTGGGCTGCAACCAGCCAAAAGCATTTGCCCTTGAACGCGCAGCCCAGGCCAACATTGAGACCTTTGTCGTTGACCATAAGGGATTTGGCTCTAGAGACGAGTTCGACGCAGCCTTAATCGCCCACATTCTGCGCTACAACCCGGATGTCATAGTGCTTGCAGGCTTCATGCGCATCCTCACCCCGAGCTTTGTGCAGGCCTTCCGCGGCAAGCTGCTGAATATTCACCCGTCACTTTTACCAAAGTACACCGGCCTGAATACTCACCAAAGAGCACTGGATGCCGGCGATGATACACACGGCGTCTCCATTCACTTCGTGACAGAAGAGCTGGATGGTGGCCCCGTAATCGCTCAAGCGGAAGTAACTGTGGCGCCTGACGACACAAGTGAAACCCTTGCCGAAAAGGTACAACGCAAAGAACACCTGTTGTACCCGATAGTTGTGCGTTGGTTTTGCGAAGGCCGGATTCAGCTGGGCAGCGATTTTGTGCTGTTCGACGGCCAGGTAATGAAAACGCCCATGCGCCTCCCCGATAATTAAGGCGCACCTTACCAGACTGTCACCACACAGTGCCCACCGACCCGCTAGACTTTCATCATACTTGAAGGATTCGAGGTCAACGAAATGCTCCCAACTCGAAGTACTGTGCACGCCCTGAAAACAAGCCGAAACATCGCAGCCAGCCTTCTGTGCACGCTGGCTTTGTTGCTGACGAGCGCTGCGCAGGCGGAGTCGGCCCCGGATCTATTTCCTTTTGAGGTCAGTTATGGCGCCTCCATGGAAAAGGGCGTCTCCCTTAATGGCAGCGCGAAACGCATCCTCACCTCCCAAGGCAATGATGTATGGCTCTACCGAACAGAGGTGAAGTCTTTTATAGCAGACCTGGACGAATCCCTGGTACTGAAATGGGAAGATGGCAAGGTTGTTCCCCTCAGGTACCGGTATCGCCTGTCCGGCCTCCTTATCAAGGACAGAAAGCAGTCTATCGATTTCGACTGGAAGGCCGGAGTAGCTGCGGGAGATTACAGAGGCAAATCATTCAAGGTGGAGCTGCAGGAAGGTATTCTCGACCCTCTTGGATTTCAGGTACAACTGCACCAGGATGTTCTGAACGGTAAGCGTGAGATGGAGTATCAGGTTCTGGATCGCGGCAAAATCGACAGCGAGCGGTTTGCCGTTGTGAATGATGATGCCAGTGGCACCGATGGCTCCCGCTCTTCACTCCTCAAAGCCGAGAAGATTCGTGAAAACTCCAAACGAGAGACGTTGATGTGGTTTGATCCGGACAGCGAATTCGTACTGGTGCGTCTGCTCCAGGTGGAACCAGACGGCAGCAAGTACGAACTCAAGCTCAAGAGTGTGGACCTGGGAGGTTAAACCTCCCGATCCACTTCGGCCCACACAGCCTTAACTTCGTCCGCAATAATTCGCAGCCCTTGCGCCACCCGCTCGTCGTCCTGGGAATAGGTCACGCGTAAGCATTCATCGCGATGCTTCCAGCCATCCTCAGGCAAACCGGGGAAGAAGTAATGCCCCGAAACCACCAGTACCCCACGGGCCTTTAGCCTCTGGTATAACTCCAGGCTGGTAATGGGCAACTCCGGGAACCACAACCACAGGAACATGGCACCCTCAGGCTTGTGTACGTACCAGCGGCAACTGTCTTCACCCATAGCCTCACGAAACGCTGCTACTGCCCGCTCCATCTTCCGCTTATAGAATGGGCAAACCACATCCCGGCTCAATGACAGAATTTCTCCGGAACGAACCAGCGGCTCGGCCAGCATGGCACCAAAGCTCCCTGTGGCCAGGTTCATGATCGCGTTAATTCCAGACAAGGCTTTTATGACGGGCGCTGCAGCAATCACAATCCCGGTACGAGCTGCCGGCAAGCCAAGCTTGGACAAACTCAGGCACAGGATAATCTGTTCGTTCCAGGTGGGCTTGGCATCTACAAACAACAGGCTTGGGAAAGGTGTACCGTAAGCTCCATCCACAATCAGAGGTATGTTGTGCTGGCGCGCCATCTCCTCCAACCTGGCCAACTCTTCGTCAGTCACCACGTTGCCGGTCGGGTTGGTTGGCCGGGAGACACAGATGGCACCTGTTTCTCCCGTGACTTCTACCGCGTCAAAGTCCACACGGTATTTGAATTCGTGAGCATCGGTGAACGAAATGTCAGGCTGCACAGCATGAAACAATCCCGGCTCAATACCGGCGTCTGCGTAACCTATATACTCTGGCGCCAGCGGCAGCAGTATATGCTTGCGGTGACCTTCGCCATAATCGCCACCAAACATGTTAAACAACATGAAGAAGGCAGCCTGGCTGCCGTTGGTCAGGGCGATATTTTCCGGTTTAAGATCCCAGCCATACTCTCGGCTTAGCAGGTCTGCCAGTGACGCAATGAACTGCTTTTCTCCCTGAGGGGGATCGTATATTCCCACCAGTCGGCGAACATCGTTTTCACTCTTACTCATATCCGCCAGAATTTCCTGCACCCGCGCCTGAATTTCAGGGATGTGCCCCGGATTTCCGCCTCCCATCATGATCATATCGTCGCCCGACGCCATCGCATTACCCAGGTCATCCATCAATGAGGTGATGCCTGCGTCGGCAGTGAACTTACGGCCAAAAGTGGAGAGTTTCATGGGGTTGCTTCCATAGGTCGGAACTGAACATTTAGCGGGATTAATGTAAGCCTGTTCTGAAAACGGGAGGGATTCAGTCTCCTGGCGAGATACCAAGATTGCTGACGCCCTCATTGGCAGCCATTTCCCTGATTTCGGAGATGAACTGCTCTACTGGCGTACGCTGGCGTTTCAGCTCAAGCACCAGGTTGCGCTGGAAGGCTTTATCTTCTTTCATCAGGGGGTGTGAGTCGAGCAAGCGAACCAGCTCATATTCTTCCAGCCCTTCACCTTCAGACAACTCAATAAAACTCATCACCGTGCTTGTTGCCAGTTGTGAGGCTTCTGTGGCCCGATGTTTTGAGGGATTCAGTCGATTCAGCAGTGCCTGCTCCAGCAACTGGCAGAAATCAAACGCCGGGTAGACGCCGTAGGCGTCGTAGGCCTCAACATCCGGAGACAAGGCTTCGAGTTTCACCAGCAGTTGCGGTATGGCAGATTCGGTTGCAGCCTGCTGGAGTGTGCCCCACGCAAGATCGAGTATCTGGTGCATTTTGCCGCCGGTTTTCAGGTCAACCGCTTCGGCAAAGAGCGCGTAATTAGGAAATGATCGCTCGGCAAGTGCCAGCAGGAAGGCGCATTCACGCCATCCCTGCAACTGGGCTACAGCTTTAAGAAACTGGTTGGCGTTCATGTTTTTGGCAGCGTTACGCCGGTCTGGCCAAAGTACTTTCCGCCTCGGTCTTTGTAGCTGGTCTCACAAACTTCGTCAGACTCAAAGAAGAGCATCTGAGCGACGCCTTCGTTGGCGTAAATTTTCGCCGGTAGGTTGGTGGTGTTGGAAAACTCCAGGGTTACGTGCCCTTCCCACTCTGGTTCCAGCGGCGTGACGTTTACGATGATACCGCAGCGTGCGTAGGTAGATTTACCGAGGCAGATGGTGAGTACGCTGCGCGGAATTCGAAAGTATTCGACGGTGCGCGCAAGGGCAAAGGAGTTCGGTGGGATGATGCAAACGTCGCCGGTGAAGTCTACGAAGCTTTTTTCGTCGAAATTTTTGGGGTCGACGGTGACTGAGTGCACGTTGGTGAAGATTTTAAATTCGTTGCTGCAACGTACGTCGTAGCCGTAGCTTGAGGTGCCGTAGGAGATAACTCGGCCTTGCTCACCGTCACGAACCTGGCCGCTTTCGAAGGGCTCGATCATGCGGTGCTGTTCAGCCATTCGGCGAATCCACTTGTCAGCTTTGATGCTCATGGCGAAATCTCGTTTCTACTTGGGAAAATTGGGGCGTAGTTTACCTGTTCGGCTGGGTTCTGTCGAAGCCTCGCTGTGCCGCCCAGAGGGTTCTGGTTTTGGGGGCTGCAGTCACGGGAAAGGCGGTTCAAAAACCGCTTCAAGCACATCCATGTGGGCTTGTCTCCGGCCATCCCTGGCCTACGACATTTTTGAACCGCCTTTCCCGCGCCTGCGATCAGACCACCAAGCAGTCCGCTGCGCAAACCAGCTCCCAGCTCTTATCTAGTGTGACTTCACAGACACACTTGAAATAGCCCCGCTCAGGTTTCGCTCCCTTGTGGAAAGCTCTGCCCCAACCCGGCGGGCGATGTCGCGATAACGGAGTGCCACTTCGGACTCAGGTACGGCAACCACAGTGGGCATACCGCCGTCGGTTTGTTCGCGAATGGTCATGTGCAAGGGCAATTGGCCCAGCAGGGTTGTTTCGTATTCATCAGCAATGCGTTCACCACCGCCAGCTCCGAAGAGGTGCTCTGCATGGCCACAGTTGCTGCAGATGTGCACGCTCATGTTTTCCACAACACCCAGCACAGGGATTTCAACTTTTCGGAACATTTCTATACCGCGCTTGCCGTCGAGAAGTGCTATGTCCTGAGGAGTGGTGACGATCACCGCACCGGTAACCGGGACTTTCTGTGCCAGGGTGAGCTGAATGTCGCCGGTACCTGGGGGCATGTCGACGATCAGGTAGTCAAGTTCATCCCACAGGGTTTGCTGCAAGAGTTGCATAACAGCGCCACTGACCATCGGGCCGCGCCATACCATAGGGGTTTTGTCGGTGGTCACGAAGGCCATGGACATGCATTGGAGGCCATGGGCATCCATGGGTACGAAATACTTTTCTTCTCGCACGTCCGGGCGCTTGCCTTCGGGGACCCCAAGCATCATGCCAATGCTGGGGCCGTATATATCGGCATCAAGAACGCCTACACGAGCACCCTCGGCATGGAGTGCGAGGGCCAGATTGACGGCTGTTGTGGATTTACCCACGCCGCCTTTGCCCGATGCGACAGCTACGATGTTTTTGACACCGGGAACAGATGGCAGATCTTTTTGCACCTTGTAGGAGTGAATTTTCTGAGCCACATGAACCTCAGCAGATTCAACCCCGTCAACATTTTCCAGCGCATTGGCAACTAACTGCTTCAAGCCACCTGCGATCCCTTTTGACGGGTATGGCAGCTCTATCATTACCGTAACCTTGCCTGCTTCATCAGCTACCAGTGACTTTACGGCACCCAGGTCATAAAGATCCTTTTCCAGGTACGGATCTCGGTATTCACGCACGGCCGCTTGCAGGGCCTGCTCTGAAATTTGTGTCATCTGGCTCTCCGGAAATAAGCTCATGCGGGTTTTCAGCATGAAAACAGGTGTTTCGGGTGAAAATTATCTGTTCAAAAGGTATCATCTGTGCCCGTTTCTGACCATACAACCCTTACTCTGATGAAAGGTTCGGATACACCATGACGCAAGCGAGTTCAAAGCAACAGCGCGATATTCTGGTTACCAGCGCACTGCCCTACGCCAACGGCCCCATTCACCTGGGCCATCTGCTGGAATACATTCAGACCGATATCTGGGTGCGCTATCAGAATATGCGAGGCCACACTTGCTACTACGTTTGCGCCGATGATGCCCACGGCACCGCCATTATGCTCCGTGCCGAGCGGGAAGGCATCACGCCCGAGCAGCTGATTGACCGGATCCGTGAAGAACATCAGCAGGATTTCTCCGGGTTCCACATCCGCTTTGATAACTACTACACCACCCATTCGGAAGAAAACCGGTACTTCTCTGAGTACATCTACCGCCAGTTACAGAAAAACGGCAATATCGCGACTCGTAACATCACCCAGTTCTTCGATCCTGAGAAGAACATGTTTCTTGCGGATCGCTTCATCAAGGGCACTTGCCCCAAGTGTAAAACCGACGATCAGTATGGCGATAATTGTGAAGCTTGCGGCGCAACCTACACCCCGGCCGAGCTGATCAACCCGCGCTCTGCAGTGTCCGGTGCCACGCCGGTAGAGAAAGACTCGGAGCACTACTTCTTCAAACTGCCGGAATTCACCGAATTCCTGACTCAGTGGACTCGCAGTGGCGCCTTGCAACCTCAAGTCGCCAACAAGCTGGCTGAATGGCTGGATGCAGGTCTCCAGGAATGGGACATCAGTCGCGATGCGCCCTATTTTGGTTTTGAGATTCCCGATGCCCCTGGCAAGTTTTTCTATGTATGGCTGGATGCGCCTATCGGCTACCTCGCAAGCTTCAAAAACTTCTGCAACCGGGAAGACGTGGATTTCGAACACTTCTGGACGGTAGATTCCACTGCCGAGGTCTATCACTTTATCGGCAAGGACATTATCAACTTCCACGCCCTGTTCTGGCCGGCCATGCTGCACGATGCAGGCTTCCGCACGCCAACAGCGGTCTGGGCCCACGGTTTTGTAACGGTTAACGGCAAGAAGATGTCCAAATCCCGGGGCACGTTCATTATGGCCCGCACCTATCTGGACCACCTGAACCCGGAATATCTGCGCTACTACTTTGCAGCCAAGCTGACTGGCGGCGTGGACGATATGGATCTGAATCTCGAGGACTTTGCCGCACGAGTGAATTCAGATCTGGTTGGCAAGGTAGTCAACATTGCCAGCCGCAGTGCCGGTTTTATTACCAAGCGTTTTGACGGCAAGCTTGGCCAGGTAACTGAGCACGACAAGCTGAAGAAATTTATTGAAGCGGGCGAAGAGCTGGAAGCCTTTTATGAGGCTCGTGAGTTTGGCCGTGCCATGCGCCGCATCATGGAGCTG
Organism: Marinobacter sp. DY40_1A1; assembly: GCF_016597815.1. GTDB lineage: Bacteria > Pseudomonadota > Gammaproteobacteria > Pseudomonadales > Oleiphilaceae > Marinobacter > Marinobacter xiaoshiensis. The sequence goes on along the minus strand of NZ_VCHA01000005.1, from coordinate 48,715 downwards.
GCAGACATTGCCAACCAGTATGTTAACGATGAGCAGCCTTGGGTCGTAGCCAAGCAGGAAGGTCAGGACGAAAAACTGCAGGCCATCTGCACCAACGCCCTGAATATGTTCCACCTGTTGATGACCTACCTCGCTCCGGTGCTGCCAGAGACGGCCAAGGCTTCGGAGGACTTCCTCAACGCGAAGCTGGACTGGAACAATCGCAGCGAGCGGCTGGAAAACCACAGCATCAACAAGTTCAGCCCTCTGATGAGCCGGGTAGACATGGCACAGATCGAAAAAATGCTGGATGCGTCAAAAGGAGAGATGCCTGCTGCCATCAGCAAACCAGCTCAGGCAGACAAGCAGGACACCAGCGAAGCTATTGCTGATGAAATCGAGTTTGATGATTTCGCCAAGGTGGATCTGCGGGTCGTTAAAATAGTCAAAGCCGAGCATGTGGAAGGCGCAGACAAGCTACTTCGCCTGACGCTTGACCTGGGGCAAGGCGAGCGCAACGTGTTTGCTGGTATCAAGTCTGCTTACAAGCCTGAGGATCTGGAGGGCCGTCTTACGGTCATGGTAGCCAACCTCAAACCCCGTAAAATGAAGTTCGGCATGTCCGAAGGCATGGTTCTGGCGGCTGGCCCGGGCGGCAAGGATATTTTTATCCTGTCTCCTGATTCGGGTGCCACGCCCGGCATGCGTGTGATGTAAACAAAGGTCGAGGCAGAGCGATCCGGTGATGCAACAATGACAGAATACTTACTGATCTTGGTCAGCACCATTCTGGTGAACAACTTCGTGCTGGTGCAGTTTCTTGGCCTGTGCCCCTTCATGGGGGTTTCAGGCAAACTGGAAACAGCCATGGGCATGTCTTTGGCCACCACGTTTGTGCTGACTCTGTCATCGGTATGCAGCTATCTTGCCTATACCTACCTGCTGGCGCCTCTGGATCTGGTGTTTCTGAAAACCATCACCTTCATTCTGGTGATTGCCGTGGTGGTTCAGTTCACCGAAATGGTTGTACGTAAAACCAGCCCTCTGCTCTACCGCGTGCTGGGTATTTTCCTGCCGCTGATTACCACTAACTGCGCCGTACTCGGCGTGGCACTTCTTAACCTGAACAAAAACAACAACTTCGTTGAATCAGTGCTCTACGGTTTTGGCGCTGCCGCCGGTTTCTCGCTGGTGCTGGTGCTCTTTGCCGCAATGCGCGAGCGCATTGCCGTGTCTGATGTCCCTGTGTCCTTTCAGGGCGCCGCGATTGGCATGGTTACCGCAGGGTTGATGTCACTGGCGTTCTTGGGCTTTACCGGCCTGGTCAGCGTTTAACGGAGACGCAGTATTATGTGGACAGGCATTCTTATCGCCGTTCTGGTTCTGCTGAGCCTTGCCCTGGCGTTTGGCGCTTTGCTGGGTTTTGCCTCGGAGCGCTTTCGGGTAGAAGGCAATCCACTGGTGGAACAGATCGACGCAATGCTGCCGCAAACCCAGTGTGGCCAGTGCGGATTCCCCGGCTGCCGCCCCTATGCCGAATCCATTGCAGAGGGTGGTGCCATCAATAAATGCCCTCCCGGCGGCGAATCCACTATCAAAGCGCTGGCCGACCTGCTCGATGTTGACCCCCAACCGCTGGATGCAGAACACGGAGTGGAACAGGCGCGCAGGGTTGCTGTGATACGGGAGGATGAATGTATAGGTTGCACCAAGTGCATTCAGGCCTGCCCGGTGGATGCGATTCTGGGTGCTGCAAAACACATGCACACGGTTATCGAAAGTGAATGCACAGGCTGTGATCTATGCGTGGAGCCCTGCCCGGTTGATTGCATCGACATGATCACTATCGAGCCTGATATTCGTGGATGGACCTGGTCGCAGCCCCGGATTATCACTACAGACAAACAGGAGGCCAACTCCTGATGCCCTCAACTATCAAGCTTTGGGACTTTAGCGGCGGCATTCACCCCGCAGAGAACAAGCAGGTTTCAACCCGCCGACCCATTCAAACCGCAGGTATTCCCGGGCAACTGGTGTTGCCACTGCAGCAGCATATCGGTGAGCCCGCGGAGCCTGTAGTGGCGGTTGGCGATGTTGTCCTGAAAGGCCAGAAAATAGCCGACGTAAGCCATGGCATGGTCGTTCCAGTGCACGCACCTACATCTGGCGTGATCGAGAGCATTGGTGACTACCCGGTACCTCACCCTTCCGGCATGACAGACCAATGCATCGTTTTGAAGCCAGACGGCAAGGACGAGTGGTGCGAGCGCTTCCCGATCAGCGACTACCGCACTCTTGAGCGGAATCAGGTGCTTGGCGTGATTCACTCAGCCGGTGTCGCCGGCATGGGCGGCGCGGGATTCCCTACAGATATCAAACTGAAACCACCCAGGGACCGCAAGGTTGACACGCTGATTCTCAACGGCGCGGAATGCGAGCCCTACATTACTGCCGACGACATGACCATGCGCGAGCGAGCCGACAAGGTCGTTGCCGGGTTAAAGATAATGGCCTGGATACTGCGACCCGAGCGTTGCGTGATCGGCATAGAGGACAACAAACCGGAAGCTATCGCAGCGCTGCGCGAAGCCATTCAAGGCACGCAAATTGAAATTGCGGTTATCCCGACCAAATACCCCTCTGGAGGCGAAAAGCAGCTAATCCAGGTCCTCACCGGCATGGAAGTGCCCAGTGGCGGCATTCCGGCAGATATAGGTGTCATGTGCCAGAACGTTGGTACCGCCGTAGCCGTGTCTGATGCTGTCTTCGAGGGTTCGCCGCTTATTAGCCGGGTGGTCACTGTGAGCGGTGAAGCCGCTGAAAGCCCGGGCAATTTTGAGGTATTGCTGGGCACACCCATTGCTTACCTACTGGAACAGGCAGGCTTGCAGCAAGACCGGGTCAGTCGCCTGGTACTTGGTGGCCCCATGATGGGCTACACCCTGAACACCACAGCGGTGCCGGTTATCAAGACCAGTAACTGCATCATTGCTGCGACCGCCAGTGAGCTTCCTGCACCGCCACCGGAGCAAGCGTGCATACGCTGCGGTCAATGCGCAGAGGTTTGCCCAATGGAACTGCTACCGCAGCAATTGTTCTGGCATTCCAAAGCTGCAGAGTTCGAAAAAGCAGAGCATTTGAATCTGTTCGACTGCATAGAGTGCGGTGCCTGCTCTTACGTTTGCCCCAGCTCCATCCCGCTGGTGCAGTACTATCGCTACGCCAAGGGCGAGATCCGCGTACAGCGGGCAGAACAGCTGAAAGCAGATAGAGCTCGGGAGCGTTTCGAAGCCCGCCAGCAAAGGCTTGAGCGCGAACAGCAGGAGAAAGAACTGCGCCGCAAAGAGCGCGCCAAAGCCGCTGCGGAAGCTCAGGCCTTAAAGAAAGCAGAAGCGGAGCAGTCTGCAGCGAGCGGAGAGGCTGTCGACGAGCGAGCAGCGAAATCTGCTTTGGTGGAGCAGGCCCTGGCACGCAAAAAAGCCAGCGCTGAAGCCAGCAATGCAAAGGCAGCTCCTCCCTCAGAGGCAGAGCAGGAAGCGCCCGATTTGGATGCACTGGAAAAACAGTTCTCTCAGGCGCAGTCCAAATTGGAAACCATGCAGGCCATGCTTGAAGATGCAAAAGCACAACAAGCAGACAACGTGGACAAGCTTGAACGAGCTGTTGCCAAGAACCACGACCGGGTCAAGCGGGCAGAAGAAGCCCTTGCGGATGCACGCAAAACGCTGGCAGCCCAAACTGAACCACAATCCATCAAATAATCTGAATCAGGCCCGATTTTCATGGCGTTTGTTCAACAGTCTTCACCCCATGCTCACAAGGCTCGCCCAACCTCTAAGGTGATGCTGTGGGTCATACTCGCGGCCTTGCCCGGGTTGCTGGCACAAACCCTGTTTTTCGGCTGGGGCAACCTCATCAACGTTGTCTGGTGCATCGCCATCGCTCTGGCTTCGGAAGCAGCTGTTCTCAAATTGCGCAGCAAACCGATTACGTTTGTTCTCAAGGACAACACAGCCGCCGTAACCGGGCTGCTGCTGGGGCTTTCCCTGCCACAGTTTGCACCCTGGTGGGTATCTGCTGTGGCGGTCATTTCCGCAATCGTGATTGCCAAACAGCTTTATGGTGGGCTGGGTTCTAACCCTTTCAATCCCGCCATGGTGGGTTACGCGCTGGTGCTGATCTCGTTCCCGGTGGCCATGACCACCAACTGGGCTGAACCGGCGCTGCTCTGGGACAAGGCTCCTGGCTTCGGAGATACGCTGGCAACCATTGCCTCAGGACAGCAAACCGCGGTTGACGGCTGGACCATGGCCACCCCACTTGACGAATACAAACATAAAATTGCGACCCACACTGCGGAGGAAGTTCTTGCCCACCCCACGTTCGGCAATGGTTTTGCCAGGGGCTGGGAGTGGGTTAATGCCGCCTTCCTGGCGGGTGGGCTTGTGCTGATCGGCCTCAGAATAATCAGCTGGCACATTCCAGTTGCGTTTTTGGGTTCACTGATTGTTATGAGCCTGGCCTTTGGGAGCAATGCTGATGAGTTTGCGCCACTTCCACTGCACCTGTTGGCCGGCGGCACCATGCTTGGCGCATTTTTCATCGCCACCGACCCGGTTTCTGCAGCAACCAGCCACCAGGGAAAACTGATTTATGGCGCGGGTATTGGAATACTTATCTATCTGATCCGTAGCTGGGGTAACTATCCGGATGCCGTTGCATTCAGCGTGTTGCTTATGAACTTTGCCGTGCCCTTTATCGATCATTACACGCCGCCACGGACCTACGGCCATCACAAGGCCCGCAGAGGCTTTTCTGGCGGAGGCAGGAGCTGACCATGGCGACCATGATTCAATCAATTCGTCGCAGCGCCATTGGCCTTGGCATATTTGCAGTCATTACTGGCGGTACTATTGCGTTTACTCAGGCGTTGACCAGTGAACGTATCAAGGAGCAGGCTGCCAGAGCAGAAGCCAAAGCACTGTTTGAGATTATCCCGGAGAGTGACCACAACAACGATCTGCTCCGGGATACTCTGGTCCTGCCTGCCAGTGATCGCTTGGCCACCGAAGGGCCGGTCACAGTATGGGTAGCTCGCCAGGACGGAGAGCCAGTCGGTATGATCATGCCAGCGGTTGCACCAGACGGCTATTCAGGCACTATCAAGCTGCTGGTCGGTATCGATCTTGAAGGAAAGGTTCTGGGTGTTCGGGTTATAGCACACAAGGAAACCCCGGGGCTGGGCGACCGGATAGAAACCCGGAAATCCGATTGGGTTAAAGATTTTGAAGGGCGCTCCATTGGAAACCCCGTACCAAAGCAATGGAACGTGAAAAAGAACGGCGGCGTCTTTGACCAATTTACCGGAGCCACCATCACGCCAAGAGCCGTGGTGAAAGCCGTACAGAAATCCCTGATTTATTTCCGGCAGAACAAGCAGGCAATCCAGGCGCAACTGAACAGTGCCCCCTCCGGACAAGGCCCGGTGGTTACGCCCGGAGATCTGGCAGATGAATCCCTGAATGTGGAGCAGTTCTGATCATGGCAACTAAAACCTCCAGCGAGATCATTCGCGATGGGCTTTGGGACAACAACCCTGCCCTGGTTCAGGTACTGGGGCTGTGCCCGCTTCTTGCAGTTACCAGCACTGTCGTTAATGCGATTGGCCTGGGGCTTGCCACTCTGATGGTGCTGATGGGTTCGAACCTCGCAGTATCGCTGATCCGGAACTTCGTTGGTGAGTCCGTGCGGCTACCTGCATTCGTGATGATTATTGCGTCGTTCGTAACCTGTGCGGAATTGCTGATGCAGGCCTACACCTACGAGCTGTACCAGATTCTGGGTATTTTTATCCCTCTCATAGTCACCAACTGCGCCATCCTTGGCCGGGCCGATGCTTTTGCCTCACGCAATGCGCCAGGCCCTGCACTGCTTGACGGTGCAATGATGGGCGCAGGCTTTCTTGTCGTGCTGATCATTCTCGGCGGTATACGCGAACTGATCGGCCAAGGCACACTGTTTGTTGATATGCACCTGCTACTGGGCCCCATGGCGTCAGACTGGGTTATAAAGCCCTTTGCAAACTATCCGGACATGCTATTCATGGTACTGCCGCCCGGCGCATTCGTCGGTCTCGGTCTGTTGATCGCCATGAAAAATGGCATTGACCGCCATCTCAAGGAACGTCAAAAGACGCTCCAGCCTGCAGCAACACCCGGCAGCAAACGCGTGCGCGTAACCGGAAACGTCTCATGATTTATCATCGGAGTCGTAACGAAACACCATGAATAAAGAAAAACGTATTGAAATATTCTCTCGCTTTCGGGATGCCAACCCCAAACCAGAAACCGAGCTGAACTACAGCAACCCGTTTGAGCTGCTCATTGCCGTCATTCTGTCGGCCCAGGCAACGGATGTCGGCGTAAACAAGGCCACAGACAAACTCTACCCTGTTGCCAATACACCCGAAGCGATACTTGCGCTTGGCGTGGATGGCTTGAAGGAATACATCAAGACCATCGGGCTCTTCAACACCAAAGCTGAAAACGTAATCAAGACATGCCGCATACTGGTTGAGAAGCACAACAGCGTTGTCCCTGATAACCGGGAGGACCTTGAAGCCCTCCCCGGTGTTGGCCGAAAAACGGCAAACGTAGTTTTGAACACGGCTTTTGGGCAGCCGGCTATGGCTGTCGATACCCATATATTCCGGGTATCCAATCGCACGGGTATCGCTCCGGGTAAAAACGTACTAGAAGTGGAAAAGCGTTTAATGCGGCTTGTACCCAAGGAGTTCCTGTTAGATGCCCACCATTGGCTGATTCTGCATGGACGTTACACGTGCGTAGCGCGAAAGCCCAGATGTGGCGCATGCATTATTGAGGATCTATGCGAGTTCAAGGATAAAAACGACTACCAGTAAACAGTCATTTTGCACACTAAAAAGCCGGCAGTTGCCGGCTTTTTAGTGGGATGCTGAAGTAGCTCTGCTCTTACTTGCCGAGCATCTCTTTTTTCAGACTCTTCTGTGCGGGAGCATCCGATAACCAGATACCGAACAACGCCTTTTTGAACGCCAGATCACCCACAGTATCTTTTTGCTCGCCGTTTTTCAGTACCTTAACGCCTTCCCCAGGCACATAGACAAGATCAAACACATCACCTTCTTTGATCTCTTCTTTGAACACAGACATGAACTGATCAATATCGGCTTTAACCGATGACATATCACCATCTGTTGAGGCCTCAAAGCCTTCCATGGTTGCTTCAGTCATGCGGTCGCTGGTGATCATGCCAGAGATAATGTGCAGCGTGATAGCCTGGGGTTCATCCGCTTCAACAACGGCAGTACCATCATTCTGCGCCTGGGGCACATAAAGGCTGCCTACATACAGATCCATGAAAAACTTGGACCGGGTACCCGCGCCGTTCAACTGCAGCTCAGTACTGCCAGCGGTATAAGTATCCGGAACATCAACACCGCCAACCGTCAGTGCTGCAACAGGTGTTGAGAGTGTGGCCGCCAACATAAGAGATGCAAAGCCTGTCAAAAACGCTTTTTTCATAGTCCTTTCCTTTTCAGTCATTATTATGAGAATTCATTCGTCACCAAGTACAAATCCTTAGCCCCGGCGCAGCTATTCTACCAACGACCGCGCGAGGTGAAGCGCCACCTGGTTCTCATTTGCAGGGTTACTTTTTGCGAGCTATTTTTGCAGAACTACTTTTCAGCGCCAGTAAAACACAAAACGCCGACCATGATGCATGGCCGGCGTTCAGGGTGCTGCGTCAGAAAGGCTATTTAAATAGCAGATTTCCTGTGAGCCCTTCTTTTTCCAGGATTTCACGTAGACGCCTCAATGCTTCTACCTGAATCTGGCGAACCCGCTCCCGGGTCAGACCAATTTCCTGACCAACCTCTTCCAACGTGCTAACCGGGTAACCCCGAAGACCAAATCGCCGGGACAGCACTTCCTGCTGCTTTTCGCTTAGCTGGTCTATCCACTTTCCAATGCAGGCGGTCATGTTATTTTCCTGCAACACATCAGCAGGGTCAGTCGCGCCTTCGTCTGCAACCGTATCAAGTAGGGATTTCTCGCCACCAGGGCCAATGGGTGTATCCATGGAGGCAACACGTTCATTCAGGCCAAGCATTCGTTTTACATCATTGACTGGTTTGCCGACCAACTGGGCAATTTCTTCAGCCGTAGGCTCATGATCAAGCTTCTGTGTCAGTTCTCGAGCCGCCCGCAGGTAAAGGTTTAGCTCTTTAACCACGTGAATAGGCAACCGGATGGTGCGGGTCTGATTCATAATGGCCCGCTCAATGGTCTGACGGATCCACCATGTTGCATAGGTAGAGAAACGGAAGCCTCGCTCCGGGTCAAACTTCTCAACCGCACGAATCAGGCCGAGGTTACCCTCCTCAATCAGGTCAAGCAGGGTCAGGCCGCGATTCACATAGCGCCGTGCTATTTTCACAACCAGCCGAAGGTTACTTTCAATCATTCGCTTACGGCCGGACTCCTCCCCTTTGCGCGCAAGGCGTGCAAAGTAGACCTCTTCTTCCGGGGTCAGGAGTGGTGAAAAACCAATTTCGTTAAGATAGAGCTGTGTAGGATCCAGCTGCTTGGAGGCATTACTGTAGTAACTACCTTTGGTAGAGAACTTCCCTTCAACTTCAGTAGCTTCTGGAGCTACCTTATCGTTTTCTTCTTCTGCGAGAAGCTGTTCCTCAGAGTCTTCAACGTCTGTAGAGCCATCAACATCTGTTATGCGATCAATAATGATATCTTCTTGTTCTGCTGACATATCTCTTACCCCGCCTTTCAACAATCCTGGTTTTCGCCCGATACTTCTTTTTATTGCGGGCATTGGATACTTCGCATTTCTTCAGGACTTCTTCAATGGCCTGTATGAGCTACAGCCACCTTTTCTTGTTATTTGTCGCACCGAATTTGTCACTAGCGCGGCGGAAGGTAGTGTGCTGGATCAACCGGGTTTCCATTTTTACGAATTTCAAAATGTAACTTGGGCCTATCTACACCACTACTACCAAGCTCTGCTATGACTTGCCCGGCTTTTACACCCTCTCCTTCGCTGACCAGTATCTTCCGGTTGTGAGCATAAGCACTCAGATAACGCTCGTTATGATTCACAATAATCAAATTGCCGTATCCGAGCAAACCATTGCCGGCATAGACCACACTTCCATCTGCGGCAGCTCTAACAGCATCCCCGGCTTTCCCTGCAATATCAACGCCTTTGTTGACTTTTCCGGATGCTGAATAGCTTGCAATTACGGTGCCAGAGTGTGGCCAGCGCCATGAAACACCTGCCACAGTTTGGGTTCGTGTCGCTAATGGTGCAGAGGTATCAGGCTTTCGAGTAACTGCAGGCTTCCGGGTATTTGCAGGAGTTGGCACAGGGGGCTTTGCCCGAGAAGCCCCCGCCGAGGTAGTCGCAGTTGGTCTGGCTGGCTGTGTTGCTACCCGTGAATTGCTGCTGGGTTGGGCTGTACCGCGAAGGTCCAGGCGAAGCACCTGCCCAGCACGGATAGTCCAGGGCGAACTGATGCCATTGGCGCTTCCCAGTTCGCGGTAATCGCGACCATAAGTCCAGGCAATCCCGTACAAGGTCTCGCCCGGGCGCACAACATGGCGCCCCCAATACACCGGAGGATTATAGATATCATCCTGATGAATGGCTTGGGTATTACAACCAGACAAGGCACCCGAGAGCAACAAGAGCCCTAACAGGAACAGGCAAGTTCGACTGTTTTGAGAAACCCACAAGGTAAACTGGGCACCAACGAGGAACCGCGGGGAAGCCGACTGTGCGGCTTTAGCTGACCCACGAAATGATCTCACAGGAATAGCACCAGCTCGGTTAGGAATAATCTTTACAGGCTCTGAATCTGATCAAAGAAGATCCTGAAGTTTCAAAAGTAACTCGCTAATTTATTACACATTTTAAAATCAATTCCAAGTTACTTACCGGCTATCTCTGTTACCTGCTCCGCCCTTTGTTACGGCCGGGAACAACAGCATGCCTGAAAAGGTAACACGACTTAACAACTGCGATCGCCTGACACTTGTTCAGTTTTCGGCTTACGCCCTCCAAGCCACTCAATCAGAAGAACAAGCGCCAGGCCTGTTGCGGCTGCTGCCAAAGCCATGAAAATCTGCGGGTCTGTGCCAGTCAGATCAAGGAATTCCCAAGGGCTGATACTGACCTCAGTCAAGGGCACCTGCTCACCCGAGCTGTTGGTTCGCCAGCTAAGCGTTTCTTTCCAGGGCCAGACTTTGTTCAATGCGCCGATCATAAAACCGGTAAGCAAGGCCAAAACATGGTCGTGGTAATTGTGGAAAGCCCATGTGATGAGCCTTGCAACAGACAGGAGCCCCACCAGACAACCTGCCATAAACAAGAGCAACACGGTGATCTCAAGGGATTTAATGGCCGCAAGAACCGGAGCGTACATACCGATAATAACCAGAATGAAACTGCCAGAAATGCCGGGCAGAATCATCGCGCATATCGCGACAGCGCCAGCAGCGAAAAACGTCAGCGCCGATGGATTAACCTGTCCTGCAGACAAGGTTGTGATCCACCATGCGGCGGCAATACCAAACACAAGGGGCCAGACCAGCGATGCCCGATAATGCCTCGCCTGACGCCCAACGTGCCAGACAGACGCAACGATCAGCCCAAAGAAAAAGCTCCAGATCAGGATTGGATACTCGGCCAGCATGTAGCTGATCCCGGAGGCCATAGTCACAATGCTGACAAGAATGCCCAGCAGCAGCGTAGCGAGAAAAGTGCCATCACAAGCCTGCCAGAAGGACCTTGCATTGCCCCGGAGCAGATCCCTGAACACAGCTCCCGGAACAGCATTGATCGCCTCCAAAAGCCGGAAGTAAATGCCGGTTATGAAGGCCACGGTGCCCCCGGATACACCAGGAACAATATCCGCCGCTCCCATCGCCATACCTCTGAGAAACACTGAGGCGGGGTGTTGCGTGTGGGCCGAACATTTTGCTTGGCCTTCCTGTTGCTGATCGATCAACGGACAACCCCACCCAACAAGGGCACGAAGCGAACAGGTTCTAACTCTCGCCGCTCAAACTGATCCCCCTTGCGTATCACCTCAACCAGTACCTGGTGCTCTTCACCGACAGGTGCTATCAGCACTCCCCCGTCAGCAAGCTGGTCCAAAAGCTCTGGGGGGATCTCAACAGGGGCAGCGGTTACAATAATGCCGTCAAATGGCCCCCTATCTGGCCATCCCATACCTCCGTCTGCATGCTTGAGCATGACATTCCGGATATTGAGTTGCCGCAACCGATCGCGGGCACGATCCTGGAGCGGCTTGATCCGCTCAACGCTGTAAATCTGGTCAAACAATTGCGACAAGACCGCCGTTTGATAGCCCGACCCTGTACCCAGTTCCAACACTCTGGCTGGCTCATGCCGTAGAAGCAGCTCGGTCATTCGAGCAACGATGTAGGGCTGCGACAGCGTTTGCCCATAGCCGATAGGCAGGGCTGTGTCTTCATACGCACGATGGGACAATGCCTCATCGAGAAAGATATGACGGGGTACCTGCCCCATTATTTCCAGCACACGATCAGAACTGATACCGGATTCCTTGAGGCGCTGAACCAGACGCATGCGTGTGCGCCGGGACGTCATCCCTATACCCTGAAGCTCACCACTCACACATCATCCCCCATGGATGCCTGGAGCGAATCTACCCAGGTTCGGAGCGACACAAGTGTTTCATGGCGAGTCATATCAATATGGACTGGCGTAAGAGAAACGTAACCTTGCGCAACGGCATAAAAATCGGTTCCCGGGCCGGCATCACCCCCCTTCCCCGCAGCACCAATCCAGTAACGCTCCTTGCCCCTTGGGCAAGTCATAGGTACAGCGCCCTCAGCTCGCTCCCGGTCGCCCAGGCGGGTGACTCGGAAACCCGAGAGTTCTTCCCATGGCAGATCCGGCACGTTCACATTCAGAATGGAGCGCGGCCCCAAAACAAAAGGACGTTCGCTTTCAAGGAGCATGCGCACAACTCTGGCGGCTGTGTCGTAATGATTACGCCCCTCACTAACCAGAGAGACCGCAATAGCAGGCAAACCGAGATGACGGCCTTCAGTAGCGGCAGCCACGGTACCTGAATAGATAATATCGTCACCCAGGTTGGCGTGGGTGTTTATACCTGAAACCACCCGGTCGAAAGGCTCATCGAACAACCCGTTTACCGCCAGATGCACACAATCTGTGGGCGTCCCATCGATTGACCGAAAACCATTGGGGTGGCGCTCAACCGTAAGGGGGCGATTGAGTGTCAAAGCGTTACTCGCCCCACTGTGGTCCCTGTCCGGTGCAACTACCGCAAGATCACCCAAGCCTTTGAGGCCTTCATACAGGGCAATAAGCCCCGGTGAATGAACACCATCATCGTTAGACAACAGAATACGCAAAGTACACTCCAGATATTTGCCAGCTGCACACTAACCAACCGTCAACGGTTAGCCGTGTTGTTTGTTATGTTGGCCGAGGCTCATGTCCTCAAGCTCAAAAATATCACCTAAAACCGTGGTGGCGTACTGGCCTGGTTCAAGAAAGAAATCCAGCTCCAAATCACCATCATCGAGCCAGTTCCAACTCAAATCTTTTGCCATGGCGACCAGCGGTCGACGCTCGGGCTTCATACGAGTGGCCAGAAACAAAGACGCCAACTCAGGAGTTTGGGCCACGGTTTCCCGCTCGCGCTGCTCTGCCTCACCACCGGCGCCAGTTCCGCCATCGCCCCACAACGGGCCCGTTGGGTGTTCCGAAGGCTCGCCTGGCAAAGGCACTGTCCAGCTTCCCTCTGCTACCCGGTCCGCGAGCACTTCATTGAACAACCAGGATCGGGCGGCCGAAAAGTACAATACGTTTTTCCGGTCGTCTCTGCCACCGCCTGACTTGCCCGCGCCGCGCCCCCGACCTCTGCGCTTCCCCTGCCCGCCACCACGATTCAATGCTGCAGGGTCAATATGAACCGCCCGATCCAGATTACCGCCGGCAAAGCCAAACCGCTGGGGCCCAAAGTAGTTTGGCGCGCCCTGAACTTTCAGGCGGCCAAGCGCATCTTCAACACACTCGCGATCAGCATTAACCTGCCGGAGTGTAATCACAAAGTGGTTACCTTGATGATCACCACGGCGCAGCTTGCGCACACTGCGATGAGCCGATTTCACCAACCAGCGCTCTGAAACCTGTTCGATCAGAGCCATGTCATCACTCATCATACCGGGACGATAAAGGCTGAACCATTGACTGGTTACCGCGTGGCGATCTTTAAGCCCGCAAAACCCCACATCGAAGGAACGGCAGCCCGCGAGAGCGGCCAGCTCCCCTGCTACAAACTCCGTGTTGTCACCGACTTTTTCGATACGCAAACACAGGTGCTCGCCTTCGCCAGTAACGCTTAAAACACCGGATGATTCCGCCTGTTCCGGGAACTCCTCCAAAACCTCACTAACCCGAAAATCTTCCGGCACGGTTTTCAACTGCGCACGGGCTACCCGCACGCCACCGGATACTGGCCAGTCCAGCCGCCAGTTTTTTACATTAGCTTCAGGTTTACTCACACCGTCACCGGCTCGAGCAGACACACTGCCTGACAAGCAATCCCTTCGCCCCGACCGGTAAATCCCAACTTCTCACTGGTGGTTGCCTTTACGCTTACACGACTGGCCGGGATGCCCAGGTCATCCGCAATATTCAGACGCATTGCCTCAATGTGCGGCGCCATTTTGGGTGCCTGCGCAATAATCGTGGTATCTACGTTCAGCACACTAAACCCCTCCTCCGCGACACGAGCCATAACCTGACGCAAAAGATCGCGGCTATCTGCGCCCGCCCACTCAGCACTGGTGTCCGGAAACAAATGCCCGATATCGCCCAGAGCAACCGCTCCTAACAGGGCATCTGCCAAAGCATGCAGCAACACATCCCCATCCGAATGGGCTTTCAGGCCCTGACTGTAAGGAATGGAAACACCACCAATAATAACGGCATCGCCCTCGCCGAAGGCATGAACATCAAAGCCCTGACCAATTCGCATAATCAACTCCGGGAAAATCCAGAAACTCAGAACCGGCTGAGAATAAAGCCAGCAAGATCCAGGTCAGCAGGCACGGTAATCTTGATATTATCCGGCCGACCTTCCACAAGAACCGGCATATTACCGGAAAACTCCATAGCCGAGGACTCATCCGTAACCGGCTGTTTATCCTTCAGTGCCCTCTCCAATGCCGAAACCAGCATGGAATAACGGAACATCTGAGGCGTTAACGCTCGCCAAAGTTGGCTGCGGTCCACGGTCTCGACAACCTCAGGAACATCGCCTGCCGCCGCCTTTTTAAGCGTATCCGCAACCGGCGCAGCCAGCAGACCACCCACCGGATGATCCGCCAGTGTTGAAACCAGCTTCGCAAGATCGGCCGGATGAACACAAGGACGCGCTGCATCGTGAACCAGAACCCAGTCATCCGCAGCCACCTGCTCCTTGAGTGCGTGCAGTGCCGAAAGAACAGAATCCGCCCGCTCCGCGCCGCCGCTACAGGTTTGAATACGGTCATCTTTACTGGCATCAGACTCAGGCCACCAACTATCCGTTGCATTCAACGGAACCATGCACCCGGCAAAAAAACCGGAATCCACAATGCGTGACAAGGTGATGTCGAGAATAAAGCGATTGTTAATACGGAGGTACTGCTTGGGACACTCGGCCCGCATCCGCTGACCGATACCTGCGGCTGGGACAATCAACCAGAGTTTTGGAGAAGTCATAGAAATTTCGCACAATGCCTGGAGAGTGGCGGATAGGCCTTTTCCGGGAATGTCGGTGGCCAAGGATGGCCACCGTCAAGCGCACATGGATGTGCTCGTAGCGTTTCCCGGAAAAGGCCTATCCGACGCTCTGAACTCCAAACCCGAAAATTACTGCTCAACAACAAGAAAAAAGGTCTCATCATCACGAATCAACCCAAGATTCATCCGGGCCCGCTCTTCAACAGCACCCTGCTCATTACGAAGGTTACGCACCTCCGCATACAGACGCTCATTGCGAGTGGACAACTCCGCATTCTCCTCCCGCTGCTCGGCAATCGACTTTTCCAGCGTCCAGACCTGCGCAAAACTGCCCTCCCCAATCCACAGGCGCACCTGCAGCAGGAGAATGAGAACAACCATGAGGGCCCAAAGCAACTTCATTAATACCGATTCCGTTCAGGAGTTAAACGATCAAAAAACCAACACCGGTTGGTAAGTATAGACCTTAGAGCAAATTCACAACAAGTTCTTCTAACCGATTGGGCAAAAAGGCCATCGTGACTGAATTTTCATTCAAAACACGACGGCCTTAACTTTTCGCCACCTCAAACTACGAGGATGCTATACACAACCAAAAGCGGCTATAGCTCAGCCTTGCCCTTTGATTTCTACCAGCCCGCGATAAGGCGCCTTACCTTCCAGGGCCTCCTCAATGCGCAGCAACTGATTGTACTTGGCGACCCGGTCTGAACGGCAAAGCGAGCCAGTTTTGATCTGACCGGCACAGGTAGCAACTGCAAGATCCGCAATTGTCGTATCTTCGGTTTCACCAGAACGGTGAGAAATAACCGCCGTAAAGCCGGCATCCTGAGCCATTTTGATGGCATCCAGGGTTTCGCTCAAGCTACCAATCTGGTTGAACTTGATCAGGATAGAGTTACCTACGCCTGTGTCGATGCCTCGCTTCAGAATCTTGGTGTTGGTAACAAAAAGATCATCACCCACCAGCTGTACCTTGTCACCGATCTTGTCGGTCAGCACTTTCCAGCCGTCCCAGTCACTCTCATCCATACCATCTTCGATGGATACGATAGGATAGCGCTCAGCCAGGCCAGCAAGATAGTCAGCAAAGCCTTCAGAATCAAAGCTCTTGCCTTCTCCAGCCAGAACGTACTGGCCATCCTTGTAAAATTCAGACGCAGCACAGTCCAGAGCAAGAGTAATATCGGTGCCCAGCTTGTAGCCCGCCTTTTCAATGGCTTCTTTAATCACAGCCAGGGCTGCTTCGTTCGACGGCAGGTCAGGAGCAAAACCGCCCTCATCGCCTACAGCCGTGTTCAGGCCCTGGGCCTGCAGAACCTTTTTCAGGCTATGGAAAATCTCAGCACCGATGCGCAGAGCTTCTGAAAAACTCTTGGCGGTAACTGGCTGAATCATAAACTCCTGAATATCGACGTTGTTATCCGCGTGCTCGCCGCCGTTCAGAATATTCATCATAGGCACAGGCATGCTGAACTTGCCGGAAGTACCGTTGATGTCTGCAATATGCTCATAAAGTGGCTTGCCCAGAGACTCAGCCGCCGCTTTTGCCGCTGCCAGCGACACCGCCAGAATGGCATTCGCACCCAGATTGGCTTTGTTTTCAGTACCGTCGAGCTCCAACATGATGTTATCCAGCCCGCGCTGGTCTGCAGCATCTTTGCCTTTCAGAGCATCGTTGATCTTGCCGTTAATAGCCGCAACTGCCTTCAGTACGCCCTTACCCAGGTAACGAGACGCATCACCATCGCGCAATTCCAGCGCTTCGCGAGAACCGGTGGAAGCGCCCGAGGGTGCACAAGCGCGGCCAAGGGTACCGTCTTCCAGAATCACGTCTGCTTCGACAGTAGGGTTCCCACGGGAGTCCATAACCTCACGGGCTTTAATGTTGGCAATCTTGGTCATTCTCGGAAGTCTCCAGATTTACAATTTCAAAGGTCATTTATAAAGGTTTGATCAAGAGCGAGCTGGTAGGGCCTTACGAAACTGTGCGAAGCCATGGATGGCGTAGCCAAGCGTACATGGACGTATTCTCAGCGTGTTTCGTAAGGCCCTACCAGCTTGCTCGTGCCACCAAGGCTAAAACACGAACACCGCCATTCAGGCGGTGTCGATAGGTTTAAAACTCTTCACAAGGTCGTCAACAGCCTTAACTCGCTGCAGGAACGGCTCAAGTTGGCTCAAGCGCAGCGCACAAGGGCCATCGCACTTGGCTTCGTCCGGGTTCGGGTGAGCCTCAAGAAACAGCCCCGCCAAGCCCTGAGTCATGCCAGCCAACGCCAGATCAGTAACCTGAGCACGACGACCACCGGCGGAATCTGAACGGCCGCCTGGCATTTGAAGCGAATGAGTCACATCAAACATCACAGGCACGTTCAGCGACTTCATGATGCCAAAGCCAAGCATATCGACCACAAGGTTGTTGTACCCGAAGCTGCTGCCCCGCTCGCACAAGATAACCCGGTCGTTTCCGGCTTCCGCACACTTGGTGATGATGTGCTTCATTTCCTGAGGCGCAAGAAACTGAGCTTTCTTGACGTTAATTGCAGCACCAGTTTTTGCCATAGCAACAACCAGGTCAGTCTGACGGCTCAAAAAAGCCGGCAGCTGAATGATGTCACACACCTCAGCAGCAGGCGCCGCCTGCTCTGGCTCGTGAACATCAGAAATAATCGGAACACCGTACTTGCTTTTGATATCGGCCAGAATCTGCAGGCCTTTCTCAAGACCCGGCCCCCGGAAGGAGTTAACCGAAGAGCGGTTAGCTTTATCAAAGGAGGCCTTGAACACATAAGGAATGCCCAGCTTGGTGCACACCTCAACGTATTTTTCAGCAACCTCAAACGCCAGGTCGCGGGATTCCAGAACGTTCATACCACCAAACAGCACGAACGGCTTGTCGTTGGCGATGTCGATATCAGCAACAGTAACGGTGCTCTGAGCCATGATCAGGATTCCTTGCGGTTCGCCAGCGCTGCTTCAATGAACCCCTTGAACAACGGATGGCCATCGCGGGGTGTCGAAGTGAATTCCGGGTGGAACTGACAAGCAACAAACCAGGGATGGTCAGCCACCTCTACCACTTCTACCAACTTACCATCAGTCGAACGACCGGAAACAACCAAACCTGCGGCTTCGAGCTGTGGCAGGAAGTGATTGTTCACCTCATATCTGTGGCGATGACGTTCGCGGATAGTTCTTCTGCCGTAGCAGTTGGCAATGTTCGAGCCCTCTGTCAGCACACAATCCTGAGCACCCAGTCGCATGGTGCCACCAAGATCCGAGTCGTCTGAGCGTTCTTCACGCTCTCCGGTCGCATCCAGCCACTCGGTGATGAGACCTACGACGGGCTCTGGTGTGTGCGCACGGAATTCGGTGCTGTGGGCATCTACCAGACCGGCTTTGTTACGAGCGTATTCGATAACAGCCACCTGCATACCCAGGCAGATACCCAAGTAGGGAACCTTGTTCTCACGGGCATACTGCACAGTGCGTATTTTGCCTTCCACACCACGCTCACCAAAACCACCGGGAACCAGAATGGCATCGGCACTCTCAAGCACAGCAGTGCCGTCGCGTTCGATGTCTTCAGAATCAATGTAATTGATCTTTACCTTGGTGCGGGTTTTGATACCGGCGTGCAGCAGAGATTCGATCAGTGATTTGTAGGCCTCGAGCAGCTCCATGTATTTGCCAACCATGGCAATCGTCACTTCCTGCTCAGGATTCATCAGTGCTTCGACAACACCGTCCCAATCACTAAGGTCCGCCTCCCGTGCATCAAGCCTGAAATGATCAATAACCAACTGATCCAGGCCATGCTCGTGCAGCATGCGGGGAATAGCGTAGATGGACTTTGCATCACGCATCGGAATAACAGCGCGCTCTTCCACGTTTGTGAACAGCGCGATTTTCCGGCGGGAGCTGGCGTCCACTTCATGCTCTGAACGACACAGCAGAATGTCTGGCTGCAAACCGATAGAGCGCATTTCCTTCACGGAGTGCTGAGTCGGTTTGGTTTTGATTTCGCCCGCGGTGGCAATGTAAGGCACCAGTGTCAGGTGCATAAACAACGCACGGGCAGAGCCCACTTCAACCTTCAGCTGACGGCAGGCTTCAAGAAACGGCAGGGATTCAATATCACCAACAGTACCGCCCACTTCAACCAGAGCAACATCCGCGCCGGCTGCACCTTCTACCACACGGCGCTTGATCTCGTCGGTGATATGGGGAATAACCTGAACGGTACCGCCAAGGTAATCGCCGCGGCGTTCTTTGCGTATAACCTCTTCGTACACCCGGCCCGCCGTAAAATTATTACGGCGGCTCATGGGCGTGCGAATAAAACGCTCATAATGGCCAAGATCGAGGTCGGTTTCAGCGCCGTCTTCGGTGACATAGACTTCACCGTGCTGGAACGGGCTCATGGTGCCTGGGTCAACGTTTATGTACGGGTCCAGCTTGAGGATAGTTACCTTCAGGCCGCGTGCCTCAAGGATCGCAGCCAGGGAGGCCGATGCGATTCCTTTCCCCAGTGAGGACACAACACCGCCGGTGACGAAAATATAACGCGTCATGCAGATTCCATGATTGTCAGGTTCTGTGAAGGAGGGAGATTGTCATCTCAAGATGGGACGCCAGACTACCAGAAAGCCCCCAGCGACTCAATCACAATCCCGCTCTACAATCAGCTGCAAGCCTGCAGCCGGCGCCTTCCCGCAGTATTGTTCAGAACACCATAAATCGCCAATGGCGATGAGTTCTTCTTCCGGCTCCACACCCCTGAAAATCAAGGGCAGGCGCAGCCTTTCCCAAGGTGGAACAGCCTGTTCCTGCAGCCATTTTTTCAGTGATTTTGACTGGCCTCCAGCGTAAAAACGCATGCGTTCTCCACCCTGCCTCGTACATATTCGTATTGGCGGCGCATCGGCTTTCGCTGTAGAAGAGGGAATCAGACGAATCGTCCACTCGCCCCACTGCGCCGACTGCCCAGGTTGAAGCGTTACAGATTCCTGGGGCAAATCAGCGGCCTCAGGCACCAAATACAACTCTCCCTGAAAACGTCTAAGGCTGTAATTGTCAGCCCGCAATTCCGGGGACCGATCCTCTGCAGCCTGCAATAGATCGCCCAGCACCTGTGACCAGTCACTTATTGAAGGGGCATCATACCCGGCTCGCCGGACCCACCAACGCAGAAGATTTTTCTGTTCCGCCAGAGTAAGCGCACCTAACCCCGCGACCGGAAGGCGACGCTTATGTCCTCCCAGTGACTGCCACTGCAACTCCGCCAGCCGCTTGTTCAAAAAATCACTTTCCGAGCAAGCGCCCGCACTGTGCCGCAGTCGCTGATTCAGCCCGGGCCAGCGCTTTTTTAATGCCGGAAGAATGCTGATACGGATGAAGTTTCGATCGAATTTCTGATCTGTATTGCTGGGATCGTCAACCCAGGAAAGTCCGGCCTGGCGAGCGTGAAGCTCAAGTTCCGACCGTTCGACCCCCAGCAATGGCCTGGCAAGGCGGCCCTGGCCTAAGGGGCGGGCTTCAGGCATGCCTGCAAGACCGGCAACACCACTGCCACGGAACATTCGAAACAGCACTGTTTCAGCCTGATCATCACCATGATGGGCCATCAGCAACACATCATCAGGCTCAAGAAGTGTTTCAAAAACACTGTAGCGGGCCTTACGTGCTGCCTCTTCAAGGCCCTCACCAGGGCCGGCACCGAGTTTGACCGACACAGGCTGAACAGTGAGAGGAATGCCCAACCCGGCGCAGAGCTCCTGGCAAAAGACTTCCATATCGCCAGCATTGGCCTGAAGCTGATGATTAATATGCACCGCTCGCACTCCGGAATGGCAGAGTGCGGCAAGATGCAAAAGAAGGGTGGAATCCAGGCCGCCACTGAGGGCAACCCAAAGACGCCGGTAGCCAGAAATGGCTTTAACCGGCGCAAGCAACGCCTCGGGAAAGGCGTACCCGATTGCGGGCTTAGCGCCCAGTGTCATAGCGGGTTAACCGCTCGTACCGCCGGGAGACCAATTCATCCAAAGGCAAGCGACTTAGCTCTGCCATCCCGTTTGCCAGGGTCTCACGCAGGGCCTCAGCCATTTTTTCCGGGTTACGATGCGCACCGCCCAGAGGCTCAGTGATTACATTGTCCGCAAGCCCGAGATCTTTCAGGCGATCCGCAGTCACACCCATGGCTTCTGCTGCGAGAGAGGCAAATTCCGCACTCTTCCACAAAATAGAGGCACAGCCTTCCGGCGAGATCACCGCATAGGTTGAGTATTGCAGCATATTCAACTGATCGCATACGCCGATGGCCAGCGCTCCGCCAGAACCACCTTCGCCGATGACTGTCGAAATGATAGGCGTTTTGAGGCGGGACATCACCGCCAGGTTAAACGCAATGGCTTCACTCTGACCACGCTCCTCGGCACCGATACCGGGATAGGCACCCGGAGTATCGATAAACGTGAGAATCGGCATTCTGAATCGCTCTGCCATTTCCATTAAACGCAAGGCCTTGCGATAGCCTTCCGGGCGCGGCATTCCGAAGTTGCGCTTCACCTTATCCCGCACTTCACGCCCCTTCTGATGGCCGATAACCATCACAGGTTTATCGTTCAAGCGTGCAGTACCGCCCACAATGGCCTGGTCATCTGCGTAACGGCGGTCGCCGTGGAGTTCATCGAAATCTTCAAAGACCATCTCGATGTAATCCAGCGTATAAGGCCGGCGTGGGTGCCTCGCAAGACGGGCAACATCCCACGGATGCAAATCAGAAAATATGTTCTCAGTCAGGCTGAAACTTTTCTTTTTCAGCCGTGTAATTTCGTCAGAAATATTGATGTCGGTATCGTTACCCACCATGCGAAGCTCTTCAATCTTGGCTTCCAGGTCGGCAATCGGCTGTTCGAAATCCAGATAATTAGGGTTCATGATGTTCCATCATTTTATTACCAGGCGGGATAGCACGCCGCCTATTCAGAATTTGGTACAAAGATAGCAGTGCCCGGCTCATGGCTAAAGCGGACATTGGTATGAGTCCGCAACCTGACAGATATTTAACTTTCCGCGCAGCTCTTTGTCTTTCTCACTCAATCATAGACCAGTTCCACGCACTGGTCGCCCACCAGATACTTCAACTCCAGCAACAAGTTGTCGTCTGGCTGCACACGCCAGGTTTCACCCAGCTCAATTCGAGTGCTGGCTTCGGGGCTGCTGTACTCAATCCACACCGGGCTGCCCTCGCAGCGAAACGGCCTTAAAGTGCTATCAATCTTGTCCAGAAAACCATTTTGAAGTTGGTCAGCGTGAAGGTTCAGCTTCAGGCCTTTACTGAACTGCTTCCGGGCACTGGGCACATCCATTACCGAACTGACACGCATTTTCATCTGGCCAGAGTAATCATCGTGGCTCACCTGACCCTCAACCACAATCACCTGATCCGACTGCAGTAATTCCCGGTTCTCAAAAAAGGCTTCAGAAAACAGTGTGGCTTCAATCCGCGCGCTCCGATCATCCAGCGTGATAAAGCACATGGTGGAACCCGTGCGGGTTTTCATGGTTCTTTGCGCTACAACAAGCCCCGCAACCCTTTGCGGTGATTTGTTGGGCTTCAGATCCGAGATAGAAGAGCGAACAAAACGGCGAACTTCCCGCTCATATTCATCAAACGGATGCCCTGTAAGGTAAAGGCCCAGCGTGTCTTTCTCTCCTTTCAGCCGCTGCTTCTCCGGCCACTCACGCACATCCGCCACATCGGCATAAGGATCGCCACCTTCCTCGGCTTCCAGCATATCGCCGAACATATCCATCATGCCTACGGATTCATTACGCGACTGCTGGTCCGCCTGCTGGACAGCCTTGGGGATGCTTGCCATCAGTTGGGCCCGACTGGCCCCGAGCTTGTCCATGGCACCTGAACGAATCAGGGCTTCCATAGCGCGTTTGTTAATCTTTTTGAGATCAACCCTACGGCAAAAATCGAAAAGATCCTGATAAGGCTCACCACTGACGCGACCCTCCACAATGGCCTGGATGGGGCCTTCACCCAGCCCCTTGATAGCACCCAGCCCATACACAACCTGACCTTCATCGTTTACCGTGAAGGTATATTCCGAACGACTTACATCAGGCAGTACCAAATCCAGTTTGAGGTTGCGGCACTCCTCGACCAGCGTGACGACTTTGTCTGTGTTCTGCATATCGGCGGTCAGAACAGCAGCCATAAACTCGGCCGTGTAATGGGCCTTCAGCCACAGAGTCTGATAAGACACCAGCGCGTAGGCGGCAGAGTGGGATTTGTTGAAGCCGTAGCCGGCAAACTTTTCAACCAGATCAAAGATGTTTTCAGCGAGGGTTTTGTTGATGCCATTGCCTTCGCAACCATCGAGGAAAAACTGCTTCTGCTTGGCCATTTCCTCGGGCTTCTTCTTACCCATGGCACGGCGCAACATGTCCGCATTACCCAGGCTATATCCACCCATCACCTGAGCAATCTGCATAACCTGCTCCTGGTAAAGGATAACCCCGTAGGTGGGCTCAAGAACCGGCTTCAGGCCTTCGTATTGGTAGTCCGGGTGCGGGAAGGACATCGGCTGCTTGCCGTGCTTACGGTCGATAAAGTCGTCAACCATGCCCGACTGCAGGGGCCCAGGGCGGAACAGCGCTACCAGGGCGATCATGTCTTCCAGGGAGTCCGGCTGCAGGCGTCGGATCAAATCTTTCATCCCGCGGGATTCAAGCTGGAATACGGCGGTGGTTTCCGCCTTTTTCAGCATCACGAATGAAGCCGGGTCATCCAGCGGAATTTCGCTGATATCCAGCGGTGGTAGGCCTCGGCTCTCCCGCCGCGGATTAATCATTTTCAGCGCCCAGTCGATGATGGTGAGCGTGCGCAGACCCAGGAAGTCGAACTTCACCAGCCCGGCTTCTTCCACATCGTTTTTGTCGAACTGGGTCACCAGACTGCCGCCGTCATCATCGCAATACAGCGGCGAAAAATCAGTTATCTTGGTGGGGGCAATCACCACGCCACCGGCGTGCTTACCGGCGTTTCGGCACACACCTTCAAGCTTCAGGGCCATTTCCCAGATTTCCTGGGCTTCTTCATCCTGCTCCAGAAATTCCTTGAGGGCAGGCTCCTGCTCTATTGCCTTTTCCAGAGTCATCCCCACTTCGAAGGGGATCAGTTTGGACAATTTATCTGCCAGCCCGTAGGACTTACCCTGCACCCGGGCAACGTCCCGCACTACCGCCTTGGCGGCCATAGTACCGAAAGTGATAATCTGGGAAACCGCTTCCCGACCATACTTTTCAGCTACATAGGCGATGACCCGGTCGCGGCCTTCCATGCAGAAGTCGACATCGAAGTCAGGCATGGATACCCGTTCAGGGTTAAGGAAGCGCTCGAACAGCAAGTCGTACTCAAGCGGATCCAGATCCGTAATCAACTGGGCATAAGCAACCAGCGAGCCAGCACCGGAACCACGACCCGGCCCAACGGGAACGCCGTTGTTCTTGGCCCACTTGATGAAGTCCATTACGATCAGGAAGTAGCCGGGAAATCCCATCTGGATGATGATATCCAGCTCGAATGTAAGCCGTTTAAAATACGCTTCGCGCTTGCTTTCGTATTCCGGATCGTCTTTGGAAAGGGTTTTTGCCAAGCGTTCTTCCAGGCCGTCCTCAGACACCTTGCGGAAGTACTCATCCATAGTCATACCTTCCGGTACTGGATAGTTGGGCAGGAAATACTCGCCCATACGCACGGTTACCGAACAGCGCCGGGCTATCTCAAGGGTATTCTCAATCGCCTCGGGGATATCGCTGAATAGCTCAATCATTTCCTCGGCGCTGCGCAGGTATTGCTGATCACTAAAACGACGATCACGGCGCGGATCATCCAGTGCCCGGCTCTCACCGATACAGACGCGAGCCTCGTGGGCTTCAAAATCCTCAGCCTCAAGAAAATGCACGTCGTTTGTAGCAACGACCGGCAACCCAAGTTGCTGGGCCAACTCAACACTCATATGCAGGCAGTCCTCATCACCGGGACGGCCTGTTCTTTGTAACTCCAGATAGTAAGAGCCGGGATAGAGTTTCATCCAGTACTCTGCCCTGGCCTTTGCAAGTTCAGGTTTATCCGCCAGCAAAGCCTTGCACACATCGCCCATTTTGGCGCCAGACATGGCAATAAGGCCTTCGGTTCTTTCCTCCAGCCATTTGCGCTGGATAATCGGCTTGCCATACCTCTGCCCCTCGGTATATCCAAGGGAAATAATTTCTGTAAGGTGGAGGTAGCCTTTGTCATTTCGGGCCAGCAACGTCAAACGGAACGGGCTTTCCGGCTCATCCGGGTTCTCCAGCCAGAGATCCGCACCTATAACAGGCTTAACGCCTGCACCGGTTGTTGCCTTGTAAAAGCGGACCAGAGAGCACATGTTCGACTGCTCGGTCAGGCCCACGGCCGGCATGCCCAATTCCACCACTCGTTTGACCAGAGGCTTAACGCGAACGAGGCCGTCCACCATGGAATGTTCTGAGTGCACGCGAAGGTGTACAAAAGTCTGCGACATAGCGTCAGCTGGTTCCTGCTTATGTATTAAAAGTCTATTAACGGCGCCTGAAAAAAGGCACCTTTAAACTGCCTGTAGCAATCAGTCGCTGATTAATGCACGTATATCTTCTTCTGTTTGAGGGCCAAAACGAGCCTCCAGAAGATCTCCGTCGGGGGTCACAACAAAGGTTGCTGGCAAGGCAACCGGGCGTTGCCAGTCAAATTCAGGGCCAGGGTCGTTTGCAAGCATGGTGTACTCAATACCCATACGCTTGCCGAGAGCAACCAGTTGCTCACCCTTCACATCGTCAAAATTAACCCCGAGAACAGTAATGTCCGGAGCATTGTCCAGCTCGTTAAATTCCGGTATTTCTTCCAGGCAGGGCTTGCACCATTCGGCCCAGTAGTTCACCAAGACCCACTGCCCCCGCAGGTCGCTCCAGGCCAGCTTTGTGCCTTCTGCTCTTTCCAGTTCAACTTTTTGGCAACCTGCCAGTAAAGCCATCAGAAACAGTACAGTTGTAACGACCGCTCCACGAGGTAACCGGTAGATGACAGGGTTCTGCAAGGGAAAACCTCCTGTTAGACTGCTCGCCACAAACAATTGCAGCTCCAATTCAACAAACAGGCACGAACATGACAGAACCCATCCGGATTTTCCACAACCCTCGCTGCTCAAAATCTCGCCAAGCGCTTGAACTTCTCACTAGCCGGGGGGTTGAGCCAGAGATTATACGCTACCTGGAAACACCACCAACAGCACAGGAGCTTTCCGATATTCTTGAGGCGCTCGACCGCCAGCCCCGCGAGCTTATGCGCACCGGCGAAAGTGAGTTCAAGGAACTTGGTCTGGACAACCCGGATTTGAGCCGCGATCAACTGATTGCTGCTATGGTAACAAACCCGAAACTGATTGAGCGGCCAATTGTACTTGCCAATGGCAAAGCCGCTGTGGGACGACCACCGGAAAACATACTCACCATTCTATAATTGCACGACCACTGTTTGAAGGAAGCCAAAGTGCCTGAGCAACTGCCGTACATCCTGATCCTCTATTACAGCCGCACAGGGCAGACTGCAGAGCTGGCAAGCCAGATAGGCCGAGGGGTCGCCAGGGTAGCCGGCATCGAGGCAAAGCTGCGCTCTGTTCCTGTGGTTTCACCGGATACCGAAGCCTCCTTGCCAGCGGTTCCCGATGCGGGAGCCCCCTATGTCAGCAAGTCCGATCTCGCCAATTGTGCCGGGCTGGCCATCGGCAGCCCTACCCGCTTCGGTAACATGGCAGCACCACTCAAATATTTTCTGGATACAACCGGCGATCTGTGGCTGAACGGCGCGCTCGTCGGCAAACCAGCCGGGGCATTTACGTCAACTGGCAGCCTGCACGGTGGTCAGGAAGCCACAATCCTGACCATGATGATCCCCCTGCTTCATCACGGCATGGTGTTGTGCGGCTTGCCCTACACAGACGAAAACCTGAGTAAGACCACAACCGGAGGCACACCATACGGCCCCTCGCACTGGGCCGGCACCGGAGAGCAGCAACCCCTGAGCAACCATGAGAAGGCACTTTGCCAACTCTTCGGTGAACGCCTCGCAAAACTGGCGCTCAAACTGGCTGATTGATACGAACACGGCTATGCAACGCAAAGCTATTTATACTTTTCTGGAATCTGACAATGCTCCATAACCCCAAAGCCCGGAACACTGCAAAAGCGACCCAATTTCTCTATCTGGCCGTGTTGGCAACGCTTTTGATTACAACCTTCTACCCAGCGCCAATCGAGGGGGTTTCCATTGCACTGATTCTATCCGTCAAGCTGATTCCCCTGCTGGCACTGATCGTTCCCGTGTTCCGTGGCAACAATCGTGGTTATATCTGGCTAGCCTTTGTGGTGATTTTTTACTTCACTCAGGCCGTTGTTTCATCATGGCTAAGCCAAGGTGCACTCGGCCATGTTGTTCTTATGATACTCACGCTCCTGTTATTCATCATGGCGATGGTTCATCTGAAAGTGAACCGGCCGGTTGCAGTCTGACATGCTCCATTACCGGAAAGTGACACCCTATGCCCAATTCCACTAAAACAGAGCAAACGTCACCAGCACCCTTATCGAAGCCGGCAGCGCCTCCGCGCAGCACTTTGACCCTGCGGGATATCTGTACGGCATTGGTCGCCGACGGCGAAATCGGCCAGGAGAGCGCGGAACGTGTGCTTTCCGCCAACCTGGGCGCGGCCAGCAACCACACATCAAAGCGACACCCGCTGGAACTTGTGGCTATTGCAGCGCTCACCAGCGAGAAAAGTGGCAAGACTCTTGGTCTTGAGCGACTGACACAGTGGCTGGCAGATTGGGCAGGCCAGCCCTATTACCATATCGATCCATTGAAAATAGATACGCCTGCAATTGCCCGTGTCATGTCTTACGCATTCGCCCAGCGTCACGATATTCTCGCGGTTGAGATTGGCCAGGATGAAATATTGGTGGCCAGTGCCGAGCCCTTTAAAGTTGACTGGGAAGGCAATCTTCGGCAAGCAGTACGCAAGGATATCCGCCGGGTGGTGGCAAACCCTGAAGATATCCGCCGTTACTCTGTGGAGTTTTACCAGCTCGCAAACTCCGTTAATAAAGCAAGTGGCAGCCAGGCTGGAGGAATTAAAGCTGGCCAGCAGAATCTTGAGCAGCTACTGGATTTAGGCGCCAGCGACAGCGCTGATGCCAACGATCAACACGTTGTGCGCATCGTGGACTGGCTGCTGCAATACGCGTTCGACCAACGCGCATCAGACATCCACATTGAGCCACGACGCACCCTGACTCACATCCGCTTCCGTATTGATGGCGTACTGCACAGTGTTTACGAATTCCCCGAGCATGTGGGCATGGCCATTACCAGCCGGCTGAAGATTTTGGGGCGATTAAACGTTGCTGAAAAGCGCCGCCCACAGGATGGTCGCCTGAAAACCCGCAAACCCGACAACAGCGAAGTGGAGCTGCGCCTGGCCACCATGCCAACAGCGTTCGGGGAAAAAATGGTGATGCGGATATTTGACCCGGATGTGCTGCTGAAATCCTACGAACAGCTCGGGTTCAATCGCGAAGACCGGGAGCGCTGGCAAGAAGTCACTTCGAAACCCCACGGGATTGTTCTGGTTACAGGCCCCACAGGCTCAGGCAAGACCACCACTCTGTATTCCACACTGAAACAAATCGCCTCTGCCGAGCTGAACGTCTGCACCATCGAAGACCCAATCGAGATGGTTGAGCCTGCGTTCAACCAGATGCAGGTTCAAACTAATATCGATCTGACGTTTGCATCCGGCGTTCGAGCTCTGCTGCGTCAGGATCCTGACATCATTATGATTGGTGAAATTCGCGATCTGGAAACTGCCGAAATGGCGGTACAGGCCGCACTGACCGGGCACCTGGTGCTTTCTACCTTGCACACTAACGATGCTCCGAGTGCCCTGACGCGAATGATGGAACTGGGCATCCCGCCCTACCTGATTCGCGCAACCGTGTTAGGCGTTATGGCCCAACGGCTGGTTCGAACACTTTGCTCGCACTGCAAAGCAACGGCGCCTGTTGACCTCCAGGCATGGCAGACTCTAACCAAGCCCTGGAAAGCTCCGCCACCAAAGGAGTTTCACAAACCCGTGGGTTGTCTGGAGTGCCGCAATACCGGCTACCTTGGCCGTGCCGGGGTGTATGAGATCATGACGCTTTCCGGTGCACTGACAAGCCAGATTACGGACCACTGCGAGCTGGAGCAGTTGCGGCTGGACGCCTACCGCGAAGGCATGAAGTCGCTGCGTTTGAGCGGCGCCCAGAAAGTGGCCAGCGGCCTGACCACCGTTGAAGAAATACTCAGGGTAACACCGGCAAGCCAGCGCTGATGCTGCAGTAAGCTCACGGTCAAGTGAGGGAGGCTCTACCCTATGCTCCGGGTCTAAGCCCACACTGCTCAAGCAAAGACTGCCAGGCTTTGGTATGGCTCTCCACGGCACGATCCAGGTTCGCCCACACACTTTCCACGCCCTCAAGGGCAAGCGCTGAGCGTCGCCACTCACGAAAGTCTGCTGGCATTACCTCTGCCTGCATTTCCGCCAGCTCGGTTAAAGGTTCGATCAAATCCCTACGAGCCCGTCGCAAGTCGGCCAGATAGGGCTGAACCTTCCCTATGTAGATACTGAAAAACATGCCCTGAACGATATCCGATTGACTGTTGGGCTTGCCGTTGAAGCAGAGCTGCCGACTATCCAACCGCTGTTGAATCAGGTGGGTAGCATCGTCGAGGCGCGTAGCGACCAGCTTGCTGCTGTTGATGAGTTGCCCTGCCCTATATTCCGCTTGCCAGCGCTGATGCACGCTTCCCCAGAAGACCAGATCTACCTCAAGGTTCTGATCGAGAAGTGCTGCCACGGTTTTGTTTAACTGACGGGTATCCCGGGCAAGGTCCGAGAGAGGATCTTCGGCCCCAACCGGATACTCACCCTTGGCGAGCGTGAACAGGGTTTCTACTTCCTCCAAACCCAAGCTAGCGTTCCAGATGGCTATTGGCAGTGACTCACGCTTGCTGGCAATAGCCTGGTTTAAAACATCCTGAAGTTCTTCATCTTCTACCGTTTTCAGACACTCGCCGGCGGCGCGGATGAAACGAACTTCATAGCGTAGGCGGTTCAGGGGCTGCATCACCTTGCCCATAACGGAGTTTTTCTCCCCCACCACATATTGCAGTTCACAGCCGTACAGAGACAGAAAATCCAACATGCCCAGCTCCAACTCGGGCATTGGCAGTACACGGTTACGACGTCTGGGAATGGGGCTTGCTGCAGGAATCTCTGAAAGCTCTGGCTCTGCGTCCAGAACCCGGCCAACCCGCTCCACGTATTCATCCATCATGGGGCGGGCATCGGAGAAAGGATTGCACCCGGCAAGCAGCAAGATAATTGCACTGGAGACAAGCAGCCTGGCAGATCGGGTTGCAGACATATTTACCTCCCGGCACTCGCTTGTGCTTGCGAGCGAACGACTACCGCTTCCGCAGCAAGGCAGCGTCTACCTCGGCGAAATCCCGGGCGACAAAACGCTCTGTTTCGGGCAAATCACCATCCCGGATCAGCCAGGCAGTTTTCATACCTGCGGCTTCTGCTGCCACAAGTTCAGCCTCAACATCCGAGAGAAACAGGACAGTCGCGCCCTCTACACCGAGTTCCTCAAGAATGTTCCGGTAAGCTTCCGGCTCTCTCTTTCCACCAATCCGGGTGTCGAAATAACCAGAGAAAAACGGTGTGAAATCGCCAGACGTGGTAAAACCAAAAATAAGTTTTTGGGCTTTCACCGAACCAGACGAGTAAACGTACAAACGCAGACCACGGTCGTGCCAGTGCTGCAGGTATTGGGCGGCGTCTTCGTAGATATGGCCATTGAGTTCACCTTGTTGGTAGCCCTGTTCCCAAACCATGCCCTGAAGCGCCTTGAGCGATGTAGCCTTGCGGTCTTCACGAATCCACCCTTGCAGTGCTTCGATCAATGCCCCGGCATCCTCGCGATCTGCACCAGACTCTTTTGCCACTCCATCCAGTTGTTCCGACACTTCCGGGCTATCCCAATGTTTGCGGATAAATTCCGGCAGATGCTCGGCGGCATAGGGAAACAGCACATCGTGCACAAAGGAAATGGAACTGGTTGTGCCTTCAATGTCGGTAAGAATCACCCGAATCATACAGCTTCTCCTTCCAGAGCTTCATAGCGCGGCAATTGCCCGGCAATATCGTCCCCGGTGAACTCCGCGACCCAGCCTTCAGGATTGGTAAACAGGCGGATGCAGGTAAACTCCGGCTCCGGCCCCATATCAAACCAGTGTCGAGTACCTTCAGGCACGCTGATCAGATCGTTCTTCTGGCACTGAACAGCAAACACCTGATCGCCAAGATGCAGATAGAATATGCCCTGACCACGAACGAAAAAACGCACTTCATCCTCGCTGTGGGTATGCTCATCCAGAAACTTCTTCCGGAAAGCGTCTTTCTGGGGGTTATCCGGATTCAGACTGACCACATCGGCAGTCTGAAATCCGCTCTCGGCCTTCAGCTTCGCAATCTCAGCGCTGTAGGCTTCCAGAATCTCCTCCGGTGCTGCATCCGCCGGCAGGTTCTGGGTGGGCCAGCGTTCAAAACGGACACCCTTGCTGTTCAGCTGAGCGGCTATCTCACCTGGATCATGGGTGATTGCCGGCGCAGCTTCCGGGTTATGTGCGTCAAAAATGCTCAATGTCGTCATGGGCGAACCCTCATGGTTGCAAGCTCACACTCGAAAAGAAACTCAAAGGCCTCCACATGCCGAAGGCAATCCGCCATGGTTTTACCCCAGGTATACAGCCCGTGCCCGCGAATCAGGTAACCGGGTTGCTCTGGGTGTTTCAGGAACCATTCCTGGGTATCCTTGGCCAAAGCTTCAATATCCTGGGTGTTGTCGAAAACCGGAACCGTCACCGCTGTCTCGTGGGTTTCCACGCCATCAAACGCCTTTTGCAGTTCGTAGCCATCAAATGTCAGAAGCTCCCCTGCTGGCACCAACCTGCTTAGCACCGTTGCATTAACAGAGTGCGTGTGAAGAACCGCGCCAGCATCCGGAAATACCTGATACAACGCCGTGTGCAGCAAGGTTTCTGCAGACGCGCGGCTGTCACTTTGTACCGGCCTGCCCTGAAGATCGACCACCATGACATCCCCTGCACCCAATTGACCTTTGTGGCGGCCAGACACTGTAATAGCAATATGATCCTGATCTACTCGGGCAGAGTAGTTGCTGCTTGTGGCCGGGGACCAGCCGCGCTCGTACAGAAAACGCCCGGCATCGGCGATGGATTCGGCAACAACAGCGTATTGGTTTACATCAAGCACGGTTTTACTTTCCAGAATATGAAGCGCATGGCTCGTGAGTTATGCGCAAATGATGCCGTGCTGCAATCAGATCAGCAACAACAGAAATGGCAATTTCTGCGGGGGTTTTACTGGGAATGTTAATGCCAATCGGTGCCCTCAGGCGCTGCAAATCTGCCTCACCAAGCCCAAGTGACAACAACCGCTCCCGCCGGGTGTCAGAGGTTCGTTTAGAGCCCATGGCACCCACGTAAAATGCCGACGACTGCAAGGCCGCCAGCAGACCCATATCGTCTATTCTCGGATCATGGGCCAGGGCCAAGACTCCGCACCAGCTATCATTAAAAGACTCGGCGACCAGATCATCTGGCAAGCGCCGGTCGAGTGGCAGGTGCGGGTACCCCCAACCAGAGGAAAAAGCTTCCCGCGGCTCGCAAAGGGTTACGGTGAAATCCGCAGCAGTCGCAAATTCAGCCACATAACGCGCCACCTCACCTGCCCCTATCAGCAGTAACCTGCACTCCGGCTGCAGTATCTGGAGCAGCTCTTCACCATCAAACATAATACCTGGCTGAGCAGCTGGCTCCGGTAACTCCAGTTCAACAACGCCTTGCAGGCTGACTCTCCGAGCTACAGGCTGGCGGCTCCTCAAGGACTCCGCCAACTGCCGCACATGCTCTAGCGCGCCGCTTCTGGTCGATGCGGTGCTGCCCAAGGGTTCCACCAGTAACCGGATGCGACCGCCACAGGGCAGCCGGAAATGGTCACGATCACCGTCGGTAATGCCATAGTCCACGACCACCGGGTAATCCGCGCCCTCTGCCACAGTTCGGCGTAGAAGATCCTCTTCCAGGCAGCCGCCAGACACCGAACCACTCCACTGCCCTGAATCACTAACCGCAAGCCAGGACCCGGCGGGCCGGGGCGATGAGCCCCAGGTTTCCACAATAGTGCACAGCCACACCCGCCTGCCTTGCTCAAGCCATGACAAAACATCTTTGACTACCGATTCGTGGCCACTGGTCATCTGTGATGCTGGTGCGTCAGGCATCTGCTTTCAGAGGCAAGGTGCGTTGGCGTTTGCCGGTCAGTGCGAACAGCGCGTTGCCCAGTGCAGGGATAACCGGCGGCACTCCTGGCTCACCAACACCGGTTGGCGATTCGGTACTCGGCACTATATCCACCGTTACTTCTGGCCGCTCGTACTGCCGCATCAACTGAACATCGTGGAAGTTGCTCTGCTGCACTTTGCCACCCTCGAAGCTTATCTCGCCGTAAAGGGCTGCCGTCAGTCCAAAGATAATCCCGCCTTCAATCTGGTCTTCCACAATGCGTGGGTTCACCACTTGGCCGCAGTCCACAGCACAGGCCACCTTGTAAACCTTGATGGCACCCTTCTCTATACCAGCTTCGACCACTTGCGCCACGAAGGTTCCAAAACTTTTGAACAACGCTATGCCTCGCCCGCGACCTTCCGGAACCGGGGTATCCCAGCCGGCCATTCGCACAGCCCTGTCGAGGACGTCCAAGTGCCGGGGCTGGCCTTTCAATAGCTTGCGACGGAACTG
Source organism: Marinobacter sp. DY40_1A1 (assembly GCF_016597815.1). GTDB lineage: Bacteria > Pseudomonadota > Gammaproteobacteria > Pseudomonadales > Oleiphilaceae > Marinobacter > Marinobacter xiaoshiensis. The sequence continues at coordinate 14,850 of NZ_VCHA01000005.1, read as the reverse complement.
ATAGGGATCTTCTCCAGTTTCGTGTGCCAGCTCATCCATAAAGGTTTCAACGGCAAAACCGTTATGGGAGTAACCCACTGATCGCCAAAAAGTGACAGGGACGCCGGGGTCGGTATGGGTGTGTCGAACATCAAGATTCTCTACGTTGTAGGGGTACTCAATAGCCCCCTCAATCGCAGACATGTCCTTGGGGGTCGCTATCCCTTCGGCTAGCAAACCAACCTTGCCCAGGGTGTCGTACATGAACTTGGGCGCCCAAGGGTATTGGGCCGGCGCGGCATTACGCACATACCAGTCCAGCAACTGGGGACCAACGATCTGGTGGTGCCAGCCAGTCAGCTGATCAGCTTCAAGGCTAGCCTGCATCCGGTGCAACATAGCGGGGCGATACAGGTCGTGCTGCGTATCCTCTTCCCGCGACCAGATAAGTTTCACCGGCTTCTTTACCCGATAGGCAACTGCTGCAGCCTCTTCGATAAAATCCTGAGTCAAGCGGCGACCGAATCCTCCACCGAGAAACGTGGTATGAATCGTGACTTCACTTGGGGAAAGATCAGTTACCCGAGCCGCTGCAATTCGGCCAAGATCCGGAGCCTGTGTAGGTGCCCAAACTTCAATGCTGTCACCTTTGTACCACGCCGTGGCATTCATCGGTTCCAATGTTGAGTGGGCCAGGTAGGGCTGGCTGTACTCTGCCTCAAATACCTTACCGGCCTTTTTTACAGCCCCCTCATAGTCGCCTTCGCTACGCTCTGACTTGCCGCGATCTTTGTCGGCTGCCTTTCGGTAGGAAGCGAACACCTCGCTAGTGGAAAGCGAGAAGGCATCCGAGTTGTCCCATTCTACTTTCAACGCGTTCTGGGCTTTTCGGGCACTCCAGTACTTGTCAGCAACAATAGCCACGCCGCGCTCAATCTCAAACACATCAAGAACACCCCGCATGGCGCGGACTTCACTTTCATTAAAGGCCTTTACACGACCACCGTATTGGGGCGGCCGGCTTACCACGGTGTAAACCATGCCTGGGAGCTCAACATCTATTCCGTAAACCGCAGTGCCTGTGGACTTGGCTTGGGCATCAAGCCTGCCTCGCTGCTTACCAATGTACTTCCACTCACTGGCAGGCTTGAGTGCAACATCCCCGCGAATAACCTCTTTGGAGGCTAGCTCTACCAACTGTCCGTAGCGCAAGGAATCCAGGCCATTGGGGTGAAATACCTGGCCCTGGCGTGCGGTGCACTTATCCGCATCCACATTCCAGACCCTGGCAGCCGCCATAATGAGCATTTGCCGCGCCGAAGCCCCGGCCGTACGGAGCGGCTCCCAGCTGGTGGATATACTGGTACTGCCACCCGTGAGCTGCAGCTTGTACAAGGGGTTACGATACTCCGGCGCCACTGGCGCGAATCTGGGGGTGATCGCCTCCGGGTCAACTTCCAGCTCTTCTGCAATCAGAGTGGTCAGGCCGGTATAGGTACCCTGCCCCATTTCGACTCGGGCCAGAGTAAAATGAATGTCGTCCGTATTCGTTATCTCAAGCCAGGCATCCGGTTTCCACTCACCCGTTTCTTCCTTGTAGCCTGTCGGCATTCCGGAACAACCCGGGAGTGAGAGGGACAGCATCAATGACCCGGATGCACCTGCACCCACCTTCAGAAAATCACGTCGGTTCATCGTCATATCAGTTTCCTTCTCCAGTGCCAGAGGCATCGTATGCCAGAGAATTTCCTGCAACTGATTCAACCGCGGCAATGATTCGAGAGTAGGTGCCACAACGGCAAAGATTACCGGTCATGGCAGCAACAATATCGTCCCGGGCAGGTGCCGAATTGGTTGCAAGAAGATGTGCAGCACTCATTATCTGGCCAGACTGGCAATAGCCACACTGGGGCACCCCCTCTGCAATCCATGCTTTTTGCAGGGCGTGCAACTGACCCTCTTCCGCCAAACCCTCTATGGTCGTCACCTCACCACCAACAGCCATCTCTACTGGTGTCGAACAGGAGCGCACTGGCTGCCCATTCAGATGCACCGTGCAGGCACCGCAAAGCCCCACACCACACCCAAACTTTGTACCCTTGAGCCCAAGTTCGTCACGCAATACCCATAAAAGAGGGGTATCACCCTCAATATCCAGCGACCACTGTTCGCCGTTAACTGTAAGGCTCAGTGCCATGCCTGCTCTCTCCCGCTCTTTTTCCCCGGCTTCTCGCCAGGTTCTTTGTTTTATGTAGTCGGAGGCCGTTTAACTGGCTTGAATATAGGCTTTACTTCACAACCTTTTCGCCGTCTTTATTAACCCAGACTTCACGCTCACCTTTATTCATCTTTCCTTTAGAATCCCAAATTTCACGATTCTGCGTCTTTTCTTCGAGCTTACCGTTGTCATCCCAGATTACACGGTCTTTGCAGCCCGCCAGCGCGAGAACAACAAATATTATCAATGAGATTTTTTTCATAGAAAACTCCTAAATTCAGTTTGTTACAGCTTTGGTTTCAGCCCCGGTGCACAAAACAAAAAGCGCAGTACTAGCCTGATCCATATAATTCCCGGTTACGCTGTTTTTCCTTATCGCTTTTACGCACCATGACATACACCGCCCCGGTTCCTCCATGGCGCTTTTGGGCCGAATGGAATGCCATTACCGCCAAGAGTTCTGGCAACCATTTGGCGAGATAGCTTTTGAGCTGAGCTATGCCATCAGGATTGCGTTCACCCTTGCCATGAAGAATTATGACGGATCGCAGGCCGTACCGGACACAATCTTCAATAAACTGGTATACCTCTTTGCGGGCTTCCTCAACTGTCATACGATGAAGATCGAGCCTCGCCTCGATGGGATACTGCCCTAGCCGAAGCTTGCGAAAAACACCATTCTGTATACCTGGGCGCTGCCAACTAAGGATATCGTGCGCGGTCAAGGGCTCAACAAAGTCGGCGGTGAGAGGATTGGCATCTTTGAGGGGCTTTTCCACAGCAGAACGTTGGCGCTCCAAATGGCCAGGCGTCAACTCTCGGGGCGAAGTTATCTCTGCCCGATTGGGCTTTCGGATGCGTCTGACATCCTTCATTTCCTCAAGAAAACTGAGGCGATCATTTTTGGTAATCATGGCCGTGCTTTCAATAACCTGCTGAATGAATAGACCTTACCACCCGCCAGTCCTTCCATAAAGAAAGCTGGGGGATTACTCGTAGTTGTTCCACGCATTTTAAGAGCGGTCGCAGATTCGACCAAAATCGTAGGGTGGAGACGCGGTCCAGTGTTCTACACTGTAAACTCACAATAATAACGAAAGAGCGGAACGGCCATGGCAGCTTCCAACCAGGACAATACACGACCGCAGAATACCCGCTCCATTATGGTCTTCCTGCAAGCACATGCACCCTTCTCCAACATGGACGATGACCACCTCGCGCACTTTGCAGAACACGCCACGCTGCGTTTCTATGCCGATGGTGATGTTGTTCTCGCTGCAGAAGATGGTGTTGTTAACAGATTCTACGTTGTTAAACAGGGACGGATTCGCGGCGAACGCCATAATGACAAAGCCGACAAAACCGAGACCACCTTCGAAATAAGTATTGGCGAGTGCTTTCCTCTGGCGGCCATTGTAGGCGAACGGCCCACCCGGACACTGCACCGCGCGGCCGGAGACACCTTCTGCCTGAGCATCGAACAGGATGCCTTTATTACCCTGATATCCGAAAGCGAGCCCTTCCGTGACTTTTGTTTGCGTGGCGTAAGCAGTCTGCTCGACCAAGTGAACCAGCGCATACAAACCGGCGCAATGGCATCAATGGGCTCCAGCATATCCCTGAGCACCCCTCTAGACCGTTATGCGCTTCGCAATCCGATTGTATGTACGCCGGATTTGCCTGTGCGTAAAGCTGTTGCCAGGATGCATGAGAATAACGTTGGCAGCATTGTTATCACTGATGATAACCGGCACCCCGCCGGGATTTTCACCCTCCGGGACCTGCGCACCATGATTGCAGAAGACACCTGCTCTCTGGATGCCCCGGTACGCCAGATCATGACAAAAGATCCTTGCTGTCTGCCCGCAACGGCAGATGCTTTTGCCGCAGCCATGCTAATGGCAGAACACCATTTTTCGCACCTGTGCCTGGTGGACGAGAATAACTGCTTGATTGGAATGGTATCCGAGCGAGACCTGTTTTCCCTGCAGCGAGTGGATCTGGTTAGCCTGGCCAGAACAATTGGCACCGCAACCCACTTGAGAACTCTGGTTAGCCTGCGCACAGACGTTTCACGACTGGTAGATGCCATGCTGGCCCACGGTGCTGATTCAGGGCAAGTTGTGAAGATCATAACCACGCTTAACGACGTTACTGTGCGCCGTGTGCTTGAGCTTAACATCAAGAAAAATGACCCGGGCATACCCTTTACCTGGCTCACATTCGGCAGTGAGGGCCGGCAAGAGCAAACTCTGCTGACCGACCAGGACAACGGCATCCTGTTTCAAACGCCTGACGGCATGACGGAAGATCAGGTGCGGGAAAAGCTGCTGCCATTTGCCCGGGTCGTTAACGATGAGCTTGCAGAGTGCGGATTCACTCTGTGCAAAGGCAACATCATGGCCAGCAACCCAAAGTTGTGCCTGAGCGACCGCGAATGGGACGACTGGTTCGTCCGGTTCATAGACGCCTCCACCCCACAAAACCTTGTGTATTCATCCATCTTCCTGGATATGAGAGCCATTTATGGCCCAACAGACTCGCTGGATGAACTCCTCGATAAAGTGCTCACTAGAATCCAGAAAAATGCCCTGTTCCAGAAAATGCTGGCAGGCAACGCATTTCAGAGAAAGCCGCCGCTAACCATGTTCCGCAATTTTCGTTATGTCACGGACGGCAAAAAGCGCAGTCTCGATTTGAAGCGCCAAGGCCTTGCGCCTTTTGTGGAGTCAGTACGCGTGTTTGCCTTGGCCAATGGAGTAAAAAGCGCAAACACACTTGAAAGAATGGACGACCTTACGAAAGCAGGCGTTTTCGATGCAAAAGATGCTAACGCATGGAAAGATGCCTACAGCCTCATACAGGCTATCCGCATGCGTTCCCATCAGGAAATGCTGGAGCGCGGAGACGAACTCACCAACTACATAGATCCGGACGATCTGAATCCGCTGGACAGGCGAATTCTCCGTGAGTCTTTCCGGCAGGCCCAACGCCTGCAACAGAAACTCGAAGTTACCTATCAACTCTGAACCCAGGCCGCCGTCCCATGTTGGAACAGATCAAGCAGTGGATTGAACGCCGCCGCGGTGGCCAGACTGGCAACATTGCGCCAGAGAAGACACCCAACCCCAAAGTCCCCGGGGATCAACTGCTCTCAGAGTGCCGCCTGATAGTACTGGATCTAGAGACCACAGGCTTGAATGCAAGCAAGGATGAGGTCATTGCCGTTGGTGCAGTGGCCATCAACGGAGGGGCTATAGATCTCAGCGACCAATTCGATCTGATTTTGCGGCGCCCTGAACTGGACTTAACCGAGACAGTACTGATTCACGGCATCGGGCCGGAAGCTCTCACTCAAGGCCACGAAACCGAGGACGCATTACTGTTTTTGCTGGAATGGATGAACGGTGATCCGGTGCTCGCATATCACTCTGCATTTGATCAAAAGTTTTTGGAGAAAACCCTGAAAGCTGAGCTCGGCTATACCCGAAACCACACTTGGATGGATGTGGCAGATCTGTTACCTGCATTCTTTCCGGACGCCCTCACCGGAGGCAAGGGGCTTGATCACTGGGCAGACTTTTTTGGCCTTGAGGTCAGTGCCAGACACCATGCTGCTTCCGATGCCCTGGCGACTGCCGAGTTAACCCTCATCGCACTGAACAAGGCCCATAAAAGCGGCTTGAAAACCCTGAAGGAGCTGCACGATAAACTACGCTACCATCGCCGACTGCAAAGCATTCACGGGGTGTGATTGCGCCAGCCGCCCTTTCTGAAACCGACGCTTACGACCGCAAACAACCCAAAATTAGACTTTTTGCCAATATCTATATGTCACCTTCCCGGTAGAGTCAGTCAAGAGAACAAGTAGGGGAAGTACTAATATGAATAATAAACTCTCTGGCTCTCTCAGCTCACAAAATACCCACTGCAGACAAACAACAACAAGACAGGAGTAATCCTATGTCAGGTCATAGCTACGATGCTGAAAAGTACTGGAAGGCGAACCTTCGCCTTATATTTGGGAGCCTGATTGTCTGGGCTCTGGTCTCATACGGTTTTGGAATCGTTCTGCGCCCTATGCTTTCAGGTATCCCAATCGGCGGAACCGATTTGGGTTTCTGGTTTGCCCAACAGGGTTCTATTCTCACGTTCATTGGACTCATCTTCCACTACGCGTGGCGCATGAACAGACTCGATAAACAATTCGGCGTGGACGAGGAGTAAGCGTATGAGCCAATTTGCAATCAACATCATGTTTGTAGGTGGGTCCTTCCTCATCTACATACTCATTGCTGTCTGGGCCAAGGCCGGAAGTACAAAAGACTTCTACGTTGCTGGCGGCGGCGTTCACCCTATTACGAACGGCATGGCTATTGGTGCCGACTGGATGTCTGCGGCATCCTTTATTTCCATGGCAGGTATTATTGCCGCCAGTGGCTACGCAAGCTCCGCCTACCTGATGGGCTGGACTGGTGGATACGTTCTGCTAGCCATGCTACTTGCACCTTACTTGCGTAAATTCGGCAAGTTTACGGTTCCGGAATTTATCGGCGATCGTTTCTACAGCAAAAAAGCTCGTCTGGTTGCTGTAATCTGCCTGATTGTTGCCTCCCTGACGTACGTAATCGGCCAGATGGCTGGTGCCGGCGTGGCTTTCTCTCGCTTCCTGGAAGTTGATTCCACAACAGGCTTGATGATTGCTGCTGTCGTTATCTTCATCTATTCCGTACTCGGCGGGATGAAAGGTATCACCTACACCCAGGTTGCCCAGTACTGCGTATTGATCGTTGCCTATACGATTCCAGCTGTATTCATTTCCTTCCAGTTGACCGGTAACCCCATTCCGGCACTGGGCCTGTTCTCAACACACCTTGATTCTGGCATGCCGATTCTCGACAAGCTGAACCAGGTTATTACTGATGTTGGTTTCAGCGAGTATTCTGCTGATGTTGACAGCCACCTCAACATGGTTCTGTTCACCCTGACCCTGATGATCGGTACAGCAGGCCTTCCCCACGTTATCATCCGCTTCTTCACAGTTCCGAAGGTTGCTGATGCGCGCTGGTCTGCTGGCTGGGCTTTGGTGTTCATCGCCTTGCTGTACCTGACAGCACCTGCGGTTGCATCCATGGCTCGACTGAACTTGATGACAACCGTATACCCGGATGGCACTGCAGCCGAACCCATTAAATATGAAGACCGCCCACAGTGGGTTAAGGAATGGGAAGTTACTGGCCTGATCAAGTTCACAGACAAAAACGAAGACGGCCGCATCCAGATGTACAATGATGCATCCGACGCCCCCGGCACAGCGTTCCAGGCTAAGGCGGAAGCTCGTGGCTGGAAAGGCAATGAGCTTGATGTGAACCGCGACATCATCGTACTCGCCAACCCCGAAATCGCTAACCTCCCTGGCTGGGTTATCGGCTTGATTGCTGCAGGTGGCCTTGCTGCCGCACTATCAACAGCGGCGGGCCTCCTGTTAGCCATATCTTCGGCAGTCAGCCATGACTTGATCAAGGGCTCAATCAATCCGGGCATCACGGATAAAGGCGAACTGCTGGCAGCCCGTATCTCCATGGCTATAGCAATTGTTGTTGCAACCTACCTCGGTGCCAATCCACCCGGGTTTGCAGCTCAGGTTGTAGCGCTGGCTTTCGGTATCGCGGCAGCCTCACTGTTCCCCGCTCTGATGATGGGCATATTCTCCAAGCGTATTAACAATACCGGTGCTATTGCGGGCATGTTGAGCGGTTTGGTGTTCACCCTTTCGTATATCTTTGTGTACAAAGGATGGTTCTTCATTCCAGGCACAGCTAACCTTGCGGACACGCCTGCAAACTGGGTATTGGGAATCTCTCCCCTGTCGATCGGTGCTATTGGTGCACTGGTTAACTTTGCGGTAGCCTTCGTTGTATCCAATGCAACTGATGAGCCGCCCGTTGAGATTCAGGAGCTGGTTGAAAGCGTTCGTTACCCACGCGGTGCCGGACAAGCTCAAGACCACTAAGTAATACTCTGGCCTGATTGACTCAACGAGTTCTCAGGTTGTTCTGGACGGGCTTCCTCAATGAGGGAGCCCGTTCTTTTTTAAGGAAAATATTTTATGTTCTGGACTCTTGTCGCCACCGTTTTTTGCGGGCTGGGTGCCGCTGGTATTGCTTTAGGCATCCGGGTCGCAACCCGCAATATGGCGCCTAAATGGATAATTCCGGTATTTGCCGGCATCGGTATGCTTGGTTATTTGATTTACGGAGAATACACCTGGTTTGACCACAAGCAATCGCGCCTGCCTGATGAAGCCGTAGTCGTTAGCACTGAGCGGAAAGGCATCTTCTGGCGCCCATGGTCTCTGGTCTATCCTTATGTAACTGCGTTTTCTACAGTGGACACAAACAGCATCGGCCGGGGAGATACCAGCAATCCGAATATCGTCAGATTTACACTGTATCGCTTCGAACAGAAGATAACGGATGCCGTTTCTCACAGGGTACATATCATTAACTGTGCGACTCGCGAGCTCGTTCCTCTCGGCTCAGACGGAACACCGCGAATAGACAACCTCAAGGTCCTGGAGAGGAGTGACGAACTTTATTCAACGGTATGTTCCAGCTGACATTCTGGTATTAAGACCTGGTAACCCGCCCTACCTGACGGAAACAAAGAAATATGATTAGTGTCTGGCTGCTGGTTTTAATTTCCATCACCTACATATCTATCCTGTTTATCATCGCTTGGGCGGGTGATAAGCATCCAGGACTTTATAGCCGGCGCTTCGCCAGAACGCATGTTTATTCGCTGTCTTTGGCCGTCTATTTTACTTCCTGGACATTCTATGGAGCCGTAGGCCGAGCCACTCAAGAAGGCCTGGGTTTTCTGCCTATCTACCTGGGCCCCTTGCTGGTCTTTGTATTCGGTGCGCCACTGCTGAGACGTATCATTTATATTAGCAAGCGCAACAACAGCACCTCTATCGCAGACTTTATTGCTTCTCGCTATGGCAAGTCCCAGCTGCTAGCCGCCATGATTGCGGCCTTTGCGCTGATTGGCAGCGTGCCATACATCGCACTGCAGCTTAAAGCCATCGCAATGGGCTTTAGTGTGCTGTCCAACACTGGCACAGGTAGCCAGGAGTTAAGCACAGCAGCCTGGAGCGACGCGGCCTGGTACATTACCCTCGCGCTAACTGCATTTACCGTTCTTTTTGGCACTCGTCATTTGGAATCTACAGAGCACCACCGCGGCATGATTCAGGCCGTGGCATTTGAATCACTGATCAAACTTATTGCCTTTGTAGCTGTTGGGCTATTCGTTGGGTATGGGCTTTATAATGGCTTTGGCGACTTGGTAGGTAATATAAAGGAAGCCAACCTGACCGGCATTCTTACAACCGATGGCCTTGAAGCGCCTGCGTTCATCACCCAGACACTCGTTGCCATGCTTGCCATTATCTGTCTGCCAAGACAGTTCCACGTAATGGTAGTCGAGAACGCCGATCACCGGGACTTCGAAGTCGCTCGCTGGGCAATGCCCGTCTATCTCGTTGTGGCCAGCGCCTTTGTTCTGCCCATTGCAGCCGCTGGTCTTTTGGCGCCAGAAGCAATTGCAAGTAACCCGGACATTCTCATTCTGCAGCTACCAATTATGGCCGGCAAAGAGTGGCTGGCGATTCTCGCGTTCCTCGGCGGCGGCTCAGCTGCTGCTGCCATGGTTATCGTTTGCTCCGTTGCCATCGCCACCATGGTAAGCAATGAAATCATCATGCCTGCCCTGCTGAAGTTCTTCCGTCCCAGGATGAACCGGCAAGCCGACCTGAGTTCTCTGCTATTGGGTATTCGCAGAGTGGCTATTTTTGTGGTTCTGCTGACGGCTTATGGTTTTTACCGTATGGCGGGAGAAGATTACAGCCTGACCTCGTTCGGACTTTTATCTTTCGCTGCAGCCGCCCAATTTGGGCCTGCTTTGGTAGGCGGTATTCTGTGGCGGCGCGGAAATGCCACCGGCGCAGCCTGGGGGCTGGGCCTGGGATTTCTTATATGGTGCTACACTCTTTTGCTTCCCGCCTTGGCATCAACAGGCTGGTTTAGTGATTCACTCATTAACGAAGGTATATGGGGACTAAGCTGGACCAGACCGACCGCTCTTTTCGGACTGGACCTCGACGAGACCAGCCACGGCATTATCTGGAGCTTGGGCACAAACACTCTGGTTTACGTGCTGCTTTCACTGGTAACCCAGCAAAGAGTGCGCGAGAAAATACAGATTGCCTCATTCTTTCAGGACCCGCATCCAAAAGGCGATACGGTCCATCACCAAAGCTGGCAAGGTGAAATACTCACATCAGACCTGCAAGCACTTAGCGACAGGTTTATGGGTGAGGAACGCTCTGAGACCATTTTTCATAATTATGAGCGCCGCAATGCAGTGAGGCTGCATCTGCATCGCCCTGCATCCTCCCACCTGATGAAATATGTAGAACGCCAGCTTGCGTCGGTGATTGGGGCATCTACAGCCAGGGTTGTGCTGGAATCGACCCTCACGGGCCGCGACATGCAGATCGAAGACGTGGTCAGCATCGTTGATGAAGCCTCGCAAGCCATGACTTTCAGCCGGGAACTGCTGCAATCGGCTATTGAGAATATCAGTCTTGGCGTATCAGTGGTAAACCAGCAGCAGCAAGTAGTGGTCTGGAATCAACGCTACCTTGAGCTTTTCAGCTATCCGAAAGGGTTTGTGAAAGCCGGTAGACCTGCAGAAGACCTGATGCGGTATAACCTGACGAACGTCCACCTGCCAGCACGGCGTATTGATGAAATCATCTCCGACCACTACGCCAGCATGCGCGAAGGCAAACGCATATCCTATGAGCGTCAGAGGCCTGACGGAACCGTCGTCAAGATAGATGGCAGCCCAATCCCCGGTGGCGGCTATGTCACGACATTTCAGGATATTACAGCCATGCGCCGTACTGAGCAGGCCCTGAAAGAGACCAACACCTATCTTGAACAGCGTGTCAAAGAACGAACTCAGGAACTGCAGGTAATCAACGAGCAGATGCTCAAAGCCAAGTCGGTTGCTGAGAAGGCGAACCAAAGTAAAACCCGCTTTCTGGCCGCCGCCAGTCACGACCTCCTGCAGCCCCTCAATGCCGCTCGCCTTTTTACTTCAGCACTTGCTGGCAAAGCCACCAGCACTGAGATAGGAGAACTTGTTGATCACATCGACAGTTCACTCGGTGCAGCAGAAGAGATCATCAGCACCCTCCTTGATATTTCCAAACTCGACGCAGGCGCTCTGGAACCAGACCTTGGTGCTTTTCCGGTTAACGATATTATGCGCCACCTGGCAACTGACTTTACAGCGATTGCAGAGGACCAAGGCCTCAAGCTGCATGTAGTACCTAGCACCGCCTGGATATACTCAGACGCAAAACTGCTCAGACGGGTGATACAAAACTTCCTTTCCAACGCAATTCGCTATACGACGAAAGGTAAAATCCTGATGGGATGCAGGCGCCTGAAAGGTTACCTGCGCATAGAGGTTTGGGATACAGGCCCGGGTATACCGGAAGACCAGCTAACCCTGATTTTCGAGGAATTCCGCCGCTTTCAGCATGGAAAGGACAAAAAAGGTTTAGGCCTGGGTTTAGCAATCGTCGACCGTATCAGCGGAATGTTGGACTACCCTGTAAGTGTGCAATCAGTGCAGGGCAAAGGCAGTGTCTTTGCAGTAACCGTTCCACTTGCGCAGGCCGGCGAGGCTCACCAAGCCACAGAGAAGATTACCGCAAAAACCTCTCGCCGCGTTTCCAGTCTTGGTGGCCTGAACGTTCTCTGCATCGATAACGACCCTGCAATACTGCAGGGAATGGTCGCCTTATTAGGAAACTGGGGGTGCGATATCACACCTGCTGAGAGCCTGGAAAATGCCTTGGAAAAGCTAGAAGGCAGGACGCCCGACATTATACTTGCGGATTACCAGCTTGATGACGATAAAAACGGGCTGGACGCAATGGATTCCATACGCGAATCGGTTCAACACGACGTACCAGGCATTCTCATAACAGGGTATATGGCTCCGGAAGTGCGGGAGGATGCTATTGATCGTGGTTATCAGATCCTCTATAAACCGGTTAAACCCGCAGCTTTGAGAGCTATGGTGAATAAGTTACTGAAACAGAAACGCTCATGAGTGATCCCAACGAAAATGTTTTTGGAAAGCTGTCTTACCTGGTCGTTGACGACTTTGAGAACTTCAGGATCTCTATGCGTCATATGCTTCGCAGCTGCGGTGCAGATAATGTTGAGCTGGTGGCCCATGCCAAACCCGCCATTGAATATTGCACCTACAACCACGTTGATGTAGTGCTCTGTGACTATAACTTGGGCAAGGGCAAAAACGGCCAACACATTTTAGAGGAGCTGCGTCATAAAAAGCTTTTGAAAAGGTCCTCCCTGTTTCTCATGGTCACGTCGGAGTCATCCAGAGAAATGGTAATGGGCGCCCGAGAATACCAACCAGATGCCTACCTCACGAAGCCAATCAACCACGCAATGCTGGAAAAGCGTCTTAGCAGCCTGATAAGTCAACGCAACGCTTTACTCCCGATCAACCGCGAAATAGACCGGGAAAATTATCCGGAAGCCATTTCGCTTTGCAATGCAGCCCTCTCGCGACTACCGCGGTACAAAACATGGTTAATGAAAACCTTGGGAGAACTCTATTTCCTGTTAGGGGATCTATCCTACGCAATCAAGGTGTATGACGAGGTTCTTTCCCAGCGCGAACTTTCATGGGCCCGAGTCGGACGCAATAAAGTGCTCCTTGCGAACCATCGCTACGACGAAGCAGTTGAAAGCTTGCGAAAATTGATTAAGAGCCACCCGGACTATATGGAGGCCTACGACCTTTTGGCAGAGGGACTGGAACGTCAAAACCGCTCAGGGCAAGCCCAGAACGTTCTGGAACTGGCAACAACCCGCTCCCCAAACGCCCTGCTTCGTCAAAAGCACTTGGCGGAGCTGGCAGAAGCCAATCAGGACATGGAAACAGCTACAGAAGCATGGCGGCAAACGGTTCGTCTTGGTGCTCACTCCATTCATCACAGTCCCGACCACCATATAGCACTAGCTCACGCGCTTTGCGACCTGAGCGATGGTGATACGGATGAAGGGAGCCAAGCATTAGCACATGAAGCCATATCAGTTCTTGCCAGCATGGAAAGACAGTTTTCGGAAAGTAAAACCCTTGAACTTCATAGCCTGGTTATCCAATGCAGAATACAGGCAGGACGCGGGGAAGTGGAGAAAGCTAATTCAATGCTGGAAAGCATCAGCGAGAGGCTAAGCGAGATTCACCCACTGGAGTTGGAGATGGGGCTGGACTACGCAAAAACCTTGTATCGCCTGGACAACGTAAGGGAGGCAAAAACGCTGCTGGCACGCCTACACGAAAGCTATGGTGAAGATCCTGAAGCAGCCAGAAAGATCGAAAGCCTGTTAGACGAACCCGTCAGCTTTCGCATGAAGATCAAAGCCCGCGGCCTTAACCGGGAGGGGATCGCAGCTTTCGAATCCGGAGCACTTAAAGAGGCAGAGGAAACCTTCTCTAAAGCACTTGAGATAATTCCAGATCACCCCGCCCTTAACCTGAATCTGATACAGGTCTTAATCAAACAACATGAAGATACCGGCTCGATCGACAAGCTGACTGATCGCTGCCAGCAACATATTAGTCGTTTGGATGATCTTCCTGAGCAGCATGGGCAATACAGGCGCTACCTGGCTCTACAACGAAAACTGAAGGCACTAACCCTATGAAAAACCGAAACATCGACTTTTCTATGGTTCTCGCTCTGGCGGTACATGATATGAAAAACTCGCTGGGGATGCTGCTCAACTCACTGGACGAACTTCGAGCAGAAAATGAAGCAAAGCTTACCGAGTCCTCAAAGTTTAATACTCTCCAATACGAAGCTGAGCGAATACACAACGATCTGGTACAGCTTCTGGGAATATACCGGCTAGGCGAAAATAACCTGTCAGCCCATATAGAAGAACATTCCGTTTCTGAGTTTTTGTCTGAACACCTTGCCAGGCATACACCGCTTCTGGAGGGGTTGGGAATTGAGTGCTCTATTGAGTCCGACGATATAAACGGTTTCTTTGATACAGATCTACTTACAGGGGTCCTGAACAACACCATCAACAACGCTATACGGTATACAAAGAGCGAGATCAAACTAACTGCAGCCGAACGTGAAGGTTACCTTGTAATCCGGGTAGAAGACGATGGAGAGGGATACCCCGAAAGTATGCAACATACAGGGCCCCTTAGCTTCAAGTCTTTAGATTTTAATACAGGAAGTACCAGCCTTGGTCTCTTCTTCGTATCTGCTGTCGCCAACCTTCATAGCGAAGGAGATCGAAAGGGCTACATCAAGCTCCACAATGGCGGTGAATTGGGTGGTGGTGTTTTCGAGATATGGCTTCCTTAAGTGTTTTTTTAACTATTTCAATAAGTCCGAGCTATCTGATTTATTTCAGGCATAAAAAAACCCCAGCTTCGCAAGAAGCTGGGGTTTGGACTTAAGAGTCTGACGATGACCTACTCTCACATGGGCAAATGCCACACTACCATCGGCGCAGGCC
>NZ_VCHA01000004.1 GCF_016597815.1 Marinobacter sp. DY40_1A1 | reverse complement strand
TGTGCTGGGTTCGGGGGGAAAAGCCATGTTGGCACATGGCCTGGATCATGGTCTGACGTAGGGGTGTCATGACGGATTCTCCTCTTCTGAATAGCCCACTTGGGCTAATCAAAAGTATCCGCCAGTCCTCCCAGCTTCGCAGGAAATGTGCGGGCGAAATCGCTACCGCGAAGCGGTTTAGTTCAACAGCAATTGGATCGATGTCTCAGTGATTGCGAAAATTTGACTGCTTCGTTATTACGGATTTTTCGAACCCCAGTACACCGATCAAAAACACGTAAAACAAAAGCTTAGCTCAGTTTTTAGAAGCCTACTACGTAATCATTTGACTTCTGTGATCTGCGCCACCAATAATACTGTCTAAATATACAGTCCTGTGGCAGGGAGCCCACAATGCAAGGAAAGCAGCCTCGTTTACGCGATCAGGTTCGCGCGGTGATTCGCGTCAATCATTACAGCATTCGTACCGAGAAAACCTATTGGTACTGGATTCGCTACTTCATTCGTTTCCACCAAATGAAACACCCACGAGATATGGGCCCGCCGGAGGTTAATGAGTTTTTGACCTGGCTTGCCGTACATCGCAATGTTGCTGCAGCCACGCAGGCACAGGCGCTGAACTCTTTGGTGTTTTTGTACGACAAGGTATTCGGGACTCCACTCGGCGAGATTGGAGATGTAGTCCGGGCAAAGAAGCCTCGTAAGTTGCCCGTGGTGCTCACGCACGATGAAGCGATGCGCATCATCAACCATCTCAGTGAACCTGATAAGCTGATAGCATCCCTCATGTATGGCTCTGGTTTGCGAGTAACCGAGGCCTGTCGTCTGCGCATCAAGGATCTGGATTTTCAACAGCAGGTAATCACCGTGCGCGACGGAAAAGGTGCCAAAGATAGAACCACTTTATTACCTGCCACGCTGATTGAGCCGCTTCAGAACCATGTTGAGAGCATCCGCAAAGCTTGGCAGCAGCGCAGTGAGGAGTTTCTGCACCCGGTCAGTATGCCCTTCGCGCTCGCTCGCAAGTATCCCGGAGCAAGCCGTTCGTTAGCGTGGCAGTGGCTCTTTTCCTCTCCGGTTTTGTGTACAGACAATCTAGGCAATGTATCCCGACACCATCGCCATATTTCATCCGTACAACGCTCTGTGCGCGGTGCGGCAAAGGCTGTCGGTATCCATAAACCTGCCAGTTGCCATACCTTCCGCCACACCTTCGCCACCGAACTTCTAAAACGTGGTAACGATATCCGCACAGTACAAGATCTACTCGGCCACGCAGACCTGCGAACCACCCAAATCTATACCCACGTTTTAGGGCAAGGTTTTGCGGGGGTTCGCAGTCCGTTGGGATGAGCGCAGCTCAGCGTTTGTGAGTACTCACCACTCCAACTGAGCCCCGGTCTGGTACTCAATCACCCGCGTTTCAAAGAAGTTCTTTTCTTTACGCATGGTGGCTTGCTCATCCAGCCAGGGCGATACGTTTTTCGCTCCGGGGAACGGCTCTTCCAGCCCTACAGTGCGGGCTCTTCGGTTGGCAACAAAGCGGAATTGTTCGGTGTGGTATTCCGCGGAGTAGCCCAGGATTGGGTCGCGCAGGATGTAGTTGGCGTAGTCGCGCTCGGCGGCTTCGGATTCTTCCCACATCTCGCGTACGGCTTTGGGATCGAAGCTTATGTTTTCTTCTTCCAGTATCTGATTCACCACTTTCAGGCCGAAGGCGAAGTGCATGGCTTCGTCGCGCAGTATGTACTGGAACTGCTCGCCGGTGCCGCGCATCAGGCCACGGCGCTGTAGAGCGAAGATGGGGCTGAAGCCGTTGTAGAACCAGCAACCTTCAAACACCGCAGCGAAAAACAGGTACGACATGATGAATTCTTGCAGGTCGTCTTTGTTGCGCAGGTTCAGGTCGGAGCGCATGGCGGCATCCAGCCGGCGGTTGGCCATCTGGATTTTGGCGTTAATTTGCGGCACTACGCGGTAGCGGTTGTAGATTTCGCTCTGGTCCAGGTTCAGGGTTTCAATGCAGTGCTGGTAGGTCCAGGTGTGCAATGCCTCTTCGTATACCTGGCGCGCCTGGTAAATTTGCAGTTCCGGCGCGGTCATTTTTTCCATCACGGCCAGGCCGATGTTGCGCATGGCCAGTATGTCGGAGGTGGTCAGGTAGGCCACCACGTTTTCGAACACGTGCTTTTCCGCCGGGTTCAGGCGGTGGTGGTAGTCGTGAACGTCTTGCGCCATGTTCACGTCCAGTGGGGTCCAGTGGTTTTTGTTGGCGTTCATGAAGAACTCCCAAGCCCACGGGTACTTAAAGGGTGCAAGCTGGTTTACGTCGGTTTCGCCGTTGATTACGCGCTTGTCGTCTACATTCACCGGGGCCACGCTGTTGTGTTCAGCGGGCTGGCTTTGTGGTTTGGTTTCGTCGTCCCAATTCAGCATGGTTGTGCCTCTCAAAAGTAGTAAGTGGTTACTGACATGCTTCGCAGTCGGGTTCATCAATGCTGCACACTTGTGGCTGCGGTGCGGCAACCGGGGCGGCACTTTCATTCACGCCAGTAGCACCCAAAGAGCGCAGGTAGTAGGTGGTTTTCAGGCCACGCTCCCATGCCAGCTGGTACAACTCGTCCAGCTTTTTGCCGCTGGGCTGGGCCATGTAGAGGTTCAGGCTTTGGGCCTGGTCCAGCCATTTCTGGCGACGGGAGGCGGCTTCCACCAGCCAGCGGGCATCGATCTCGAATGCGGTGGCGTAGCGGGATTTCAGTTCGGTGGGTATGCGCTCAATTTGCTGCACGCTGCCGTCGTAGTATTTGAGGTCGTTCACCATCACGTTGTCCCACAGGCCGACCGCCTTGAGGTCACGCACCAAGGAGGGGTTCACCACGGTGAATTCGCCGGAGAGGTTCGATTTCACGAACAGGTTTTGGTACGCCGGCTCGATGGATTGGGACACGCCTACGATGTTGGAGATGGTAGCCGTGGGCGCTATGGCCATTACGTTGCTGTTGCGCATCCCGTGTTGGGCGATCAGCTCACGGACGGGGCCCCAGTCCAGACGGCTTTCAGTGTTTACGCTCAGATCGCCCTCAAGGCGCGCGGCTTTTAGCAGTTCGATGGAATCGATGGGCAGTATGCCCTGGCTCCATAGGGAACCTTCGTAGCTTTCATAAGCGCCCCGCTCGGCCGCCAGCTGCGCCGATGCGCGGATAGCGAAGTAGCTCAGTTGTTCCATGGCCACATCGGCAAACTCCACCGCCTGCGGGCTGGTGTAGGGCAGGCCCAGAGCATAGAGCGCGTCCTGGAAGCCCATCAGGCCCAGGCCCACGGGGCGGTGCTTCAGGTTGGAGTTGCGGGCTTGTGGCACAGCGTAGAAGTTGATGTCGATAACGTTATCAAGCATACGCACGGCGGTGTTTACGGTGCGCTCGAGGCGCTGGACATCCAGCTCACCATTGCTGATGTGGGCGGCCAGGTTGACCGAGCCCAGGTTGCACACAGCAATTTCATCGGCGCTGGTGTTCAGGGTGATTTCGGTACACAGGTTGGAGCTGTGTACCACGCCCTTGTGCTGCTGCGGCGAGCGCAGGTTGCAGGGGTCTTTGAAGGTGATCCACGGGTGGCCGGTTTCAAACAACACGGTCAGCATTTTGCGCCACAGTTGCTTGGCCGGAATGGTTTTGAACAGCTCGATTTTGCCTTCTGCGGCCAGCGCTTCGTAGTGTTCGTAGCGCTCGCGGAAAGCGTTGCCGTACAGGTCGTGCAGGTCTGGCACGTCGCTGGGGCTGAACAGAGTCCAGTCGCGGTCTTGGCGCATGCGTTCGATCAGCAAGTCCGGCACCCAGTTGGCGGTGTTCATATCATGGGTGCGGCGGCGTTCGTCACCGGTGTTTTTCCGCAGTTCCAGAAACTCTTCAATATCCAGGTGCCAGCTTTCCAGATAGGCACACACGGCGCCTTTGCGCTTGCCGCCTTGGTTCACGGCAACAGCGGTATCGTTCACCACTTTCAAAAATGGCACTACGCCCTGGCTTTGGCCGTTGGTGCCTTTGATGCGGGAGCCCAGTGCGCGCACGGGTGTCCAGTCGTTGCCCAGTCCGCCAGCCCACTTGGAGAGCATGGCGTTGTCGCGAATGGCGCCGTAGATGTCTTCCAGATCGTCGCCCACGGTGGTGAGGTAACAGGACGACAGCTGGGAGTGGCGGGTGCCGCTGTTGAACAGTGTGGGTGTGGATGACATGTAGTCGAACGAAGACAACAGATTATAGAACTCGATGGCGCGGCTGTTCGGGTCGTCTTCACGCAGCGCAAGGCCCATGGCGACGCGCATGAAGAATACCTGCGGCAGCTCCAGGCGGTCTTCTTTCCAGTGCAGGAAGTAACGGTCGTACAGGGTTTGCAGGCCGAGGAAGCCAAACTTCTGGTCGCGCTCGGGCTTAATCGCAGCACCCAGCTGCTCAAGATCGAATGCAGCCATGGCTTCATCCAGCAGCTCGTAGCGAATGCCTGCGTGAATAAAAGCGCTCAGAGCCTGTGGATAAACGTCGGCGAGGCTCAGGCTGGTGTCGAGGTTCAGAGCGGTGACGCTTTCAAGGCGCAGTTGTTCCAGGAGCAGGCGGGCGGTGACAGCACTGTAGTCTGGCTCACGTTCGATGCGACCGCGGGCGGTCATTATCAAGGCGCTCAGTACTTCGGCTTCGTCGATGCCGTTGTAGAGGTTGCGGATGGCTTCGTCCACCAGGGATTCGGCTTCTATGCCTTCCAGGCCTAATGCAGCCTTTTCAACCTGCTGCTTCATCAAGCCCAGATCCAGCGGTGCGGTGCGGCCATCGGCCAGTTTTACGGTAAGGGTTGGATGGGCTTCTACCGGTTCGTGCAGGGCGCGTTCGCGGGCGTGTTCTTCGCGGTAGAGTACGTATGCGCGGGCAACTTTCTGCTCTTCCGCGCGCATCAGGGCCAGTTCTACCTGGTCTTGTATGTCTTCAATGTGTACCCGGCCACCGGCTTTCAGGCGACGGCTGATGGCCTGCACAACTTGCTCGGTTACCCGGTGAACAGCGTCGTTTATTCGCGCAGAGCCAGCGGCTTGGTCGCCTTCAACGGCAAGAAAGGCCTTGGTAACGGCTACGCTGATTTTCGATGGGGTAAAGCTGACCAGATTGCCGTTGCGTTTGATTACCTGCAAGGCTTCTGTGGCGGATGGCGATGAGGGCCGAGGCTCGGCCAGAGCGGTCGCAGACATGCGGTTTTCTCCTGAATACGCGTTAATTCCGTAACCTTCGCGTACGCAGGACAAACGTCAGCATCAGCCTGTAATCGCTATACAGCGGCTGTAATCATGCCTTGTTTGTTGCTGCTCACCTTGTAGGGCCAAATGCAGGCGCCTGAGTCGCGAAGGTACAGTGTGTATTCCCTGGCAGGTCTTCGGACTCAGGGGCGTGAACCTTTCGGCTCTGCCTTGCGTGGCGACTTCCCGGCTTGCGCCAGTGTCTTTGTGCCACGCTCGTTCCCCAATACCGCTGCGCGTCAGTTCCGGATTCTCACCGGATTCCCGATACCATATCTGGTATCAAACCAAGGATTTGGGCACTATATACAGGATAGCCAAGATGAACAAGGCACTTTCTTTGAATCCTTCGGTCTCCTACAAACACACAACAACTCGAGACTATCCAATGCGCACCTCATCGCACCCCACTATTTGGCTGCTCCTAGCTGCACTCGCCCTGGCCTCTTCTCACCTGTCAGCACAGGAGCCAGTGCTCCCGGCATTTTCCGAAATGGCATCGCTGGCTGATGGCTGGGAACCGCTGGAATTCCCGAACATAAAGCAGATCTCCCATTACGAGCTGGTTTCTGAGAACGGCTCCAATGTGGTTAAAGCCGATGCCTCCGGCGGTGCTTCCGGCCTGATCACTCGGCTGAATATAAAGCCAGAGAGTTCTCCGATACTGACCTGGCGGTGGAAGGTGTCGAATGTGTTTGAAAAAGGCGATGCCCGGAAAAAATCCGGTGATGACTACCCTGCCCGGATCTACATCGCCTTCGAGTTCGAGCCGGAGAAAGCGGGCTTTTTTGAGCGGGCCAAGCGCAAAACGGTAGAGGTGTTGTTTGGTGAGGAACTGCCAGGCAATGCCCTGAACTACATCTGGGCAAACACCCTGCCGGAAGGCGAGTTTATAGCCAACCCCTACACAGACAAAACCGTGATGATTGCCGTTAACTCGGGCAGCGGGAATGCCGGGGAGTGGGTGACCATAGAGCGGGATATTGTGGCGGACTATCGCCAGGCCTTCGGGGAAAACCCGCCGCCAATCCGGGGCATCGCGATCATGTCGGATTCAGACAATACCGGTGAGCAGGCAAGCGCCTGGTATGGCGATATCTCTCTGAGCAAAGCGAAAAAGGATTAGAAAGCGGTTTTAACGATGTGCCTGAGGGAACCCGGGGATAACAAAGCCTGCCTCGAACGCTCGCACCGGCGGGGCCTCACCCCGGCTGACAAGCCTCAGGTAGGCATCGTCAAGCTCTTCCCTGAGTACTGCCGCTCGAGGGCTTGCAAGGGAATACAGCCAAGCCGAATAGCGTGATCGCACTTCCGAACCACGAATCTTGCTGTCTGATGGCCGGGTCAGCATATCCCCAACCGTTTCGCGGTAGTCCAGTACATAGTCACCGCGTTTTAGTTTGAGCATCTCGAGTGCCGCACGGGTGTTGGGGGCTTCCGTAAGCCGAATACGATCTGAATTCTCAAGCCATGTCAGCAGGCCACCATAAGTGTACCCCCCGATCACAATGACTGTTTTCCCTTCCAGCTGATCAAAATGTGTCAGTGGCTCTGAATCTTCCAGGTGCCAGGCATTAAGCTGAGTCGGATAAACATTTGCCCAACTTTCAAGTATGTCGTACTTGAGAACTGGCACACCGGAAAGGCCGGGAAACACGTCAACCGTGCCGCTTTTCAAGTACAAATAAACCCGGCTCACAGGCAGGTAAATGAACTCGGCTTGGTAACCGGCTTCCTCGACAACTTTTCGGGTTAGGTCAACAAAGAAACCGGCCGGTTCGCCCTGTTCATTCTGGTATTCAGCGGGGGGGAATTCGGTGTACGCAATGCGCACTTTGTTCCCGGCAGTATCAGCCAGGGCAGGCCTTGTTAGGGCAACAGCCGCCAGTACTGCAACCACCATCACTATTCGGGCTGCCAAGCCCCGGAACTGCGCCGGGGCTAAATATCGATTCCAGAGTCTGCGCATAGTAACGATTCGTTGAATGTGCCGACATATTGAAGGTATGCGGACTTTTCAAACTACCTGAGATGAGATTAGCAGAGCCCTGTGGAAAGGCATCAGATATGGAACATCACCATATACAGGCCAACACCACCCATCACCATAGTATAGGGGAAGGCCATTACGACCATTCGCCCATAGGATAGACGAACCAGAGGCGCAATGGCAGACGTCAGCAAAAACAGGAAGGCGGCCTGGCCATTCGGTGTTGCCACGCTTGGCAGGTTGGTGCCGGTGTTAATAGCAACGGCAAGGCTTTGAAAATGCTCATAACTGATACTACCAGCATCCAGTGCCTGTTTGATTTCACTGATATACACAGTGGCCACAAACACATTATCGCTGATCATGGATAGCAGGCCGTTGGCAATAAAGAACATACCTGGCTGCTGCCCTTCCGGAAGTGACAGCACGTAGTCGATCACAGGCTTGAACAGATGCTGCTCATGAATCACCGCTACAACCGCAAAGAACACAACTAGCAGGGACGTAAACGGCAGCGACTCCTGGAAGGCCTTTCCTATCTGGTGCTCGCTGGTTACTCCGGTAAACGAAGTAATCAGTATGATAACGAGCAGGCCAATCAAACCCACTTCGGCCAGGTGCAAGGCCAGGCCCACCACCAGAATCAGCGCTGCAGCCGCCTGCACCCAAAGCGCTGCCTGATCTGCCTTGGTACGCTTGGCGCGCTCGTTATCTGCAAACTCTTCCAGCACCCGCCGAACCGATTTGGGAAGCCGACCACCGTAGCCAAACCAACGCATTTTCTCCAGCACCCAGCAGGTTACCAACCCGGCGACCAACACGGGAATGCTGACTGGCGCCATGTGCAGGAAAAACCCGATGAAGTCCCAGCCCACTACCTTGGCGATCAACAGATTCTGGGGCTCACCCACCATGGTTGCAACGCCGCCCAGAGCGGTACCTATAGCGCCGTGCATCAACAGGCTGCGCAGAAACGCCCGGAAGTTTTCGAGATCATCCCGGTGCAGTTCAATAACCTCGTCATCGCTGTCTGAATTATGATCGCTACTCTGATAGCCCTTACCCGAGGCCACCTTGTGGTAAACCGAGTAAAAGCCAACTGTAACGCTGATGATAACCGCAGTCACTGTGAGGGCGTCCAGAAAAGCAGACAGCACCGCCGCAGCCATGCAGAACATAAGTGAGAGGGCAGATTTCGATCGCACCCCTACCAGTATCTGGGTGAACGCGACCAGTAGCAGGTCCTGCATGAAATAAATGCCAGCCACCATGAACATCAGCAGCAGGATAACCGGGAAGTTGGTCAGTACTTCCAGATACACCGCATCTGCCGTGGTGAGGCCGATCAGAAGCGCCTCTATTGCCAGCAAACCGCCCGGCAATAGGGGATAACATTTCAGCGCCATGGCGAGGGTGAAAATAAACTCGGCAATGAGCAACCAGCCCGCTGTAACCGGCCCCAACAGGTACATAACGATCGGGTTAACGATCAAAAACAGCAGGATAATCTGCTTGTACCAGACGGGAGCCTTGCCAAGAAAGTTACTGGAAAATGCGGAAAAAACGGTTGTGGGCATTGCGGAGGTTCTTTTGAGTTAACGAGCGATAACAGTATATGGCGCCATGCCATTATCTTCCTTGACATTCCTGCGCCGGTTAATGCGACAAACATACAGTATAGCCCTATCCTTTAGTACTGGCAGATGTCCGTACTACCAACGCACTGCGAAGTTCGTGATCCAGATCATTTTGCTCCAGCGCGCGGCTGATAATTTCAACCCGAGACTCATCAGCGGGCTCCGTTTCCAGCAGTGTCAGTACGCCCTCAACGGCATTGAACATCCACCAGCCTCTGTTGGTATGCACCACCCCTTTGAAGCGCTCGAACCCTCCACTACTGGCGAGGCTTTGTAGCGCTATCTGATCGAACACCCGGTCTTTGTGAACGCGCCAACCCATGCTGGTAAAACCGTCGCCTTTGTTGAAATAGGACTGCCAGGGTTCATCCTCCAGTGAGGGTTTCTCCGCCAGGGCTTTACCATGGTGATGGTGGTGGCTTTCAGGAAAATGCGCGGGTAGTCGATCGGAATCCCCTGCTAGCCATTCGAGGGGAAGCTGCCCGCCACTGATCTGTCCGATGCGCCGCTTTGCCGGATGCCAGTCGCTCGCCCAGGAGTCGAACCGCGCTAACTGCTCATCCGTGCACAGATCTGCTTTGCTCGCCACCAACAGATCCGCCACTGCAACCTGGTCGTGGAATTGCTGACTGGCAAGCACACGCTCGTCTTCCAGCCGGCGCGGGTCGACCAAGCAAACAGACGTCGAAAGGTGTACCACATCCTTGTAAAACTCTCCGGTCAGCGTTTTGATCACCTGTGCCGGGTGGCCCAGCCCGGTTGGCTCGATAAACAACCGATCTGGGCGCGCGAAGCTGATCAAACTGTTGAGCCCTATCTGCATAGGCAACCCGGAAACGCAGCACATACAGCCACCAGGCACTTCTTTCACCGCCACGCCCTGGTTCGACAGAAAGGCCCCGTCGATACCGACCTCTCCAAATTCATTCACCAGCACCGCCCAGCGCTCGCCTTCCGGCTTCTGCTTCAGCAGGTTGAGGATTGCCGTGGTTTTACCAGCACCGAGAAAGCCAAGTACCAGGTGCGTGGGAATGGGTTTCGAGTTGTGTGCCATGGATTGATTCTTTGTCATCGTCCAAATACTGTGTTTATGCGAGCATGTTATAACATAACATTATTGTCACGCACACACTCGAACTGTCTCCGGAACAATCTGAGCTCCCTAAGCGCAGCCTCGTGCCCACTGGCAACCAGCCGCACGCGCTGCTTCGGTAAACACTGGGCCAGCCGGGAGGCTGACAGCGGCGATAGCGAACCTAATCGGGGGTAACCGCCAATGGTCTGGCGATCGTTCAGCAGCACGATAGGCTGGCCATCCGGCGGCACCTGCACGCCGCCCAGGTTGATCCCCTCAGACACCAGACTACGAATGTTGCAGTAAAGCTTGGGGCCGATCAGGCGAACGCCCATACGATCGGCTCGATCATCCACCTGCCACCAGGTGTTGAACGCGTCGAACAGACTGCGGCCGGCGAAATGAGCAATTTGCGCCCCCGGCAGCAGATCCAGCACAGCAGGCTGACTGAAATCAGGTTGGGCCTCCTTAGGTGCCTGCATCGAGCCTGGGCCACTATTCTTTCCGCCAGCGTGAACAGATAACAGATCCCCTTCCTCCAGCTTGCAGCCCTTTCCGCTAAACCCACCCAGCTCTTCCCGGACAACGCTGGCGACACTGCCCAGAACCGGCTCTGCGACAAAGCCGCCGCAAACCGCCAGATAAGCACGTAGCCCACTCATCGGCCTGGCAAAGGCCAGAACCTCACCTTCTTTCCAGCGAACTCGTTGCCACAAAGGAACAGGCTCATTGTTGAGGGTTGCCCCCAGATCAGCACCGGCAATAGCGATGTTCAGGTCTCTTTCGGCCACTAGCAGCAAACCGCCGAAGGTTATTTCCAGATTGGCAGTACCCCAAGAGTTGCCAGTCAGGTGATTGGCCCAGGCCCAAGAGTAAAGATCGGCCGGGCCGCCCTGAGTTACCCCCAGATGGCGCACCCCAAACCTTCCGCTGTCCTGCAATAGCGCCAGAGGGCCGGCGCGCAGCACCCGTATGCTTGGCTGCGGCTTCTCCCGGTAGCTCACGATTCCAGCTCCACAGGTTTGCTGCTCCCACCTTCACGCTCAAAGGTTTCGCGGCTGACGGAAACAAAGCGCACCTGATCGCCAACCCGCAGAAGGCTGAACCCTTCACGCTGCCGATCGAACAACCGGGCACTGGTTCGCCCCAGCAAGTTCCAGCCTCCGGGAGTTGCTGTCGGGTAGGCTGCAGTTTGCCGACCCGCCAGCGCCACACTTCCAGCCGGCACTCGCTTGCGGGGCGTATCAAGCCGTGGGCATTCAAGGCGAGGGTCGATTAATCCTTTGAAAGCAAAGCCCGGTGCAAAACCCAGAGCAAACACCCGATAAGTGCGTTGGCTGTGGGCTTCGATCACATCGGTAACCGCCATGCCGGTGTGATCCGCCACCCTTGGCAAGTCCGGGCCTACGCTGATGTCGTACCAGGTGGGAAGTTCGTGTACCTGCCCCTCTTGAACGCCGCTATCCGGCTCAAGATCCACCAAAATCTGGCAGATCATGGCCCGGGCCTCTGAAGACGATAAAGTAATCGGGTCAAAAACAACGAGAAGCGTGGTGTAGGAAGGCACCAGATCAATCAGTGTATCGCCAAAGACTTGCTCGCACCTTTTCGACAATGCAGACAGCCAAGGCAAGTTGCCCTCGTCAATCGTTTCAAACAACCGGACAATCCAGCCGTCCAGCCCGGCGGATTCGAGCACCGGTTTCTGGCTCACTGCTTCAGAACCTGTTCCATCGCTTGTGCGACACCGAGCACAGTGCTGTCTGAGCCATGCCGGCCTACCAACATCAGGCCGCTGGGCAGATCCCCGGGTTGGTGGTTCGGCAATGTGATAGCACACAAGTCGAGAAGGTTCGCGACGGTGGGGTTGCGCAGTACCAGCAGGTTCAGGCGCAGGTATTCCGCGTCACTCTCTAGCTCCGTAAGCAGGGGCGGCTCAATAGCCACGGTGGGCGCAAGAAGCCCATCATAGGCACTGAGCCATTGGTCTGCCTGCTTTTTCAGGGCGGCTCGGCACTGCAACAGGTCAAGATAATCCGCAGCACTGATGCCCGCGCCCCGTAGCATGCGCTCCCGCACTCGCGGGTCATATTCATCTCCACGTTGCTGCAGCCAGTGCCGGTGAACATGATAGCCTTCGGCTGCTGCAAGCCCGCCATTCAGCATAAGATCCGGCAATTCATCCAGCACCGGAACCTGTGCTTCCACAACCTGGGCACCGCTTTCGCGCAACTTGCGGAGGCTACCGGCAAAGGCAGCGGCAACAGCCGGTGAGACGTCATCCAGCATGTAGTTAGCAGGCACGACGAATCGACGACCACGAAGATCAACCGGGTTGTTCTTTTGCCAAGACTCACCTGCCATAACGGCATCCAGGCGCGCGCAGCACTCAACTGTGCGGGCAATGGGGCCTATGGAATCCAGGCTTTGGGACAAGGGGAATACGCCATCGCGAGGTATGTGTTTTTGGGTAGGTTTGAAGCCGACCAAACCGCAAAAAGCCGCAGGTATGCGCACCGACCCGCCAGTGTCGCTGCCGATTGCGGCAGCGGCCATTCCATAAGCGACAGCGGCCGCAGCTCCGGAGGATGAGCCACCGGATATCCGGCCCGGTGCCAGAGGGTTGGCGGGAGTACCGTAATGGGGGTTTAGCCCAAGCCCGGAGTAGGCGAACTCGGTCATGTTGGTGTGGCCGGTAATAACCGCTCCAGCCCTACGCAGGCGTGAGACAATAAGCGCATCGCTTTGTGCTTTCTGGCTCCACCATTTTGAGCCCGAGTGAGTTACCTCTCCAGCCACATCGAACAGCACTTTTAGCGCAATGGGCAGCCCGGCAAGCTCTCCCATTGGCACTCTGCCCTGTTGCAGTGTATCAATAGCGGCGGCTTCAGCTCTGGCAGTGCGATCAAAGCGGCCGGTGTACACCTGATTGGCAGGGTCATCGAACTGATCGATATTACTGAGGCAGGTTTCAAGAAGTTGGCTGGCACTGAATTTGTTATGCTGCAATGCGGCCAGCAGAGATGACAAGCTTGCCTCTGTGAGTTCTACGGGGGGCTGGCCGGGCTGCTGTTTCATATCTTTACCGTGATCACGCAATAGAATTAGTACGGGAAAGTATAGAAGCCTTTTCAGTTCCTGCTTTCGCTCAACATTTCCCTGAGGCTCCACCTTTCGCGCTCAATCAAAACAGCTAGCCCTTCAACTTCCTTCACAGCCAGATCCGGCATGAAGGCCTTCAGTAGCTGGTGATAGTATGCAAAGAGCACTATTCTCGAATAATGACCCTGCTGCTTTTCCTTAACAGTGAGGTCCAGCACCTCTCCCGCTTGCGCTAACAGCTCGGCACCTTCACGCTCTTCTTTGTCAGCCTCTATCTCACCCCGAGCGTTTTCCAGCAGCCAGCCCAGGTCATTCGCGTCAAAATTTTTACTGGTGATGATTTCAAGTGCTTTTGTTCGCAGGGAGTCGTCGCTGTGGGAGTCCGCATCATAGGCCAACAGCGCCAAACCGTCGCATTTGTGCCCCCATGCGTAGCTGTTGCTCTTATATGAAATATCGTAAATGAAGCTGTCCATATAACGCACAAAATTAGCCCGGGGCGGAAGCACCTGAAGGCAACACGCCAGCTCAATCGCCGTTTCAAGATCTCCGGATCGAGTCAGGTCAAAGCGCTTCTGCAAAGAATTGGCGAGACTTACAACCGTTTTTGGTCCGGCAAGATCAGCCGGGATACTTATGCTCATCTACTTATTTCACTTCCAACAGCACTTCAACTAACTGACCCGCGCCAAGCGAAACGTCGAAGTGTGTATTTCCGGTCACTACACCGCCATACCGGAGCACAGCATCGCTTTCGTTTATCAGTGAGAAACTCATCGCCATATTCACGCAGGATACCGAAAGCTGGAATTCGTATACTCCGCCATAGATAATCAAATTATCTTTGGTAACCTCAAACCGCTCTCCTTCGTTCGGCGCCTCGAGACTTAAAACCACTGTCTCCACGATATCGGCTTTACGGCAGTCAACTTGGGTTATTGTAATGACAACACTCATAAGAACCTCAGCGTCGAGATCAGCCTGCCCCCCCTGGTTCAGGCGCTCAATCGGTTTCTAGCGTACCGTGCCAATAGGCAGCTGTTTCGCTACCTACCTTTAGAATTTGGTCTTTAGCCGCGGAGGCTGGCCAGAATTGCAGCAAGTATCGCTGGCCGGATATTGGCACATCCACATCCTCATCATCCTCGGCGTAATCTCGATCCATTCCGGAAATGCTGTAGCGCACCCGATAACTTCCAGGGGGAAGATCCAGGGTATAGGTTTCTTCGTGAGCCCATGAACACAGGCCTGTTTGGTTTTCCGGTACCTGCATGCTGCACTCGACGGCGTCTTCAAACGTCTCATCCACTGGAGGTTTTGACGAATGCAGGAGCACATCGATCAAGATGGCTCCGGTCTGCGGGCCTGCCACCAGAAAGAGCTTTCCTTTCTGGGCTCCACCACATAGCCCATTAGCCTGACCGCTGAAGGCCCGCTCAACTAACAGGTAGTCGCCTTCGTTTTGTAGAGTGACCTCATCCACATAAAACTGTCCATAGTTGATGCTTAATTGACCGGAGAATAACACCGTCGCATCCGCATGTTGCTTTGCCTCTGACAGAGCCGAGGCTTTCGCTCCCGACTGCTTACGCCCCTTCACCCGGGATTCAGCCAGAGCTTCTCGTAGATGGTGATAGCAATCATCAATAAGGCCTCGCAAGGTATCTGCGAAGTCAGCGGGTAGGGGTTCCCGGGTAACCGGGATCATTTCGTGGA
Organism: Marinobacter sp. DY40_1A1; assembly: GCF_016597815.1. Classification (GTDB taxonomy): domain Bacteria; phylum Pseudomonadota; class Gammaproteobacteria; order Pseudomonadales; family Oleiphilaceae; genus Marinobacter; species Marinobacter xiaoshiensis. The sequence goes on along the minus strand of NZ_VCHA01000004.1, from coordinate 447,781 downwards.
AGTAGAGAAAGTTTAACGCCTCCTGCCCGATGACTTCGCATTTATACTTGGGAGTCTCGGTGAAAGCGTAGTCCATAATATTCTGATGGCTCTCAAAATCACTCTGAAAGATCTCGTACCTGGTCATGGCGGACGTATAAATATCGTCCTCATCCAACGCCGCAATAATACGGGATGCTTTATCGGGCTCGCTTGCCCGGTAAATGTGAGCCAGCAAAATCAGCCCATGGCCCACTGAACCCCAAAGGTCTCTGCGCCCTTCAACAGACCGCACATCAAAAACAAAGCTTTCGAGAAGCTCACGTGCCTGATCTACTTCACCCAAAGCAAACAGGTAGTTGGCCAGACACACAGCATTATCCAGACACGCTTCACTCGTTAGCGAGAACTTCCTTTCGAGCTTTTTGGCCAGTGCTGCGGGAACTTTGTAGCCAAGGTCTTTATCTTTTGGAAGTGCAAGGCTCATGGTTTCTTACCTCCGATCGGAGGGTAAAAGGTAGGTTGTTAAACAGCTTACTGCTACTCACCTTTTCTTAGCGTCCAGTATGGATCGATAAAATCCCCGTCCGCGTGCTCCAAGTCTTCCTCGTACTCGCTCAAATCAACGTCGTCGCCATAACATTCAATTATCTGCGCCAGTAACTGCCTATTAAGGCCAAAGCAGTAGACAATCTTTGCTGCGAGTTCCGGATCAGGCGATGCTGTATCGAGGTACTCCTGCACCCAATGAGTTGTGGACTTCCTGATACCCAGCGATGGAAGCTCATATGTATGCCACTGCTTTTCACAGAGCGCATGCATTTTCTCTATCGTGTTTTGTGTATATCGGCCTGCATCTTCATTTATCAAATGCGTACTCAACAAGCCAGCGTCATCAGAACACATAGGACGAAATGATGCTTATAAAATTTCCAATTTCTCTACTAGTTTTATCAATCATCACTTTCATTGCGAATAGAAACCACAAGATCTTCCATGCTATCTATTGCGTTCGAATAGGCTGAATTTATGTCAGCAATAGCGCATCTTAGGATCGCTATTGACTCAACACACTTTGGCCTGTCGCCTTCTTTAATAGCGTCATCAAGATCAGCAATAATATGGCCAACGTTCTTAGTGGTCCCATCGATATTTGCGCACCATGCGCTTATATCACACTCAGCGACAATTGTTTCAAAGTCCTCCTTTATCTCCTGATAGATTTCATTATTTCCAATCAAAAACTTTTTGACAGCTAACATAAGTGATGCAGACAACTTTAAATATATATCTTTATTCATAGAACAACCTATAAATATTTCTTAATTGACCGACCCACGCCAGAAGCGGTTTTAGAAGCATTTAGCGTTCCATCGAGATTAAGAACCTTCAAAAATGCACCTTTTTTATCAAAAACCTCTAAATGATCCCCATGCAGGGTATCTAGGTAATATTGATCACCCTTTCTCAAATTTGGACTTTTTTTGGAAACTCTAAATATTTGTGCACCCTTAACACTTTTTCCCGTTCTTGAGGATACGCCTTTTAACATATGACCAAAAGGAGTATCAAAAAATTCGTTCATATTGCTCACTGATACCACACAATCACGATTAGTGTTGTGCACTAGAACACCAGCTTCACCTACATAATAAGTATGAGTGTTAGCTACCGTAAAGTTGTATACAGTTTCTACAGCTTTCCACCGCTCAAGATTAGCTACTGGCACGTATCCGGCGACAGAGGTCAATGCATCAGAAGCACTTATATTTCCAGCATCTTTCCACTCATTATTTATGTAGAACGGGTGCGCAATGGTAGAAATAAAACTCTCACCCGAGTCAGTTTTTATATGAACTAATTCGTAATCATTCTTATGAGTTATTAAGTGCACAACCTCCTGATACTCATTCTCCTGGGTTCCCTCATTATAAGATAGTACGTAGTCCCCAATTACCACTTCTTCTATCCGCACTAAACCTCTGGCAGTATGGACCATTGTTCCAGCAACAAAGCTATTACTGACACATGGAATCTTCAGATTTCGTCCGGTCTTTGCTTTGAACTTGGCTGCAATTTTTTTGGCTAGACTACTACCAGGTATTCGGCTCAACAGAATACTAAGCCCCACATCTTTAGCCGAAATATCTTTTTCACCGCTCGCCAATTGAAAAAGGCTGTAGCCCGTGTCAACAATACTCATTGTGGTTAATATTCCACTGATCGTCGATGCAACACTAAAAGAACCAAGGCCAAATTTACCCGTTGGATCGGTATAACCAACCGGATCACCATTAGCATAAAGATACTTGTGCAATGTAATCGGATCATAATTATCCCCCATCCACGTATCCATCTGCGTAAACCGCCCCTGGTCTTGACCGTAGTACCTCGCCCGCAGATAGTACTGGCCTAGCGAGGCATCGTACTGCTCACCAGTATAGAGGTAGCTGTTCTCGGTCGAGCCCTGGCTGTTCGCCAACACCCCGAACGCATCGTAATGGTAGCCGTCTGTTAAAGAGCCGGTTTCGTCTGCCAGTGCGCGGGTAGAGCCGTGGCCGTCGTACAGATAGTACGAGGTGATACCTCCACGAGTCTGGGAGATGAGGTCGTCGCCGTATGTGTAGCTGACCTCCGAGCTTCCATTGGCGACTTCTGCCAGTACCTGTGCGTAATCGCGGTTGCTGTCCACGACATATCGAGTGGTTTGGCCGCCGTTCGATTTGCGGGTACGGATGCCATCGGCGTTGTAGCCGAAAGTGACTGTCGCGCCCGGCGTCTGTGCTTCGGTCAGGCGGTTGGCGCCGTCGTAGCGGTACCTGGTCACCACACCTGCATCCGTTTCGGTCAGGGTGTTGCCATTGGCATCGTAGGTGAACTGGACAGCACCCTGGGCCGTCAGGCGATCGTTGTCATCGTAGGTGTAGCTGGTGTGCACACCATCAATGATGCTGTAGGTCCGGTTTCCAACCTTGTCATGCTGGTATTCGGCACTGTAATTGCCATTGATTGGGTCTGTCACCAGTTCCCTGGTCAGCCGGTACAGTTGGTCATAACTGTACAGAGCCATCCGCCCATTGTGGCGTTCCTCAACGCTGGTCCGCCGCCCGGTTGCATCCAGCGTATAGCGGTAGTCTGCCAATACCTGATTCAGGGCGTTGGTGGTGGTCAGCTTCGTCAGGCGATTGAGTGCGTCATAGTCGTAGGCGGTTTCATTCCCATTTGGATAAGTGACCGACTTGCGGTTACCCGCAGCGTCGTAGGTATAGGTAGTCGTGCCCTCACTGTCGGTTACTGTTTGCAGCCGATTAAGAACATCGTAGGTGTAGTTGGTTGTGGCCGAATCACCACCTGCCAGAACTGTCACTCTCGTCCGGTTACCGGCGTTGTCGTACTGGTACTGTATTACCGAACCACCAGGCTGGGTTTCTTCCGTCAGGCGTCCCATGTTGTCGTAAATGTACTGGGTGGTGCCTTCCGTTGAAGTAGCCGTCAGCCGGTTGCCTACTGCATCGTAGGTGTAACTTTCCTCATCTCCACTGGCATAGCGGATTCTGACCAGGCGACTGCGTGAATCGAAGGAATAGCTGGTGGTGTCACCTTTAAAGTCAGTATGACTTACGCGGTTGCCTCCGATGTCATAGACAGAGGTTTCCGTTTGAGCCATTGGCAGCGTCCGGCTCAGTTCGCGCCCCTCACTGTCGTAGGTCCAGCGGGTTGTCCGGCCTTCAGCATCCGTCTGGGTGAGCTTATTACCGGCCGCATCGTAGGTGTACGCGGTTTCTCCACCCGTGGCATCGGTTACCTTGGTAAGGCGGCCAAGCGCATCATACTGATATTCCGTTTTGCGGCCCCTCTGGTCTGTCTCCGATAGCAGCCGGCCCATAGCGTCGTAGTTGGAAAGCAACTCCGTGCCATCATGGAAGCGCGTGCTTATACGTTGATCCAGAGTGTTATAGGTATACGTTGTGGTGTGGCCACGGGCATCCGTTTCGCTCGCCAGGTTGCCATCGGCATCGTAGCTGAAGCTGTGTCGGTTACCGAGAGCATTGATTACCGCGGTCCTGCGCCCGGCTGCGTCGTACTCGTACTGAGTAACCTTGCCCAGGCCGTCAGTTTCCCGGATTACCCGTCCGACGGCGTCATAGTCGGTACTGGTATGGCTACCATCCGGATAGTCCGTGCGGATAACCCGGTTCAGAGCATCGTAAGCATAGGTGGTGGTCCGGCCCAAGGCGTCGGTTTGCGACACCAGGTTTCCTTCCCCGTCATAGGCTTTGGTTTCAATGGAGCCGTCAGGGTGTAACGTCTCGACCAATCGGCCATAGGCGTCGTACCGGTATTCGGTCCGGTTTCCACGGCCATCAACCGTCGCCGTTTCATTTCCGGCCAGGTCGTACTCGGTAGCGGTCGTACTACCATCAGGATAAACCGTCTCAGTTACCTGACCATTGGCGTTGTATACGTAAGAAGTTACATCATCAACGGTAGCGCCACCGACAGTCCGAGAGCGTGTTTCGGTCAGCACGTTGCCGTTAGCGTCGTAGGTATAACGCGTGGTGTTACCCAGCGGATCTGTTTCCGTCAGCTTGTTGCCATCACTGTCGTAGGTGTAATTGGTGGCGTTGCCGTTCAGATCAGTACTGCGGGTCACGAGCCCCTTGGCATTAATATTATTGCCGGCAATATTGCCTTCAGGATCGGTAACACTCAGCAGGTTGCCTACGGTGTCGTAGGTATTCCGGAACAGGTTCCCACGAGCATCCTGAATGGTCAGTTCCTGGCCTCGGCTGTTATACGTAAACGCGACCGTATTCCCCAGTTCATCCGTGGCGCTAAGCTGATTATTGCGCGCATCAAAATTCGCATGGGTGGTGTTACCCATGGGATCCACCTGGCTGATCTGGTTACCTTGAGCATCGTATGCGTAGTTCCAGGTGTTCCCGGCGGCATCCACCTGGGTAGTAACGTTACCGTGCTCGTCGTAGTAGTAGAAGGTGGTGTAGCCATTGCGGTCGGTGACGCTGGACTGCCGGCCTTCTACATCATGGTTGAACTCAGTGCGATTGCCTTCGTTGTCTTCCTGGGCAATCAGGCGGCCGCTTTCATCAAAAATGTTGCGAACCATGCGCCGGCCCATGGGGTCAATAATGTCCAGCAGGCCATGGCTGCGATTGTAGGTGTATTGGGTCGCGTTACCCATGGCATCGGCACTGGCGACGAGGTTGTTTTCGCCGTCATAGCTATAGACCAGCCGCTCTCCACCTGGCTTCACAATGGCGGTGATACGACCCTCACTATCCCGTTCGAAAACGACGGACTTTCCGCTTGAATGGAAGATTCCATTTTGGGTGTAGGTCAGCGTATTGCCGTTGGGGTCCGTCACCTTCTCGATGCCGAACGTCTGGTCGAGGGTATACTTGTAGCCGGTCTCTGTGGTCAGTTCATACCGGCTCGGATCCACAGGATTCGAGTAGTAGCCATTTTCCACCAGGCTGTCGCCCATGAAGTAGGCATTGTTGTCGTTCAAAGCCCGAAGGGTCGACCGGGTGTCACCAACCGGCGTGAACTTGAGAGTCACATCCCGAATAACGGTTAAGGTATTGCAGGAAGGCGTCGCTGAGGTCTCGAATTTCTCCACATCACCGCCAGGCAGCGTGATGGTAATCACTGGCGCACCCAGGGGCTCGATACAGAAATCGGTTAGCATTCCCATGGGGCCACTTCGGTACTCGTTCAGTGTCCAGTAGCGACCTGGGACCCTGGATTCTTCTACTTTTATGTCCTGATAGCCCACGCTCCAGCCGTGGCCGAAATCCAGTGCTTCATGGCGTCTGCGACTATCATAAGTCCGGGTCACCTGAATGGGGATGCCTGCCAGCGGAACCTCCAGATCCTGCAAGGTTATGCTGAAGTTACCAACCTTGAGATCGCCCTCAACCTGCAGAGACATCATGTCAGAAGCTGAGAGGTTATTAACATCGATCGCAATGATGGCCAGGTCGTACTGGCCATTGGTCAGCATCGTGGGATCAAAAGTCGCAACGGCAGCCGAATTCTGGTTGGCATCGCCCTTGGCAATCACCTGCCACTGGTCGGTACCGGATGGCGCAACAAGCACTTCATAACCGGCAAGGTTGTCGTCAGTGATGGTGGCAATGATTTCCGTGGGTGCAGTGACAACGGTGCCGTCAGTTGGCCCCTCCAGTGTTACCACAGGACTGGCCGTATCGCCGGGATCGCGCACAGTCACTGTTGCGGTGGTTGTTACTGAGGTTTCAGTGTCACTCACCGTGGCGGTAATAATCTTTACGCCCGTGCCGACGGCGGTCCACATTGCTTCTCCGCTGCCATTGACAGGCTGAGGGGTACCGTCAACATTCAAGTTTATTGTGCGCTCACCTTTACCGCCGGTGACTATCGTCAGAATGGATACGATATCGCCTTCATCTACCGTTTGAGGGGAGGCGGTCAGCTCAACCTGCAACGGCTGTATGGCTTCAACAACTTCAATAGCGACATTCTGGTAGGAGCGCTCCTTCCCGTCGTCGGCAAAAAATCTTACGTTCTGAATTCCAACCTGCGCAGACGCGGGCGACCAAGCTACCAAACCGGACGTATCTACTGTCATCCCGGCCGGCATGCTGACAGTCCCAAACGTGACGGCATCACCATCAGCATCCGTGGCCATCAACTGATAGCTGTAAGTTTCGCCAACCACGACCGATGTCGGTGCTGCACTGGTGATGACAGGCGCAACATTGGGCCGCTCTGTGACAACAACCGTAAAGCTCTGGCTGGCACTGCCACCCTTGCCGTCGCTAACAAGCACCCTGACCGAATGATTGCCAAGCTGAGAGGGGGAAGGCACCCATGAAACGACACCAGAATCTGCCACTATGACCATACCAGCAGGCGCCTGAGGCAGGCTGTAGGTCAGAGCATCGCCATCATCATCGCTGGCAATCACCTGATAGGCATAGGTGCTACCAAGCTCCACACCTGGTGCAGGAGCAGACGTAATCACAGGAGCCGTGTTCTTTTCCGTCACAACCAGATCAAATGCCTGCGAAACCCACGCACCTCTGTCGTCTTCTACAACAACAGTAACCGGGTGGGAGCCAACCTGAGCCGTTGATGGAGCCCAGCTTACCGTGCCGCTTTCTGAAACCGACATGCCAGCTGGTGCTTCACTCAAACGATAAACAAGCGCATCACCGTCCGGATCGGAAGCGATTACGGAGTATTGATAGAGCTCTCCCGCAAATGCAGTCGTCACGGGCACTGAATCGATAATGGGCGGGTTCCCGCTAACAACAACCTCAACCTGGAAGGTCTGCGTATCTGACTGGCCAGCGGCGTCTTCCACCTTGACTTCAACTGCGCTTACGCCAATTTGACCCGATGTCGGTGTCCAGCTTAACTGGCCGCTATTCGCATCAACTGACATGCCCGACGGACCACTAATCAGCGCATAGCTGAGCGAATCACCGGCATCAGGATCATGAGCTTCAATCAGGTAGTTGTATTCAACCCCGGTGGCTGCATTAGCGATCGGTGTCGAGATGATTGTTGGAGCACGATTAACGGCAGTAACTTCAATGCTGAACGACTGTTCGTCTGATAGTCCTGAAGGATCTTCCACAGTTACAGACACAGGATTCTGGCCGGCCTGACTGTCTGCCGGTGTCCAGCTTATAACGCCCGTCGCCGAATCAATGAGCATTCCTGCAGGGGCGGTACCAAGAACATAAATCAGCGTATCGGTCGGATCCGGATCAGCTGCTTTTACGGCGTACTCATACGCTTGGCCAACACGGGCAAAACCCACGGGCGAAGAGGTGATCCTGGGAGCTTCATTGACTTTTGTTACCTGGACAGTCCACAGCTGCGTGGCCCTCAGGCCCAGTGGGTCTTCTACGCCGATGACGATTTGTTGATTGCCCACATCATCGCGACCAGGCGTCCATTCCACGAGACCTGTATTGCTATCAATCTGCACACCCACAGGCGCAGAATCGAGGTGATAACTCAGTGCATCTCCATCCGGATCCGAGGCCAGGATCTGATAAATATAGCCTACGCCCTGTGTAGCACTTTCAGACGGGGTACTGGAAATGACAGGAGCATGGTTCACTGGCTCGGGACGATCACGCATGTGCCGAGGAACTGCCGATACCACGCCAGACTCACAGACAGCGGCGCCAGCAGCATCCATTTCGGCAATGCGGTAGTAGTAGGTGTTGTTGTTCTGCACACCGGTATCAAGATAGGTTGAATAGCGGCTGGTGGTCGTCACCAGTTCTTCGAAAGGACCATCGGCAGCATCCGAACGCTGGACAGAGTAATGATGGGCGCCAGTATCCGACCACATGACCTGAACACGACCGGTCTTCGCCCGAGTGCGAACATCGCTGACGCACTCCCGGACGGTGACGCGATCACTGCCCGACACACCTGAAAGCCTCGGTGCGTAAGTTTCAAAATCGTAGGCACCCAGCACATGCCCGGTCACCGTCATATTGAACAGACGGGATTCCCCTGACGGAACATCCTCACAACCTTCAGCTGAAGCGCATTCGTAAGAAACCGCAATGCCGGATGTATCACCACGAGCCTGCAGCTCAAGATTAACGCGAGAGGTCACGGTGCCGACTGAACTGAGAATGGCATCAACCATGGCCGCATGGCTCTGAACGCCATTGACCAGCACACCACCCGTTGCGGTGACAATATCAGTTGCCTGGTTGCTCGAATCGATTCCCTGCCCCGAGCCACGGGTGTTCACCGCGGCGACAGACACTCCGTTCACCTCAAGAGCGGATATGACCTCCTGCACGCTGACGCTAGATGTGTGGGAATGGACATCCCCAAACCACACTATGATCTTCGCTGCACCATCACGCCATCCGGTGTCAGCGCCTGTTGAATAACCTCGGTCGGTAGAGCCCTCACCATCAGTGGCGGCGCCTGATGTTGCCACCTGGTGGAGTGCAAAGAAATTCGCTTCTGCAGCGTCTCCGCCACCCTGGGCGTACCACTGATTAATAGCTGCCTGAACATCGTCTTTGTTTTCAGTAACCGGCTGGAGAAGCTGATAGGCACGGTCGGCCGCATTAGCAGCAGACCCGAACTCTCGAGGATCACCCAGATAACGCCCAACCCCAAAGGCAACGTCTACCCCTTCAAATCGTTGGTCCTCTCCTGCAATCGCATCCAGAATTGCCCGTGCGTTATCCTTAACGGCTTTAACGGCCCCCCCCATACTGCCCGTGTTGTCGGCCAGGAAAACCACATCCACACGGTTAGCGGCAGGCCCGGATTCACTTAGTGTGATAGAGCGCTGCACCGTAACACTTTGTCCCTGCGCGATAGAGACGTTTATGGCATCAGGTGATAGCAATGCGGCCCGTAGCAAGCCCATAGGAGCTGCCAGCAACATTGCAAATACAACAAACGATCGGAAAGAAGTCAGGGTGAGCATTATTAACGTCCTTGTCATCAGGCGAATGCCAGCCAGGCGCAAAGGCGTCACCCGGCGGATTGCATTATCTTCTTGGTGTCATCTCAGGCAGGTGTGTAACGCAAGCGTCGTGTCGATACGGCTATCAGGCCCAGCGCCATCAATACCAGGGAACCAGGCTCAGGAACTGTAACAGGTACGTCTGCCCTGAAGATCTCCAGGGAACTCCAGAAGTACACCGATGCGGTGTCGTCGAAGCCCGGGCCAGTCTGGGGATCTACATGTTCAAGATAAAAGCCGGAGGTTGCCAGCATGTCGCTCAGCGTCAGTGTGATGAGTGCCGTTTCACCTTGTGCGAGGTCAAAGTTCCAGCCTAGAGCAAGAGACACATCATCCGGGCGGTCAGATGGCAGGTGGTTAGTGTTGTCCAGAGCGCCCGCAATCACGTTGTCATAGATAGTGCCAAACGCATAACCCGGCTCGTCAATCTGCCAGCTCTGACCACTAGCAACGGCCCCGTGAGCTAAGCCATATTCGTTAAGGTAGGTATTCAGGTGGGCATCAAAATCCAGATCCAGGAACCCGATCCATGAGTGATTTCCCGCGCCAGACAGCTCAAAGGACAAAGAACCCATACCGGTCGAAGGGTCCAGGAAGCCATCTCCCGGCATCGCATCACCCAAGTAAGCCTCAGAGACTACGCCGTCAATATTGAAAGCCCAATCTGTGAGATTTATAACGGCAGCATGGGTGGATAATGCAGGTACTAGAAGGCTGGCAGAAAGCACAGTCCTGGCAAGCAGATTTGAAAACATAGCCTGTTAACATTCCTTGTAATGTAGAAAAGTTAAATCCTGTTAACTCTTTCCGCATAATATTACATAAGTTTACACAAAGGAATAAAAACAGATGTTTTATACACTGCCTTCTCTGAAAGCTCACCGGAGACCAAGCTTTATTTGTCGAAGAGGGCAGTGTGCTATGGGTTTACTCTACCGTCACGCTTTTTGCGAGGTTTCTGGGCTGGTCCACATCTGTGCCTTTAAGCACGGCAACGTGATACGACAGCAACTGTAACGGCACGGTATACACAATCGGTGCGGTGATTTCGTGTACTTCCGGAAGCTGAATCACGTGGATATTATCTTCCGGCTTTATGTTCGCCGCACGATCCGCAAACACGAATAGCTCGCCGCCTCTGGCACGCACTTCTTCCAGGTTCGATTTCAGCTTCTCGGCCATGTGATTGTTGGGGGCAACCGTGACTACGGGCATTTCGCTGTCCACCAGTGCCAGAGGACCATGCTTTAGCTCGCCTGCGGGATAGGCTTCTGCATGAATATACGAAATCTCTTTCAGCTTCAGCGCGCCTTCCATCGCCACCGGGTACTGAGAACCACGGCCCAGGAACAGGGCATGGTTTTTGTCCATGAAGCGCATGGACATTTCAGCGATTTCACCATCCAGCGCCAGCACGTCGTTCACCTGGCCCGGCACCAAATGTAGCGCTTTGACGATCTCGGCTTCCCGCTCTTCACTCAGACCATTTTTACGCGCCAGTGCCAAAGTAAATAACAGCAGGGCCGTTAGCTGGGTGGTAAAAGCTTTGGTGGAGGCAACGCCAATTTCGGGGCCGGCCTGGGTCATGATAACCAGGTCTGATTCGCGCACCAGGGTGCTGCCCGGTACGTTGCAGATCGCCAGGGCGGCGCGGAAACCGGCTTTTTTTGCCTGGCGCAGTGCGGCCAGCGTATCGGCGGTTTCACCAGACTGTGAGATACACAAAAACAGGGTGTCTTTCTGGATTACGTGGTTGCGATAGCGAAACTCGGAGGCTACTTCCACGGAGCAAGGCACACCTGCCAGATCTTCAATCCAGTAGCGAGCCACCATGCCAGCGTGGTAGCTGGTACCACAGGCAATGATCTGTACATGGCGAACGTCCTGCAGCAGGTTGCCAGCTTCGGTCCCCAGAGCCTGTTCCAGTACCTTGGTGGCGGTGACTCGTCCTTCCATGGTGGCCTTGATGACTCTTGGCTGCTCATGAATCTCCTTGAGCATGTAGTGGCGATACTCACCTTTGTCGGCGGAGTCTGCACTGTGCTCAAAACGGTTGGTGGCGCGCTCAACAAGTGCACCGCTGCGGTCGTGAATCTCAATACGGTCGCGACGGATATCCGCAAGGTCGCCTTCTTCCAGAAAAATGAAGCGGTCGGTTACGGGGAGCAGCGCAAGCTGGTCAGACGCAATGAAGTTTTCACCGATCCCCACGCCGACAACCAGCGGGCTACCTTCACGGCAAACCACCATGTGGTCAGGCTCATCGGCATGCACCACTGCCAGCGCATAGGCACCGCGCAGGCGGGTTACAGAGATCTTCACCGCCTCGTACAGTTTGCCCAGTTCGCGGTAGTTCTTTTCTATCAAGTGCACAACAACTTCTGTGTCCGTCTCAGACGTAAACTTGAAGCCGTCGGCCTTCAGTTCCTCGCGCAGTTCCTGGTAGTTCTCGATGATACCGTTGTGCACGATTGCGAGGCGGTCGCCAGACATGTGTGGGTGAGCATTAAGCTGTGATGGCTCTCCGTGGGTTGCCCAACGGGTGTGAGCAATACCCAGATAACCTGTGAGTGGGTTGGCTTCAATGGCAGCCGCAAGCGAGGCTACCTTGCCCACTTCCCGAGCGCGCTGAACGGCACTCTTGCCATCCAGAACGGCCATACCGGCAGAATCATATCCCCGGTATTCCAAGCGGCGCAGGCCCTCAAGAAGAATGCCCTGAACGTCCCGTTCCGAAACTGCACCTACAATGCCACACATGCTGTCTGTCCTGTTCGTGATAAAAAATCGTGGTAATTACCGGGAGAAAATTACGGTCAGTGTTTTTCCGGTTTTTGCCAGCCGGAGATGTTGCGCTGGCGACCCCGGGCTACGGCCAGTTGCTGCTCAGGCACATCCTTGGTAATCGTAGAGCCAGCACCAACTGTGGCACCTGCAGCAATCGTAACCGGCGCCACAAGCGCGCTGTTGGAGCCTACAAACACACCGTCGCCCAACACGGTTTTGTACTTGTTCACGCCATCATAGTTGCAGGTAATAGTGCCTGCACCTACGTTTACGTTAGCGCCCAGCGTAGCATCACCCACGTAACTCAGGTGGTTAATTTTGCTGCCCTCGCCAACGATGGTGTTTTTTGTTTCAACAAAATTCCCTACCTTGCTGTTAGCTGCCAGTTGCGTGCCTGGCCGCAGGCGAGCAAAGGGCCCAACGTTGGCATTGGGGCCCACATTGCTTTGCTCAATGACGCTGTTGGCATGTATATGGACGCCATCGGCGATGTTGCTATCGGTGATGACACAACCGGGACCGATGGATACATGGCTGCCCAGTGTCACCTTGCCATTAAAGACCACGTTCACATCGATCAGAATGTCGTTGCCGATGGTGAGTTCACCGCGCACATCCACTCGCGATGGGTCAGCCAGGGTGGCGCCTTCAGTCATCAGGCGCTCTGCTTCCCGGCTTTGATACCAGCGCTCAAGCTCGGCCAGTTGCAGGCGATTGTTCACGCCCTGTACTTCAAACGGGTTGCCCGGCTGAGCCACGTTTACCGTCATGCCAGCCTGAACCGCCATGGCGATAATATCAGTGAGATAATATTCGCCCTGGGCGTTGCTGCTTGATAGCTGGGGAAGCCAGGCTTTCAAGTGGCGCGCACTTACGGCAAGAATGCCTGTGTTGACTTCATTAACAGCCAGCTGTTCCGGGCTGGCGTCTTTTTGTTCAACGATGGCGGTAACCTGCCCCGCTTGGTCGCGCAAAATACGGCCATAGCCCTGGGGGTTGTCCAGAGTCACCGTTAACAACCCAAGGGTGGTTTCGTCCAGACCCTGCACCAAACCCTGCAGGGTTTGTGCTGTGGTCAGAGGCACATCACCATAAAGCACCAGAACCCTGGCATCGTCAGGCAGCTCAGGCAGTGTTTGAGCGACAGCGTGGCCTGTTCCCAGCTGCTGTTCCTGCATCACCCAGCTTACGCTGTAAGCCTTTGAAGCCTCTCGTACCTGATCAGCCCCGTGGCCAATCACGCCATGTACTTTTTCGGCGCCCAATGTCTGGGCAGTCTCGATCACGTGATGGAGCATCGACCGCCCTGCCACTTTATGCAGTACCTTCGGCAGCGATGATTTCATCCTTGATCCCTGGCCGGCAGCCAGGATAACAACGTGCAACGGTGACATGGGGCAACAACTCCCTTACGTGGTCGGGGTTCTATATCAATGGTAGTTCACACAACAAAAAAGCCGCACCTCGGAATGGAAGGATGCGGCTTCTTCGATGCAAGCTCTCGCAATCTGTTCTATCGAACGTTTTTGCGCAGCTTTTGCAGGGTGCGTAGCTGAGCAGCCGCTTCGGCCAACTCTGCAGCCGCACGATAGTACTCAAACTCACCCGTCTTGTTCGCCAATGCTGCTTCGGCGTCTTTTTGAGCCTGCACTGCGGCAGCCTCATCAACGTCTTTCGCCCGCACCGCTGTATCGGCCATCAATGTTACAAGATTTGGCTGCACTTCCAGGTATCCCCCGGAAACGTAGAGGATTTCCTCTTCGCCACCTTGTTTGATGATCCGGACTGCCCCCGGCTTAAGCGCGGACAGCAACGGAGCATGGCCAAACTGAATGCCCAACTCACCCTCGGTGCCGGTAGCGATAAGCATCTCTACCAGACCGGAGTAAATCTTCTTCTCAGCGCTTACGACGTCACAATGTACAGTCATAGCCATATCTCTAAGCCTCTTGGGTCAGAAATTGAAAGAGGATTACTTAGCTTCTTTCGCTTTCATGGCCTTCGCTTTTTCGATGGCTTCGTCCATGCCGCCAACCATGTAGAACGCCTGCTCAGGCATATCATCATAGTCACCGGCAAGGATGCCTTCAAAGCTGCTGATGGTCTCTTTCAGAGACACGTACTTGCCAGGTGAACCGGTAAATACTTCAGCAACGTGGAACGGCTGAGACAGGAAACGCTCAATCTTACGAGCACGGGAAACGATCTGCTTGTCTTCTTCAGACAGTTCGTCCATGCCCAGAATGGCGATGATGTCTTTCAGTTCCTTGTAGCGCTGCAGTACGTTCTGCACACCACGGGCAACCGTGTAATGCTGCTCACCAATGATCAGCGGATCCAGCTGACGGGAGGTGGAGTCCAGCGGATCGATCGCAGGGTAGATACCCTTGGAAGCGATGTCACGGCTCAGTACCACAGTCGCATCAAGGTGCGAGAAAGTGGTAGCTGGTGACGGGTCAGTCAAGTCATCCGCCGGTACGTATACCGCCTGAATGGACGTGATAGAACCAGTCTTGGTGGAGGTAATACGCTCCTGCAACTCACCCATTTCCTGGGCCAGAGTCGGCTGATAACCTACCGCTGAGGGCATACGACCCAGCAGTGCAGATACTTCGGTACCGGCCAGGGTGTAACGGTAGATGTTGTCGATAAACAACAGTACGTCACGACCTTCGTCACGGAACTTCTCAGCCATGGTGAGACCGGTCAGGGCAACACGCAAACGGTTTCCTGGGGGCTCGTTCATCTGGCCGTAGACCATCGCTACTTTATCAAGAACGTTAGAGTCCTTCATTTCGTAGTAGAAGTCGTTACCTTCACGAGTCCGCTCACCAACACCTGCGAATACGGAGAGTCCGGAGTGCTCTTTCGCGATGTTGTTGATCAGTTCCATCATGTTAACAGTCTTGCCCACACCGGCGCCGCCGAACAGGCCAACTTTACCACCCTTGGCGAACGGGCAGATCAAGTCGATAACCTTGATGCCTGTTTCCAGCAGGTCGGCAGAAGCTGACTGATCTGCATAGCTGGGTGCTTTGCGGTGGATAGCCCAACGCTCTTCTTCACCGATAGGGCCGGCTTCGTCGATAGGACGACCCAAAACGTCCATGATGCGACCCAGAGTCTGGGTGCCCACAGGTACCGAAATCGGCTTGTGTGTGTTTTCTGCTTTCAGGCCACGCTTCAGGCCTTCAGTGCTGCCCATCGCGATGGTGCGAACAACGCCGTCGCCCAGCTGCTGCTGAACTTCCAGTGTAGTTTCGCCACCTTCAAGCAGCAGTGCGTCGTAAATGCCTGGAACGGCGTCACGTGGGAATTCCACGTCGATAACCGCGCCAATGATCTGAACGATGTGTCCGCTACTCATGCTCGGTTCCTCGTTATCTTCATAGTCAATAATACCAGTAGGATTGTGGCGAATCAGACCGATGCCGCGCCGCTCACAATTTCCGAAATCTCTTGCGTAATGGCTGCCTGACGAGCTTTGTTGTATACCAACTGCAGGTCTTTGATAATGTCACCGGCGTTATCGGTAGCACTCTTCATGGCAATCATTCGGGAGGCCTGTTCGCAAGCCAGGTTCTCTACCACGCCCTGATACACTTGGGACTCAATATAGCGTGGCAGTAGCCCGTCGAGAATCGGACGTGCATCCGGCTCGTAAATGTAATCCCACTGGGTACCGATATCTTCTTCGATGCCTTCCGGCAGCGGCAGTAGCTGCTCTGATTTCGGCAGTTGCGTCATGGTGTTGACGAATTCGTTGCTCACCAGATACAGGCGGTCAATCTTGCCCTCACTGAAAGCATCGAGCATCACCTTGACGTTACCGATCAGAACTTCCGCGCTGGGATCGTCACCGATGTGTGTCAGTGCCGCGACCACGTTGCCACCGTAGCTGCGGAAAAATGAAGCGCCTTTCTGCCCGATAGCACAGAGGTCAATCGCAACATTTTTGTCTTTCCATTCACGCATTTCGCGCACGAGCAATTTGAACGCATTGGAGTTCAAACCACCGCACAATCCGCGGTCGGAGGAGATAACGATGTAGCCTACACGTTTCACCTCACGCTCAATCATGAACGGATGACGGTAATCCTTATTGGACTTGGCAATGTGTCCAATTACCTGGCGCATTTTCTCCGCATAAGGCCGCGTAGCCCGCATGCGTTCCTGAGCTTTACGCATTTTACTCGCCGCAACCATTTCCATGGCGCTGGTGATTTTTTGCGTGCTCTTGATGCTGCCGATCTGGTTACGTATTTCTTTTCCGATGGCCATAGATCACTGCCCTTTCAAGTTAGACACTCATTTGGACCTGCAAGCCCGCCGCAGCGGGCCAGCGGTGTTACCAGGTTTGAGTGGTCTTGAATTTCTCCAGCGCAGCTTTAAGACCTGCGGCAACGTCATCGTTGTAGTTGCCTTCGGCACCGATCTTCTCAAGCAGTTCTTTTTGCTCTGAACGCAACCAATCCAACAACTGGGCTTCAAACTGAACAACTTTGGCGACGTCTACGTCATCAAGGAAGCCTTCGTTAGCTGCGAACAGAACACTACCCATTTCAGCCACAGTCATTGGGCTGTACTGGTTCTGCTTCATCAGTTCAGTAACACGCTGACCGTGCTCGAGCTGCTTACGTGTCGCGTCATCCAGATCCGAAGCAAACTGCGCAAACGCTGCCAGCTCGCGATACTGAGCCAGCGCCAGACGGATGTTACCGCCCAGTTTCTTCATGATCTTGGTCTGAGCTGCACCACCTACCCGAGATACCGAAATACCAGCGTTCATCGCCGGACGGATGCCGGAGTTGAACAGGTTGGTCTCAAGGAAGATCTGACCGTCGGTAATGGAGATTACGTTGGTCGGTACGAAAGCCGAAACGTCACCAGCCTGGGTTTCGATGATTGGCAGTGCGGTCAAAGAACCGGTCTTGCCTTTCACTTCACCGTTGGTGAACTTTTCAACGTAGTCCGCGTTTACGCGGGATGCACGCTCCAGAAGACGGGAGTGCAGATAGAAAACGTCACCAGGATAAGCTTCACGACCTGGTGGACGACGCAGCAGAAGAGAGATCTGACGGTAAGCAACAGCCTGCTTTGACAGGTCATCGTATACAATCAGGGCATCTTCACCGCGGTCACGGAAGTATTCACCCATGGTGGTACCGGAGTACGGTGCCAGGAACTGCATCGCGGCCGGGTCTGCGGCGCCAGCGGCAATCACAATGGTGTGATCCATCGCACCATGCTCTTCAAGCTTGCGCACAACGGCAGCAATCGAAGACTGCTTCTGGCCAATGGCAACATAGATACACTTGATGCCGGAGTTCTTCTGGTTGATGATCGCGTCGATGGCGACAGCTGTCTTACCAATCTGACGGTCACCAATGATCAGCTCACGCTGGCCGCGGCCAACCGGAACCATGGTATCGATCGCTTTCATACCAGTCTGGATCGGCTGATCAACAGACTGACGCTCGATAACACCCGGTGCTACCTTCTCAACGGGATCGGTCAGGGTAGTACCCAGCTCGCCTTTGCCGTCGATCGGGTTACCCAGACCGTCAACAACGCGACCAAGCAATTCCGGACCAACAGGCACTTCAAGAATACGGCCGGTACAACGAACTTTCTGGCCTTCAGCCAGACCTTCATAGTCGCCCAGTACTACGGCACCGACAGAGTCGCGCTCAAGGTTCAGCGCCATGCCGTATGTGCCGTTAGCAAATTCGATCATTTCGCCGGACATTACGTCGGCAAGGCCGTGAATCAGCACAATACCATCTGCAACAGACAGGATAGTGCCTTCGTTTTTTGCTTCAGAAGAGATATCGAGCTTTTCGATTCTCTTTTTAATGATGTCACTGATCTCGGATGGATTCAGTTGCTGCATGCCTTTGTCCTCAAACCTTTTGCTGAAATCAGGAGCCCAGAGCTTTAGCCATTTTGGCCAGCTTGCCACGGACTGAAGCGTCAATAACCAAATCGCCGGTATTTACCACCACGCCGCCAATCAACGAACGATCAACAGCGGTTTCCAGGGCGACTTTACGCTCCAGTTTCCTGGACAATGCTTCTGCCAGCTTTTGCTGCTCTTCCGGAGTCATTTCAAACGCAGTACTTACCTTCATGTTTACCGTGCGCTCAAGTTCTGCGCGGTAGAAGGTGAACAGGGTTGAAATTTCCGGCAGCAACGCCAGGCGCTTGTTTTCAGCAAGAATCAACAGGAAGTTTCTGAGCGCTTCGGGCATCTGTTCTTCAGCAGTATCGAAAAACAGCTCTGCCTTGCGTTGCTCAGACAGGCCAGGATTGGCCAGAATTTTCTTCACAGCGCCGTCAGCTGCCAGCATACCAACAAGAGCAAGAGCCTGATCCCAGGATCCAACGGCGTCTCGCTCTTTCGCGGCTTCAAAAACGGCTTTTGCGTAGGGCCGGGCTAACGTAGTCAGTTCTGCCATGGGACCCTCGCTTAGAGTTGTGCTGCCAGCTTGTCCAGCATCTCGCTGTGAGCTTTGGCATCGACAGAGGTTTCCAGAATCTTCTCGGCACCGGCAATGACAAGCAATGCCACTTCAGTTCTTAGTGCGTCGCGAGCCTGAACACGCTCCTGTTGAATTTCCGCTCGGGCTTGCTCAATGAGCTTTTCGCCTTCTTTGCGGGCATCGTCTTTGGACGCTTCCACAATCTGAGCGGCACGCTTGTTGGCCTGATCAATCAGAACGGAAGCTTCTTCTTTGGCTTGCTGCATTTGCTGGGCGGCTTTCTCCTGAGCAAGCTCAAGGTCCAGTGAAGCCCGGTCAGCAGCGGAAAGACCATCAGCAATCTTCTTCTGGCGCGCTTGCATGGCAGCCGTAATAGGCGGCCAAACATATTTCACGCAGAACCAGACGAAAATAGCGAAGGCAATCGATTGCCCTATCAACGTAAGGTTTATATTCACGGCAATATACCTCTTGCTATTCGTTGCGTGCTGGAGACCAAAAAACCGGGCGCCAGGCTCTGTTTACAAGAGCAGCGCCCGCATTATTGGGCTGATTAGCCAGCAACAACGAAGATCAGGTACATCGCGATACCAACACCGATCATTGGAACGGCGTCCAGCAGACCAGCCATGATGAAGGTTTTAACCTGCAGCTGGTTAGCCATTTCTGGCTGACGGGCTGTAGCTTCAAGCAGTTTGCCGCCCAGAATACCGAAGCCAATACCGGTGGCCAGTGCGCCCATACCGATGATGATCGCTGCTGCAATATATACCATTTCCATTGAGAACTCCTCAGTTTTTCAGATAGTTAAGGGTTTGCTTTTTAACGGGTAAATCAGTGATCTTCGTGCGCCGCTGCAAGATAAACTATTGTCAGCATTGTGAAAATAAATGCCTGCAGCGGAATTACCAGAATATGGAAAATTGCCCAGGGCAGGTTCAGTGTCCACTGTGCCCAGAACGGCAACAGTGCGATCAGGATAAACACTACTTCGCCAGCATACATGTTACCGAACAGACGCAGTGCCAGACTGATAGGCTTCACTACCAGAACCAGAACTTCCAATACCAGGTTTACAGGAATCAGAGCCCAGTGATTAAAAGGCTGCATGCTCAGCTCTTTGGCGAAACCGGTAATACCTTTCACTTTCAGGCTGTAGAAGATGATTAGCAGGAAAACGCCTATGGAAATACCAAAGGTGGCGTTGGGATCGGTCGTCGGGACAATCTTGAAGTACTCAAGACCCATAGCCGAAGCCAGCATGGGCACGTAGTCTACCGGGATGAACTTGAGCATGTTCATCAGCAAAATCCACACGAAAATGGTCAGCGCCAGTGGTGCAATCATCGGGTTGCGGGCATGGAAGCCATCGCGCACCAGGTTTTCGATAAATTCTACAGTGACTTCCACCAGATTCTGCAAAGCGCCCGGCACACCGGTAGTGACACGCGTTGCGACATAGCGGAAAAGTCCCAGAAACAGGAGACCCATTGCAATGGACCAGCCCAAAGTGTCCACATGGACAGCCATGAACCCCATATCGGAGGCTTCCTGCGCGGTGCGGGCGAAGGTCCATGCGGACTCGCTCATCACGCTACCATCAAATCGCTCGTAGCCAGCTTCAAGCTTGCCATAGGTCAGATTCTGGAGGTGGTGCTTTATATACTCTACTGGGGTATCAGCCATTCTGCTCTCGTCCAGTCATCGCCGTGGTTTAGGCCGTATCAGCCAGCGCAATGCGCCACCTGCCAGGACCATCACAGCAAAAGTGAATAACAGAGCCGGTACATGTACCGGCTCCATTAAAGTGAAAACGGCCGCGAAGAAAACTGCGGTAAGGGCGATTTTAGTGGATTCCGCCCGAAACAAATTCCCCACCATCAGATGCGCGTTACGTGCGCCCTGGTAACGATAAACCCGGTGTACAAACCAGGCGTTCGGCACTATAAATATAAGACCGCCAACAAAAGCGGAATAACCGGCCAAAGGACTGTGCAGTAACCATAAAAGACTGAAAACACTCAGCCCTGTAAACTCAATGATCAGCCAGCGGGCCAACGGAACCTTGGTGATTCGAGATTGCCGAGGTTTCATATCACCGCCATAATTCCAATCGCGCGAAATTATATGTTTTAAGCACTTGTTGTTCAACCAGACTCTGCACTAAACCTGGCTGGTTTTTCGTCACATCGGGATTGAGAACTGCTATTTATCACACACCTAGTGGGTCCCGCCCTTTGCGGTCACGACATCTGGTGGTTAGTGGCTTTCAGTCAGAATTCCGAATTTATTTTCAATTAACGGATATGGCCCAGAATACCGTCCAACTCATCCAGTGAACTGTACTCAATAACCAGCTTGCCTTTACCCCGCTGACCATGGGCAATGGATACTTTTGCTCCCAGACGCTCCGCAAGATCATCCTGCAGGGCACGTATATTGGGATCAATGGCGCCTGGCTTTGCCGGTTTTCCAGCGCCGGCTTCCTGCTGCAGCTGGCGAACAAGGGCTTCAGTCTGGCGCACCGACAAGGATTTGGCGACAACCTGTTTGGCCACCTGCATCTGCTGTTCTGGCGTGAGTGTCAGCATGGCCCGGCCGTGCCCCATTTCGAGATCGCCGTGCTCCAGCATCAAGCGCACATCTTCGGTTAGCCCAATCAGTCGCAGCAGGTTGGTGATGGTGGAACGGGACTTACCCACAGCTTCCGCTACCTGGGCCTGAGTAAGGCCGAACTCGTCCTGCAAACGCTGGAGCGCGAAGGCCTCTTCTATAGGATTGAGATTTTCACGCTGAATGTTCTCGATGAGCGCCATGGCAATGGCGGCTTCGTCGGGAACATCCCGGATGATGGCAGGGATGCTGTCGAGCTCCGCCATTTGGGTAGCCCGCCAGCGGCGCTCACCGGCAATCAGCTCGTAGCGGCCTTCCGCAATGGGACGAATAACAACGGGCTGCATCACCCCTTGCTGGCGAATGGAGTCTGCCAGCTCCTGCAGAGCGGCTGGGTCCATGTCACGGCGTGGCTGAAAACGGCCGCGCTGGATCAGATCGATAGGAACCTGCCGCAACTCACCGTCATGGTTTTTCAGTTCCTGATCCAGGTTCACCCTGGAGCCGGCCAGCAGGGCTCCCAGCCCGCGCTCGCCCAATCCTCGTTTCTTCGCCGCCATGGTGTCAGTCATTCTTCCCGTTGATAGTCGTTGTGCTTCTTTATTAAGAGAGACCAGCCACTATGTTACACCGCAACCGGAGCCGATGTCTTTTTCACCCCGTGGCGACGCACCATTTCACCGGCCAGCGCGAGGTAAGCAATCGCACCCTTGGAGGTTTTGTCATACTTTAATGCGGGCATGCCATAGCTGGGCGCTTCCGCAAGACGCACGTTACGGGGAATTACCGCACGGTACACCTTGTCTCCGAAATACTCTGTAAGCTGGCCAGACACATCCAGCGTGAGACTGTTCCGGGGGTCGTACATGGTCCTGAGGATGCCCTCGATCTCCAGATTCGGGTTAACCGTCTCCTTGATCTGCTCCACGGTATTCATCAGTGCAGCCAGGCCTTCCAGGGCGTAGTACTCACACTGCATGGGAATAAGTACTGAGTCAGCGGCAGACAGAGCGTTCACCGTTAACAGGCTGAGTGAGGGCGGGCAATCGATCAGAATGTAATCGTAGTTGTCTCGAACGCCATTGATGGCAAGCCTGAGCCGATGCTCCCGGCCAATCTCGTTCATCAGCTCAACTTCAGCGGCGGTCAGATCGCCATTGGACGGCATGATGTCATAGCCGGAGGCCTCTGCAGGAATAATCACCTCGGCAGCGGTCGCACGCTTGGTAAGCAAGTCGTAACCCGATAGTTCCAGGGAGCTTTTGTCAACACCACTGCCCATGGTGGCGTTGCCCTGGGGGTCCATATCCACCAGCAGAACCCGGCGCCTGGTGGCGGCCAGTGAGGCTGCAAGATTGACGCAGGTAGTGGTTTTGCCCACACCACCTTTTTGATTGGTCACTGCAATCACGCGCGCCATGTCTCGCCTCCTTGTTAATGAATACCGCTGCCGAATACTGTTGCGAGTACTGGGTTTTTTCTGGTTAGAGTTGCTCTGACCGACCCAGGACCAGCAGGTGTCTCTCGCCGCCAGCGCCGGGAACGCCAAGAGTATGCGTGGATGATACCTGCCAACCCGCTGGAAGGGCAGCCACCTCATCATCCGGATACTGGCCTTTCATGGCAAGGAAGCTGCCATTGTGCGCCAGCAGGTCGCCACACCAGGCCACCAGGTTATCCAAGGCGGTAAACGCACGGCTGCTGATCTGGCTATATGGCTGCTCCGGCTTGCAGTCTTCGGCACGGCCATGGATAACATCCACGTTTTTGAGGCCCAGCTCCAGTACACACTGATTCAGAAAGCGGGTTTTCTTGCCGTTGCTGTCCAGCAGGGTGAAGCGCGTTTCCGGCATCACAATAGCCAACGGAATTCCCGGCAGGCCACCGCCGGCACCCACATCGAGAAGATGTTCCGTGGTTACCCAAGGCAGAATACTGAGGCTGTCGAGCAACTGGCGGGAAACCATCTCCCCCTCGTTGCGCACAGCCGTGAGGTTGTATGCCTTGTTCCACTTGTTAAGCAGAGCAAGAAATGCCAACAGCTGTTGTTGCTTGTGGTCATCGAGGGAGAGCTGCATGTGCCCCAGCCCTTCCCGGAGTTGGCGCTGCCAGAGAGTTTGAGTCATGGCAGCATTCAGGCGCTCTGCTTGCGCAATAACTCGCGCTTTTTCAGGTTTACCAGAATCTGCGAGATCGCAGCCGGCGTTACACCCTGGATTCGCGATGCCTGGGCAACGGTTTCCGGTCGAACCTCTTTCAGTTTCTGCTTGATCTCATTCGACAGCCCGCCGATGACATCGTAATCAAGGTCGATAGGCAGCGCCGTGTTCTCATTCCGGCGTAAACGCTCGATTTCATCGGTCTGGCGCGAAATGTAGCCTTCGTACTTGATCTCGATTTCCACCTGTTCCGCCACAACCGGGTCTTCCGATTGCGCGGCCCCAATCTCCGCTACGTGGCTGTAGGCAATTTCCGGGCGGCGAAGCAACTCAGCCAGGGTGTGGTCCCGGGTCATGGGTTGCTTGAGAAAGTTATTGGCACGTTCACCCGCTTCAGTTGCAGGGTGTATCCTGGTGGTCTCCAGACGCTTGCGCTCTGTCGCAATGGCCTCAAACTTGGCATTGAATTTTTGCCAACGCTCGTCGTTCACCAGGCCCAGCTTGCGGCCAGTTTCGGTGAGACGCAGATCAGCATTGTCTTCACGGAGGATAAGCCGGTATTCCGCGCGGCTGGTGAACATGCGGTAAGGCTCTTTGGTCCCCATGGTGATCAGGTCGTCCACCAGCACCCCGAGATAGGCTTCATCGCGGCGCGGATACCATTCGCTCTTTTCCTGCGCCCGCAGGGCGGCGTTGATACCCGCCAGCAAACCCTGGGCACCGGCTTCTTCATAGCCGGTGGTACCGTTGATCTGGCCAGCGAAATAGAGGCCCTGGATAAACTTGGTTTCCAGAGTGTGGCGCAGATCCTGGGGGTTCAGATAGTCGTATTCAATGGCATAACCGGGTCGCGTGATATGGGCGTTTTCGAAACCCGGAATGGAACGCACTGCCGCCAGCTGAATATCAAACGGCAAGCTGGTGGATATGCCATTCGGGTATAGTTCGTTGGTGGTCAGGCCTTCTGGCTCTACAAAAATCTGATGCGAGTCCTTGTCGGCAAAGCGGTTAACCTTGTCTTCAATCGACGGGCAATAGCGCGGCCCGACACCTTCAATGTTGCCGGCAAACATGGGCGAGCGATCAAAGCCGCTGCGAATAATATCGTGGGTCTGCTCGGTGGTGCGGGTAACGTAGCAGCACACCTGCTCAGGATGCTGGTCCCGGTTGCCAATAAACGACATCACTGGTGCTGGGTTGTCGCCCCACTGCTCCTGCATAACCGAAAAATCAACACTGCGAGCATCAATACGCGGTGGTGTGCCGGTTTTCAGGCGGCCCACGTTAAACGGCAACTCCCGCAACCGCTGAGCCAGCGCGTTGGCTGGAGCATCGCCGGCACGGCCGCCGGAATGCTGCTGCATGCCAATGTGGATAACGCCGCCGAGAAAGGTGCCGGTTGTCAGCACAACGGTTTTGGCGTTAAACCGGATGCCTGTCTGGGTCACCACGCCGGTTACCTGATCGTTTTCCACAATCAGGTCATCTGCAGCCTGCTGAAACAAGGTGAGGTTTGGCTCGCTTTCGAGAACCTGGCGAATGGCTGCCTTATACAGAACCCGGTCAGCCTGAGCACGGGTAGCCCGTACAGCCGGGCCTTTGCGGCTATTGAGTACCCGGAACTGTATGCCCGCCAGATCCGTGGCCTGTGCCATAGCGCCACCAAGGGCATCAATTTCCTTCACCAGATGGCTTTTGCCAATGCCACCGATGGCCGGGTTACAGGACATCTGCCCGAGGGTTTCAATGTTGTGGGTCAGCAGCAGGGTTTGCGAGCCCATGCGCGCGGCCGCAAGCGCAGCTTCGGTACCGGCATGGCCACCACCAATGACAATTACATCGAAACGGGTCGGAAAATCCACAGCTCACCTCGGAAATCGGGGGATAAAAACAGGGCCGGGAGTATAACGTTTCACCCGGAAAAATGCAGTCAGAATGTGCAAATTTTAACCAGAAGCACCTACGGATGGCAGCCAACACCCGAAAAATAACTGTTCAGCTACCCTTCCAATGAAGTGGAAAACCGAAATCATCAGGTTTTCATAGGCTTGGGCAGCTCTCCTCAAATAGTTTTCAATAAAGTTATCCACAAATCTGTTGCTTATCAAGAGCCTTGTATTGACAAGCAACCCGTTGTTTTAAAAGGTATTAGCAAAAACTATCCAAAGCTTGTCCGCAGCTTATCCAATTAATTATCCACAGACTCTTATCCTGTCCGCCGTCTCAACCGCCACACCGCGATAAGCACCAGCCCATTAGCCGATGACAACAGCAAGAAGAAGCCCGGAATGCTTACATCCAGAACCCCGAGCACAAGGATACCTGTGAGCGCGCTCGCAACCATGAACAGCGCATTGATTACATTGAGAGCCGCAATGATTTGCGCCCGTTTATTTTGAGGGGTTTCATGCTGGATAAATGCGTAAAGGGGCACAATGAACAACCCGCCACAAACCCCGATGCCCACCAGATCGAGCAATACCCGGATGTAAGCCGGGTCGGTCACCAGAGTCCACCAGGTAGAAGGCTCCGGGCTTGCCGGTACTGCAAAGAACAGATCTATCCCTAACAGAGTCAGGCCAAGTGCGCCCCAGGGAACAGGGGCAAGAGTGATGCGATGTCGCGTAAGGCGCTCACACATCATCGATCCGATCGATATGCCCACAATAAACATGGATAGCAGAAGTGTGACCACAGTTTCATCACCCCGCAGATTACTCAGGGCAAAATTGGGAAACTGGGTGAGATAGGCTGCACCAAGAAACCAGAACCAGGAAATGGCGAGAATCGCCCAGAGTACCGGCTTGCGCTCGGCGGCCACACTCATGAGGTTCCAGGTTTCCAAAACAGGGCGGAAGCGAACTGCCTGCCCGTTGCTGACAACTCCGGTGTCTGGCACTTGTCTTGCGGCAATATAGCCCAGAACCGCCATCACCAGTACGCTTGTGGCCGTCAGCTTTGCGGCCCCCTCAAGCCCCATAAGCAAACCGGCTGCTATGGTGCCGAGCAAAATCGCCACGAAGGTGCCCATGCTCACAAGGCCATTGCCGCCCACCAGTTCATCATCCCCAAGCACCTGGGGCAAAATGGCGTACTTCACCGGCCCGAAAAACGTAGACTGGGCACCCATCAGGAACAGCAACACCAGGAGCCCTTCGTACCAACCAATCCAGAGTGCCAGGGTGGCCAGTACCATAATGGCTATCTCGGCCAGTTTTACCTTGCGGATTATGGCGGCTTTTTCATAGCGATCCGCCATCTGCCCGGCAATGCCGGAAAACAGAAAGAACGGCAAAATAAACAGAAACGCAGCCAGGTTGATTACCGTGTTCACAGATAGCCCCATCAAGCCCGTGGTCTTGTAGGCAATCAGCAACAGGAGTGCGTTTTTATAGAGGTTGTCGTTGAACGCCCCGGAAAACTGAGTGAGGTAAAACGGCAAAAATCGACGCTGTCCCAGTAGGCGGAACTGGCTGGATATGGCCATGAAAACATCCGGATTGTAGGGTCATGCCAGCCCGCTCATTAATCGATCGAACTGGCTTGGGATAAAGATGCCTGACGCTCCAGCTCATGTTCAATCGCATTGGCGGATTTCGCAAAGCAGGCCAGCAGATTGTATAGCACCGGAATGATAAACAACGTAAGCGTGGTCGCAAAAATCAGCCCACCCAGAATCACCATACCAATTGCTGCACGGCTTTCTGCGCCTGCGCCCGTGGCAACCACCAGAGGCACTGCACCGAAGACTGTGGATATAGTGGTCATCAATACCGGGCGGAAGCGCAAGGATGCTCCCGCCAGAATTGCCTCTTTAACCGCGTAGCCTTCATCTCGCAGCTGGTTGGCAAACTCCACAATCAATATGCCGTTCTTCGACATCAGCCCCAGCAGCATAATGATCCCGATCTGGCTATATATGTTCAGGCTGATGCCGCTCCACCACAATGCCAGCAGCGCGCCGGTTACTGCCAATGGCACAGGGAGCATGATGATCAGCGGATGAATCCAGCTTTCAAACTGGGCCGCCAGCACGAGGAACACGATAATGAAGGCCAAACCAAATGTGACATAAATCGCTGAAGAGGATTCCTGAAACTCCCGGCTCAACCCCTGGTAGCTCAACCTGGCCTCTGAAGGCAGGCTGTCTACCGCCAAGGTGTTCAGATAGGTCAGTGCGGAGCCAAGATCGTAGCCATCTGCCAGAGATCCGCTGATAACCACGGCAGGCAGGCGATCTATGCGCCGAAGATCGGGGTTAGCCCCTTTCTCGGTGATTGAAACCAGTGCCTGCAGTGGAATCAGGTCGCCACCTTCTCTGGGGCGCAAGAATATCTGGCCCAGATCCGATGGGGTGGCACGGCTGGCATCATCTGCCTGCATTATGACATCGTACTCGCGGCCACGTTCCAGATAGGTGGTTACCTTGCGTGACGCCAACATGGTTTGCAGTGTAAGGCCCACATCTTCAATGGTAATGTCCAGATCTGCTGCTCGTTCGCGATCAATGGCAACACTGAGCTCCGGCCGGGTGAGTTCAAAATCGGTTTGCAGGTTCAACAGGTTGGGGTTTTCCTTGGCCCGCTCTACCAGTTCGTCACTCCAGGCTTGTACGGATTCATAGTCCGGCCCGGCAACCACGAACTCTACCGGTTGGCTAAAGCCACGCTGCCCCAGCCCTGGCGGATTAATGGCCACCATGCGAATACCGGAAATATCATCAAATTTTTTTCGAATCTCGCTGGTAACCTGCTGCTGCTTGACCTCCCGCTCGTCCCAAGGGGCCAACCCCATAATAATAAACGCGCTGTCTTCCCGCTCGCGGAAGCCGACAATGGACAACATGCGGCTGGCCGGTCCATCTTCCAGAAAAGGCATCAGCTTTTCTTCTGCCTGCTTTACATAGTGATCGGTGTACTGAACGGTAGCACCCCGAGGCGCATTGGCGGGCATAATAATCGTGCCCCTGTCCTCAATAGGTGCCAGTTCCTGAGGCAGTTTCGGGTATATCACAACTGCCACAACCAAACCTACCAGACCAATGCCCAGCACCAGGCCCGCTTGATTGAGTGAAAACTTCAGCAGCCGCTCATATCCACTGGTGAGTCCGTTAAGCACCTTCTCGATGATGGCCCAAAAACCACGCCCTTCCCCACTTTCCGGGCTGGGCTTTAACCATTTGGAGCAAAGCATGGGTGCCAGAGTCAGTGCCACCAAACTGGACACAACAACTGCCGCCGCAAGAGTGAAACCAAACTCCGCAAACAGCCGGCCTATGTTGCCGCCCATAAACGAAATGGGTACAAACACGGCAACCAGAGTCAGTGTGGTGGCAATTACCGCAAAGGCTACTTGCCTGGCACCGCGATAGGCCGCCAGCAGTGGTGGCTCGCCTTTATCAATTCGGCGCTGGATGTTTTCAAGCATTACTATGGCGTCGTCCACCACCAGGCCAATGGCGAGTATAACTGCCAGCAAGGTGAGCACGTTGATGGAGAAGCCCAAAAAGCCGAGGCCGATAAAGGCACCGATTACCGCTACCGGAATAGTTACTGCCGGAATCAGCGTAGCGCGCCAGGAGCGCAGGAACAGGAATATCACCAGGATGACCAACGACACGGCAATCGCCAGGGTGATCATTACCTCGCGAATGGAGGCGCGAATAAAAACAGATTCGTCGTAGCTTTCAGTGATGCTTATTTCCGGTGGCAGGGTTTCCCGTATTTTATCCAGCTCGCCCCGGACAGCATCTGATACTGCCACGGTATTGGCCTTGGACTGACGAATAATACCCATGCCAATGGCTGTTTGGCCGTTGGCCCGCAAGCGCCCGATATCGGATTCTACACCCATAACCACATCGGCGACCTCTCCGAGGCGCAGCAGTTGATTGCCATCTCGCCGAACCACTAATTCGCGGAATTCTTCAACCGTCGCCAGCCTGCCTTCAGCCCGCACGGTAAAGTTACGTGTGGAGGAATCTACCGAACCGGCGGGTAGTTCTACGTTGTTAGCGCGCAAGGCACGCTCTACCTCGGCCACAGTGATATCGCGAGCCGCCAGGCGTTCCCGGTCGAGCCACACGCGAATGGCATAACGGCGCTCACCACCAATTCGCACATCGGCAACGCCATCGACCACGGCCAACCGGTCTGCCAGAACCCGGTCGGCGTAATCACTCATCTGGGCTGAATCCCAAACATCGCTGCGCAGGGTCACCCACATCATGGGTCGGGCATCGGAATCCGCTTTGCGCACCACGGGTGGATCTGCTTCATCCGGCAACTGGTTGTTTACTCGCGAAATTGCATCGCGCACATCGTTGGCGGCAATGTCCACATCCCGGCTGGGGGAAAACTCAATAGTGGTATAAGACCCACCCTGGCGGGTGGACGACTGGATAGAACGAATTCCTTCTATACCGCTGATGGCACCTTCGATGATCTGAGTAATCTGGGTATCAACCACCTCAGCGGCCGCACCCGTATAGTTGGTCGAAACGGATACCACGGGTGGGTCAATGTCGGGGTATTCACGCACGGGCAGGCCAAACAAAGCGGCCAAACCAAACACGACAATCAACAGGCTGAGAACCGTGGCAAATACCGGGCGTTTGATGGAAATATCTGAAAGAATCACCGATTACGACCCCGCAGCACTGGTAAACCGGTTGTCTGGAATCGCGTTTTCATCATCTGTCACCCGGATGCGCTCACCACTGCTCAGACGGTCCTGGCCGGTCACCACTACCAGATCTTCTGCTGTCAGTCCTTTCGCAATTTCCACGCGCCCGGGCATGCGTGAGCCAACCGTTACGGGCACACGCCGTGCAATACCGTCTTCTGCCACAAATACATATTGTTCAGCACCACGAACCATCACCGCCTGCTCCGGAATAACCAGAGCCTGGCGTTCACGCAAGGTCAGGCTAACGGACATGAACTGGCCAGGGCGCAATCGCCCCTCAGTGTTATCAATCAGGGCCCGAACCGGCAAGGAGCGGCTAAGCTCGTCAATGCGGGAACCCAATTCAACGAGTTCGCCAATAAATGCCTGATCAGGGTAAGCCGGGGAGCTGCCCTGCACCTTCTGGCCCGGATTGATCTGGCCAAGAAAGCGCTCGGGAATGGAGAAATTCAGCTCCATGGGGGATGTAGCGTCCAAAGTGGTTATTGTGGTGCCTGCGGTAATATAAGCGCCGATACTGATATCGCTCAGGCCCGCCACGCCGGAGAACGGCGCTTCAATGCGATGGTTTTCAAGCCGAACCTGGGCCGCAGTGCGCTGAGCTTCGGACACCTCTACAGCGGTTCTCAGCTCATCTACGAAAGATTGGGAGATACTGTTGTTGTCACGCAGGCTTCTGGCGCGTTCGTACTGACGCCGGGCATCTGCCAACTGCGCTTCAATCACACCCAGATCTGCCCTTGCCTGCCGATCATCAAGCCGCAACAACAGGTCGCCCTGTTTTACCGGGCGACCGGATTTCAGGTTGATACCTACCACGCGGCCGCTGGTTTCTGTGGTCAGCTTAACGGCACTTACGGCTTTCAGGCTGCCAACTGCCCTGACCTGATCCTGCACCGTGTCGATTATGGGAAGTACTGTATTTACTGCACTGGGGGGGCGCTCAGAATCATCCTGGGCTTGAGACGAGTCATCCAGGCCCTGATAAATAAACGCAGCACCCAGTGCCAATACGACCAGCAGCAAACCGATCAGCCATTGTTTCAACATAGAGTCTCTCAGCAGACAGACCGGCCACCGCCGGGCATTATTTTTTCTGTATCACAAGCAAAAGTTCACCGACATCAACCCCCCATTTGCTCATGGTGGTCTGGTTAATCAATGTGTCGGGCGTTACCAGATACATCCAGTCGTCCATTCGTACATCCAGGGTTCCATCGCCATAGGCTATCCGAAGCACGTAATTCATGTTTATGCTATTACCGCTCCAGCGCATGGTTCCGGGCTCCGTCACATCGCCCGCTTCGGCATGAAAGCTGTCGCCGGTTGCCGATGGTGTTAACGTCCAGATCCTGGTTTGCACTTCGCCATCATCAAAACGGAATTCTTCATCCAGGGTACCCACACCAGATTGGTCCCAGGATGCGGAGATATCCGCATCGAACGTGCGAATCACTTCACCGGACATGTCCTTGACCACGCCACGGGCGCTTAGTTCACCGTTAAAGAAATCTTCAGGAACGAGCTTGGGCTCACGTTCTGAATAATCCGTCAGCGCCGGACCAGAGCAGCCCCCCAAAAGCGCCAAAATGGCGGTTAACACGAGTATAGAGCGCCGCCCGATTTTGGGTATCACAGAACACAGGTTTTGCACTTTTTTTACACTCTTCATAAACCTCTCCAACGGGTATTTCCATTCAGTCTTGCGATCAGGATTAACGCCTCATTGCCTGATACCTGAAATACGCCCCGGGAGAGCTCTTCGATCAGCGGATGGCCTGTGGAAAAATCAAGGACTGTCTTTACTGACACCGCCATGAGCGCTTTTCGTCAATGGAATCCCCCACACTATGCCGTAAAACTGCACGCAACCTGGCGGTGAATAATCCCCGCTCGTAGATTTTCAGACCAGTACAGAGGATTGATTATGCCGGTATACAAGGCGCCTTTGCGTGACATGAAGTTTCTGCTGAATGAAGTGTTTGATTACCCAAAGCACTACGCCACATTGGCCAGCGGAGAGAACGCAACTCCGGATATCGTGGACGCTATCCTCGCCGAATGCGCTCGCTTCAGTGAGGAGCAGCTAAGCCCCCTATACCAGCCAGGTGATGAAGAAGGCTGTACGCTGAAAGATGGCGAGGTAACCACCCCGAAAGGCTACAAAGAAGCTTACGATCAATATGTGATGGGTGGCTGGCAGGGGCTTTCTGCCCCGGAGGAATACGGCGGCCAAGGTCTGCCCGCTTCCATGGGCCTGCTGAAGCAGGAAATGATGGGTACAGCGAACTGGTCGTTCTCCATGTATCCGGGCTTGTCCATGGGTGCCATGAACACCATCTATTTGCACGGTTCTGACGACCAGAAAGCCACCTACCTGCTGCCTATGACAGAAGGCCGCTGGGCCGGCACCATGTGCCTCACCGAACCCCAGTGCGGGACGGACCTGGGCCAGGTAAAAACCAAAGCCGAGCCGCAGGCTGATGGTACTTACAAAGTAACGGGTACCAAAATCTTTATCTCCTCCGGTGATCACGATCTTACCGAGAACATTATCCATATTGTTCTGGCTCGTCTGCCGGGCGCACCCAAGGGCACCCGTGGCATCAGCCTGTTTATCGTGCCGAAGTTTGTACCCACAGCCGAAGGTGGCGCAGGTGAGCGCAACGCCGTAGTTTGTGGCAGCCTCGAGAAGAAAATGGGCATAAAGGCCTCTGCTACCTGCGTTATGAACTTTGATGGCGCAACCGGCTACCTGATCGGTCCTGAGAACGAAGGCCTGGAGTGCATGTTCACTTTTATGAACACGGCTCGTATCGGTACCGCCATTCAAGGTGTCGGGCCCGCTGAGTTGTCATACCAATGGGCTCTGGACTACGCCAAAGAGCGCCGCTCCATGCGTGCGCTTTCCGGTAAGAAAGACCCCGAACATGTCGCTGACAGCCTGATTCACCACGCCGATGTTCGCCGCATGCTACTGACCCAGAAAGCTATCGCTGAAGGTGGCCGCGCCATGCTCTATGACGCCGCCCGCCTGGCCGATCATATGGTTGAAGGCTACGCCGCCGGTGATGATGAAAAGGCAGCAAAATACGATGACAAACTGGGCTTTCTGACCCCGATTCTTAAAGGTTTCCTGACGGAACTTGGGAACGAGGCAGCAAACCTTGGTATGCAGGTATTTGGTGGCCACGGTTACATTCGTGAACACGGCATGGAACAGATTGCCCGGGATACCCGGATTGCCACCTTGTATGAAGGCACCACCGGTATTCAGGCACTGGATCTGCTGGGCCGTAAGGTACTGCTAACCACCAAAGGCGGCGCAGTTCGTGAATTCACCGCCCGGATTGCAAACTTTGCCCGTAAGCATTTGACCGACAGCCGTGTGCGCCCATTTGCAGTGGAGCTGCTGAAGCTTACGGCACAATGGAATTTGCTTACCGTGCGGATCATGCTTGCCGCGCGAAAGGATCGCGATGTGGTTAGCTCTGCATCCTACGACTTTCTTATGTACAGCGGTTACGTATCCATGGCTTACATGTGGGCACGACAGGCGGTAGCAGCGGTAGATCGCCTGGATAACGGCGGCGATGACTCTGAGGCTTTCTATGCCACCAAACTGGCAACTGCAGAATTCTATTACGAGCGACTGCTTCCCAGATCCCAGGCTCACGCAAGTAGCATGCTGAGCCCCAGCAAAAACCTGATGCAGATAGGTGCGGAAGATATGGCCTTCACCGGATAGATCAACCGGTGATACTTTATCCCGGGTAGGAACCTACCCGGGTTTTTTTGCATAACTTTCTGTGCTTAAAGTCCGTACTTGGTCTCTATAGCCTCGTACATGCCATTGCTCCTGATCTTTCTGAGACCTTCCTGCAGTTTTTGCATGATTTTTTCAGAAGTATCCAGGTTCATGGCCAGGTACAATTCAGTCTCGTTAAACGAAAAGACCGGTTCAAGCCCTTCTACATCCTGCTGGGATGCGAAGTAAGGACCAGCCAGCCGGTCAGCAATCCACAGATCTACCTGACCGAGCTCAAGACGTTTCGGGTTGATGTCGTCACTCTCCATAGCAGACACCTTGTAACCGCGATCCAGCAAATACGTGGTCATGACGTCATTGCGGTATCCCGCATAAAGCATGCCTTTGGTATCTTCCAGCTTATCAATCTTCAGGTTAGTCCCGCTGCCGGCGAAGATTGTCCAAAGGTTTTTGGTCAGTGGGCCTACCCACTTAAACAGGTTCTCACGCTCTTCAGTGAAGGTTGTGCAGAAAATACCATGATTCTGCTTATCCAGGGCTCGATTGTAGCCATAATCCCAGTTACGTAATTTGATCACGTAATCCAGATCGGTGTTTTGCAGAATGGCTTTCACCATTTCAGTGCAAATACCGTCGATACTATTTCCATTGTGCTCAAAAGCCCGCCCGGAGGAACTCATGTTATAAGGCGGAAAGTTCTCCGTATAAAGAAACAGCTTATCCGATGCATAACCCTGCCCCGACGCCATGCTTCCTATCATTGCCACCATTAGTAGCACTATGTGACGAACGCTCTTCCTCACAGAAACTCTCCTTTTATCTTCAATAAGTTCGACCCAAGCACTACCTTGCAACGGGCTCAAACGAGTACTCAAGCCTGAGTACTGCTAGCTTACCGCAATGATAATGACTATTTCAGAAGTAAAATGTGTGTTTTCGTAAAACCCACATGAGTTAAAGGCGGCCAAAAAACACCCGCAGCCTTCAGGAAAGGACGTTAAATACCTGTGGCTCTGTTACCCCGAAAATCACATGAGGGAGTAACAGGGCCAAGGACTTGCAGATTACTGAGCCAGCACCATTGATTCTGGTTTCGGGGTGCTGTCTGTGCTTGGCGGCAACTCCGGGTAGCGCACTTCCGGTATTTTGCCGGTCAGGGTTTTCAGGAAAGCGGTGATAGATTTTACTTCATCATCATTCAGCTCTGCTCCCAACTGAGCGGTACCCATAACTGCAACCGCCTCTTCCAGGCTCCAAACGGCGCCTGAGTGAAAATAAGGGGCTGTGAGCTCAATATTTCGCAAGGGTGAAGCACGGAATACGTACTCATCCGAGGCCGTCTCGGTAACCGCAAACCGGCCTTTGTCACCGGTGGGCAGAATATCGGCACCAGGCTTGGTTACCAGGCCAAACGGATAGTATTCCTGGCCGCCAAGGTTAACGCCCGCATGGCAGGCCACACAGCCCTTATCCATGAACAGTGCCAAACCTTCTTGCTCCTGCTCGTTCAAGGCTGTTTTATCGCCGCGCAGGAACTTGTCAAAATCGGCATCTGGCGTAATCAGCGTGGCTTCATACGCTTCGATCGCAATGGCCATGTTGTTAAAGGTTACCGGATCATCCTCACCGGGAAAGGCTTGACCAAACTTCTCAACATAGGCTGGCATGCTGGTCAATGTCTTCACAACGCGCTCTGGCGTGCTGCTCATCTCAACGCCCGCCTGAACCGGCCCTTTAGCCTGCTCCGCGAGGTCCGCCGCGCGGCCATCCCAGAACTGGGCGGCGTTGAAGACAGCATTAAAGACTGTAGGCGAGTTGCGTGGCCCTTTCTGCCAACCGTGGCCAATAGAGACAGGAAGGTAATCGTGTCCACCCATACCCACGTTGTGGCAGGTATTGCAGCTGATCAGATGGCTTGCGGACAGACGGGGCTCAAAAAACAACATCTTACCAAGCTCAACTTTCGCTTCCGTCAGTTCGTTGCCATCGATAACCGGTGGGTACTGGGGTATCGCCGAAAACATGTCCCGCGCACGATCCTGCAAGTCGGCAGCCATGGCTGCTCCTGCGGTAAGGCCAAGGCTGACAGCGATAGCAAGCTTCAGTGTTTGCCGTTTCATCTTTCTGCTCTCTCATTAACAGGATTTACTGTTACCAAGCTAGCAGAAGGTTAATTTTTGTAAATAATTTGAAAGCTGCCGGCACAATTACCGGCAGCAAAATTGACGACCGTC
Organism: Marinobacter sp. DY40_1A1; assembly: GCF_016597815.1. Taxonomy (GTDB): domain Bacteria; phylum Pseudomonadota; class Gammaproteobacteria; order Pseudomonadales; family Oleiphilaceae; genus Marinobacter; species Marinobacter xiaoshiensis. Next base: position 411,548 of record NZ_VCHA01000004.1, on the reverse strand, counting down.
AAATTCTCATATCAGCGATTGATGTGTCTCAGAATGAGTAGGTTGCAGACACCCACAAACGCCGACCTTCTTCCGAGTTGGCGTAGAGGTTTCCGTATTGGGCGCCGTTGTCATAGGCCTGATACTCGATAAAGTCTTCATCCAGAAGGTTATATATGGTGGCACTGAAACCCAGGTTTTCTGAAGCCTGATACTGGCCACCCAGGTGCACAAGGGTAACGGATTTGAAATCACCCAGGTCTGCATACGAAGCAGCCCCTCTGATCCTGTCCCGCGCACGGTAACGCTCGCTTTCGTACTGGGCCTTCACAAAGGCTGACCAGCGAACGGAAGGCACCCAGCGCAAGGAAATATTCGCCATATGCTCCGGTGTATCAGTAAGCGGCTCGCCTTTATTCTCTCCGGATTTTTGCTCGCTGTCGGTGTATGTGTAGTTTGCACCCAGACGCCAATCCTGCGCGAACGGCACTGAGCCATGCAGCTCCACGCCCTGGGTAATGGCTTCATCAATGTTCAGGTCCTGGCCAAACACATCCGCCAGAGGCCAGTTACCCCTATCAACACAGCCGGGTCGGTTTGGATCTTGTGCATAACTGCAGTTCAGCAGGTCGGGGCCTTCTGCAATTTTGTCAGTGAACTCGTTGTAGAACACCGTTGCACCCACCCGGTAGCCCGCCGGCTTTTCGTAGATCACTGCCAGTTCCGTTGATGTTGATTTCTCGGGTTTCAAATCCGGGTTCCCGAACAGTGGGATGGTGCCCTGCCCGGTAAAACCGATAACGCCGGGGGCCAACTGCTCAAGGCCTGGTGTTTTGTAACCTCGGCTTACGCCACCTTTAACCGTTAGCTCGGGTGTAGAGTTCCACACAAGATAGGCTCGTGGGCTGAACTGGCCACCAAACGAATCATGGTGGTCATACCGGCCACCCAGAGTCAGGGCGAGATCCTCGGCCAGGAACCACTCGTCTTCTACGAACAGGGCTTGGGTTTTCTGCTTGAATTCGTCCGTTGCGACGCCATCGATCATCCGTGCATCAAGCCACTGACCGCCGACTGTCACCACGTGATTGGCTAATGGCATTACCAACTTACTGTCGATTACACGGTTTTCCGTTTTCAGTTCCCGGTCAGACCCCGGCGTCTTCCCGGGCACACCTTCGGGAATAACCCGGCCGATGGTTTCCGTCACATTTCTCATGATGCTGGTTTCCAGCGTGCCGATATCGAACCGACCAGTGTGGCCCACAGCAAACTGGTCACGATCGAACTCCAGCTCCGGTTTGTAACCTTTTACGCCCAAGGTACCCAATTGCCCTTCTGAGTTATCGTAATCCTGTTTGCTGCTTTCGATATCCAACCAAAGGTCATTCGACTCTCCGGGCGTTACAGTAAAGCGACCACCAACCGTATACTGTTCAGACTCAACCGGGCTCGGCCCTCGGGTGCTGACTTCAATCGGATCGCCGTTCAAGTCCAGATATTCCAGTTTGGACTCATCCCTCTCAAACCAGCGACCACGCAGCTGAAAGCCAATCAGGTCGTCCACCAGCGGTCCATTGGTATAGGCGCTATAGGCTCGGCTGTTACCAAAATCACTGTCCTGGTTGAGTGTCGTTTCTGCTGTGAGGGTAGATGCCCATTCCGGGCCAACTTTGCGGGTGATGATGTTGATAACACCACCCATGGCGTCAGATCCGTAAAGGGTCGACATGGGACCACGTACAACTTCAATGCGTTCAATTGCGGAAGGGGGCGGCAGGAAGCTTGTTGCGGTCTGGCCAAAACCATTAGGGGTTACGCTGCCAGCGGTGTTCTGCCTGCGACCATCAATCAGAATCAAGGTGTATTCTGAGGGCATGCCACGCATGCGTATATCGAAACCGCCAGTTTTACCGGCAGAGCCACTGACATCCAGGCCTTCCACGTCATCCAGAATATCCGTAAGACTGAACGCTTGTTTGCTACGGATCTCTTCACCGGAAATAACAGTAATACTGGCAGGCGCAGCAGACTGGCTTTGTTCAAAGCCGGAGGCGGTTACCACCAGCTCATTCAGCTCCGCAGGTTGCGCTTGTGCCGCCGTATTGAAAACAAGCGCGCTGCAGGCCGCACCCATGGCTATCCGATAAAACAACATACCATTCCTCCTTTTGACGATGTCATAAAGGTGCGAATGATATTACTTCTCATTTACAAATAGCAATAATACTTATGTGAATAAATCCCTTAATGCCCCGTTTTTCCGTTGCGGCACAACACAGTTCCCCGATCACCTACTGCATAAACTGCTCCACTGCGGGTAGCACAAACCGCCCGTAAACCGGCATCGCTGCCACTTACCTCTGTTACCCACTGATCACGATCGAGTCGCAGGACACAGCCCCGGGTACCCACAGCGAAAGCCCCTGCGGCATCTGAACCGGATATCGCCAGCAGGTCTTCCCGCAGGCGCGTAGCCATTTGCTGCCAACGCTGGCCATTGAAATGTGCCAGGGTGCCCGACAGCCCAACGGCGTAGATATTGCTCAAGCTGTCGCCCCAGATTCCATAAAGGAAATTCTCGGTGCCCACATTGAACTCACTCCAGTCTTTGCCGTTGTGTCTCAACACCAGCCCGAAGTCGCCGGGGGCCAGCATGTGCTCGTCATCCATGGCCCATAGACTGTACAGGGCAGACTGAGTGCCACTGGGCATCCGCTGCCAGCGCAAGCCGTCGAAATGCAGAATCAGACCTTCATCGCCCACGGCATAAAGAGATTCAGGGCTGCTGCCCCACATGCCAAGAATGGTGAGATCCAGATTCAGATCATAGTGCAATGCCCACTGCTGGCCATCGAAGCGATAGATACGCCCCAGTTGTCCGGCGGCAAACAGCCCTGCCCCGGTATCCCACAAACAATGCACCGCCAATTCGCTGGGGGCCGGTAACAACTCCCAGCTGCCACCTCGCAGGCGTATCACTGTGCCGGCTTCGCCACAGGCATAACAGGTGCCGTCCGGGCCTTCGGTAATGCCCCAGAGTTGGTTTTCGGTGGGCACAACCATGGTTTGCCAGGGGCTGGCCGCGGCGGCCATGGGCGGCGGTGCCAGTGCCTGGGTGAAATCTTCGGCAGCCGTCATGATGGTGCCGAAATCACCGACCACCAGTGCCTCGCCTGTAGACAGCAGGATAATATCCATCAGATCGTGATGGCTGTTGCTCTCCAGCTTGTCGAGGCGCAAATCCTTGAAGTAGTACAAATGACCCTGGTCGCCAACAATCAGCACACCGCCTTTATAGGCTTTGAGCGATCTCAGGCGCGGCATGGGCTCATCAAATTTGAGAGCCTGAAACTGGCCGTTCTGATAACGCACCAGTTCTCCACGAAAGCCGCCCTGATTAACAAAATACCGACCACCGCCTAACAGCAAGCTACCATCGTCCATTACCAGCAAGGCATGAAATCCGGAACCCAAGGGGCAATCGAGTTTTGTCCACAACCCTTCGCTGTCACGGTGGAGCACAGTGCCTTCGCCACCAGCGGCGTAAACGGTGTTATTGGGTCCACAGGCGACTGCCCGCAGATTAACCTGGGTTGGACTCTGCTCGGACTGCCAGTTGGCACCGTCAAAATGCAGAATTACGCCATCGTCACCCACGGCCCAAGCCATGCCCTGATCGTTACCGTCGATGGCAAACAGGGGCGTGTTTTCTTTACAGGCAGCAAATCGGCCACCCTTTTCATCTATCACCCCACCCCGCAGCAGCTGCCATTGTGCGCCATCGAAGTGCAACAGAGCGCCCATCCAGCCCACGGCATAAAGATTATCAGCAGCAGGCCCCCAAATACCGTGCAACGGCAGGCGCGTTGGCACTGCCATGTGCTGCCATTGCGCGCCGCCGGCATCGGCGCTGCTGGTATAGCGCAATACCATGCCTTCATCGCCCACAACAAACAGCTCGCCATTGCCGGTCCAGCCCGACCAGAGCACGTCGCCATCGCCGGCACCGACTTCCGGTACCCGGTGCCAGGGAGCGCGGCCGGGTTGACTGGCATTATCTGTGCCTAAAAGCTGGCGAAAAAAACGACGGCGTTCCGGCGCGCGAGTGTCAGTCATGGCAATTCTCTCGAATATGAGTGGGTCAGGAAGGCTCGTTACTGTTACCCAGCAAGGATTCCAGTTGTTGGCGCAGGGCGTCTCGTTGTTCTGGTGGAACGGCTCCCAGCGCCTGCTCAAGTTCGTCGCTTTCCAGGCTGGCCTGTGCAAGCCCATGCAGGGATTGCTTTGCGGCGTCAGCAAAACCCGCCTTGGCGTGTGCTACACAAGCGTCGACGGCCGGTGCGAATGCTTGTGCTTCCGGGCCTTCAGGTTCTGAAAGCACAATTGGTATTCCGGTATCAGAGCCACTGGACAATGCCAGCGACAAGGGGATTTGTGCCACAGATGCCACATCGGCTGCTGCCAGAGCATCCGCCAGATGAGAGCGGGGGAATACATGAAAATGCCCACTGCAGTGGGGGCAGGTTACGCCCGCCATATTTTCCACCACGCCAATCATTGGCATGCCACGCTCCTGGCAAAAACGCACGGCTTTGAGGCTGTCCATCAACGCCACTTCCTGGGGTGTCGTGGCCAGTAATGCGGCTACATCATGGCCTTCAAGCATATCTGCCAGGGTAATCAGTTCGTTGCCTGTGCCCGGCGGCATATCGATTACCAGAAAATCCAGCGGTCCCCAATCGAATGAGCCAATCAGGTGGTGCATGAAGTCGTGCTTGTAAGCATCCCGCCAGACAATGGGGGTGTCGTCCCTTTCCATCATGAAGGCCAAAGAACCAACCTTTACCGGGTACTCCAGACCAAAAAACTCAAAATCCTTTGGTGGCAAACCCTGTTTGCCCAGGCGCACGCGCTGACCCACAAAACCGAAAAACCGGCTTTGATTTGGGCCATGGATGTCGGCATCCGCCACTCCTACCCGATATCCTTGAGCTGCAAGCCCTGCAGCTACGTTGGCCGACACGGTGCTTTTACCCACGCCGCCTTTGTTGGCCATGACCATAATAATCTGGCCAATCTGCGCAAGGCGGGATTCAATCAGACGTTTTTCGTGCTGCCCCTTGTCCAGCTTGCACTGCTCTTCTTCTGGGCAGAACTGGCAGGCATGGCCACGCCCGCAATCTTCCGGCACCAGAGCCAGTGGGTCACGACCGGGAAAATGGGAAACCGCCATCTAAGGCTCCTTAGTTCTTGGTACTGCCATTCAGGCTTGTGTCCAGCAGGATCCAGGTGTGGGTTACGCGTTTGTTGCCATCGCGTTCGCTGTCGTTACCCTGCCATACAGCAAAGCCCATAGGTATGGTTTCACGATCAAAATCCACATCGTACTCGCCATCAGATTTGAACGGCCGCGACATCACCACTTGCCACTCCCTCTTTTGCGGAACGTCGCTGGTCACGTAGGCGCTGGCGCCTTTCACGCTCTGTTGGGGCAAGGTGGTGGTGCTGCCATAGCCACCCGCGGCCAGATTCTCCACTTTGTCCGTATCGGCGCGCCAATACCAGATGTTTACAGGGTTCTCGTGATCAGTCCCCATCATGTATGAGGTATCCACATCCTTCAGTGCAAACTGCACCGCCACACCATCACTAAATGTGTCTACGGTGGTGGCTCGGTCTTCGCTGGCATCTTTCCAATGCAGGCGAATGTATAAACGCTCATCCGAACGGGCTATCTGGAAATACACATGCTTGCCACGTGTGGAGCCTTCGTCAAAACGCAGGCCAACCGACTGATGTACCGGGGGTGCCGGTAACAGGTTGGTTCGATACTTTGGTAAGCGATCCCAAATCAGGTCGTCCGGGTCGTTTTGGGTACGCAAGTATATGCCATCAGGAATGCGAGAAACTTTCACCGTATCCCAGGCTTTTACCTCACTCACGTTCGGGTTCCTATCGGTGTGATCAGCCAGTAGGTTGCTGCTTGCCAGGATGCAGGCCGCCAGGGTTAGCGTGCCGGTTAGCCGGCCAATACTCTTTGCCAGGCGACCGTTTTCGATGTTTTTCGATGTCATGGCATGGTTCCTCATGCTAATCGGTTGGGTTCAGTCCCACATGGGCTGGCTGGTGGTTTCGGGGCCTGCTTTTCGTGCCCCTTCTTCGGGGCATGGCCCTACCTGATTTTCCAGCGCCAGTTGTTGGGTGCGGGTCCAGTCCGGGAGCACCTTCACCAAATGAGCCAGATTGGCATCCAGACCGTGCTGATTTTCATGGGCGTATTTTGCGCGAATGGTTTGCAGGAGGGGCCTGAGGTATCGCACCAGAAAATCCCGTTGAGCACGACGGTAAGGCGCAGCATCCCGCTGGTTTTCCAGTGCCTGAACCTCCAGATGGCACAGCAGTGCGCAGAACTCCAGCATCGCTATAAGGTGATCAGGCTGATCTTTGTGACCTTCGTCGTCCACTGCCGCTGTTAGCCCAAAGTGGGTATAAAATGCCTGAACATTCAGTAGATAGGCGCCAGGTGTCAGACCGCCTACCAGGCTGTCGTAGGCACTGGCCACCAATGGCACTCTGGGTTTACCCCGCTTACCGTGCACAAACGTGGCCATGTAACCCACTTGCAGATCTTGCGAAGTCGGGCTTGATTCAAACCTGGGCCAGGGTTCGCCACCCAGCGTTTGCCAGGCTTCGTTGAGCGCCTCTTGCAGGCGTCCATCGGTGAGAGCTTCCCAGGTTTCTTCCATGGGATAGCTCAGGGCCACGGCGGCAAGCCGATAGATAGCCCCGCGCGCCTCGGCGAACTCCCGTTCATGCTGCCGGACAGCGGGCGCTGCTAATTGCGTCATTGCATGCCTCCGGGCGTCAGCTCAGTTTGAACATTTCAGAGTGTTTGTAGCCAATCAGGATGTCCATAAGTTCGCTGCCTCTGCCATCGGCTTTCGCCTGGCGGGCATCCGCCAAAGTGTCCAGCACTTCGCCGGTGCGGGGGCCAAACAGACTCTCAAGATACGACAGGGGTATGCGGGACTCATCCAGCTGTTCGCCGTTTTCACCAAACTTGGGCGGCGACATGGGCGGCACGTAGAACACGTTGGGCTGCGTGCCCCATTCTGCGTGCAGCGGCAAGGCCACCTTGTATTTTTCCACCAGCTTGTGAATCGGGCCGTCTTCATCGTCGCGATAGCCTATCCAGCGGATGCGCCCTACACACTGTTGTGCACAGGCGGTGGGCAGGCCTTTTTCAATCCGCGGGTAACAGAAAATACACTTCTCGGATTTTGAAATCTCCTCGTTGAAGTAGATTTTCTTGTACGGGCAGGCATTTACGCAGTAGCGGTAGCCCCGGCAGCGTTCCTGATCCACCAGCACAATGCCGTCTTCCTGGCGCTTGTAGATGGCGTTGCGGGTGCAGGCCGCCAGGCACGCCGGGTTGGCGCAGTGGTTACACAGGCGCGGCAGGTAGAAGTAGTAGCTGTTGGGGTAGTCTCCCTCACCTTCATCTTCGTCCCAGTTGGCACCCCAGGTGGGTTTCACATTGGGGCGCAACCAGGGGTCGGTGCCGGTCATCAACGCGTCTTCGTAGTTGTACTCCCAGGGAATACCATAGTCTTCCTGGCTGGGCTGGCGCCCCAGGCGCAAAGCGCCGTCGGCGTCGAAACCACCGCCCATATTCTCGTAATCCCGCGGGTAGCCTTTACCGGGTTGGGATTCCACGTTGTTCCAGTACATGAACTCACGGCCGTTGCGGTTGGTCCACATGAGTTTGCAGGCTGCGGTGCAGGTCTGGCAGCCGATGCATTTGTTCAGATCCAGGACCATGCTGAGTTGGCGTTTAACAGTCATGATTATCTCCTCTTAAACGGCTCGTGGGTCGGTGATGTCTTCATGTTTTGCCAGCTCAATGTCGTAGCAGCTTTCATGAATATGCTGGTTGGCATTCCATTTGGCGTAGATAAACTGCAGGTGACCCCAGCCGCCCGCCAGTTCCAGCGGCTGCAGGAACACGGCATTGGACATGTTCATGTTTTTGCGCTGGATGTACTGATGGGGCTCCCAGCCGTGCTCCATCATGATGGAGTTCACCGGAATGCTCGGATAGAACTTTGCCTGGGCATAAAAGTCGCCGTTGGCGTTGAACAACCTAACCGTGTCACCGTCCTTGATACCCCGCTGCTCAGCCAACTGCGGGTTGATATAGATGTTCGGCTCGCCTCGCTGCAAGCGCAGCAGGTACTTGTTACTGCGCCAGTTGGAGTGGATACCCCAGCGGGCGTGGGGCGAATAGAATTCCAACGGGTAGTTGGAGGCCTTGGGCCCAGCGTGCAAACGCGCTGTGGGTACGGTGGAGTTCAGCTTCTTGAACCAGGGGTGGTCACAGAAGAAGGTGATACGACCTGTCAGGGTTTCATAGGGCTTCTTACCATCAGTTTGCGCGGTGAAGGGGTTATAGCCTTCATCCGGCTTCAATGGCTGGTTCAGGCCCGCATGTTCGTTCATCACGATGAAGCCCTTTTCCGCGGCTTCTTCAATGGTGACGCCACCAAACTCCGGGGAATCTTCGATGATGTGTTTGAGCACATCGTAGTCTGTGTTCAGTGTGCCCTGGCGGGTAAAGTCGTCGTGAATGGTATGCAGATCACGGGTTACATCACCATCCTGGATCGGGCCTATGCCACGGGCAATGGCGCGTTCCTGAATCTTCTTGGTGAGCAGCGCCATGATTTCCCAGTCGGGTTTGGACTCACCCACCGGCTCAACCGAGCGGGTAAAGATGTTGGCGAAGCGGTGATAGCCCTGGGTACGGATGTCCCAAGCTTCATAGTGGCTGGCCGCAGGCAGCACGTAGTCGGCCCATTCCGCGGTGGAGTCCATGCGCACGTTGATATTCACGTAAAGCTCTTCCGCCTGGCGCAAGTGCTCTTCGCGGTACTTCTTGCTCATCTTGTTGCGGCGGAAGGTGTTGTCGGCAATAGAAATCATGCCTTTGATTTCACCGTAATACGGCATCCAACCCTTTTCCATGGACTCGTTCATCATCTCTTCCATCTCATCGAGATCGAAGCCGACACGTTTTTTGAGCTTTTTGTTGTCAAAGTGTTTGCGGGCGCCTTCCATCATGCCGCCACGCAAAAACTCACCCAAACCACCGGCTTCCAGACGGGCTGATTTCTTGCCTTCAAAGCCTGCCAGTTCGCTCCAGCGCGGGTGGTTCCAAACAACCCAGGAGGTATCCAGACCACCGGTACGACCACCATGCCCGGTCAATGCCAGCGTCAGGGCATAGCCCCAGCAGGTATACAGGCAGTTGGAGTAGCTGGAGGTGATGTAGCCCAACATGATGATGGCTTTCTTCGCCTTGGCCAGATGGCGGGCTTCCTGGCGCACAATGTCCGGATGAATGCCGGTCTGTTCCCGGGTTTTCTCCGGCGTGTACTTCGCCGCTTCCTGTTTAACCTGTTCAAATACCGTAGTAACTTTGATGCCTTGCTCTACCGTAAAGGTACCTTCAAGGGCCGGGTCCACGTCGCCGAGCTTTAGGGTTTTATCATCGTCACCCATGGAGCCTTTGGCTTTTACCGCTTTATTGGTGTTCAGATCCCAGTGGTAGAACACCTCATCAGAACCCCCTTCTACCAGGTCTGACTCTCGCAACAGGTTGCCGTTATCCCTGCGCACCAGCATGGGCAGGTCGGTCTGCTCTTTAATGAAGTCAGATTTATACAGCCCCTCTTCCAGGATCACGTTAACAAAGGACATCGCCAGGAACGGGTCCGACCCCTGCTCAATGGGCATCCACAAGTCGGTGTGAATGGCACTGGGGTTGTAATCCGGTGAGGTACTGGTGATGCGTGCGCCGTTGTACTTGGCTTCCCATATATAGTGGGCATCCGGAATACGGGTGGCATTGGGGTTGATCATGCCGAGCATAATGTAATCGGCGTCAAACCAGGCATCCGAGGTGAAACTCTCCAGCGGGTTGCCGTAGGCCAGGTGCGCACCAGTCAACAGATCGCCCACCACGGTAAAGCCGTCGAGCTGGATACCACCCACCAGAGCTGCGAAACGCGCGGGGCCAGACTGGCGAACCATGGTCTGGTTGCCGGAACCCTGGTGAGTCTTGAGTTTGCCGGGGCCGTGTTTGACAAAAATATCGATAATCTTGTCCGCCACTTCTTCCGTGGCCTGATCCCAGGAAATACGCTGCCATTTACCCTCGCCGCGCTCGCCGGCACGCTTCAACGGATAGCGCAGGCGATCCGCTTCGTACATGGAAGTGGAGTGAATCGCGCCTTTCTGGCAACCGCGGGGGTTGGCATCGGGGATGTTCTCGTGAACCTGTGGGTATTTGGCAATCTGCTCTTCGCGGATAACGATGCCGTCTTTAACGTACACGTCCCAGGCGCAGTTACCCATACAGTTAATGCAGTGTGCCGCGTGGCCAACGCTGTCCCATGTCCACTCATTGCGATACAGGTCTTCCCAGTCACGGTACGGGTATTCTGTGGCCAGGGTGTCTTCTATTGGCTGTAGCCGGTTCAACGCCCAAACATTGCCACTGAGCATGACCCCAGTACCCGTTGCGCCCAAACCCTTGAGGAAATCGCGGCGCTTAAGCTTCCACATTCCCATGACTCTCTCCTCATCGACAATTGCCGCTTTGTGCCGATCAGGGCCGGCCGCAGCTTGTTTATGACCTGTTCGTCACGCTTAAAATTAATGGGTTGCCCGATGTGCAGTCTTGCGAAGGAAAGCAGCGTTAATGACATTAATTATCATATAAGAAACAATGTTATAAACTATCAGTGCGCTTTCTTCATCGGCAACTCCTTTAAAATTATCATAGGTTATTTTTTCGAAGTTGTCGTAATATACCTATTACTGAGAATCTCCTGGTAAATCTTGATACACGTCAAATATGAGCAAGCACATACTCAGCACTTCCTTGCAAAAAGGCATGTCCTGACGCTTACTTTTACAAACATGAAAGCCTGTGGAATGGTTCAGACTCTGGAGATCGATATGAAAACGGTACTGAGAAAGCACGCGCTGACTGGCATTATCCTTGGCACCTTTGCTCTGCCGGCAATCGCAGCAGATGCTGAAGCAATTACAAAAAAAATCACCACGTGCGTTGCCTGCCACGGTGTTGACGGCCAATCCACAGCCCCGATCTACCCCAACCTTGCTGGCCAGGCACCGGCATATCTTGAGATGGCCCTTAAGGCTTATCGTGCCGGCGAACGCAACGGAGGAATGTCGGCGGTTATGACACCGCAGGCGAGGAATCTGACCGATGAAGATATTGCGGACATGGCTGCTTATTACAGCAAGCAATAATAAAATATATCTAAATTACTTTAAATTTTTAAATGCCGGATTATACAGCCAAGTTATAACCCGGCATTGAAATGCATGTTCAATTCAGCTCTGTTACCAACATCCTCTTCAATTAAAGGCAGTTCCTGACTGCTTACCCAGCGCCTTCAAAATCTTCGCCAGAGGGCAGAACCCGGTAAAAGCTGCCTGCAGCATATTTGCGCCCACAAATGCCGTAAACCAAAGCCAGTTAACAGAATGAAATTGCGACAACACAACACTCAGGAGAACAAACGCTCCTGCAATGGCAAACACTAGACGCTCAATAGACATAGTCATCACCTCTAAATTGATACTGCCCAGGCACTCAACCAAAAAAGCTGAAATCAGCCTCCAGATCGGGCTGGTATACTTGCCTGCATAAGCCCTACGCACAATGGTTATAACCTTATGCCTGATCAAACCAATATCTCATATTGTCTCTGTGGCAGCCAGCGTAACTATGCGGACTGCTGTCAGCGCTACCATGATGGAGACATTGCCCCAACCCCTGAAGCGCTCATGGGCTCACGCTTCACCGGTTTTGCTCTGAAGCTGGAAGATTATTTGCGATCCAGTTGGCACCAAAGCACGCGACCAACCAGGCTGAATCTGGACGATTCACCAGACTGGGTATCGCTACGAATTATGGATAGTGGAAAAACAGGCGATACAGGCCATGTGCACTTTCAGGCTATTTATCGCATGGGGTCGGGCTGGGGATATTTGCAGGAGAATTCCGTGTTTGTGCGGGAAGATGGGCGCTGGTACTACCTCAAAGGCCAACCGGATGAAGGTATTCTGAAACCCGGGCGCAATGAACCCTGCCCTTGTGGTAGCGGCAGGAAGTTCAAGGTGTGTTGTTTGTAGAGGGTTCGTTTATTCCCCTCCGGTCGTTGTGCGCAAGATAACCCCATCATCACCAACTGCAATGCCTAACGAGTCGTTATAGTAACTGAGCATGTTGATCCGGCCACCCACTGGCGATGCAAGTTTGCTCCAGCTGCTGCCATCCACACTCTTCAGCATGTTGCCCGACTCGGTGTAGGCGATAGATAAAGTGCCGGATGGGTTACTTCCTACCCCTCTGAAGATTTCGGTAGTCACTCCGGTAGCCTCAATCCACGTTGCTCCTTGATCAGATGATCTATACACGGAGCCATTAGAGACAACGACAACCCCACGATTACCCGAGAATGCAGCACCTGCAAGGCGCTTCAGGGAGCGTTGGACTTCGGACCAGCTTGCTCCCCCGTTTACGGTGCGATAAATGCCTCTAATGTTCACCATCACACCAACCTGGTTGGTATAAAAATGGATTCCGACGATGGGGTTTCTTCCACCAAACACATAAGTCCAGGTAAGACCCCCATCTATTGTTTTAACAGTTGCCCCGTCACCATAGGCGTAACCAATCATGGAGTTGAAAAAGTAAAAATTGGTGAAAAGATCGGAACCAGACGGCACAGCAAGAACGCGGCTCCAGTTAAGTCCCCCATCGTCCGATTGGAAGATACTTTGACTGCCCCCCGCAGTAAACAGTCCCGCATTGGTTGAAGCCATCGCTCTCTGCCCGCTAGGTAGCGATGAATCCTCAACCCATGTGAGCCCGCTATCGGTTGACTTATAGCTTGTGCTGCCCAGAATGTAAGCCGTACTGGCATTTTTGTAATACACGTTATAGAAGTCCTGTGGCACACGTTCAGGGAATATACTGGTCCAGCTTGTTCCCCCATTGGTGGTGCGGTAGATCTGACCTTCACCCCCCACTGCCACCGCCACAGCGGAGCCCGTACCGAACGCGACGCCGAAAGTGGTGGTTTCCAACCTGCTACCGCCCGCCGGGAATTTGGTCCAGGTTATTCCTCCATCCGTGGAACGTGTAACAGAACCGCAGGTGGATACAGCCAGGGCATTGGTACCTGAAAATCTGATATCTTCCAATCTGCAGTCGGCACTCCCTCCTGCAGCATTAATTCCCGGCACCTTCGTCCAGGTTTGGCCGGCATCGTCAGTGCGCATCAATGAGCTCGATATGTCACCAACGGCAAAACCGGTGGTGGCGCTGGTGAAAGTGACGCTTATCAGAGTGCAGGTCTGACAGCCAGCCGGTATATCAATCCGGTTCCAGCTGGCGCCACCGTCGACAGAACGCAGGCGGGCACCGCCTGAACCCACAATCATGGCAACATCGGCATCAGCAAAACTCACTCCAAAAGCGTGCCCAAACGCCGGAACTGTGATCGGTGTCCAGGTGCTGCCACCGTCGGTGGTATGAAGAATAGTCCCGGAATCGCCAACGGCGAGCCCCAGGTTCGCGTCAAAGAAGTGTACTTCGTGCAGGGTGGTTTCTACGGTGCTTATCTGAGGCAACCAGGTCTGCCCGCCATCATCAGTACGAGCGATAAACCCCCTATCACCCACTACATATCCTAAGGTGCTGCTGACAAAATGCATGGCGTTAACACTGCTACCGATGGCAAAACTGGTGCTCCATGTGGCACCGCCGTCAGTGGAGCGCATGAATACGCCACCGCCACCGGCCGCCACGAATACATCTGCGCCCAGATATTCAACATCTCGGAGGGTATTGCCATGGGGTTTGGGTTCTATCCAGCACCAGCCAGCTTGCGCACCGCCCGAACAGGCCAAAAGTGTTTGGGTAACTGTAATTACGGCATCGCTGCTGGTAACGCTATTCACCGGGTTGGTCACAATCACTCTGTAAACAGCGCCGTCGTCCGCTGCAAGGGTGAGCACGGGAGTGGTATAGCTGGCAGCGTTGGCACCTGCAATATCTATATTGTCCCGTTGCCACTGATAGCTTAATGGAGCAGCGCCCCCTGCAGTCACCGTGAAAGTGGCCTTTTGGCCTTGTTCAACTGACTGCACCAAAGGCTGAGTTGTAATTGTCGGCGCAGCCAATGCGGCATTTACCGTCAGGATGGCCGCAGCGCTATCAACAGATCCGTTGTCATCGGACACCCGAACCTTCTGTTACAGTTTGACTGGTTGGCTGCGAGCTAATCGAGAGCGCCGCGGGAGCTGTATTATTACTGTTATCGTTGTCCCCGCCACAGGACGCCAGTAACGGCACCATGATCAGCGTTAGCCAAAGAAATACTCTTGGAAAGGCGCCACTCGGGCGAATAGATGGGCTAAAAAAGACGTTTCTGCTATTAAAAATATCCATGGCTGAGACACCCCCGTGGGTGGAGTTTTCCGTTCAGCCGAACCAATATCCATATAGGCAGGGGGTTGGGATCTGTCAAATAAGCTCACCAGGAAACACTTATCAAAACCACTCATCTCTGATGGGTGTTCCATACAGTCCACTGATGTGGTTGATATTTCTACTTCCCAATGCAAAACGAACCAAAAATCTTTCCAAGCAAATCATCCGGCGTAATCTGCCCTGTGATTTCTCCCAAGGCATCCTGGGCTGCCCGTAAATCTTCAGCCAACAACTCACCAGCACCATAGCCTTCCAGCTGCGCCTGGCCTTGTACAAGAAAGTCCTTTGCACGCTCCAGCGCATCCAGATGCCGGCGACGGGCCAGAAAGCCACCTTCGGTGGTGCTGGCAAAGCCCATGCATTGCTTAAGATGGTCCCTGAGCACGTCCAGACCATCGGTGGACTTGGCTGCCAGTCGAATCACTGGTGTACCGTCGCCAGATACCTCTGAAAGTCCTACGCTTTCGCCACTCAGATCAACTTTATTCCGGATTACTGTAACCGGTGCAGCCGCGGGTAGCTGGTCGATAAAATCTGGCCAGATTTCATGGGGTGCGGTTTTCTCAGTGGTGGTCGCATCCACCATTAACAGAATTCGATCTGCCTGACGTATTTCATCCCAGGCACGAGCAATACCTATTTGCTCCACTTCATCCGGGCTGTCCCGCAGACCAGCGGTATCGACAATATGTAGAGGCATACCATCAATGTGGATGTGTTCCCTCAGCACATCCCGTGTAGTGCCTTCAATGGCAGTTACAATAGCCGCTTCGCGACCGGCCAGGGCATTGAGCAGGCTGGATTTTCCGGCGTTGGGGCGCCCTGCAATTACAACCTTCATGCCATCACGCAGAATGGTGCCTTGCTGGGCTTCGCCCAGAATATCCTCGAGTTGTGCCAGCAACGCCTGCAGATCAGTGGCTACCTTGCCATCGGCCAAAAAATCGATTTCTTCTTCCGGAAAGTCGATGGCAGCTTCTACATAAATCCGCAGGTGTGTAACAGCCTCAACCAATGTTTCGATCCGCCGTGAAAACACTCCTTGCATGGATCTTACTGCACAGCGAGCCGCCTGCTCTGAACTGCTTTCAATGAGATCGGCAATGGCTTCGGCCTGGGCAAGATCCAGTTTGTCGTTAAGGAATGCACGCTCGGAGAACTCCCCAGGGCGAGCCAGCCTGGCCCCGAGTCGACGGACTTCCCGCAAAAGAAGATCCAGAATGATGGTGCCACCATGGCCCTGCAACTCAAAAACGTCTTCCCCGGTAAACGAATGCGGGTTCGGGAAAAACAGCCCGATGCCTTCATCTATCAACTCGCTGTTCTTATCCAGAAAAGGCCCGTAATGAGCATATCTGGGCTTTGGCGTGTACCCCAGCATTGCGGTGGCAATGTCCTTTGCCAGTGGGCCAGACACTCGAACAATTCCTACGCCAGCCTGGCCAGGTGCTGTGGCTATGGCTGTTATGGTGTCGGGCGTATTGGAGATTCCAGGGTTCTGGTTCATGGGTAATGCCTCTTCCACAGCAATTTTGTGCATTCCTGAAACAGTAAAGGCCCCTTTGCGGAGCCTCTACTTAACAATCAAACGGTCACAGGATCAGTGCTTTTTTGTGGCCATTTCTGCTTCGATTTTGCGAGTAATGTACCACTGCTGGCTGATCGAAAGAATGTTGTTTACCAACCAGTAGAGTACCAGACCTGCCGGGAACCACAGGAAGAAGATGGTAAATACTACTGGCATCAGCTTCATGATCTTCGCCTGCATGGGATCGGGAGGCGTCGGGTTCAGGCTCATCTGCAACATCATGCTGGCGCCCATAAGGATCGGCAGAATGAAGTAAGGGTCCATTACCGAAAGGTCGTGGATCCAGAGCATAAATGGCGCATGGCGCAGTTGTACGCTTTCGAACAGTACCCAGTACAGGGAGATAAACACTGGCATCTGCACCAGAATTGGCAGGCAGCCACCCAGCGGATTGATCTTTTCTTTCTTGTACAGCGCCATCATTTCCTGAGACATGCGCTGGCGATCATCGCCGTACAGTTCTTTCAGACGGGTAAGCTGTGGAGCAACTGCCCGCATACGCCCCATTGAACGATAGCTGGTTGCTGATAGTTTGAAGAACACAGCTTTAACCAGAACGGTCAGCAAAATAATGGATACACCCCAGTTTCCTACCCAGCTGTGAAACCATTCCATGATGATGAACAGCGGCAAGGAGATGAAGAACAGCCAACCGAAATCGACAGTACGGTCGAGGCTGGGCGCAACGGCTTCAAGGCGATCGATAATCTTCGGCCCTACATAGGCACTGGCGCCAATTTCTGTTGTTTCACCAGGTGCGACTGTTGTTGCCGGGTATACAAAACCCATTACATGCAGGGGACCACGGCGAGTGGTCTGGAATTGTGCGGGTTGGTCCCGATCAGGGACCCAGGCAGCAAGGAAGTAGTGCTGCAAAAATGCCATCCAGCCGTTAGTGACTGTTTCGTTAATGCGCTTGTCTTCCAGATCACCAAAGTCATATTTTTCGTAAGGGTCTTCAGGTGAACTGGTCACCAGTCCCAGAAACGCCTTGATACCCATGCTGGGGCCAGATGTAGGATCTGGTGACTGGTCACGAACAATCTTGCCGGTAAAGTTACCCTGCCAGTTCTCACTGGAACGGTTATCAATCAGATAACGAACGCGAATCTCATAGCTGTCACGGGCGAACTGATAGCGCTTGGTGATTTGAACACCGTTATCCATCGTGTGAACGAGATTAACGGTCAGTTCGTTTTCGCCTTCCGCAAGTTCATAGCTAGTGGCATCTGTGGTGTATACGGGAGCTTGTCCGTTCTTGGCACTATCCGGGCCATTTTGGCCAATCAAACCGCTTTCAAGCACATAAAAACGGTTTTCAGTGTTGTTGAGAAGCGTGAGAGGTTCTTCACTATTCAGCGACTTGTTATAGCTAAGTAGAGAGCTTTTGACGAGGTTGCCACTAACACGATCAACAACCAGATCCAGTACATCGGTGCGGATTGTGATGTATTGATCACTTACGCTTACACCGGAAGAAGCAGGACTGGATACGGATTGGCCAGTTTCCGGTGTTGTAAATTCTTCGTTTGCACGATTTGCGGTTGTGCTCCCCTGGGAGACCTCGCCTGGAAGTACCATGGCATCAGCCGAACTGTTATCGGACTGGATACGCCCGGATTCTGCAACCTGCTCAGTAGGAACCGGCTGGTGATAATCTTTGTTCCAGGCAAGTACCATCAGATAACTGACAATAGCCAGGCCGGCAAATAATACGATGCGTTGAATATCCATAGAGTTACTGTCTGGTCTGGGTTGTTATTGGGGAATGGTCAGCCCGAGGGCAACAGGAGGTCGTTTCTTCTGGAGCAGAGTTTACAGTGCCAGGTACTGGATCGTAACCGCCTTCGGCCCAAGGGTGGCATCTCAGCAGGCGTTTAACTGACAGATAGAGACCTTTCAGTGAACCGTGATGAGAAATAGCTTCCACAGCATATTGTGAGCAGGTTGGATAATGGCGGCAATGGCTGGCCATTAGCGGGCTGATGGCATACTGGTAGAAGCGGATGGGAAAAAGAAGCAACTTTCGCATTAACCTGTTCCCTCACCGGCAGAAGTGGTTTCTGCTGGCCGAGATGGCGGTAGCTGATAGTATTTTTTCGATAACCGATGCCAGAGACCATCGAGAGAAGCACGGACGGCGTGATTGTCCATTGCTGCTAGCCCTTGGCGTCCAAGAACGATGATATCCATTCCGGGAAGTTCAGGCTGGTTACGAAAGGTTTCCCGTACCTGGCGCTTGATCCGGTTTCGCTGAACAGACAGTTTCAGGTTCTTTTTCGCAAATACAAGACCGATCCTGGCATGTCCGAGATTATTCGGAGTAGCCAGGATCAGAAAATTCCTGTGCGGAACCTTCAGCTGTACGTCGTTGAAGACTTTGCCGTAATCAGCTGGCCGTAGCAGGCGATGTGATTTCGGAAAATTCAAAGCCTTCATGAGGCGAACGACAGATTACGCAGACAGACGTGCACGGCCTTTGGCACGACGACGGGAAATTACCTTGCGGCCGTTGGCAGTTGCCATACGGGCACGGAATCCGTGAACGCGCTTACGCTTCAGTACGCTTGGTTGAAACGTTCTTTTCATGGTGACTATCTCACAATTCGTGTGTTGGACATTCAGGAAATGGCTTAAAAAATTAATAGCCAAAACAGGAGCGGCATTCTATGCAAATTCTGCTGAGGGTTCAATGTTTATTGGTAGGGGCTTATGCCGATGCCGGATTGTATGTTCGGGGAGGTTGGAAAACAAACCAGCCACCTGGAGGTGATCAGCAGAATAATAGTAGTTATAGGTCTTTTTAATATTCTTTAAAGAATTCTATTATTACTGTTATTACAGGGGCTGTTTTCTGTGGAGAACTGAAATTATACTAATAAAATCATATAATTGGATCATTGATAAAGGATCGTAAAAGTGGCCCTAAGCCCTGTGGATGAGTTCATAACGGATTGTGGACAAGTAGGGATGAGGGAAGAGGTTTGAGTTATCCACCGAAAGACAAGGTGATTGTGCACAGAGCTGAGGATCGGTTGTGCACACAGGGTTGTGCGTAACTATTCAGTCAGGAATTTTCTGTACACAAGGTTGTACACAAGTCTGTAAAATATTGATAAATCGGTAGATAAATTTCCACAGGGTGTTCATGAAGAGCCTTTTGCTCTTTCACTGAAGGGTCTGGCGGGTTAGAATCCGTGGTCATCTTTCGGGATCGGACAGTTGTTGTCAGGTCCGAGAAAATTATGGGTTATCGGGAGCTGGCTGTCGTGCCGAACAGACTGTGGCATCAATGTCTTGAAGTACTCCGGGATGAGTTTCCCGCACAACAGTTCAATACCTGGCTCAGGCCTCTTCAGTCTGATCATCGGGAAGGGCAACTGATGTTGTTTGCCCCTAACCGTTTTGTGATGGACTGGGTCCATGAGAAGTACCTCCGTCGTATAGAAGAAGTGCTGAAGGATTTAAACGGTGGCCAGGCTCCACGAGTAGGAATGAAAGTAGGCTCAGCTCCCCGGGAAAGTGAGCCGGTTGTGCGCTCCGAACTGGTTAAGCAAGATACCGGCAAGCGGATTCAGGAAGAGTCCGGTGGCAGGGTGACTGAAGAAGAAAAGGTTGTTGCAGCAACTTCAGGCGGTAACCGGCAAGCACAGCTTAATGAGTACACATCCAACGGTGGGCGCAGGCCGGTTCAGGTAGAGGGTGATATCAAGCACCAGAGCTTTCTGAACGAGGGCTTTACGTTTGACACTTTTGTAGAGGGCAAGTCGAACCAACTCGCACGAGCCGCCTCCATGCAGGTTGCCGAGAACCCCGGTGGTGCATACAACCCGCTGTTCTTATATGGCGGTGTGGGTTTGGGTAAGACCCACCTTATGCACGCAATCGGGAACGACATTGTTCGCCGCAACCCTAACGCAAAGGTTGCTTACTTGCGGTCTGAGCGATTTGTTGCCGATATGGTCAAGGCATTGCAGCTGAACGCCATCAATGAATTCAAGCGGTATTACCGGTCAGTCGATGCCTTGCTGATTGATGATATCCAGTTTTTTGCCCGTAAAGAGCGCTCACAAGAAGAGTTCTTTCATACCTTTAATGCGTTGCTGGAAGGTGGGCAGCAGGTCATCGTAACCTGTGACCGGTTTCCGAAAGAAATCGTGGATATGGAAGAGCGTCTAAAGTCCCGCTTTGGCTGGGGGCTTACAGTGATGGTTGAGCCCCCTGAGCTGGAAACGCGGGTTGCGATTCTGATGAAAAAGGCTGAGCAAACCAATGTTAAATTAAGCAGCGAAGCCGCTTTTTTTATCGCCCAGAAAATACGATCAAACGTGCGAGAGCTCGAAGGCGCGCTTCGTTTGGTGATAGCGAATGCTCACTTCACCGGCTCGGAAATTACGCCGCCGTTTATTCGGGAAAGCCTGAAAGACTTGCTTGCCCTGCATGAGAAGCAAGTAAGCATAGATAACATTCAGCGTACGGTGGCTGAGTACTATAAAATCAAAGTTGCGGATCTTCATTCCAAGCGGCGCACTCGTGTGATAACCCGGCCCCGCCAAGTCGCCATGGCGTTGTCCAAAGAGCTGACGAATCACAGCTTGCCGGAAATTGGCGATGCGTTTGGTGGTCGAGATCACACCACCGTTTTGCATGCGTGCAAGAAAATTGTGGAGCTTCAGGAAACAGATCCTGGTATCCGCGAGGACTATCAGAACTTTATGAGATTGCTGACCACCTGACTTCTGTGCAGAAGATGTGTGAAGCCTCAAGCAAAAATTACATTCATCCTTCCAACAATAGAAAGCTGAGTGACATGAAACTGACGATCAGCCGTGAATCCCTGCTCATACCTTTGCAAAGCATTGCCGGTGTTGTTGAAAAAAAGCAGACCATGCCGGTACTGTCCAACGTATTGCTGGTAGCCGAAGACAACACCCTGGTTCTGACCGGGACAAATATGGAAGTTGAGCTGGTCGGCCGGGTAACACCTGTCCATGTTGACCATCCAGGGCGTATCACCGTCCCTGCCCGCAAGCTTTCAGATATCTGCCGGTCTCTAGGAGACGAAGCGCCAATCGAGCTTGTGCTTGAAGGCGATCGTTTGCATGTACGATGTGGTGCAAGTCATTTTACCCTGTCTACCCTGCCTGCTGAGCATTTTCCCAATGTGGAAGATGAGCCTGAGAGTTTCCGGCTGGAGCTGCCGCAGAAAGAACTGAGGCGTATGTTCGACGCAACTGCCTTCGCTATGGCCCAGCAGGATGTGCGTTACTATCTCAACGGTTTATTGCTTGAAGTAGATAAGGACCACGTGCGCACGGTTGCTACCGATGGTCACCGGTTGGCTATGGCCCACGTTCAGTTGAACACCGGTTGTGCCGAACCTCGGCAGGTAATTGTGCCTCGTAAAGGCGTGCTTGAGTTGTCGCGCCTGCTGGATGATGTAGAAACACCCGTTACTCTGGTTATTGGTGATAACCATCTGCGAGCTACGGTTGGGTCGTACACGTTTACCTCCAAGCTGATTGAAGGCAAGTTCCCGGACTATAACCGGGTAATTCCCCGCGGCGGTGACAAGATTGTCCTGGCAGATCGTGGCACGCTTAAAAACACCCTTCAGCGCGCCGGAATATTGTCCCATGAGAATATTCGCGGTGTTCGGCTGAACCTGGCCACAAACGAATTGCAGGTGTTTGCAAACAATCCGGATCAGGAACAGGCCGAAGACGCGCTGCCAGTGGATTATCAGGGCGAATCACTACAGATCGGTTTTAATGTAGGCTACCTGATAGATGTAATGAATGCGCTGGATGATGAGCAGGTAAAGATCACCCTGTCGAATCCCAACAGCAGTGCATTGATCGAATCGCAAACTGATAACCGCTGCCTTTATGTGGTTATGCCGATGAGGCTATAGGAGATAAGAAATGGGCACCGTAACGAACGGAATCAAAGGCGTATTCAGAATAGGGCAAACACTTTCTGTACTCGGCCGAACCGGTGTCAATTGGGTCAGGGGGGAGCGCCCCCCTGCTCCGCGTATGCTGCGCCAGACTTTCGAATCACTGGGCGCAACCTACATTAAACTCGGGCAGTTCATCGCCAGTTCACCGACCTTCTTCCCGAAAGAGTATGTGGAGGAATTTCAGTACTGTCTTGATCGTACGCCTAATTTGCCGTTCGGTGTTATAAAAGGAATTATCAGTAAAGAGCTGAATCGGCCGATTGATCAAGTGTTCTCCGAGATTGATCCGGTAGCTCTGGCCTCCGCCTCCATTGCCCAGGTGCATGCGGCGCGCCTGGTGACCGGCGAAGACGTGGTCATCAAAGTCCAAAAGCCAGGTGTTGAAAATATCCTGCTGACCGACCTGAACTTCCTGTACCTATCGGCACGTATCCTGGAAACCCTCGCACCCAAGCTCTCCTGGACGTCTCTCTCAGGTATCGTTGAAGAAATTCAACGCACTATGATGGAGGAGTGTGACTTCATTAAAGAGGCGAACAACCTCAAGGTTTTCCGGAAGTTCCTTCATGATACCCATAATGAAGATGCAACAGTCCCAGCGGTATATGAGCATGCTAGTACTCGCCGGATCCTGACGATGGAGCGGTTCCACGGTGTACCCTTAACGGACCTGGAAAGCATCCGCGGTTATGCAAAGGATCCGGAACGAACGCTGATCACGGCCATGAACACCTGGTTTGCCAGCCTTACGAAGTGCGAGTTTTTCCATGCGGATGTCCACGCAGGCAATTTGATGGTGTTGAAGGATGGGCGCGTAGGGTTTATTGATTTTGGTATTGTTGGACGTATTCGCCCAGACACCTGGGAAGCGGTCAGTGATTTTATATCGGCAGTGATGGTTGGGAATTTCGAGGGCATGGCAGATGCCATGATCCGTATCGGGATTACCAAGCATACCGTGAAGGTACACGATCTTGCTGCAGATTTGCGCAAACTTTACCAGCAAATGGATAAAATGGTGCCCGATCATGTCCCTTATCAGGCGGACCAGGCTGAGGACGACGTGAATAGCATCCTTATGGATATGGTGAAGGTCGGTGAAAGCCACGGCCTGCACTTTCCGAGGGAGTTCGCTCTGCTTCTGAAACAATTCCTGTATTTTGATCGATACGTACATATTCTCGCGCCGGAAATGGATGTGTTTATGGACGACCGCCTGAATATGCTTCACTGAAGGCAGTCGCCTTCGCAAGCCTGGTTTTGTACACTAAGGCAGCAATTCGTGTGATTCGCGAGTTGCTGCCTTTTTTCGTGGATTCGTTCCATTCCTCTTGCTGCCGCGACGAGCTTTGCTTCCTATGGCGCTGGTTAAACTTCATACCGAGTTTTTTCGCAACCTGTCTTCTACTGAACCTGTTTCCTTCTCACCGTCTTTCAACTTTCTTCACGGTGCGAACGGTAGTGGCAAAACCAGCGTGCTCGAAGCAATTGGTTATCTGGGTTTGGGCCGATCCTTCCGGGTGAGTAGACATCAGGCAGTTGTGCAGCATGGCCAGCAGCGTTTCACCGTGTTTGGTGGCCTGGACCATGGGTTTGACAGCCATCGTAATAATCCTGGTGAAGGGGCTCTTGCCCATCGCCTGGGGATCTCCCGGGATGTTGCGCAAAAAGAAACGACGTTGCGGGTCGACGGAGAAAGTGTACGCAGCTTATCTTCGCTCGCGATGCATTTGCCAGTTTCGGTAATCGATCCGGGCGTGTTTGACATTGTCGCGGGAGGTCCCGGAAAACGTCGGCAATTTCTCGATTGGGCAGTGTTCCACGTGGAACCTTCTTTCGCTTCAAGCTGGCAACAGTGCCAGAGAGTCACATCACAGCGGAATCAAACGCTGAGAAATGGTAGACTAGACGAATCCATGTTGCGTATCTGGGATACCCAGTACGTGGCACTGAGCGAACGAATAAGCGATGCCCGAAAGACCGCCTTTGATCAGTTCAAAAGGGCGTTCGACAGCCTGGTTCACGAAGTGGATGTGAGTTGGACAGACGGGCTGAAACTTGAATTCTACCCTGGATGGGACACGAGTCAGTCTCTGGCTGATGTGTTGGTACGTCACAGGGAGCAGGAAGCCCGCATGGGGCATACCCTTTATGGGCCAAACCGTGCAGACATCCGCATCAGGTTTCAGGGACGACCGGTGGCGGAAACCTTTTCTCGCGGCCAGCAAAAGACCCTCGTCATTCTGATGAAGATTGCCCAGAGCATGGTGTTAAACGATCTTGGAAAGCAGGTAAGCTTCTTGGTTGACGATATTAACGCCGAGCTGGATGAGAGCCATAGAACCATGCTGGCTCGGAAGTTACAGCAGTTACGTTGCCAGGTATTTATTACCGCCATTGAACATCCTGATCCGGAGTCGTTGTGGCAGAATAACCAAATACCTGATTACCGAATGTTCCACGTGGAACATGGCAAATTGAAGGAAGAATAAAACCGGCCTACCGACCTTTTAGTCGCACAAAATGCTGCTTCAGGATTGCGCCGGCCCTTAAGCTTCAGGAGTTTCCTAATGAGTGAATCGAGCTACAGTTCCGCCAATATCAAAGTCCTGAAGGGGCTGGATGCGGTACGAAAACGGCCAGGGATGTATATTGGCGATACCGATGATGGAACCGGCCTGCATCATATGGTCTTTGAACTGGTGGATAACTCCATCGATGAAGCTTTGGCAGGACACTGCTCCGAGATAGGCATCATTATTCACCCGGATGAGTCGGTAAGCGTTCAGGATAATGGCCGGGGAATTCCTGTGGATATCCACGAGGAAGAAGGCGTATCCGCTGCCGAAGTTATCATGACGGTGCTGCATGCCGGGGGTAAGTTTGATGATAATTCCTACAAGGTTTCTGGTGGCCTTCATGGTGTAGGCGTTTCGGTTGTAAATGCGTTGTCCTCTACCCTCACCCTGACTATCCGTCGCGATGGCAAGGTGTATGAACAGGTGTACACACACGGTGTGCCCGTTGCGCCCCTGGCACCTGTTGGCGATACGGAAGCTTCTGGTACCCGGGTACATTTCATACCGTCTCCGGAAACCTTTTCTACTATTGAGTTCCACTACGAAATTCTGGCAAAACGCATCAGGGAACTGGCGTTTCTGAACAGTGGCGTTCGCATTCGTCTGACGGATGAGCGCAGTGGAAAGGAAGAAATTTTTGAGTACGAAGGCGGATTGAGAGCGTTTGTTGAGCATCTCAATACCAATAAAACGCCTATAAACCGGGTTTTCCATTTTACCCGGGAACGGGAAGACGGCATCGTGGTTGAAGTTGCCATGCAATGGAATGATGCCTTCCAGGAAAACATCTACTGCTTCACTAACAATATTCCCCAGCGGGATGGTGGTACTCACCTGGCAGGTTTCCGTTCAGCACTTACCCGCTCCCTGAACAACTACATTGAACAGGAAGGTCTGGGTAAAAAGGCAAAGGTAAGCACCTCCGGTGACGACGCCCGCGAAGGTCTGACGGCTATCATCAGTGTGAAAGTTCCTGATCCCAAGTTCTCTTCGCAAACAAAAGACAAACTGGTTTCTTCGGAAGTAAAAACGGCCGTTGAGCAGGAGCTCTACCAGAGCTTTGCCGAATACCTGCAAGAGCAGCCTAACGAAGCCAAACTGATCGTTAACAAGATGATTGAAGCAGCGCGTGCCCGTGAAGCAGCGCGTAAAGCTCGGGACATGACCCGTCGCAAAGGTGCTCTGGATATCGCCGGCCTACCCGGCAAGCTGGCAGACTGCCAGGAGAAAGACCCCGCTCTATCCGAACTGTTCATAGTGGAGGGTGACTCGGCCGGCGGTAGCGCCAAACAGGGCCGAGACCGCAAAACCCAGGCTATCCTGCCGCTGAAAGGTAAGATCCTGAACGTGGAGAAAGCACGTTTTGACAAGATGCTGTCCTCTGCCGAAGTGGGTACTCTCATTACGGCTTTGGGGTGTGGCATTGGTCGGGAAGAGTTCAACCCTGACAAGCTTCGCTATCACTCCATCATTATCATGACGGACGCCGATGTGGATGGTTCTCACATCCGCACGCTGCTACTCACGTTCCTGTTCCGCCAAATGCGCGAAATTATCGAACGTGGCCACGTATTTATTGCTATGCCTCCCTTATATAAGGTCAAGCGTGGCAAGCAGGAGCAGTACCTGAAGGATGAGAAGGCAATGGAAGCCTACCTCACCCAGACATCTCTGGAAGGTGCACAACTGTATGTGAACCCGGAAGCGCCACCTATCAAGGACTCTGCCCTTGAGACCATGGTGAAGGATTATCAGGCGGTTATGGCGATGATTGAGCGCCTGTCCCGCGCGTATCCTGCGATGGTGCTGGAGCAAATGCTGCACAACGATACTCTGAAAGCAGAGGATCTGAAGGATGAGCAAGCAGTAGCTGCTTGGGCAAGTCGTCTGGGTGATGGTCTGGAATTGGACACCCGCACCGGAACCAAATTTACCTTCTCCGTCAAAAAGGATTCTGAGCGGGGCCTGTTCCTGCCCATGGTAACCATTCATGTACACGGTATTCCTACGGAGTACGTGTTTAACCATGACTTCTTCGACTCACCGTCCTACGCTTCAATTGCACGCCTTGGCGAGACCCTGAATGGCCTTGTTGAAGACGGAGCCTACATACAGCGTGGTGAGCGTAAGCAGGCTGTGTTGTCGTTTGAGGGCGCACTGAATTGGTTGATGAAGGAAGCGCAGCGTGGCCTGACCATTCAGCGCTATAAGGGTTTGGGTGAGATGAACCCGGATCAGCTCTGGGAAACCACCATGGACCCCGATAGCCGCCGCATGATGAAAGTGAAGATTGATGATGCTGTTGCAGCAGACCAGATCTTTACAACATTGATGGGTGATGATGTAGAGCCCCGTCGTGACTTTATCCAGGCTCACGCTTTGGAAGTGCACAACCTCGACATTTAATGGGGTTTTAAGCAGGTACAAAAAAGCGGCCCACTGTGGCCGCTTTTTTTATACCTGAAAACCGGGTGCCTCACTGGATTACTGCATTATCTTCCGTCATACGAAGCTGATTACCTGGCTTTTTCCTTCTCCGCCAAATGAGGCGCCATGACTTCTTCCAGGGTGTAGCCCGTAAGCCTGCGGATGGTTCTCCAAAGATAATAGAAAATGAGCATCATCATCACCATAGAGGGGATGGCAATCATCGGATAGCTCACCAGAGTCATCCTTCCAAGCTCTTCATTGAACGCTTGGGTACCGGACGGGCTGACGACAATCCAGCGGGCGAGAACGTAGTTCATGATGGAAGAAAACAGAAAGGTGCCGGCAAAAAAGTAGCTGGCATTGAGCAGGCGCCCTTCGAACTCTTCTACCTGGTCCTTTTCTTCCAGGGTCTTCTGAATTTTATCGACATCGAGCACATTGGGATTGTAGAGGAGCGTGCGAACCAGGGGGTATTTCGTGCGTGTTGAGGTAAGCACCGCTAGACCAATGATTGCGGGAATAGCTGCTTCCTTTATGGCGAGCCAGCCGGCATCCAGTTCCAGCAAGCCGATACCACCTGTTAGACCCACGCTTACCAGGCCCAGCAAGGCTATAAAGTTCTTTTTGTTGTAACGAATCAGCTCGAAAAGGCCCCACCCTAGTGGAAAGGCCAGGCCCAGGATCAGGGCGTTGACACTGCCAAGATGCTGGTCGCCACTGAACTTCATCAAGATAACGGATGGAATGATAATGCTGACCAGAAGATCGACCCAAGGTCTGGGTTTGTGGTCGGGCACGGCGGTAGTATTTGGTGCGGTCATGGCTCTGCCTGATTAGTGAAACTGCTCGGGCCAGTATACGACGAACGCCATAAAAAAACCGAACCCGGAGGTTCGGCTTGCTTCACAAATGGATCAAACAAAAGGTATCAAGCGCCGACTTCTTTCAGGCACTCTTCAACGATCGCCAAGCCTTCTTCAAGGATACTGTCCTCGATCGTTACCGGCATGAGGAAGCGCAGGGTATTCCCAAACATGCCACAGCTAAGAAGGATCAGTCCCTTCTCTTGGGCTTTCTTGGTAATTGCTGCAGCCATTTCGGGCATTGGTTTACGGCTTTCCTTGCTTTCAACCATTTCGAATGCGGCCATGGGCCCCAGCCCACGTACGTTGTCCACATGGGTAAACTGCTCCTGCCACTGGGTAAAGCGCTGATTCAGCTTTTCGCCAAGGCGTATGCTCTTGCCCAGGATATCCTCTTCCTTGAATACCTCGAATACAGCAAGGGCAGCCGCACAGGCAGTCGGGCTGCCGGTATAGGTGCCGCCCAACGAGTTGGGCCCGGACGAGTCCATGACTTTGTCGGTACCAACAATTGCTGAGATTGGCATACCGTCAGCCATACTTTTCGCCATGGTAATGATGTCAGCTTCAACACCACTGTGCTCAAGCGCAAACATCTTGCCGGTACGGCCAAAGCCACTCTGAACTTCGTCCACAATCAGCAGGATGCCGTTATCGTCACAAATTTTCCGTAGTGCTTTAAGAAAGCTGGTGGGTGCTGCGTAAAAGCCACCCTCGCCCAGTACCGGTTCGAGCACGATGGCAGCAGTCTGGTTTGCCGGAGAGTCGGCTTTCATAGTCATCTGCAGGCCACGCAGTGCTTCTTCCTCTGTAACCCCGTGATACGGAACAGGATAAGGTGCGCGGAATACGCTTCCTGGCATGGGGCCAAAGTCGGTCTGGTAAGGTGCTGCCTTGCCATTCATTGCCATGGTCATAAAGGTGCGGCCGTGATAACCGCCGTTGAAGCAGATGACGTTGGTGCGACCAGTGGCCGCTCGGGCAATCTTGAGGGCGTTTTCCAGTGCTTCCGCACCGGAGTTGGCCAGCATTACTTTGGCATGGCCTTTAACCGGAGTGACTTCGCTCAGCTTCTGCGCCAGGCGCACATAGCCCTCATAGGGCATAACCGTTTGGCAGGTATGCATCAGCTTATCGAGTTGGGCTTTGATCGCTGCCACTACTTTCGGGTGGCGGTGGCCGATGTTGAGAACACCAATACCACCGGCAAAATCGATCATACGTTTGCCGTCAGCGTCCCACAGTTCTGCGTTGGTTGCGTGGTCAGCAAATTGCTTATTTGGGCTCGCAACGCCTGCTGCAACATAGCGTTCTTTGAGTGCCTGAAGTTCTTTGTTGCTCACTTTGCCATTCTCCCTGTGTCTCTGATAGTAACAATCTCGTTCCTCAGTGTAGGGAGTAGAACGGAATGACACAAACTGACAGCAAGGAATAAATTAATCCACCGGTTGCTCCCGGAACTGCAAATCGGCCAGACGCCGGTAAAGTTCATTCCCTTGCATCAACTCATCATGGGTGCCGACGGCTAGAAGGCGCCCCTGTTCCAGTACGGCAATACGGTCAGCATCACGCACGGTGGCAAGCCTGTGGGCAATCACCAGGGTAGTTCTTCCGGATGTCAGGGCCGGCATGGCTTGCTGAATCAGGCTCTCGCTCTCAGCATCAAGCGCGCTCGTCGCTTCATCAAGCAGCAGTATTGGGGCATCAGCAAGCAGCGCACGGGCAATAGCCAGCCGTTGCTTTTGGCCACCAGATAGCCCTAGCCCTGCATCGCCCAGTTGCGTGCTGTAGCCTTCAGGCAGCTTCTCGATGAATTCATGGGCGTGGGCAATGCGTGCAGCCTTTTCAACGTCCGCCTGGCTGGCATCCGGGCGTGCGTAGCGGATGTTGTCGGCCACGGTGCCATGGAACAGTGCGGGGTTCTGGGGTACCAGCGAAAAGCAGCTGCGTAGCGCTTCAAGGGAAACTGTGGCGCTGTCTGTTCCGTCAATGTGAATGGTACCGCTGTCGGGCTGATAGAAGTGCAACAGCAGATCAAACAAGGTGGACTTTCCTGCACCGGAAGGCCCAACCAGCGCCAGGGTTTCACCGGCACGAACGTGCAGACAGATATCGGTCAGTGCCGGGTGTTCGCTCCGGCCGGGGTAGCTGAAATTAAGGCCCTCGATGGAAATTTCGCCGGTAATGGCCCCGGGGAACTCGTTTGCTTGTTCTGCCGGCCGGATGAATGCCGGTTTTGTCTGGAGCAGTTCAAACAACCGTGCAGCGGAGCCAGCAGCCCGTTGCAGCTCACCAATGACTTCGCTGATTGCGCCTGCCGCTACGCCCACCAACAAACTGTAAAACAGAAATGCGGCCAACTCTCCCGGGGTAATGCGGCCGTGGATAACATCCAGACCGCCAATCCAGATGACAACACCGACAGCGCCCATCACCAGAGAAATGGCCAAGGTGGTTAACCAGGCACGCTGTTTTATGCGGGCGCGGGCGATGTCGAAAGCCCGTTCGGAAACTTCAGAAAAAAACTGTTGGTCATGGGGTTGGTGGTTGAAGGCCTGAACGGTTTTGATCTGCGTGAGGTTTTCACCCACGTAGCTGCCCACATCTGCAACTCTGTCCTGACTTAGCCGCGACAACTGCCGAACGCGTCGACCGAAAAACAGGATAGGCGCGATAATCAGAGGAAACCCCAGCAGGATAATCCCGGCCAGCTTGGCATTGGTGATGAACAGCAAAACCAGGCCGCCCACCAGCATGAGAGCATTGCGCAGGGCAATGGAGACGGTTGAGCCGATGACCGATTGCAGCACTGTGGTGTCGGCGGTAAATCGTGACTGTATTTCCAGAGCACGGTTCTGCTCAAAAAACCCCGGGTGCAGATCAATAAGATGATTGAACACCTGCTTGCGGATATCGGCCACCACGCGCTCGCCAATCCAGGACACCAGATAGAAGCGTGCGAAAGAACCAAAGGCGAGCCCCAACACCAAGATAAAGAACAGCCCAACGGCGCGGGCAAGGTTGGCCGGGGATTCCGTAGCCAGGCCTTGATCCACCAGAATCTTGAGGCCCTGCCCCAAACCGAGCGTGATACCTGCAGTAATGACCAGTGCCACCAAAGCGCCGGCAACCGCTTTGCGATAGGGAAGAATAAAGCCGATTATCAGTTTCAGGGCCTGCCGATGACGTGTGTTAATGATGTGACTCCTGAAGTTGAGGTGCAGTAATATTCACAAGCCCTATCATACGCTTGTCCTCTCCGTAAAAATGAAGGAAGTCCCTTGCGCGCTTATGCTGACAGTGATTACCCCGCTAACCACAAACCTGACTGGAAAGTGATCGCCGGGCTCTGGCCCTATCTTGCCGAATTCCGTGGGCGAGTAGCCTTGTCTGTTGCCTTCCTGATACTGGCAAAACTGGCGACGGTCGCAACGCCTGTGGCCTTGAAATACATTGTGGATTATCTGGACCAGGGCCGCGAGGCTGAGCTGTTACTATGGATTCCCGTGGTGCTGGTGGTTGCCTACGGAACCTTGAGGTTTAGCAGCACGCTGTTCGGTGAGCTGCGGGATGCTGTGTTTGCGCGGGTCGCCGAGCGCGCCATGCGGCGGGTATCGCTACGGGTGTTCCGCCATCTGCACGACCGCGAACTGGCGTTCCATCTCGATCGCAAAACCGGAGGGCTGGCCCGGGACATAGAGCGAGGCACTACGGGTATCAGCTTCCTGCTACGTTTTACCCTGTTCAATATAGTGCCCACCCTGCTGGAAATCCTGATGGTGGCGGGCATTTTGTTTGTGGCGTTTAACGCCAGCTATGTGTTTGCCATCCTCATCGCAGTAGTGGTGTATGTGGTTTTCTCTATCAGAGTCACGGAGTGGCGAACCAAGTTCGTTCGTGAGGCCAACGCCCGGGATAATCAGTCCAACTCCCGTGCCATCGACAGCCTGCTCAACTACGAAACCGTTAAATACTTTAATAACGAAAAATTCGAAGCCGAGCTTTACGACGAGAATCTGGAAGGCTGGGAGAAAGCACGCCTGAAAAACCGCCTGTCTCTGGCGGCTCTCAACTCCGGCCAGGCACTGATCATTGGTTTGGCCATGATAACCATGATGGTGATGGCCGTGAGAGAAGTGGCCAGTGGGGTTATTACCCTTGGTGATTTCACCATGATCAACGCCTACCTGCTCCAACTGTTTATTCCGCTGAATGCCTTGGGTTTTGTCTATCGAGAAATTCGTCAGTCTTTGGTAAATGTGGAGCGGCTGTTTGGCTTGCTCGGCGAGGCACCGGCCATTGAAAATGCCCCAGGGGCTCCCGCGCTCACAGTTGATAAAGGCGAGGTAGGCTTTCATCACGTGCATTTTGCCTACCGTTCAGATCGACAGATTCTGCAGGATGTGAACTTCACTATACC
The DNA here is from genome assembly GCF_016597815.1 of Marinobacter sp. DY40_1A1. Classification (GTDB taxonomy): domain Bacteria; phylum Pseudomonadota; class Gammaproteobacteria; order Pseudomonadales; family Oleiphilaceae; genus Marinobacter; species Marinobacter xiaoshiensis. The sequence continues at coordinate 379,131 of NZ_VCHA01000004.1, read as the reverse complement.
AGCCGGACACACACTGGCAGTTGTGGGCGCCAGCGGAGCAGGTAAATCCACCCTCGCCCGCCTGCTGTTCCGATTCTTTGACGTGGATAAGGGCAGCATCACCATTGATGGCCAGGACATTCGCGAGGTTAGCCAGGACAGCCTGCGCTCAGCAATCGGAGTGGTTCCGCAAGACACCGTTCTGTTCAACGACACCCTGTACAGTAACCTCGCATACGGCAGGCCGGAGGCTACCGAAGCGGAGGTACACCATGCTGCAAAGCAGGCGCGCCTGGAAGACTTCATCCGCAGCCTGCCAGAAGGATACGACACCAAAGTGGGCGAGCGCGGCCTGAAACTCTCCGGCGGTGAGAAACAGCGCGTTGCCATTGCCCGCGTGCTGTTGAAAAACCCACCGTTGCTGATTCTCGACGAAGCCACCTCATCACTGGATTCCATCTCCGAACAGGCAATCCTGGATGCCCTCAACGAAGTCAGCCGTCAGCGCACTACGCTGGTCATCGCCCACCGCCTTTCCACAGTGCGTGATGCCGATACCATTCTCGTAATGGATCATGGCCAGATTGTGGAGAGCGGAGGGCACAGCGAGTTGCTGGCACAGAATGGCTACTACGCCAGATTGTGGCTGCAACAACAGCACAGTGAGGATGATAATCCCACGTGAGACTGATTTTCCCTGGGATCAGATTTGGTGCAAGCCAGCCTCTGGAAGCGACCTACGAAAAACGCCCGTAAATACGTCCCTGTAGGGCTCCGTCGCGCCATCCCTGGCGCTCCAGGTTTTCGTAGGTCGCTTCCGGAGGCTCGCCCGAACAAATGTGTTACATCATGATTTTTCGAAACAGGAAATCACCGAGACAAAACCGAAGCCAACCCCGAAGCCCGAACCACCCGCTGCTCCACACTTTCCGAGAACACGCTGGCATCACCGGTTATCAGGCTGAACCAATTTCTTGCACGGGTGATGCCGGTATACACCAACTCCCGCGTGAGCACGGGGCTTAGGCGGTCGGGAAGCACCAGGCAGGTGTGATTGAATTCTGAGCCCTGGGATTTGTGAACCGTCATGGCGTACACGGTTTCCAGTTGCTGCAGTCGGCTGGGTGATATCCAGCGGATATCGCCGCTGCCATCGCTGCTTGGAAAGGCCACGCGCAATACTGGCTGAGGTTGTGCGTCATTGTTCTGATCGTCGGTGCCCCAGGGCAGGCTGAAGGTAATGCCTACATCGCCGTTCATCAGGCCCAAGTTGTAATCGTTGCCGGTAATCAGCACCGGACGCCCGGCGTACCAACCTTCGGCGCGGGGAATGAGCCTTTGTTTGAGCAGGTGGTCGGCGATCAGCTCGTTGAGCCCTTCCACGCCCCAAGGGCCGCGGCGCAGGGCGCAGAGCACCTGGAAATCGCTGAAGGCCTGTAATACCGATCTTGCCAGTTCATCCCACTTCGCAGTTGTGCTGTTGCTGTCCAGGCAGTGATCCTGCATTAGCGACAAGTAGTGACGATAGCCTACTGGTGGTGGCAGGGGCTGGCTGTTGCCATCGATTCGCCCTTCCCCGTTATTGTGGAAAGCTTCTGGGCTACCACTGACCGCATGGCGGCAGATGAGCACCTGAGCGTCTTCCAGAGAGGGTTTGTTGGTACCGCCATTCAGCCACACCACATCCTCAAAACCGGCGCTGCGGGCCTGCTGAAGCATGCTGTCGTTCAAGGTGTTGGTGTTGACCGCTTCGGCCAGTTGGCGAATGCCACTGCCTTCGGCAAAGCGGTAACTCTTGCGCAACATGGCCACGGCCTGATCCAGCGGCTGGCCTTCAGAGTTTTGTAGGCTTGCCGGGATGTCGGTGCCGGTTATGGCTTTCAGCCACTGCACAGTTTCTGGCAGATAGTGTCCGTCTGGCGCGCGCTGGCACAATTCACCCAACACAGCGCCGGCGTCTACCGAGGCCAGTTGGTCTTTATCGCCCAGCAGAATGAGTTGGGCGTTAGCGGGCAGGGCGTCGAACACCGACGCCATCATGTCCAGATCCACCATGGAGGCTTCATCAATCACCAGAATGTCCACCAGCAGCGGGTTGTCGCGGTTGTGGCGGAATTTGCGGGTGTCCGGGCGACTACCTAACAGTCTATGGAGCGTGGTTACTTTGGTGGGAATGTCCGCCAGAGAGACCTGCCCCGGTAACTGCGCCAGGGGCAGACGGCTGACGGCACCGCCGATGGATTCGTTGAGCCGGGCCGCGGCTTTGCCTGTGGGTGCTGCCAGGCGAATACGGTATTTGCGCCCCTCGCGCTCGGCAGATTCACCTGCGACGGACTGCAGGGCGGCCAGTAAATTTACTACTGTGGTGGTTTTTCCGGTGCCGGGGCCACCAGTAATAACAGCAAACCGATTACGGGCCGCCAGGGCACAGGCGAGCTTTTGATAGTCAACCGAATAGCCCGCAGAACCCTGTGGTTTGAACAGAACGTTCAAGGCATTGCTAAGTGTTTTTGCAGCCAGTGAAGACGGGTCAGTCAGGGTAGATGGCTGCGCCAGACGCTGCAGAATACCGGCGGCAATTTTCTGTTCGTAACGCCAGAATCGGCGCAAGTAGAGGCGAGTACCACTCAATACAAGGGGTGTGGTGTGTGAGCCATCACTTACCGCCAGCGCCATACCCAGAGCGTCCAGGCATTGTTCCGTGGATACGCGAGCCAGTACTTCTTCGGGGCCATTGAGGTTGCTATCCGCGTTTTCTTGCTCCTCCGTTGGGAGGGAGAGAGTACTGTTCGCATCAGCTATCAGGTCGGCCAGATCCACACATACATGGCCCCGGCCAACCTGATGGGATGTCAGTGCGGCGAGTAGCAAAACCAGCGGTTGCGGTGCTTCACCCTGCTCTTCTGAAAGATCCTGAATCACTCGGGCAAAGCGCACGTCCAGCGGGCGAATCCAGCCAGCTTGCTGCCAGCTATCCAGAAGCTCCAGAACATTTTCGGTTTGGTCTAAAGCAAGGCGAGTGTCCTTGCTGGGAGATGTTGGCGGTGTCTTAACCGCATCAATGGCTCCATCCAGATCAAAGGCAAATTGATTATCGGTATTCCGAGTTTTGCTCATGCCGCCACCTCCCCGGGGACTGCCTTGCCGTCGAACATGGCATCCAGTTGTTCAATCAACTCTCTGGGTGGTTTGTCGGTAAACGCCCCTGCCCCCGGCGCATTCACGCCGCGCAAAAACAGATACACCGCACCGCCTATGTGCTGGTCGTAGTCATAATCCGGCAGGCGGGCTTTCAGCAAGCGGTGCAAGGCCAGCAGATAAAGGATGTATTGCAGGTCGTAGCGCTTATCCAGAATCGCCTCGCCCATGGCCTGATCTGTGTAGGCGCTGTCGTTATCGCCAAGATAGTTGGATTTGTAGTCCAGCACGTAATATTGCCCGTTGTGTTCAAACACCAGATCAATAAAGCCTTTCAACATGCCGTTGAAGCGCCCGTCGTCCACTCGCGGTCGGTCCGCGCCGTTGAGGGTGTGTTGGGTCACCAGTTTGTCCATGGCCCGGGTGCTTACGTTACGGCTCTCAAACCAGAACTCCAGTTCCGGGCGCAGGGTGCCCAGGCTCGCCAGACTGACGCTTTCACCACCGCTGCGGTTCAACAGCAGTGGCTGGCGAATGAGCGCAAGTATCCAGTGTTCAAGCGTATCTACCCAATCAGTCCAGCCTCGCGTGCTGCAACGGCGGGTGAGCTGCTCACGCAAGTGTTCGGGGTTATCCACAATGTGTTGCAGGCCCTGTTGTACGCACCACTCCAGTAGATCGTGCAGAAAGGTTCCGGGGCCTGCGCCTTTCGGGAAGCTGTGCAGGCTGTGGCTGAGTGAAATGCTTGCGTCCTCATCCTCAGGGTTGTGGGCGCCCTCTTCCAGCAGGTTCTGGGTTTCGGCGTCTTCTACCTCACCGGCGAAGGCTATACCTGTGCCGGAAAGCCCGGTGTATTCCAGTGAGGAGTAGCTGGCAATCCACCAGTCTTCCCGGGCTTCGCGGGTTGAGATCAGCGCTGGCCCGAGTGCTGCGGGCGCTTCTTCTGCATAACGTAACCCGGTAGCTTCTGGCAGAGCCTCTGTACATAACTCTGTGTGGCCATCAACCAGATGCTTCAGCGCGTCACTCAGCGGGTGTTGCACAGCAGGCTCTCCACCCAGCAGATAACCCAGACCGCTGAGATGCCAGTTATCAATCTCGGCGACGCCGACCCAAGTAGCGAAACGGGCGCGAGTAAGGGCCACGTAGAGTTTGCGGATATCCTCGCCCAACCGCTCCTGATCTGCTCGGGCAACGTCTTCCGGTGTGGGGTCGAACACAGTGATCAGCTTTGCGTTGTCATCGTGATAACGAACAAAGGATTGTCTTTCACTTTGAGCGCGGAAGGCTGTGCCAAAGGGCAGGAACACCAAGGGGTATTCCAGACCTTTGGATTTGTGCACGGTAATCACCTTCACCAGGCCGGCATCGCTTTCGAGGCGCAGGGTGCGGTGTTCGTCTTCTTCGTCTGCCGCCCGCAGAATCTGGGTGTAGTGGTGTACCAGGGCGTGTTCGCCATCCAGTTGCAGGCTGTCTTGTTGCAAGAGTTCGGCAATGTGCAGAATGTCGGTGAGACGGCGTTCGCCTTCCGGGCGCTGTAGCAGACGGCCGGGTACATCAAAGTCCATCAGGAAGCTGCGCAGCATGGGCAGTACACCCTGGCTTTGCCATTGCCTCTGATAGCCCATAAAGCGATCAATCTCCCGCTCCAGCGCCATCTCGTCGGTCAACAGTTGGTCGAGATAGCGCCAGGGTAAGCCGAGCGTGGGCGTGGCCAGCGCCGCGCGGGCGTAGGCCAGTTGCCGCGGCTCGGCAAAAGCTTTGAGCCAGCACAGCACTTCTTTTGCCTCTTGCGAGGTAAGCACCGAATCCCGGTCAGACAGGTACACACTTTTAATGCGCCTTTGGCCCAGCGCATCTCGCACAGCAGCGGCTTCGTTGCGGTTATTCACCAGAATGGCTATGTCTTTGGGTTCAACCGGCTCCAGGTCGCCTTTGTTCTCTTCCAGAGCAAATCCTGCCAGCCCTTGTTGGCCAAGTGTCAGCAGTCGGGCGATTTCGCTGGCGCAGGTTTCGGCCATATCCGTTGTGGTGGCGCCTTTCGCGAGACCTTTACGATTGCCATTTTTGTCTACCTGATCGCTTTCCAGTGACCACAGGGTGAGGCTGGGCTGTACCTCGCCATTCACCGACCACAGGCGCTTGGTGCCGTTGGCGTCTACCCCCTGAAATGGCAGGGGTGAGGTATCGCCTTTGCCGAAGAGGAAGGCACCTTCCGGGCTGTTGAGGTCGCCATGTTCAAACACCCGGTTGACCGCTTTCACCATGGGCTTGGACGAACGGAAGTTGCGGCCCAGCGTCCAGGTGCGGTCTCGGGCACCGGTGCGGGCGTCCAGATAGGTGTAGATGTCGGCGCCGCGGAAGCCGTAAATGGCCTGCTTCGGATCGCCAATCATCAGCAGGCAGGTATCCGGGTGATTCTCTGCAACCCGGTAAATGCGGTTGAAGATGCGGTATTGCACAGGATCTGTGTCCTGGAACTCGTCGATCAGCGCCACCGGGAACTGGCGGCGAATGGTGGCCGCCAGTTGATCGCCACGGGAGCCATGCAGGGCATCGTCCAGCCGTGTGAGCAGGTCATCAAAACCCATTTCCGAGCGCTTTTGTTTTTCCGATTCCAGCCGCGCTGCAATCCAGCGGCTGGCGTGCCGAAGAATATCAGCCTCGGCGCTGGGCAGGCTCTGGCTGAACTCGATCAGCTCTGCAATGGCATCAAAAGCGGGATGATGGGGTACATCGCCCTCGCCTTTGAGTTTTGTCGGGAGTATGTCTGGTGTCTGGTTCTGGAAACCGGTCTTGTCCAGACCCTCCGGGTAGAGCTCATCGGAAGCGACCCAATCCAGCAGTTTGTCCCAAGCGGCAATCATCGGCTTCATGCTGCCACCGTGCAGGCGCTTGCTCTTGTTGAGCGCAATCAGCATGTCGGTGACTTCAGGCTTCCAGTCTGCCCAAGGGTATTCTTTCAAAGCCTGAGCCAGTTCCATGCGCTTTTGCACAGTGGCTTCGATGGCTTGCTTAACATCGTCGGTGGCAACTTCAAAGGAATCGGCATCGCCAAGCAGGTTATGCACAGAGGCGCGCAGGTTGTCCGGGGTTTTCCAGTGGCTCAGCACTTCGTCCATCAGTACCGGCGACAGCGGGTAGATAAAGGTTCGCCAGTAGTCCCGTGCGACTTCATCGAGCAACTCGCTCTGATCGGTTTCCAGAGAAAGGCGGAACAGGCTGCCACTGTCGAACGCATGCTCAGTCAGCATCCGGTTACACCAGGCGTGAATGGTGGACACCGCAGCTTCGTCCATCCATTCGGCGGCCAGCAGGAGTTTTTTGCGGCAGTCCGGCCAGGTTGCCGGGTCTGGGTAGCTGTCATCCCGGAGCTGATGGATCAGTGCGGTTTCCGGCGTGGGTTGGAGGCTTTCCCCGTTGCTGGAAAACACCTCGGCCGCTTGCGTGAGTCGGGTGCGGATACGATCACGCAGTTCCTTGGTGGCGGCGTCGGTGAAGGTGACCACCAGCAGGTTGGGCGGCAGCATGCCGGCAGCCAGCGGGCTGTCTTCGGGTTGTCCGTGGCCAAGCACAAAACGCACGTACAGAATGGCGATGGTGAAGGTTTTTCCGGTACCCGCGCTGGCCTCAATCAGGCTGCTGCCGTTCAGGGGCAGAGCGAGTGGGTCAAGGTTCGGGTTTTTCGTCACGGTGATAGCCGTCATAGCTTGCCCTCAATCTGACCGGCAGCGGATTTGTCCTGTTCGGCTTCCCAAAGAGGCACATAAAGCGCGTGCAACAAGGCTTCAAATTCGCCGCTTTCTATTAAGGCTTCAGCACTTTCGAAGGCGCCGCGCAGATAACCTGTGTCCCGCTCCAGGGCCGTGGTGTAAGCCTGTTGGGCATCGCTGATGGCGCGTTCGTGATCACCTAGGAACTTTTTGCTCTGGTAGAAGCTGTAAATCCAGGCAAAGCCGGCCTCACAATGCAGTGGCAAGGCGCGGGTGCTGGCATCTATCCAATGGGCCAGTATGGCGTCCAGATGCTTGGCGGCAGTTTCCTTGGGCAGAGGTGCAAAGCGGACTTTGCGACCTTCTTCCTTGCCCAGAATCAGGGTTTCAAAGGGTTGTGCTGTCAGTTGCCCCGCCAGATGAATCACCCAATCCCGCATCAGGTTGGCGTAGCGAAGCTTCTTGCTGCTACCGCTGCCGGTGAGCAGGCTGGAACCGGCGATAACCATGCGGCAGGCATTGCCTTCGTGGTTGCGGCGCAGGTTGTTAATCAAGTCCAGCACCTCTACCGATCCGGTGCTGTTGGCCAGCCTGTACTCAAACGGTATCGGCTCATTGATCGTCTCGGGCCACTCGGCCAGAGCGCTCTGATAGCGCTGGAACAGATCTGGCAAACGGCCGGAGAGGTCGCTACGCAATCTGTGTTCGGTGACGCCCATACCCAGGTCGCCACGTCGCGCCATGCGATCCAGCGTGCTTTCCAGGCGTTCGTGCAGGTCTTCTTCGTTACTGGCTTTCAGCAAGCCCTGCTCAATCAGTTCGGTGTCCAGACGCCAGCGGTCGAGACCGTTCAGATCAAAGTTTTCGTTATCCGTGTCGTCGTCTTCCACATCCTCGAAGCGCACCTGCAAGCGACGCTGGTAAAAGGTATCCACAGGCTTTTTCAGAAAGCCGGCCAGATCGTTGAGGGTGATGGGTTCCTCGGGCTGTTGATATGGCAGGGCGGTTTGCTGTTCACGCTGCTCTTCCGCTTCGTTGCCATGGGCACCGCGCCATTCGTGTTCATAGGTGAACAGGTTGCGGGCGGCCAACACCTCGGCGAGAGGCTTTGGTTGATTGCCCTCGCCCTCGCCCTCGCCTTCGCCTTCGCCCAGACCGTTGGCTTTGGGGAAATAGTCGCGGCTGAAGGGTTGCAGTGGGTGGCAGGTCGTCAGTGCTTTGGTTACGGCAACGTCTGGCTGGCCAGCCACCTGCCACAGGCTGTTCAGGTGATCCTGCAGTTGGCCTACAAGCACAGATGGCGGGCGTTCCGAGTCGTCCTTGATGCTGCGCCCTACCCAACTGATATAAAGCTGTTCGCGAGCGGAGAGCATGGCTTCGAGAAACAGGTACCGGTCGTCTTCCCGGCGGGAGCGGTCGCCCGGGCGGTAATCCTGAGCCATCAGATCAAAATCCACCGGTGGCCGTGAGCGGGGGTAGTCGCCGTCGTTCATGCCCAGCAGGCACACCTTGCGAAAGGGAATCGCTCGCATGGGCATGAGTGTGGCGAAATTTACCTTGCCAGCCAGGAAACGCTGGTTCAGACCGCCTTCGTCCAGGCCTTCCAGCAATACGTCCTTCACTATATTCAGCGGTAACGATTGCTCGTCCAGCCCTGCGGCATGCGTGTCTTCCAGCCACTGTTCCAGTTGCCGACGAAAGCGGTTCAGCAGCAACAGGTCATGCCCTTCCACCTTGTGGAAAAACTGCTCCAGCATGGACGAGAAGAGTTCTTCCCATTGCTGAGGTGCACGGCTTGCCTGCAGTTCTTGCCACAGGGTTTCCAGACGATACACAAACTCGCCAAGACGCCCTGCCAGGCTGGCTTGCAGCCCGCCGATTTCCCCGTAGGGCTGAACTCCTGCCCAGGGTTCATCGTCACCCATGCCGTATCCCAGCAGCATGGAGCGCAGGCCAGCCTGCCAGGTGTTGCGATCCAGACCGGCAGGCAGTTCAAGGCTTTCCCGGTGGGCACCGTGCAGACCCCAGCGAATGTTGGCGCCTTCAACCCAGCGCCGGGCCAAGGGGATTTCCTCTTCGGCAATTTCAAAGCGATCGCGAATTCCTGGCACTTCCAGCAAGCTGATGATCTCACTCACCCCGAAACGGCTGCGGGGTAGAGACATGAGCGTTTCCAGGGCAATCAGTACCGGCTCGTGGTGGCGTTGGCCCTGATCGGAAATGGTGAAGGGAATGTGGCGCTTGAGGCCTGATGTGTAGCGACCAAACACCGCTTGGATATGGGGCGCGTAGATGTTGATGTCCGGCACCATCACCATCACATCCCGGGGCCGCAGCGTGGCATCTGCATTGAAGGCAGCCAGCAGCTGATCGTGCAGAATCTCCACTTCCCTTTGCGGGCTATGGGCATCGTGGAAGGCGATGGAGTGGTCGTGGGCCAGATCGAGTTGGCGCTGTTCGTCCCGGATTTCCTGAAGCGGCGTCAGGTTGTAGATGTCGTTCTGGAGCTGATGCAGCAAACATGGCGCCTGCGCAGAGCCATGCTCGGAGAAGATATCGATCTTCTGATCCGGGGTCTGGAAACTGGCGCGGTACTCGTCGGGATTGTCGAATTCATCCAGCAAACGAATGTAATCCCGGCCCTGTTTACCCCAGGCGGCCAGCAGCGGATTGGCGTGCTGGTGCAGCTGGTCAGCATCTTCAATCTTCGACAGAGTTTGGTGAACCTTGCCCCGCTTGCGCTCCGCTTTCAGTAGCTCGCGGTCGCTGACAATATCCGCCCAGTAGAACTGCGACGGGTTGTGTACGCACAGCACCACCTGGCTGAAACGACTAAGCACGTAGAGAGCTTCCAGTGCCTGACGCGGCAGCGAGGATACCCCGAATACCACAATGCGTTTGGGCAAGCGGCTTGGGTGAGCGGGCGCAGTGATACGCTGGCCTTCGGTCATAAACCGCGTGTGAATCTGCGAACGGCTGGTGTGGGCTTCAGCGCCTGTATCTTCCACCAGCTTACGCCAGAGCATCGGCTGCCAAAGAGTGTCTTCCTCAACCGGCTTTTCTTCGCTGCGGGCAGTGATCACCACATTCCGACCCTGCTCCCAGGCGGCCAGCCAATCGGCACGGAACACCTGATACTGGTCGAACAAATCCGCTACCTTCTCGGCCAACTGGAATGCTCGTAAATCCGGATCACTGCCTTCCAGAAAGCGCGCCAGCGGATTAAACACTTCATCGGTATGAACCAGTTCAGGCAGTAGCCGGTACAGCCGCCACACCAATCGACGTTTATCAAAGGGAGATTGCTCCGGCACTTCGCCATCCGGCAGCACAGCTCGATAGGCCTGCCAGATAAATCGTGCCGGGAACAGAAAATCCATACCAGCAGCGATTCCGAGCCCACCTTCACTGCCATCTTCCGAACGCTTCTCCGCCAGTGCCAGCTTCAACCACTGGGCAATACCATTACTCTGCACCAGAAAGGTCTCGCTCTGTAGCGGCGGCAGCGGGTTCTGCTGGCAGATAAACACCACAGCCCGGCGCAGGTCTTCCAGATGATTGGCGTGAACGGCGTGAAAGCCGGGGGTGATGGCAGAATGTTCGGGCATGCTTTTCCTTATCGGATTATGGTATCAACCGTGATCAGGGCATTGTGCTGGCGCTAACTAGTAAAGAGTACCGCAACTGGTATAAGAATCAGACCAGGTGCAGTGGACAATATAATAGAGGGTAGCGACAGGTTGTGTCGTTCTAATAGGCTTTGGTTTTATGACTAAGCATCTTCGGCCTGCCTCGGCCGATCTTGAAAACCCCCTGTACTACCTGCAAAACATGGAAACGGTAGTCGCCTGGGTGGCGAGCCATCACTCGGATCTGCTGCTGGAGCCGGAGCGAGGCTGTTTGCGCGATTTTTTTGAGTTGCCTCGCGCTGCCCGTGCCTTGCTGACCCGCATGGTGATGCGCACAGGGGATCTGTTCCGTACCGATAAGCTGAATTACCCGGAGTTGGGGTGCCCGGAAGCGGAGGCGCTTGATGAGTTGATTGCTGGTGGTTGGCTGGATGCCGATCCCCTGCTGGCTCTGGATGACATTTTCCGTCTGTTCACTCTGGCTGAATTGCGCACGGCTTTTGCACCAATACTGGAGCAAGCCGGATTTGCCAAAAATCTTTCCAAAGCCCGAATGAAGGAAGTCCTGCAGGAAACCTATAGTGATGCTCGCAGGCTGGAGGAGTGGTTTGATGACGCGGTTTCCCCTGTGGTGCAGGTCAGTTACATGGCTTTGTTCGATCGCATTCGCCTGATGTTCTTCGGCAACCTACGCCAGAGCTGGTCAGATTTTGTTTTAGTTGAGCTAGGCCATCACCGCTATGAGCAGGTGGAGTTTACCCCCGAAGCACGGGCGTTCTCTCAACGCAGCGAGGTGGATACTTATCTGGCTATGCACCATTGTCGCGAGAGCCTGGATGCTGGCGCGCCAGCCGTCGAGGTTTGGGCGGATATTCCCGCAGCCACAAACAACCCCTGGCTTACCAGCCGCCGTGATCGCCTGCTGCTCGAGTTGGGGCGGCAGGCGGAGCGCCAGAGTGATCGGGAGCTGGCGCTGCAGGCATTGGCCGGCAGTGGTCACCGGGAAGCAGGATTAAAGCGGTTGCGCCTTTTGGAGCGAATGAAACGCTTTGAGGAAGCCTGGGCTATCGCCGTTCAGTGGGGAAATGGAGAGCTAAGTGATGCCGAAGCTCAGGGTTTGGCTCGTATTATTAAGCGGCTGGCGAAAAAGGTGGGCGAGCCGGTCCCGTCTGCGCTGGTGAATCCTGAAATCCGGGAGTTCACACTGACCCTGCCGCAAACTGCAGGCTCGGTTGAAATAGTGGTTCGGGATCATCTTTCCACGCCGGAAGCGCCTGTGTTCTATGTGGAAAACACCCTGATCAACGGCCTGTTCGGCTTGCTGTGCTGGCATACGATATTCAAAGCCATTCCCGGTGCCTTCTTTCACCCCTTCCATACCGGCCCCTCAGATCTGGTGCGGGAGGATTTTGTGAGTCGCCGGCAAGCATCGTTTGATGAGTGTTTTGCTGCACTGAAGAATGGCAGCTATCGCCAGAAAATTCTGGATACCTACGCCGCCAAACAGGGCATCACTAATCCTTTTGTTGCCTGGCCAGCGCTGGATGAAGAATTGCTGAACCTGGCACTGGAAAGAATTCCCGCCGCAGACTTACAGCTTATGTTTGAACGGATCTTATTGAATATACGCGAACATCGAAGTGGTTTCCCTGATCTTATCAAGTTTTCGACGCAAATCGACGAAGATAAGACCCGTTATGAAATGATCGAAGTAAAAGGCCCGGGCGACCGACTGCAGGATCATCAAATCCGCTGGCTACACTTCTTTGCCCGCAAGGGCATTGCCGCCAGCGTGTGTTACCTGCGCTGGCAAGACAGCGAGGCAACAACATGAGGGTGGCGGTTCGAACCCTTTGCGAATTTGCTGCGAGAGAAGGTGATCTGGACTTCCGTTACACCCCGGCACCCAGTGGAGAAGAGGGCATTCTTGGCCACCAAGCCATTCAGGGAAAACGTGGGTATGGCTACAAAAGCGAGTATTCACTTACCGGTGAATGCATGGGGCTAGAGCTGTATGGCCGGGCCGATGTGTATAACCCCCACTCTGGCTTGCTGGAAGAAATCAAAACCCACCGGGGCGACCTGTCCAGAATCCGGCCCCACCAACGGGCGTTGCATCGGGCCCAACTAAGAGCCTACGGTGCCCTGCTCTGCAAGCAGGAAAGCCGTAAAAGCCTGAAGCTGTCGCTGGTGTATTTCAATATCGGCAACAACCGGGAAACACCGGTGACCGAATCCGCCACTGCCAAGGAGCTTTGGCAGGAATTGGAAACCCTGTGCGGGCGTTACCGGTTATGGGCCGAGCAGGAAGTCCACCACCGGGAGCAGCGAGATATTCGCCTTGCTGGCCTGCGTTTCCCGTTCAAACAGTTTCGCCCTCGCCAGCGACAGCTTGCTGAAACGGTTTATAAAAACTCGGTAAAAGGTGGAACGCTGCTTCTCGAAGCACCCACAGGTTTGGGTAAAACCTTGGGCACCCTGTTCCCCGCGCTGATGGCCATGCCCACAGCCAAACACGACCGGTTGGCCTACCTCACCTGCCGCAACACTGCCCGGCAGCTGGCGGTGGATGCGGTGGAACGGTTGCGGGCTGCGCAGGAAGAACCGCAAATATGGCCACTCCGCACGCTGGAACTGGTGGCCAAGTCAGATGCCTGTGAACATCCGGACAAAGCCTGCCATGGCGATTCCTGCCCACTGGCCAAGGGTTTCTTTGATCGCTTGCCGGATGCCCGCGCCGAAGCCGCTCAGGTGGGCACAACGTTAACGCAGAAGGCGCTGGCCAGGATCGCCGTCGGTCACAATATCTGTCCTTACTTTTTGGCGCAGGAAATGGCGCGCTGGTGTGATGTCATCATTGGCGATGTGAACCGGATGTTTGATCAGTCTGCCCTGCTTCATGGACTCACCCGGCAGAACAATTGGAAAACCTCCGTTCTCGTGGATGAAGCCCATAACCTGGTGGATCGGGGCCGTGGCATGTATTCGGTACAGCTGGATCAACAACGGCTGCTGAAGGTGAGAAAAACCGCACCCAAGGCCCTGAAACCCCATCTGGATCGAACCGCCCGGGCTTGGCAGGGGGTTATTCGTGATCATTCAGAAAATGGCGATACGCCGGTGTTTCTCGACAGCCTGCCTTCAGCATTGACCAGCAGCCTGCAAGGGCTGGTATCCGGGCTGTCAGATTACTTTGCAGATAACCCGCCGGATCTGGCGTTGCAGGAAGTGTTGTTTGAATCCGTCGCCTTTATGAAGCTGGCGGACTCCTTTGGTGACCATTCCCTGTGCGAATTTCGCCGCGAAGGCCGGGGCCGGGCAAGCGTTACCATTCAGAATCTGGTGCCGGCGGATTTCCTGCGGGACCGATTTCAGGCCGCCGCCTCAGTATTGCTGTTCTCTGCCACCCTCAGCCCCGGCGTGTATTACAGGGACTTGCTGGGTTTGCCGAAGGATAGTCGTTTCAGCTCTTTGCCCAGCCCCTTCAGTGCCGATCAGTTACAGGTACATTTCACACCAAAGATCAGCACTCGGCAGGCTCATCGCGAGGCATCGATATTGCCAATTTCCGAACTGATCGCGAATCAATACCGGGAGCGCCCCGGGCACTATTTGGCGTTTTTCAGCAGCTTTAAATACCTGAATCAAGTGAGTGCGGCTTTGGCCGAGAATGCCCCGGGTGTACCTCAGCGTTCGCAGCATTCGGGAATGAGCCCGCAGCAGCGACAAGAGTTTCTGGCAGGGTTCCGGGAAGAATCCGGTAGCGTGGCGTTTGCTGTGTTGGGAGGCGTGTTCAGCGAAGGTATCGATTTGCCGGGCGAGCAGTTGATTGGCGCGTTTGTGGCTACCCTGGGCCTGCCGCCGTTTGATGCCTGGCATGAGATTCTCAAACACCGCCTGCACAAGCGCTTTGGTGCCGGCTATGACTACACCTACATGATTCCGGGTTTACAGAAAGTGGCTCAGGCCGCTGGCCGGGTGATTCGCACGCCGGACGATCGTGGGGTGATCTGGCTGATTGACGACCGCTTTATGCAGCCGCAGATTCGAGGGTTGTTACCGGAGTGGTGGTTCAAGACTGAGACAACTGAATAACGCTATCCCAGTCTTGAGGCTGAGCAGATTAGCCGAACTGGAAAAACGCCAGCTTGTTGCCGTCAGGATCTTTCACATAGGCACCATAAAACTGGTTTGGAATACGCTGTCCGGGCTCGCCGTCACAGGTTGCACCCAGTTCAATGGCCTTCTTGTAGTAGGTATCAACCGCTTCTTTCGAGCCTGGCTGCAAGGCCAGCATATTGCCGTTGCCCGGGTGGTTCGGGGAGCCGTCGAAGGGCGTGCAAACCGCCAGCATCGGGGAATCCATGCTTTCACCAATAAATGCGATGCGGCCCATATCCAGCAGGAGCTTCGCACCCATATCTCCCAGAAGTTCGGTGTAGAACTTCTTGGCCTTTTCCATATCACTGACACCAATGGTGACGTATCCAATCATGTTCTAATCTCCTGTATCGCGCCTTTTGTACCTGCGCGGTTGGCGTTAAGCGGTTAGCCTGTCTTCCCACCGGAAATGTTTTGCCCAATGCAGGGCTTCCAGAAGTGGTAGAGGCTTGCTGTAGAAAAAGCCTTGGCCAAGATCGCAGCCAAGGTCAATCAGTTTGCGTTCAACGTCGGCATTTTCAATGCCTTCGGCAACCAGCCTTCTCTTGAAGCTTTTCGAGAGGCTTACGATAGCACTTACAATCATACTGTCGTCTGGGTCGCTCAACATGTCCATTACGAACGAACGGTCAATTTTGATCTCTTGCGCAGGCAGTCGCCGGAAATAGTCCAGAGATGAATACCCGGTTCCGAAGTCATCCAGAGAAATATCCACACCCAGTTCACGGCTGGCTTTCAGGTTCTTGATGGCCGTTTCGGTGTCGTCCATTGCGGTGGTTTCAAGAATTTCCAGAATGAGACGGCTGCGTAACTCTATTGGGCAGTCTTCCAGCGTACTCGACAAATCGTCTTTGAACTCTTCGCTCAGGAAGTGGCAGGGGCTCAGGTTCACGCTCAGCGTGTATGGAAGATCTTGCCGGGCAAAGGCCATAAGCTGCTTTACCGCCTCGCGGATGACGAAGTTCCCCAGGGTGCGCGCGTGCTCGGTGTATTCAATATGCTCAAGGAAATGCGCAGGGCTAAGAACACCCTCTTTCGGGTGGTTCCAACGAATGAGCGCTTCAAACCCGTTTACACAGTGGTGGTGGAAACAGATCTTGGGCTGGTAGTACAGCTCCATCTGCTGTTCGCGCAGGGCCGTGTCGATCTGTTCCAGCACCCGAACCCGCTCTTTTCGGGAAGAGTGCGACTGAAGGTCGAATATCTTGTAGCAGTTTTTGCCGGTTTCCTTGGCCGCATACATGGCCTGATCCGCATGACGGAGGAGCAGATCAGAATCCACGTTATCTTCCGGGTATACCGTAACGCCCATACTGCCGGAAACCTGCAGTACATGGTGCCGAAAGTTGATGGGCTGCCGGATAGCATCCAGAAGGCGTGCGTAAACCCGTTCATCGCCTACATCCCGCAGGATAGCCACAAACTCATCACCGCCCAGGCGAGCCACAATGTCGTGGCTGCGTACCGTTGCCTTGAGCTTTTCGGCAACGGATTTCAGAACCGCATCCCCTACAGCGTGGCCATGTTCGTCGTTGATGCTCTTGAATCCGTCCAGATCAATAAAGCATACAGACACCTGGCCATTTCTTTGGCCAGCTTCATAGAGTTCCTGCTCAAATAATTCGGTGAGCCGGTGGCGATTGGGCAGACCGGTTAGCGCATCGTAATTCGCGGCCAGTTCAAGATCTCTTTTATGGCTGCCCTTCTCCTCGTACAGACGTTTACGCTCGATCAGATTCCCGAGGGTTTGTGACAGAGGTGCCAGCTCGTCTGCAAGCTTCTGGGAGTATCCTTCGGCTCGGTTAGCCAGGCCAATCATGCCAAGATGAGTATCGCCGGAAAATACCGGGATACCTATGTATGTATTGATAGTCGGGTGCCCGGCAGGAAGGCCACCGCGCCGGGAGTCCTGGGACAGATCGTTGGAGATAATGGTCTCGCCGGACACCATGGGTAGCCCGAGAATATTGTCCAGGCGATCAAAAACCATGCCCCGGCGTTCCACGTCCTGGTACAGGGCCTGGGTTTCCGGGCTCCATGCGATGTTGGTAATAGCGCCTACCTTGAGAAACGGTGCGCCGTTGCTCTTATGCAGTACTTCGCCGATAAGCCCGAATTGGCTACCCGTGAGGGCGAGCAGGTCATTGAGCATCTGGCTGAATGCCGAGCGTTCATTGTCGCTTGTGAGGAATACACTCTGGGCCTGATGAATGGCCCGGTTGAGTTGGGAGACAGGTACATACTCGCTCTTATCCGACTCAATGTATGAGCGCTCCAGCTCCTCCTCCACCATGGTCGCCAGGGTGCGGAGAACATCCAGGTCTTTCTCGCTGAACTGCCGGGGCCTGTCGTCGATGATGCACAAGGTGCCGACTTTGAAGCCGCCAGGCTCGCGCACTGGCACGCCTGCATAGAAGCGGATATGCGGGCTACCCACCACAAAAGGATTGTTTCGGAACCGTGGGTCCAGGGAGGCATTTTCCACAACAAAAATATGATCCTGCCGTATGGCGTGATCGCAAAATGCTACCGAGCGAGGCGTTTCGGTAACTTCCAGCCCCTGATGTGATTTGAACCACTGACGGTCGTGATCCAGTATCGTGAACAGCGCTGTTCTGACCCTGTAGTGCTGGCGGGCGATTCGGGTAAGGCGTTCAAACCGTTCTTCCGGCGGAGTGTCGAGGATCCCCAGCCGTATAACCGCTGCGAGTCGTCTTTTTTCATTTTCCGTCACGTTCATTCAGGATCCTTGGAGAAGCCGGCGAATGAAATGTTAACAGATCGAGATTTGATACTTTGTGACATTTGGTGAACCGGGTGAGCGTGAAACCTTGATATAAGATAATAGCAGTAGGGGGTAATAGTGCGAGTGAAGGTGACTTTGTCACTGAACAAAATGCAGGGTGGGTCTAGTCTGGGTGAATACCGATGATAAAACCCATAAAGGAGCACTCCATCATGATCAAATCACTCAAAGTATTAGTTGCAGCGGCCGTTTTTGCGGTGGCACCCATCAGCACTCAGGCAGGAGATGAGAAAATGGTTGATGAAGTACTGGTGATTCTTTCAAGCGAATCCCTGCAAACCCAGGGTATGGCGATGGTGCTTTCCAACACCATGGCGCAGCAGGGTGCCAAGGTGAACGTGCTGCTGTGTGACAAGGCGGGCGATCTGGCCCTTAAAAGCTACGAAGCACCGGCATTAAAGCCGAAAGATCTCACTCCTGGCCAGATGCTGCGTGGCCTGCTGAAGCAAGGCGGTGTTGCCAACGTTTGCGCGCTGTACCTGCCTAACAGTGACTATACCAAGAACGACCTGATTGACGGAGTGGGTGTGGCTATGCCACCGGAAATGGCAGGCCAGATGCTGAACCCGGCGATGCGTACCTTTACTTTCTAAGACCTTTCCACAGTTTGGTAAGGCATAAAAAAGCCGGCTCTGTTCAATTCAAGGGCCGGCTTTTTTGTGGCTGTCTGGTTAGTGAACGGCCAGCGTATCAGTGCTTTTCTGCTGGCTCGTCCAGATCCTCGTAGCCAGTCACCATGGGTTTGATGTGGCTGGTGAGGGTATGCCCCATGGTGGTCATGTACACGTGGGCGATGATGAACACCAGCATGGCGAAGGCCGCACCCGTATGAACCAGTGCGACAGTTTCAAGGCTGAGTGCGCCTGCAATTACCGCAGGCCAATCGTTGTAAAACAGATACAACAGACCACTGACCCAGATGATGGGTGAAATCACCAATTTGAAGAACAGGTAGGCCAACCGTTGCAACGGGTTATGCTTGGCTTTACTGGTTTTGCGATAAGGGTGTTTGGCACCGGTAAAAGTACCAATCAGATAGTAGTGCATCACCGCAAACAGGCCATCGCGGGTGGGCACATACTGGCGCCACTCACCGGTGGTAATGTGCCAGAAGATGGCAAACAACCAAAGCACAATCAGTGACCAGGCCGCGATGGTGTGCAACCGCGTGGCATCACCGAAACCCAACAGCGAATAACTGCCGTGGATCTCGAAGCCTGTAAGCAGCAGGCTGAAAATCAGCAAAGCCTGAAACCAGTGCCAGAAGCGTTCAAAGCGCTTGAAAATCATTACCCGGCTCATGATTGCTTCCTCCTGCTGAATACCACACGGGCAAGGGCGTGAATCACAACCCCGGCA
This sequence comes from Marinobacter sp. DY40_1A1, assembly GCF_016597815.1. Classification (GTDB taxonomy): domain Bacteria; phylum Pseudomonadota; class Gammaproteobacteria; order Pseudomonadales; family Oleiphilaceae; genus Marinobacter; species Marinobacter xiaoshiensis. Next base: position 360,346 of record NZ_VCHA01000004.1, on the reverse strand, counting down.
AGGGTCAACGCCACTACTAGCCAGCCGACTCTATCGAGCCAGGGGCTGCTGCTATGCCCCGGCATATAGATGCCACCAATGCCTGCCAGGCGGCTTTCTGCGGTATGGCAGGAGCTGCAGCGCAGAGCCTTATCTGCAGTTGGTACCATGTGGGTTATGGGCCAGTACATTCGGGTTTCAATAAAGTCGAAGTGACCGCTAAAGGGCAACCCGGATTTTTCGCTGGCAAACTCCAGGGCCTTGGGCCAGTCGTAGTTGCTCCATAGTGAAGCGTCATCAGCGCCAAATACGTGGGTTGCCAACAAGGTTTTATACTCGGTATCAAAAGGCTGTTTGCCCTGCATCAGCTTGAACGGCCAGATGCGCGAGCCGGGGTCGTTTGGCTCACCATCAAGCCGATTGATCTCCAGCGGCGGGTTATCAATATCGAATTGTTCATCTACCATGGTGTATTCAACGGTGCCATCAAACCAGGCGTAGTAAGGCATTACATTTTCGCCGTGGCGGAAGTCGCCCTTCTCGCTCAGATAGCTCACATGGCCATCTTCATCGTAGGTGGTAATGGGTTTGCTGTTTTCATCGAGCTTGCCGGCAGTGGACCAGTCCCACCACATTTTGGTTGGCACACCACCCCGGGCAAAAGCGGGTACGTGGCAGGTCTGGCATGCCACTTTGTTTACGTGATCGTTCAGTTTTTCTTTCTCATGGGGGGCCGGACCATGGCAGGATTCGCAGCTCGCCCGGCTGAGATCGGTGTGGCCGGGGATATCAATACCCAGGGTATCTTTGGCGTTTACCTGATAGCGACTTCCGGAAACACTGTGGCCCCAGGTTGAGTGACAGTCGGAACAACTGAAGTTGGCGCCATCTGGTGACATGTGTACGTCGAGAGAGCGGTCAGGTGACACTAGCGAGGAGTCGAGGTCGCCGTGTTTTACACCGTCGCCTCCACCACCGTAAAAGTGGCAGCTACCGCAGTTAGCCCGGCCCGATGCGCCCACGTTCTGGGCGATGTTGGGCAGGTCTGGCGGCTGAACCATCTTGCCGCTGCCTTTGGGCCACTCTCTGGGTATATAGGTTGGGTCGCCGGCGAGAGTCGGGAACTTCCAGTAGTCGCCGGTGGTGTCGTGGCACACCAGGCAGTCCACGGCAGAATCCGCCTCTGGTGGCGGCTCATTCATATCCTTCCAGCCGTAGCCTACGTGGCAGGAGGTGCACCGGGGCTCGTTGGTAACAGCCATACCGCAAAAGCTGTTGATAACCTTGTTTTTACCCAGGGTTTGCCCGGTTTCCTTATGTTGATAAAGCCAGGTCCAGTGGGTGGTTTCCTTGATTTGCCCTGCCGCTTCGGTGTGGCACTCCAGGCAGGCTTCAGTTACCTCGCTGGCGTTTTCAAACGGGCCTTTGAGGGATTTGAATTTGGTGTGATCGGCGGTGGCAGGGCTGCGCTCAATCGCAGCCCAACCGGGGGTGCCTGCAAACATCAGCAGGGCGGCCAACGCGCTTACCACAAGGTATTTACCTGGGTAAGCCATGATCAACTTGGCCATGACGTCCTCCATGTTGTTATCAGTCTAAGGAATCGCCCGTGCCCTGTGAGTATAGCTAGTGTCAGGGCTGGTATATCTTTTCCGGATTAAGCGTCATGGACCATGGCAAGCCATCGTTCTGCCAACCGTTCACAATTCTCATGCCGGCTTTTTTGCCTTCTTTTGAGCTGCTGCCCTGAAAACCATGGTCGATGTACTTCACGTTGGTGAAACCGCGCTCAAGCAGAAAATCGGCACTGGGCTTGCCACGGGTTGAACCGGATCGGCACATGGTGACAATCAGGGCATCCTTGCTGAGCCCCTTATCCTTCAGTGCCTGCTCAACACTGGCGGTAAAGTCCGGGTTGGGATGCATGGCAAACCGGCCTTTGTCAGCAAGAAACTTGCTTCGATCGGCCAGCATGAAGGGAATGTTTTTGTCTGCCACATCGGTGAAGCCGATAAACATGATTTCAACCGGATCCCGCACATCAATGAACAGCATCTGGTCGCCCTGTGTCTGAACCAGGTCGTAGGTTTCCTGTGGAGTAAGAGAGAGGGCTTCATCCGCTGACGCATGAAAGCTCAGCCCGAAGGTTATGAGAAGTACACTTAATAACAGCCTCATCGCGTTTTCTCCTGAAGTCGCAATACAGTAGGGGCAGCATTTACCATACCCCTGACAGGGCGGAAGTCTCAAGAGTTGGAATAAGCTTATAATCACAGGTTTGATCGAGATCAAAATAGTGGCAGGAGAGCTGCTACACTTAACTCTCTAATTCAGAAGGAGTGCATCCATTGTTGAACCGGCCCAGGCGGCATTATCCGGGCTTTTTGTCCCTTCTTGCCATATTGCTGACCATAAGCGGATGCGCCCTGCCACCCTTGGTGGATCGTACAGAAAGTTGGTCGGTACCCAGTGATCAAACTGCCGATACCCGGCTGGGGCGCGCAATCGCTCCTCTGGCCCTGGCGCACCCGGGCAAAAGTGGTGTGGTAATGCTCGAGAATGCCCACGACGCGTTTGCTGCACGAGTGCTATTGGCGGAAGGCGCTGAAGCGACCCTGGATGTTCAGTATTACATCTGGCAATACGACATCACCGGAACCATGTTGCTCGACGTGCTCTACCGGGCCGCAGAGCGAGGTGTGCGCGTGCGTCTTTTGCTTGATGACAATGGCATCTCTGGCCTTGATGAAACGCTTGCCGCATTGGATACCCATCCGAATATAGAAGTGCGCCTGTTTAATCCGTTCGTGGTGCGCAGTCCCAAATGGATAGGCTTTCTGACCAGCTTTTCGCGCCTGAATCACCGCATGCACAACAAATCATTTACCGCCGATAATCAGGCCACCATCATCGGCGGGCGCAATGTTGCTGATGAATATTTCGGAGCTGGCACGGGGGCATTGTTTGCGGATCTTGATGTATTGGCGATTGGACCTGTGGTGAGTGAGCTTTCTGATGACTTTGACCGGTATTGGTCAAGTGCCTCTGCCTACCCTGCCGCGTCTATTCTGCCTGTGCCAACAGATACGGATTTGGCGGGGTTTGTTGAAACAGCCAGAGAATGCAGCAACAGTTCCGAGGCAAACAGGTATGTGTGTGCGGTGGCTGAGTCAGAGTTTCTGAGAAACCTGTTGGCGGGCAACCTGGAGTACACCTGGGCACCGGTATCCATGGTCAGCGATGATCCTGCCAAGGTGCTGGGGAAAAAGCCAAAGAATGGGTCTATGAGCCGGCAGTTGGCCGAAGCCATGGGTAACCCCGTGCACTCGATAACACTGGTTTCGCCTTACTTCATACCTACCAAGGCTGGAGTAGAGATATTTCGCAGTCTGGAGCAACAAGGCATTCATGTGCGCGTGCTCACCAATTCCCTGGAAGCCAACGACGTCGCCATGGTGCATGCCGGCTATGCCAAGTACCGCAAACCGCTGCTGGAAGCTGGCGTACAACTCTTCGAGTTACGCAAAGTGCCCGGAGAAGAGCCAGTAGAGCGCAAGCTACAAGATAACCTGATGGGCAGCTCCTCTTCCAGCCTGCACGCCAAAACCTTTGCGGTAGATGGCAAGCGATTGTTTGTAGGTTCGTTCAATTTTGACCCCAGGTCGGTTCACATCAACACCGAGCTGGGCTTTGTGATTGAAAGCCCGGAACTGACCCAGATGATGGAAAGCCAATTTGAAGAACAAGCCCGGGTTACCGCTTATGAAGTAGTGCTGGATGAGTCGGGTGATTTGCAGTGGATAGAACGTAATGGCGGGGAAGAGATCCGGCACAGCCGCGATCCCGGGACTGGGCTATTCAAACGGATGCTGGTTTCGGTGTTCTCGTTTTTGCCGATTGAGCATTTGTTGTAACCATAGCCTATGCTTTTTGATGCGCGTCATTATGGCGTAAGAATTTTTCGCTATGATGTTAGCAGCCTAACTTTAACTGTAATAATTGACGCCTGCACCAGGGAAGAACAATGACCGGTTCAAAGTCCAAAGTTCGCCAGAAGCTTCTCATTACTCTCGCTGTGATTGCTGCGATTGCCTTAGTCGCCTGGCAATTCTTGCCGGATAACGGCCGGCTTCCAGAACACATTGCCTCCGGAAATGGCCGCATAGAAGCTACTCAGGTAGACATTGCTACCCGTATTCCAGGCCGCTTGCAGAGCTTTTTTGTGGCTGAGGGCGACCTGATTGATGCCGGCAGCGCGGTGGCCGAAATGGACACCGACGAATTGCAGGCAACCATGGCAGCGGCTCAGGCCAATCTGAATCAGGCAATAGAAGCCCAAAACCTGGCCCAGGCAATGGTCGTTCAACGTGAAAGCGAACTCCGCCTGGCGCGTGCAGACTTGAGTCGGATGGAAGCACTGGTGGACAAAGGCCATGTCTCCCGCGAGCAGCTGGATCGTGCCCGCACCACCGCTGAAACCGGTGAAGCTGCGCTACAGGCATCAAGAGTTCAGGTAGCCTCTGCCCTTGCCGGTATTGAAGCAGCGAGAGCCAGTATTCGTAAAGTTCAAACCACCATTGACGACAGCCACCTTATCAGCCCGATTGGCGGGCGTGTGCTCTACCGTCTGGCCGAACCCGGTGAGGTTTTGGCGGCCGGAGGCAAAGTGGCAACGGTGATCGACGTCACGGATGTGTACCTCACCATTTTCCTGCCCACCGCCCAGGCCGGCAAGGTTCGGGTTGGTTCCGAAGCTCGTATCGTTCTGGATGCTTTGCCCGATTACGTGGTGCCGGCTGAGGTGAGTTTTGTGGCGGCCGAAGCCCAGTTCACGCCCAAGGCAGTTGAAACCCGCAGCGAGCGCGAGAAGCTTATGTTCCGGGTGCGCATACGGATTAATGCAGAGCTGCTTGAAGCCTACCGCGACCGGGTTAAAACCGGTGTGCCGGGGGATGCCTATGTACGTGTGGATGAAAGCCAGCCCTGGCCGGAGCATCTGCAAGTGAACCTGCCCAATGGTTAATGAGCGTAATGCCGGCGCCTTGGATACAAAGCCGGTTGCCCGGCTGGAATCGATAAGCCACTACTACGGCAGTCGCACCGCCCTGCAAAACGTTAGTCTGGAGCTTCCCGCTGGCTGCATGGTGGGCCTGATTGGTCCCGATGGCGTGGGCAAGTCGACATTGATGGGCCTGGTCGCCGGCGCTCGCCAGTTACAGCAAGGGCGCTTGCAGGTTCTGGGTGGCGATATGGCCGATTCGCGCTTTCGTAGCGAAGCTGCACCGCGCATTGCCTATATGCCTCAGGGCCTTGGCGGAAACCTCTATCACACCCTGACCATCGATGAGAATATCGGCTTTTTTGCCGACTTGTTCGGTTTGCGAGGAAAAAACCGCGCCAACCAAATTGACCGACTGCTTTCGGCTACCGGCCTGCTGGAGTTCCGCGACCGGCCCGCCGGCAAGCTTTCCGGTGGTATGAAACAGAAGCTGGGCTTGTGCTGCGCACTGATCCACAATCCGGAATTGTTGATTCTGGATGAGCCCACCACCGGCGTAGATCCGCTTGCCCGTAAACAATTCTGGGATCTGATCGACTCTATCCGCGCCCAGCAACCCATCATGAGCGTGCTGGTGGCCACCGCCTATATGGAAGAGGCCGAGCGCTTCGACTGGCTGGTTGCCATGGACGGGGCCGAGATACTGGATACCGGTTCCCCCCAGGAACTGAAGCAGAAAACCGGCACAGACACGCTCGACGAGGCCTTTATTGCCTTGCTGCCGGACGACCGCCAGGAAACCGCCGGCACAAACCCGAAAACCGCAGCGCCGGCCGTAGTTTCAGCCGATGACATCCCAGCCATAGAGGCCCACAACCTCACCCTGCGCTTTGGTGACTTTACCGCAGTGAAAGACGTCAGCTTCACCATTCCCAAGGGCGAAATATTCGGTTTTCTGGGTTCCAACGGCTGTGGCAAAACCACCACCATGAAAATGCTGACGGGCCTGCTAACCCCAACCGAGGGCGAGGTCTCGCTGTTTGGTGCGCCTCTGGACTCCCGTGATCTGAGCACTCGCCAGCGCGTGGGTTACATGTCCCAGTCGTTCTCTCTCTACAGTGAGTTGACGGTGCGTCAGAATCTGGTGCTGCACGCCAAGTTGTTCCATATAGCGCCGGAGCGTATACAGCCCAGGATAGATGAGCTGGTTGAAGAGTTTGATTTGGCCGATGTGATGGACGAGCTTGCCGGCGATCTGCCGCTGGGGGTTCGCCAGCGGTTGTCATTGGCGGTGGCGGTGGTGCACTCGCCGGAGCTGTTAATTCTCGATGAGCCTACTTCCGGGGTGGATCCAGCTGCCCGCAACAATTTCTGGCGCCTGCTGCTGCGGTTATCCCGCGAAGACGGTGTCACCATTTTTATTTCCACACACTTCATGAATGAAGGTGAGCGTTGCGACCGGATTTCTCTGATGCACGCCGGCGAAGTGCTGGCCTGCGATACCCCTGCGGCACTGATTGAGCAGGCCGGGGCAGAGAATCTGGAAGGCGCCTTTATGCAAACGCTTGAGGCAGCCATCGATCCGTCCACAAGTCAGGGCGACGGTAAGGTACTGGGCTCCGACAGCGCCTCTCAGCCTCGTCACCGGCGTTTCAGCTGGCAAAGGTTGCTGGCATACGCCCGGCGCGAAACCCGCGAGTTGCTGCGCGACCCTATTCGTATGTCGTTTGCGTTCATCGGTTCAGCCTTGTTGATGATGATTCTGGGCTACGGCATTACGCTGGATGTGGAAGATCTGCCTTTTGCGGTTCTGGATCAGGACCAGAGCCCCCAAAGCCGCGATTACATAACCGCTGTGTCCGGCTCCCGGTATTTCATTGAGCAACCCGCGTTATCCAATGTGGAAGAGTTGGAACGGCGAATGCAGTCCGGCGAGCTCAGTTTGGCGCTGGCCATACCGCCGGGCTTCGGCAAGGATCTCAAGCGCGGCCGGCCCGCTGATATCGCCGTGTGGGTAGATGGCGCCATGCCGTTTCGTGGCGAAACCATTCAGGGATACATCCAGGGGCTGCACTTCAGCTATCTGAAAGATCTGGCGCTTCGCACCTATGGCGCCGTGCCAGCGCTGAGCCTGGTAACCATCGAATCCCGTTACCGCTATAACCAGGACTTCCGGAGCCTCGACGCCATGGTGCCGGCGGTGATTCCGATTTTGCTGGTGTTCATACCGGCCATCCTGATGGCCCTGGGTATTGTGCGGGAGAAGGAGCTGGGCTCGATCACCAATTTGTATGTAACACCGGTGAACCGGCTGGAGTTCCTGCTGGGTAAACAGCTGCCTTATATCGGGTTCAGCATGTTGAGCTATGTCAGCCTGGTGTTGCTGGCGATCTTCCTGTTTGATGTGCCCGTGAAAGGCGGCGTGCTGACCCTGACCCTGGGCGCTCTGCTGTTCGTAACGGCCACCACCGGTCTGGGCCAGGTTATCTCGGCCTTTGCCTCTACCCAGGTTGCCGCGCTGGCAGCCACCGCCATCGTTACCATACTGCCCACCATTCAGTTCTCCGGCATGACAGAGCCGGTGTCATCACTGGAGGGTGCCGGTGCGGTTATCGGCCAGTTCTGGCCCGCCACCTGGTTTTTGCAGATCAGCCGTGGTGTGTTTACCAAGGGGCTTACGTTTGCTGATCTGCAGCATTCTTTCCTGATCCTGGCGGCGTTTATTCCGGTGCTTACGCTGATGTCTGTGTTCCTACTTCGTAAACAGGGGCGTTGATGATGGAATCAATCGTCAATATCTGGAATCTGGGAATGAAAGAACTGCGCAGCATCTGGAGCGATAAGGTGCTGCTGGTGTTTGTCGTACTGGCATTTACCCTGATGGTCTATACCGCTGGCTCTGCTGGTTCCATGGAGCTGAACAACACGCCTGTTGCAGTTGTGGATGAAGACCAGACCGCGTTGTCTGGCCACATTATCGATTCCTTGCAGCAGCCCTGGTTTCTTGAGCCCGATCACATCAGCTTTGGCCAGATAGATACCGTGCTGGACAGCGGCAGCCACACCTTCGCACTGGTGATTCCAGAGGGCTTTGAGCGCGATATGCGCACCGGGCGTGTAACCAGCCTTCAGTTGAATATTGATGCCACGCGCATGACCCAGGCCTTCATCGGTTCCCGTTACATTGAGCAAATGGTCACCATGGAGGTGGCGGAATTCCTGCGCAGCGATAGCGACAGCGCCGTCCTGCCGATCAACCTGGTGATCCATTCGAGCTTCAACCCTAACCTGGAGGGCACCTGGTTTGGTGGGGTGATGGAACTGATCACCATGATCACCATGATCAGTATTATTCTGTCGGGAGCGGCGCTGATTCGGGAGCGCGAACACGGCACGGTGGAACACCTGATGGTGATGCCAATCCGGCCCTTTGAAATTATGGCGGCAAAGGTGTGGGCCAACGGCCTTATTGTGATGCTGGCCGCCATTTTTTCGGTGACGGTGATTATTCAGAATGTGCTTGCGGTGCCGATACAGGGCTCGTTGCTGCTGTTTTTTTTCGGGGCGCTAATCCACCTCTTCTCCACCACCGCTATCGGCATTCTGATTGGCACTGTGGCGCGGACCATGCCCCAGTTTGGCCTGTTGCTGATACTCACCATCATCCCCTTGCAGTTGCTCTCAGGCGGTATAACACCAAGGGAAAGCATGCCGGACCTGGTGCAGAACATCATGCTGGCCGCGCCCACCACCCACTTCGTCAGCATGGCGCAAGCCATCCTGTACCGTGGCGCGGGGCTGGAGGTGATATGGCCACAAATGCTGGCGCTGGCGGGTATAGGTGTGGTGTTTTTCAGTGCTGCGTTGGCGCTGTTCAGGCGGCATTTGTCGGTTTAGAGGCCTGTATCCGGCGGATTCATGCGGACAGGGTTCAAACGAAAAACAGGGCGGAGTATAGCTGGGGTAAAGCGGGAAAATGGTCGGCGTGGCAGGATTCGAACCTGCGACCCCTTCGTCCCGAACGAAGTGCGCTACCAAGCTGCGCCACACGCCGATCAACCGCCGGTATTATACGGATTCAATTGACTAATTCTAGCCCTGAGCCAGACAACAGGGCATCCGCAAATGCACTGAGATTATCGTATATCGCAACGCTTGCGCCGGGAATTGCGCGGGCTTTCAGACTGCGTTTTGTGTCTTTTCCATTGCCGGTTCGAACCAGTACAGGCTGGCAGTTTTCGGCAGCGCCTGCTTCCAGATCCTTGCGGCTGTCTCCTACCATAATGGCGCCTTCGAGGGTGTCCAGTTGCAGGTAATTCTGGATCTGCTCCAGTAACCCGGTAAGGGGTTTTCGACAACTACAGCCATCATCGGGATGATGCGGGCAGTAGGCGATGAACTCGACTTGGCCGCCCTCGGCTGCCAGTAACCGTGTCATTTTTTCGTGCATGCCATCCAGAATATCGGTGCCGTAAAAGCCCCGGGCTATGCCGGATTGATTGGTGGCAATGGCGATGCGATGGCCGGCTTTGTATAGCCGTGCCATCGCTTCAATACTGCCGGGAATCGGGTGCCAGTCATCTACTGTGCAAATGTAGCTGCCATCGTATTCGTTGATGACCCCGTCCCGGTCGAGGATGATCAGCATGGGTTAGCCAGCAGCAGGGAGCAGTGAGATATCAGCCACCCGCAAGAACAGGTTGTGCAGGCGGTTAAGCAGCGCAAGGCGGTTGTCCCGTACGGCCTCGTCATCAGCCATTACCATCACTTCGTTGAAGAAGTTGTCTACCGGATCATGCAGGCTTGCAAGGGATTGCAACGCACCGGCGTAGTCGCCTTTCTCAAATAGCGGGAGCACCTTTTCGGCTTGATGATTCAGCTGGTCTGCCAGGGTTTTTTCGGCGGCGTCTTGCAACAGGCTGTTGTTGACGGTCTCACCAACGCTTTCACCACCCTGCTTGGACAGAATGTTGGAAACCCGCTTGTTCGCCCCGGCAAGTGCCAGAGCTTCTGGCAGCTGACGGAAGGCCTCCACAGCTTTTACCCGGCGGTCGAAATCCAGCGGGCGCGTGGGACGACGTGCGTGCACGGCGAGGAATACCTCTGCGCCAATGCCGCGCTCATCGTAATAGGCCCGGAACCGTTCCAGCATGTAATCAACAACGTTGGCGGCGGTATTTTCTTCGGTCAACCCGGTGAAGTTCTCTTCTGCCCATTCACAGCAGGTTTGCAGATCCAGCGGTAGTTCCCGCTCAATGATGATGCGCAGTACGCCCAAAGAGGCGCGACGCAGGGCGAATGGATCACGGGTACCGGAAGGTGGCTGGCCAATGCCGAACAGGCCTACCAATGAATCCAGGCGATCAGCAATGGCAAGGGCGCAACTGGTGAGCGTGGTGGGCAGGCTGTCTTTGGCAAAGCGCGGCATGTACTGCTCGTTCATCGCTTTTGCCACATCGGCCGGCTCGCCGTCGTCGGCTGCGTAGTACTGACCCATGATGCCCTGAAGATCGCTGAACTCCAGTACCATCTCGGTTACCAGGTCGGTCTTCGCCAGCATGGCGGCGCGCTCGGCCAGAGCCGGGTCACTGCCAATCGCTGCAGCGATCTTACTCGCCAGAGCAGCTACCCGAACGGATTTGTCATAAATGCTGCCAAGCTTGTCCTGGAAAACAATCGGTTTGAGCCGCTCTACACGATCTTCCAGGCGGATTTTCCGGTCGTTTTCGTAGAAGAAGGCGGCGTCGGCGAGGCGCGGACGAATCACTTTTTCGTTACCGGAGACAACCTGAGAGGGATCTTTGCTCTCAATGTTGGCGACGGTAATAAACAGGGGCAGCATGTCGCCATTGTTGTCGACTACGTGGAAGTATTTCTGGTGCTCTTCCATGGAGGAAATCAGGGCTTCCGCAGGAACTTCCAGGAAGCGCTGGTCAAACCGGCCCATAAGCGGCACAGGCCATTCGTTCAGGCCGGTAACTTCATCCAGAAGATCTTCATTGATCACCACTTTGCCACCCGCCTCAGCTTCGGCAAGGGCGCTGACGCCAGCACGGATCATTTCCCGGCGTTTGGCGAAATCAGCAATCACGTAGCCTTCCTGCTCAAGGACAATTTCGTAGTCTGCCGGCGTTGGAATAATCAGCGCTTTCGGACAATGGAAGCGGTGGCCCAGGGTTTTGTTGCCGGGCGTCAGTTCCATGATAGGCGTGTCAATAACCTTGTTGCCGTACAGCATCACCAGCCAATGAACAGGACGCACAAACTCTGTGCGGTGAGCACCCCAGCGCATGCGCTTGGGAATAGGCAGGGACGCCAGCGATTGCTCAACCAGCCCGGACATAAGATCGACGGTTGGCCTGCCCTTCTCTACGGCGCGATAGACCAGCCAGGCACCTTTATCGGTTTCCAGAGTGTCGAGCTGATCCGGAGTTACGCCCAGAGATGTGGCAAAGCCGGTGAGTGCGCGAGTGGGGTTACCGGAATCATCGAACGCAGCTGTTACCGCCGGGCCGCGCTTTTCAACCGGCTTGTCGGGCTGTGCATCAGAAAGATCGCGAATGCGCACGGCCATGCGGCGGGGCGTGGCAAAGGCTTCTACCTTACCGAATTCGATGCCGGCAGCCTCCAGGCCCTGGATAATACCCTGAGTGAATGCATCAGACAGTGGCTTGAGTGATTTCGAGGGCAGTTCTTCAACGCCCAGTTCGACCAGAAAATCCTGCTTTGCCATGATTATGCCTTTCCCTCTGCCTGTGGTGCCTGCTTCGCTTTTTTACCCTTCTTGCCGTTGGCCTTGTTATCGGCTGCATCGGCGATAGCCAATACTTCCTGGCGTAAGGCTTCCGGGGCTAGCGGAAAGCCGAGCTTGCGGCGGCTGTCGAAGTACGCCTGGGCCACGGCGCGGGCCAGAGTGCGCACGCGCAGGATGAAGCGCTGACGCTCGGTGACTGAGATAGCGTGGCGGGCATCCAGCAGGTTGAATGTATGAGATGCTTTCAAAACCTGCTCGTAGGCAGGCAGCGCCAGACCAGCTTCAATCAGCCGTGCACTTTCGCGCTCGTGAACATCAAAGCTCTGGAACAGAAACTCGACGTCTGCGTGTTCAAAGTTGTAAGTGGACATTTCCACTTCCTGCTGGTGGAACACGTCGCCGTATGTGACCACACCGTCCGGGCCTTCGGTCCACACCAGGTCATAAACACTGTCTACGCCCTGCAGATACATGGCAATGCGCTCAAGACCGTAAGTGAGCTCGCCGGTAACCGGATAGCATTCCAGGCCACCCACCTGCTGGAAATAGGTAAACTGGGTGACTTCCATACCATTCAGCCAGATTTCCCAGCCCAGACCCCAGGCGCCCAGCGTAGGCGATTCCCAGTTGTCCTCTACAAAACGGATGTCGTGAACCAGCGGATCGAGCCCCAGAGCGCGCAGCGAATCAAGGTACAGTTCCTGAATGTTGTCAGGAGAAGGCTTGAGCACTACCTGAAACTGGTAGTAGTGCTGCAGACGGTTGGGGTTCTCGCCATAGCGGCCGTCTGTGGGGCGGCGACTTGGCTGCACATACGCCGCATTCCAGGTTTCTGGCCCAATGGCCCGCAAGAAGGTAGCCGGGTGAAAGGTTCCTGCGCCCACTTCCATATCCAGGGGCTGAAGTACTACGCAGCCATGCTGCGCCCAGAAGTTCTGCAGCGCCAGAATCAAGCCCTGAAACGTCTTGATGTCTGGAGTGGTGCTGATCGTTGCCTTGTTTTTCGCCTGCTCTGTCACAACGTATGCCTGCTGATTCGGTCTGTGTGTGGCCCGCTCACAAGAGGACCATTCGGAAAAAGGCGCATTATACGCGCGCCAAAGCGGTATTTCTAAGTTGTCTTCATGCTGTTGATTTTGAACTAGAAGAAGGTCAGCCCTACGGCAAAGAGCTTCTCAACTTCCCGTACCCGGGATTTATCCACCAGGAACAGGATTACATGGTCGTCCGGTTGTACTCGCAAGTGGTCGTGGGCGATGAGTACTTCGTTGTGGCGCACAATCGCACCAATGGTCGCACCTTGAGGCAGATTGATTTCATCCAGGCGTCTGCCAACCACCTTGGAGGATCTATGATCTCCGTGGGCAATTGCTTCGATGGCTTCTGCAGCGCCTCTGCGTAGCGAGTGAACGTTTACAACATCGCCACGGCGTACATGGGTAAGCAAGCTGCCAATGGTGGTTTGCTGAGGCGAGATTGCTACATCAATCTCCCCACCCTGGATCAGATCCACATAGTCGGGGTTGTTGATCAGGGTGAACACTTTGCGGGCGCCCAGGCGCTTGGCCAGCAAGGAAGCCATAATGTTGGCCTCATCATCGTTGGTCACCGCAATGAACACATCGGTATTTTCGATGTTCTCTTCCAGCAGTATGTCCTTGTCTGCCGCATTACCTTCAAGAACCACTGTCTTGCGCAAGCCTTCGGAAAGCAGTACACAGCGATCATGATCTCGCTCAAGCAGCTTTACCTGATAGCGATCTTCCAGGGTATAGGCCAGGCGCTGGCCGATGTTGCCACCGCCGCAAATAAAGATCCGTTTGTAGTTCTTTACCAGCGGTTGCAGCTCACTCATCACTGAGCGTATGTGATCGGCGCCGGCGATAAAAAACACCTCATCGCCATCTTCAAGCACTGTGTCGCCTTTGGGCATAATCGCCCGGTCCTTGCGGAAAATGGCGGCAACCCGGGTCTCGATTTTTGGCATGTGAGTGCGCAGGTAAGACAGCTCGCGACCCACCAGCGGTCCGCCTTCAGTGGCGCGGATGGCGACCAGTCGAACCAGCCCTTTGGAGAATTCCAGTACCTGCAGAGCGCCGGGGTACTCAACCAGGCGCGTAATGTGCCGGGTAACAAGATGCTCCGGGCTGATCATCACATCGATGGGGAAACCGGTCTCCCTCCCGAACAGCTTTTTGTTCGACAGGTAGGCGCTGGCGCGGACGCGGCTGATCAGTTTGGGCGTGCTGTACAGAATGGAGGCAATCTGACAGGCAACCATATTGGTCTCGTCGCTGTTGGTCACAGCAATCAGCATGTCGGCATCTTCTGCGTTGGCCTGGCTCAGAACCGAAGGGTAAGAGGCCATGCCTTGTACGGTACGAATATCAAGGCGATCCTGCAGCTCCCGAAGCCGCACGGCGTCTGTGTCGATAACGGTTATATCGTTGGCTTCACTGGCCAGGTTTTCTGCCAGTGTGCCACCCACTTGCCCGGCACCGAGGATCAGGATCTTCATGATTCAGGTTTCTCCAGCACGGCATAGAAGAAGCCGTCATGGCTGATTGGATCGGGGAGAAGCTGTCGCCCTGCGCCCATATCGGTCCCCCACTGAGCCTGCGGCTCAATAAGAACGGCACTGCTCTGCTGTTTAATAAACCTCTGGATTATACGGTGATTTTCCTGAGGGAACACGGAACAGGTGGCATAGACTAATCGCCCGCCCGGCTTCAGTACTGTCCACATGGCTTCCAGAAGCCCAAGCTGTATGCTCGCCAAGGGCACTATGTCGGTTTCACGGCGCAGCATTTTGATGTCCGGATGGCGGCGGATAACGCCGCTGGCACTGCAGGGTACGTCGAGGAGAATGCGGTCAAAAGCCTGGCCATCCCACCATTGTTCAATATCTGCGGCATCCGCCTCCAGCAGGCTGGCGTGCAGATCCAGCCGGTCCAGATTTTCCTGAACCCTGGGCAAGCGCGCGGCGGATTCATCAATGGCGACCACTTCGGCAAGTTCCGCCTGGCTTTCCAGGATGGCGCAGGTTTTGCCACCGGGGGCTGCACAGGCATCAAGAACCCGTTGCCCCGGTGCGAGATCCAGCAGGGTGGTGCAAAGCTGCGCAGCTTCGTCCTGTACGCTCACGGCGCCATCGGCAAACCAGGGCAATTGATCCACTTGCACCGGCCGGCCAAGCTGGATGCCGTGGGGTGCAAAGCGTGTGGCACTGGCCTCAATGCCTGCTTCGTTCAGCAAGGCCAGATATTCATTCCGGCTGAAGCGCAGGGCGTTAACCCTGAGTGTCATGGGTGCCTGGGCGTTGTTGGCTTCGAGAATCGCCTGCCAGCTATCGGGCCAGTTATGGCGCAGCTTTTCGACCATCCAGACGGGATGGCTGAAACGGCTGGCGTCATCTTGTGGTTCCGGGGCCCCTTCGCGTTCGGCGGATCGCAAAATACCGTTCACCAGGCCAGTGAGATGGGGCTTGTCGAGGGCGCGGCAGGCTTCCACCGATTCGTTCAGAACCGCGTAGGAAGCTTGCTGGCTGAAGCGGAGCTGGAAAAGGGCGACCAGCATCAGGTGGTGAATAATACGGTCCTGGCTTTTAATGGGCTTTTTAAGCCGGCTATTCAGCTCACTGTCGAGGCGGTGAAACCAGCGGCAGGTGCCGTAGCACAGGGCTTGAAGCGCTGGGCGTTCGTTGAGAGCAACCCGTTGCAGTGCCGGTGGCAGGCACTGGGACAAAGATTCACCGCATTCCACCGCCAGAAGAACATCCGCCGCAACGGCGCGCAGGGGTTGGTCGTAGTCGCCCATGTCAGCGCAGCTCCTGTCCGGGTAAAAGCAGTTGTTTGCCCCCGTTTATCAGGTCATTCACGCTCTGGGCGCGAGACCCTGGCAGCTGTAGGCGGGTGATGCGCAAGGTGCCGGTACCACAGGCAATATCAATGCCTTCCCGTTCACGGCTTATCACTGTGCCGGCCGGTTTGGCGCTTTGCTCTTCAATGGCCGTGGCTTCGTGTATTCGCAGCCGTTGTTCTTCAAAATCCGTATAGGTGCCCGGCCAGGGGTTGAAGGCGCGAATCAGGCGTTCAATGGCCAGAGCGCTCAACGACCAGTCGATATGGCCTTCTTCCTTGGACAGTTTATGGGCGTAACAGGCCAGTTCGTTGTCCTGCACTTCGCCTTGGAGGCTGCCCTTTTCCAGCAGGTCCAAAGCCTCGATGATCGCCTGGCCACCTAGCTCGGCAAGGCGGTCGTGAAGGCTGCCGCCGGTATCATTGGCTCCGATAGGCGTTGCGGATTTCAGCAACATGGCGCCAGTATCGAGACCTTTGTCCATCTGCATGATGGTAATGCCGGTTTCTGCATCGCCAGCTGCAATGGCACGCTGTATCGGCGCCGCACCACGCCAGCGCGGCAAAAGAGATGCGTGGATGTTGAGGCAACCGTGGGCGGGAATGTCCAGCACGGCCTGGGGCAGGATTAGCCCGTAAGCCGCCACAACCATTACGTCAGGCCGAAGATTGGCCAGTTCCTGCTGGGCTTCCGGGGTTTTCAGGCTTTCCGGCTGGAATACCGGGATGTTGTTGTCCAGTGCAACCTGCTTCACTGGGCTGGGCTGGAGTTTGCGGCCACGGCCAGCGGGTCGGTCGGGTTGGGAGTATACGCCTACAAGGGTGTGGTGGGTGCCCAGCAGCGCTCTCAAAGCGGTTGCTGCGAAATCCGGAGTGCCAGCAAAAACGAGTCGCACGGTGTTGGGTCTCTGTCTCGTTGAATACGAAAAGACCGGGCATGGCCCGGTCCGATACTGTCGAAGCTTTTACACTATCCTCACGCGGCCATCAGGCACTATTCACGCACTTTGCTTTTGAAGCTTTTCCAGCTTCTTGCGAATGCGGTTGCGCTTGAGGTTGCTCAGATAATCTACGAAGAGCTTGCCGTTGAGATGGTCCATCTCATGCTGGATGCAAACCGCCAACAGGCCGCGAGCTTCGAGCTCAAATGGCTTCCCGTTACGGTCCAGTGCGCGAATCATGCAGTGCTCTATACGCTCTACATCCTCATAAAAGCCTGGAACCGAGAGGCAACCTTCCTGCATGGCTTCGAGTTCGCCATCCAGTACTTCAACCTGTGGGTTGATAAACACCATTGGCTCGCTTTTGTCCTCAGACAAATCCATAACGATGATCTGCTTGTGAACGTTGACCTGTGTCGCGGCCAAGCCAATACCGGGCGCATCGTACATGGTCTCGAACATGTCGTCGATCAGCTTGCGGTCGGCGTCTGTCAGTTCGTCTACCGGCTTGGCAATGGTGCGCAGACGGGGGTCCGGGTATTCAAGAATATCTAGTATCATAATGCTCGTACTTTTGGCCTGTATGACGAACGTCAGGAATTTCGGCTGACATTCTGAATGACTAACGGCTTTGGCTGACTTTTAACGTTGTCTTTTGTAACCGTGTGAAAGCGATCTCTGAAATGCGACAGCGTAGAGCGCAAATTGTTCCCTTCACACTATAAGATACGCAGCGCGTTGCCTCTGATGGGTACATTATCCACCATATTGTCGATTGAGTACAAACTGACCAGGTAATCGCTGAAATCTTCGGTAAATCCCATAGAATTTACTGGAGGAACAAAAGATAACATCACAATTTGCGAGACATCTTCTATAGTAAGTTGCATAACAACGTAATAAGCTGCAGAAAACTGGCTGCATCCTTACCAGAATGCATAGAATCAAGGCACGCGATCAAGGACTTAGACAATGAGGAAACTGCTGTACGCTCTGGCAGCCACTACGCTGCTATTAACCTCCTGGGCTCACGCCGCACCTGAACTGCGGTCTGATCATCCTGAGCGTTACACTGTTGTGAAGGGTGATACTCTTTGGGATATTTCAGGGCGTTTTCTGAGCAATCCGTGGTATTGGCCGGAAATTTGGCACGTTAACCCCCAGGTTGCAAACCCGCATCTGATTTACCCGGGCGATCGGCTTGCTCTGGTTTATATCGACGGCAAACCCCGCGTCACCAAGGTAACGTCGAACAACGGTGTTGTGAAACTGTCCCCGCAGGTGCGCTCTGAGCGGATTGATACACCCATCCCGGCTATTCCTCTGGATGCAATCAGCAGCTTTCTGACGGACACCCGTGTCGTCACCCCTGAGCAGATCGATGCGGCACCGTATATCCTCGAAGGTAAAGACGCACGCATAGTGCTCGGTGCTGGCGATCGGGTTTATGCCCGCGGCAAGAAGCCAGCTGATAAAGTTGGCGTTTTCCGTCGCAGCCAGGAATTTGTTGATCCGGATACCGGTGAGTTTCTTGGCCTGGAAGCGCGCAGCATTGCCCGTGGTGATATCTCTGCAGAAAACGGCGAAGTTCTGACTTTGGATCTGACCCGCTCCAGTGAAGAAGTGCGTATTGGCGACCGCTTGTTGGTTAATGAAGACCGTCGCCTGACCACCAGCTTTGTGCCCAGCTCTCCAGCTCAGGAGATTGAAGGCAAGATGATGTCAGTGGACGGTGGCGTTACCCAGATTGGCCAGTACAACGTGGTTACGATTAACCGTGGTGCCCGCGAAGGGCTGGAAGCCGGCAACGTGATGGCCATTCTCAAGAGTGGTAATCTGGCCCGCGATCCGGTTACCAACGAAACCATTGAGCTGCCTTCCGAGCGAGCTGGCTTGCTGATGGTGTTCCAGGTTTATGAAAAAATGAGTTACGGGCTGATTTTGCAGGCAACCCGTCCGCTTTCAGTGGGCGATAAGGTTACCAACCCCTGATTCAGTGATCAGTTAATTAAAAGCCGGGCCAGGATGGCCCGGCTTTGTTGTTTTCAAGGATGATGTTGTGTTTACCTTCCCCTCTGCGCAGTGGCTGTTTCTTACCTGTTTGCCCAAATTCGGGCGTACCCGCCGGCGAGCTATGCTCGCAACCATTCCCAACCTTGTTGAACTGCTCACCAAAAACGCTGCGACACTCCGGGCACTTGGCTTGCACACTGAAACCGTGGCGGCAATTCTGGCGTGGCAACAGCAGGACGAGACCAACGCCAGTGTTCGCACTACCCGGCAAGTTCTGCTGGCCTGTGAACGACATGCCATCGGCATCCTGAGCTGGCAAAGCCCGGACTACCCGGAAGCCCTTCGGCACATCCACGATGCCCCTCTGGTGCTATACACGCGAGGTGATGCCAGCCTGTTGAGCCGCGAACAGATTGGTATTATTGGCAGCCGTAACGCCACGCCTGCAGGCCTTGACCACGCCCGTTCATTTGCTGGAGAGCTGAGTGGGCGGGGGTTGCTGGTAACCAGTGGACTGGCCTTGGGGGTTGATGGTGCAGCCCATGCGGGCGCTCTGGATGCCGGGCACCCCACCATTGCTGTTATTGGCTGTGGCCTTGATCGCATATATCCGAACCAGCACCGCCGGCTTGGTGAGCGGGTGATCGCAAATGGCCTGCTGGTGTCGGAATACCCGCCGGGTACACCGGCGAGGGCCGCACACTTTCCCCAGCGCAATCGCATTATCAGTGGTTTGAGTCGGGGCATTCTTGTGGTCGAGGCCGGGCTTAAAAGCGGCTCTCTTATCACCGCCCGCCTGGCGTTGGAGCAAGGGCGTGAGGTGTTTGCAATTCCCGGATCGATCCACAGTCCGGTGGCACGGGGGTGCCATTATCTGATCAAACAGGGTGCCCGGTTGGTAGAACAGGTAGACGATATTCTGGAGGAGCTGGGTGCCTCCTGGGCGCAACCGCTGGAACAGCATTCGCAAGCACCGGCTGCCAGCCTGCTGGCAGGTCTGGACAGCAGGGAAATCGCGGTGTTTGAGGCATTAGGGTATGATCCACAATCAACCGATACACTGTGTATGGCTACCGGTCTTCCGGCAGATCAGCTTGTCCAGTCCCTTCTGCTTCTCGAGCTTGAAGGATTGGTCAGTTCCGCCCCCGGAGGTTTCCAGAAAATCGCCTGAGCCCGGTGTGATGATTCACCCCGTTTTGGTCTGACAACATCAGCATGGCTGCACCCAACCCGCTAAACGATCAGCAGATACAGCTTGCTTGCAGCACAATCCTGCAAGGTGGCGTTATTGCCTACCCCACTGAGGCTGTGTGGGGTCTTGGATGTGATCCCTGGAATCTCCAGGCGGTCACCCGAATCCTTCAGCTCAAGAACCGGCCGGTTGAGAAAGGCCTGATTCTGGTGGCGGCGTCTGTGGAACAGATCCGGTTCCTGCTGGACCCTCTGCCCGAGCCTCTTCAATTGGCGGCACTGAGCCACTGGCCCGGCCCGGTGACCTGTTTGCTGCCGGACGTGAACCAACAGATTCCAGAGTGGGTGCGTGGCAGTCACAGCTCCATTGCGGTGAGAGTCAGCGAGCACCCTGTGGTTAAAGCTTTGTGTGAAGCTGCGGATATGCCTCTGGTTTCCACCTCCTGCAATCCCGCCGGGGAAGAACCAGCCCGAGATGCAGAGCAGGTGGGCCACTACTTCAAAGATCAGCTTGATCAGATTGTGCCGGGAGCCCTTGGTGGTAACCGGAAACCCAGCCGAATTATTGATATTGTTAGCGGTAAACAGCTTCGTTAGGAGAATTCATGCCACAGCAACCCGATAGCAACGCGGTTAAGCAGTATCTGCTTGGATTGCAGGATGCCATCTGTCAGCGCCTGGAAGCACTGGAAGGTGGTGCAGAGTTTGTACGTGATGCCTGGGATCGCCCGGAGGGCGGCGGCGGTGTGAGCCGAGTCATCAGCGACGGCCGTATTTTTGAAAAGGGCGGGGTTAACTTCTCCCATGTAATGGGTGCGACCATGCCGCCGTCGGCCACTGCCCATCGCCCTCATCTTGCAGGTGCACCCTGGGAGGCTATGGGTGTGTCTCTGGTAATTCATCCGAACAATCCCTACGTGCCCACCTCACACGCCAACGTAAGGTTCTTTATCGCTACGCCGGAGAAAGGTGAGCCGGTTTACTGGTTTGGCGGTGGTTACGATTTGACTCCCTACTACGGCTTTGATGAAGACTGTATACACTGGCACAAAACCGCCAAAGACGCCTGTGCGCACTTCGGAGACGATACGTATCAGCGCTACAAAGACTGGTGCGATGACTATTTTTACCTGAAGCACCGGGACGAGCCTCGCGGTGTAGGTGGCCTGTTTTTCGACGACCACAACACCGGCGATTTTGAGCAGGATTTCGGGCTGATGAAGTCCGTGGGCGACAGCTATATTGAAGCTTATGAACCTATCGTAAGGCGCCGCATGGATCAGGCTTACGGTGAGCGCGAGCGGGATTTCCAACTCTACCGGCGCGGGCGCTATGTGGAGTTTAACCTGGTGTACGACCGCGGCACCTTGTTTGGCTTGCAATCTGGTGGGCGCACAGAGTCTATTCTGATGTCGCTGCCACCGTTGGTGCGCTGGGATTACAGCCGGGTACCGGAGCCGGGCAGTGAAGAAGCACGCCTGACGGAGCACTTTCTGACCGGGCGCGACTGGCTTGCCGGTAACGCGACGTAAACGAGGCTAGCAATGAGCAACGAGCTTTACGCGGTGGTAGGCCACCCGATCAATCACAGCAAATCGCCAAGAATCCATAGTCTTTTTGCAAAGCAGACAGGCGAGCCCGTGGAATACACCGCCATTCAGGCGCCCCTCGATGGCTTTGCGAATACGGTGCGTCAGTTTTTTGAAAGTGGCGGCAAGGGTTTAAACGTAACAGTTCCTTTCAAGGAACAGGCGTGGCAGCTGGCAGACCAGCGCACGGCACGAGCTGAAAAAGCCGGTGCGGCCAATACGTTGTATCAGAACAGTGAGGGCCGATTGGTAGCCGACAATACTGACGGCCAGGGGCTGGTGCAGGACCTTACCGTCAATCATGGTATTCAGCTTAAAGGCGCAAACATACTGGTTCTGGGTGCAGGGGGTGCCGTACGTGGCGTACTGGGGCCGCTGCTTGCACAAAAACCTGCCAGTATGACTATCGCAAACCGCACAGTGGCCAAAGCTGAGGCACTGGCTACACTGTTTGCAGAAGATGCCGGCGCCACCATACTGAGCGCTTGTGGGTTCGAGGCGCCAGATCAGCCGTTCGACGTTATTATCAACGGCACCAGTGCCAGCTTGCAGGGAGACTTGCCGCCCGTTCGCACAAATGTGATTACGGCAGGCACGGTTGTTTACGACATGATGTATTCTCTGCAGACGACCACATTTAACCAGTGGGCTCTGGATAATGGAGCCGTTCGGGTATTCGATGGTTTGGGCATGTTGATTGAGCAGGCCGCTGAATCCTTCCGTGTATGGCGGGGCGTGCAGCCAGACACAGCATCAGTTATCGATGTATTGCGAAACGACTAAGACAGCAACCCGTAAGGGCTATCCATAAATGCTATCCATGAAGGGCTATGCATGGACATTCTTACCCTCGTAGGGCTTGTCGCCGGCATTCTGATTGTGATTCTGGCGATGCTGGCCAACGCCTCGCTTCTTACCTTCCTCAATTTGCCGGGGTTGGCCATTGTCATTGGCGGTACCTTTGCGGTCACACTCGTAAAATTCCGCATGTCTTCGGTGATGAGTGCTTTCCGCCTGGCCATGAGCGCCGCCTTTACCGACAAAGTTGAACGCCCTACCGACCTGATTCGCGAGTCTGGTGAGCTGGCCATGGTTGTGCGTAAAGAAGGTATTCTGGGCCTGGAAAATCATCGCACTAGCAACGAGTTTCTGCAGAAAGCCATCTACCTGTGTGTAGACGGCCACCCGCCTGAGCTGGTTGAAGAGGCCCTGGCTCAGGAATCCCAACAAATGGCGGAACGCTACGAGGTGGCAGAACGAGTATTCCGGGGTATAGGCGAATCGGCACCGGCCATTGGAATGCTGGGCACCTTGGTGGGGCTGGTACAGATGCTTAACTCGCTGGACGATCCTTCTTCCATTGGGCCGGCCATGGCCATTGCCTTGCTGACAACCCTTTACGGTGCGTTTATTGCCCAGCTGATTGCCCTGCCTCTGGCCGACAAACTTCAGCTCAAGGCGGAAGATGAAAGCCGCAACCAGATACTGATCATCACTTCCATACGCAACATCATGCGTGGCGAAAACCCCAGAGTGATGACAGAGCTACTCTCCTCGTTTGTAACGCCCGAACACCGCAAAGGGCTGGTGCCGGAGCGGGAGGCCTGAGGTTTTGCAATCTATCCGGAAGGCCAGAAAGCCCAAGCAGACCAATCAAACACCTGCGTGGATCGTTACCTTTGCCGATCTCGCCACGCTGCTGCTGACGTTTTTTATTCTGCTGCTGTCTTTTGCGGAAATGGATATCGAAAAATACAAAGCCATGGCCAACTCCATGTCCGTGGCTTTTGGTTCCGCCAACGTGCTGGGTGACGGCGTGGGCGGCTCGCCGATCACCCTCGTGGAATCCGATACAGTTTCCCTGCCCGAACCCACCGAATCCCAGACCCGGGAACCAGAGTTCATTGATGAACGAGCGCCTGAAACGGCGGACACGGTTATTTCCGGCGGCGTGCTGGATCTGGCCAGCCGAATGATCAGCGAGCTTGAAAACGAGGTTGCTTCCGAGGCTTTGGTGGTCAATTACGACCAGAACAAAGTTGTTATCCGGTTCTCTGAAGAAGCCACATTCCGCTCCGGGCAAGCCGATATCAAGCCAGAGATGATCCCCATTATCGAGCGGGTGGTGGACGTATTGGCCGGTTGTACGGGTGATGTATTGGTGTCTGGCTACACAGACGATCGGCCCATCTCAAGTAGCCGGTATCGCTCGAACTGGGATCTTTCAGCCGCCCGTGCGGTATCTGTGGTGCACGAACTGGTGATGAGTAAACAGGTGCCTGCGGAACGTGTTGTCGCCGCTGGCCGTGCTGAAACCAACCCCCTGGCCCCAAACGATACGGCGGAAAATCGGGCATTGAACCGGCGAGTGGAAATTGCCATTCGTGATCCCGAATGTGACGAATCTATCTCAACCGGCGACCTGCCGGTGGAAATCCTGCCCTGAACATAAACATACGAACACAGGAGAGTGAACATGAGCGGCCCTGATAAACCCAAGGTGCTTGATGAAGAGTGGAGCGATGAGCGCGTAAAAAGCCACCTGCCAAGCTCGCCAAAAGAAGAGGGCTCTGACTACACAGCCCTGCTGAAAGCATACCGGGCCATGAGAGCGGAAGATTTTGGGCGCTTTGTAGGTTTCTTTGTGGAAGCTGGCGGTGATCTCAACGCCACTAATGAAGCAGGTGAAACCTTCCTCGACCACGTATCCCAGCACCGCAAAGGCGTGGAGTACGCCAAGGTGCTGGAACAGGCAGGAGCTAAAAGGGGTGCTGTGGCTGAGGGCTAAGCCTCGGCCAGATACTCATCCTTGAGCTTCACATAGTTGGCCGCCGTGTACGCAAAAAACGTGCGTTCCTTATCGGACAAAGCACGTGCCTTCTTGCACGGCGAGCCAAC
Source organism: Marinobacter sp. DY40_1A1 (assembly GCF_016597815.1). GTDB lineage: Bacteria > Pseudomonadota > Gammaproteobacteria > Pseudomonadales > Oleiphilaceae > Marinobacter > Marinobacter xiaoshiensis. Next base: position 336,125 of record NZ_VCHA01000004.1, on the reverse strand, counting down.
ATACAGATGCCCGGATTCCAGTGTTTTGCCCGGCGGCACCAAACAACCTGCCGCCACAATCACCTCATCCTCCACCACCGCACCATCCATAATGATACAGCCCATGCCCACCAGCACCCGGCTACCAATAGTGCAGCCATGCAACAAAGCCTTGTGCCCCACGGTGACATCGTCGCCCAAGGTGAGTGGATGACCACCCGGATTAAAATCGCTGGCGTGAGTGATGTGCAACACCGAGCCGTCCTGGATACTGCAGCGGTCGCCGATGCGGATCCTGTGCATATCACCCCGCACCACGGTCATCGGCCAGATGGAACAATCCTTGCCGGTTTTAACATCACCGATTACTACCGCACTGGGATCCACCAGAGTGCGCTCTCCTAAATCTGGCGTGATACCCTTGTGAGAACGTATATTCGTCATTACATATACCTTAGTTGCGTTTGCCCGGAAGTTGGGGGCGGCTGTGTGGAGGCTTTGCCAAAGCCGTGCGGAGCCATGGATGGCGGAGCCGAGCCTACATGGACGTATTCATGGCGTGTTTTGGCAAAGCCTCCACACAGACGTCTTCCTCCGATGATTGATATAAATGAAGCTACCTCACATTTGAACAGCTGAGAAGGGGATCCATGAATAACCCGTTACTGACTGACGACTTACTGCCAAAGTTTGACCACGTGCGCACCGAGCACATGGAAACGGCCATTGACCAGATACTCAGCGAAAACCGCGTGAAAATCGCCAGCCTGGCTCAGAATGAAGATCCCTCCTGGGATACCTTGGTTCAGCCCATGCAATCACTTGAAAACAAGCTGAGCAACGCCTGGTCTGTTATCTCGCACCTCAACAGCGTGATGAACAGCGACGACCTGCGCAAAGTTTATAAAAACTGCCTGGAAAAGCTCACCGAATACAGCACCGAAGTCAGCCAGAACTCAGCCCTGTGCGAAGCTTACAAAAAGCTCGCAGCCCGGGATGATTTCAGCGAACTCAGCGAAGCCCAACGCAAAGCCGTGAATAACACCCTGCGAGACTTTCACCTTGGCGGCGTGGATCTGCCGGATGATCAGAAAAAGCAGTACGCGGACCTTTCCCGCGAGCTGTCGGAACTGACCAACCGCTTCAGCGACAACGTGCTGGATGCCACCCAGAACTGGTTCAAACACATTACCAATGTAGAAGAACTGGCCGGTATTCCGGAATCCGCGCTCGAAGGCGCCAAGCAGGCTGCCAGCCAGAAAGAACTGGATGGCTACGTGATCACCCTGGATTTCCCCAGCTTCTTCCCGGTTATGACCTACTGTGACAACCGCGAGCTGCGCCACGAAGTCTACGAAGCCTTTGTTACCCGCGCCTCAGACGTAGGGCCAGATGCTGGAACCTGGGACAACACCCAGGTAATGGCCGAAATCCTCAAGCGCCGACACGCATTGGCCAAACTATTGGGCTTCAACAACTACGCCGAGCGGTCACTGGCCAAAAAGATGGCCCGTGATACCGACGAAGTTCTGGGCTTTCTTAATGAGCTGGCGGCCAAATCCAAGCCAGTTGCAGAGAAAGACTATGCCGAGCTGAAGGCCTTCGCTAAAGATGAACACGGCCTGGATGACCTGAAGGCTTGGGACCTTGGCTATTACAGCGAAAAGCTTCGCCAGCAGCGCTATGACATTTCCCCCGAAACCCTTCGCCCCTGGTTTCCTGTGGATAAAGTGGTGCCAGGCTTGTTCCGGGTTGCGGAGAAGCTGTTTGATATACAGATTGAAGCCAAGCCGAACGTAGAAACCTGGCACGAAGATGCCACCGCCTACTGCATCAGCCGCAACGGTGAGCCCATCGCCTGGTTCTACTTTGACCTGTTTGCCCGCCAGGGCAAGCGTGGTGGCGCCTGGATGGCCGATTGCCGGGTACGCTGGCGCGATCAGCGCGGCGCACTGCAATTGCCGGTGGCTTTCCTCACCTGCAACTTTACGCCACCGGTGAACGGCAAACCGTCGTTGCTCACCCACGACGAAGTAACCACCCTGTTCCACGAATTTGGCCATGGCCTGCACCACATGCTTACGCAGGTGGAAGTCATGGACGTATCCGGCATCAACGGTGTCGCCTGGGATGCGGTAGAGCTGCCCAGTCAGTTCCTGGAAAACTGGTGCTGGAACCCTGAGTCTCTGGCCTTGATTGCCAGCCACCACGAAACCGGCGAGCCTTTACCGGAAGACTTGCTGCAGAAGTTGTTGGCGGCCAAAAACTTCCAGTCCGGCATGGCTATGGTGCGACAGTTGGAGTTCTCCCTGTTTGATTTCCGCCTGCATGCGGAATTCACAGAAGAGGCGCCCACCAACCCGCTGCACATGCACCGTACTGTGCGTGATGAGATTGCGGTAGTGGAAGCCCCGGAGTTCAACCGCTTCCCGAATGCCTTCTCCCACATCTTCGCTGGCGGGTATGCTGCGGGTTACTACAGCTACAAGTGGGCGGAAGTGCTGGCGGCCGATGCTTTCTCATTGTTTGAGGAAAACGGCATTTTCGATCCTGAAACCGGACGGGCTTTCTTGCAGAACATTCTGGAAAAAGGCGGGTCACAGGAACCAATGGAGCTGTTCAAAGCCTTCCGTGGCCGTGAGCCGCAGGTGGATGCCTTGTTGAAGCAGACCGGCATTACAGACGAAGCGGCCTGATCCAATTCTCTCCGGTGGTTGTTACAGCCACCGGAGACCTATTCTGGAGTTACGTTATGGCGACCCCAAAGCGTTTTATAGCCGGTGCAGTGTGTCCCCGCTGCGCGGAGATGGACAAGATCAAGATGTTTACCGACGATGCCGGTGAGCAGATTCGCGAGTGCGTGGCTTGTGGTTTTACCGATGCCATTTCGGATGTTGAGGTGCCTGAGAATGCTGAACTGGAAACTCGGGTTAATCAGCGTGATAACACTGATGATCATACGGTTAAGCAGGTTGTTTTCTTTAAGGCTGGGTCTGAGGACTAGGGATTAAAGATTAAGACTTGTAGCCTGCTGGCTTAGCGGGGATCGAGGCCGCGGCGATATATTTTTCTTCTGGGAAAAAAGAACTCGCTGCGCTCAGACATTTTTTTCCCGGCAGAAAAACATCTCCCCACGTCCTCTTGTTCATACTACGAGGGCAACTCGGGTTAAAAGATAAGGACGTTCAAATCGTTCGGTACGGTTTGGATTTCAGATTCTAGATTTCAAATTCCAGACTATGGTTTCTCATATTCGGAGCTGGCAACACTAGAAATACTGACAGGAATGCTTCCCCTCTCTCCATTTTTCCCTAGCGATATCTGTCCTGTGTGCCTGGAGGGTGCGGTGGGTCTTTTCTGGCGGAAAAAAGATGTCTGAGCGCAGCGAGTTCCTTTTTTCCAGAAGAAAAGACCCACCGTGACCTCGTAGCCCCCAAAACCAGCAGGCTACGAGAAAGGAAGGCTAACTCCAAAATTAAAGAACCATAGCCGCCAACCACCCAAACCCAAGCAGTGGCAGGTTATAGTGCAAGAACGTGGGCACTACAGAATCCCAGATGTGGTTGTGCTGGCCGTCTACGTTCAGGCCGGCGGTGGGGCCGAGGGTTGAGTCGGAGGCTGGGGAGCCGGCATCACCCAGGGCGCCGGCGGTGCCGACGAGGGCAACGATGGCTAGGGAGCTGAAGCCCATTTCCAGAGCCAGAGGCACGTAGAGAGCGGCGATGATGGGGATGGTGGAGAAGGATGAACCGATGCCCATGGTGATCATCAGGCCTACCAGCAGCATCAGCAGAGCGGCCATGGGCTTGTTGTTGCCGATGATGTCTACAGAGCTTTGTACCAGCGTGGCGATTTCGCCGGTTTCCCGCATTACTTCCGCAAAACCAGACGCAGCGATCATGATGAAGCCGATCATGGCCAGCATTTTCATGCCTTCAGTAAACAGGTCGTCAGCTTCTTTCCACTTAACCACGCCAGAGAGGTTGAACAGCAGGAAGCCTGCCAGAGCACCGAGGATCATGGATTCCAGCCAAAGCTGAACCACGAAGGCAGCCACAATGGCGACAACAGCCATGAACAATGTGCCGGAGCTGTAGGATACGTTTACGCGTTCGGTACGAGTGATGGCTTCCAGATCGTATTCACGGTCACCGCGGTAGGTGAAGAAAACCGCAACCAGCAGGCCGCAGAGCATGCCCAAGGCAGGCAGAGCCATGGCGTGCATTACGCTCAGGCCTTCTGTTTCACCGCCGTTGGTGCTGATTTTGGCCATCAGAATGTCATTCAGGTAAATGCCGCCGAAGCCGATGGGCAGGAACATGTAGGGCGTGATCAAACCGAAGGTGAGCGCACAGGCTACGAGCCGGCGGTCCATTTTCAGCTTGGCCATCACGTACAGCATGGGCGGAACAACCAGCGGAATGAACGCGATGTGGATCGGCAATATGTTCTGTGACGACAGGGCAATCAGCACCAGCACACCAATAATCATGTAACGCACGCTTTTAGCCGCAGCGCTGTTTTCCTGTTGGCCGACCATGGCCAGGGTTTTGTCTGCCAGCGCGTGGGCCAGGCCGGATTTGCCTATGGCAACGGCGAAGGCACCGAGGGTGGCGTACGAAAGAGCAACTGTGGCACCGCCGCCCAAGCCGTTATTAAAGGCCGCAATGGTGGCTTCAAGGGACAGTCCCGCAATCAGGCCGCCAGATACGGCACCTACGATAAGGGCAACAACAACGTGGATGCGGGCCAAACTCAGCACGAGCATGATCAGCACCGCGGCAACGACGGCATTCATGGGAAAACTCCGAGTACGCGTGGTGGATTATCCGGCCCTATCGCGAAGGCTGGCATTATGAAAACGCGGTAATGTGCAGTAATTGGCCAGCTGAGTCAAAAGACTTGTGTAACCGTCAGTCCTTATCAATCCGGGCAAAACGCGGAACCTGCTCGCCCGCCACGTTTACCGTTTCCCGGAACATGCTGAGCGGGCGCACCCACAGGCTGTAGTCGCCATACAGGCAGCGATAAACCACCAGCTTCTCTTCGGTTTCGCTGTGACGGGCAATATCGATTACTTCGTAATCCATGCCTTTATAGTGGCGGTAGCGGCCAGGCCGGATCTCGATCTTTTTTTCAGTCATTCTGTGCTCTTCCCTATGGCGGCAGTGGCTCTTGGTGGTTGTTAAAGATGCCTGATGTCCGGGTACATTGGCAAAAGCCGTTTAATCAGCTGATTTTGAGCAGCAGTGGGTATCCGGTTTTTTTCCATAGCCAGAATAAGGTTTTCTGCCAGCGCATTAAACTGAGTCGCTGTGACCCCCATATCCGCATGCAACTCTCGCATTTCCCGCCCGGTGTAGGTGCAAGGACCGCCACTAAGCTCACACAGCTGGTCAGTCAGGTTGCGATGGAACTGGGCAACGTTCATGCCTTTGAACTGATGGTTAATGCGTTCGTCAGCCACAATCAGGTAGAGCAAATCTTCTACCACATCGGCAATCCCGGAGCGTTCACCGAGTTGCATATAAAGGCGGTTATCCGGTTCATGCTGAAGGCTCTGGCAGCCGCCCAGAACAAGCCCTGTTGTGATTAAAAGTGCGGCAATGGTTGTCTTCGTTATGCGCAGGCCCATGATCAGAAACTCCCCTGCAAAGACAGATAAATACCCTGCTGGTCTTCCAGGGTGGCGATCTCGCCAAGGTTCACAAATGCAGCTGTGACCGCCAGGCGGCGATCCGGCACCCAGGCAATAAACATATCCCACCAGTCGTCTTCGCGGGCAAAGCTCAGGTTGTCGGGCTTTTGTCGGTACTCGGCTCCCACCAGCCATTGTCGGTTAATAAATACGCCAACACCGGCTTCTGCCATTATTTCATAGCCGTTGTTCAAGTCGCCGCCAAAACCCAGCAACCCGCCCTGATTGGCTCGGGTGCCCCGTAAAGTGCCGTTCACCAGAAGGTTACGGCCAAATACAGCGGCAAAAAATACTTTGGAGCCAGAGAAGTACACATCGGTGCCGTTGTCGTCCCGGGCGCCGATGGCGTTTGGCACGGTGAAATCCCGTTGTCGCTTGTGTTGTACACCCGCTGACCACTGCCCCCAGGGGCTGTAGAGAACATCGCCAGCCAACCGCACCTTCACACCAAAAATATCCTGGTTTAGTTCATCCTGTTCCAGCCCGAAGCCGTTTTTCAGGGTGAATACCAGGCTGTCCAGATCCAGAGTCTGGCGCGCGATGGTTACTTCAACCCGATTGTTCCAGTTCAAGCCAGCACCAGTAACAGCCAAGCTGTAGTCGTCGACCTCGGCGCGGCTGAGGGCCAGAGTGCCGCCCCACTCTTCGTCACTGGCGTAGCTTCCAAGCATGGCCCAGGGCACCAGGCCGCCGCCCGCGCTGCCTTCTATGGTTGTGACGCCGCCGGTTGCCCAGATGCGGCTACCCACATCGGCCATAACCGCGGGAGAAACCAGAAGCCCAAGAGCCATCAACGGCACAAGCGTTCCGGTCCACAGTTTTTTAATAGGTTGTGCAACAAGGCGCGTCATTAAGAATGCTCCTGAGACATATCGGCCAGCTCGTGCTGGCGCTCCAAAAGACTAGCGGCTGTCTGCATAAGGTCAGCCCTGGAAACCGGGCGGCTAAGGAAAAAGCCCTGGCCTACGTTGCAGCCCCAGGACTGCAGCAGCTTCCAGGTTTCCAGGTTCTCGATACCTTCTGCGACCACCTTCAAGCCAAGGCCGTGGGCCATGTCGATGGTGGATTTCACAATCAACTGGTCCTGAGGTTCAGCATTCAGCTTCAAAACAAAGGATTTGTCGATTTTCAGCTCCTGAACCGGCAGTTTACGTAGCTGGGACAGCGAAGAGTAGCCGGTGCCAAAATCGTCAACGGACAGCGTAACGCCCAGATCCCGCAGGCGATTTAACGTTGCCATGGCTTCTACCGGGTCGTCCATCAGTGCGCTTTCTGTGACCTCAAGCGTGATGCGATCCATGCTGTGGTGCCAGTCTGCGAAGGTTCGGGCTACGCGTTCGGCCAGCCCCGGCCTGGTCAGATCCATTGCGGAAAGATTGATCGCCACACCCGCATCCAGGCCCCCGTGGAACCAGGCGCGGGCCTCATCGGCCACCCGTTGTAAAATATGATCCGTCAGCTCGTGGATCTGGCCAGACTGTTCTGCCAGAAAGATGAATTCTTCCGGCGAGATAAAGCCCAGCTCCGGATGTATCCAGCGCACCAGTGCTTCCACCTGAAGCAACTTGCCTGTGTGGTTGTCCAGCTTGGGCTGGTAGTTCATGTGCAGGCCATTGTTGCGGATGGCGCTGTGCAGGTCGGAAATCAATTTGAGCTCGCGCAGGTGGTTTTCGTCCTGGCCTGGTTCGTAACGTGTGATCGCGCTGCCCTGTTGCACGGCTTGCTCGAATGTCAGGTTCACACGGCGCCTCAGCTCATTTGTATTAGACGCGTCGTTGGGCAGTTGCATGGATATCAGGGTGGTACGTAGTGAAAACGGCGTGCTATCAACATTCAGAGGTGATTCCGCGCTGGCGTGCAGGCCCTTCGCTCTTTGATCCAAAGCCTCCGGGCTGCACGCTGGCAGCAATGCCAGAAATTCACCGCCACCGGTTCGTGCGATATGGTGGGCATCGGAGAGTTCGTCCCGCAGCCGTTGCGACAGGCCAAGTAGCACTTTGTCGCCGAATTCAATGCCGAGGGTATCGTTGATGTCTGAAAGATCGTTCACACGCAGCCCTATCAGACTACAAGGTTGTCCTGTCCGGAAGCCTTCCGTCGCCATGTGCATCAAGGCATTACGGTTCCCGAGCCCGGTTACTTCATCATGGGTTGCAGCATGGCGGATTTCGGCTTCGCGCCGGCTGAGCTGGGCCAGGGTATCCCTCAAGGTATCCCGTAGCTGCAGGAGTTCACCGCCGGTTCGGATGTTTGGCGCGTGCGGGTTTAGCCCCTGCCCCACGGCGCGGGCGTACTGGGCAAGCTGCAACACTGGCCTGCCCAGATAGCGTGCCACCAGCAGTGCAAGAACGGTGGCAAACACCATAATCGCCGCCACCAGCAGAGCTATTTCAAGAGCCCGGCTGTAGTAATTCTGCAGGCTAGCTTCCCGGCTGATCATCAGGATAGCCTCAAAGGCACCTTGTCTGGAGGCACCGAGATTGAGTGTGCGTGTAAAATAGCGAGCGCTTTCGATGAAATTGTGACCACCTGCCGATTGGAGTAATGCAGGGTCCATGGCGCTGTTGATATCCGATGATGCCGCAAAACTGGTGAAGCCACTTGGGCTGTCTGCGCTTGTGCGGAAAATGATGGAGCTGCCACTGAGCCTGGCAATGATGTCTGCCAAGTCCTGATCAAGCTCAAACCCCGCCACCAACCATGCCCGTAGCCCTGGCGCCTCAACCGGAACAGTCAGTACTTCATAGCCACGCTGGTCAATGGCCAGGAGTGAGCGGCCAGAGCCGTTTTGGCGGGCATTGGTGAGTTGTGAGGGGGCAATGTCCGGCAGATCCCGGCGCAGGGTGGATGCCAGAAGCTCGCCTCGTTGGTCCAGTAATAATGCGAAATCTGCCCCGGCGCGGCCACTATGGTTTTCCAGAGCGCTGCTGAGTGTGGCCGGGTCGCGGCTGGCGATGGCAGAGCGAAAGCCGAAATCACGCACAACCACGTTCAACCGGGAGAGTTCCAGATCGGTGCGGCGGGCGATTACTTCGTTGGTCAAACGCTCGGCTATGGTGAGCTGTTCCAGGGCTCTGCTTTTTTCATCTTCGAACAGGTACACCATCAAGAGTGCACCGATCAACAGGCTGACCAGAGCCACCAACGCGACCATGGCTGTAACCAGACGGCCGCGGAATCCGATGCGGTTAGCCAAGCGGCCCATCAAAGCTCCTGAAAGCGTTTCTGAAGGTGATCCAGAGGGCCATCATGCCGTGGCTCCGGGTCTAGCTCAATGGGGATGGATGTTGTGGAAACGCCCGCCAGACTGGTGACATCGATTTCCCGGATCACCGGCCTTGTGTTGTCTGGCAAACGGGGGTGCCAGATATTCAGGTCAAGTGCGCCGGGTGCCGGAGCGGAGCCAAAATCGAGTAGGAGGCTTACCTCGCCCTGCTCGTTGGTTTGCCCGATGGCGCGGGTGTCTGCCACCACAATGAACGCCTGCATATGGTCGTGAATATTGCAGCCCAGCTCGACAATGCCTGGCTGGTCAAATACAACCGGGGCCTCAGGCTTGCCCGCGTAGAGTTCAAGATTAAAGGGCTTTGCCGGCGAGAAGGAATACACATGGTGCTGAGTGTTGTCCCGGTTCGGGAAGTCTACTTTGGAACCGGTGGGTATGATCAGCACGTGGGGGTGAAACATGCGATCTTTCTGAACCACTTCTGTCTGAATGGGGGCCGCGCGGCTGCTATCTTGCGTGAACACCACCGCACCTGTTACCGGGCCCGTGCCGTCGGTGATCTGAATTCGTACCGTTAATTCTTCTGCCAGCGCAGGGGTGAGCAGCAGGCACCCTGCCAGCAGCAAAACGGTTTGCTTTGTCATGTTGATAAAAACCTTTCAATTGCCCGGAGTTTGCTGCCCGGGTCAGGTCAGGCTGGAGCCCAGCGAAAAGCGGATATGATTGCGGGTCAGGAGGTTCTCCCAGTAGCGTCGCATCCAGCTCCAGGCGTCGTTGTTTACCTGTTCAACGAAGGGGTCCAGATTGAGTTCATAGTAATCCGGCGTACCGGCAATCTGCAGCACGGTCACGGTTATTGAGTCGTCCAGTTCGTTTGCGAAGGGTTCGCCAATAAGCTCGTGAACCAGCAGGTTAGCACGAGTTGCTTCAATATCGACAAGCCCGCCGGTTCGTATGGAGTGGTTGTTTTCGTGCATCTCTTCCATCAGGCGGTGGCAGAGGTAGGCGCGTATCAGAAGGCCGTCCAGGCCATCGTAGTGTAAAAGCAGTACCGAGGGCTCTGTGAAGTAGCCGATGGCAGCTTTCACAAAAGGGTCAAACAGCTGGGCGGTGCCGGCTTCCTGTGCGCAGGCATCCACACACTCTATCAGCCGCGGTGCCATTTCTATGTATTCAATGGCGAACTGAAACAGGCAGGCGGCAGGCTGGTAGCCCTCAATGGTGACGGCCGAGGGCAATGCTGCTGCCTTTTTATGCAACTGCTTCAGAAAGGTTCCAGTGCGAGCTTCCTTGCGCCGCGCGTGGTCAATGATTTCCAGAACTGCCTGTGGAGTCATTTGAGGACATGCCAGTGTCTGAACAAGTTGAGGTCGCAAGGCGCCTCCCGTATCGGGCAGTGGGTAACCGGGCAACTGTGCTGCGGCGGGTTGCCACCAAATACCGGCACGAGGCGCCCTTCTTTTCTGACAAGTGTAGACGAGATTTGGCGTGCTGCGATTTCTGGAGTGTCAGATATTGTTAACATTTGCACATCGGCTACCGGACGCTGAACCACCGATCGTTGCGGGTGTGTGACCAGCAGAGCAAACCCATACTGGCTGCGCGGGCAAGCATCAGGCAGATCAGAGAAAACCACAGGCCGTGATTTCCCCAACCGGTGGTAAGCCACCAGATGGGGGCAAACACCCCCAGTGCTGAAAATAACATGGTGTTTTGCATATCCCGGGTGCGTGTTGCGCCGATGAACACCCCGTCAAACAGAAAACCCCAAACAGACGCAAAAGGTAGTAACCAGAGCCAGGGCAAGTATTGCGAGGCTGTGGTGCGAACTTCCTCAATACCGGTCAGCAGCGCGATCAAGCTGCGACCTCCGGCTATGAACAGAATTGTCAGTAGCAGAGACCCCCAGAGAGACCAACGCAAGGCACAGCGAAACACCACCATAAAGCGGCGCCTGCTGTTTCGGCCAACAGCCTCACCGATCAGGGCCTCAGCCGCATTGGCAAAGCCGTCCAGGGCATTGGAAATCAACAGCAGGAAGGTGATCAGCACCGCGTTGGCTGCCAGAATGGTGTCGCCCTGACGAGCACCTTGGGCCGTGAAAAATGCCAGCACCAATAAGAGCGCAATGGTGCGAACCATGATGTAGCGGTTCACTTGCAGGATGGCCAGGTAGTCTGAAAGAGTGCCGAATAGGGCCCGGGTAAGTCTTTGCCCGTCAGGCATACGCTGCAGCACGATAACGAAACCGATGATGGCGGCACCGTACTCTGCGATCACAGTAGCAATGGCTACACCCCGGCTGTTCCAGCCCAGCACCGTCACGAAGAACACATCCAGCACAATGTTCAGGCCGTTGGCCACGATCAACATGATCATCGGCCCACGGGCATACTGAGTACCAATCAGCCAGCCCACCAGCGTGTATTGGCACAGTACCGCCGGGGCACTCCAGATACGAATTGCCGCATACTCGGCAGCCAGGTCGGTGACTTCCGGGCTGGCGTTCATCAGAGTCAGCCCGATCCGGATTAGTGGTTGATGGCACAGAATCAGCAACAGGCCGATACCCACCGCCAACATCACCGAGCGTAAAAGCAGGGCAACCTGGCTGAAGCTGTCGCGCTTGCCCCAGGCCTGAGCGGCCAGCCCGGTAGTACCCATGCGCATAAAACCAAAGGTCCAGTACAGGATGGTGAACAGGTTGGCGCCAACCGCCACGGCACCGAGATATTCCGGGCTTTCCAGATGCCCAAGTACAGCCGTATCCACCAGACCCAATAATGGAACGGTGAGGTTGGTGAGCATCAATGGCCATGCCAGTGCCCATAAACGCCTGTCTGTAACCGACAGTTTAAATGCCATATTCCATTTGCTTCTTAAAGGGGAGTGTTTAGTCTTTTTGGGTTTAGCGACTTTTTAGTGTTTTTTTGATCTGTGTCTATACTCGATTGTGATGTATCCATAAGCAGGCTTTCACTCTGCGAATTTCCGGCGAATGCGAGCGCCGGCGAAAGAGTAGAGGGATTACGCAAAATCCGACAAGAATAATACTCTGTGGAGACACAGTATGCGCGTGCACGCTCAGCGGGTAGGTGCCCTTTCAGGCGGTTTATTGTTTCCCGCGTTGTCCATGGCGGACTGGACGGTAAACATGACCCCCGGGGTAACCGGTACCAGTAACGATATATTCGACCTTCATATGACCATTTTCTGGATCTGCGTTGCCATTGGCGCCGTGGTTTTCGGGATCATGTTCTGGTCTATCTTTGCCCATCGCAAGTCCCAGGGCGCAAAACCTGCCAATTTTCATGAGAATACGATGGTCGAGGTCCTCTGGACGCTCATACCGCTTGTCATTCTCGTCATTATGGCAATTCCCGCCACCGCCACCCTGATTGATATGTACGACACCACCGAGTCGGATATTGATATCAAGGTAACCGGCTACCAGTGGAAGTGGCAGTACGAATATATCAACGAAGATTTCGGCTACTTTTCCAATCTCACAACTCCCTCAGATCAAATCAGAAACCGACAGACCAAGGGCGAAAACTACCTTCTGGAAGTGGATAACCCCATGGTGATTCCGGTGGGCAAGAAGGTTCGCTTCCTGCTGACGGCAAACGATGTGATTCACTCCTGGTGGGTGCCTGATTTCGGTGTAAAGAAGGATGCCATTCCCGGCTTCATCAACGAAGCCTGGACCCGTGTAGACAAACCAGGCACCTATCGGGGCCAGTGCACAGAACTGTGCGGCAAAGACCACGGCTTTATGCCAGTGGTGGTGAAAGCCGTCCCAGAAGAGGAATACAACACCTGGGTTGCCGATCAGAAAGCGGCAGCCGAGAAAGAGCGTGAGCTGACCCAGAAAGACTGGACCATGGATGAGCTGATGGAGCGTGGCGAAAAGGCTTACGCGACAGCTTGCGCAGCTTGTCACCAGGTTAATGGTAATGGTGTGCCCCCTGCATTCCCGGCACTCAGAGGCAGCGCAATTGCGACCGGAGACATAGCCGCGCACATCGATGTTGTCGTCAACGGTGTGTCAGGTACGGCAATGCAGGCCTTCGGCGGACAGCTTAATGAAGCAGATCTTGCGGCCATCATTACCTACGAGCGTAATGCCTGGGGTAACAAGATGGGTGACATGGTCACGCCAAAAGAAATCTTCGATTACAAGAACCAACAGTAATCAACGCCAGATAACAGATATCACCAGCCACAATAATTGGCGGTAACGGGGGTTTTCATGAGTGCGGTTGCAGGTACCCACGCACAGGATCATCATCACGGCCCGGCTCGCGGCATCAGCCGTTGGCTGCTGACCACGAACCACAAAGATATCGGGTCCATGTACCTGATATTCAGCTTCACCATGTTCCTTTTAGGGGGAACCATGGCCATGGTTATCCGGGCAGAATTGTTCCAGCCCGGGCTGCAGATTGTTCAGCCGGAATTCTTTAACCAGATGACCACCATGCACGGCCTGATTATGGTCTTTGGTGCGGTTATGCCGGCGTTTGTCGGCCTTGCCAACTGGATGATACCGCTGATGATTGGCGCGCCAGACATGGCATTGCCAAGGATGAATAACTGGAGTTTCTGGCTGCTGCCCTGCGCCTTCCTGATTCTGGTTTCAACATTGTTCATGGAGGGTGGCGCACCTAACTTCGGCTGGACCTTCTACGCACCTCTTTCTACGACCTACGGGCCTCCAAGTACCACCTTCTTTATCTTCGCCATCCACATCATGGGTGTGTCGTCGATCATGGGCGCGATCAACGTGATTGCCACGGTACTGAACATGCGGGCGCCGGGCATGACGTTGATGAAAATGCCCATGTTTGTATGGACCTGGCTGATTACTGCGTTTCTGCTGATTGCGGTAATGCCGGTGCTGGCGGGTGTGGTCACCATGATGCTGATGGACATCAACTTCGGCACCAGCTTCTTTAATGCGGCGGGCGGCGGCGACCCGGTGCTGTTCCAGCACGTATTCTGGTTCTTCGGGCATCCGGAAGTTTATATAATGATCCTCCCGGCATTCGGAGCCATCTCCCAGATCATCCCGGCATTTTCCCGCAAACGTCTGTTTGGCTATGCCTCCATGGTCTATGCCACAGGTGCTATCGCGCTCTTGTCATTCCTGGTGTGGGCTCACCACATGTTCACCGTGGGCGTGCCATTGGCAGGGCAGCTCTTCTTCATGTACGCCACCCTGCTGATTGCCGTACCCACAGGGGTGAAGGTGTTCAACTGGGTGGCAACCATGTTCCGGGGCTCACTCACATTTGAAGCCCCCATGCTGTTTGCCATCGCCTTCGTGATCCTGTTTTCCATCGGCGGCTTCTCCGGCCTTATGCTGGCGATTGCACCGGCCGACTTCCAGTACCACGACACCTACTTTGTAGTGGCTCACTTCCATTATGTCCTGGTGCCAGGTGCGATCTTCGGTATCTTTGCGTCGGCCTATTTCTGGCTGCCCAAGTGGACTGGCTATATGTATGACGAAACGCTGGCCAAAACCCATTTCTGGCTGTCATTTGTCGGCATGAACCTGGCCTTCTTCCCGATGCACTTCCTGGGTCTTGCCGGTATGCCGCGCCGGATTCCGGATTACGCCCTGCAGTTCGCCGACTTCAATATGGTGTCGAGCATTGGTGCCTTCATGTTCGGCGCGACCCAGTTGCTGTTCCTTCTGATTGTTGTTAAGTGCGCCAGAGGCGGTGTTAAAGCACCAGCCAAGCCTTGGGAAGGTGCAGAAGGGCTTGAGTGGACAGTGCCCTCGCCGGCGCCTTACCACACCTTCACCACGCCACCCGATGTGAAATAGGAGGCTGACAAAAATGGCTGAGCAACCGGCAAACAAAACCGTACCTCCGCGCAGCAATGCGCGGGTTATCGGTTGGTGTCTTGCCAGCGTGGCCGGAATGTTTGCCTTCGGCTTTGCGCTAGTGCCTTTGTATGACGTGTTTTGTGAAATCACCGGCATTAACGGAAAGACCAGCGGCCGCTACGAGTCTACCGAGCGCCCGGTTGCAGACATGAGCCGCACCATCAAGGTGCAGTTCCTGGCCCAGAACGGGCCGGACATGCCCTGGATATTCCGGCCGGTTGCTCGCAGTGTTGAGGTACACCCCGGGGAGGCCACCACCGTGAACTTCTACGCGGAGAACCCGACCGACCGGGATATGGTTGGGCAAGCGGTGCCCAGCCTGTCGCCATCGGAGGGTGCGCTGTATTTCCACAAAACCGAGTGCTTCTGCTTCAACCAGCAGCCACTGGCCGCAGGCCAGAATACGGAAATGCCTCTGGTGTTCATTGTGGATCAGGATTTGCCCAGCCACATAACGAAACTGACACTGTCCTATACGCTTTATGATCAGGGCGAGCCCCAGGCGGCCGTCATAGAAACTACAAGTACAAAAAACAAAACAATAATCGATAACGGATAAGCCATCGGAGATTGCTATGGCGGATTATCAGAGCTATTACGTTCCCGAACAGAGCAAGTGGCCCATTATTGCTACGGTGGGCCTTGGCGTCATGTTATATGGTGCGGCCTCAATTATGGTCGCCAGCAATCAGGGGGAAAGTACCGGTAGTGCCTGGATGATTTTCTGGGCCGGCATATTGGTTATGATTTACATGCTGTTTGGCTGGTTTGGCAGCGTCATCAAAGAAAGCCGTTCCGGCCTTTACAGCCCGCAGATGGACCGCTCATTTCGCTGGGGCATGAGCTGGTTCATATTCTCGGAAGTCATGTTTTTTGCGGCGTTTTTTGGCGCCTTGTTTTACGCCCGGGTGTTTGCAGTGCCCTGGCTCGGGGGTGAGGGCGATCGCGGCAGTTCCAATATGCTTTGGGAAGGTTTCCAGGCTACCTGGCCGTTGATTAACAACCCGGATCCGGAAGCCTATCCCGCGCCAAAGTCGGTTATCGGCGCTTGGGGTCTACCGTTGGTAAACACCATTCTTCTTGTTACCTCATCGTTCACTATAACGGTCGCTCACCACGCCATTAAAGCGGATAACAGAAAGAAACTGAAAATCTGGCTGGGGGCAACCATTGTGCTGGCCCTGGTGTTTCTTTTCTTCCAGGCCGAAGAATACATGCACGCCTATCAGGATCTTAACCTGACGCTGCAATCCGGCATCTACGGCAGCACCTTCTTCATGCTCACTGGCTTTCACGGCTTTCACGTGATGCTGGGTACCCTGATGCTGATCATCATGTTTATGCGAATTCAAAAAGGGCATTTCACAGCAGACAACCACTTTGGTTTTGAAGCGACGTCCTGGTATTGGCACTTTGTGGATGTGGTCTGGTTGGGCTTGTTCGTGTTCGTATATGTCATATGACACAACAAGGGTTTGCAGTCAGGGAGTCGGATGTAGCGTCAGGCTCCCTTGCCAAAGCGACAGCAGAATAACCGCCAACAAAAGCACGCTAAGGGTTACCCGTACAGCAAGAGAATTTACCACCCGGTTAGTTTTGCCGCCGTCTTTTATGAGAAAGAACAGGCCACTGAAAAGGCTGAAGATAACGGCGAGCATGAGGAAAATAATAAGGGCTTTGAGCATAAAAAGATCTCTGGTTTTTGTTCTGATTGAAGCCAAACGCACTATAGCAGACCATGACTGAGGCAAAACAAAACACTCGAAAATGGCAGCTGAACTGGCGGTTGATGGTGTTTACCGGGGCCTTTCTTCCGCTACTGGTGGGTTTGGGTATATGGCAACTGAACCGGGCTGAAGAAAAGCAGGTTTTGCTTGAGCAGTGGCAGCAAGAAGCACAGGATCTTGATTGGCCGGAACAGGTGGCCAGCGGACTTGATAGCGGCAGGCCGGTTACGGTTACCGGGCTCTACGACGAACGTAGTTGGCTGCTGGATAACCGGACCCGCGACGGCATTGCAGGTTATGAGGTTCTGACGGCGTTCTACCCACTGCAGGGCCCTGCAGTTCTGGTAAACAGAGGTTGGGTCGGGGCACCGAGAACGCGAAATGAATTGCCGGATGTTACTCCCCCCGAAGGCGTCTTCAGTTTGACCGGACGGATAAGCCCTTACCCGGAGCCACCGGTACTGTCCTCAAAATCAGCAATTGACGAAGGATGGCCCCGCAGAGTGCAGGCGTTACCCGGGTCGGTTGCAAGAGCTGAAATCCCCGAGTTGCCCGGTGCTATTATCCGTCTTGCGAGCGGCGAGCAGCCGGGCGCCTATCGTGCGGATTGGGAACCAGACCTCATGGGGCCACAAACCCACTATGGATATGCGACACAATGGTTTGCGCTTGCACTGGTGCTGACTATATTGAGTGTAGTCGCGAGTTATCGAAAGACAGGAACCAATAATGACAATGACAATAGCTAACGGGTTACCGCAGCAAGACGAAACAGAAGGCCCCACTCCGGAACAGATCCGCCGGGGTCGGCGTACAGCTATGTTGCTGTTTGGTTTGGGTTTCGGACCAATGATTCTGGCCACTATCATGTTCTACACCGGCTGGCTGAACCCCGCAGGGCATACGAACCACGGCACGCTGATCAGCCCGACGGTGCCCGTGGCCGCGCTCAACCTTGAGACACTTTCCGGCGTACCTCTGGCCAACCGTTTCGTTTCTGGCAAAACAGACCCTCAGTGGCTGCTGGTTGTTGCTGCTGGCGAATGTGACAGCCGCTGTGAAGAACTGCTCTACCTCGCCCGGCAGGCCAATATTGCCCTGGGAAAAAACGCTAACCGCGTATCGAGAGCTGCTGTGCTGGGTGGTATTACCGGCGATCTGGCGGCGCGCTGGCCAACCGAGTACCGCTTGATGGAACGCCTGAGGCCTGTTCCCGGCAAAACGCCGGCCTGGCCAGCTGGAATTAACCCGGAAAAAGAGCCGCGCATCATGCTGGTAGACCCTTTTGGCAATGTGATGATGCACTACGGCCCGGAGAACTCCGGCAAGGACATGCTCAAAGATCTGAAACACCTGCTTAAACTGTCACAGGTGGGCTGAGGCTCAGCCCGGAGGAGTTACCTTGACGCATCTGTCTACCGGCAACCAGCCTAACGCCAAAGCCATGGCAAACTGGGCGACTTTCTCAGTGCTTCTCGCCATTGTCGTCATCATGCTGGGCGCCTGGACCCGGCTGGTGGATGCCGGGCTGGGTTGCCCCGACTGGCCTGGATGCTATGGCTTCATGACAGTGCCTCAGAGCGACACACACATTGCCATAGCCAATGCCCGGTTCCCCGATTCTCCGGTGGATGTGGCCAAGGGCTGGCCGGAAATGATCCACCGGTACGCCGCCGGCACCTTGGGGCTGGTGGTGTTCGGGCTGGCAGTAAGCGCCGTGCGCAAGCGCCGCAGCGGTGTACCTTTCAAGCTGCCTCTGTTCATTGCAGGGTTTATTCTGCTGCAGGGTGCGTTTGGCATGTGGACGGTTACCTTGAAGCTCTGGCCTCAAGTGGTCGCACTTCACCTTCTTGGCGGCTTTACCACCTTGAGCTTGCTCACCTTGCTGGTGCTGCGGCTAAGAAAATTCTCTGCAACACAGGCCACCGAAGAAAATCCGAACCCCTCGGCGCCAAGGCCCCACATTGCGAAATTCCGTCCCTGGCTCTATGGCGGATTGTTGCTGGTAATCCTGCAAATTGCCTTGGGCGCCTGGACGGCAGCCAACTATGCGGCTGTCGCCTGTACCGACCTGCCCACCTGTCAGGGTGAGTGGTGGCCAAAGGATATGGACTTCCAGCATGGCTTCGATATTACCCAGCATGTGGGCCCAAACTATCTGGGTGGGCAACTCACAGCCCATGGCCGGGTAGCCATACACGTAACCCACAGAGTTGGTGCTCTGGTGGTTCTGGGGTATTTCGCTGTTTTGCTGACCCTGATCTGGCGCAGAAGCGCCAGTCGCGAACTGCGCCGCCCGGTGCTGCTGGTTTCCGCAGCGCTGGTGGCCCAGATAACCCTGGGGCTCGCCAACATTATTTTCCATATTCCCCTGCCGATTGCAGTGGCCCACAACGCTATGGGCGCCGGGCTGCTGCTGTCGGTGATATACCTGATCTGGCAGCACAATCTGCTGCCCCAGGCACAAGCCGCAAGAGCAACACATACAACAATAATGCATCAGGAGATTACGGCATGAGTGAGCAAGTGGACGTACTGCCGGCCCGCAACACGACCAGCCAATCCGCACGCGCCATATCCTGGCGAGATTATCTGGAGCTGACCAAGCCCAACGTAGTGGCCTTGATGATCCTGACATCCGCCATTGGCATGCTCTTGGCCACTTCCGGCCTGCCCAGCCTGAGCGTGCTGATATGGGGCAACCTGGGCATAGCCTTTCTTGCCGGCGCTGCCGCCGTGGTCAACCACGTGGTCGACCAGAAAATAGATACCGTAATGGCCCGAACCCGCAAGCGCCCTGTGGCTACCGGTAAAATCTCTCCGGTAGAAGCCATAGTGTTCGCTACACTGCTGGCCAGCGTAGGCATGGTGGTATTGATGTGGCAGGTGAACCATCTCACCGCATGGCTTACTTTGGCCTCTCTGGTAGGTTATGCCGGCGTTTATACACTGTTCCTGAAACGGGCAACGCCCCAAAACATCACCATCGGTGGCCTCGCCGGCGCCATGCCGCCATTGCTCGGCTGGACAGCAGTAACTGGCCAGGTAGAAGGCCATGCCCTATTGCTCGTTCTCATCATCTTCGCCTGGACTCCCCCGCACTTCTGGGCCCTGGCTATTCACCGTAAAGAGGAATACGCCAAAGCCGGCATTCCCATGTTGCCGGTCACCCATGGTAATAAGTTTACTGAACTGCACATTCTGCTCTACACCCTGATGCTGTTGGCAGTCAGCCTGCTACCTTTCGTCACAGGTATGTCCGGCTGGATATATCTCGCTGGCGCGCTCGCTCTTGGCCTACGCTTTCTGCAGTACGCCATACGCCTGCTAAAAGGCGACGACCGCCGAGTGGCACTTAACACCTTCAAATACTCCATCACTTACCTGATGGCCCTGTTTGTGGTACTCCTTGTAGACCACTACGTGTTTTTCTGACTTGGTGCAGACGCGCCAGCAGGAGGGATGCCTTTTCTTCCGGGAAAAACAACTCGCTGCGCTCAGACATCTTTTTCCCTGCAGAAAAGGCATCCCTCCTACTGTCGCTGCGTTACCGTAGAGTTTGCCATTAGGAGTAATAATGAATCGTTCATTGAAGGTCACGCTGTTTGTACTTCTGTTGTTGGTGGTACTCGTATTTGGCCTGGTTATTGGTCGGCAGGTATTCCTGGTGGACAGCGGGGAGCCCACGCCTGCTCCGGATCTGGCTGAAATGAACACCTATGTTTATGACCAACCGCGGCCACTTGTCGAGTTCACGCTAACGAACGAAAACGGCGAAACCGTCACCCGTGAGAGTCTCCAGGGTAAGTGGACCTTTGCTTTTGTTGGCTACACCAACTGCCCGGATATCTGCCCGGCGGCCATGGCGAACCTGCGACGCACCGACAAGCTACTTTCGAAAGACTTGCCCCAGCCGGATTACCTGCTGGTCACTGCCGACCCTGAACACGACACGCCTGAAAAACTGAAAGCCTATACCGGGTTTTTCGGCGAAGACTTTCACGGCCTGACTGGAGATCTGGAAACATTGCGTGCACTGGCGCAAAGTTTGAGTGCCGTGTTTGTACACCGAGACGTAGACGGTGAACTGCTTGTAGATCACAGTGGACATTTTGCGTTGGTGAATCCCGACGGCCAGCTGGCGGCATTGATTCAGCCACCCCATAACCCGGAACAGCTGGCGGAAGCCTTTGAGCGTATCTACATTTGGGCTAAAGCCAACAGTGAAATCCCGCGCACCTGAGGCGGATAAGCAGCCTGTTCTGCTAAGGTCAGACTGACATAGCGGCGCGACTCGCATAGACTGCCCGGCTGAAAATGCACTCGCCGGAACCGACAGTATGTACAAGCAGAACACCACAACTCTGAAAGAACTCTTTAGCGTTCTGGCTGCGGGTGCCATTGTGCTTATGGTTGTGCACACACTGGGCCGCTTTGTTTACACCCCGCTGTTGCCCTACCTGATCGACGACGGCCAGCTCACCGCGCCGGAAGGCGCAGCAATCGCCACCTGGAACTATTTAGGCTATCTGATGGGTGCCATGCTGGCGATTCGCTGGCATAGGGTTAGCCATATCCGCATTTTGCTGCCCGCGTTTCTCGTCGTTCACGTTATAACCACGATCTTCGTTACCCAAACGGACAACCTGACAGCCATCTCCACCGCCCGCTGGTTGAATGGTGTCGCTAACGGAGTTGTTTTCGTGCAGGCACCTGCATTGATTCTGGAATGGTTGGTGCTGCGCAACCGTTCGAGCATGAGTGGGTTGGTCTACGTTGGGGTGGGGCTGGGCTTGCTACTCTCCAGTGGACTCGTTACCGGCACTGCAGATTGGCTGGAAGGTGCTGCACGCTGGTGGCCAGTGGCTCTGGCATCCATTCCTTTGGCCATTTGGGGCGCTCGCCGCTTGATAAAGCTCGACGTGCCAGATCAGGTGCCTGGCAATGATGGCAAAGTGAAAGCCAAAACCCCGTTAATCGATCGCGCCAGCATTCCTCTGTTTCTGTCGTACGCGGGCGCAGGTCTGGGTTACATCCTTCCCATGACCTTTCTGCCACTGCTGGCAAAGCTCGAGCTCGACGCCGAACACTGGCTGCTTGATGGGGCCTGGCTAATCGTAGCCTTGTGCACAATTCCTGCCGCCTGGGTGTGGAATAAGCTGGGCACGAAAATGGGCGATATACCTGCGTTGAAGCTGAATTTCCTGATTCAGCTTGCGGGTGTGCTGGCAGCCGTTATCGTGCCCGGCGCCCTAGGCCTGTTGTTATGTGCAGCACTGGTAGGAAGCACGTTTCTGGGAACGGTGCTGCTCACCCAGCGGCTTGGGCGTGCCCTGCATCCACATCAAGGGCCCCGGTTGTCTGCAGCCATGGTCGCCCTCTACGGGTTCACCCAAATGGCTGGTCCTTGGCTAACCAAACAGTGGCTCGACGCCGGCGGCACTCTGGTATCCGCTTTCGGTATAGGTGTCGGGGCGCTGGTTTTCGGATTACTTTTTGTGTTTTTTGTTCCAAGGCCTGAAGCTTGGCACGCAAGAACAATTCCGCACGATTGATAGCCGTGCTCCCAATAGACCACATCCTCCCAGAGCTGAAACACACCCTGCAGCAAGCCACCACGGCCCTGCTGCAGGCACCCCCGGGCGCAGGTAAAACTACGCGGGTACCCTTGGCACTGCTGGCTGAACCTTGGCTGCAAGGCCGTAAAATCCTGATGCTTGAACCCCGGCGTTTGGCAGCTCGTTCCGCGGCCAGATTCATGGCATCGCGGCTGGGTGAGCAGCCCGGGCAAACTATTGGTTACCGCACGCGCCTGGACACCAAAATATCTGGCCTGACACGCATAGAAGTTGTGACCGAAGGCATACTCACCCGGCTGATCCAGAGCGATCCCATGCTGGAAGACTACGCCGCTGTGCTCTTCGATGAATTCCACGAACGCTCCCTGCAGGCCGACCTCGGGCTGGCACTGGTGCGCGAGACACAAGA
This sequence comes from Marinobacter sp. DY40_1A1, assembly GCF_016597815.1. Classification (GTDB taxonomy): domain Bacteria; phylum Pseudomonadota; class Gammaproteobacteria; order Pseudomonadales; family Oleiphilaceae; genus Marinobacter; species Marinobacter xiaoshiensis. The sequence continues at coordinate 313,608 of NZ_VCHA01000004.1, read as the reverse complement.
AGCACTGAGGGAAGATCTGCGAGTACTGGTGATGTCCGCCACACTGGACACAGCCCCCATTGCCCGCCTGCTCGGAGATGTACCCGTATTAAGCAGCGAAGGGCGAGCCTTTCCTGTGGAGGTGTTCTATCGCCCTGCGCCCACCACGCAGCGCTACCCAAGGCTGGTCGATCAGGTCGTTGCAGTTGTATCCGAAGCTCTGGCGCAGCAACCCGGCTCGGTGCTGGTGTTCCTGCCAGGTGCAGGAGAGATTCACCGGGTGGCTCAAGCGTTGGCCGGGCAGGTAGCCTCGAACGTTGTCATCGCGCCTCTGTTCGGCAACCTGAAAGCGGCAGAGCAGGATCAGGCCATTGCGCCGGCTGCAGAGGGCACTCGCAAAGTCGTGCTGGCAACCGCTATCGCAGAAACCAGTCTGACCATTGAAGGCGTGCGGGTGGTGGTGGACAGCGGCCAGCAACGCCGAGCTGTGTTTGACCCAAATAGTGGCATGACACGGCTGATTACTGGCCGGGCTTCCAAAGCTTCCGCAGAGCAACGGAAAGGTCGCGCAGGCCGGGTAGAGCCGGGTGTGTGTTACCGGTTATGGAGTGAGTCGGAACAGTTCGGGCTGGCAGACTTTACGCCACCAGAAATTCGTGAGGCCGATCTGGCGCCACTGGTGCTCGAACTGGCCCAGTGGGGCGCCCGAACGCCGGATAACCTGGTATGGATCGACCCGCCCCCACCCGCCCATTGGCAGCAGGGTGTGGAACTTCTGCAGTGGCTGGACATGCTGGATGATGACGGCGCAATCACCGATCACGGGAAATCAGCGCGGGGGTTGGGCATTCACCCCAGATTGGCGCACATGGTCTTGCTCGGGCGATCGCTTGGGCTGGGCAAGCTGGCGGCGGAGCTGGCCGCGTTGCTGGAAGACAGGGACTTGCTGGGCCCGGGTGCCGGTGCTGACATGCATGAACGCATCCGCGCGCTTCGTGGAGAACGAGGTTCTCAACGTATAGACCCGCACCGTCTTCAGGCACTGCGCCAGCAGGCCAGGCGTTTGTCAGCGTCTGGCGATAATGAAAAGAACGAACAAGAACTCATGCCAACGGCCACGGAAGTGGGGCGTTTATTGGCGCTCGCTTACCCGGATCGCATCGGCAAACGCCGCCCCGGAGATACACCACGCTACCAGCTCAGCAACGGCAAAGGCGCACTACTGCGAGACGACGATGGGCTGGCCCGGCATGAATGGCTGGTGGCGGCAGATCTGGACGGTAAGGCCAGAGAAGCAAGGATTTATCTGGCAGCGCCAGTGGACCTTGCAACGCTGGAAGCCGATCTCGCGGCTCATATTCGAGAGCAGGATGAAGCGGAATGGGATGATAAACGCGGCACAGTGATCGCTCGCAAAACACGCAGGCTGGGGGCACTGCTCCTTGCCGAAAAACCGCTGGCAAAACCCTCACCGGAACTGATTCAGCAGGGCATACTCGCCGCCGTTCGGCGCAGAGGCCTGGATAACCTGCCCTGGACGCCCGCTGCCCGGCAGTGGCAGGCGCGAGTTGCTATGCTGGCCAGGCACTTTCCCGGGCAGTGGCCGGATGTCAGTGATCAAGCCCTGACAGAATCTCTGGAAGAATGGCTTGGGCCCTTCCTGAGCGGCATCAGCCGCTGGTCTGATCTGGCCAAACTGAACCTGCAGAATGTCCTGAGCAGTGTGCTGGACTACCCGCAACAGCAGCAGCTGGGGGAGTTGGCCCCAACCAGCCTGACCATTCCCACCGGCAGCTCCGTAACCCTGGATTACACCGCAGAGAATGGCCCGGTATTGGCGGCCAAGTTGCAGGCCCTGTTTGGCTGGTTAACGACACCTGCGGTTGCGGGCGGCAAAGTGCCTGTGCTGATTCACCTGCTTTCCCCGGCCCAGAGGCCGCTGGCGGTTACGGCCGATCTGGCCAGCTTTTGGGTTAACGTTTACCCCCAGGTGCGCAAAGACACCCGTGGCCGCTACCCCAAACATCCCTGGCCAGAAGACCCGCTAACCGCTGTTGCCCAGCAGGGCGTTAAACGAAAGCCCCGCCAATAACTACTTGATCATTTTCCGGCTGTTGCTGAGGTACTGTTCGCCGGCGGTGCGCACGGTATCCGGGTCTGCATGCTCGGAGGCCTTGTGGACTTTCTCCAGAGTATCCTCAAGTGCATCAATCTCGTCATCCAGCTTTTGCAGGGCATTTTCAAGAGTGTAGGTGAGTTGGTGTACTTCGTTCATGGCTTCCGGGGTGAGTTCACCGGCCAGCACTTTCTCCAGCTTGGTGTTGTACTCGGAAAAATTGGCAACGGCCTGCTCAAGGGTGTTTGCTGGCTGGCCTTTGAAGTGGCTGCTGTCGCCGGCAAATGCGGGCACGGCGATCAGCAGGGAGGCAGCTACGGCGGTAAACTGGCGAACGATTGTCATGGTAAAGCTCCGTGGTAAGTTAACGCATAATGTAATGCGAATTATTATCAGTTGCGTTACTGAAAGCCATGACCACCGTCAATTTGGCCCACAAAAAAATACTTGCGCCCAAGGTGAAACTGCTTAAAAATTGCGCACTTCACTCAGCGCGATCCCGCCCATGAATTTCGTATCATTTAATATTTTCCGCACACTTGGCTTTCCGGATACGACGGTATTGAAACCGGAGAATTACCTGCGCCATAAAGAATTGCTGCGCAATGCAGACTGGGTGCTATTCCCCGAATACTGGCAGCTCAATGCGTTGGTACATGGCTTGAAATGTCGTGTGTTCCCCAGTGTGGCGAGCTACCACATTGGCCACGACAAAGTGGAAATGACCCGGGCGTTTGAGGCGGTTGCGCCAGAGCACATTCCCTGGACAATCATTGAGGCTAACGGCCCGGAGGAGCGCGAGCACATCTGGAGTGTGATGGCGCTGCCGTTTGTGGCAAAGCTGCCCAAAGCCAGCATGGGCGAAGGTGTGTGGCTGATTGAAACCCGTGACGATTGGCATAAATACTGCGATCGCACCGAGGTCCTGTACGCTCAGGAATACCTGCCGCTGGATCGCGATGCGCGCATTGTGGTGGTGGGCGATAAGGTTGTGACAGCCTATTGGCGCACCCAGGCGGATCAGGGCTTTTACAACAATGTATCCAAGGGCGGCAAGATTGATAACAGCCCGGTGCCGGAGGTGATGACCGATTTGGCGCTGCGGCTTGCCCGAGAGCTTGGCGTGGATCACGCCGGTTTCGATATTGCCTTGGTTGAAGGCTATCCCTTTGTGCTGGAATTCAACCGCTTATTCGGTAATCAGGGGTTGGGCCAGGGCAGCGATCTGAAAGACGCTATTCTGGAATACCTGCAACAGCAGAGTGAGCCCCGGGACCCTGGTGGATCCAACACCCCCGAGCCATTCCACCCTGTGGCGGTTTGAGCCCTGGGTTAGAGAGTTAGACAGTTAAAGGGTTACAGGTTTTCGTAACGGTTAATGTCGAAAATTCCTGCCTGCAGGGGCTGGTGCTCACGGTGCCAGGCGGTAATGTCGTGAAGAATTTCCCAGAATTGCCGGTGTGTGCGGCGTACGCCCCATACGCTCACCAGAGATTCAAACGCTTTTGGTTCCTCTGCCTTCAGGGCCTTCATCCGGTCTTTGAACAAGCCGAGCTGTGCGGCGGGAATGTCGAAGATGAAGTTGGGGTAGCTGCCGATGATTCCCGGGTAGATGGTCAGCTTGTCGTTCTCCGGCTGGTAACGTGAATCCTCTCCCAGCAGGAAGGCGACATTGCTGTGGGCGCGGTCGCGGATAACCGTGTAAACCGTGCGCTGCCCTTCCCCATTGTGAACCCGCAAGAAGGTAACGTCTGGCAGGTAGTTGATTGCCGGGAGGAATTCAGCCCGGGTAGCAGCTAACTCAGACAGTACCTGATCGGCTTCCCGAATCCACTCTGGTTCATCTTTGCGGCCACAGTCACTGCCGCCACAGCGGTTGATAGGGTCATCCCGTTCAGCATTCAGTGTGTGGAATTTCAACAGCATGCGAGCGCCCAGCTCTTCATTAAAAGCTGAAGTGGCATAGGGCACCTGTGAGGGGACCGTATCGTCCATGCTGGCGTAGCTGTAATCCAGTTTTAGCGAACCTGAATCCTGATACCAATTGCGCAAAACCCGATTGCGCTCCCCTGGCGGTATCAACCGGAGGTAATCCTGTTCACCGCCATTCCGGATCAGGTCAAAGTAGAGTCGCGTTTGAACCTGATGGGCCACATTGCCAAACACGTCGAAATTAACCACCAGCTCGTAATAAGTGCGTTCAAACAGCGGGTAATCCATCCACCAACTGGTTAGCGGCACCTGGCCGATGAGCCCGCGCTGTACTGAGGCGTTGTTGTGGTGGCGGAATACCGTTAACAGGGCGTTGGTATTCTTGCCGTCGCCATCCCAGATATGGTCGAGGGAAGCACCTTTTGGATAAGCCTCTCGGTAGGCCTGATTTCGCAGTTCATGGTAGCGGTTACGCTTGCCTTGATAGGTGAGCCAGTTGTCCCCCAGATCCAGCAGTGCGCTGTCCTGACCAGGCAATGCCAGTAATGGGTTTACCTTGTCTCGATACTCCGCATCGGTTAAGTAAAGATCGTCTTCCGGATCGTGGTAGCTAACCCAAAAGTGATCCCGAATTACGTCAGTGGCAATCTGGCCGCGGCATACCGGCCCGCGAATGAAGGTGCGTGTGAAGTACTCTGCGTTATCCAGCATGAACTGGTAGCGTGCCTTTGCCGGTATGTCTGCAAAGGTTACAAACGGGTTGGCGCGGCTATCACGGCTGTAATCCGGCAGGGTGTCTACCTGCCAATCGCCGGCTTCAAACAGCTCCCGGGTGCGCTCAAAAGGCTTTTCCCCGAACGGGAAGGTGATGTGGCGCTTGTGCACAATGCTGCCGGCAACCGGGCGCAGGCGGTAATACACCGGGCCTTCGGGGTCGTCGTTGGGGCGCCGGGTTGCGATCATGTCGATAGGGGTGCCCGGCACCGTGTAGGAACGCACGATTTCAAAGAAGCGGGTATCGGCCCCCTCATCCTCAAAGTACAGGTGCGCCAGATAAAGATGTTCGTAAATCCAGCGGCTGATCAATTGCTGGCGGGGGCTACGATCATTAAGCCAGGCTTCCCAGCGGTTAATGTGGTTCAGATCGGCGTCATTTAACTTGGCAACCAGCGGGCTGATAGCGCCACCCTGATTAATCCAGCCGGTGAGCGTGGCGTATTCGTCGTCGGTGAGGCCGGTTACGGCCAGTGGCATGCCTTCATAGGGATGGTCGCTGGCGTAATCTGAGAAATCTTCGTTGCTGACACATTGGTTAGCACGGGACAGCCCCAATTCTATGTTTTCGGGCAATTTGCTGTTGGGTGCAAACTCATACTGTTTGCCAAGGCGAATCATGTTCTCGAACAGACTGCGGGTTTGGTCGCCTCGGGCCAGCACGGAGTAAAAGCCCATCTCTCGCCACTGTTGTTCGGTTTGGGCGTCAATGCCCAGGCGGGTGGTTTGTTGGGTGTTAAAGCGGGCGCCGTCGTAAACAGGATCTTTGTGGGCACCGCGAATCAGGCCGTCGGAGTATTCCATTTTGAGCTGGCATGGGGCGTCAAAGCAGCTATGGCAAGCCAGGCACTTGGCTTCCACAATGGGGCGCACGTCTTCGTTGAAACTCACGGGTTGGTGAGTTGCAGTGGGCAATGCTTGTTTGAATGTGGGCGGCGTGGTGTTTTCGGCGCAGCCTGCCAGGAATAGCAGGGCCAGGAATGCAGCTGCAATGAGTTTCGGCATTGGGGGCCTGTAGTCGTCTGAGTTTTGTGAATTATAGACGGTTGAATAGGTGTTCGCTAAGGCCTCTTTATTTGGGGGTAGGTCGAGTAGCCGGGGCCCTTTCTTGAGAGCAGATCGCTGTACAAATTATGGGTAGATGTGCTCATATCTGTGGGGTGGGAAAAGCTTGATTATCGCGCCCATTGCAGGGGGCCAATTTGGGTTTGGTGCCCTTATTCAATATTGCTTTATTACCCCTGGGGGGACCACCATCCATGACCGAGTCAGCCAACGCTAACATCGCCGATTATTACACTGCCGAGACCTTTGAGCGGATCAAGGCGTTTGCGGATACCAAGGAAACACCTTTTGTGGTGATTGATACCGCCACCATCAACCGTCAGTACGACGAGTTGGTAGACGGTTTTCCTTACGCGAATGTGTATTACGCAGTGAAAGCCAACCCGGCTCCGCAGGTTCTGACCATGCTGCGGGACAAGGGTGCGAGCTTTGATATCGCGTCGGTGTATGAGTTGGAAAAGGTTATGAGCCTAGGTGTGACCGGTGATCGGATCAGCTACGGCAATACCATCAAGAAGGCGCGGGATATTCGTACTTTTTATGAGAAGGGTGTTCGTATGTTCGCCACGGACTCCGAGGCGGATTTGCGTAACATTGCCAAGGCGGCGCCTGGCTCGAAGATTTACGTGCGTGTTCTGACCGATGGCACGCAAACAGCAGATTGGCCTCTTTCCCGGAAGTTTGGCTGTGAGAATGACATGGCCATGGACCTGCTGATTCTGGCCCGCGATCTTGGCCTGGTGCCTTACGGTGTGTCCTTCCACGTGGGCTCCCAGCAGCGTGAAATTGGTGCCTGGGACTCGGCACTGAACAAGGTAAAGGTCATTTTCGAGCGATTGAAAGAAGAAGACGGCATCGAATTGAAAATGATCAATATGGGCGGTGGTTTTCCGGCTAACTACATCAACCGGACCAACGAGTTGGGTGTATACGCCTCTGAAATTACTCGCTTCCTGAAGGAAGACTTTGGCGATGATCTCCCGGAAATCATTATCGAGCCCGGTCGTTCGTTGATTTCCAACGCCGGTGTTCTGGTGAGCGAGGTGGTTTTGATCGCCCGTAAATCCCGTACAGCGCTGCACCGTTGGGTGTTTACGGATGTGGGCAAGTTTAATGGTCTGATCGAGACGCTGGATGAAGCGATCAAGTTTCCAATATGGACAGATAAAAAAGGTGAAGGTGAAGACTGTGTGATCGCGGGCCCGACTTGTGACAGCGCCGATATCATGTACGAGCACCACAAGTATCCGCTGCCACTGAATCTGGCTATCGGTGATCGCATGTACTGGCTGTCCACTGGAGCCTATACAACAACCTACAGTGCCGTGGAGTTTAATGGGTTCCCCCCATTAAAGGATTACTACATCTAACCAAAGTCAGAAGGCCAGGGTGTGGGGTGTCTTTTCCGCCGGGAAAAAGATGTCTGAGCGCAGCGAGTTGTTTTTCCCAGAGGAAAAGACACCCCGCGCCCTGGCCCTGCACCAACGCTAGCAGGCTGAGCTTTACTGTCGCTCCAGGTTTAGTTTGATTGCCAATGGAGAAACCAGAACTCCGTAGGCAATCATTACTGCTATGGCGTGTCGTATGTCGCCGGTCCAATCAGAAAGTACGCCGCCCAGCATAGGTACCGCGAAAGCTACTGTGTAGCCGACAAGAAAGTTGCCGGCGGACAGTCTGCCGGTTTCGTTGGCGGGTACCAGAAGCGGCGGTAACGCCACCATCATGATCAGCAATATGCCCGCCGTGAAGCTCATGAACGTTGCGCTGGCGATTGCCCACCATCCTGTAAACACCAACAAGCCGATTGTTCCCAGCAGGCTGAGTATCAGCATGATGAGCAGTGGGGCTTTTCTTCCTACCCAGTAGCGGGCCATTTTCAGCATCAACAGAGAAGCCACCACCTGAGCGAAGTTGTACCAGAATAATGCTTCGGTGAGGTTTTCGAATTCTCCCCTTTGTTCCAGTAATGCCGCCAGGTAAGCGTTTACGCCAAAAAACAGCGAGCCGGATACGCCGAGTAGTAAGCCCAGTTTAAGCGTGAGCGGGTTTTTCCAGTCTGGTAGCCATGCGACTTTGCGGGTGGGTCTTGCCAGATCGCGCTTGGGCAGGAACAGGGCTGCGGCAACCAGCAGTGCGGGTAATGACCATACCAGCATGGTTGCGCGCCAGCTGTTGTCCAGTAGCGGCATGATGACCGGCAGGGTGATTCCTGCGCCGATGAATTCGCCCATCAGCATGCCGTTCATGTAAATGGCCGAGCCGAGCGCCAGGTTTTTGGGTTCCAGCCAGCGTGGCAGCAGTGCCGGTAGTGCGGGTTGCATCATGGCAATGCCTACACCCATAACGGCGCTGGTGAGCATCAAGGTGATGGTGTCGGGTGCCAGCCCGCGGCCCGCGGATCCGATGACCATAATGAGCATGGCCAGTGCCAGTGTATTGCGTGGGCCAATGCGGGAAATGGATAGAGAGCCAGGCATGGAGCCTATGGCCAGCATCAGAATGGGTAGTGTAGTCAGGGCACCGGTGAGGGTCTGAGACAGTGCCAGCTCATCACCGATAAACGGGGCCAGCGGTGGCGCAACCAGTATGGGGATACGCAAATAGACCCCGGCCAGCCAAAGTAATATCGCCACCGGCAGCAGGTTTGCTGTCGATGACGGTGTGGATGGCACAGGGTGTTCAGCTACAGACAAGAAAGATCAGTCTTCGCTGGTATCCGGCAAGTAGGCGCCGTCTTCGTCGTGTACTTCCTGACCAGTAACTGGCGGGTTGAATGCACAGATCAGGCGCATGTCTTCAGTGCCTCCACGAAGGGTGTGCTGATCGTGCTTGTCGAGGGCGTACAGCGTGCCGTCGGAGATCTGGTGGGTTTCACCGGTGGCTTTGTCGGTAATGCTTCCATTGCCGGCTACGCAGTAAACCGCTTCCAGGTGGTGCTTGTACCACAGGTTCAGCTCAGCACCGGCAGGGATGATCGTCTCGTGGAAAGAGAAGCCCATGCCGTCTTTTTTCAACAACATACGACGGCTGGTCCAGCCTGGGCCGTGCACTTCACGTTCGGTACCGATGATGTCCTGAATTCGTACAATCTTCATGAGCATTCCTCGTTGCTTGATGGAATAGCCATACAGTATAAACACTCATTTCAGGTCCGGTTCAACCGCCAGTCGTCATAAACTGCCATGCATTGCTCTATAGCGGCGTTAAATTTTTGCTGCTGAGCGCCATCCAGGGGCTGCTGCTTTCGGCATTTATCCAGGGTCCTCTGGATGGTTTGGCGGCTCTTTTTATCGAGGCGCTCGAGCCAGTGATGATCTGCCGGCTGCAGATCGAGCAGGTCCCTGCCCGCGTGGTTGCGGTGGCTGATGTGCCACCAGTGATCCACCGCTCGCCCGAGCACCACATACCCGAACTGGCTATCCTGAACGGGTCCGAAAGTGGCTGTTTTCAAGCCGTCTTGCAGCAAGCCAATATTGAGCACCGGCAGGGAGAGTTTGCCTCCGTATAAATAACTACCGGCTGCACCGATCAGTCCACCCACCAAAGCTCCAGTGCCCAGGGATGAACCCAGGGTCAGGGCATCCAGCCCGGCGCCACTGACCGCGCCTGCACCAAAACCGGCTGTGGCCAGGTAGCGCCTGCTAACAGCCCAGTGCTTCCGGCTGTCTTCCGAGAACAAGTCGTGATCACTGTGCCATTCCAGCTCGGCTTCCTGTCGCCGGATGCTCTGATGCTGATACAGGTGTTCTATTTGAACCCGCAGCGACTGTTCCCGTTGGCGCTGGTGTTGGTACCAGCGCTGCCGGAGCTGATCCGCCAGGGTGCTGTCGCTGGTGCCTGTGACCTGATCCAGTGTCAGGGTGCGCTTTTCCTGAAACGACATCATGTCATGCAATGCCTTGGCAATGATGCCGGCTGCCTGGTGTCGACGCTGTTCGCGCTGAGCCGATAAGTGATGCGTTGCCTGATCCAGAGGTTTTTCCCAGTCTGGTTCAAGCTGCCCGAAGGCGCGCAAAAGGCTGAGATGTTGCTCGAACGGGGCGCGAACTGCATCGAATTTGCGTACAACCTGAAAGAACTGGCCAAGCGCGGAGTGCCAGGTGTCGCTGTAATCGTCGGGCCCGATGCTGTTGATCAGCGCCAGGCTGGGCTGGCCGGTCCAGCGCAGTATGGTCATCTCGGCCTCGTGCTCGGCGCTGTATGGGGCGGAGCCGTCCACCACATAGATGATTCCCGCACCTTCAATCAGCGGTGTCAGCAATTCACACTCGTCAGTGAAGCGGCTGTCGCCCTGATGTTGCAGAACAAATGCTCGAACCGTCTCGCTGTGGTCTGAGGCAGATACACTGTGGGCTTCAAGCCATTCCAGCACTCGCCGGGGGCGTTGAAAGCCCGGAGTGTCCACCAGTGTGTAGAGAACCTTGCCGTCCACTCTCAGCGGGTATGACTGGCGCTTGCGTGTGGTGCCCGGCTCCAGCGCAATGGCAATTCCGTCGTTCTGGGACAGGGTTGCCACGACGCTGGACTTTCCCTTGTTAGGATGGCCGACAACGGCAAATGTGGGTGCGCTGTTCATTCCATGTATCCCCCGTTGACATCGGCAAGGGTTCCATAAATGGGTACCAGGCTTACCGTTACAAACTCCAGCCCGATTCGCTTGGCAAAACGAAGCCACTGCTGAACCTGATGATCATCTGGCTCCCGGTCTATGCGGGTGGCAAGTGGCACCAGTGCAACCCGGGTGCCTTTGGGCCAGTGCTCGCGGGCATTGGCGAGGAAGTCTTCCAATTCCCCAGTGGGAGGCTCCCAGCTGCGGGTTACCACAATAACCGTCCGACCAGCCTGCTCGGCCAGTTGCTCGGCTATTTTTTTCAGTGTTTGCCGGTCGTTTTCGAGCGAAAGCCTGCCGCCTGCTTTGGCAATCAGGCTTTTGCCGCTGGCAAGAGCATCCGGCAGCTCCGGGTCGCCTGCTCCAGCCCAACACAGCACAATGGCTGCGTCTGGCAAGGGTTGCAGTTTGAGTTGGGTGTCGGTATCCGGTAAGTCTGAAGCATCATTGTATTGGTTGCCGGTATCCAGAGCCGGAGTTTCCATTCGATACAGCAGTGCCTGCATGGCCGGGTGGCTGGCAAGCAGTTGCCGGGCCTTGCGCCGGATCAGCACACCTGCCAACAAGGCTAGAATAAGCCGTGGCAAAAGCGCCCAGGTTGTCCAGAGCATGGCTATAAAAGGCCACCATTGGCCCCAACGTGCCGGCTCCATGCCGGCCGCTCCGGCACTGGCACGGAAGAATCGTGTGGCTTCCACCAGCGCTAAATCCGGCGCAGCGGCTGGCCAAATCCAGGCCCAAGGCGTCGCAATCGCAGCAATCAGGCTGTGATAGCGGCTGGCATTGGTTTCAAGCGTGGTGCTCCAGCCAAACGCCAGGTCTTGCAGCACCACCATAACAAGCAGGGTCGCCAGACCAGCCAGGGAAAAACACACGCCGCCCAACTGTGCGGCCCGTGCCATGAGTACTGGCTGAAGCTTTGTGAAAACCGGTGATTCCGGATGATTGCGAAAGCGCCGGAGCAGCGCCCGCCAGGGTTGCCAGCCAGCCAGAGACTGAACGGTGGTCAGCACTGCCAGCAATAGCTGAAAGGCGACAAACGCGACGATAACCGTCACGTTGATACGCTGGCCCCCATCGTAGAACAGCAAGCCAAGCATGGTGAGTAAACCAAACAGGGTGCCTGCAACCATGAAACCAGAGTTGATTCGCTGCCAGAAGCGCAGGGTATTCGCCGAAGGGGGCGTTCCAGCGCCCGGGCCACTCAGATGGTTGATATGAGCCAGCCAGCGTTTCGGGGTGGGCTTTACGTTTTGCTGCTCGCAAGTGAGTGCAAACTTGCGATCCCGCCGGTGCAGAAATGCCGGAGCCTGGCCTTTGTCTCTTTGGGCGTAGGCATCAAAATCCAGCAGCAAACGGAGGGAAGAATCAGTCATGAAGGGTTCCGGTGATAAATTCGGTCTTTGGGTCTATGGTGTTAGGATATCGGCATTACCCCGTCCGATACCAGATAACGAGTCGTCATGCCCCATCATTTGATGAATTTGCGCCACGTACCCGACGATGAAGCCGAGGAAATCCGGGCGTTGTTCGAAGCCCACGATGTGCGTTATTACGAAACCCCGCCAAGCCGTTGGGGCATTAGCATGGGTGGTTTCTGGGTGCACGACCCAGAAGAAGCGCAAAGAGCCAAAACTCTGCTGCAGGAATACCAGAACCAGCGTTTGCACAGCCAACGAGAAGCCTATGAGCAATGGCGCTCGCAGGGCGAGGGTGGCGGTGTCTGGTATATGCTCCGTAAAAAGCCTGTACGCACTCTGGCTGCCCTCCTGGCAATTCTCACCATTGGCGCTCTCAGCCTGCTGCCGTTTATCCGCATAGGATAGCTTTTCAACAATTCTCTATGCCTTGTTTTTATGGTGTCCGGAAGTCCGGACAGTTAAAGTGAAGGCTTGGAAGGCTAAAAACAAGAAAGCTCAAAAGATCAGATAGATATGGATATGGCACGAGATGCGCATAGCAGCTAGTACGCGCGCCCTTCGTTTGCTCGCCTTGCAGGCAGGGCCATATACTTCTGATGCAGCACCTCGCGCGGCTGGGTGCCAAGGCTTTTACTATGAATAATTCTGACTCCGGCGGTAAGCGCTACATGGCACAGTTGTTCGGAAGCAATAATAAAAACGGGCTAACCCGAGAGCTTATTGAAGCGCTTTTCCCTATGTTTGAGGAAGCCAGCGCGGGCGCTATCGCTGTAGATCGCGAGTCCCGGATTACCTGGATAAACAGCAGTTATTCACAGCTTCTTGGCCTTAAAGACCAGGCCGCCGCCATTGGCCGGCCAGTGCGCCAGGTTATTCCTGAAACCCGCATGCCTGAAGTCGTTGAAACCGGGAAGCCCCTGCTGCTGGATATCATGGAGTACCAGCAACAACAGTTGGTGGTTACCCGACTCCCCTACTACGACGAAGCGGGCGAGATAGAAGGCGCGGTCGCCTTCGTACTTTATGACGATCTGCAACCCTTAACGCCACTGGTGAGCAAGTACCGAAGCCTGCATAAGGATCTTGCGGCTGCACGTAAGGCATTGGCTAAAAAAGCCCGGAGTACCCGGTACAGTCTTGGGGATTTTGTTGGCGCAAGCCCGGGCGCACTTGAAGTAAAGCGCCGCGCGCGGCTGGCAGCGGGGCGCGAAATGGCCGTGCTTCTGCTGGGTGAAACCGGAACCGGTAAAGAAGTGTTGGCTCAAGCCATACATTCAGTTTCCAGACGTTCAGACAAAGCTTTTGTGGGTGTGAATGTGGCGGCTATCCCGGAGAACCTGCTGGAGGCCGAGTTCTTCGGCGTCGCTCCAGGCGCCTATACCGGCGCTGACCGGAAGATGCGTGAAGGCAAGTTCCAGCTAGCCAATGGTGGCACCCTGTTTCTGGACGAAGTGGGCGATATGCCCTTGCCGCTGCAGGCAAAACTTCTGCGAGTCCTTCAGGAGGGGGAGGTTGAGCCCCTGGGCTCCAACAAGGTTATCCCGGTCGATGTCCGGGTCATTGCAGCCACCAGCCGCAACCTCGAAGCCATGATTGCCGATGGCAGCTTTCGGTCGGATTTGTACTACCGGCTGAACGTACTGGAAATCCCCATACCCCCGCTACGGGACCGTTTGGCGGATCTTGGGCTGCTGTGTGAAACCCTGTTGTGGGAGGTCAGTGAAGGCCTGGATATGCGGGCCGAGATTGCCGATGCCGGCGTTGCTGCTTTGGCCAGTTATAACTGGCCAGGAAACATTCGAGAACTGCGCAATGTGCTTGAGCGAGCCCTGACCATGAGCGAAGAAGGTGGCGTGCTGGATGCAGATGCCATTTTCAAGGTTCTGCCCCGTAGCAGCGAGGGCAGTATCGCCCGGGCAGCCCCCCGACCTGTCAAGCTGCTGGCCGATATATTGGCCAAGGCAGAGGCGCAAGCGATTGAAGATGCACTGGTTGCAACCCGGGGTAACCGCACCAAGGCCGCCAAGCTACTGGGTATCTCCCGCTCAGTGCTTTACGAAAAACTCGCCAGACTGTCCTGACTTCCGGACATTCGTCCTGAATTCAGGACGGTTTTATGCGACCGTAGTTCAATAGTGTCCAAGTTCCCGGACGAATATACTGCCCCTTGTGCGACGATATTTTTTATATTGTTGATAATAATGAAAAAATCCTGATTGGCACAGTCTCTGCTCAGTCTGTCATTCAGGACGTCAGAACAACACAGAAAACAATGGCTGACGCCAGATACAACAACAAGAAGGATCAGTTATATGTCGATCAAGCAAAAGCTTTCGGGTTTGACCCTGGGTGTTACGGCGGCAGCGCTTATGACAGGCGCTATGGTAAGCAGCAACGCTTTGGCGGCGGAGAAAATTCGTTGGCAAGTGCCCCTGGCATTCCCCTCACATCTTATTGGGCTGACAACGCCCGTCAAACACCTTTCAGAAAACCTCAAAGCCATATCCGGTGGCGATATTCAGCTGCGTTACTACGAGCCAAATGAGTTGGTTCCACCCTTTGAAATCATGGATGCTGTAGGCGGTGGTAAATACCCCGCAGGCTATACCTGGGTTGGATACGACCAAGGCACTATCCCCGCCTTACCGCTGTATTCCGGTGCACCTTTCAACATGGAACCGCCCGCTTATCTGGCCTGGTATTACGAGGGCGACGGCCGTGCGTTGCTGGAAGAAATTTATGCCAAGCGCAACATCCACCCTATGCTATGCAGCATCATCGGCCCTGAAGGCGCAGGCTGGTTCGCCAATCCAATCAAAGGCGTGGAAGATTTTGATGGCCTGAAAATCCGCTTTGCCGGCATTGGTGGCAAGGTTCTGGAGAAGCTCGGGGCTTCCGTAACCATGGTTCCGGGCGGCGAAATCTATCAGGCGCTGGAGCGTAAGACGATTGATGCCACTGAGTTCTCTCAGCCGGCCATCGACAAGATGCTGGGCCTGGATCAAATCATCAAGAACTACATCATGCCCGGTTGGCACCAAACTCTGACCACCTCCCACTTGTTGGTGAACAAAGATGTTTGGGAGAAGCTGGAGCCACAGAGCCGCGCGCTCATCGAAATGGGTTGCGAATCTGCCACGCTTAAAGGCTTTGCTCAAAGCGAGTGGGCCCAGCCAACCGCACTGCGTGATTACGAGAAGGAAGGCGTAAACGCTCAGACGTTGCCAGAACCTGTACTGCGTGAACTGCAAAAGGTCACGAATGAGGTGCTGGATGAAATTGCTGCCAAAGATGAAATGTTTAATCGCGTGCTGACCAGCCAGCGTGATTTCATGAAGCATCACTCCATTTGGCACTCCAATGGCTACCTGCCACGGGATTTCTACAAGTACGACTGATCAACGGATGATATATCGCGGGTAACGGCTGGCCGTTACCCGCATCCTGCCCTGCATCCGAAAAATCCGAGGTTTTTGTGACTGATACCAATATCTCAGGAGATAAGCACGCCCAGGCATCCGGCACAGATTCGCTGCCAATCAATACGATGTCCTGGCACCTTGACCGGTTGGTTGTGGCTGTTGGCCGCTTCGCCTCCTGGTTATGGATTGCCGTGCTGATCGTAATTCTGATCAACGTATTCTCCCGCTATGTCTTGTCTCAGGGCTCCATTGCCCTTGCAGAGCTGTCCTGGCATCTGTTCGGAACAGCAACCATGCTCACACTGGGCTATGCCGTTGTGCGGGACGACCACGTTCGTGTTGATGTGCTGAAAGAGAAATTCAGTCCCAAAACCCAAGCCATTATCGAGCTTTTGGGAATTGTGCTGCTGGCGCTGCCCATCATTGCGCTGATGATCAGTGCTCTGGTGCCCTACGCCTGGACAGCATGGATTTACACAGAACATTCCCAGGCACCCAGCGGCTTGCCCTATCGGTTTATTTTCAAAAGCATGCTGCCTCTGGGGCTGGTGTTTGTGATGGTCGCGCTGGTATCCCGCGCCACACGTTGCACCACCTACCTGTTCCGTTTTCCCAGGGCTATTGAGCCTCCCTACGATGATCGGCGCTCCGTCGGCCATCCTAATCCCTGAACCGCGAGGCTAACGTCATGGGTGTAGAAGCGATTCTTGTTATCGCCATGTTCGCCAGCTTTATGGTGCTCTTGCTCTCGGGTTTCCCGGTTGCATGGTCACTGGCGGGTATAGGCCTGGTATTCGGTATTGTCGGCCACGTAATGGTCGAGTACCTGGATTCTCCCCTGTGGTTTACCTGGCAGGGAACCATTGGCGTTTTGGACGCCAGGATTTACGGCATAGTTGCCAACGAGTTGATGGTGGCGCTGCCCATGTTCATCTTCATGGGCATCATGCTTGACCGCTCAGGCATAGCCGAAAAGCTGATGCACAGTTTGGTGCGCGTGCTTGGCGGCTTGCGCGGTGGCTACGCGATTACAGTGGTACTGGTTGGCGTATTGCTTGCGGCATCTACCGGTATTGTTGGCGCTTCGGTGGTGCTGCTGGGCATGCTGTCTCTTGGCCCCATGATGCAGGCGAACTACAACAAGTCTCTGGCAGTGGGCACGGCGTGTTCGGTCGGTACCTTGGGCATTCTGGTGCCGCCAAGCATCATGTTGGTATTGATGGCCGATCGCCTCGGCACCTCGGAGGCTTCCGTAGGCAAGTTGTTTATGGGCGCGCTGATCCCGGGCGTTATGCTCGCCATGCTGTACATCCTTTACATCATCATCGCTTCCTATATCAAAAAGGACCTGGCTCCGGCGCCACCTAACCGGCAGCGTCTTGATATCCGGGCCTGGATTGGCGTGCTCTGGGCAATTTTGCCGCCCATGGCCCTGATTATTTCCGTGCTTGGCTCCATCTTCTTTGGCATAGCGACTACCACAGAAGCCTCTGCGGTGGGTGCCGGTGGCGCGCTCCTCATGGCCTTTGTGAGCAAACGCCTCGATATGGAGACTTTGAAGGAATCCCTTTACCAAACCAGTCGCACCTCGGCGTTCATCTTTGGCATTTTTATCGGTGCCACCGTGTTTGCCTCGGTACTGCGTGGGTTGGGCGGAGATGAAGTTATTGAAGGTGCAATCACCGGCTTGCCCTATGGCACCACAGGCGTATTGCTGACCGTGTTGCTTATCACCTTCCTGCTCGGGTTCTTTCTGGATTGGGTGGAGATCACCTTGATTGTGTTGCCGCTGGTCGCGCCCGTGCTGTTCAAAATGGGCGTGGAGCCGGTGTGGTTCGCCATCATGTTTGCCATGTGTTTGCAGACCTCGTTCCTGACACCGCCCGTAGGCTTCTCACTGTTTTACATCAAGGGAGTATGCCCGCCGGGTATTACCACCCGGGACATCTATTTGGGCGTGTTGCCGTTCATCATGCTGCAGCTTCTGGCTTTGGCACTGGTGTTCTGGTTCCAGCCGCTGGCGACATGGCTTCCAAATGAAGTGTACGGCGGCTCCTGACACGCACGTTTTGCGCAGGTTTTCACTAACAAAAATCGATTACTAACCAGGGGGCAAACACCATGCGTCTCGAAAACAATATCGCTCTTATCACTGGCGCAGCGCGAGGCATTGGGCGAGCAATCGCTGAACATTATGGCCGTGAAGGTGCCCGTGTAGCTGTGGCAGACCTTACGCTGGAAAGTGTACAAGACACCGTTAACGCCATAGAGAAAGCTGGTGGAACCGCCATGGCTCTGGCCATGGATGTAACCGATGAGGCCGCCGTGGACGAGGGCGTAGCGGCCATTGTAAAGGCCTGGGGTGGTCTGGACATTGCCGTGGCCAACGCCGGCATCCAGCACATAGACCCGGTTCATAAGCTGGCGTATGCGGACTGGCGCCGGGTAATGAACGTGCACCTTGATGGCGCATTTCTGGTTACCCGGGCGGCGCTGAAGCAAATGTACGCCAACGGGGGAGGTACTATGCTGTACATGGGCTCAGTGCACTCACTTGAGGCCTCGCCCTTGAAGGCACCTTATGTGGCGGCAAAACACGGTATGCTTGGATTATGCCGGGCCGTTGCCAAAGAGGGCGCTGAGCACGGAGTTCGCAGTAACATTATCTGCCCGGGCTTTGTAAGAACGCCACTGGTGGATAAACAGATACCGGAGCAAGCGAAAGAGCTGGGCATTTCCGAAGAGGAAGTCATCAGCAAGGTGATGCTAAAAAACACAGTAGATGGCAAATTCACCACGCAGGAAGATGTTTCCGAAATGGCGGTGCACTTGGCGGCCTTCCCTTCAGCCGCTCTTACAGGACAATCTATTGTAGTCAGCCACGGCTGGCACATGCAGTAAGCAACAGGAGCAACGGATGAGCGTTATTGAACAGTCCCCAATAGTCTGGTCCCCATCGGAAGGCGAGTTGACCAATACCCAAATGGGTCGCTTCAAAACCTGGCTGGAAGAGCAGGGCTATGGCCCTTTTGCTGATTACCACGCTTTGCACCAGTGGTCTGTTGATGACCTTGAAAGCTTCTGGGCAAAGGTTTGGGATTATTGTGGGCTGATCTGCGAAACATCGGCCAGCAAAGTGTTGGGTAAGCGGGATATGCCGGGTGCCGAGTGGTTCCCGGGTATGAAGCTGAACTTCGCGGCTAACCTGCTGCGCCATGCTGAGGGGGATCACGCCGATAAAGAAGCTGCGGTGGCTTATTGCGAGACGCGCCCTGTTCTGCGCCGTACCTATGGCGAATTGAAAGCCGATGTGGGTGCCCTGGAAGCCTTCCTGCGTAGCAAAGGCATCCAAAAAGGCGACCGCGTAGCCGGTGTGGTGACCAACGGTTATGAGGCGCTCGCCGGCATGCTGGCGGCAACCAGCCTGGGTGCTATCTGGAGCTCTGCTTCGCCTGATTTCGGTGTGGGAGCCATTCTGGATCGGTTTGGCCAAATTGAGCCTTCTGCACTGATTGTCGTGAACGGATACGGCTACGGCGGTAAGGTGCTGGCACGGCAAGAAGAGTTTGCACAGTTGATCGCCGGCCTGCCAACCCTGAAATGCGTGGTCAGTGTTCAACAGCTACCTGAAGCTGCACAAATTACGGGTGAACTGGTTACCACCTGGGATGAGGCCATTGCCTATGGCGCGGGCGAAACGCCTTCGTACACGCCAGTCGACCCGGATCACCCGGTATACATCCTGTATTCCTCTGGCACCACCGGTAAGCCCAAGTGCATAGTGCACGGCTCTGCAGGCCTGCTGGTGAATCACGCCAAAGAACTTATGCTGCACGGCGACGTAGGCCCGAAAGACCGGTTCCTCTACTTCACCACCTGCGGCTGGATGATGTGGAACTGGCAAGCCTCCGCCCTGCTAACCGGCGCATCGGTCATCACCGTAGATGGCTCACCGGGCTACCCCAACCTCAGCTTCCTTTGGGACACAGTAGCGCATGAGCGCGTAACCCACTTCGGCACCAGTGCAAGATTCATCGCCGGCTGTCGCAAAGCCGAAATGGCCCCGGCTGAAACTCTCGACCTGAGCAAACTGAGAGTCGTGTTCTCAACCGGTTCGCCCCTGCTCCCCGAGGACTATGATTGGGTATACAGCCAAGGCGCACCCAAAGCCCTGCTGGGCTCAATTGCCGGCGGCACCGACATCTGCGGTTGCTTTGTAGGCTCTACGCCCTTGCTGCCTGTGCGCCGTGGCGAAATCCAATGCCGCTTTCTGGGTATCGACGCAGTAGCCTACGGCGACGATGGCCAGCCCGTAGATCAGGGCCGAGGCGAGCTCGTGTGCCGCCAGCCCATGCCTTCCATGCCCGTCGCCTTCTGGGACGACGCCAAGGGCGAACGCTACCGCGAAGCCTACTTCGACACCTTCCCCGGCGTATGGGCTCACGGTGACTTCATAGAATTCACCGAACACGGCGGCGCCATCATCTACGGCCGCTCCGACGCCACCCTCAACCCCGGCGGCGTAAGAATCGGCACCGCCGAAATCTACCGCCAGGTAGAAACCGAAGCGGCCATAAAAGACAGCCTCGTGGTTGGCCGGCAAATCGATGGTGATGTAGAAGTCGTATTGCTCGTGGTACCCGCTGACGGCCAGGAAGTCACCAGCGATTTGCTGAAACAGCTAAAAGCCCGAATCCGCACAGGCGCCAGCCCACGCCACGTGCCCAAGCACATAGTGCAGGTGCCAGACATCCCCTACACCCGCAGTGGCAAAAAAGTAGAGCTGGCCGTAGCCCGCCTGATCAACGGCTCTACCAAAGCCGACAACCGCGATGCTCTGGGTAACCCCGAAGCACTGGACCAGATTCGCGAGCGGCTTGCGGAAGAGAACCTTTTGCCGAGTGGTTGACTGAATAGGTGAAGGGGTAAAACATCCGGGTCTCTATTTTTTGCGGTGTGACTCCGGTGCAGAGTTTTCACCCTATGGGTTGTTGGAGTTAACTGAAAAGTTTGTCGAGCGGTGGGTGTGCTTTCTCCTAAAACGGTGCGGAGCCATGGATGGCGGAGCCCAAGCGCCACATGGATGTGCCGCAAGGAGCGTGTTTTGGGAGAAAGCACACCCATCGCGATACTCCCAAGCCAGCAAAGCCAACACGCCAAAATGTTAGAAAGTTTCGTAAATTCCCCTCATTTGATCCCCCAGTTACCGAAGATCAAGGGTTTTTAGTCCGTTCTTATACTAAGATCGTAACCCGAGATTACAAAAAAATGCTATCTTAGTAGGTCTATCAAAAGTTTAAAAAAATCAGTCATAGCAAAGCTCAGTCGTTCACAAGACGCCTGATCCAGCTATGACCGTCCTGAACCCACCTATTAGCCTGAGGACGAAAATGAAATCATCCAAAGCAAAGATTATTTACACACTGACCGACGAGGCACCTGCCCTCGCAACACGGTCACTGCTACCGATTCTTGAGACCTACGCCAAGCCGGCTGGTATCGAATTTGGAACCAGCGACATCTCCCTCGCGGCGCGTATTCTGGCAACATTCCCGGACTACCTTGAGGAAGACCAGCGCGTTCCAGACGCACTGACAGAACTGGGCGAATACACCAAAGACCCAGACGCCAACATCATCAAACTGCCGAACATTTCTGCGTCCATTCCGCAGTTGCGTGCAGCTATCAAAGAATTGCAGGACCAGGGTTTCAAGGTTCCTGATTACAAAGAAAGCCCTGTAACCGACGAAGAAAAAGATGCGACCAAGCGTTACGCCAAAGTACTTGGCAGTGCCGTAAACCCGGTTCTGCGTGAAGGTAACTCTGATCGCCGTGCACCAGCAGCAGTTAAAGCATTTGCACGCAAATATCCCCACAGTATGGGCGAATGGAGCCCGGCTTCACGTACCCACGTGGCACACATGCGCGGGGGCGATTTTTACTCTAATGAGCAGTCCATAACCCTCGACAAGGCAACAAACGCCCGCATTGTGTTCGAGAACAAGAAGGGTGAGCAAACCGTCCTCAAGTCCGACCTGCCACTGCAGGAAGGTGAAGTGCTCGACGGCATGTTCATGAGCAAGAAAGCGCTGTGCAAATTCTTCGAAGACGTTATCGAAGACTGCGAAAAGACCGGCGTGATGTTCTCACTGCACGTGAAAGCCACCATGATGAAAATCTCTCACCCGATCGTGTTTGGTCACGCGGTGAAGATTTACTATAAAGAGCTTTTCGACAAATACGGCGAACTGTTTGACGAAATCGGCGTAAACCCGAACAACGGTCTGTCGTCTGTGCTTGAGAAAATCAAGCAGCTGCCAGAGTCCAAGCAGGAAGAAATTCAGGAAGCCCTGCACAAGACCTACGAGCACCGCCCGGAAATCGCCATGGTTGACTCCGTTAAGGGTGTTACCAACCTGCACGTACCGAGTGATGTGATTGTTGACGCCTCCATGCCGGCAATGATCCGTAACTCAGGCAAGATGTGGGCGCGCGATGGCAAGTTGAAAGACACCAAGGCTGTAATGCCTGAGTCTACCTATGCCACGATTTACCAGGAAATGATCAACTTCTGCAAAACCCATGGCGCGTTTGATCCCACTACCATGGGAACAGTGCCGAACGTAGGCTTGATGGCGCAGAAGGCTGAAGAATACGGCTCCCACGACAAGACGTTTGAAATAGAAGAAGACGGTATCGTGCGCATTCTGGCTGAAGACGGCACAGTGCTGACTGAGCACAATGTCGAAGAAGGCGATATCTGGCGTGCATGTCAAACCAAAGACCTGCCGATTCGCGACTGGGTCAAGCTGGCCGTTACCCGTGCCCGTGCGACTGGTATGCCAGCCGTGTTCTGGCTCGACGACGAGCGTCCTCATGATGCCGAGCTGATCAAGAAGGTGAATACTTACCTGCAGGATCACGACACCGAAGGGCTGCACATCCGCCTCGAGTCGCCTGTGCGTGCTATTCGCTGGACTATGGAACGCCTGATTCGTGGTCTTGATACCATCTCGGTAACCGGTAACGTACTGCGTGACTACCTGACCGACCTGTTCCCGATTCTGGAACTGGGCACCAGCGCCAAAATGCTTTCGATTGTCCCCCTGCTGAACGGTGGTGGCCTCTACGAAACCGGAGCTGGCGGATCTGCTCCCAAGCACGTGCAGCAGCTACTGCAGGAAGATCACCTGCGTTGGGATTCACTGGGCGAATTCCTGGCTATTGCTGTATCTCTGGACGAGTTGGGTGAGAAGCACGACAACAACCGTGCACGCCTGTTGGGCCAGACTCTCGACAAAGCTACCGAGCGCCTGCTGGAAAACAACCAGTCGCCTTCACGGGTAACGGGTGAGCTGGATAACCGTGGAAGCCATTTCCACCTGGCTCGCTACTGGGCAGAAGAGCTGGCATCTCAGGACAGCGACAAAGAACTGAAAGAGTTCTTCGCCAAGATGTCTGCACAGCTGGAAGAGAACAAGGACAAGATTCTGGAAGAAATGAGCGTTATCCAGGGTCATCCTGCCGATATCGGTGGCTACTACCACCCACCCAAAGAAAAGGTGGAGGCAGTTATGCAGCCGAGCGCAACCTTCAACAAGATTTTGAAGGATGCCCGTGCATCGGTTAAGTAACCCCTGACGGTATCCGGGCATCGTGCCCGGCCACCTGGAATGAAAACCCGGAAAGCCTTTAATCGGCTCTCCGGGTTTTTTTATGCCTGCTGCAGAGGCACCAGTTTCCCCCCGGTCAAGCTGGCCAGATCAGCCGGAGACAGCTCAATTTCCAGCCCGCGACGGCCTGCGCTAACGTAAACAGTGTCGAAACCTTCAGCGGAGGCATCAATAAAGGTTTTTAAACGGTTTTTCTGGCCCAGTGGGCTCACACCTCCCAGTACATAACCGGTGCGGCGCTGTACCTCTTGCGGGTCTGCCATGACAGCCTTTTTGCCACCGGCAGCCTTGGCAATCAGCTTCATGCTTAGCATGCCGGTAACCGGCACCACGCCTACCGCCAGTGTTTTGCCATCGACAGCAACCACCAGGGTTTTGAAAATACGCGCAGGATCAACCCCCAGCTTGTCTGCAGCCTCGTTGCCGTAGCTTGCACTGGCAGAATCGTGCTCGTACTCGTGGATAGTGTGAAAAATGCCGGCTTTGCTGGCTGCATCGATACCGGGTGTCATAGACTGCTCCAGAAACGGTTGGTTTGCCCCCTGATCAGCTGCCTATAATAACGTCTGAGCCGGCTCGAAATACATTCCGGATTGGATTCGGTGTACGCTTTGACGCACTGGTTGGCGGTTTTCAGCCAATGAACCCGGCAGCGACCACCGTGAAGATAGAATAAAAACAGCCACCACAATCAAGGCGTACCTGATGAACCCAATAGCCCGTCGTGCACTGCACAGTTGCAAGGTTCCCAAGGATTTATCTACCGTTACCCAGCGTGATACCGCAGGCGAAAGGCCGGAAGCAGTTGGCATAGATACCCGCACGGTAGACACTATCTGGAAAAGCGTAGAAGCTTTGTATCGCACCGGTGTCCACCCCGGTATCCAGATATCTGTGCGGCACCGTGGCGAACAGATCCTGCATCGAGCCATAGGGCATGCCAGCGGCAACGGCCCCCACGATACGGCTGGCACGCCTACAGTCGCCATGACCACAGACACACCCATTTGCTACTTTTCTGCCTCCAAGGCGGTTACCGCATTGCTGATGCACATGCTGGTTGAGCAGGGCCTGGTTAACCTGATGGACCCCGTGTCTTATTATTGCCCGGAGTTTGCCCAAAACGGCAAACGTACCATCACGGTGCATCAGATCCTGTCCCACAGGGGCGGCATTCCTTCCATTCCGAAAGAGACACCCATTGAGGTTCTGTGGGATCAGGAAGAGATCTGGCGCTTACTCTGTGAGTCCAGAGCCATTGCTGTAGACGGTGCCAAGGTTGCCTATCATGCAATCACCGGTGGCTATGTGCTGCAGCGGGTGCTCGAAAGGGTAACCGGCGACACCATTGAAAATTACCTGGACAAGCACATTCGCCAGCCCATGGGCATGAAATGGTTCACTTACGGAATTCAGCCAGAGAATTTGCATGAATTGGCCACCAACTACGCGACTGGCCCGACACCGCGTTTTCCCGTGTCCTGGATCGTAAACCGCGCACTTGGCGGCGATATCTCGACAGTAGAAGAAGTAACCAACAATCCCCTGTTTCAGGAAGCGGTAATCCCGGCGGGTAACCTGTGTGGCACCGCCGAAGAAATGGGCCGATTCTTCCAGATGATGCTCAATGGCGGTACCTGGAAGGGTAAACGTATTTGCAGCGAGATTACCGTTCGCCGCGCCATTCAGCAGTTTGGTTCATTGCAGATTGATCGCACCATGATGATACCCATGCGCTTCAGCGCAGGCATGATGCTGGGTGGTAACCCGGTTGGAATGTGGGGGCAACGCAGCCGGTACGCATTTGGCCATGTTGGCTTGATCAACAAGCTTTGCTGGGCTGATGCGGCGCGGGATATTTCCGTGAGTTTGCTGAACACCGGGTTTCCGATTGTGGGTCACCACATTCCCGCGCTCGGCAAGTTTGTCTATACCATTGCGCGGGAGTTTCCGCTGCGCCCGGAAAGTGAACGCCCGGCGGTGGCCGTTTAAAGCGGCCACTCACAGGGTTCTTAGTTGATCCTCAAGAATACCGAGTACGGATGAAAGTATGTCCCGGAAGTCTGTCAGCGTTTGCGTGCGCTGAATGACTTCTTCGCGGCTTTCATCCAGCCTTTCCAGTTTTGGTACAACACGGCGAATGCCTTCAGTGATCACCTCATAGGGATAGTGGTGGTCCTGAATGCTGAGCTTGTTTATCTCAGACACCTCCTGGCTGAAAATACTGATGATGTCGTACAGCATGTCCTTGTGGGCAATGTTGGAGGCTTCCCAGTAAGCGTCGTCCAGTAGCTCAAGCAAAGACAGATATTCCCTGAGGGTGTCGGCAACGGATGTCGGGTTCATAAACAATCCTGGTAGGGGTGAAATTGGTAATGGGAACTATAGCAGTGGATTCGTCGGGATTCTCTGGGCGCGAAGCTGCCGTCTGATATATTGCGTAGAAGTGAAACTCTATTCATTTTGTTGCACTTTGTTAGACAGTTGTGCAAACTACAGCCTGAAAAAGGAATCGCGGCAACTCAATGGATGAGAAACGCAATGGATAAGCCAGTAAATCACCACAAAGAAATCCCCCCCTCGCCCCGGCAGGTTCAGCTCGACCACCACGATAGTGTGCGTACTCACGTGCATCAACAAGTCTGCACCGAAGTGGAACGTTTGGAGCGCCGAATCGAAATTTTGCGACTGGCCAAAGCGCCCCATGTAGCCGTCATGATTTCAGCATACGAACGCATGATCGACCGCAAAAAGGGCTTTTTGCAGAATTGGCAGCTGGATGGTCAGCGTTACTACTGACGAGTATCGATTGTGACTATGTCGTATTCCAGCACCTGTTCGCCCTCTGTTTGATTGCCGCAGTTGTTTGGGGAATTTGAGGGCTTATCTTTCGATATAAACACCTTCACGCGTGACGTGTTGTATTGAAACACAGCCCTAACGCAATCTGGTTCTGTACCATTCACTGAAACACCGGAAGCTTCTGTAAGAATAAGGGTGTCTCTTTGCAGGGCAACGAATTCTTGCAGGAGTTCCACTTTTCCGCGGGAGCGGCCTTCAAAGCTCGTTGCTGAATATTCCGGCATGTTAAAACCGGTCGCACTGAAGGTTTCTTTGGCGTAACGGCCACTCCAGGAGGCGCTAGCAATTTCCGGGGTAGCACTGGTAGTCTGGGCTGGTGGAGTGGCGACGAACAGCATCGCCCGGAAAACCTTTCCCATATTAGCGTTGTAAGTCCAATCCAGCATTCGGTAGATCCAGGCGCGATCTTCCGGAGGGGTGTTTTCATCACTGTTGTATTCTGAGAAACGCGTCAGGACTTGATTTGCAGGAGTGTTGTAGGTTGCGGCCCGATTATCTCTGATGCTCGAGACCATGAGTCGCCGGCCTTCATTAAAATTATCCACCTGTCCGGAGCGAATTACTTCATTCATCAGGTCGACCGGATTGCGGGTACTGATGTAATCGGTGCCACTTTGGGTCGGGACAGTATTTAAAAAAGCGTCAAGGTGCTCGCGCAATTCAGCTGCTAAACCGTTGTCGTTTCCTGCAACTAGAGGTTCTACTCCCCGGTAAACATCACGGAAAACGGTATATTTCAACACGGGCTCAAGGCCTTCTCTGTCTTGAAGTGTGAATGTTGGGAGCGAGTAGTCCACGTTAGACGCAGGATTAATCCCTGTAGGCCCGGTATCCGCCATCTTGCACCCACTGATACCAAGAAGTGCGATGGAGATAGCAGTGAAAAAGCAGGAGTGTCTCATTTCAGAAGGCCCTGAGGTGCGAAAGCAGCCATAAACGGCTAAAGTAAATACCCGCGGGGCGGTCTGCCCCGATCCGACTGCTGACAATAAACTATAAAACAGGCTC
Organism: Marinobacter sp. DY40_1A1; assembly: GCF_016597815.1. Classification (GTDB taxonomy): domain Bacteria; phylum Pseudomonadota; class Gammaproteobacteria; order Pseudomonadales; family Oleiphilaceae; genus Marinobacter; species Marinobacter xiaoshiensis. The sequence continues at coordinate 286,747 of NZ_VCHA01000004.1, read as the reverse complement.
ATGCCCGCGCGGAGATCACATTTTGCAGCAACGGTGTAAACCGGCCTCATTCAAAGCAGTACAGTGGCTGCTTTTCGTGATATGCCTTGTCACGTCTATGGTTCTGGTGCCTGGCGTGGCGAGCGCTAATGAGTCGTGCCGCAATGGTCAGCTTGTTCTGGACAGGGGCACGGAAAGCCTCCGCGATTTTGGCGGCTGCATCCAGTATCTGGAGGATGCCGGCCAGCTTTATCTTTTGCCTGACATCCTTGCCATGGCGCCCGAGCGGTTTACCCGGCACGAAAGCGGCGTGCTGAATTTTGGCTATACCGAATCGGCTTACTGGATTCGCTTTGATGTGCGTGCGGATCCCGGAGTGGCCAGTAAAGAATGGATTCTGGAGTTGGCTCTGCCGCTGGTAGATGAAGTTGCCTTGTATATGGTGCGCGACGGTGAGCTTATCGATCAGCGCAAGGCTGGCTATCATGATAATTGGGCAGAGCGTGATCTGGCAGTGCCCAACCCCACGTTCCGGTTGGATCTGGAGCCGGGTAGCGTTTCATCTGTGTACCTGCGCATTATCAATACCAACACCTTCCGTCTGCCCATCAGCCTCTGGAGCCCGGACAGCTACATTGAAAAGGTGTCGGTAGACGAAATTATCCGGGGTGCCCTGCTGGGCAGCTTGCTTGCCATTCTGGCTTACAACTTGTTTGTTGCGGTTTCCGTTCGTGAGCGCAGTAACATCTACTATGTGCTCTATCTGGTGTCTGCTGGCGTGTTTATCGCCACCGAGCAGGTACATGGAATCCAGCTTCTGGACAGCCGCCCTGCGTTGTTCAACAAGGAGTATCTGCATCTACAGATCATCATGACCTGGTTCTGGGGCCTGTTGATGGCCCGGGCACTCCTTGAAACCCGCACCCGGTCTTTGGATCTGGACCGGGTTTTGATCATGTGCCGTCACTCGGTGCTTCTTACCTTTGTTCTGTCGCTCTTTGTGCCTTACCACATTGCCATGGAATGGATTGTTATCGGCTCGATGATACTTTGCCTGATTTTGATCGTGGTGAGCTATTTGTCCTGGCGCTATTACAACCCAGCGGCCCGCTCCTATTTTTTCGCATGGACTCTTGCCCTCGTTGGTTTTGGTATATACGGAATGACGGTTATGGGCTACCTGCCGCTCAATACGTTCACAGGCTATGCACCCCAGATAGGGCTAACTGCGCAGATTATTCTGTTTTCTTTTGCCCTGGCAGATCGCATCAAACAGGTTCAGGGCCAGGCGCTGAGCTGGAGCCGCCGGGCGCTGTCTAACCTGCAGCGATACCAGTCACTGTTTGATAATGCCATTGAGGGCGTTTTTCAGATGTCGGCCGAACGCCAATTTGTAACAGCTAACCCGGCTATGGCGAGCTTGATGGGTTTTGGTAGCAGCCAGGAGTTACTGGAAGCTAACCCCGATGTGTTGGACGCATGCATAGCCGATGACCGGCTGCGGGAGCTAGTGGTTGAGCAATTGCAAGCGCGGGGCACGGTAAAAGGCGTTGAGGCCCGCTATCTGACCCGCTCAGGGGAAGAGCGCTGGGCCATTATCTCGCTCCACACGGCTTACGATGCCAACGGTGAACCTACCCATCTGGAAGGCACCTGTGTTGATTCCACAGAAAGCCACAGGCGTCAGCGTATTGAACGTGAGCGTGAACAGGAGCGGCTCGAAAAAGAACTGGCCCGCAACTCAGCCGAGGCCAAGAGCCAGTTCCTGGCCAATATGAGCCACGAGATTCGCACGCCGCTGGCGGCCATTATTGGTTACGGTGAAACCCTCATGGATCCGGACCTTGATGAGCAGGAAAAGCGCAGCAGCGCGGAGACCGTTGTACGTAGTGGGCGGCACTTGCTGGAGCTGGTGAACGATATTCTCGACCACTCCAAAATCGATGCCAATAAGCTGGACGTTGATGTGGTTTCGGTAAACCTGCCAGAGCTTCTGGAAGAAATTCGCGCATTTTTTGCACCGCGGGCTCGGGAAAAAGGTCTGGACTTCAACATAATTTGCGAATTTCCCCTGCCTGAACAAATCCAGACAGACCCAACACGCTTGCGGCAAATTATTATTAATTTGTGTGGAAATGCGCTGAAATTTACGGAAAAAGGATCGATCTCCCTGGCCGTACGGTGTGAGCGCCAGGCTGAGATTCTGGTTGCCCGCATAGTGGATACCGGGATTGGCATGAAGCCAGAACAGATAGGCCGGTTGTTCGATCCTTTTGCTCAGGGCAGCGCAGCGATATCCCGGCAGTATGGTGGAACCGGTCTTGGCCTGAGTATCTCGCGCAGGCTGGCGGAAATGCTTGGTGGCAGTATCCGTGTCAGCAGTACATACGGTGAAGGCAGTGAGTTCGAGTTGTCCATTCGCACCGGTTCTCTGGAGCATGCTCACTTTCTGCGGGATGCTTCTGAACTGAGCCAGCGCCGCCGAAGTATCCCGATGACCGTGGCACCGCGTCTTTCCGGGCGTATACTCTGTGCCGAAGATAATGATGTGAATCGACGTCTGGTGTCGTTGCTGGTGGGCCGAACCGGAGCTGAAATGGTGCACGTTGGCAACGGTGCAGAAGCGCTTGAAATGGCCATTCGGGAACCGTTTGACCTGATACTGATGGACATTCAGATGCCGGTGATGAACGGCCGGGACGCTACCGTGGCGCTGCGGGAGGCGGGAGTGAATACTCCGGTGATTGCGTTAACCGCAAATGTCATGACCGAAGACATCGCCGATTACCGGTTGGCGGGCTGCAATGAGCACCTGGCCAAACCCATCGACAAGCAGCGTTTTTATGAGGTTTTGGCGCGCTACCTTGAGGTTGAAGCGGGTAGCTCCGTGGTGCCCGCTCCGCAACATTGCGGCAGGGTGCTGGTAGCAGAAGATAATGCCGACAACCGGCAGTTGGTAGAGCGAATGCTTACCCGCCTGGGCCTTGAGGTTGTCTCTGTTGCGACAGGTGATGAAGCCGTGCGCAAGGCACTTTCAGATACAGTGCAGCTGGTGCTTATGGACAGGCACATGCCAGAAATGGATGGCGTTGAGGCAACCCAACTGCTCAGGCAGGCAGGTTTCCGGCGACCGATTATTGCATTCACGGCGGGCGATCAGCAGGAAACCGACGCGCTGCGTGAAGCAGGTTGCGACGGAGTGCTCGAGAAGCCGATAGACGAACATCGACTGCAAGCGTTGCTGGCTCGTTTTCTGGATTCCGGTCCCGCCGAGCTGGAAGAAGATGAGGCCATGCGCCGCTTGGTAGCCAGATTCCTGTCGGGGCTGGTCACACGCCAGCAGCGAATGAAGCAGGCAATGGCAGACCGTGACCGGGAAGTACTCCAGACTGAAACACACCAGATAAAAGGGTCTGCTGGCACCATGGGCTACCCGGAAATGACCCTTCAGGCAGGCATTGTAGAAGCACTTGTGAAGGAAACGGCCCCCCAGTGGAGTCAGATACAAAGCGAGTTTGCGATACTGAATGACATGATCGAGCGTGAACTAACCCAGAACGAAACAGGAACGGATCAATGAGTGAGCGCCAGTTACACCGTGAACAGCAGTCCATGAGCATGATGTACGGCACCTATGCCGACGTACTGTTCGTGCTTTTCCCGTTTCTTGTTATTGGCATGCAGCGCCTATGGGACGGGCGCCTCTACGAGATGCTGATGCATGCAGACCTGAGTATAGCGGCGGCCATTCTTGCCGGGTTGGCCATAGGCAAATTCGTATTGGGGTTGGTAATAAATCGGGATCTTGGCCGTTACAAGGAGCGTATTGTATTCTTTATCGCTCTGACGCTGTTTGTAGTGCTAGGGCCGGCCATCATCCTTATACTGAGCATTATTAGTGGCGCTGAAGTGCCGGGGTATGTGGCGTTTGTGCAGCCGATTCTGCTCATTCTTGCTATATCGCTCTATTCCACCGCCGTGGCAATCAGCAATATTCTGACCCGTGATGGTGATCAGGATGCCTACAGCCCGCGCGCTGAGGGGCATGTAGCAGATGCCGGTAACCCGGCCAGAGCAACACATGCGCCTCTGGACCTTCCCCGGCATACCGGCGCCGATTCGTGGTAATCATCGGGATACACGAAACCCGGACAACCTGCGCCCGACGAAAAAGGAGATAGTAATGGATAAGCTGACGGTACTGGTTGTGGAAGATGAGCCGGTAATGCGCGAACGGTTGGTGGATATGCTCTACAAGGCAGGCGCTACAGATGTAACGGATTGCGAAAACGTAGCAGCGGGCCGCAAGGCGTTTGACGATGGTAAGTTCAATATTATCCTTCTGGATCTTGGCTTACCGGATGGAGACGGACACGAACTGATGAAAGAGTTCAAAAAAGCACGGGATGGCCAGCATATTGTTCTGGTTACAGCAGATGACTCCATCGACAGTATTCAGCGGGCAATCAGTGCCGGCGCCAATGGTTATGTGGTGAAGCCTTACTCGCAGGAAAAGATACTCGATGTGATTAATAACTACGCGGTGGTGCATGGCCCTGATACGGCTGTTATGAATGGTTTGAACCGGCGCCATTGACCGGCTCAAACCATGTGCTGTCGCGTTATGCCACCTGACGCGCAATCCAGGAGTTGTGGCGGGTAGCCAGCGCGCGAACGTAGCGTGCTTCCGCACTGCCCAGGCTGGCAAGCACGCCGTTAAAGATCCACCCCCGCTCGTAAACGCCAAGTACCCTCTGCTCGTCATCCAGATTCACGCGCTGGTTCAGCTTTTTGCAGATAGCATCCAGCAGCGGTAGCTGTTCCGGGCGACGAATAGCCCCTGCCCGGTTATTGATAGGCTGGTTAGCGGCACGCGTTGTGTGTTGTCTTTTCATGGTGATCTCCTTGTCGTTGTTCGACAGCAAAAACAAAACCCCGGAGCCGAGGGCAACCGGGGTTTGCTGGAGATGCTGCCCCGGTCGCTTGAAAGGCTCCCGGGAACTGACCGAAAGCCGTTAGATAACTTCTACCATCGCACGCACACAGTGGCCTTTACGGCATTCTGCTGCGGCATTTATCAAGAGCTGTGGAATCATTTGGATCATAACGGGCGTTTCTGGTGTATTTGATCCGATAGTGTATCCGTTAAGCCGGTGTTTGCAATAGTCCGAGAGCTGCGGCAAACCCCTACAGACGCGGGTAAGGAACGCGCAGTTTTTGGTAGTGGAAAGTCCGTAGCCACTAACTCGTACAGATGTTCGGGGCAGTTTGGGGGATAATTTGCACACTAGCCAATCACCCATACTGATAGATACCCAGAGGTTGAAACCTAAGAAAATGTCCGACGAATCCGGATCTGCCCGTAACAAGTTCCGTTTCCATTTTGTCGTAGAAATTATTTTGATCGCCGCGCTGGCCATGTACATGGTGCTGGCAAAAGAACAGGTTGTTGGTGATGATTTGGCCTTCACCGTTATTGGTGCAGGGCTGATGGCGCTGGTTACATACTGGACGCTATCCACTTTGAGAGGTGGTCTGGAAGTGATCGCTCTCAAAATGAGTGCGCTCAAGCACTAACGTAGAAACCAGCTCCAGGTCTTGGCACCTTCGCCCGTTTTATACGGGCGTAAACCCTTCCTACCTTTGCACTGCTACAATACCGCCTCGTGATTACCCGGTCTTTACAGAACCCTTTACCCGCTTGCCAGGAGCCTGCATGACTGACACCGTGGTTGTTATCTATTCCGGAGGCATGGACTCCTTCACTTTGCTCCACCGCGCGCGCGCGCAAGGGCTGAAGGTTCACGCTTTATCGTTCAACTACGGCCAGCGCCATGTGCGTGAACTGGATGTTGCCCGTTCGGTGTGTGCCACCCTGGATATACCCCACAAGGTTATAGATATTCGTGCCATGAGCGAGGTTATGTCTGGCTCTGCGCTTACCTCCGGTGGTGACATACCCGAGGGCGATTATGACGAAGACAACATGAAGGCCACTGTGGTGCCAAACCGGAATATGATCCTGCTCTCGCTGGCTACAGGCTATGCGGTGACGGTGAACGCCGGTGCGGTTTGGTATGGCGCCCATGGTGGAGATCATGCAATCTATCCTGACTGCCGGCCCGAATTTGTAGAAAAGATGGACGCTGTATGCCGGGTTGCCAACTATGAGCCCGTTGGCATTGAGGCGCCCTTCATGCACATGACCAAGGGCGATATTCTGGCTGAAGGCCTTAAGCTTGGGCTCGACTACGCTCACACCTGGACCTGTTATAACGGCCGGGAAAAGGCTTGCGGGCTTTGTGGGTCTTGCGTAGAGCGACTTGAGGCGTTTGCAGAGAATGGTCTTTCAGACCCGCTGGCCTATGAGGCAGGTCGCTAATGTACAAAGTAAAAGAAGCTTTTTACACCTTGCAGGGTGAGGGCGCCCAAGCCGGTCGCGCTGCGGTGTTCTGTCGTTTCAGCAAGTGCAACCTGTGGACTGGTCGGGAAAAAGACCGGGCGGCGGCCGTATGTAATTTTTGCGATACAGACTTTGTAGGCACCGATGGCCAGAATGGTGGTGTTTTTGAGACAGCAGAAGCTCTGGCAGATCATATTCTCGGCTTGTGGCCGGATGCGCCGGGTGCGCCCTACGTAGTGTGTACCGGTGGCGAGCCATTGCTGCAGTTGGACGAACCGTTGATCGAGGCCTTTCACAAGGTGGGCTTTGAAGTGGGTGTGGAAACCAACGGTACCTTGCCTGCACCCGCCGGGATTGACTGGTTGTGTGTGAGCCCCAAGGCAGACGCGCCGGTGGTGATTGAAGCCTGTGATGAGTTGAAGCTGGTGTACCCTCAGCCTGAAGCCATGCCGGAACGGTTTGTTCACTTCAACGCCCGGCATTTATTCCTGTCGCCAATGGCCTCGCCATCGGCGCCCGACGGCAGTACAGACCCGATCAAGCAGAGCAATACCCGCAAAGCGACGGATTATTGCCTGGCCAACCCCCGCTGGCGTCTGACCTTACAAATGCACAAAATTATCGGCATTGACTGATTTATGCATGAGCTGGGGTGCCGGAGTGTAGAAACATCCTGCCTGGTTTTTCTTCTGCATCCCTGTACCGGCTGGGGCTGCTTCCCGTCCAGCGCTTGAATGCCCGGGTAAAATTTGCCGCATCGGCATAGCCCAGAACGTCTGCAATCTGGTTCAGATTCATGCTGGTGCCGGTGAGCAGTTCCCGGGCACGTTCCAGCCGAACCTGATCCACCAAATTCTGAAAACTGGCATTCTCTTCCTGCAGTCGGCGTTTTAATGTGCGCTCGGATACAAACAGGGTGGCCGCCACTCTCGCCAGCTTTGGTGGGAAGGGATAGCTGGTTTCAATCACCCGTCGCACCCGGCACCCGAAGCCTGCATCTTCTGTAAGCTGTTTCAAGGCATCTTCACACTGGGCGCGTGACGATGCTGCAAGCTGATCGTCACTGAAGCGGATGGGCGCTGACAGCATGCCTTGGGGAATGACCAGAGCATCTTCCTGGGAGCCATAGTTTACCGGTATCACGATCGCTTGTCGGAACCGACGGAAATACGAGGGTTCCGGGCCTTTTCGTAGAATCGCCGCCCCCCCGATAGTGGTGCCCGTAAGCTGTTCGCCCATGAAGGCGCAGCCAAACAGCATGGCGTCCACAATGAACCCTTGCAGGGGCCCCGGGTCGCCATCACAGCGAATGGTGTAGTGCATCGCATCGCCGTGCTCGCGACTGCTAACGCGCAGATGTGGCGCCCGAAGCGTGAGGTAGCGTGTCATCATATCCAGCGCGTCTTTCAACGTGCGGCTGCTCATCACAGCCACGCCCAGTGCACCGTGCAAAGGCAGTTTCAGTTCACGGGCCAGCATAATGCCAAGGCCGGGTTCGCCGCTTTCAATGATGGCGCGGGTCACAAATTCGTTGGCTTGCGCGTGGCTAACCCGAACGTCTGTTGACTGCAGCCGGACAGGGTCCAATCCAACCCTGAGCAGCAGGTCGCGCTCGTCCAGACCAATGGTTTTTAGCAGTTCAGCCAGTATATGCAGGTAGATGGCCGGCATACCCAGATCCTGTGTATTGGAAGCAGAGACACGCATGGTAATCCTTGTTATCCGCTGTTCTTGTTGTCAGTAAATCTGAATGCTGACACTGATTATGACCTTTGCAGCACCCGGCCCCCATGACTTCAATGACGGGTAAATGGGGGTGGCAGGCCAATTGGTGGGTATATCAGCGGAATCCCTCAGGAATATGAGGCAAGGGTCAGAGCCGGATATCGGTAATCACAGGATTATGATCTGAAGAACGCCAGGGTAAGGCAGTGGTGCCCGGCAAACTTGTCTTGTAACCGAGGGCCCGGGGCTCATCTGCGTTGATGGCCCAGGTAGTTGCGTTGAGCACCCGTGGCACCAGAGACGACGACGCAAGCGCGTAATCCAGAGAACCTTTCTGGCCCTTGTACCTGAAGGTGTAGTGATCACACTGCTGTGCTGAGCATGGGTGGAAGTGATGCACCATACTGGTGAAGCCGGCAAGTTTCAGGGTGGTCAGCGGTGTTTCCTTGTAATAGCTGTTGAGATCACCGGTGATCAACGTGCCGACATGGGCTGTGGTTGTTGGTAGTTGCTCAAGCCATTGCACAAGTGCCTGAGCAGCCTCTGAGCGACGGTGAGCGTAACAGCCCTGGCCATCGTTGTTGTCCTGGTTGTTTCCGGTAGCACCCCGGCAGGATTTTGATTTGAGGTGTGGCACGACTACCTGAATGGATAGGCTTTGGCCCTTGGGCCTGAACGCCTGCATTATTGGCGGCCGGCTGAACAGCCCCGTGGTGAGGCGTTCGGGCTGCCCTTCAGCTGTAATGCGATCATGCCGGTACAGCAAGCCCGTGCGTATCTGGTCGTTACCATCTGCGCCCGGGGTCGCGATAAAAGACCATTCCTGGCCGAGGGCTCGGGTCAATTGCGCTATTGCGCTGGTCTCGCTGTAACCGTCGTTTTCCAGTTCTGTAATCGCCAGTATGTCCGGGTCTGGTGCTTGTAGAGCCTCTACCAGCCGCTTGAGCTGGGTTTTGTGTGCCTTTGCGGTTGGCGCACCCCGTGTTGTGGGAAAACCATCGCCTGCACCATCACCATTGAAGTAATTTTCCAGATTCATGGTCATCACCCGGATATGTTGGGTGTCTGGCCGCAACGGGGCTATAGGGCGAGTGTTAACCGGGCTGAAAACCGGAGGGCGCTCGGGCTGTATTCTCCATGCACCAAACCGGTAGTCGAGAATGCCAGCTATTTCATGGACTCTATCGCCGCTGCGTACGGTGTTCGTGCCCGTTAGCCCGCCCGGGGGCCAGGGAATCGGCTTAGGTTGGCGCACGCCGCGGCCATCATCCAGTAGCAGCCTCTGCTGCAGGTTGCGCGCTGCAATCTTTGCGGCCTTGGGCCCAGGTTCCAGATATTCGGTAGGCACAACCTGATCGTTGCTGGCCAGCGTTAGTTCGCCGTAACGAGCGAGGTTCCAGGAATCAATAATGGTTAAGGGCTGGGTTACACGTACGCGCATGTTTTCCAGCGACTCCAGGTTAATCGACCCCGGCAGGGATAAAATCTGAGCGCCAGGAACCGTCGCGGGGCCGCAAGACTGTATCGCCTTTACCTCAACCAGTTCGGTCAGGCCGTGAAATTCTTTTACGGTACCGGTAACTCGCAGACGCTCACCGGGCGTGCCGGTTTTCTTGCGGGTGTAAACAAACAGGGCTTCCGAGGTTTCAGGGTTGCCATCGGTTTCAGTGTCAGCCTGTTGCAGGTAAAAGCCGCTAAAACCGCCTTTCATGCGGGCATCGAGTGTGAGCACGCCCTCGACAGTAACTTTTTGACCTGCAAGCGGGGAGCGGTCGCCTTTCCCCTGAATTTTGGAGATCGGCGTTGCTGGTCCTCCACAGGACATGGCAGCCAATGCCTGAAAGGACGGCAGCAGCAATAGAATTAAAACTAGGGCGCGAAGGTATCCGGCTCTTGGATTCACACTGCTCGCTTAACGGTTAACGGAGGCCCGCAACGGCTTTCAGAGCACGCTCACGTTTGCTGCCAAACCCTAGGTGGTCCGGATTGGTCAGCTCAAGCTGCTGAACGAGGGGGTCGGGGTGGTAGTTATCCAGAGTGATGCCCAGGCGCGATAACACATAGGGTGCAAGAGCCGCGCGGGTCTCAACTTCCAGGCAGCCATGTTCCATGCCGTAATCCAGCTCGATGATTTTTTGCTGTGCTTCGGTAAGGCGGTGATCCGGGGAGATGGACATGGTAACCGTGCGGTTCCAGTCTTCGTCCTGCTGTATCGAGTGCTTGGCTTTTTGCCGCAGGGCCACAGGTGCAGCATGGAAACGGCTGAGGGCAAAGTCCCGGAACTCCCGGTTGGAATCGCACCAGGCTCGCAGGTGCCAGTTATCACCTGTGCACACCAGAGTATGTGGCTCAAGAATACCTTCTACGGCTTCGGGGCGGCTCAGTGAGGAGTAGCTGGCCCGGAGTTGCCTGCCATGGCGTGTTGCTGTTACCACAGCGCGCATGGTTTCGGGTGCAATGACTCTGTTGGGGCTGTATACAACGGTACTGTCTGGCAAGCCGATATCCAGGGCTTCAAATGTGCTGCTGAGGCTTTGCTGGCGGGCCAGAAGATCCAGGTACTCGCTGACATGCCCGCGGGTTACTACAGGCTGGTAGCGGGGAGATGGCACATAGCCCTTGAGATGGCGATCATAAACAAGGTTGCCCGGAGCGAGTTCGCGCAGGTATGTATTGATATCCTTGGATGCCTGCTGCCTGCCGATGCCAAAGCTGTGGCAAATGTGGTTTGTCGTAAGGCGACCTTCCCACAGTGCGATGGTTTCGATGAGACGGTAGCGAAGCAGCAAATCCCATCGGATGGGCCAGTCCGTTTTTTTCATAACCAGGCGCTCACGGTTTCGTTGAATAATGATTATTGATGTTACCTCCTATGGACTTGCGGGTCTGTTACGGCACATTAATGTAAAATATTGTAAAACGTCGCCATGGCCGCTTGTTGGTATGCTTTGAGGCCTTCTTCGGCTTCGGGAAGTGCTTAGTAGTCAGGCCCGCAAAGGGCTGCTGTAATAGCTTGTTAGAAACCCCCGGAGTTTCCGCCATGACCCGAATGGTCGCCTCTCTTTCAGCTCTCCTTTTGAGCATCGTTTTGCTGGTCAGCGGAAATGCATTTCTGATGACGTTGCTGGGTATTCGCCTGAGCATTGAAGCGGTTTCGCCCGACATCATCGGCTGGGTGCTGGTGTGCTATTCCATCGGCTTTGTTCTGGGCACTCTCTACGTACACCATATTATCGGCCGTGTTGGGCACATACGCGCGTTTGCCGTATTTGCAGCGATTGCGGCGGTAACGTCACTAATGTACCCGATGGCGATATCGATGGTGTTCTGGGCGCTCCTGCGTGTGCTCTCTGGTTTTACCATTGCTGGTGTTCTGGTCGTTATTGAAAGCTGGTTCTCCAGCCGCGCGAGCAACAGCAATCGCGGGGCAATGTTCGCGGTATACCAGATTGTTTTTTACCTTTCTGCTGCAGGTGGTCAGCTCATAATCAACGTGGGCGACCCCGCCAACTTCATGCCGTTTTCCATTGCTGCAATCTTGCTGACACTGGCGTTGGTACCTCTGTCGCTAACGCGGATGGAAGCGCCGGTTATTGAACAGGTGCAGCGCATCTCCTTTTTCACGCTGGCCCGAGAGTCGTTCACCGGTGTTGCCGGCGCCCTGATCTGTGGCGTGCTAATTGGTGGGTTTTATGCCATGGGGCCGGTTTACGCCACCCTGATGGGGCTTGATGTCGCCAAAACTTCAACCTTTATGACCAGTGCTATTATTGCAGCCATGCTGTTGGCTTGGCCTTTGGGGCGGCTTTGTGACCGCTTTGATCGTCGCCGTGTAATGTTCTGGGTGGTGTCTTTTGCCGCACTTGCAGCGGTTGGTGTCAGCTTTACCGGTGCAGATAACCTTTGGCAGCTAACGCTTCTTGTTGGCGCGTTCACTGGCCTTTCGGCAACGATTTACCCGATCTCCGTGGCGATCACCAACGACCGTATGGAAAGCACACGTATTGTGGCGGCCAGTGCCACGCTGCTGCTTAGCTATGGTGTTGGCAGCGTGATTGGTCCTATTGTGATGGCTGAACTGATCAACCTGCTGGGTCCGAAAGGTTTGTTCCTGGGCAACGCCGGGTTCCTGCTGGTTCTTGCCATCGTTACATCCCTGCGCATTACCTACACAGAAGACGTGGCAGTAGAAGATCAGGAGCACTATGTGCCGGCTATGCCGGAAACATCCTCTGTGCTTACTGAACTCGATCCGCGAAATACAGAGTTCTGCGAGTCCCCCGAGGTTGAAGAAATGCATGAAGAGTCCCTGCGCCAAACGGGCTGACTCACAGGATCTGTATTTTTTGCCGATTCTGTTTTGCGTTTACATCTATTTTTAATACAATTGTTAGCTTACTATTGGTAGCTTTCCTGTAATGTAAGCCTTTTGGTCGGCGCTGCGCGATTCGCGGAGCGCGAATCCGGCCCCGGAACGGAGTATTAGTTATGAAAGATCAGTTCCCTTTTGCTGTCGCCCGGGTAACCCGTCGCTGGCGCAAGCTGTTAGACGAACGCCTGAAAGATCTGGGTGTTACCCAGGCTCGCTGGACCACAATGGTCTACCTGCAAGAAGGCGGTGAAGGCCTGACCCAGCGCGAACTGGCCGGATTGATGGCCATTGAGAACCCGACACTTGTGCGCCTGCTCGATAGCCTGGAACAACAGGGGCTGATTGAGCGCCGGGCATGCCCTAACGACCGCAGAGCCCGTCGACTGCACCTGACCGACCCAGGCCGTGAATTCATGGAAGTCCTCACCGACCGCGCCAACATGCTTCGGGACGAAATGCTCGAGGGCGTGGACGAGGGCGATATTGCAGTTGCCTTGAAGGTGTTCCACAGAATCATGGAAAACGGCGAAAAGCAGAAGTAATCACTTGAGTGATAATTCAGTTGCGGGGCTGACGGCCCGATATGGTAACAGCTGGCGCTGGCTAGCCGTCTGCACGGTCATGGTGGGCACCATCGCTACGGTGCTGAGTGCCACTGTGGTGAACGTGGCGCTCCACGAAATCATGGTGGAATTCAATATCCGCCAAGGCATGGTGCACTGGCTGGCAACCGGGTTTATTGCAGCCATGACCACCACCATGCTGGCCTCTTCATGGCTGCTTGATCACTTCGGCGTGCGCAAGACGCTGGCGGTTGCCATGGCTGCGTTTACGGTGATTTCCGTGATTGGCGGTTTTGCCAGTTCGCCGGAGCAACTCATCGCGGCCCGAATTGGCCAAGGCGCCATGGCTGGCCTTATGCAGCCCATGGGTATGTACCTGGTGTTCCGCATCTTTACCCGCAATAAACGCGGTCAGGCTATGGGTATCTATGGCATGGGTGTGGTGCTGGCCCCGGCACTCGGGCCGGTTCTTGGCGGCTTTCTGGTGGATCAGCTGGACTGGCGTTTTGTAATGTTTGCACCAGCACCGGTCACGTTCATTGGCGTATTTATGGCACTGAGATTTCTGCCGGTGCCAGCCACCCGGCCAGCTCCTTACCGCTTTGATCTGCCCGGGCTGGTGTTGCTGGGTGCCACTATCGGGTTTGCCCTTGATACTCTGAACCGCCTGCAAAACCTGGGTGGCCAGGAGGTTCGGGTTGCCCTCGAAGGGCTGGTGGCTCTGGTGTTTCTGCTCATGTTTGTACTGCGTGAAAGGCGCATAGAACACCCCCTGGTGAATGTTGGCCTGCTGCGCAAGCCCAGCTTCCTTTACGCCAATCTGGGCGCTATGGCACTGGGGTTGGCCCTGTTTGGTTCCACTTACCTGATACCGCTATACGTTCAAACGGCCTTGGGCTACACAGCTACTCAGGCAGGGCTGTTGATGCTGCCAGCGGGCATTGTTTTGGGAATGACCTTCCCACTGGCGGGAAAACTGGCTGACCGCGGCGGCGATGCCCGCAAACTGGTTATTTTCGGCATGGCGATGTTTGCTTCATCGGCTATCCTCTTTGCGTTATCCAATCTTACTCTGGCGTTTGGCTGGCTTGCGCTATGGACGGTGTTCGGCCGGATAGGAATAGGGTTTATGCTGCCATCCTTGTCTATAGGCGCACTGAACCCGCTCAAACCCGAAGAGCTGGGCGCAGGCTCCAGTACCATCAACTTTACCCGTCAGTTGGGTGGCGCTTTTGGCGTGAACATTGTGGCACTGACTATTGAGTTCGGTGAGCACAGCGGTGGCGTACCCACCATCAATGCGTTCCATACGGCCTGGTGGCTGGTTGCTGTGTTTGTGGCGGTTGCGGTGGTGCCTGTTTGGCGCATGCGTGCCTAGTGATTTGCCAAACTCCGCGTGATTGACTAACATTGGTCCAACTCTTCAGGGGAGTAGCCTCCGCATCGGTTATCCGGGGCGGACGGTAGTCAACATACTTGGGGCTCAATCCCCATGGCTACCGTGTTTCACTTGGATTCAGTGAAATTGGCAAGACCTGAGGCAGTTTCACCTCCAAGGGCGGAAGGTGGGCTGTCTCATGTCTGATCATCCGCCCCGGAAGATTCCATGGACGCATTTCTCACCTCCACAGTAGCGGTTGCCATTGCCGAGATTGGCGACAAAACCCAGCTACTCTCTCTTTTCCTTGTTGCTCGCTACTCCCAGCGTACCCCCATTATCATGGGCATACTCGTTGCAACAATCCTCAACCATGCGCTTTCGGCCTGGCTTGGAGCCTGGGTGGCTGCCTGGATCCCTGCTGCCTGGTTACCCTGGATTCTTGCCGTAAGCTTTGTGGTAATTGCCTTGTGGCTGTTAGTGCCAGACAAAGATGACAGTGAAAACTCGCGATTTCTTGGCATGGGTGCCTTCACCGCAACCACGGTGATGTTCTTTCTGGCAGAGATTGGCGACAAAACCCAGATTGCCACGGTTGTTCTGGCGGCCCGCTATACGGAGACGTCCTGGGTTGTTATCGGTACAACAGCGGGGATGTTGCTGGCCAATATACCGGTTATCATAGCGGGGCACTGGTTGATGGACAGATTGCCACTGGCAAGTGCCCGGGTTTGTGCAAGTATTTTGTTCGCAGTTATGGCGGTTGCAACACTGTCATCCGTGGTTTGGAACTACTGAGAGTGTCGGCTGTCACTGAACGCTAAGAGGCAGGGTTTTCTGGAATGGGATTTATGGGATTTAAAACGTATTCGGTACTGGCTCTGCTGGCGGCGATTCTGGCTGTTCAGCCTGCGTGGGCTGCAAAACCAAAAAGCACACCTGAGCAGCCTGCTGCTGCACAGGCAACGGATCGTAGCCCTCGTGTACCCACGTTCGAGATCAAGGGGGATCTGGCGGGCCGTCTCGACGTGTTTACCACCCAGTATGAGGATACCTTTGCCGAAGTGGGCAGCCAGCTTGCAATGGGCTATCTGGAATTGGTGAAAGCCAATCCGGGGGTTGACCCCTGGCTGCCGGGTGAAGGCACCACCATTACCCTGCCACGCCAGTACATAATTCCTGATGCCCGCCGCGAAGGCATTGTGATTAACCTTGCGGAATACCGGCTTTACTATTTCACCGAAAAGGGTGTGCAGGTGTATCCAGTGGGCGTCGGCACATCTGAGAACCCATCCCCCCTGGCCGACGCAAAGGTCACCATGCCTCTGGAATCTCCGGCATGGTATCCCCCTGAGAGCATTCGTGCCGAGCATGCAGCCTCTGGCGATTTCCTGCCCCGCATGATCCCGCCTGGCCCGGATAACCCGTTAGGAACTCACGCTCTTTTGCTGAGTGAGAAGGGCTATCTGATTCACGGCACCAACAAGCTGTTTGGCGTTGGCATGCCTGTTAGCCATGGTTGTTTCCGCATGTACAACGAAGATATCTCGCGTTTCGTATACCAGGTGAGCAAGGGAACATCGGTACAGATCGTAAATAAGCCGGTAAAACTGGGTCTTTCCGGAGGGGAAGTCTGGCTTGAAGTTCACCGCCCCCATGAAGACTACAGCCAGCAGGAGAGGGATCGCCTTTGGCGTGAAGTGACTCAGGAAGTTGAAGCCTTCCGCGTGAAATATCCGGGTGTTGAGGTGCAGCGCAAAGCGATAGAGCTGGCGGTGGATCAGGCAGACGGTATTCCGACTATGGTTGGTGAGCAGGTTTCAAGAGTGGCTTCGGATAAAACGCCCAAAGACAAACAGAGCCCTGAATCGGCCGAGCCGGAACAGAAGCTGTATTTCTGATTTCACCACTGTGCGGTTTTCCATCTAACAATAAAACGGGAGAGTTCATGAAGCGCACCATACTGATCACCGGAGCCAGTTCCGGGCTTGGTGAGGGCATGGCCCGCGAGTTTGCGGCCAGAGGTGATAACCTGGCCCTGTGCGCTCGTCGCACCGAGCGGCTGGAAGCCCTGAGGGAGGAGTTGGCGGGTAAATACCCGCAGATCACCATCAGTATTCGTGCTCTTGATGTAAATAATCACGAACAGAATTTTGAGGTGTTCCGGGCCTTTCAAGAGGAATTTGGCACCCTGGACCGGATTATCGTTAATGCCGGCATTGGCAAAGGCCAACCTCTGGGCACTGGTGCTTTCAACGCCAACCGCCAAACTGCAGAAACCAACTTTGTTGCCGCCCTGGCGCAAATGGAAGCGGCCATGGAGATTTTCCGTGAGCAAAACCGGGGGCACCTGGTTACTGTGTCGTCAGTAACTGCTGTGCGAGGCATGCCGGGTAATGTGAACACCTACGCGGCAACCAAGGTGGGCCTTGCGGCGCTTTCAGAGGGCTTGAGGGTTGAGCTGAAAAAGGCGAAATCCCCCATCAAGGTGACAACGCTGTATCCGGGCTACATCAGAACGGCAATCAATGAGAAGGTGAAGAATGCGCCGTTCATTGTGGATGCACAAACCGGTTGCAAGGCGATGGTGAAAGCCATTGAGTCCGGGAAGAGCGAGAGTTTTGTACCCGGCTGGCCCTGGACGCCTATCGGTTTCCTTATCCGCCGCCTGCCGGTTTCGGTATTGGCGAAGCTGTTCTGACGAATCAGACGCAATAAAAAAGGCCGGGATTCCCGGCCTTTTTCTATCGTGCTTTCAAGCAGAAGTATTACTTCTTGCTTGCACGCTCGAGCATACGCTTGGCGCGCTCGTTTGCTTCGTCAGCAGATTTCTGAGCTGCTTTAGCGGCGGCCAGTGCACGGTCAGCGGTCTGCTGGGCAGAACGCGCAGCGCTTGCTGCACTGTTAGCGGTGTTCAGTGCCTTGTCTGCGGACTGCTCAGCAGAGCTTGCAGTTGCATTTGCTTCGTCAAGAGCGCCCTGATCGGTAGTTGCACAGCCTGCAGTCAGAGCAGTAGCCAGTGCGATTCCGGCGATTGTCAGTTTACGCATTGTAAATCCCCTTATTGGTCGAGTTATTTCCTGATGTTCCAAAAGTCAGTGTAGACGACTTTTTCACAGCTGCGGCCCGATAGGCATTGACTACCGGAGTCGTGAAACAGTGTAAAACACTCTGAGAGTAAATGTTAACTCAGTATATGTATATTTTCTTAGGATGTGACAGCAACTTAATACTTGTGCCACGGGGATGTCATCAGGGAAGGATGCGAATTGGGGTGCCGTCGTTGACTAGTTGCCAGATTTCATCCATCTCCTGGTTGTTGACTGCAATGCAGCCATTGGTCCAGTCCAGTCCGGCATAGGCAAAGGCCATATCCTCGGCGCCATTTGGCAAGCCGTGGATCATAATGCTGCCACCAGGGCTCAACCCCCAGTTTTCGGCCATCTCGCGATCTGTTTTGCTAGGGTAGGAAATATGAATGGACTTGTAAAAGTCGCTGCCGGGGTTCCGCCAGTCAAGAGTGTACTCGCCCTCGGGGGTTCGCTGGTCGCCCTCGTAGAGCTTGTGCCCCTCGGGGTTATCCCCAAGGGATATGCGATAGCTGCGTACAACTTCTTCCCCGTTCATCAGGTAAAGACGGCGTTGCCCTTTTTTCACCAATACCTTGTTCACCACCAGGGAGTCGCTTGGTGAATCCTTGACTACCGGCATGTGGGTATCGGCTCTGGCCAGCAACTCTGTGCCATAGGCCGGAACACAAGCCGTAATGAAAAACGCCAGGAGGAATCGGGGTAATAAACGGGGAATAGCCATATCCTAAGCTTACCAATGATTAATCTTTACGCAGTTCAGTTTATAACATAACTGCTCATTGGAATGTTAAGGGGTTTTGTTAACTTTTATGGCTATCTCGTGCATAGGTCACACGTTTTGTGCCCTATCCATTTTTAAGCCCACCTTGGTGACCTGGTCGGCCTCTGTTGCCCTTGCCACCAGCGTGACGGGCCCGAGGACCACGGTATCGCCAATAACCGGGTGGCCCTTGGTGCGTTTGGTAAAGCACTCAGCCAGCGACAGCTCCGGGGCCAGCTCATCAAACTCAATGCCGTAAACCTGCTCTACATCACCAAGCAGCGCATCGCCGTTCAGCACAAAGTCCCCAAAAAAAGCTCTTTCCGCGAGATACTTCGGCGTGTGACGGCCGCTTAGTGCTTTGCCCAGCTCCTTCAGCACGCTCGGCGTCGCAAACATAGCCACCATGTCGCCACTGGACACTTCCAGATCAGCCTCGGGCTGCAGGCAAACCTGGTTGCGGAAGACTCCCGCAACGGCAGTGTTTTCCGGAAAGCGCAATTGGCCGAGCACCCTTGGGGATTCCCAGTTCTCGCCTCGCAAGGGGAATAGCATGAGCTCGTGGTCGCCGGCTGCCGGTACATCAAGCGGCAATCGCCGAAAAGGCTCGCCGTTTGCGGGGATTTCCAGGCGCAGCAGGCGCGCAAGGGGCGTAATTGTGGTGCCTTGAACCAGCAGGGAAACCAGAACGATAAAGAAGGCCGCATGGAACACCAGTTGTGCCTCCGGTAGGCCGGCTATGATCGGGAACAGCGCCAGTACAATCGGCACGGCACCTCGCAAACCCACCCAGCTGATAAAGCCCAGCTCCCGGCGGTTAAAGCCGAAGGGCCAGAGGGTCGCCAGAACAGTGATCGGCCGGATCACGAAAATCAGTGCCAGTGCCAGTACCAGGCCCGCCCCCGCCAGTGGCAACAGGTCGGAGGGGTTCACCAGAAGGCCCAGAATCAGGAACAGGCAAAGCTGAGCCAGCCATGCCAGGCCGTCATGCACCTGCAGAATCATCGGCATCATCCTGACCTTGCGGTTACCGATCACTACGCCACAAAGATAGATCGCCAAAAACCCACTGCCGCCCAACAGGTTAATTACGGAGAACAACAGAATGCCTGCGGCTACTACCAGCAGTGGATAGAGTGAGGGCATCAGGCGGATGCGATTAGTCAGTTCGGAAATCAGAAAGCCGCCAAGGACGCCGCCAATACCACCAATGCTGAACTGCTTGAACAGCAGAATAAGCGAATCCTGAATGGCGTGGTCGCCGTCACTGGCAATCAGGGTAACCATCATCAGCGTCAGGAAGATCGCCATAGGGTCGTTACTGCCGGATTCGATTTCCAGAGTGGCACTCACCCGCTCATTCAGGTGCAGCCCGCGCCCCTGAAGTAGCGAGAAAACCGCTGCCGCGTCGGTGGATGAAATAATGGCGCCCACCAGCAATGCGGTCATCCAGCTCAGATCGAAAACCAGCCAGGCGACCAGCGCCGCGCCCAGTGCGGTCATGGCAACCCCAACCGTGGCAAGCAGCATGGCGGGTTTCAGGCCTACGCGGAAGGTTTCTGCCCGGGTTCGCATTCCGCCGTCAAGCAGGATAACGCCCAGTGCGAGGCTGGCTACAAGGAAGGAGAGTTGAAAATCGTCAAACTCGATGCCGCCCGGGCCGTCTTTGCCCATCATCATGCCCACCGCCAGGAAAACAAGCAGCACCGGCATGCCTACCCGGCTGGAAAGCGGGCTCAAAAGGATGCTGATGACAAGCATCAGAGCACCGACCAGGGTGAGCATTGGGTCCATCAGAACTCCGTATGTGACTGCTTGCCGGGAAATGGCGGAAGCGCGAGTGGGCTAGCTCAAGTTTGCCCATCGCGGGCCCGATAGACAAGTAAGAGTGTTCCTCAATGTCATCTGGCAATCAGCGCATCAAACGTGGTGATTTCGCCAGGATTGTCTGGCTCATATCCTGACACCGTGTTGATGCGGTCTATCAGTGCCGGTGATTTCATCAATGCGGTCAGGTACTCCAGAGTGGCAGCGGGCAAGCGATCCTGACGGTAGATCAGCATGTAGTGCTCGCAGGCCAGCTCAATAAATCTCAGATTGAACTGCTCCGCCGCAGCCTGCACGCCAAAACCCACTTCTGCCATGCCGGAAGCGACAAAAGCGGCAATGGCAGTGTGAGTAAATTCCTGTTGAGGGGTGCGGTTAATCCGGCTTTCGGCGATGCCTTGCTGCTTCAATAAAAGGTTAAAGAGAACTCGGGTGCCGGAATGGCGATCGCGGCTTACAAAACTGAGCCCGGATTCGCTCAGGTCCTGCAGGGTGCGAATGTGTTCATGCTCACCTTTGCGCATCATCAGCCCTTCGCGCCGGGTAACAAAACGGATCAGGCGATGATTGATGTCGCTCAGGTGCCGTTGGTAGTGGCTGAGAATCTGTCGGGCGAGTGCCGGGCAGGTCGGTATGTGAAAGCTCGCAACGTCGCATTCACCGCTATTGAGCGCAGAAAGAGCGTCTTCCGGGTTCCGGTACTGCAGGTTGATGTTTACCTGCTGTGAAAACTCCGGCAGCAGTGCCACCGAGTACCCGTGGCTGGCATGCAGGCGCAGAGTGGGTTGCGCACCCGCGAGCAGATGCTGAACCTGATCGTTAAGTTCTGCCGTCATACTGTCGATTTGCGGCCCCAGTCGGGCTTTCACCCGGTGCTCTGCCCACAGCAGCGTTTCGCCCAAAGCTGAGAGTTGGCTACCGTGGCCCTTGCGCATAATCACCAGAGGCAGGCCCAGAATGTCGGCCGCCCGGTTCAGGAGGTTCCAGGCATGGCGGTATGAAATCCCTGCAGTTGCTGCCGCAACCGTTAGCTTGCCTGTGTCGCGAATGTTTTCAAGCAAACGAAACAAAACCGGCTCGAAGAACTCGTCGGCATCGGTGCGAAACACCCAGGCAGGGACAATGTCCAGTTTTTTGTTATGCATTCGAGTTCATATTCCTTAGGTGTGCTGGGAGTGCTAATTTGGCTGCAGAGAGCTTGTTTACTGTATCAGAATAAAAACAGGTAGGAACAATTATGCATATGTCAGAGAACGCTAACCACAGCGCGGCGGTGACGACCCTGCCCGAGGACTGGAGCCCTGACATCATCCGTCAGCAAGTCGCAGCTTTGCAGCATGAGCCCGGCGCACTTTTACCCATTCTGCATGCCATACAGAACCGCATTGGTTATGTGCCGGAGGGTGCCGTACCCATCATTGCCGAAATGTTGCAGCAGAGCCGCGCTGATATTCACGGGGTTATCAGCTTTTATCACCACTTTCGCACCCGCCCTGCCGGCAGCAACCTGCTGGAAGTATGCCGTGCGGAAGCGTGCCAGGCGCGGGGTGGCCGCGCATTTGAACGACACGTTCAGGAAAAACTGGGTGTGGACTACCACCAGACCACAGCGGACAACGAGTTCACCCTCGAGCCTGTGTATTGCCTGGGCAATTGTGCCTGTGGCCCTTCTATTCGCATAAACAACGAAACCATCGGGCGAATGACTCCACAGAAATTTGACCAGCTGGCGGACAAGCTCACAACGTCTGTCCTTCAGCTAAAGTAATAGCAGGAGCAAAACTCATGACAATAACAGTGTATGTGCCCTGCGACACCACAGCTCTTTCTCTGGGTGCTGACAGAGTGGCACAAGAGCTGCTGAATGCGGCGGCCACACTCAATCTGGATATCCACTTGGTGCGTAATGGCTCGCGCGGTTTGTTCTGGCTGGAGCCCTTGGTCGAAGTGCAAACGCCCTATGGCCGAATGGCCTATGGCCCTGTGGAACCTGGCCAGGTGGACGAACTGGTGGCCGCTGGCTTATTTGAGGGGCACCCGGACCACCCCTTGTATCTGGGGGATATCACGCAACATCCATACTTGCAGCAACAGCAGCGCCTTACCTTTGCCCGAATCGGCATTACCGACCCCGTCTGTATTGAAGACTACATTGCCCACGGTGGCTTTGCAGGGCTGAAAAAAGCCGCAGCGCTTACGCCCCAGGGCATTGTTGATGAGGTAAAAACCTCTGGCCTGCGCGGCCGGGGCGGGGCTGCCTTCCCCGCAGGCATCAAATGGCAAACCGTGCTGGACGAACCACATGGGCAGCAAAAGTACGTGGTGTGCAACGCCGATGAAGGCGATTCCGGCACCTTTGCTGATCGCCTGGTAATGGAGTGTGACCCCTACATGCTGATTGAAGGCATGGTGATTGCCGGCCTGGCGGTGGGCGCGGCTCTGGGCTTCATATACGTGCGTTCGGAATACCTGCTGTCCAAAAACATGCTGGAAGAAGCCATTCGCAGGGCAGAAGCCCAGGGCTATCTGGGTGATAACGTTTGTGGCAATGGCCGCAAATTCCGCCTTGAAGTACGCCTCGGTGCAGGTGCCTATATTTGTGGTGAAGAAACCTCATTGCTGGAAAGCCTGGAAGGCAAGCGCGGGCTGGTGCGTTCCAAGCCGCCGCTGCCCGCCATCAAGGGCCTGTTCGGGCAGCCAACAGTAGTAAACAACGTGCTCTCGCTGGCGGCGGTGCCCTACATTATGGCTCACGGCGGCAAAGCCTACGCAGATTACGGCATGGGGCGCTCACTGGGCACCCTGCCCATTCAGTTGGCGGGCAACATCAAACAGGGTGGTTTGATCGAATTGGCCTTTGGCGTGACCCTGCGCAAAATTCTGGAAGAGTTCGGTGGCGGCTCGTTTAGCGGTAGGCCTATGAAAGCTGTGCAGGTGGGCGGCCCGCTCATGGCCTACATGCCGGAAAGCCAATGGGACACTCCCATGGATTATGAGGCCTTCGCCGCACTCGGTGCCGGTATTGGCCACGGCGGCGTGGTGGTGTTTGATGACACCGTGGATATGGGCGAACAAGCCCGCTTTGCCATGGAGTTCTGCGCTGTTGAATCCTGCGGCAAATGCACACCCTGCCGGATAGGTTCGGTGCGCGGCGTGGAAGTGATTGATCGCATCCGTGCGGGTGAGAACCAGAGCAGCAATCTGGAATTGCTGGAAGACCTGTGTGAAACCATGGTGGACGGCTCCCTCTGCGCCATGGGCGGCATGACCCCCTTCCCGGTTCAAAGCGTTATGAACTATTTCCCCGAAGACCTGATGGCCAGTCCGCGCCCGGTGGAGGCTTGATATGATGCATTACTACGATCCCGGCACCCAAAGCTACGAGCCTGGCAAGGACGGCCTGAATCCGGATTTTGATTCTTTTTCCAGGGATCTGGGCACACCGCCCAGTCTCTCAGAAGAATTGGTATCCATATCGGTGGATGGTCGTGATATCACGGTTCCTGAAGGCACCTCGGTATTACGCGCAGCGGCATTGGCCGGCATCAACATCCCCAAACTGTGCGCTTCCGACAATCTGGAAGCCTTTGGCTCCTGCCGCCTGTGCGCGGTAGAGATTGAAGGCCGCCGCGGTTACCCGGCCTCCTGCACTACGCCTGTGGCGGAAGGCATGTCTGTAACCACCCAGACCGGAAAATTGGCAAAGTTGCGCCGCAACATCATGGAGTTGTATATCTCCGATCACCCGTTGGACTGCCTCACATGCCCGGCCAACGGCAATTGCGAACTGCAGGATGTGGCTGGCGTAGTGGGCCTGCGGGAAGTGCGTTACGGGTTTGACGGCAAGAACCATCTGGATGCCGAAACCGACAGCTCCAACCCCTATTTCAGCTTCGACCCCAGCAAGTGCATTGTCTGTTCCCGCTGCGTGCGAGCCTGCGACGAGGTGCAAGGCACCTTTGCGCTGACCATAGAAGGCCGCGGCTTCGATTCCAAAGTGGTGGCCAGCCAGAACGACCCGTTCATGGATTCCGAGTGTGTGTCTTGTGGAGCCTGTGTGCAGGCTTGCCCCACGTCCACACTGATGGAAAAAAGCGTGATCGACGCCGGCCAGCCCGAGCACAGCATAGTCACCACCTGCGCATACTGCGGTGTTGGCTGCTCGTTCAAGGCTGAGATGAAAGGCGATCAGGTTGTGCGCATGGTTCCTTACAAAGGCGGCGAAGCCAACCATGGCCATTCCTGTGTGAAAGGCCGGTTTGCCTTTGGCTATGCCACCCACGAGGATCGCATCAGGGAACCGATGATTCGCGATTCCATCAACGACCCCTGGAAAGTCGTGTCCTGGGACGAAGCCCTGGCATTCGCAGCGAAAAAACTCAAAGACACTCAGGCCCAATACGGCCGTGAAAGCATTGGCGGTATTACCTCTTCGCGCTGCACCAACGAAGAAACCTATCTGGTGCAAAAACTGGTGCGGGCAGCCTTTGGCAACAACAACACCGACACCTGTGCGCGGGTATGCCACTCCCCTACGGGTTATGGCCTCAAAACCACCTTGGGCGAATCCGCCGGCACCCAAACCTTTGATTCGGTAATGAAGGCCGACACCATCATGGTGATTGGCGCCAACCCAACTGATGCCCACCCGGTATTTGGCTCACTGATGCGCAAGCGTTTGCGCCAGGGTGCCAAGTTGATCGTAATCGATCCGCGCCGCATTGATTTGGTCCACACGCCCAATGCCGAGGAAGGCCTGCACCTGCCGCTGCGCCCCGGCACCAACGTGGCCATAGTGAATGCCCTGGCCCACGTGATTGTGACCGAAGGCCTGGAAGATCAGGAATTCATCAACAGCCGCTGCGACACAGAGGCCCACAACACCTGGCGTACCTTTATTGCGGAAGAACGTAACTCCCCCGAAGCCATGGAAGCGGTTACCGGCGTACCTGCAAGTAAAGTACGGGAAGCCGCACGCCTTTATGCCAAGGCGGGCAACGGCGCCATCTATTACGGCCTGGGCGTAACTGAACACAGCCAGGGCTCCACCATGGTGATGGGCATTGCCAACCTGGCGCTGGCCACGGGCAACATTGGCAAAGAGGGTGGTGGCGTGAACCCGTTGCGCGGGCAAAATAACGTGCAGGGTTCCTGCGATATGGGCTCCTTCCCCCATGAGTTGCCGGGCTACCAGCATGTGAACGATCAAGCCGTGCGTGAGCGCTTCGAAGCTGTATGGGGTGTGCCCATCGATAACGAACCGGGGCTGCGGATTCCGAATATGTTTGACGCAGCCATCGCTGGCAGCTTCAAGGCTCTTTACGTGCAGGGCGAGGATATTGCCCAGTCAGATCCCAACACCCAGCATGTAGAAGCGGCGCTGAAAGCATTGGACTGCCTGATTGTGCAAGACATCTTCCTGAACGAAACCGCCAAGTTCGCCCATGTGTTGCTGCCGGGTTCCACCTTCCTTGAAAAGAACGGCACCTTCACCAACGCGGAGCGCCGCATCAACCGCGTGCGCAAAGTGATGGAGCCCGTTGCGGGAATGGAAGATTGGGAAGTAACCATGGCGTTGTCTAACGCTCTGGGCTACCCCATGCACTATAACCATCCATCTGAAATCATGGATGAAATTGCATCGCTAACCCCCACGTTTACCGGCGTGAATTACGACAAGCTGGAGCAACTGGGCAGCATTCAGTGGCCCTGCAACGATGAGTACCCGGATGGCGCGCCTACCATGCACACGGTGGATTTCCCTATCGGCAAGGGCCGGTTTGCAGTAACCGAGTACCTGGCTACCGAAGAACGCGCAAGCCGCCGCTTCCCGCTGCTGCTGACCACAGGGCGAATCCTGTCCCAGTACAACGTCGGCGCCCAAACCCGCCGCACCAGTAACAGCGACTGGCATGAAGAAGACGTGCTGGAACTGCACCCAAGCGATGCAGAACTGCGCGGCGTAAAAGACGGTGACTGGCTGGGCATCAGCAGCCGCGTTGGCCATACAGTGCTGCGAGCAAAAGTGAGTACCCGAATGTTGCCAGGCGTGGTTTACACCACCTTCCATCACCCCAGCAGCGGTGCCAACGTGGTCACCACCGACAATTCCGATTGGGCCACCAACTGCCCGGAATACAAGGTAACTGCCGTTCAGGTAGAAAAAGTGTCCCAACCATCGGATTGGCAGCGTAACTTTGTAGACTTCGACAAGCGCCAGCAGTCCTTGCTGAAGCCGGCCATGGAAAGCGAGGGAGACAGCTATGCAAACGCTCTCAAATAACCAGGGGCAGGTCGCCATGGCTGATACACCCGCAATTATTTTGCCGCCTATGAGTGAGGCCAGGGTGAGTGTACGCGGTGGTATTGAAGGTGCCCGATCAAGAGACCTGATTGCCGAAGAGGTTCCGGTCGCCATGGTCTACAACGGCGTGTCCCATGCCGTGATGATGGCTTCTCCCTGCGATCTAGAAGATTTTGCGCTGGGTTTCAGCCTGAGCGAAGGCATTCTGCAGCGGCCGGATCAACTCTTCAGCATCGAGATAAAACCGGGCGAAGACGGTATAGAAGTAGACATGCACATTGCCGGCGACTGCTATGCCCGCCTGCGCGAGCAGCGTCGCAACATGGCCGGCCGAACCGGCTGCGGGCTCTGCGGTACGGAATCACTGGCCCATGTGGTGCGAACCCTGGAGCAAGTCGCGCCGCAGCCACTCCCAGGCGACAAGGCTGTGCAGGATGCGCTGAGCCATTTGAAGAAGCACCAGCCGTTACAACTGCAAACCGGGGCAACCCACGGCGCTGCCTGGTGCGATTCAGATGGCAGGATTCTGCTGGCTCGGGAAGATGTAGGCCGGCATAACGCACTGGATAAACTGATTGGTGCCCGGCTACGGGAGCATGGCGATCAAGCCTTCACAGAAGGCTTTGCCCTGATCTCCAGCCGGGCCAGCTTTGAAATGGTACAAAAAAGCGCCAGCGTGGGCATAGGCAGCCTGGTGGCAGTGTCTGCCCCTACTGCACTGGCCATTCGCGAGGCCGAAAAAAGC
This sequence comes from Marinobacter sp. DY40_1A1, assembly GCF_016597815.1. Classification (GTDB taxonomy): domain Bacteria; phylum Pseudomonadota; class Gammaproteobacteria; order Pseudomonadales; family Oleiphilaceae; genus Marinobacter; species Marinobacter xiaoshiensis. Next base: position 259,599 of record NZ_VCHA01000004.1, on the reverse strand, counting down.
GGTATGAACCTTATCGGATTTGCCCGCCCGGGCCGCCACGTAATCTATACCTGTGGAGCGGCAACGGCTGAGGAGAAAACGTTGTGAGCGACCAGCAGCTGAACAACCTGATTAAAATGCTCGACCAGATAATTGCTAACAACCTGCATTACGGTGATGATGACAAGGTGACAGATGTAGCCGCCGATCACCTGCATAAGTTCTGGGCCCGGAGTATGAAACAGCTGATAATTGCTCACGCAGACCAAAGCCCGGAAGAGCTGTCTGGATTGGCGCGATCGACAGTTATAAAGTTGAAAACACACATCAACCGGTAGCACATGTCTGGAATTGGTAAGCAGGAACAAGGGTATGTTAAGTCAGCTTTGATCACTGGCTTGCTTTGTGTTGCGGCATTTACGGCCATTGTATACGGCGTGCTCAGGTATCAGGCGGGTGAACAGCTTGCAGATATCAAGATAGCTGAGCAAGCCAAGGTAAGATTGACCTCAGGGCTGCTTACACAAATTTTTGATTACGCCGCAAATGACCTGCGAGTGATATCGAAAATGCCGGCGACCGAAGCGTTCAATCGATCCCGCACTGAAGTTGAGAAAGACGGGCTAAAACAGGTTTTTCGAGTCCTACTTGAGCAAAAAGCTATCTACAGCCAAATCCGGTTTCTTGATGGCGAGGGCGCTGAGTTGGTGCGGCTGGACTATCTGTTCGGGCGCAGCCTGGTTACCCCTGAGGATCAACTGCAGTCTAAAAGCACCCGCTATTATTTTGCCAATACCATGTCGATGTCCGAAGGCGACGTGTACGTCTCTCCCCTGGACCTGAATGTTGAAAACGGCAAGGTCGATGCCCCGTACCTTCCTATGGTTCGGTTTGGCGTGCCGGTTTTCGATGACAGTGGTCAAAAACAAGGTGCTGTTATTCTCAACATGTTGTGGCAGTCGCTTCTGGACACGTTCAAGCAGAGCATGGGCGAAACCTACCCCGCGTATTTGCTCAATAGTGACGGCGGTGTGCTTTCCGCCCCGGATAAAAACAACGAGTGGGGATTCATGTTTGGCCTGCCTTCCGCGTTCAAGCGCGAGCACCCGCAAGCATGGCAACTGATGCTGCAAAGCGGCAGTGGCAATGTTGAAACACCTGACGGCCTGTTCGTGTTTGAAACCGTTAGGCCACTTGAGGGGTTAGGCTCGACGGCAGACAGTGAGGATTACTTCTGGAAGGCCGTGTCTTTTTTACCGCACAGTACACTGCCAACGACGGCAATCTTTGTAAACCCATGGGTTGTAGGCCTTTACCTGGCCGGCGTTGTGCTGTTGTTGGTGGCAGTGTTCTACTTTCAGTTTTCCCGGCACAAACGCCGCGAGCTAAGACGGGAAAATACACAGCAGGCCCGGCGCTTCTGGAAAATCTCCAGCGTGCTAGGCGATGGCTTGATCGTTATGGACAGCGAGGGTGTTGTTACCTATATCAATCCGGAGGCTGAGCGCATCTTGGGTTGGAGTTCTGAGGAAATCGTCGCCAGGCAAGGGCACGATGTATTCCACGTGCATGAGGGAGATGAATCCAGCTGTTCCATCCTCAACGTAATGAATACCCGCGAGCTATATCGCAGTAAAGACGAGGAGTTTCGTCGAAAAGATAATGCCACCATACCGGTCATACTGAATGCTGCTCCGCTAACCAGCGATACCGGCGAAGAGGGTGTGGTGATTTCGTTTCAGGATTTTTCCGAGATAAAAGAGTATCAGGAAAAAATCCACACACTTGCCTATCAGGACATTCTGACAGGCCTCCCCAACCGGCGGGCTCTGGACGACCGGCTGAGCCTGGCTATCGCACTTTCAAGACGCCATTCCCGTTATCTCGGGCTGATGTTCCTCGATCTTGACCACTTTAAAGAAGTGAACGACACCCTTGGCCATGATGCCGGCGATAGCCTGTTAAAAGAAATTGCAACAAGGCTACAACACTGCGTTCGAGAAACAGATACGGTAGCGCGCATGGGTGGGGATGAATTCATCATCCTGCTACCAGAGGTATCTGCCCCGGAGAATGCCATAACAGTCGCTGAAAAGATCATCAAGGCAGTTGCAGAGCCCGTTTACATGCCTGAAGGGGTGGCGCGGGTGGGTGTGAGTATTGGAATCGTGGTTGCTCGCGGCGCGGGCGTTACCAATGAGGGGCTCATGCAAAGTGCCGATGCCGCTATGTATGAGGCGAAGCGCGCGGGTAAGAACCGGTTCTTTATCAGCGAGCACCCCCTGCTAGATGATGAGAATGATAGCGGCAACCATGGAGACTATTGAACCGACGCTCATTTTTTAAGTTTATATATGCAAACTGCAAAGATTGTACACATCGACGATCCTGTACCACATTAGAGTAATAGTGTTGGCTACGCTGAGGCGATCGTTGTGAAAAAAAACCTGCCAGTCACAGATGTTGAGTACACCTTTCCAGAGTCGCAAAAGCTGATTTCATCCACAGACCTGAAAGGAAAAATACGCCACTGCAACCAGTCGTTTGTAGAGGTTAGCGGGTTCTCCCGGGAAGAGCTGATTGGCAAACCGCATAATATAGTGCGCCATCCCGACATGCCTCCAGAAGCCTATAAAAACCTGTGGTCCCACCTGCAGGCTGGCACACCCTGGATGGGAATGGTCAAAAACCGTCGCAAAGACGGCGACTACTACTGGGTTAGCGCTTACATAACACCCATCACCAAAGCTGGCGCGGTTGTGGGGTACGAATCGGTTCGCTCCTGCCCGTCCAGAGAAGATATTCAGCGTGCTGAAAAACAGTACGCCAGAATTCGCCAAGGCAGCGTCCATACACCTTTCTTCAAAAGATTTGCGCCACAAACCTTGTTTATGGCTGCCGTGGTGGTTGTGGCTGCGCTCACCTTTTTCTCCGGTCAGTCTCTGGCAGCCCAGGCTATTCTGTTGATTGGAGCGATCACCTACGCTCTCTGGCTGCACAGCTCACGGCGCCAGTTAATAAGCTCCGTAATGCAGCTTCTTGATAAAAGCTTTACCGACGACCTCGCCGCACGCAGCTTTACCGACGACGAATTGGAAACCGGGCGCATGAAGGTTGCCGTAATGGCGCAGAAAGCCCATCTGGATGCCGTGCTTTCTCGCCTGGAAGACTCCGCAGGAGAAGTGAAAACCGGCGCGGTTCAAGGGCTTGAAGTCACTTACGAATCCCACGAAGCCCTGAGAAAACAGCAGTCAGAAATCAGCAACGTGGCGGCCTCTGTGCATGAAGTATCCCAGACCATTACCGAGGTGTCTGCCAATGTTCAGAGCACGGCCCAGAAAGCAGAAGAATCCCGTGAGCTGGCGGATAGTGGGGCAAGTGTAATAGGAACAACCCGTGAAGGAATTGAAGGCCTGCAAGCGGCAGTGCACAGCATCAGCGAGTCGGTTGGTGAACTGGCTACAGAAACCCAGAGAATCGCCAGCGTTGCCAAGATTATTGAAGAGATTGCCGAACAGACCAACCTCCTGGCACTGAACGCAGCCATTGAAGCAGCCCGGGCCGGCGAGCACGGGCGCGGCTTTGCCGTGGTAGCTGATGAAGTGCGGGGCCTTGCCAGACGAACGCAAGATTCCACCCGGGAAATACACGGAATAATTGAAGCCCTGCTCTCCCGAACCTCCGCTTCTGTGCGCGCATCCGATGAGGGTAAAAAATCGGCCGATAGCGGGCTTGCCCACATGCTGGAAGCGGAAACCACATTGGGGCAGATCGCCAAATCGGTTAGCACCATTGCTGAAATGTCGATACAGATGGCCGCAGCCGTAGAGCAGCAAGCCCAAGTATTTGATGAGATAAATGAGCAGGTTGAGCACATATCCAGCCTGGGCTCCGATAGCCTGCAAAAAGGGGAGCTGGCAATAGAGCGGGTTCAGCGGCTGGAACATATAGCCGGAGAACTTCACGAGCTTGTTGTGCGATTCAAATAGACGGGCAGGCCATAAGTTGCCTTAACGGTTTGTATTTATAAAACAGTCGCTTATATTGTGCTCTGTCGATAATAAAAGAGCATTGCCCGGCATGAGCCAATCGGTTGCCTACTACAACGCGCACGCGCAGCAATTTATAGACGAAACGCTGCATGTGGATATGTCCGCGCTGTACGACGCTTTTTTGCCACATCTCCCTGAAAATGCCCATATTCTGGACGCAGGTTGCGGCTCAGGACGGGACTCCCGCGAGTTTCTGGCCCGTGGCTACCGCGTTACGGCGTTTGATGCCTCCGAAAAACTGGCTGCCCTGGCAACCAAAGCCATAAGCCACCCGGTTTCTGTTCGCACGTTCAGCCAGGTTACTGAACATCAGGCCTACGATGGCATCTGGGCCTGCGCCAGCTTGCTCCACCTCCCCCGGCAGCAGATACCCCAAGCACTTTCCCAACTATGGCAAGCCATTAAGCCCGGCGGTGTTCTGTACCTGAGCTTCAAACGTGGTGAACACCAGCGCGAACACAACGGCAGGCACTTTACCGATGCGACAGAGGCTCAGCTTGAAAGCTGGGCAAGTGCTCTACCGGGGCTTGAGAAGATAGCCACCTGGCAGACAGCAGATCGCAGACCGGGGCGGGATGAGTATTGGGTGAATGGGGTTTTTCATAAGCAGGCCGCAACGCCCGACAAGCTGATTACGGGCGGTAAGCACCAGCATTTCCTTCCGCACCTTTGTGCCAGCATCAATAAAGCCAGTGAGATTGATATGGCGGTGGCCTTCGTAAAATCCACCGGATTGAAATTGCTGCTCCCCGATTTACTGAATGCCCTTGGCCGAGACGAACTGCCCGCGCGAGTTCGGGTTCTAACCAGTGATTATATGGACATCACCGACCCGGAAGCATTGCGCAGTTTAATGCTACTGCAAGAGAGGGGCGCGCAAGTTCGGGTCTATGAAAGTGCAGGCTCAAGCTTTCATCTTAAAGCCTATATTTTCACCTATGTTGGTAATGAAACGGCGCGGCAGGGAACGGCGTTTATTGGCTCTAGCAATATCAGCCGCCAAGCGCTTCAGGATGGTTTGGAGTGGAACTACAGAGTGGACTATCCCAGCGATAACGGCTTTTTTGAAGCGCTGAGCCGTTTTGAGGAGCTATTTCGCCACCGCAACACCCTACCTTTGTCAGATGGTTGGATTGATGAGTACGAAGCTCGAAGAGTTCTCCCTCCTCGCCCTATGGAAGCTGGCAGCCACGAAGTTGAAGATCCACCAGAGCCAACGCCGGTACAAACTGCCGCGTTAGAGGCCCTGCGCGAAACACGATCTGAAGGATATAGCCGAGGTTTGGTGGTGTTGGCGACAGGCTTGGGTAAAACCTGGCTGTCTGCGTTTGATGCGGCTCAAATGGGCGCAAGGCGGGTTCTGTTTGTTGCGCACAGGGAAGAAATCCTACATCAGGCAGCCGAAACATTTATCCGCATTCGTCCCAAAAGCCGTGTGGGCTTTTATATGGGTAAACAGCGGGATATGGCTGTGGATATGCTCTGTGCCTCGATACAAACTCTGGGAAAAGAGGCCCACTTAGAGCGCTTTGCACCCCAGCACTTTGATTACATTGTGGTGGACGAATTTCACCATGCCGCGGCACCAACCTATCACCGCTTGCTGAGCTATTTTGCCCCCACGTTCATGTTGGGTTTGACCGCCACACCAGATCGGACTGACCGCTCGGATATTCTTTCTCTGTGCGACGACAATCTGGTTTATGCCCACAACTTGTTTGAAGGCATCCGCAGTAAGCTGTTGGCACCCTTTCATTACTACGGAATTTTCGATGACAGCGTTGATTACGCCGAAATCCCATGGCGTAACGGTAAGTTTGACCCCAATCAACTGGCTCACAAACTCGCCACTTTGGGCCGTGCCCGTCATGCTGAGCGTGTGTGGCAAAAGCACCGGCAACAACGCACTTTGGCGTTCTGTGTCTCGATCAATCATGCAGACTTCATGGCAGAGCAATTTCAAAAAAGAGGCATTGCTGCCGCTGCTGTTCATGGCCGGTCTGAGCTGTCCCGAGGGGAGGCTTTAGAGCAGCTAAGGTCTGGTGAGTTGGCAATACTGTTTTCGGTAGATCTGTTTAATGAAGGCGTGGATTTACCGACCATTGATACCGTGATGTTGCTGCGACCAACGGAATCGAAAATTCTATTCTTGCAGCAGCTTGGCCGGGGCCTCCGTAAAGCAGAAGGCAAAGACAAGCTGGTGGTTTTAGACTTTATTGGTAACCACCAAGGCTTTTTACATAAGCCTCAGGCGCTGATGGGCGCGGACATGAACCATCGACAGTTGGCGCAGTATGCTCGCAAGGCAGAAACTCAAAAACTGGATTTACCAGATGGCTGCTTCATCAATTACGACCTGCAACTGATCGATTTTTTGAAGTCTTTGGATGGGGAGGGCACCGAGAAAGACTATCGCTTGCTGCGGGATACTCTGGGTCGACGCCCCACTCTCACCGAGTTCTATCGTTTTGGTGCCAGTCTCACCCAATTGCGCAAACAGTTCGGCCACTGGTTTGCGCTAGTGGCGCACATGGAGGACTTGGACGAGACGGAATCTAAGCTTGTAGAGCAGCAAACGGCGTTTCTTACTGAGCTCGAAAAAACGGCCATGACCAAGTCGTTCAAAATGGTTCTCCTTGAGGCATTTCAAGAGCTGGATGGCTGGCGCAGTCCACCGGAATTGGCTGCATTAGCCAGCCAGTCTTTGAAAGTTTTACAGCGTAGGCGCTCTTTGTTGGGGGAACTGCCGGGAGAGATGCGGGAGAACCCTGAACCAAAGGCTTGGCAGGCTTATTGGCGAAGGAATCCAGTGAGGGCATGGATCGGTGAAAACACCAAGACAGCTGGATTCTTCAAGATTACTGAGGGGCACTTTACTAACGCTATTACGCTTGAGAGTGACCAGATAGATACCTTCACCGCATTGGTTCAGGAGTTGGTGGATTATCGGCTAGCCAGCTACGAGGCACGGAGCAACATAGAGCCCGTTGATCAGAATGTATCTGCTTTCCCGGGCAATGATGCCCCAGGTACCGAGCTGCCATTTTTCCCTACATTGAAAATCGCCTGCGGACACTTCCGAAGCAGTTCCGCTGAAGCCGAAGAGTACCGTCATCTTGGCGAAGGTTATGGACGACTGAACCCCAGCCGGCACTTTATCGCGCAAGCATCGGGTGACTCGATGAATGGCGGCAAAAATCCAATTCACAGCGGCGATTATTTGCTGCTGGAACAAATCAATCCAGACCAAGCGGGCAGCATCACTGGCAAGACGTTAGCCATTGAGCGCATGGATGAAGCCGGTGACACGCAATACCTGCTTCGTGTGGTCGAGAAAACCAGCCAAGGCCAATATGTTCTAAAAGCTAAGAATCCAAGCTATGACGATATTTTGGTAACGCCTGAGCTAAGTGAGCAGTTTCGGACATTTGCTCGGCTTGAAGCGGTGATTGATCCGCTAGAGTTGGCCGTGGGGCAAAGCTTTATGCGGGAAGATATTCCGGCGCTATTTGGAGCTGAGTTCAACCCGGGCAATTGGCAGAGCGGGCATGTGTTCTTGGCCGATGCTAACGCCCATGTACTGTTAGTGACTTTGAATAAACAAGGTAAAGAAGAGAACCATCGCTACGTGGATCATTGGATTGATGAAAAATTGTTCCATTGGCAAAGCCAAAGGAGCACAACACCTGAGAGTAAGCGTGGCAGGGAATTAATCAACCATGCAGAGTTAGGGCTGACGATCCATCTTTTCGTGCGTGGAAACAAGCTCCTAAACAAAAAGGCAGCTCCGTTTACCTACTACGGAACAATGGACTACCAAAGCCACGAAGGCAGCAGCCCTATGAGTGTTATTTTGAAGAGGGCGTAAAGGCCGCTCACTGCATAAATAGGTTATTCCTATGCCAGCGCATAAAGTCTTGTGATGGCGAAAACTTGCTTGGTAGCTCTATCGCGGTTCCGCTTCGTTCTAAAAACGTCTCTCGAATATGGTTGTTGCTCTGTTGTTTTTCCAATTCAGAGGAAACGATCAGGACGTAATCATCGGAGAATGTAATCAGGCCAATATCAAAGGCTCGATCATAAAAGGTGCTGAGGCACAGGCCGTTGCGGGGGTTCAGTCGATTATCCGCGTCTTCAGCCCAAGGTTTTATATGGCTGGCAACGAGAAAGCGCGGGTCGGCAATGCCCGTGACGCAGCATTGGTTGTCATAAGCTGAAAGCACTGCTTTGCGAAATAGGCTTTGGCTCTTTCGACGTTGGATGATTGCGGTCGCAGTTTCCCCGCGATAGTCATCTAACTCGATAATTTCTGAGTCATCGAAAGTGACTCTGTCCAGATTCTCCAGCGCCGTCGCTATTGCAGGCATGATTTTGGAAGGCTGTTCGCTAAATTCCTGCCATAGCTCTCGATCTGCCTGCGAGGCTCCTGCCAACCCTTTGCGCCCAGAACCGGTGATGACCGGGTCCAAGCTGGCAAGATTGCTCAGTTTCATGGCAACGGAGCTGGGCGAACGCTCTAGCTTTTGTGCGACTTCAATAATGCGCGGGTTGTGCTGATGAAACTTGCCAAAGGGCAGCTCGCAATAAAGCCCGAGGGCAACCAAACGATCAAATTCCGACCATTGTTTCCTTGTTGCCATTTCGATACCTCGCCAATGCGTTTTTAGTTAGCCCATCAATGCAACTTCATCCTCGGCTGCATAGCCCGGCTAATCTTATCCATAAACCAGATCACGCCCGTGCGCAGAAAGCCGTGCAAGGCCACCTGGTGCATGCGGTATAGCGATACATAAAACAGCCGCGCCACCTTGCCTTCAATGTACATGCTGCGGCCAGACAGGTTGCCCATCAGGTTGCCTACGGTGGTGTAGTGGCTGAAGTTGATCAGCGAACCGTAGTCGTTGTACACGAAGGGCACGGCGTCTTTGCCTTCCAGCCGGTTGCACAGGGTTTTGAACAGGGTGTCGGCCTGTTGGTGTGCCGCCTGAGCGCGCGGCGCTACGGGGCGGTCAGAATTCGGCTGCGGGCAGGCTGCGCAGTCGCCGAAGGCGAATATGTCTGCATCCTGGGTGGTTTGCAGGGTTTGGTGCACTATTAGCTGGTTGCTGCGGTTGGATTCCAGCCCGTCGAGGTCGGCCAAAAATGCAGGCGCTTTAATGCCAGCGGCCCAGATGGTCATTTCTGAGGGCAGTTCGGTGCCGTCTTTCAGTACCACAAGGCCAGGGCGAATTTCGCTTACGGGTTGGCCATTGAGTACTTTCACGTGTTGGCGGCCTAGCTCTTTGGTGGCGGCTGCCGATAGCCGCCCCGGCAACGCCGGTAGAATCCGGTCGGCGGCTTCAATTACGGTAATGGATACATCGGAGGCTTTCAGGTGGTTCATGCCGTAAACGGGCAGTTCCCGTGATGCCATTCGCAGTTCTGCAGCCAGCTCAACCCCTGTGGCGCCTGCGCCTATAATGCTTATGTTGAGCGCGTGAGCCCCGCCTTGCATGGCTTCGTGGTTTTTGCGCAAAAAGGCGTTGAGCATCAGGTTGTGGAAGCGCCGTGCCTGCTTCAGGCTGTCGAGGAACAGGCAGTTCTCCTGTGCACCGGGAGTGCCAAAATCGTTAGCGGTGCTGCCTACGGCAATCACCAGCGTGTCGTACTTCAGTCGGCGCTCAGGTACTACTTCAATGCCCTCCTCATCAAAAAAGGGGGCGATCACCAGTTCTTTGGCCTCACGGTTGAGGCCATTCATGCGGCCGAGCTGGAATTCGTAGTGGTGCCTGCGGGCGTGGGCCCGGTAGTTCACTTCGTTGGAGTTGGCATCCAGTGAGCCGGAGGCCACTTCGTGCAGCAGGGGCTTCCACACGTGGGTAAGGCCGGCATCAACAAGGGTAATGCGGGCTTTGCCTTTTTTGCCGAGTTTTCTGCCCAGGCTGGTAACAAGTTCGAGGCCGCCGGCACCACCGCCGACCACCACAATGTGATGAAGGTTATCCATAGCGTTCAGACCTTTAAGTAATGAAAGCCAAACGCTCTTGCGGAAAAACGCTTGGCTGTCGTCACTGGGGCTAGCTTACAGGTAGGATACGGGTGCTGCGGGGATAATACTAACGCGCGCCGGGCAGGCTGCACAATTGGTCGGAAGGCCCATTAATCATTTGAAATACAGCAAGAGACAGGAAGATATGAAAGTAGCAGTTTACTGTGGTTCCCGTTCAGGTAATGAGCCGCTCTATATTGAAAAGGCCAGAGAGCTGGGCGAGTTCTTCGGTAATAACGGGATAGATCTGGTGTTTGGTGGCGGGCATGTTGGCCTTATGGGCGTTGTTGCTGATGCGGTATTGGCAGCCGGAGGTAAGGTTTTTGGCGTGATTCCGCAGCATCTGGTTAACCGGGAGCTGGCGCATCCGGGCCTTACCGAACTTTTTGTTGTAGACAGCATGCATGAGCGCAAAGCGAAGATGGCAGAGCTGGCCGATGGCTTTGTGGCCCTGCCAGGGGGCATTGGCACATTGGAAGAGATCTTCGAGGTGTGGACATGGGGGCAGCTTGGTTTTCACAGAAAGCCCTGCGCTTTCTATAATGTGAATGGATTTTACGACGCGCAGCTTGAGATGGTTAAAACCATGGTGGCTTCCGGGTTCGTCAAGCAGCAATACCTCGACATGATTGTGTTGGCCGATACACCGGCGGCGCTGATAGAGGGCTTTAATGGCTACACGGCGCCGCAGGAAAAGTGGACCTGAGCCCGTGTGGCCCATCAAATGACGTTAAAGCCGGATTACCTTGCTCATTATCTGCTTCCAGCCAATAGGCAGGCGCTTTTCCAGGCTGGCAAGTGCAGGATCCTTCGGGTGTATGGCCTCAAAGGGTTGTTTGCTGGCATACACAATGGTGTTGTTGGTTTTGCTCTTGAAAGCCAGTAACACGGCAAAGTGCTTTTTCAGCTGGCGGAAGTAAGGCCCGTCCGGATCTGGTGGGCGATGGTAATTCAGTGCGAGCCAACCATTGTCGCTCAGCGCCCGGCTGCAGCCTTCTACAAACTGGCGCTGCGCCTGTGCGGGGCTCATGCGGTCTGCGCTGTACAAGTCGGCCAGAATCAAATCGGTGCTCTTTTCAGGGATGTTGCTCAGGGCATCGCGGGCGTCGGCAATGGTTACGTTCAGGCGCTCACTTTCGGGCAGGTCAAAGTACTCCCGGGCCACGTAAAGCACAGCCTCTCGCAGTTCAATTGCATGTATGTGGCACTCAGGAAACAGGTGATGAAAGGCGCTGGCCATTACACCGCCACCAAGCCCCAGTATGGTGACGTGTTGCGGGGTTTTGAAGGCTGCAGGCAGAAACATGGCGCGATTGTATTCGTGCACGGGAACGTGGGGGTAGCGCCTGTCGATCTTGCTTTGTTCAAACATTGAGTTGAAGGTCAGTACCCGATGTTTGCGGTAATCGATCACCAGAATGCTGCCGAGCTTATCCCGGCTGTGATGAATAATATCGCCTGTGTTGAACATACGATGCTCTTGGAGAAGGCCGGGCTAGGGGCTCAGGAGTTTAACGGTGGCTTGGGAATCTGTCGCGCGGGCAAGGCTCAGTGCCGTATTGCCTTCTTCATCCTGTAATTCGGGATTGGCGCCTTTTTCCAACAGGAGTTGTACCGTACCTGCATGGCCGTTGCCGGCAGCAAGCATCAGCAGGCTTTTGCCGTCGCTGGTGCGCATGTTTGCGGGTACACCTGCGTCCAACAAGGGGCGAAGCATGTGGGTGCCACCGTTGCGGGCCAGTTCAAAAATCCCCTGGGCAAAGGCAATGGCGTCTTCATCCAGTTGGCTTTCGGGTTGTTGAGGCTGGCCGGGCTTGTGTTCGCTCATCTGGGCTCCATCTAAATAATTGCTGAACAGTTGTTGTAGACATGAGTACGATACCGTTGATACAACCTTTTATCACAGAATGAGTTAGCTTCAGGCACAATCGTTGTAATAGAACGACGCTAATAACAGCAATAACTGACAGGAGAAAGCACCATGAAACTGAACGTTGAGGGGATTGAAGAGGGTAAGCCGATCCCGGATCTATTCGCGTTCGGCGTGTTCCACCCGGAAGATCGCATGAGTTTTGGTCCTAACCGGAACCCGGGAATGTCCTGGGAGGGTGAGCCAGAAGGCACCAAAAGCTTTGTGGTTATGATGTTCGACCCGGATGTACCCAGTGTGGCGGACGATGCAAACCAGGAAGGCAAAACCATTTCAAAGGATATTCCACGGGTGGATTTTTTCCACTGGCTACTGGTGGATATTCCGGCCCGCATTAGCCGCATTCCTGAAGGCGAAGACAGTGATGGTGTTACGCCAAAAGGCAAAGACAGCGCTGATGGCGTGTTTGGCCTGCGCGGGGTGAATAACTTTACCCAGTTTTTGGCAGGCAACCCTGACATGGCCGGCACTTACACCGGGTACGATGGCCCCTGCCCACCCTGGAACGATGAGCTGCTGCACCACTATCACTACGAAGTGCATGCGCTGGATGTGGAGTCGTTGGGGCTTTCTGGCGAGTTTGATGGCGAGGCGGTGCGCAAGGCCATGAAAGGTCACGTATTGGCCAGTGCCCGGGTAACCGGAACCTATACGCTGAACCCGGATTTACGTTAAAGCCGATCGGTAATGGGCAGCTTATAAGTCTGCCCAGTCGATGGCTCTGAAATCAAAGTCGTTTTCCAGCGTTGGTTTGATAATCCGGAAGTACGGCGACGCATCGAAATCCCTGGGGGTAAACAAGGATGTTTGCCGGATTCGGTAGTGCTCACGAATGCAGTCCCGGCAGTTGGGGTCGTCAGAAGGAATGGTGTCTATGGTCGGAAGTATGGGGTAGCGCAGGCGATGGAAACCCTCTGCAATAAACGTGGAGCATATCGTGCGTGTTGGATCGCCGCTGCCGAGGGATAGTAATTTGTGTCTGTGCCTTGAAGGAACCGGTGGCGTCTGGATGAGATAGCGCGCCAGATCAAACACGTTTTTCAGATCGTACCGGTTGCCCAGTCGGCTCAGGGCGTAGTCAGTAAGCATTCGAATATTTTCGTCATCCAGCCCTACAGGGCGACAGATTCGGGTATGGCTGTTGCGATAGAAGGATAGCGGCAGCGTGCGAATGCCAACCTCCAGGTCTGCCTCAATCAGCGTGTGGGGCTCGCCATTTTCTGATGTTCCCAGCCCGGCATCGGGCCCCAGGTAAAGAACCGCATGAGACCAGGTGGATTGGGTCAGGTACTTTATCGCCACACTGATGCGGGTGTCTCCCTCCACAAGCAATACATCTCCGGGCCTGAGCGCCTTTGCCATGGCCTCATAGGTTGAGGTGGCCACAGAGTGCTGCGCTACCTGCTTGGAAAGGTAGGCGGCGAGATGCTTCGCTAGCCAGTTCAGAAACATTCTTCACTCCGGTTGTGTATATTTGGCTTTCTGTCTTCAGGATAGCTTCTCAAATTCATTTCATGTGCGCTGCAACATTTGGGCGGTGATCGTGTCACAGCAACAAACGTATTGTTCTAAACATTTCTTACAGGCTTAGACATGAATCGAAGCAAGCTGATACTGATTCTGGCCATTGTGGCCGTGGTTGGCGTTTTTATTGGTCTGGACGGCCATAAACTGCTCACCCTGGCTAACCTGCAGTCCCATCAGGCAAGCCTGGCCCAATGGATTGAGGCAAATCTGCTGCTGGCGGTTGCAGGCTACATGGCTATTTATGTGGTGGTGACGGCGCTTTCCCTGCCTGGCGCGGTAATTATGACCCTCGCTGGCGGTGCGTTTTTTGGCAACATATACGGGCTGCTGGCGGTTTCCCTGGCGTCTACTGTGGGGGCTTCTCTCGCCTTTCTCGTTGCCAGATTCCTGATGCGCGATACCCTGCGTTCCCGCTACCGGGAAACCGTGGCGAAGATGGATCGCGGTGTGGAGAAAGACGGCGCTTTCTATCTCGCCACCTTGCGACTGGTACCGGTGTTCCCGTTTTTCCTGATCAATCTGGCCATGGGCCTGACGTCAATGAAGCTGCGCACCTATGCGCTGGTAAGTTGGGTGGCAATGCTGCCTGGCACATTCATCTATGTGAACGCCGGAACCCAGCTGGGTCAGGTTCAGTCTACGTCCGATATTGTGTCTGCCGATTTGTTGATCTCCCTCGCCTTGCTGGGCATTTTCCCGTTGATTGCCAAGTTCGTGGTGGGTTTTATTCGTCGTCGCCGTGTTTACGCTGGCTGGCAAAAACCGGAATCCTTTGATTACAACATGCTGGTGATTGGTGGAGGGTCTGCCGGTTTGGTGACGGCTTATATTGCCGCTGCCGTAAAAGCCAAGGTGGCGCTGATTGAAAAGCACAAGCTGGGAGGCGATTGCCTGAACACTGGCTGTGTTCCGTCCAAAGCACTGATTCGTAGTGCCAAAGCCGCCGATACCATGCGCCATGCCAACCGTTACGGGCTGGAATCTGTGCCTGTGAAGGGCTCCTTCAAAAACATCATGAGCCGGGTGAAGGAAGTGATTGCCAAGATAGAGCCCCACGATTCCCCCGAGCGCTATCAAAAACTGGGTGTGGACTGCATCTTTGGTGAGGCCAGTTTCGTATCTCCTTGGGAGCTTGAAATAAAACACAATGATGGCCGCACTGAACGCCTGACCGCGCGCAGCATCGTGGTTGCGACCGGCGGCAAACCGGCCATGCCTCCGATACCCGGGCTGGCGGAAATGAGCCCGCTGAATTCAGACAACCTGTGGGATCTGGAAGAGCAGCCAGAGCGGTTGCTGGTTCTGGGCGGAGGGCCTATTGGTTCGGAATTGGCCCACGCGTTTGCAAGGCTGGGTAGCCAGGTGATTCAGGTGGAGCGGGATGACCGCTTACTGGCTAAAGAAGACGTTGATGTGTCTGATGTGGTGAAAAAGCAGTTTGAAGCCGATGGCATTGATCTGCGCCTGAACCATGCGGCCACAAAATTCTGCATGGAAGACGGTGAGAAAATTGCCTACTGCGATCACAAGGGTGAGCAGGTGCGTATTCCGTTCGATCAGGTGTTGGTGGCTGTGGGCCGCGCTGCGAATACGTCAGGCTTGAATCTAAACCGGATTGGCATTGAACCCCTGCCTAACGGCACTGTGCCAGTAGACGACGACATGAGCATGCGATATCCCAACGTATTCGCCTGTGGCGATGTGGCTGGGCCATATCAGTTTACTCACGCGGCGGCGCATCAGGCCTGGTATGCGGCGGTAAACGGCTTGTTTGGCCAGTTCAAGCGCTTCAAGGTGGATTATCGGGTGATGCCCTGGGTCACTTTTACCTCGCCGGAAGTGGCTCGTGTGGGCCTGAGTGAGGCGGAAGCGAAGGAGCGGGGTGTGGCTTACGAGTTAACCCGCTACGGCCTGGACGATCTCGACCGGGCGATTACCGACAGCGAAGACTACGGCTTTATCAAAGTGCTTACGCCGCCGGGCAAGGACAAGATTCTTGGTGCGGTGGTAGTTGGCGCCCATGCCGCTGAAATTCTGGCGGAATTTACCCTGGCCATGAAGCATGGCCTGGGCCTGAACAAGATCTTGGGCACGATTCACCCGTACCCCACCTGGAACGAATCAGCCAAGTACGCTGCGGGTGAGTGGAAGCGTGCCAATGCGCCCGAGACGGTTCTCAGGTTGCTGGAAAAATTACACGGTTGGCGACGTGGCAAAAGTCCATGCAGCTTGCCCGACACTTCAAACGTGACGCCGTAATGTCACCGAATCAAGGAGCATCCATGCCCCTGACTGAAACACGACCTGCCAGGCAGCGCATACCCGCGGTAGAAGTGCGGGCACCCAGAGGCCGCGACAGCTGGACCCACACTCGCAATGGCGACCCTCGGGGTTACATTGATGCGGACAAGCTGAAAGAGTTGTGGATTCACACGGGCACCGCCTGCAACCTGGCTTGCCCGTTCTGCCTGGAGGGCAGTCATCCCGGTGATGGTCGTATTCCTGGCATGAAGCTGAGCGATGTGAAGCCGTTTATCCACGAAGCCATTGATATGGGCGTGGAGCAGTTTTCCTTCACGGGTGGCGAGCCGTTCGTGATACGCGATTTTGTGAATATTCTCAATTATGCCAGCCAGCACCGGCCCTGTTTTGTGCTGACCAATGCCACTGAGCCGTTACTCAAGCGCCGGCATCAGGTATTGCCTTTGCTGGATAACCCCTACCCGATTCATTTCCGAGTGAGCCTGGATTTTCCTGATCGTGCCCGTCACGACAAGGATCGCGGTGAGGGAAGTTTTGATCAGGCGCTGGAGGGGATTCACTGGCTGATTGAGCAGGGGTTCAAGGTTTCGATTGCCCGGCAGACGGATACCAATGAGGTGCCGGCAGATGTGGAGGCGGCGTTCCGTGGGATTTTCCGTGAGTGGCAGATTCCGGAGAATCTGGCGTTTACGGCGTTCCCGGATTTGGGTACGCCGGGTTCTGAGGATGGTAGTCCTGAGATTACTGAGGGGTGCATGGAGAAATATCCAACGCCTCAGAGTCGTGCTCATTTCATGTGTACTTATACGCGGATGTTGGTGAAGAAGGGCGATTCGGTGCGGGTTTATGCTTGCACGCTGGTGGATGATGACCCTGAGTATGATTTGGGTGGGTCGCTGGCGGAGAGCATGGGTGAGCGCATTATGTTGCGGCATCATCGGTGCTTTTCCTGTTACCGCTATGGGGCTAGTTGTTCGGCGCCTGGTTAGGTGTTTGGCCTGGTAGCTTGCTGGGTAGGGAGTTGGCGGTATGGGGGGTGACAGTTTATTTTCTTGGAAAAACAACTCGCTGCGCTCAGACATCTTTTTCCGGCGAAAATAAACTGTCACCCCCCATACCGCGGGAACACCTTGCGAGCCTCATGGTTTAAAAATGTAAGTGTTTCAGGCGCCTTTTTTGTCGGGGAACGAAAGAACTTGGTTCAGCCAAGGTGCTGGTGGGGTTGGGGTCAAAAAATGTGGAGCGCCAGGGATGGCGCGACCAAGCCCCCCATGGATGGGTTCACGGGCGGTTTTTTGACCCCAACCCCACCAGTGCCGACACCTCTGAACCAGAAAAACGAACAATGCCCCCGGATAAAGTTCTCTAGGCAGCCACCGGAATACAACGAGGAAGTAAACAACAGTGAATATCACAGAAGCCGCCCTGTTTTGGGGGTTCTTGCTGGTTTATGGCGTGGTTATGTATGTGCTTTCGCCGAAAAGCAGGAACTCGGAGTCTTTTTACAAGGGCGCTGATGATCAGGGTAATCCGGTTAGTCAGTGGTCGCTTACGGCCAGTATTTTTATTAGTTGGATTTTTGCCAAGTCGGTGACCAATGCGGCGAATCTGGGGGCGGATTACGGGGTGGTTGGCGGGCTGGCTTATGCCAGTTACTGGCTTTCGATTCCGGTGGCCGGGTATGTGATTTATCTGATTCGTACGCAGACCGGGGCGCGGAGTTTGCAGGATTTTCTTACGTCGCGGTTTGGGCGTTTTGCAGGGTTGGCGTTTGCGGCGGCTATTCTGATTCGGTTGTATAACGAGGTTTGGAGCAATACGGCGGTTGTGGGTGGTTACTTCGGGCTTCCCGGGGAGTTGGAGTATTACCTCGCGGCGATGGTGTTCACGGCGTTTACGCTGGCCTACAGCCTGAAGGGCGGGCTGCGGTCTTCGATTTTTACGGATGTGATTCAAACGTTCGTGTTTGTGTTTTTCCTGGGGGCGGTGCTGTTCATGATTATCCCGGCCAACGATTCTTCCGCTTTGCTGAGCGAGGGCGAGTTCCGGTTGAATGCGGGCTTCGATCTGTTGCTTGTGGCCCTGTTGCAGATGTTCAGCTATCCGTTTCACGATCCGGTGCTTACTGATCGAGCCTTTGTGAATAAAGAAAAAACCATGCTCAAGAGCTTTGTAGTGGCAGGCTTGCTGGGCTTTGTGGCAGTGTTTTTGTTCAGTCTGGTGGGTGTTCACGCTCGCCTGAACGGCATTGAGGCCATGGGCAATGCGCCGGTGGCGGTGGGGCAGTCATTGGGATTGGTGGCGTTGTTTTTCATGAGTGTGGTGATGATGACGTCTGCGGGCTCTACTCTGGATTCAACCTTTACCTCACTGGCCAAATCACTGGCGGTGGATCTGCCACGGCTGGTGCGTGGGGCGAAAGATCGCCTGCCAAGCATGCGCGTGGGGGCGGTGGTGATGGTGGTGTTTGCGGTGATCGGCAACCTGCCGATGTTTGCGGGCACCGATATTCTCAAGGCCACGACCGTTTCCGGCACTATGGTGATGGGGCTGGCGCCGGTGTTTTTGTTCTATGGGTTCACTCGCTGGTCGCCGTGGAGTTTTCATCTCAGTTTCTGGACGGGCCTCGGGCTTGGCATTCTTTTGGCGGCGGGGCTTATTCCGGCGAGCTGGGCGATTGGGGATGGCAAGTACGCCACGCTGTTGGGCGTTAACGCCTATGGGTTCCTGATCTGCACCGCGGGCTTCTTCCTGCCTTTAGCGGTGCGCCTGCTGGCCGGGAAAACCTTGGCGGCCGGAGAAGCGCGATGACGGAAGGCCGCAGTTGCCCGCTGGCGTATCGTTATCAGCCCGCTGTTTTGTGTGCCGACCCTGTGCCGGTGGCTGAAGACGTTATTTATGTAATTGGCGGGCTCTACGGCAATCCGTTTGCGCTGGATGAAATTGAGAACATGGCCCTTGCAGAAGAGCGGCAGGGGCGCAGCGTAAAGCTGGTGTTCAACGGCGATTTCAACTGGTTTAACGCCAGTGATGAGCTGTTCCGCGATATCAACAGCCGGGTACTGAGCCATATGGCCATTTTGGGCAACGTGGATTATGAACTGGCAACTCCGAATAGCGGTGCCGGGTGTGGCTGTGCCTACCCTGAATTTGTGGGCCAGGGTGTGGTTGAGCGTTCCAATCAGATTATGTCGAGGCTACAAAAACTTGCCGGATCGCACCCGGATATTCAGCAGCGGTTGGCTGCTCTTCCAAGATATCAATGCTTGATGTTTGGAGGACTAAAGGTTTTGGTCTTGCACGGCGATCCGGAGTCTTTGGCTGGTTGGGGGTTGGCCCATGAATCCTTTGCTGCCGGCAACGAGCGCAGTCTTGAAGCGTGGTTTCGGGAATCCGGCGCAGATGTGATGGCCTCTACCCATACGTGCCTACCTGTACTTTGGTCTGGCGAGGTTCGGGGGAGGTTTCGTGCGGTGGTCAATAACGGCTCATCCGGTATGGGCAACCTGAGCGGAGACGCAAGAGGGTTGATTGCGCGCATAAGTCGCACGGTGTCAGCAGTTGAGCCTGTGGCTGGCCTGCCTTCAGTTGCCGGGTTGCACGTGGATTTGATACCTGTAGATTATAACGTCAGTGCATGGGTGGAGCAGTTCGACCAACTCTGGCCATCGGGTTCGCCGGCAGCGATATCGTATCGGAGGCGTCTTATCGAGGGCGCTTCGCTCAACCCTGGTGAGATTGTTTTCCCTGCGGCGTCATAATCTTTTTGGTGTTGGAAAATGCAGTGAGTCAGACTATTCTCAGAGTGAGTATCAGGGTTTTCCGGGACGTAATTCCCCTGCCCGACTTGAAATATATTTTGTGGTCTATATAATTTAACGCTTAATTTTAAAAGCGAACCACTTAAGTTATGACTTCTGAAGGATCGAATACCACCGCCATCACCCTTCGTACCCCCACTAAGGATGATGGCTTCAGGCTCCACCAGTTAGTGGCAGAGTGCCCTCCACTGGACGCCAACTCCATTTACTGCAACCTCCTGCAGTGCAGCCATTTTGCCGAAACAGGCGTAGCTGCGGAGAAAGATGGCGATCTGGTCGGTTTTATTTCCGGATATATCCCTCCCCAAAAACCCGAAACCGTTTTTGTATGGCAGGTTGCCGTGCATGAAAAGGGTCGCGGACAAGGCTTGGCCAAGCGGATGCTGAAAGAGATCGTGGCCCGGGAAGCGTGCAAAAACGCGACCCACATGGAAACCACGATTACCGCCGATAACGAAGCTTCATGGGCGTTGTTCCGTTCCTTTGCGCGAGATATGGGCGCAGAGATTGAGCACCATGAGCACTTCGAGAAAGGCATTCATTTTGGCGGCAAGCACGATTCTGAATTTCTGCTGCGCATTGGGCCGTTTACCAAGAAGCCCTGAGTGCCCGCACGAACAACATCAGAACCATCAATCAATCATTCTGCATTAAAGTGCCGGAAGGCAAAGAGGTAACATTATGGAAATTTTCAAGTCCACTGAATCGCAAGTACGTGTATATAGCCGCGCATTCCCCGTGATTTTTAACCGCGCCAAAAACGCGCATCTTTACACGGAAGACGGCAAGCAGTACCTGGATTTTCTGGCCGGCGCTGGTTCACTGAACTACGGCCACAATAACGACACACTGAAAAAAGCACTGCTTGAGTACATTGAGGCGGATGGCGTTAGCCAGGGCCTGGATATGTTTACGACAGCCAAGCAAGGTTTCATGGAAGCTTACAAGAAGTACATTCTTGATCCCCGTGGCCTGGACTACAAAATTCAGTTCACTGGTCCTACCGGCACCAACAGTGTGGAGGCCGCTCTGAAGCTGGCCCGCAAGGTAAAGGGCCGTTCCGGAATCATTTCGTTCACCAATGGATTCCACGGCGTAACCATGGGCGCTGTTGCGGCTACCGGTAACAAGCACCACCGTGGTGGTGTGGGTGTGCCGCTGGGCAACGTAGATTTCATGTTCTACGACGGCTACCTGGGTGAAGACGTAGACACCCTGGAAATTATGGACAAGGTGCTGTCAGATGGCTCTTCCGGTGTTGAAGTGCCTGCAGCCGTCATTGTTGAAGCCGTTCAGGGCGAAGGTGGTTTGAATGCGGCCCGCGCCGAGTGGTTGAAAGGGCTGGAAGCGCTGTGTAAGAAACACGACATGCTGCTGATTCTGGATGATATCCAGGCGGGTAATGGCCGTACCGGTAACTTCTTCAGCTTTGAGTTTGCGGGTATCAAGCCGGATATCGTAACGGTTTCCAAGTCGCTGAGTGGCTATGGCCTGCCAATGGCGCTGGTGCTGTTCAAGCCGGAGCTGGACATCTGGTCTTCAGGTGAGCACAACGGAACCTTCCGCGGTAACAACATGGCATTTATTACCGCCCGTGCTGCCATTGAGACTTACTGGAAAGACGATATCTTTGCCAAAGAAGTACAGGAAAAGGTTCAGGTACTTGGCGATGCGCTCAAGGCCATTTGCGATAAATATCCGGGTGAGTTCAAAATGAAGGGCCGTGGCTTGATGCGGGGCATCGAGGCGACCAATGCTGATATTACCGGCCCGATTACCAAACGCGCCTTTGAGCACGGCCTGATTATCGAAACCAGCGGCCCGAATGATGAAGTCATCAAGTGCCTTATGCCGCTGACAACCAGCAAGGACGACCTGAAACTGGGTGCCGAGTTGCTGGCAAAGAGTGTGGATGAAATCATGCAGGAAGGAATCCGCGAAGCGTCGTAAGACGCTTGCGCACTCAGGACATTCATTCTGCAGGGTAGCCAGGGTAGGAATATGACAAGCCAATTACATACCGTCGAGAAAATCGGCGGTACTTCAATGAGTAACTACGAAGCTGTACGTGACAATATTATTGTCGCGGATCGTAGCAAGGAAGAGCTCTACCAGCGTATTTTTGTGGTGTCTGCATACGCCGGAGTAACCAACGAGCTGCTGGAGCACAAAAAGACCGGCGAGCCGGGTGTCTATGCTCTGTTTGCCGATGCTGAATCGGATTGGGCGTGGGGTGACGACCTTACCCAGCTCATCAAGTTTATTACCGATATTAACAGCGAATTGTTTGAAGACCCGATGCTGAGGCAGCAGGCGGACCAGTTCATTACCGACCGTATTGAAGGCGTTCGCGGCTGTCTGATCGATTTGCAGCGTTTGTGTTCATACGGCCAGTTCCAGTTGGAAGAGCATTTGCTGACGGTTCGTGAAATGCTTGCCGGCATTGGTGAGGCGCACAGTGCCTTCAACACCACATTGAAGCTTCAGCAGGAAGGTATCAATGCACGTTTTGTTGATCTCACCGGCTGGCGTGATACCGAGTTGTTGCCACTGGACGAAAAGCTGAAGCAGACTTTTGAGTCTGTTGACCTGAGCCGTGAACTGCCGATCGTGACCGGCTACGCCCAGTGCAAAGAAGGCCTGATGCGTACCTTTGACCGGGGCTACAGCGAGATGACCTTCAGCCGTGTGGCGGTGATGACCGACGCTCGCGAAGCGATCATTCACAAGGAATACCACCTGAGCTCTGCCGACCCCAATATTGTGGGTGCGGATAAAGTGGTTCCATTGGGCCGCACCAACTACGACGTGGCAGATCAGCTGGCAAACCTGGGTATGGAAGCAATTCACCCTCGCGCCGGCAAAGGCCTGCGCCAGGCGGAGATTCCGCTGCGGGTGATGAATACCTTTGAGCCTGAGCATACTGGCACCCTGATCACCGGCGATTATGTCAGTGAGAAGCCCCAGATCGAGATTATTGCCGGGGCCAAGGGTGTTTTCGCCATAGAGGTGTTCGATCAGGACATGCAGGGCGAGCCGGGTTCCGACCGTCGTATTCTGGATATCCTGAGCCGCTTCAAAGTGCGCTTTATGGCCAAGGACACCAACGCCAACACCATCACCCATTACGTGGGTAGCACGCTCAAGCACGTCAAACGCGTGGTGAGTGCGTTGAAGCAGGAGTTCCCCAACGGTGAAATCAGCACCCGCAAAGTGGCGGTGGTTTCAGCGATTGGTAGTGATATAAAAATACCGGATATTCTCGTGCGTTCGGTCAAAGCACTGGCGGATGAAGAAATCAGTGTGCTGGCCATGCACCAGTGTATGCGCCAGGTTGATATCCAGTTTGTGGTTGATGAAGATAACTACGAGAAAGCGATCATCGCGCTGCACGGTGCGTTGGTTGAACCTCACAACCACGGCTACGCTATTGTTGCCGCCTGAATACTGAATACTGAAAACCAGGATGGATTCGTTGCAGGGTGTGGGCGCCTTGTGATGAATCCATCTTTGGCATGAGGTCGTATCCTCTGTAAATTGCTACCGGTACCAGGCCATGACGAATTTCGAAAGGCTGGGTCCGTCTCCTAAAATGCCCAACGATGGTGAAAGGGATTCTGTAGTAGGGCTGTACTTCAGGGATGCGTCCCGGTATGAAATGCTCACAGAGGCGACTGAACGCCGCCTTTCTCGCAAACTGACACGATGCTACCGGGTTATCAGCGCGGAACTGATGCTGCCTGACGACACCCCTCAAACTTTCCGCGCTGTTATCGGCAGCCTTGGCGATGCTTGTGCATTTTCACCCAAGTGCCGTCGTGCCTTCCATCTTGCAAACGCCTGTCGCAGCAAGCTCATCCAGAGTAATCTGCGCTTGGCGGTGCATATTGCTCGCCGCTACAACCAGCAAGGCATACCCATGTCTGATCTGATTCAGGATGCCAATGTGGGTCTGATCAAAGGTGCTGAGCGATTTGATCCAACCAAGGGCTTCCGTTTTTCCACCTATGCCTACTGGTGGATCAGTGAAGAGGTAAAACGCTGCCTGCAACGGGGTGTGCGCCTGGTTCATACGCCAGAGAATGTGGTGGAAGAGATTCGTAACCTCCAGAAAGTGTCTCTACGGATGCATCAGAGCCTTGGGCGTGTGCCCTCACAAACCGAGCTGGCACGAGCGTTGGAGGCAACGCCATCGCGTATAGGCCTGCTCAGGGCGCTTGCCAGGAGAGAGATTTCAACGGATGTGCCGTTAGTTGAGGATGGCTCCATCACTTTGGGTGATAGCCTTGGGACGGGTGAGCAGGCGAGCCCTGAGCACAAAATGTCTGGTCGGGATCATCGTCGTGCTTTGAAGGCTATGTTTAGTGAACTTACCGACAGGGAGCAGGCAATCCTTTCTCGCCGTTATGGTCTTGGTTTGTCAGAGCCCGATACCCTGCAGGCAATTTCAGACGATATGGGGATCAGTCGGGAAAGAGTGCGGCAAATAGAGAAGGTGGCGCTGCGCAAGTTGCAAGCGTTGGCCGATAGGCCGGAAGCGCTTTACCGACTCTGAGCTTTTTCACGGTGGTGGTAATGACATCATAAGTTGGCGGCTTCGGTCGCAAAGCGGACATTTGCATTGGTCTAGTAAACGGAGCTTTTCGGCTTTTTTGGGGCAGCGAATCGGCGGAAAGTTTTTTGGAGCGCGGCAACGGTGAGCTATCTGCTCACCATTTGCAGCACAAGAGACTTTGGCCAGTGATGTGTAATCCGCCAAAACTCATAACAAGCGTTCCCCGTTATCCACTGGAGCCTCCGGTCTTACCAGAGTAACTGCGCCCTTCTCCGTCTGCACACCAGTGACCAGGCACTCCGATAAAAAGGGCCCGATCTGTTTGGGCGGGAAGTTGGTAACGGCAAGAACCTGTTTGCCGATGAGCTCCTCTTTGCCATAGAGGTCCGTAAGCTGCGCACTCGACTTACGGACACCAATCTCAGGTCCAAAATCGACTCGTAATTTATAAGCAGGCTTGCGTGCCTCGGGAAAATCCATCACATCGATGATGGTTCCGATCCGCAGTTCAACTTTTTCAAAATCGTCCCAAGTAATCATCACGCTGCTCCTTCGAGGTAGTTAGTCTTTTAACATTTCTGGCTCGGCAACCGCCCGGCTTTTCGCACGACCCGCGATCAAAGAACCAATGACGATCAGAATGCTGGCACTCAACACGGCAAATGTAGCCTCGCCGAATCCGGCAAGGATCAACAGGATCACTGAAATGAGTGGCGCACTGTATGCCAGGGCTCCCAGTAACTGGATGTTTCCGTGTTTTACACCATGGTCCCAGGTAAAGAACGCTACGCCCACCGGTCCGAGGCCCAGCCCGATCACTGCAGTCCATTGGAGTAGGCCTTCTGGCCATACCGATTCCTCCCACAAAAGGTGGCAAATCAACGCCAGAATGGCCGTAACACCGCAGAACCAGCCCACTGCATCGGTCGGTACCGAGCGAACCAGTCTGCTAAGAACGGAATAAGATGACCAGATCAGTGCACAGGACAGAGCCACCAGGTAACCCGGCAGGTTCTCCCAGGCAAATCCGTCTGCATTACGGCTGATCAACAACCAGCAACCTGCTAGGGCAACTAGGGCCCCAACGATGTACTGAGCTCGCAATTTCTCGCCTGGCAGCAAGGCCGACAGCAGAACGATCAGTAGCGGCCAGAGGTAAGCCAGAAGACTGACTTCAACGGCAGGGGCCAGCGTCATGGCCTTGAAGTAGGCAAAGTGATAACCGAACAAGCCAACGATGCCGATGCACCATGCAAGTGGCGACTGCCGTAAATAACGCACACCGGAATGCCCCGAGAAGATCCAACGGCTGCACATCAACAGGAAAGCGATGCCGAAGGTCATGGCCATGAGCTGAAACTCTGGAATCTCGCCACCGGAAAGCTTGGTCAGCAATGCCAAAGTGCCCCATAACAGAACGGAAATCGACCCGATCCAAGTTGCGGCGTTAACGGATGCCATGAAGCCCTCCCCGAAATTCTCATGTGTGAATGATTTCAGAAGGGTATCCAGTGCGAAGAAGAGAAACTTTCGAATCCTGGCGGAACTATTTCGAAATACGGCGGAAGTGGCTGGGCGCTTTGCCAAAGTGGGCTCTGAACCGGTCGCTAAATGCTGATAACGACGAATAGCCGACAGCGTCAGCAACTTGCTGGACACTGAGCCCCGACTGCTCCAAAAGCCGCCAAGCTTCTTTCATTCGCAACTCCGTGAGGTATTGATGCGGCGTCATGCCGCCCTGGCGCCGAAACAGATCGTTCAACTGCCGAATGCTCAGATGTGCCACGGCAGCCGTTTCGGCCAAGGACAAGCGTCGGCTGAAGTTTTCGTCCAGAAATTGTTTTGCGGCGTGAACTCTGCGGTCCAGCTTTAGCTGACTTCCATGGCGCTCCTGAAGCAACTGAATAAGCAGGAGTAGCATTTGATGTTGGGTAAAATCCGACTCAGTCCCATTTTGGAGCTGTGCGTGAAGGAACTGGACGTAATGGAGCAATGCTGGATCTAGGTCTACGAAACAAGGCAGCTTATCTAGCGCCGGGGCCAAGCCTTCGGGAACGTCTGCAACCAAAAACCGGTTATCGTCGGTCGCAGCGTATCCATGACCAATTCCTGCGGGAATGATTGCTGCTCGACGCTGAGCAACCTCGCCTTCCCTGGCATCTACTGACAGAGATAATGTTCCGGCTAAGGGTAGTACCAGTTGATGATGGTCGTGGGAGTGACTTTTCCCCTCATCATCGTACGTTCGTATGTGCAGGCCAATCTCTGAATGCTTCATGTCACCAGTATAATCAGAAACATTTGAGAGTCCTCACACAACCACTCCTTGGAAATTCAGTTTAATCATCCAGACATCACCCCTGTCAGGCCTGGCTGACCACGACGAAGTGACCCGTGAACAACGAGTCGAAACGGACTTTTCTATAATGCCCAAGAAAATGACAGCGTCCCAAAGCTGAAGTTATCTTTATGACGCTCGTCTTCGCTTGTCGAGGCACGCAGTGTGACGGAGGCCAGCAGGTGATCCCACTGCCAGGTAGCGCCCAGACCGAGCTGACCAATCAGCGGCCCTTCGTCAAAACGATAAGCCCCGGCATTGTCGTCAATATAGGAATAGCCTACATACTCCACGCCCAGCCCAACATACACTGACCAGCTACTGCCTGAATCCTTGAAAGAGCCCGGCAGGGCGATGGTTGAAGAGGTGCCTGCGTAATCCGGCACAAAATTTATTGGAAGATGCCTACCAAGCTGCCAGACCAACCCGGCTTTTGCAGAAGTTCGAAAACTCGACAATAGTGCAGCCCCAATCACCGATACACGCTGTTCAATGTTGCCGCCCTGCCCAAGTTGCAGCAGCTTTCGGCCATGCGCACCCTGAATGCCACCCACCACATCGGTTTCAAGCTGATTGCCCCATCCTTGCGGCTTGTCGCTTCCAGTGGCTTTATGCACCCATTTCTGAACCGACTCGGCACCGCTTTCGGGCCCAATAACACCGATGTGAGCGCCAAAACCGGTAATCGTATCGGCGTCCCAGCTCCAGAGCGTGCCGCTGAACGACAGGTGGCCGGCATAGGGAATGTCGTCGAATTGCGGATTTTCAACTGTGATATCTTCAGGCGTAACCATGAATTGCCGCAAACTCAGTGTAACCGCATGCTCTGAATCAGAAGCACCGATACCGGGCAGAAAGCGCAGCCCATCACGAAGAGTTCGGGCAAATCTTGCCGACTTTCCATCGTTCTCGTCAGCGGTGTCCGTCAGATACGACAAGCGCACCCCGTTTGTATATCCGCGGTCGGATCCGGTAAGCAGGTCGTTATCCCAGGACAGGTTCACGACTTCTGCCTTCAGGCTGGCTGGCAAAATGCTAATAACGAAAAGCAGCAGGAGGGTACATTCGCAGCGGCGACTCAAGTCCATCCCTCCCATCAACGTCGTCAGATCTCAGAGCAAAACAGGTTCCGGCAACCAACCCGCCAGCCCCATGAAATGGAAAAGGATGGTCAGCCCGCCAAATATCAGAACCAGCGCAATGCCCAACTGGCCACCCGGGGCCATAAAGCCACGACGCCCACCCTTCAGTGTTCGGGACTTTCGGGCCAGCAGCGCCGGAACAATACAGGCCCAGACCGCCGCAGCCGCACCGGCATAGCCAATGGCAAGAACGAAGCCAAACGGAAAAAACAACGACAGCAGCAATGGCGGAATAAAAGTAATTGCCCAAGTTTTTGAGCGCCCTTTGCGATCATTATCGAAGCCCAGCAGGTCGGCCATGTAATCAAAGGTGCCCAGACCAACCCCGACAAAAGACGACAAAATGGCAGCCGTTGAGAAAGCACTGATGGTGGTCGCCACCCGCTCGGAATTGATGGCAAAACCAAGGGCGGCGAGCAGAACATCCACGTCACCGCCCTGGGCGACCACCGGGCCGAAATTCGCTCTCGGCAGATTGCCAAATATGCTGATCAGCCACACCAGGTAGAACATCAAAGCCACCAGTGTACCGCCCAGAATGGCTTTCTGCGCCTTACTTTCCTCACCATAATAGGCGCGCATTGATGCCACCGAATGATGATAGCCGAAAGACGTCAGCGCCACTGGCAACATCGCCATCGCATAGGGCGCATATTGGCCGTGGGCATTTGCTGAATCAAACAGAATAGCTGGGTCAATTCTTACCGCTAGCCCAGAGACGCCGAGTACAAAACTCACCAGCATGAAAGTGATGAGCACCACCGAAAGTCGGTCCACTGCACGGGTTGAGTGCCACACTACCAGAGAGGACAACAGGACAAAAACAACCGAAGCCAGCTTACTGTCGACTCCGGTCATGCTCTGCAGGATCAGGCCAGACGACGTGATGTAGGCATACAGGAGAATGCCGCCTACAAAATACACCGTCAGATTACTGAATGCGTTCACCCGAGAGCCGAGTAGAGATTTGGTAACGGTATTGAACGATGCCCGCAAACCGAAGTGCTTGAAGGCTTCCAGCAGCATCCAGCCGGACAGTGTCATCACCACCATGGTAAGCACCAGTGCCAGACTGGACCAGGTCGTCCAGGCACCCGCACCGGAACTGGGCAAGCCCAGCATACCGGCACCAACACAAACGCTGGCAATAATACTCGCCCCGCCAATCAGGGAAGGCCTGGCTCTGGATTCTGCGCGCTCGGTCAATGGGCCTCCGTCGTCGCGTATCAGCTTTTGGATTTAACAGCGGCCGCATGATACCGCTTTGAATTTGCCGACACTACGGGCAGAAACAGCGCCAGAACGGATTCTATTAGCAAAATCTTGAATGCCGATCTGCCGGGAAAAACAGCTTGATTTGAAATACGAGGCGAATATCCGCTTTTGTTTAAAAGAAAGCAGAACAGGTGGTTTCGAAATTCAAAGGCCGTGGCTGGAATGCAGCAGGAAGAACCAGGCGCCGACGGTGAGTTGGCAGACAACGGCTACGAGTGTCAGAACCAGTCGTAAACGTAAGTACCAGGCGGGCCAATACTCTTTCATCCAGCGTGCATCAGTGATGTAGAGCGCAAGGTAGGCCAAAGTGTAAACCGCGATCTGTGCCGGTGTGCTCAGCAACAGGCCAACGCCTGCGACAACAAAGAACACTTGGCTCAGAAGCATGGTCACCAACGGCGACTGTTGGTAGCACCGGTTATCCAGTTGCATGGCAATAGGCCAGTAAACACCCGCCATGAATGCCAGAATGCCTGCGCTGTAGAGGTAAAAATAGTTCAGCAGGGAAACACTGTATTGTGGCATTGTAAAAATAGCCGCAATGCAGGCAATGAAGGGTACCAACCCCGCCATTCCAACAAAGAATGCCAGTCTTGCTACTGAAATCATGCTTTTCGCCCCGCAGTTTGCTGTGTCTGAACCCGGATGCGCAAAGGCTCTACAGCCGATGGTTCCATGCCGATCATCTCGTTGTACGCAGAAGGGTGAACAACCTGGGATTCTTTGATGGTGAAGTTGGCGAGCGCTTCCTGAAGCTGTCGGGCGCTACGAAAAAGGCAGGTCACCCCATTTTTATCGGTCAGCAAAAGCTGCTTGTGGCCAAGGCTCAGCCTGGCCATGTACTGCTGGCCTTCAATGGATATGATTTCCAGCAGGTCTATGGCCTGCATGGGCTGGGTAGCGAGTTGTTCCAGTGTGATGCGCACGGCCAGGCTCCGGGATATCTGAATCTTCAGAACTTACGAGGCCATGGACTTTTAAGATCATTCCGCCAGTGAATGGCACTGGGCGTGTTGTGGGCAATACACCATGTGGTCGTTCACCATACCGGTGGCCTGCATGAATGCATAAACAATGGTTGGGCCAACAAAGTTAAACCCTGCGCGTTTGAGCGCCTTGGACATGGCCTCGGATTCTGGCGTGGTAACGGGTACCTCATCAAAGCTGCGCCAGTTGTTTTGAATGGGTGCGTGGCCGACAAACGACCAGAGAAAATCTGAAAACCCCCTGCCTTCTTCCTGCAGTTTCAAAAAGCCTTTGGCGTTTTTGATGATCGACTGCACTTTCAGCCTGTTTCGTACAATGCCAGGGTTCGCTAACAACTCCGCCACCTTGGCATCGTCGTACTGAATGATCTTCTCCGGATCGAAGTTGTTATAGGCAGCCCGATAGCTTTCCTGTTTACGCAGAATGGTTATCCAGCTCAGGCCGGCCTGTTGGCCATCCAGGCAGAGTTTTTCGAACAAAGCCAGGTCGTCGTATTCCGGGCGCCCCCAAACGGTGTCGTGGTAGTGCACGTAAAGTGGATCGGTGCCGCACCATGAGCAGCGCTTGGCGATGGTTTGCGCCGTTTGGGTGTTTTTGTTGTCTGGCGAAACTGGCATGGTTGGTTCCCTGTAATTCCACTCAGCGTTGGGCGTGAATTTTGCGATAAAACAGTGGCTCCCAGTGCGTTTCCAGGTGCTTGGCCGTATTCAGGTTGTAGTCATCAGGTGGCGGCTCCAGCAGTGTGATTCTGGGCCATGAGCCATTTTTATTACTTGGGTTCTGCCTGTACACCAGCGTGCACAGAAAGCCTTCTGTGTAAAAGGCACAGGCTTGCCAGTGGCCTTCAGGCTGGTCGCCGTAGAGTTCGAAATTCCTGTGCACTTCCAGCGTTTGCAAGTTGCCGGCAATGCCACGGCCAGTGGCCTTGAGCCAGGCTTCTTTGAGTGTCCAGGCCTGAAGGAAGGCTTCGGGGTCGTCCTCTTGAAATAGCCATTCCTGCTCCACCGGGGAAAACCAGCGTTTTACCACCTTTTGCCATTGTGGATATCGTTTGCTGGGTTCAATGTCTATGCCCAATGCTGAGTCGTATTGGGTGGCGCAGGCAGACAGCCCGTAACTGTGGCTCAGGGAGAGATTCCAGCCTGCCGGGCAGGCAGCGGCTGTTGGCCGGCCTTCAACCGGGCAACACAGGTCAGGCTCTATTGAGCCTGCTTTGCTCAAAGTCTGGCGGATTAACCATCGGCTGGTAAGGAACTCAACCGCGCGATCGCCACTTAGTTGGGCGAACCGGTCGAGCTCATGAGCGGTCAGCCAGCCCGGTGCTACGTCGGGTACTTGCCCGGTCTGGTGACACAGCCTTATGGTGGGCTTTTGCAGAACGCCGCCGGAATCAGGGTTGGAGCCGTTGGATGAGCCAGCCATCACTTTCCCTCACGTATTCAAAGCGATCGTGAAGGCGGCTGGGCCGGCCCTGCCAGAATTCGATGCGCTCAGGCACCACTCGGTAGCCACCCCAAAAGCCAGGTAGTGGCACCTCGCCTTCGCTGAACTTGCGTTTCATTTCCGCCACTTTCTGTTCAAGCAGCCCTCTTGAAGTGATGGCCTTGCTCTGCTCGGAAACCCAGGCACCAATCTGGCTGCCCCTTGGGCGCGAAGCAAAGTACTTGAGGGATTCGGTTTTACTGACCTTCTCTACCTTGCCCTGAATTCGTACCTGGCGGTTCAGGCCAATCCAGGGAAACAACAGCGCCGCCCGTGGGTTTTCAGCAATCTCGTGAGCTTTACGGCTCTCATAGTTGGTATAGAACACAAACCCGCGGTTATCAAAATACTTCAGCAGAACCGTGCGCAAGTCGGGCATGTTGTCGGCACCTGAGGTGGCGAGGGACATGGCATTAGGTTCGAGAATGCCAGCATCGCGCGCGTCTCCGAACCAGGCTTCGAACTGTTGCACCGGGTCATTGCTCAGGGCCTCGCGATCGAGCCCTTCACTTTCAAAATCGCGACGCATATCGCTGATGTCCATAAAAGCCTGCCCTCACATGCTCAAATTTAAAAAAGACGTACTCAAAAGAGTTTATTAGCTGAGCTCTATACGAAGGTTCAGGATATAGAGTTCGGTTTCCTGTGTCAGCGGTTGCGGCACAGTGGCTGACAAACTGGTGCTCACCCGACTATCCTTGTGGAAGGGATTTACTCGAATTCCACTGACTGTAAGGAGATAACAGTGGCCGAAAGCCGTCAGCGCAATCGCCTTCCCGAAAATCTGGTAATCGGCGCGATTATACTCATCGTGTTATACAGCCTCGCCGGCTTTCTGGTGCTGCCCTGGTGGTTGAAACGTGCCTTGCCTGATCAATTGGCACAACATATGAGCTGGCAGGCAGATATTGCCGAGATCAGCAGTAACCCGTTTGCATTGAGCGTTGAGGCCCTGAATCTGTCGGCCCACGATAGCGACAACCAAAAGGTTGTGGGGTTTGAGCGTTTATATATCAACCTCAATTTCTTTGAGCTGATTCGCGGCATTGTCGGGTTCGAGGCGATTGAACTGGACGAACCGTTCATCCGTGTGGACTTGCTTGACGATTACAGCGTGAACTTTGTCCGGGACTTCCAGGCTGCCAGTGCACGTGATGAGGGGCTGGCTGATGAGTCCACTGAGCCAGAGGAAGGTCAGTCGCCTCCCTTGCTGTATTTTCAGCAACTCAATATTAATGGAGGTGAGTTGCTGTTCCGGGATTTTACCAAGCCGGAAATGGCAGAGTTCCGCATTATGCCTCTGGATCTTACCTTGAGCGATCTGGCTACCTGGCAGAGGGATGACCGCAACAGTGATTATCACCTGCAGGCAGCCAAAGGTGATCACAGTGTTGAGTGGCAGGGTAACCTGAGCATTACACCGCTCTATTCCAGCGGAAGTCTTGCTATTTCGGGGGTCGACCACAAAACGATCGGGCATTTTCTTGCACCCTATCTGCCCTACGGTTTGCTCGGCGGCAAAGTAAGCGTGGCTTCCGATTATGAGCTACAGGCAGGAGACACTCTGCAACTCACCACTACCAATGGCAGAGTGTTGGTGGAAAATCTGGCTGTTGCGCCGAATAGACAGGCAGAGCAGGCTCGGTTGAGCGCAGTCTCAATCGCCATCAACGATATCGGGTTTGATCTCCGCGCCCGCGAAGCCAGGGTTGGGCAAATTACCTTGGCGCAGCCAGATGTTGCGTTGGCTCGGAACAACCGCGGAGAGATCGACTGGATTGCCTCACTTGCTGAGTTTTCCAAAGAGAGTGAAGCGGGCAACGAAGGAAAGGCTCCCGAGTCGGGCGAGCCTGCACCCGCGGAAACTCAACAGCCGTTTCGCTGGTCGCTAGCTGGTATCGATGTGTCTGAGGGCCGTGTGCTTTGGCAGGACCAGCAGCCTGGATCGCCGGCGGAGCTAGTAATTGAGCCGCTATCCCTGTCTATCGGTAGCGTGAACAGCGCTATGGAAGATCAGGTGCCGTATGAGCTTCAGGCGGCTCTGGGTAGCGGTGGCACGCTTTCCGCAAAAGGCCAGCTAACGCCTCAGCCTTTTACGTTGGAGGCCGCCATCTCAGGTTCAGGCATTCTCTTGGCGGTTTTTGAACCCTATTTGCAAGAATCCGCCAATCTCGCCATTGCTGGCGGCACACTGGGGTTGGATGGAAACCTGGATCTGGATGGCCAGCAGGAGCCTTTAACCGGCACCTTCAGCGGTACCGCAGAGGTTTCCGGTTTGAATCTTCAGTTGCCGGACAGCAAGGAGCGCCTTGTGTCATGGCAGACTTTGCGCCTGGCCCCCATTGAGTACAACGTGCATCCGGCCCGGCTGGAAATCGGCACGGTGACACTCGCTGAGCCAGCGATTAACCTGGTGCGTAACCCGGATAACATACACAACGTTGAACAAATCAGCCTGGCTTCCGCAACGGCCGATGCGGCCGAGCCCGCACCGGAGGAACCCGCAGATGAACCTGGGCTTATCTTCCGCATTGGCCAGTTGGTGATTGAGCAAGGCGCTCTGGATTACACAGATCGTACCCTTAATCCGGCTTTCACTACCTCTATAGACAGGCTCAACGGCACGGTTTCCGGCCTCAGCAACGTGTCGCCACAGCAGGGTAAGGTAGCCCTGAAAGGCCGGATAGGAAACAGTGCGAGTATCGATTTTGATGGCACAATCGGCACCCTGGGCGCGGAGGAGACCAACAGTCTTACACTGGTGATGAAAAACCTCTCATTGCCCGCTCTTTCGCCTTATTTGGGGCGTTATCTGGGCTATAGCATCGACAGCGGAAAGCTGGAACTGGATCTCGACTATGAGATCACCGGTAGCCAGATAAAAGCCTCGAACCGGGTGATTATGGATCGCCTTGGGCTGGGCCAGTCGATTGCCAGTAAAGACGCCGTTAATGCTCCCGTGAAGCTGGGGCTGGCGCTGCTGCGGGACAGCGATGGTGTTATTGACGTGAATGTGCCAGTCAGCGGCGATTTGAGCAGCCCGGATTTCAGGGTCGGCCAGGTGGTGATGCGAACCTTTGTGAATTTGTTGGCGAAAGCAGCAACATCGCCGTTCAGTATGCTGGGTTCTATTGCTGAGCTTGCGGGCTTGAGTGGCGAAGAACTTGGCCAGGTAAGTTTTGAGCCGGGTACAAGCAGGCTGGGCCAGGGTGAGGCAGAGAAGCTGGCGGCTTTAGGCAAAGCCCTGCTGGATCGCCCGAACCTGTTACTGAATGTTCGCGGTGGCGTTTCGCCTGAGACTGACGGGCTCGCGCTGCTGCGTGATGAGATGGAGGCAAGCCAGGGCGGCGAGTTGACAGAGCAAGCCTGGGAGGAGGCCCGCGAGGCGTATCTTGCTGGCGAGCGGTCATTGGCGCCAGAGACGCTGAGTAATCTCGCCAATACCCGGGGTACTGCGTTGATGGAGATACTGCGCGATACCCACGGTGTCCCAGGTAAGCAGCTATTTCTTCTTGAACCCTCCCGCGATGCGACTGTGTCGGAAGATGGTCGGGTTATCGTAGGCTTCACTCTGGATACCCGCTAAGGAATACATGCAACACACAACCGCATTCAAAAGGAACACAACGCGTGCCCAAGGCTAGCAGTCATTTCTTTGCCTACGTTTCCCGTTTGCGCTGGATCAAGCGTTGGGGGTTGATGCGTAACGCCATAGAAGAAAACGTAGCAACCCACTCCTGGGAAGTGGCCACCCTGGCCCACGCCTTGGCCATGATCCGCAACCGGCACTTTGGCGGGCAGGTAAATGCCGACAAGATTGCTGCAGCCGCGCTTTATCATGATGCAACTGAGGTTATTACCGGCGATATGCCCACCCCGGTGAAGTATCACTCCAAGGTTATGCGAGAGGCCTTTGGCGATATTGAGCATAAGGCAGAATCGGAGCTACTGGCGTTGTTACCAGAGGATTTGCGCGAAGACTTTGCGCCTTATCTTCAGGAGTCTCAATTGCCAGAAGGGGATCGCGAACTGATCAAGGCGGCAGATCGTTTGTCAGCCTGGTTAAAATGCCAAGCGGAAGTTCGTGCGGGGAACCGCGAGTTTGAGCCAGCTGAGAGGCAGATCAGGCAAAGGCTTGAGGAAGAAGGGTTGCCGGAGGTGAACTACTTTATGGAGGTGTTTGCGCCAAGCTATGAAGAGCCTTTGGACAACCTGCTGGGATAGGGCCCAGCAGGTTGTGTTTGCTTCACGCTTGCAACAATCAGGAGTTGCTTGCGCTACCCACTATGCCGCCACGCAAACCATCACGTTGCAGTGATTGGCGAACAGCATCTTCCGGGCTTCCGGCCAGTTCCCGGAACATACCCATAGAACCAAGCAGAGCAGAAGACTCGTAAGGTACAAATACCCGCTCGCCGTCTTTTGCCATGTTCGGAAGCACCTTGATGTAGCTTTGCCCCAGCAGGTAGCCGATAACGGTCTGCTTGTTTTCTTCTGTATCGCCCATGGCACTCAGTACCAGGCGGATGGATTCCTGCTCACCCTGGGCTCGCAAAATGGCCGATTCTTTATCACCCTGAGCGTTAAGAATGGCAGATTCACGTTGGCCCTGAGCCTTGGCAATGGCTGCAGATTTTTCACCCTCGGCCTCGGTCACCGTGGCCCGGCGTTTACGCTCGGCGGCCATCTGCAGGCGCATGGCCTCTTCAACTTCTTCCGGCATACTGATGTCCTGAACTTCCACCCGGGTCAGCTTTACGCCCCACTTTGAGGCCGCTTCTTCCATTTCGGCCTGAATGGCGTTGTTCACTTCAGCGCGGGATTCGAACAGCTTGTCCAGTTCCATTTTGCCCACGACTGAGCGCAGGGTGGTTTTAGCCAATACTTCTACCGCCTGGCTCATGTTGGCCACTTCGTATACCGCACGGCGGGGGTCGATGATCTGGTAATAGAGCGCGCCATTGATCTTCACAGTCACGTTATCGGTGGTTACTACTGGCTGGCCCGGGAAGTCCATGACCGTTTCCCGGCGGTCGATGCGGGTTTCGTCAGACATCATCGGGTGGTATTCCTCGCCCATGCGCATGTAGCGGATCATGGTGATGGGGCGGGGTCGTTCGACAAAGGGAATAATGATGTTCACACCACTTTCCAGAACGCGATTGAAAGAGCCCAGACGCTCAATAACCATCACTTCTGACTGCCGGATAATCACCAATCCTTTTGCGATGACAAAGACGCCGATAGCGACAACAATCAGGCTGATGATCAGCCCTGGTGTAATAAACGCTTCCATACTTATTGTTCCTTGTGTGTGGCTGAGTGAACGATGGCAGTTGTGCCATCAAACTGTCTGAAAATAACCTCGGTTCCTTCCGGGAAATCGGTGGCGCCGGTATTGTCGTCCCTCAGGCGATAAAAATCGCCGTTGATCTTGATGCCGGTAGCACCATCAAAATCCCGCTTGAGGGTGCGATAGCGCACGCCTTTCTCCACACCGGTACCTGTGGTTCCGTAGGCCACGCCTTTTGGGGAGAAGCGCGGGCGAATCCAGCGAATCATAATGGGTACCAGTAGGCCCGAAAATACGCCCATGCCAGCCAGCTGCCACTCAAACGACATGCCGACGTAGGCCAGTGTGGCGGTGAGAGCAGCGGCTATAGCCAGCGCCAGCAGCAGAAATATGCCATAAGCTAACTCAGCCAGGCCCAGTGCAAGGGCCAGAATCAGCCAAAAATGCGTAAGACTCCATTCCATACAGAAAGTCCGCAGGTTCAGGGTTAAAGAAATCCGCGAGATTGAACTCCCGGAAGGTGGATTGTACCCAAAAGCCCGGGCTGAATCCGAGTGGCCCGCGCGTCGCGTAACATAGAAATTCAAGGCCATAGGCTGTTCAGAGGCAGTTGATAGAGTATCTTCTTTAAGCAGCACAACACACAACAAGAGTGCAAAGCCCATGAAAGATCTGAAAAACAAAGTGGTGGTAGTGACCGGTGCAGGTTCTGGTATCGGTCGAGCTCTGGCGAAAGCCCTGGCAGTGCGGGGCTGCAGGCTGGCGCTGTCGGACGTTAACGAAGAAGGCCTTGCGGAAACCGCAGCTGCAGTATCGGGTTCGGAGGTTAAAACTTACAAGCTGGACGTTGGCGACAAGGATGCGATTTACGCCCATGCAGCGGAGGTGGTGAAGGATTTCGGCCAGGTTAATGTGATCATCAATAACGCAGGCGTTGCGCTCTCTGCCACGGTGAGAGAAATGTCTGACGAAGACTTTGCGTGGATCATGGATATCGACTTCTGGGGCGTTGCCCATGGCACCCGTGCCTTTTTGCCGCACCTGATTGCCTCTGGCGATGGCCATGTGGTGAATATATCCAGTGTGTTTGGCCTGATTGGCGTGCCCACGCAAAGTGCTTACAACGCGGCCAAGTTTGCGGTTCGTGGCTTTACAGAATCCCTGCGCCAGGAAATGAAAATGGAGAAGCTGCCGGTGGCGGTAAGCTGTGTGCATCCGGGCGGCATTCGTACCAACATCGCCAACTCTGCACGCATGAGCAGGCTCGACAGCGCG
Source organism: Marinobacter sp. DY40_1A1 (assembly GCF_016597815.1). Taxonomy (GTDB): domain Bacteria; phylum Pseudomonadota; class Gammaproteobacteria; order Pseudomonadales; family Oleiphilaceae; genus Marinobacter; species Marinobacter xiaoshiensis. The sequence continues at coordinate 221,653 of NZ_VCHA01000004.1, read as the reverse complement.
GCGGAGTTGCGCAAGTCGTTCGACAAGATTGCCATGACCACGCCGGAAAAAGCTGCAGAAATCATTGTAAAAGGCATTCTCAAAAATGAATCCCGCATTCTTGTCGGGCCGGATGCATGGGGTATAGATGCCATTAACCGGTTACTGGGGTCGGCTTATCAGCCTTTGGTGGAGCGCTTTACTCGCAATAAGCTGATTGTTTGAACACCCTGAGCTGAAATTTCCTGAAGTGGGCAGAAGGGCCGCTGGCTTGCCTGCCCAAGTGCGGTATTCTTACGGTTGTTATTCCGACACCGCAAGGAGCCGCATTTTTTATGTGCGAACTACTGGCCATGAGCGCCAACACACCCACTGACCTTTGCTTCAGCTTCACTGGCCTGACTCGCAGGGGTGGCGACACCGGCCCCCACAAGGATGGCTGGGGCGTGGCGTTTTATGAGGGTAAGGGTGTGCGGGCATTCCACGATGTAGATGCCAGCGCCAACTCCCGGCTTGCTGAAGTGGTTCAGACCCACCCGATCAAAAGCGAAGTGGCCATTTGCCATATTCGTCAGGCCAATGTGGGTGAAATCTGCCTGGCCAATACCCACCCGTTCATGCGCGAACTCTGGGGCCGTTATTGGGTGTTTGCCCATAACGGCCAGCTGTCTGAATTCCAGTCATCGCCGGGGTTTTACGAGCCGGTTGGCGGCACCGATAGCGAGGCGTTGTTCTGCGAAATCCTCAACCATCTGCGCAGCCATTGCGACAGGAATGATTCGGCCGAGGTAACTACACAGCATCTGGTGGAACTCTCGAAGACGTTTGCAGGACAGGGCGTTTTCAACCTTTTGCTGAGCAATGGCGACTGGCTGTTCACCTACTGCACCACCAAAATGGCCAGCATTACCCGCCGCGCCCCGTTTGGCCCGGCAAGGCTGAAAGATGCGGATGTGATTGTGGATTTTGAATCTGAAACCACGCCGAACGATATTGTAAGCGTAATTGTGACTGAACCGCTGACCAGCGATGAAGAATGGGATATTTACCAGCCCGGCGAGTGGCGGTTGTGGCGCAAGGGTATTGTGGAAGCCAAAGGCATTGCAGTGAACGAACAAGGTGGTGCTGCGGCAAACTAGGCGGGCCAGCGCTGTATTGCCGGCCTGCCTGGTTGTGCACTGGAATTACTGCAGGGTTTTGCGATTTCCATTCTGGTATTGAGGTGCAATGTAAGACTGAATCTCCGCTTTGAATCGCGCGATCAGCTCACTGTTGTCATGATCCCAGGGGTGGTACCCCGGTTTGAAGTAACTGAACCATGTGGGAATCAGGCTAGAAAAAGTGCCGTTTATACCCCACAAACGCCACAAACCCCGGCCAGTATCGGCGAACGAAAAGCCTTTGGTATCGTTCAGCACCATACGCCCCATGAAATAAGAGGCCATTACACCCAGAGCAGCCGTGCTGAACACCAGGTAAAAGGTTCGCTCGGCGTAGGTGCCGCCCACTTCCTGAAACACATCGTAGGCAACCGCCTTGTGCTCAGTTTCCTCAATGGCATGCCATGCCCAGAGCGGGCGCATGGTGTCGTGCATGCGCTCGCGCACATCGTCGCGCTCCAGAAGCATGTCCGCCATCATGGCTGTCATGTGTTCCAGCGCACAGGTAATGGCAAGTTGGTGACGCTTCGGCAGCATTTTGGCTGCATCCAGAACAACTTTCAGGTGCTTTTCCATATCCTCAACCGGCATGCCCTGATCCCGAACATGCTGGTTCATGGCCATATGCTCCAGAGAGTGCATGGCCTCCTGGCCGATAAAACCCCGCACTTCGGCTTTCAGTTTGGGATCGTTAATCTGATCCCGATAGGCACGCACAGAGTCCACAAAAAACTGCTCGCCCTGAGGAAAGAGCACCGAAAGTGCGTTCATCATGTGGCTCAGAAAAGGGCTGTCTTCCAACCAGTACTGGGGCACCTGCTCATCAAACTCGAAGCCCATGCGCTGGGCCTTGATGTTGACGTTATCCGGCGTTTTCGATGCCCGGTTAGCTGCGGTGGCCTGCTTTTCTGCGGCTTTTGTACTCAGCATGGGTCTACTCCTCACATTGGCTGATGACATGGCTTCAGTGTGTCGGAGTCCACTGTCGGGATGAATGCGAAAGCAGGCCGGTCACCATTCAAAATGGGACAGTGCGGCGGAAAAGTTGGCCAACGCGACGGAACACCAGGTGCAACCGGCCCCACTGCCATGGCTGCAGGCTTCTGCTAGAGTCTTCAACACGTACTCACTCAGGCAAACAAGGGCAACCTATGGCGATCTCCGGGCCGGAAAAAGAACGGCAGATGCTGGGACTATTCCTGGTGCCAGGCGTTTATATGCGGCTGTTGGCTCAGACCGTAAAGCAGCTCGGCCATAACGAGCGCCTGCTCTACGAAGGCCTGAACTTCAGCTCCGAAGACCTGAAAGCCAACAACAGCCGAGTGTTTGTGACCGATGCCATCGTTATGGCCGAGCGCGCCGTGAAGCTGGCGGGCAAAGACGGACTGAGCTTTGTGCTGGCCCGGGAGCTGCGGGTAACTATTCATGGCACCCTTGGATTTGCCGCGCTAACCAGCCCTACCCTTGCCGGAGCCCTTGATTCGGTTCGCCGTTATCTGCAGCTAAGGGCTCCGTTTCTGAGCATGAGCCAGGCAGAAACCGAAGACAGCGTGCTGGTGAAGCTATGCACGGAATTCGACGTGCCCGTCCTTGCACCGTTTCTGGTAGAAACCGTTTGCACAACACTGGTGATGCTCACCGAACAATTACTCGACCGCAGCGATGCGGAAAACCGCGGATTCTCCACAAGCGACGGCAAACTGCCCGGCGTCAGTGTGCGCCTGAAGGGCCCAGAGCCGGCTTACTACCGCCAGTTTGCAGACCAGCTACCTGTAAAATTCGAGTATAACCAGCCAGACGAACTCCTGGTGCTCCCGAAAGCACTGCTGGATGTGCGCATGAGACTGGCCGATGCAGAAGCGTCTCGTATGGCCAGCGACGAGTGTGAGTTCGAATTGCAAAAAGCACTGAAAGAACAGGGCGACCTGGCCCTCGCCGTACGCAACCTGCTGCGCCTGACCCCCGGGCCACTGCCCTCCCTGGAGGTTATGGCAGAGCGCTTCTGCGTTTCCTCACGCACACTGAAACGCCGGTTGGCGGACCGCGAAACCAGCTACCGTGAAATCGTGGAATCAGTACTCAAAGACCGCGCCATTCAGCTCTTGCGCTACACCAACCAATCCGTAAGCGAAATCGCCTACGAACTGGGCTATGCCGACCTCTCCAACTTCAGCCGCGCCTTCAAAAAATGGACCGGAAAATCCGCCAGCGAATTCCGAGAAGGCGGCCCCGACCCCGCACCGGAATTAGGGCCATGACCAACGTCTAAAGTATTTGGAGGTATCGCAAGAGTCGAAGGACGGAGGGTGGCGCATATTCTCCGCCAGGAAAAAGATGTCTGAGCGAAGCGAGTTATTTTTCCCAAGGAGAATATGCGCCACCCTCCGGCCCAGCACCCAAGTCAAAGACCTTGCAGAACCAACTCCTCAACCCCATATAAAAGTTACAAACAACTGCCCCCCCGGAGTAGCAATGATCAACCGCCCAGATACACACAGCAAACTGTTTGGATACCTACTCTGGATCTTCGGATTTCTGGGCGCACACCGCTTTTATTACGGCAAACCCATCACCGGAACCATCTGGTTCTTTACGTTCGGATTCTTTCTGATCGGCTGGATAATCGACTTCTTCCTGATCCCCTCCATGGACGAACAGGCAGACAGCAGGTTTAGAGAAGGCGAAGTCGACTACAACATCGGCTGGCTACTACTTACCTTCACCGGCGTATTTGGCCTGCACCGAATGTACATGGGCAAATGGATCACAGGCATCATCTACCTGCTGACCGGCGGCCTCTTCCTGATTGGAATTCTCTACGACTTCTGGACGTTGAACGAACAGATCTCAGAGCGTAACCGCGAAGTGAAATTCAACTAGCCATATCCTGCTCCAGCTCCACCAAACCGTCCTCCAGATAGTCCAACATCCGCTGGAGGCTCGGTAAGGTGCGGCGGCAGCCGACCAAACCAAACTCCACCTGATCGTTGTAGCTGGTCACAGTCATATTCAGTGCCAGGCGATCCATAGCGATCGACACAGGGTACATGCCCTCCAGTTTGGCGCCGTTCCAGTAAGAGGCCTCTTTCGGCCCAGGAACGTTTGAAATCACCACATTGAACGTTTGCCACTTCGGAGCCATACCGGTAAGCAGGTGAAACCCCGCCGGCGCCAAGGTAAGCGCGGTATAGTTCAGAATTTCTTCAGGCGACATGTGAGCGTAGCGATCCTTTGCTTCCTGCATGCCCTGATGAATCTTCTTCAGCCGTTCACCTGCGTGGTGTTCGTCCGTATGCAGATTGGCCAGAATAACACCCACCTGATTGCCTTCCGCTTGATCCTCCCCTGGCTTCTGGTACTTGCGCAAAGAAACCGGAACCATCGCAATCAATGGCTGCTCCGGCAGCGCATCCAGATTCATCAAGTAGGTGCGTAACGCACTGGCGCACATGGCGGTGACCACATCGTTCACAGTGGCATCGTTCGCATGGCAAACGGCTTTTATGCGTTTCAGGCAGTACGACTGAGCTGCGAATCGGCGGGAGCCGGTAATCTTGCGATTAAGGATGCTGCGCGGAGCATGGAACATGGAATTGTAGACAGGGTCCTTGCGAGCCTGATTCACCGAGCGCAGTAACTCCCGTGCGACGGTTGGCACCGTTCCAAGCTGCTTCCCCGATTCCCCCAGTAAATGGCTGATACTCTGCCAGAGAGAGGGGCTGCTTCTGTCCCCGCCTCGCCCCTGCCGTACAGACATATCCCAAACCGGCGGCATGTTGCGTTTTGAGGGATCTGTAGAGAGCATTTTCTGAGTCATGCGCATAGCAGAAATGCCATCCACAAGGGAGTGGTGCACCTTCACGTAAACCGCAAACTGCCGGTCGCCAAGCCCTTCAATAAGGTGGAACTCCCACAAGGGCCGCTCCCGATCCATAAGATGGGAGTGCTCGGCGGAAACAAACGCAAGCAACTCACGTATGCGGCCGGGTGTAGGCAAGGCTTCGAAGCGGAAGTGGTGCTCCAGATCCAGGTGTTCGTCGTGCACCCACACAGGTTGTGCCAAGCGGCTGTCCAGCCGCAGGTTGAAAGGCGCTGTTACTTCCGTATCTTTTCGAAGTTGTTCCGCAAGCCTTGCGACATAATCGTCAGGCGCATCCTCCGGAAACGAAAAAATCTGCAGCCCGCCCACATGCATGGGTTGCTGGCGCTTTTCCAGCCAGAGAAAAAGCTGGTCTGTAGGGCTGAGAGGCTTCACGGGCAGGATCCCTTTTTATGATTGTTTCACTGATCTTACATCAGGTTGCCCGCGAGTGATTCAAGGTTAGGCTGCCACAGCCTCCTGATGTGTATCCCTTGTTTCCAAAAGAATCCGATTTCCATCGAGAAGCACCGAGTAGGTTTTGACCCTAACCGACTCATCCTCCAAACAGGCACCGGTTTTCAGATTAAAGTGTTGTTTGTACAACGGCGATGCGACGATCGGCTCACCCCCAAGATCCCCCGTGATACCTCGCGCCAGAACATTAGCGCCGCTGAATGGATCTGCATGGCTGATGGCAAAGAGCGCCGGCAGCCGATGCGGCAAATAAAACACCGCCACCGGCCCCTCGTTCGTCCAGACCGCAATTCCGGATTCCGGCACCAGATCATCAACAGTACAAACCGTGTTCCAACAAGTACGAGTTCTCATCTGTATTCTCCTTGAATTTATGTTTTTGGCTTTTCGATATCCAGGTGGACCGAGAGCGTGGTGGTATGGGGTGCCTTTCCGCCGCGCGCCCCCACCTAAACAACCAGGCTAAACAGACTCCAAAACAGGCCGCCTCTGCCCCCGCTCAGTAGTCCACTGCTGCACCGGATCCCTCTGCTCTGGCAAGTTCACAAACTCCCGAAACCGCTTACGCTTCCCGGGATCCTCCACAGCCGTTTTCCACTCACACTGGTAGGTATCTACAATGCCGTTCATATGCTCTTCGAGCTCAGCACAGATGCCCAGACTGTCCTCAAGAACCACCTGCTTCAGATACTCCAGACCGCCCTCCAGGTTCTCCATCCACACACTCGTGCGCTGCAGCCGGTCGGCCGTGCGCACATAGAACATCACCACCCGGTCAATGGTGCAGATCAGCTCATCATCAGACAGATCGGTGGCAAACAAATCAGCATGGCGCGGACGCATGCCGCCATTACCGCAAACATAGAGATTCCAGCCGTTCTCGGTGGCGATCACCCCGAAATCCTTACTCTGCGCTTCGGCACACTCACGGGTGCAGCCAGATACCGCCATCTTCACCTTGTGCGGTGCCCGCAGGCCCTTGTAGCGATTCTCCAGAAGGATCGCCATGCCCACGCTGTCCTGCACGCCATAGCGGCACCAGGTGCTGCCAACACAGGATTTCACCGTGCGCAGGGACTTGCCGTAGGCGTGGCCAGTCTCGAAGCCAGCTGCAATGAGCTTCTCCCAGATCTCCGGCAACTCACTGAGCGTGGCGCCAAACAGGTCAACCCGTTGGCCGCCGGTTATCTTGGTATACAGGTCGTACTCTTTGGCCACCTCGCCCAGCACGATCAGCTTATCGGGCGTGATCTCCCCGCCAGGAATGCGCGGCACAATGGAATAGGTGCCGTTTTTCTGCATGTTGGCCATGAAGGTGTCGTTGGTGTCCTGCAGAGGCACATTATCGGTGGTCAGAATATGCTCATTCCAGCAGGTGGCCAGAATGGAGCCGACGACCGGCTTGCAAATGTCACAGCCATGGCCCTTGCCGTGCTGGCTGATCAGGGTGCGGAAGCTGCGGATGCCGTTCACCTTCACCAGGTGGAACAAGTCTTGTCGGCTGTAGGGGAAGTGCTCACACAGGTCCTTGCTGACTGCCACGCCGCGTTTTTCCAGCTCGTTGTCTACGACGCTCTTGAGCAATGCGGTACAGCCACCGCAACCGGTACTGGCCTTGGTCTCGGCTTTGACGCCGGCAAGATCGCTGCTGCCAGCATCAATGGCACAGCAAATGTCGCCCTTGGTGACGTTGTGGCAGGAACAGATGGAAGCGGATTCCGGAAGCGCGTCGGGGCCCAGCGCCGGCGCACCGCCCTGGCTCACCGGCAGGATCAGGGCTTCCGGATTATCGGGTAGTGCTATGCCATTCAGTGCGTACTGCAGCAGAGTATCGTAGTAGCTGTTATCGCCTACCAGAATGGCACCCAGCAGTGTTTTACCGTCTTCGCTGACAACCATGCGGCGGTAGTGGCCTGTTTGTTCGTCGTTAAAGCGTATGTTGCGGGCGCCGGGCGTCTGGCCCTGGGCATCACCGATGGAGCCAACATCCACGCCCAGCAATTTCAGCTTGGTGCTCATATCGGCACCGGTAAAGGCAGCGTCAGAGTCGCCGTTCAGCACGGATGACAGGGTGCGGGCCATGGTATAGCCGGGCGCGACCAAACCAAAAATCCTCTGGTTCCAGAGCGCGCACTCGCCAATGGCATGGATATGCGGATCGGAGGTGGTGCACTGGTCGCTCACGACGATGCCGCCACGCTCGCCCACGTCCAGGTCACTGGCTCGCGCGAGCGCGTCTTGCGGACGAATACCGGCGGAAAATACGATCAGATCGGTCTCCAGATGGCTGTCATCGCTGAAGTTCATGCGCAGCCGCGCGTTCTCGCCCGCAACGATGGCGGTGGTGGCTTTCTCGGTGTGAACCTGAACACCCAGCTCTTTAATTTTGTGGCGCAACAGCGCACCGCCGTCGGCATCCAACTGCACCGGCATCAGGCGGGGGGCGAATTCCACCACATGGGCCTGCAGTCCGAGGCTTCTCAACGCATTGGCGGCCTCCAGACCAAGCAGGCCACCGCCTACTACGACGCCGGATTTGCCCTCTTTGGCGCTGGCGCGAATGGCATCGAGATCGTCCAGGGTTCGGTATACAAAACAGTGGGGGTGCTCGCGGCCTTCAATCGGCGGCACGAACGGGAAGGAGCCAGTGGCCAGCACCAGTTCGTCATAGTGGTATTCGCCTTTCGGTGTGACCAAGGTACGCTGATCCCGGTTCAGGGCGGTGACCGGCTCATTTAAATGCAACTCAATACCTTGCTCGGCGTACCAGTTCTCCGTGCCCATGGCGAGATCAGCATGGGTAGAGCCTGCGAAGTACTCAGACAGGTGAACCCGGTCGTAGGCCAATTGCTTCTCTTCGCCGAAAACCAGAATGTCATAGTCCGATGCCGCAGAGCTGGCGACAAATTGCTCGATAAAGTGATGGCCAACCATGCCGTTGCCAATCACGATCAGGGTTTTCTTGCTCATGGTTTTTCCTCTCTTCATGGGCAGCGCTTCAGGCCGCTGCTTCGCAATAGGGTTTGCCAAAGGGCAACTGAGCCCGGAATGGTTGGATGTTAGTGTTGTTGTTGATCAGCTCCTGGTACCACGGGCCCTGGCTTGTGTTGCCCAACAGAATGGCGCCAACCAGCCGGTTATCGCGAACCAGCAGGTGGTTGTATCCGCCGGTTGTGATGTCTTGCCAGATCAGGGATTCGGTATGCTCATCGGGTGCCTGCTTGCCACAGGAAAAAACGGGTATGCCGCCGATCTTGAGCCTGGTGGCGATTTCAGAAGGCTGGTATGTCGCGCTTCTGGTTGTTCCTGCCAGTACGCATGCCAAGGTTTTTGCGTGCTGGTAACCCGGCTCCACAAGCCCATAGGTTTCGCCGTTGAACTCGCAGCACTCGCCAATGGCGAAAATGTCTGCAGCGCTGGTTTGTAGCTGAGCATTGACCTGTATGCCGCGCCCGCAGGCCAACCCGGCGTTTTGTGCCAGTTCACGGTTGGGCTTGATGCCGGTAGCGATGACAACGAGATCCGTGCTGATCAGAGTCTGGTCATGCAGTTGAATGGCACGAACACGTTCTTGCCCCAGTATCCGGGTGGGGGATGTGGACGTCAGAATATGCATGCCGCGTTGGGTCAGGGCGTCAGACAGAAGCTTGCCACTGTCCGGGTCCAGCTGCCGGTTAAGGAGATGACAGCTTCGGTGCAAAACGGTGACATCCATGCCCCGGCGCAGCAGACCTTCGGCAGCCTCAAGCCCGAGAAATCCGCCGCCAACCACGATGGCCCGCTTCCGGCTCTTGCTAAGCTCAATCAGAGTGCGAGTGTGATTCAGATCGCGAAAATTCATGACGCCGCCCAGTTCTTCGCCGGGAATACCCAGGCGGGCGGGGCTGGCTCCGGTTGCAATAACCAGTTTGCTATAGCTGTAAACACGACCTGAGCTTGTCTTCACCCTGTGCTCATCCGGAGCGATAGCCTCGACTGCTTCACCGTGATGAACCTGAATGCCGTGATGAGCAAACCAGGCGTCTGGTTTCAAGGGCAGGCTATCCTCTTGGGTGTCTCCGCTGAGCAGGGCAGAAAGCTGAACCCGGTTGTATGCCGCATAGGTTTCGCCGTTGAACACAATGATATTCCGATAGGGGATTGAGGCTTTGCTCACCAACTCTTCAAGGAATCGTTGAGCCACCATTCCGTGGCCACAGACGATCAATGTCGGTTCCATTTTCCGGATCATCTTTGCACCTATGCCCCGCTTAAAACCAAAAAAGCCGGAGCATCTCGTCCCCTCGGGGAATCGATGATCCGGCGCCAATGCCATCAATAGTTTTCTGGAAGCTCGGCCGAATCCTTGGCCGTAACAATCGTCCTTGAATTGTATAAAGCGATGTTCGTGCCAAATTACAAAAACCCTTAAAATCAATGCGTTGATGTTTCCTTGATAGGTGTGGAGCTTGGGTATCCGGTTTTTTTGCACCTTGCAGGAGCAGGCTGCACGACTTTGATGCGTTTTTGCTGGCGCGGTAATTGCTCCGGTTTCCAGTGATGCAGCAATGTGACTACACCCGGAGTTTTGAAATGGATATCAGCAAGCGTCGACACAACCTTGTCCAGCCCTCGGCTGAGGCGTACCTGATCGCATCGCGGCGGTGCGAGCTTATGAACCTCCAGTATTTTTTGCAGATGGGGAAGCTGGTGCAGAGCATCAGCAATCTCGTGCACGGGCTGCAGCGGGAACGCGGAGCGTCCTCCATTTTTCTGGGATCGGGCGGTGAAAAGTTTGGCCTGGAGAGAAAAACTATGGTCGCTGAATCGGAGTGTTTGTATATCGTTTTCAAGCGGGCACTGGCTGAGATCCATGAAGAGTTGACGACACACCCTGTCAGCAGCCACTTGCTGGCTCATATTGCCAGTGCCCTTCATGGGCTGGAGAGCCTGACAGCGCTGCGCGTGCGGGTGAAAGCCCGGGCACTGTCGGTGCCAGAGACAACCGAGTCCTACAGCACGCTTATCCAGCGGCTGATTACTGTGGTTTTCGAAGCGGCGGATACTGCCGTAGATCCCTCGCTTGCGCGTTTGCTGGTGGCTATGGTGCATCTGATGAAGGGCAAAGAGTTCTGTGGTCAAGAGCGCGCAGCAGGCTCCGTCGGATTCTCCACAGGACGCTTTGACAGTGCACTGGGCCGGCGCATGACGCACCTTGTTGAAGCGCAGGGGCGGTGTTTTGAAGTGTTTGTCGAGTTTGCCGATGAGCAGAGCGGCCAGCTACTGAAGAGCCTGCTTGCTCATGAGCGGGAGCAGGAAGTGGAGCGTCTGCGGCGGTTCGGATGCGCCATCGGCCGATACAAACCTCTGGACCCGGAACATGCTGATCACTGGTTTGCGCTAATGAGCGAGCGTATGGATGAGCTCAAAAAGGTAGAGGAATCGGTGGAAAACAGTTTTCATGGGCGCTGTGCCGAGCGCTATGCAGACGCACGGAACTCACTGGCACATCATGAGGTACTGATTGCAGCACTTGAGCAGCCAGAAAATTCTGTGCCGTCCATGTTGGTACTCTGTGAGCCAGACAACAGTGGGCAGATCCAGTCAGGCGAAGTCTGGAACAGCGACGGTATTGGTCAACAATCTGGACGATCAATTTTTGACCTGGTGCAGGCACAGTCACGTCGGCTTCAACAGATGAGCGAGGATTTGCAGAGTGCCAAAGACGCTCTGGAAGAGAGGAAAGTTCAGGAAAAGGCGGTCTTGTTGTTGATGCGTCACCGCAAAATCAACAACGATGACGCTCATCGGGTTTTGCGAAAGCTGGCCATGGATCAGGGTAAAAAGCTGCCCGAGGTTGCTCGGGCACTGGTGTCTATGGCTGATGTGTTGAAGTAAGCGACCTGTTCAGGCCTTCGCCGCCGGAGCGGTGTCTTTTTGCATGTTTGTGCCAGTCGTTTGATTATTCCGGCGCGGGGTGATGCTTTCCAGCTTACGTTGCTTCTCATAGAGAAACTTCAGAACCTCCTGCCGGTAGTGCACGTAGGTGGGATCATCCGCCAGAGTGACCCGGTTACGGGGCCTTTCCAGATCGATATAAAGATCTTCCCCGACGGCCGCCGCGGGGCCGTTGGTCATCATGATAATGCGGTCAGACAGCAACACCGCTTCGTCCACATCATGGGTAATCATGATCACCGTGTTGTTCAGCTCTTGCTGGATTTCCATCAGGGAGTCCTGCAGGTGAGCCCGGGTCAGCGCATCCAGAGCGCCAAAAGGCTCATCCATCAGCAGCACGCTGGGCTTCATTGCCAATGCCCGGGCGATGCCAACCCTCTGTGCCATGCCACCTGAAATTTCCCCCGGCCGCTTGGTGGCAGCGTGGGCCATGTTGACCAACTCCAGGTTGTGATGGATCCAGCTTTGACGCTCCTGTTTTGTCATGGACTTACGGAATACCTGTTGCACCGCCAATTCCACGTTCTCGTACACCGTCAACCAGGGCATCAGAGCATGGTTCTGGAACACCACGGCCCGCTCTGGCCCGGGAGAGTTGATCTCATGGCCATCCAGAATGCATCCGCCCTTGGTAGCTTGCAGCAGGCCGGCGACGATGTTCAGGACTGTGGATTTACCGCAGCCGGAATGGCCAATCAGGGAGACAAACTCACCTTTTTTGATTTTCAGGTTGATGTTATCCAGTGCAATAAAGGAACCCTTGGGTGTATCAAAAGACATTTCCACGCCGGTCAGTTCCAAATGGGGCTTGCTCATAAGTTTCTCCGTTACTCGTTCCACGCAATTTTCTTCTGAAGCGTCAACATGATGCGATCCAGTACAAAGCCGATAAAACCGATGGCCAGCACGGCCGCCATGATCCGGCTCAAGGACTGGCTGCTGCCGTTCTGGAACTCATCCCAGACAAACTTGCCAAGCCCGGGGCTCTGCGCCAGCATCTCAGCAGCAATCAATACCATCCAGGCAATGCCGAGCGAGACGCGAAGCCCGGTGAAGATTATGGGTATCGAGGATGGAAGAACGACCTTCATCACGTGGGTCCAGAATGACAACCGCAGAACCCGCGAGACATTCAACAGGTCGGGATTCACCGCAGCTACGCCAACGCCTGTGTTGATCAGGGTGGGCCAAAGGCTGCACAGGGTGACGGTGATCATCGAGGTGAGGAATGACTTCTCGAACATTGGGTCTTCACTGACGTAAGTAGCCGATACCACCATGGTGACCAGAGGTAGCCATGCTAGTGGCGAAACGGGTTTGAATATCTGGATCAGTGGGTTGATCGCTGCTTGAAGGTGCCGGTTAAGACCCAGCACTATGCCCAGTGGGACGGCGATCGCTGTTGCCAGAAGGAAGCCCGCCATGACGGTGATCAAGCTGGTGACAATCTGGTCCACAAACGTCGGGGCACCGGGGTAGCTTCGGATCTTGACTTCGGCGTCTGGGTTTTTAGCCAGAATTCGAGCATTTCGATCCTCCTGCATTATTACGAACTTGTCCGCCCGTTCCCTTTGATTGATGTGCTCCTGCCAGAGCTGTCCGCTCTGCTCCCAGACTTGCACCGGGCCAGGGAAGGAGCCCAACGAGGTGTTCACTTGGGGTGCAGCCAGATGCCAGAAACCGAGGAAGACCAGAATGCCGACCATCGGGAGTACCAGCTCCTTGCTGGTTCGGGCCAGCTCCATGCCAGTGAATCGATCTGTCAGTGCTTTCAGCCCCCCGAAACGTCGAATTCTGGAGCTTGTGTTCATTAGTGTGCTCATGTGGTTCTCCTGAGAACGGCGCGTTAAGGGGTATCGGAGCCTTTCAGGCCAATAGCAAAACTGTTGATGTAGGCATTGGGTTGGCGCGGGGTAAAGGCGACACCATCTATCAGCTCTCCCTGATGGGGGCGGGAGAAGTTTTCCTGGCTGAAATCGGGGAAATCTTCAGCCTTCATCAAACCATCGTCGATCAGGGATTGGGCTGCTTTGGCGTAGATGTCTCCGCGGTAAACCTGTGTGGCCGTTTTCATATACCAGTCATCCGGTTTGGCCTCGGAGATCTGGCCCCAGCGGCGCATCTGCGAGAGATACCAGATGGCATCGGACGGATACGGGTAGGTGGCGTAGTGGCGGAAGAAGACGTTGAAATCTGGCACGCCCCGGACATCGTCTTTTTCGTATTCGAAAGTGCCTGTCATGGAGTTGGCAATGACTTCGGCATCTGCGCCCACGTAGCTCGGGCGAGCAAGGATCTCGACGGCCTCTTCCCGGTTGGCGTTGTTGTTTTCATCCAACCAGTAAGCGGCGCGAATCAGGGCGCGCAGCAGGTGCAAGTGGGTATTGGGATTCTCTTCGGCCCAGGCCTGACTGACACCGAATACCTTCTCCGGGTTGTTGGGCCAGATCTCGTAGTCGGTGATCACCGGAACGCCTATGCCCTTGAACACGGCTTGCTGGTTCCAGGGCTCGCCCACGCAATAGCCCTGAATGGTGCCAGCTTCCAGAGTGGCGGGCATTTGTGGGGGCGGGGTTACAGAAAGGTGCACGTCTGCATCAAGGGTGCCGCTGGTATCGCCGCTCTGAGGGGCGTAGTAGCCAGGGTTCAGGCCACCTGCCGCCAGCCAGTAGCGTAGCTCGTAGTTGTGGGTGGAAACAGGGAACACCATGCCCATGCGAAAGCGTTCGCCCTTCTCCCGGGATTGCTCTACTGCCGGTTTCAGGGCACTTGCGCTGATCGGGTGCACCAGCTTTCCGTCCTTCTCAGGAATGTGCTGGCGCATGGTCTCCCATACACTATTGGAAACGGTAATCGCGTTGCCGTTCAGGTCCATGCTGAACGCAGTAATGATGTTGGCCTGAGTGCCATAGCCAATGGAAGCGCCCAGTGGCTGGCCTGCCAGCATGTGGGCGCCGTCCAGTTCGCCGGTGATAACTCTGTTCAGCAGCACCTTCCAGTTGGCCTGTGCTTCCAGTTCAACGAATAGGCCTTCGTCCATAAAGAAGCCCTCCTCCCAGGCAATGGCCAGAGGCGCCATATCGGTCAGTTTGATGAAACCGAGCTTCAAATCCGGCTTCTCTGGTGGGCCAATCTCGGCCTGGGCCATGCCGGCACTGGCCATAAGGGAGACTGCAGCAGCCAGCCCAGCCAGTCGGCTGAATGATCCTGCGACCATGTTCAGTGATGTTTTCATGAATTATCTACCTCGTGACATTCTTTCAGACAAAAAAATACCTGCCCTCCGCTGTCGGAAGGCAGGCACCTATGCCCGTTTAATCTGAGTGGTCTCGAATGTTCAGGGTGGAGATTGCACAGCTTGTGCCAGTGATAAAAAATACTTTAAAAACAGTTTGTTAGTTTTGTTTGTCAGGTTTCAGGCGGAATTTTAGAAAGGTTATTCTGGTTTGCTTTAGTGCAGGATTGAGTGGTTTTGCACCATTGTGAATCGTTGGAGACGTGCCAAGCGAGAGTCTGTTGCAGGTACGTTATGGGCGCGCGGGCCCTGTACGCAGCGTTTCGGGGCCAGGTTCATGGTTTGTGGGGCTGCGCTGGCCTTGTTATTGCAGTTCGCATTTGGGTTTTGAGCAAACAGTGATCAAACACAGGCGAAGAGGTAGCAGCGTGGATTCCAATATCAAACCGGCTGACAGCATTCAAACCACGTGCCCATACTGTGGTGTGGGTTGTGGTGTGGCAGCGACACCTTCTGAAGTGACTGGCGACAAACGCCACCCCGCCAATCAGGGCCGGCTGTGTGTTAAAGGCTCAGCGTTGCATGACACCCTGGTACCTGCCGGAAGGCTGTTGAAACCCCGAATTGAAGGTGAGGAGCGAAGCTGGCCCGAGGCGCTTGCCGCAGTGTGCGGTGCCATTCGCGATGCTGTTGATCAGCACGGCCCGGGGTCTGTGGCTCTGTACCTGTCGGGTCAGCTGTTAACAGAGGACTATTATGTTGCCAATAAACTTGCCAAAGGGTTTATTGGCACACCCCATGTGGATACCAACTCGCGGCTTTGTATGTCTTCAGCGGTGGCAGCCCACAAACGGGCGTTCGGCGAGGACTGTGTTCCCGGCTGTTACGAGGATCTGGAACTCGCGGATCTTCTGGTGCTGGCGGGCAGCAACACCGCCTGGGCCCACCCTGTGCTCTATCAGCGTATGCAGGCATCACAGCGTGCGGGCCGCCGGGCGGTGGTCATTGACCCCCGGCGAACCGCCACGGCAGACCTTGCAGACCTTCACCTCAAGCTGAAACCGGGCACAGACACGGTTCTTTTCAACGGCTTGCTTGTGTGGCTGTCACAACACGGGGCGACAAATCCTGACTATATTGCGAAGCACTGCAGTGGCTTTGAAGAAACCCTTGCCTGCGCACTGGAGGTTGCACCCTCGGTGGCTTCAGTTGCCGCCCAATGTGATCTTGCCGGGCATGAGGTTGAGCAGTTCTATCGGTGGTATGCCGATACACCTCGCACTGTGACAACGTTCTCCCAGGGGGTTAACCAGTCGGCAGCCGGTACCGACAATTGCAACGCCATTTTCAACTGCCATTTGGCCACAGGCCGTGTTGGCAAGCCAGGTGCCAGCCCTTTTTCCCTGACCGGCCAACCGAATGCCATGGGGGGCCGGGAGGTAGGCGGTCTGGCGAATACCCTTGCCGCACATATGGAATACGACACCCCGGGAGCACGTGAGCGTTTGGCCGGATTCTGGGGTACAGATCGTCTTCCGGAGGCGCCCGGGTTCAAAGCCGTTGAGCTCTTTGAGGCAGTGCATCGAGGTGATATCAAGGTGCTCTGGATTATGGGCACCAACCCTGCGGTCAGCCTGCCGGATTCGGCGCGGGTTTGTGAGGCTTTGGCAGCTTGCCCGACGGTGATCGTGTCTGACTGCATGGCGAATACGGATACCACAGCCTTCGCCAATATATTACTGCCGGCGGCTGGGTGGGGTGAAAAAGACGGAACCGTGACCAATTCGGAGCGCTGCATTTCGCGCCAGCGATCTTTTCTGCCTTTAACTTCCGAAGCTCGCCCAGACTGGCAGATACTGACGTCGGTTGCGCGGGAGCTTGGGCACGCCCAGGCCTTTCAGTATCAGCGTCCGGCAGATATTTTTCGGGAGCACGCGATGCTCTCCGCCCTTGCTTGCAAGGCTAGCGATGGGCGTCAGGTGTTTGATATCGGCGTTTTGGCCCAGTTGACAGATGCTCAGTATAACCAGCTGGAACCTGTGCAGTGGCCTGTGTCCATGGGTGCGGCGGGTGATGTAACCGGCACACCCCGGCTGTTTTCTGACGGGCGCTTTGCCACGGATAACGGGCGCGCCCGAATGGTGCCCATTTCTGCAGGGCTGCCCTGCCAAGTCGTAACCTCACGCTATCCACTTGTGGTCAATACCGGCCGTATTCGTGATCAATGGCACTCCATGACGCGCACGGCACTGGTCTCCCGGCTTCTGACGCACCGCCAGGAACCTTCCATTGAAATCCATCCGGACGATGCGCTCCACTATGGGATCACTGACGGGACCTTGTGCCAGCTCACCGGGCCAGGGCCTGAGGCATTTCTTGGTCGGGCTCGACTGACAGCGGATCAACGCCCCGGAGAGGTCTTCATACCGATTCACTGGAGCGGATGTTTTGCCTCGCAAAGTGTTGCAACAAATCTGATTGCTGCTGTGACCGATCCGATCTCTGGCCAGCCAGAAAGCAAGCACGGTATTGCCAGCCTATCTAGCCTTGCGAGCCGATGGCAGGCTCGGCTGATGCGTCGCGAATCCGGAGGAGGGCTGGGGGCACTGGCGGGACTCTGTGATTATTGGTGCCGCCAGCCACTGACCCATAGTACGAGCTGGTGGCTGGCCGGTAACCAGACGATGGACTGGGGCAGTGATGCGCAGAGTTGGCTGGAGGGAGAGCCACAGCTAATTATGGCTGATGCGGCGCAAGGGCGCTTCCGGGCAGCGCACGTAGTTGATGGCCGGTTGGATGCTGTTCTTTTGGTTGATCGTGAGGCGGATCTTTTGCCGGACCTGGCGTGGTTGGATCAGTGCTTTTCGGCTGAACGTTTGAGCGCTGATCAGCGACAGTGTTTGCTTGCGGGCCGGTCTGTGGAAACGGAAGAAATCGGGGCCCTGGTGTGCAGCTGCTTTCAGGTGGGTGACCGCCAGATTGCCAGTGCCATCCGCCGTGGGCACGCGACACTGGAAGCCTTGGGGCGCACTCTAAAGTGCGGCACCAACTGTGGCTCCTGTGTTCCGGAAATTCGTGAGTTGTTAGCGCACCCTGCGTAGCATAGGCATGGGGACTCGGTAGCGCTGCCCGCTGAATCTGCCTGTGCCGTCGACGGTGCAGGTTTTGCGGTTAACCCGCGTAATCTCGCCCTGAAATTCCCGCAAGCCGTGGTCAAAGGCCACCGCTTCCCCAATGTTCCAGCCCGACTTCTGCTTCTTGAGATCCGGCATTTCGAAAGGCTGTTTAGACAGATCAATGCCCAGCTGTTCCGCGTGCTCCGCTAATACCTCCCGCACGACACCAGCCTCTCCATTTTCATGCAGTCCATCAAGAATGTTATAGAAGTGCCGGTTGTGAACCGAGCCAGGAAACCTGTGGCCCGCACTGTGTTGCAGCAGGTGGGCGAACTCATGGCAGCAGGTGTGTGCCAGCAGATTAAGCGTGTTCAGCTCGCCGCCGAAATATCCGCGCCGGTGAATCTCCCGGCTGGAGAGCCAGCCGCTCGCTGTGGCGGGATGATGCTTGGCCTGAATCATGCGAAGGCCGTAAGTGATCTGGTGCTGCTTTGGCTGCGGGTCAAAACGGTGATAGGTCGCCTGGCCTGAGCCTACCCGGCACACCAGAGTGCTTCCGGGCGCTTGCGCCTGAACCCGGTTTGCAGCGGGTTGCCAGAGAATCTGCTCTGTAACATTGCACATCAGCTCGCCTAGCTGGCGCATTTGAGATTTTGGGTGCTTCATGTCAGTGGAAGGGCTACGCGCCTCATGATCTGGTAAATCGGTTTCGTTAGGGTACCTGCCAATTTACTGGATTCTCGGCGACGAGTCAGACAAACCGTCACCAAATAAAAAAAAGTGGTGACGGTTTGTCTGAAGGCGGCGTATTAAATTCCGGCCGAGACTGTCTTGACGATTTCGTCGAAGTCACCTTCAGGGAAGCTGAAAATAAGAATTGAGTCGGAGTGCGTTTCGCTGAATAGGTAGCCGGTAACGTAATTACGATTTTTTGCTGCGTACCCCGTGAAGCCAGATGGGAGATTCAATGGCGTTGTATTGGTGGATGCTGATTCAGAGCTGAGTTTAAGCTCGTTCAGAAAAGCTTCCGCTGACTCGGAGCCTTCGGGGACAGGTTCAATGCGGATGAACCCAATGGCTTTTCTTTTACTGAACAGGGATATGTCATTTGCGTCAATACGCACTGCATCGAATAAAGAAGAACCCACAGACACTGAGTAATCCTGGCTCGGCGAAAATGATACGAGCTGAACCGAGCTGCAGCCCGACAAAAGCAGTAACAATATGACTGTGCTGATGAGCTTCATCTTTTCAGGTTTCCTTGCCTTATCTGAAAACTGATTCCAGCAAGCTTTGGAATGGTGATCCGCGAATGAGTTTACTCGAAAAGCTTCACGCCATTAATGCGAACAGAATCTGAGCCTTCCGTCGGCCCTTGGAAGGTGATGAGAGATTGGGCAGAGCCATCAGGCACGATGAAAATTGTTCTAAAATCTCCTTGAACTACACCAAATGCCTGAGCGTCAGGAATAGACTCTATCCAGGCTGGTTTGCTAGATCCCTGAGCCGCGCTTTCAAATAGAGCTATAGATGCGTCACTTGCAGTGTCTGAGCTAGCTGTGTTGGGGATTTCATCTGATTTGACGAAACCGATGATCCGGTTATTTTTCAGAAAAAGGAGCTCACCATCCCTCACCTTAACGGAGGAAAACATGTCGCTTGGTACTTCTATAGACAACTCGTTGGACGGTTGAATGATCAGTGACGAATGGGGTGCGCAGCCCGGGAGCAGAAGCAAAAAAGCAATAATCAGACCGATCCTTGGCATGGCAGAAATCTCATCTCAAAGTCGTTTCGATAGAGGTTCTAAACTGGCCAGAACGGACATTCCGGCACATCCAGCTTACCCTCACTTCATTCTGCAGAAAAGGTTTTCCTGCCTCGCGAATCAGGCGTAAAGCCCATTTGGTGATCCTACGAGTTGGCCGCAGCAGATCCTGCGGGGAAGGGACAGCATCAATCCACTTGCTGCAATCAACCGTTTCCACAAGCATGTGGGCAATCGCCCGGACTGTCTCTTCAGTTACGCTGCTTTCAGTGAAACCCGAAGCAACAGATTGGCCGTAGAATGCCTCCATTATCGCTCTGATTTTATCAATATCTTCGGACGATAAATGAATATCCATATTTTCATCCTTGAAAATATAGAAGGGGCCCCTCCAGGGAGGCCCCTTCTGGGGTTATTAAGCCTCGATTGGCGAACGCCAGTCGTCTGCACCGGAAGTGCCGGCAACTGCGTGCTCCCAGGTTACCTTGCGGTAGGACAGGGACACGGTAACCAGCTGGGTGAAGTCAGCGCTGGCAGCGTCCTGGCAGTGGGGCATGGTGCAGTTGATGTCGATAATGGTGGCATCTTCCAGGATGGTGGAGAAGAAGTGCTCCTGCTTGCCTTCAACCGAGGTGCGGTACCACTTGAGCTCAACCTTTGGCAGCATTTCGCCAGAAGCCAGTGCGTTGTACATCAGCGGTGTGGATTTGTTCAGTGCGGATGTGAACTTGAACGGCTTGTGTACACGCTGGCCGGAAGGCTGGCCGGACTGGGGATCGGTAGGAACAGTAACAACGTGGCTGAATTCCTGAACCAGCACTTCGTCTTCGTGGCCTTCAACGTAGATGTTGCCTACAGAGTCGGAAGTGAATGCACCAGCGGTAATGTTACCCTGGGTTTTGCCTTCGATAGAGATATAACAAGGAGTTGGCATAGTCTGCTCCGTGACGTTTGAATGAATAAAAGTCCCTGGATGTTCCGTGGACGAGCAGATATAAACAAAGCCCGTGCCAAGTTGGAAAAGTGCTGTTAAAACAGTGAGTAGACGAATCCAGATAAGGCTCCATACTGCGGTGGGCAAGCTTATGCTCAGCCTCTGAGCGAGAAGTTGCTGTCTGGGCCAATAATTGCCCGAGCAGGGTGTTGCGCCTATTTCCGGTCTGTAATCCCCCGTCTCCCAAGCCTCTGTTAGAATTAAGGCGTCGAGGAGCTTGTTTGCCTGAATGACCTGATTCGAATCCGGAGGCCTTGCCATTAACATTCAATCGCTGCAGAACCGAGAAAATCTGCTGTGCTAATTGGTCGTTGGCTGGGTAGCCTGGTCAATCGGGCGGTGCTTCTCGTTGTGGGCTTTGTTGTTTTGACGGCGCTGCTGGTTGCGGTTGCAGGCGCGCTTCTCAGCCGATCGGAGCTTGAGCAGCAGGCGGCAACCCAGGTTGAAACCATTGCGCAGCTCGTTGCCGGAGAACTGGACGACAAGCTGTCGCAGCGTCTCGATGCACTGAGCCACGTCGCTGAAAGCCTGACCATGAGTGAAGCGGCTTTTGAAGTGCGTGCAAAAATTCTTATGCGTCGCCAAACGGCCTTGCAGCACTTGTTTGATGGTGTTTACCTGATTGATGCGACAGGTAAGGTGATTGCGGAAAATCCCGAGACTTTGAAGATGATCGGGACAGATGTCAGCCACCGTTCCTACTTTCGCATGTCCTCTGAGCAACTTGCCCCTCTCATCAGTGAACCCTACCGCTCCCACTACCAAGGTAGAGCTGCTGTGATGGTGGCGGTCCCTCTGTTTGATCACAACAAGCGGTTTATTGGCATGCTCGGGGGCGCAATATCGCTTGCGGGTGAGCACCTTATTGAAGAATTCTCTGATATCCGCATTGGCAAAACGGGCTATTTGGCCATCGTAACCCGTGGCGGGATGGTTCTGGCCAATGGCCGGACTGGTGAAGTTATGCGGCCGATAAGCGATGCGAACCCCCTGCTGCAAGATGCGATGGGTGGATTTGAAGGCACCGCCAGAACCCGTAGCTCTGAGGGTGAGAGTATTATCCTGTCGGTGCAGCAAATGTCTGAGGTGCCCTGGTTTGTCGCGGCTGTCTGGCCCGCCCGGGAAGCCTACGCGCCGGCTACCCGAATCAAGGATGCGTTTCTCTGGGTTTTGTTGGTAGTGATCCTGCTGATTGTTCCAATGGCCATGTGGCGCTTCCGTCGCCTGATGGCGCCTTTGGGCGAGCTTGGTCAGCAGGTGCGTGAGCGCCACCTGGGCGTGCGAAACAACCCGGTTGGAGTCTCGGGTAGCTCAGAAATAAGCCAGGTGGCTGACATATTCAACATGGTCATGGATGAGCGTGATGATGTTCTGAGTTCTCTTGCCGAGCGGGAAGCGTTTTTCCGTTCACTCTCCCGGGGTGCACCTATCGGTATTGTCCAAGCTGATGTTCTTGGTCGCATTGAGTTCGTGAACCCGCAATTTGAAAACATTATTGGCCTGAGACTGGCCGAGCTTTCAGGTTCTCATCTATTTGATTGCGTTTGTGAAAGTGATCGTGATGCGGTGATTCAGGGATGGCAGCAGGCGCTTGAAGAGCAGGAAGTATTCCGTGGCCGCTTTCAGCTGCAAGGGCCGAATGCCGGCTCGCCAGTATGGTGTCAGGTAATGACGGCGATCCTTGAAACACCTGAAAAGGTAATGGGTACCATCACGGTTGTACGGGATATTTCCCACGAACTGGCAGTAGAGGAAGCTCTGCGAGACGAACGGCAGAGAGCGGAGATCATACTGGGCGTGATGCAAGACGGTGTTTTGATGGCCGATACCGGCGGTGTTATCCGTTACGCAAATCAGGCCGCGGCTCGCTTTTTGGGTGCCGGTGGGGAGTATGTTGGTAAAAACGTATTTGAGCTGGTGGGAATTGATCATGAGGATCAGGCTCTCAGCCACGAGTGGTTTTTGGGAGGTAATGATCTGGACAGCCTTTACGTTACCCTTCGCAATGCCAGCGGCGATCTGTTTGATGTAGACCTCAGCATGATTCATATCCGCCAGGGCCGGCAAAATGAGCGGCTGGTATTTGTCCTTCGGGATGATGCCGAGCGCCGGCGACAGGAAGAGCGGTTGTCCTGGGAGGCAACCCACGACAGTTTGACGCAACTTCTGAACCGTCGGGCCTTCACCGCATCGCTTAACAAATGCTTGGGCGATATGCCGCGACAGGACACAAGCTCAGTGTTAATGCTCATCGATCTTGACCACTTCAAACCGGTGAACGACGAAGGTGGGCACCTGCTTGGTGATGAAATGCTCCGTCGGCTTTCCGATCTGTTCAAAGACTCGGTGCGCCAGTCGGATACGGTTGCCCGCTTGGGTGGCGACGAGTTTGGCATCATTCTGCCAGCGTGCGGGATGGACAGAGCCAAAACCCTTGCCGAGCGCATTCGCGCAGGCGTTGAGGCGCTAAAAATAGAGCACGAAGGGCGTATATTTGGCGTTACGGCCAGTATTGGAGTGACTGAACTGCTCCCGACAGACCGGGACCCCAAAGACGTGGTTGCCCGCGCCGATGAAGGCGCTTATGCAGCCAAATCAAAAGGCCGCAACCGGGTTGTCGTTATACCTGCGCCAGAGCAGTAACAAGATAACGTCACGCCCACCAGTGTGCTGCGAGGCTGGCCTGCCAAATCAGGCGTAAAGCCAGAACGGTCAGAACCAGATTGAGCGCTTTGCTGAACCAGTGGTTGTTCAGTGAATTCAGAACACGCAATCCTAACCAGGTACCGACAAAGCCGCAGGCAATCATGGCCAGGATGAACGGCAGCCAGTGCGCGAACACAAATCCCGTCACACCAAAAACCAGGGCCTTGGGGGCATGCTGCAGAACCATGGCGGTGGCAAAGGTGGCGACAGTGCGAAACCGGTCTGCATGAATCTGTTTGATAAACGCTGCGACCAGCGGGCCAGTAGCACCCACAAACAGACTGATAAAGCTGGTTAGTGCGGCAGCGATAAAAACACCCACCGGGCCGAAGGCACCTTTTGGTAATGATGGTCCCCAGCACAGGTAGAGCACGAAGCCTGCAATGGCCAGCTGCCATAAATAGGCTGGCAGGCTCACCAGCAACCAGGCTCCCGCCGCTGCGCCCAGGATAACGCCGGGGGCAAACGCCGCAATGGTTCTCCAGTCGATGTGCTTCCAGGTCAGAATTGTCCTGCCACCGTTAGAACCCAGCTGAATCATGCCGTGCACAGGAATAATAGCGGCTGCAGGCATCCATGTGGCCATCAGAATCAACAGGAGAACACCCCCGCCAGCACCCAGGCTGGCGGTGATCATTGAGGTAACAACAGAACTCGCCAGCAGGAAAATCGCTACTGACAGGCTCAGGCTCTCAGGAAGCAAAGCTATTTCCACGCGCAGAATTCCTCAGATTCAAGAGTGGATGTTCGGCATAAGGCTTCGGTTGCCAGCTGCACATCGGCCACATAATACAGGGATGCCAGCCCAAGTCTGTCCCGGCCCAGATTGTGAAACACCATGCCAAAGGCGATATCCCCTGCGGTGAAGCGTTCGTGGTTGGCTGCGAAGTATTCCGCTGGCTTTGCCAGGGTTTCATCATCAAGAAGCGCCTGCACCCGGCCAGCACCACCGTGGTAGGCCTGAACCAGCAAGAGCACAAACAACTCGTTGCGTTTGTCTTCGGGCAGGTGGCCGAAGCGCTCGGTAAAGGCCGGTTGCAGATTGCGGGCGTTCTGGTGCATCAGGCGCAAGGCGCAATCAATCTGCGCCAACCGGTGCCAATAGTTTTGCGGCTTGATCTGGCAGTCATTCAGGGCGGAGGGAGACAGCTGAAGAATGCCTTTAGCGTCGGCACGGGAGTGCGCGCGGGCTTGCCCACCGCTTTCAATCAGGATTTGCCCGGCAAGATACCTGGGTAAAACCGCCGGCAACGTATATCGGCTTTGTTCGCTCCTGAGCTGAACTATGTACATCAGCGCATCGTGTAGCGATCCCGGGTTTTCGCGCGTGGCGAAGGAGAGGTCGTCCCAGGCACCCCAAACACGGTCTCTGCTCCTGGCGCCCAGATAGCGGCCAACGGCAAGATCCAGGTCTACGTGGGGCTGGTCACAAGCTAATGCAAACGGGTAGCCATTGGTAGTGGCGCTCCCGGCAATCCATTCATCCGTGACTCCTTTTGCGTGCTGTGCCTGGCGGGTGTCGTTAAGACGCTGCTGAGTGGCGGCACTGGTAGCACCATTGCTGATCCACCCCAAAAATTGCCCGCGCATATCGAACAGAATGTGGCGATCTGTGTTTGAGCAATAACCGGATTCCTTCAGAACCCATCGGCGGATTGTAAGGATATTGGTGTAAACGCCCTGGCTGACCCAGTAGGGCGAGTTCCTCACAATGGCGGTCCAGCCTGCAGTATCAGTGCTTTCGGCTTCGGACTGATTTTCCTCTGACTGCGCTGCTGTAGGCGCCAGCACAGTCAGGATGAAAATAGCAGCAAGCTGACGTAAGCTTGCGAATCTTGTGTACATAAGCAATGTGTCCGTGGCATTCCGGGCACCACAATAACAAATGGGCGCCGCTATGAAGCAATCTGAATATCTGCGTTATGACGCCACCGCACTGGCCCATCTTATCCGCCGTGGCGAAGTGACTTCCCGGGAAGTATGCGAGGCTGCAGTGGAACGGGCAACCGTTGTGAATGGCGCCCTGAATGCCATCTGTTTTCCTCAGTTTTCAGAAGCCCTGGCTCAGGACTTTCCAAAGCAAGGAGCGTTTGCAGGTGTGCCCCTGTTGCTCAAGGATTTGGCTCAGGAGCAGGGTAATCGGCCCTGCACCTATGGCAGCCGAGGCTTCCGGAATTACATTGCGCCTCAGGATTCCGAGTTTGTGCGCCGTGCCCGTGAGGGTGGGCTGGTGTTTATGGGACGTACAGCAACGCCGGAGTTCGGCCTCAAAGCGGTGACGGAATCCGAGTTGTGGGGGCCATCACGCAATCCGTGGAACACCAATCTTACCCCGGGCGGTTCCAGCGGTGGGTCCGGTGCTGCAGCTGCAGCCGGTGTGGTGCCCATGGCTGGTGCAAACGATGGCGGTGGCTCAATCCGTATCCCTGCAGCTTATAACGGCTTGTTCGGGCTCAAACCTTCTCGCGGGCGCATCTCCAATGGGCCTTTGGTAGGCGAGGCCTGGACGGGCGCTTCGGCAGATCATGTGGTTACCCGCACGGTACGCGACAGTGCGACCATGTTAGATGTGCTCAGTGGCCCGGCTTCTGGTGATCCGTTTGTTATTCCAGGCCCCGGCGAAGCCTATGCAGATTTGATGCAGAAGTCGCCCGGCAGCCTGAAGATTGGTGTATTCACCGCGTCACCCTACGATACCGCGGTTGCTCCCGAATGTGTTGCTGCGGTTGAGGAAACTGCGCGGATTCTGGAAAACCTGGGACACAAGGTTGAATACGCCCGGCCGGAGTTCGATGGCATGGCGCTGGCCCGTTGCTACCTTGGCCTCTATTTTGGAGAAGTGTCGGCCTTGATAGCGAAAGCCAGGAGCCAGCTTGGTGCTGCAGACAGTGATTTTGAGCTGGATACACGGTTGATGGGCATGCTGGGTGATACCATGCCGCTGTCCGATTATGTGCTTCGCCGCCAGCAGTGGAATGAGTTCGCCCGCGCGCTGGGCGCGTTTTTTGCGGGCTACGATCTTTATCTCTGCCCCACCACTGGCCAATTGCCTGCGCGCATCGGTGAGCTGGACACGCCGGCGCACCTGAAAATGGCCGCAAAGCTGATGTTGGCCCTGAAGGCGGGGAAAGTGCTGCACCGTAGCGGCCAGGTGGATCAGATTGCGATGGACAGCCTGGCCCGCACACCATTTACCCAGCTTGCCAACCTGACCGGAACACCGGCCATGTCTGTGCCCATGCACTGGACGGCCGATGGGCTGCCCGTTGGTGTGCAGCTGGGCGCGCCCCATGGCGGTGAAGGCGTATTGCTGCAGCTGGCGGCTCAGCTTGAAGAAGCCGCGCCCTGGTTTGGCTATTACGAACGGCTGGAAAATGCTTTTCCTGCAGCGGGCTTGTGATCTGTTGATCGAAACCCCACGTTTATCTTTCTACGCGTATCAGGCTATGCTGTGTGTCAGGGAGACCATCTTCCTGTTACACCCTGATGGCATCGAGGAGGCGAGCGTATTATGAACCAACCGATGGCAATCGAAGAACTGGTATCAGTAGCACAGGCAGAAGCCATGGGAGAGCTGGATGCTCCCATGATGGCGATTGTTCTTGCCAGTGAACAAAGTTATGACCTGCCCATCAACTCACTTGAAACCGATGCCGACAAGGCACGCTGGGGATTGATTCTCCGCGCTGCCCGGGAGCATGTTGAAGCGGATGCCGTGGCGGTTTTGTACCCGGCCTGGACAACCATTCGTGAGAAAAAGAAGGAAACCGAAGCGGATGATGGCCTTGAAGCCTCATCAAGTGATAGCTCCGAGGACGAGCCAAACGAGCCGATAGATACCTTGTTTGTGCAACTCCACACTCGGGATCATGTTTACTGGCGTGGATTTGAACAGATCCGGGACCCCAAGCATCAGCGCATCATCGGCTTTCGCCGTATCAAGGCGTTGTCTACGGATTACCGGCGTGACGAGGAGCCATCAATCGCCTCCTGGCTCAGCACGCTGTTTGACCCCCTGCCAGAACATGGTGAGGATATGGACGTTGATCTTGAACTGTCTGGATTTATGGATGAACCGGAAGTCAGTGCTGCGCTGTATCCGAGACAGTTGCGGGCGTTGCACTAACTGATAATTCCCAAAACCTGAATTGAAATGCCGGGCCAGGCGCCCGGCTTTCAGGACCCACAACCATGGTAAATAACGCCCGCTGGCTATCCGATGCCATTGCCCGTATTGATGCAGATTTCAATCGATCATCTGACACCCACCTGATCAAGCTGGATCTGCCCGGGCTGCGGAATGTAGATATCTACCTCAAAGACGAGTCGACCCACCCCACCGGCAGTCTCAAACACCGGTTGGCGCGCTCGCTTTTTCTGTTTGGGCTCTGTAACGGCTGGATCACGCAGAATACACCCGTCATCGAAGCATCCAGCGGTTCTACGGCGGTGTCCGAGGCCTATTTTGCCAAGCTCCTGGGGTTGCGCTTCATAGCTGTGATGCCCAGAACGACATCGGCCCAAAAAATCGCCAAGATAGAATTTTATGGTGGTGAGTGTCATCTGGTTGATAACGGCAGCGAGATTTACACCGAATCGCAGCGGTTGGCCAGTGAGCTGGGCGGTCACTACATGGATCAGTTGACCTATGCCGAGAGAGCAACGGACTGGCGTGGCAACAACAATAGGGTAAGCGGATTAAATGGTTGATCTTACCTTTGCATGAGAGTGAGACAGACCGGCATCTCATCGGATTATCTGGTTGATGCTTCACCTACTGCTGGTGCATGTTTCCTTCGCTAATTCCAGCAAGAACCCCACACGCCTCAACTTCCCGGTCATCGTTGCAACTCGCTCTCAGTGAAACGAGTTGTTTCTCAAGCGCTTGCAGAGCGGTTATCTGCGACCGCACATGAGAGATGTGATCATCGAGCAAGGCGTTGACGGCGGTACAAGGCTGATGAGGGTCGTCCTGATAGCTCTGTAGTTCGTGAATCTCAGCCAGTGACAGGCCCAGGATTCTGCAGCGACGGATGAAGGCCAGCCCCTCACCATGCTTCTCGGTATAGACACGGTAACCGTTGTCCTGCCGATCAGGCGGCGGCAACAAGCCCTGCTGTTCATAGAAGCGGATCGTCTGTGTTTCGACCCCTGCCAACTGCGCCAACTGACCAATGCGCATCAGCCTCCTCCCCAACGGATTCTTTACTCTATTGACCTTATAGTAGCTTTATAGTTTTAAATGGTACCACAACATTGTTCAAGTGGAGTCGTATCATGAGCAAATCCTGTGGTGGCGCCTGTGGCGGTGATGCAACGTCCGCAGCGGATACCGATATACAGGCCTCCTCCGAGGCGCCAGGGAGATGGGTCAGTGTTTATGCCGTGCCGAAGATGGACTGTCCATCAGAAGAACGAATGATTCGCCTAGCCCTGAACGGCTTTGAGGAGATTCGGGCGCTGTCCTTCGACTTGTCGAACCGCCGGCTGAAGGTCGTGCATGACGGCGAGGTCGAGCCCGTCACCTCGAAACTGAAGACCTTGGGGCTAGGCGCCTCGCTTCAGGAAACCGTCGCTGCAAATCCGGAGACCATCAAGGCCGCCGAGTTTTCGGCAGCTTCTGCTAAGCAAGAATCCGGGACCCTGCGCTGGTTGCTCGGCATCAATGCACTTCTGTTCGTGGTGGAAATGACTGCCGGTCTGATCGCCCAGTCCACCGGCCTGATTGGAGAATCCCTGGACAATTTTGCCGATGCGGCGGTGTACGGGCTTGCCCTTTATGCGGTTGGACATAGCGTGAAAATGCAGGTACGTGCCGCGCATCTTGCTGGTGTACTGCAACTGATCTTGGCTGTGGGCGTGCTCGTAGAGGTGGTGAGACGCTTTGTATTCGGTAGTGAGCCTGAATCGCTGGTGATGATGGCTATCGCATTCGTCGCATTGATTGCCAATACCAGTTGTCTGCTGCTCATATCCAAACATCGGGAAGGCGGGGCGCACATGAAGGCAAGCTGGATATTCTCGGCCAACGACGTGGTGATCAACCTGGGGGTCATCACCGCCGGCGCCCTGGTCGCGTGGACCGGTTCCAATTATCCGGATCTGATTATCGGCACCATCGCGGGGGGCATTGTACTTAACGGTGCCAGACGCATTTTGGCGTTGAAGGGTTAAATAATGCTCATTATTGGCAAAAAGCTCTCGCCGTATGCCCTATTGTCCATATCGGGCCTGCTGGCAGCGTCTGATCAGGCTGTAAAGTGGCTGGTGCAGCAATCAATGGCCTATGGCGAGTATGTTTCGGTGACCCCGTTCTTTAACTGGGTGCACCTATGGAACACCGGTGCCGCATTCAGTCTTTTTGCGAATGGTGGAGGCTGGCAGCGCTACTTTTTTATCGGAATCGCGGTAGTGGTCTCGATTTTTCTGATCAAGCTGATCCTTGAAAATCGTCATAAAGGAGAAGCCATCGCTTACAGTCTTATCCTCGGTGGCGCCATGGGCAACCTGATTGACCGGGTCTTTCGCGGCTATGTTGTGGATTCCTTTGATTTCTATTGGCGAGACTGGCATTGGCCGGCCTTCAACCTGGCTGATATTGCAATTGTCCTCGGTGCCTTACTTTTCGTTTCCAGCAGCTTGTTGGGTAAAAAAGCAAACACCAATGCCGAGCCGGATGGATCTGACTGACACCTACGCCTATACAACACCATGACCGAACTTCCCGACAACATCCTTCACCTGCCGCAATACCAAGTACTGGGCTGCAAATCAACCGACGACGAAATGCACTTCCAGGTGGACGTGCCCGATCCCATCGCCTGCGAGGAATGCGGCGTGCAGGGTGAGTTCGTACGGTTCGGCAAGCGTGACGTTCCCTATCGTGATCTGCCCATCCACGGCAAGCGGGTAACTCTCTGGGTGGTCCGCCGCCGATACACCTGCCGGGCCTGCAAGACAACATTCAGGCCCCAGCTACCGGAGATAGTGGACGGATTCCGTATGACACTGCGGCTGCATGAGTACGTGGAGAAGGAATCCTTCAACCACCCCTACACCTTTGTGGCGGCACAGACCGGCCTGGACGAGAAGACGGTGCGCGACATCTTCAACGCCCGCGCCGAGTTCCTGGGGCGCTGGCACCGCTTCGAGACGCCCCGCATCCTGGGCATTGACGAGCTATACCTGAACAAGCGCTACCGCTGCATTCTGACCAACATTGAGGAGCGAACCCTGCTCGACCTGCTGGCCACCCGCCGCCAGGACGTGGTGACCAACTACCTGATGAAGCTGAAAGACCGGCAGAAGGTCGAGATCGTCAGCATGGACATGTGGAACCCCTACCGGGCAGCGGTCAAGGCTGTGCTGCCCCAGGCCCGTATCGTGGTCGATAAGTTCCATGTGGTGCGCATGGCCAACGATGCCCTAGAGAGAGTGCGCAAGGGCCTCAGAAAGGAGCTGAAACCGTCCCAGAGCCGGACTCTCAAAGGAGACCGGAAAATCCTGCTGAAACGCGCTCACGAAGTCTCAGACCGGGAGCGCCTCATCATGGAGACCTGGACAGGCGCGTTCCCGCAACTGCTGGCCGCCTACGAGCACAAGGAGCGCTTCTACGGCATCTGGGACGCCACCACACGGCTCCAGGCAGAAGCCGCCCTAGACGAGTGGATAGCCACCATCCCGAAGGGCCAAAAGGAAGTCTGGAGCGATCTGGTCAGGGCAGTGGGAAACTGGCGCGAAGAGACCATGACCTACTTCGAGACGGACATGCCC
The DNA here is from genome assembly GCF_016597815.1 of Marinobacter sp. DY40_1A1. GTDB lineage: Bacteria > Pseudomonadota > Gammaproteobacteria > Pseudomonadales > Oleiphilaceae > Marinobacter > Marinobacter xiaoshiensis. The sequence goes on along the minus strand of NZ_VCHA01000004.1, from coordinate 190,649 downwards.
GTCACCAACGCTTACACGGAGTCCATCAACCGACTGGCCAAGGACAAGAACCGTGAAGGGCGCGGTTACTCCTTCGAGGTGATGCGGACACGAATGCTCTACACCACGAAGCACAAGAAGAAGGCACCGACTGCGAAGGTCTCTCCTTTCTACAAGAAAACCATCGGTTACGGACTGCCGGACTTCGCAGAGGAACTCAACTACGGAGTCGATCTATCAACCATCTGAGGGTGGTATCAGATTGATGGGGTGAAGGTGCCCCATCAACCATTAAATCCGTATACCCCAACAATATTGCTGAGAGCATTTTCCAGCAGTTGCAACGGGAACCACATCCTGTTCCTCGCTGGATTGTGGTCAGCGCCGGCACTGGCGGCAACTCCTCAACTATCGGGCGTTATATCCGCTACGGCGGCCACATCGCTCAAGGCTGTGAACTGTGCGTAGCCGACCCTGAAAACTCGGTGTTTTATGAGGCTTTCGCCAGCGGCCGATCGGATATCACTGGCCAGTGCGGCTCACGTATCGAGGGTATAGGCCGCCCAAGGGTGGAGCCCTCTTTCAATCCCGCGGTTATCGATCGCATGGTGCGCGTGCCTGACGCCGCCAGTTTCGCTGCGTTGCGCTATCTCGAACGGCACCTGGGGCGGCGTTGCGGAGGGTCTACGGGTACTAATCTGATTGCCACGCTGAGCCTGGTCAGCGAGATGCAAAAAGCTGGTGAGAAAGGTTCAGTCGTCACACTTCTGTGTGACGGTGGCCATCGCTATATCGACACCTATTTCAACCCCGCCTGGATTGCCAGCCACGGGCTGATTCTGCGCGTTGCTCAACGGTACGAGTTCTTGTAGCGATTTGTGGGTTCGGGTTTGGAGGGTGAATAGGCTATAATCGTCGGCTTTATTCTTGCACTCACAAGGCGCTGATCGTGATTGTATTTGACCAGGTACAGAAGTCGTATCAGGTGGACGGCCGGGCGATCCCCGCGCTGCACCCAACCGATATGACCATTGAAAATGGCGAGGTTTTCGGGATTGTCGGGCATTCCGGGGCGGGAAAATCCACGTTGGTGCGCCTGATCAATCTTCTTGAGCCGCCAACAGGTGGTGAAATTCTGATTGATGATGAGAATATCACCCGCTACAGCGCTGCCGAATTGCGTGCGTTCCGCCGTAAAGTCGGGATGATTTTCCAGCACTTCAACCTGCTTTCCTCAAAAACCGTTTCGGACAACATCGCCTTCCCCATGAAGTTGGCGGGTATATATTCCAAAACGGAAATTCGCGATCGGGTGCAGGAATTGCTGGATCGTGTTGGCCTGGCTGATCACGCCACCAAATATCCTTCTCAGCTGTCGGGCGGTCAGAAACAGCGAGTGGGTATAGCCCGGGCATTGGCATGCCGACCAACCATCCTGTTATGTGACGAAGCCACCAGCGCACTGGACCCCCAAACGACCCAGTCGGTGCTGCGTTTGCTTTCCGAGATCAATAAAGAGCTTGGCCTGACCATCGTGCTGATTACCCACGAAATGGATGTTGTGCGCAGAGTATGTGACCGGGTTGCAGTAATGGACGGTGGTCGCGTGGTGGAAATGGGCCCTGTGAGTGAGGTTTTCCTGCACCCGAAACACCCCACCACCCGGGACTTCGTATTTGAAAGCGAAAGCATCGATAGCCAGGAAATGCAGGAAGACCTGCAAAAGGCCAATGGCCGTATTTTGCGGCTGACCTTCAAGGGCGAATCCACCTACCAGCCTCTGCTGGGCAGCGTGGCACGTGCGTCGGGTGTTGATTTCAGCATACTTTCTGGCCGCATCGATCACATAAAAGACACGCCCTACGGCCAGCTAACGCTTTCGCTTATCGGTGGCGACCTGGAGGCGGCCATGACCGCACTGGAAGCAGCCGATGTACACGTGGAGGTGCTGCGCTGATGGAAGCCTTACTAAGTAACGTGGATTGGCCAGAAATTGGTATAGCAAGCTGGGATACACTGGTAATGGTAGGCATGTCGCTGCTGTTCAGTGTGCTGGCTGGCCTGCCCATTGGTGTATTGCTGTTTTTAACCAGTAAGCGACAGCTACTGGAGCAGCCATTGGCATACGGCGTATTGTCCTTTGTAGTGAACGTGCTTCGCTCTGTGCCATTCATTATTTTGCTGATAGTGATGATTCCCTTCACCGTGATGTTGATTGGCACCTCATTGGGTGTGGCCGGCGCGATTCCGCCTCTGGTTGCCGGTGGTGCGCCCTTCTTTGCAAGACTGGTGGAAACCTCATTGCGTGAAGTGGACCGTGGCATCATTGAGGCCACACAGGCCATGGGTGCCAACGTGCGACAGATCATTTTTGGTGCCTTGCTGCCTGAAGCACTTCCGGGCATCATCGCCGGCATCACTGTTACTGCGATCACGCTCGTGTCCTACGCGGCCATGTCTGGCGTTATTGGTGGTGGCGGCCTGGGTGATCTGGCCATTCGGTTTGGTTACCAGCGCTTCCAGACAGACGTAATGGTCATCACTGTCGCGCTTCTGGTCATCTTCGTACAAGTGCTGCAGATGGCCGGCGACCGTCTGGTTCTGTATTTCAGTCGTAAGTAGTTATTCAATTTAACAGGAGAGTGAATGATGAGCTTTAAGAAAGCCCTGGTGGCACTGGCTGCCGCATCTGTTTTTTCCGCTGCGGTCTCCGCTGAGAAGCTGTCTGTAGCAGCAACCCCTGTACCCCATGCCGAACTGCTGGAATTTGTGAAGCCACAGCTGGCAGAACAGGGCGTGGAACTGGATGTGAAAGTATTCACCGACTATATCCAGCCAAACGTACAAGTAGACCAGAAGCGCATGGATGCCAACTTCTTCCAGCACCAGCCGTACCTTGATGAGTTCAATGACGGCCGTGGCACCAGCCTGGTGACGGTTGCCGGTATTCACGTTGAGCCGTTTGGCGCTTATTCGAACAAGATCAAGTCTCTGGATGAGCTGAAAAATGGCGCAACTGTTGCCATTCCAAATGATCCCACCAACGGTGGCCGCGCACTGCTATTGCTGCAGAAAGCCGGGCTGATCACTCTGAAAGACGGCAGCAAGATCACTGCAACCCCGCGTGATATTGCCGATAACCCGAAAAAACTCGACTTCAAAGAACTTGAAGCGGCAACCTTGCCTCGAATCCTTGGCCAGGTGGATGTTGCACTGATCAACACCAACTACGCGCTGGAAGCGGGCCTGAACCCGTCTGAAGATGCGCTGATTATTGAAGGTTCCGAGTCGCCGTATGTGAACATTCTGGTTGCGCGTCCTGACAACAAAGACAGCGATGCCATGCAGAAGCTTGCGAATGCATTGAAATCTGATGCGGTTCGCGAGTTCATCAAAGAAAAGTATGAAGGTGCCGTTGTTCCGGCATTCTGATCGAAGCCAGAACACAACCTGAAAAAGCAGTACAAAAAAAGCCGGGCAGTGAAAACTGCCCGGCTTTTTGCATTCAGACACTGGCGCTGGTGATTACTCGCCACCCCAGTTAGCTGAGGGGTCTGGCGTCATCCGCAGGTAGGACTTCACCTTCTTGTAGCCCTTGGGGAAGCGCCTCGCAATCTCATCTTCATCCTGAAGCGATGGCACAATCACCACGTCTCCGCCGCGCTCCCAGTTACCCGGGGTGGCAACTTTGTGGTCGTCGGTCAGTTGCAGAGAATCAATTACCCGCAGAACTTCGTTGAAGTTACGGCCGGTGCTCGCTGGATAAGTGATGATCAGACGAACTTTTTTGTTCGGATCAATCACGAACAGCGAACGTACGGTAAGCGTGCTGTCGGCATTGGGGTGAATCATGTCGTACAGCTCGGCAACTTTACCGTCATGGTCTGCAATAATCGGGAAGTTCACCGCGCAGCCCTGGGTTTCGTTGATGTCTTTGATCCACTCATGGTGGGAATCAACGGGGTCAACGCTCAGCGCGATGGCTTTGACGTTGCGCTGTGCAAACTCGTCTTTAAGTTTCGCAGTCAGGCCAAGTTCTGTGGTGCACACTGGCGTAAAGTCTGCCGGGTGAGAAAACAGCACACCCCAGCTGTCACCTAGCCAGCTGTGGAAAGAAATCTTGCCTTCACTGGAATCCTGTTCGAAATCCGGCGCAGTATCGCCTAAACGTAAGCTCATATTTGCTCTCCTTCGGTGTCACTTGTTAGTGGCTTTATTCGAGCTTCCAGCGGGCATCTGCCCACCGGAACTATCTAGTAAGTGTATACGAGTATCATTGGTGCGGGATGACCTGTTTGCAAGGGTCACTTGATTCACCTCATCCCGCACCGGATGCCTGTTGAGCTATTACTGTGTTAGAACCCTGCAGCCGTTTTTCGTTCAAAGTGCTCTTTCGTCAATTTGAATACAACCGGGCTGAGTAACAACAGGGCGATCAGGTTTGGCAGTGCCATCATGGCATTCAGTGTGTCTGCCACCAGCCATACCAGACCCAGATTTACGGTTGCACCAAGAGGAATGGCAAGGATCCAGGCAATACGGTAAGGCACGATAGCCTTCACCCCGAACAGAAACTCAACGCTGCGCTCTCCATAGAATGACCAGCCAAGCAAGGTGGTAAATGCAAAGATTGCCAGAGCAAGAGCGACTACATAATCACCAATGCCCGGAAGCGCCTGCGCGAAGGCCATGGAGGTGAGTTCAGCGCCGGATTCGCCAGATGTCCAGGTACCAGAAGTAATGATAACCAGCCCGGTGATAGTGCAAATGATAATGGTATCGATAAAGGTGCCCAGCATGGCCACCATGCCTTGGTTAATCGGATTTTTGGTTTGCGCTGCCGCATGAGCAATTGGCGCAGAACCCAGGCCGGCTTCGTTGGAAAAGACACCGCGGGCGACACCAAAACGTATTGCGGCCCACACGGCTGCTCCGGCAAAGCCACCTTCTGCTGCAATGGGGCTGAAGGCATGCTCGAAGATCAGGGCAAATGCGTTTGGGATTTCCGAGAAATTAATGCCAAGAACAACCAGGCCTGCAACCAGATAGGAAAGTGCCATCAGGGGAACCAGGGCGCTGGCGACCTGGCCAATGCGGCGGATACCGCCAATCAGCACCAGACCCACAAGTACCATCAGAATAACGCCTGAGATCCAGTGTGGCAGGCCGAAGGTGGCCTCCATAACGTCGGCAACCGAGTTGGCTTGTACTGTGTTGCCAATGCCAAAGCCGGCAATAGCAGCAAAAATCGCAAAGAGTACACCCAGCCAGGCCCACTTTTTACCAAGACCATTGCGGATGTAATACATGGGGCCGCCAACGTGGACGCCACGTTCATCCACTTCACGAAAGCGTACCGCAAGCACGGCTTCAGAGTATTTGGTGGCCATACCCACGAGGGCGGTGAGCCACATCCAGAAAAGAGCACCCGGCCCGCCAAGGAAAATGGCGGTTGCTACGCCGGCGATATTGCCGGTTCCGACGGTTGCAGCAAGGGCGGTCATCAGTGCCTGGAACGGGGGGATTTCACCCTCGGATTCTGCGTCTTTGGAGCTGCGTCCTGACCACATTAACCTGAGGCCGGTACCAATCTTCAGCACTGGCATGAGTTTCAGGCCGAGGCTCAAGAACAATCCAACGCCAAGAATCAGTATCAACATGGGTGGTCCCCAGACCAGCCCGTTAATTGAACCAACAATGTTTTCAAAGGCTTCCATGGGGTTCCCCTTTTTGTGCCATGGCTTGATGTTGTGATTTAAACCGCAAGGAGTATAACTGGTTGAGTTTAGTCACATATTGGCATCTGTAAACTCAGAGAGTGGAAAATGGAGGATTAGGCGCCAATTGTCTATGTTTACAGTAGAGTATCGGGTCAGGAACCAGTTACTGCTGCTGGGCTATCAAAACCGTAAGGAGTTAACCATGTGTGCGCTTAAAGTCTCCAATGTCATGTCCAATCATATTGAGCCCATCCGTTGCGGAACGCCGCTGACACAGGTGGTCAAGTCACTGCTTGAAAATCATATAACCGGGCTGCCAGTGGTGGATGCGGAGCGGCGTATACTGGGGTTCGTTTCAGAACAGGATTGCATCCATGCCTTGCTGGTCAGTAACTATCACTGTGAAGGTGACCCGATTGTGGACGATGTTATGTTCCGTGAGCCTTTGGCGATTTCACCAAACATGGCGATTGTTGACCTCGCCCAGAAACTTGGCTCTGGTAAGCCGAAAGTTTACCCTGTTGTGGAGCATGGAAAGCTCATTGGGATTGTGACGCGCGCAGCGGTTCTCGCTGAGCTTGCCCGCATTGGGTGTGGGCTGGAACTTTCGAAGGGCACCCGCGACGACGACTGATAAAACCCAGCCGCTAAACACAGCCTTCCCGATAGACAGAGGGAGGGTATGTGGAATTTATATCTGTAGCTTTATATGACGCTTTTAAGGCGTTTTGTTACAAAGCGTAGCATCTGGAGCTTATCGGGCCGTACTGAATTATGCTTGGGGAGCAAGCTCTGCCTGACCGGAATATACCAAGCATGTTGAAGCGCTTAAGAGCCGATTTTCGTCTGTCGATTATTACTATTCTGGGAGCTACCTCTCTCCTGGGCATTACCCCATTCGCGATCATGCGTTTTTTGCAGGGAGATCTTGTTGCCGGAGCTATAGATACCACTCTTGTGCTGACCATCTTCGGAGGTATGGCCTATGCGTGGATCACCGGCGATACGCGGCGCTCCGGGATGGTTCTTGCCATTATTGCCTGCTCGGGAGCCGTCGTTGTAGCTGTGGTGGTTGGCGAGGTGGGGCTGTTTTGGCTTTATCCTTGCCTTGTCACAACCTTTTTCCTGGTGAACCCGCGGGTTGCAACACTTCTCAATCTCACATCAATCGGTGCCTTGGTGCTTCAGGGTGATGTGTTCCAGGACGATATTCAGAAGTGGACCTTCACGGCAACGGCCATGGTGGTTAGCGCGACCGCTTATGCTTTTGCATTGCGCACGAACAGCCAGCGTGAGCGCCTGGAACAATTAGCGACTATTGACCCCCTGACCGGTGTTAAAAACCGACGTTCCATGGATGAGGAGCTTAATCTGGCAGCGGCCCATGCAGAGCGCACCGGCATTCCCTATGCACTGGTTATGCTGGACATAGACCATTTCAAGAAGGTGAACGATGAGTACGGCCACGGAGTGGGCGATGAGGTTCTCATTGATCTGGTGACGCTGATACGACACAGCACACGCAAGTCAGATGAGCTTTTCCGCTATGGCGGCGAAGAGTTCGTGTTGTTGCTGCCGGGCGTTGATGGTGCAGGGCTGGTTGCAGTCATGAATAACGTCCAGCACATCTTGCGGAAAAAGATGACGCACCCGGGCGGCCCAATCACCGTGTCGGTTGGAGTTGCACTGCTCAAGCACGGCGAGAGTGTGGGCAGTTGGCTGGAGCGGGCCGATGGGGCCCTCTACGAGGCGAAACAGGCAGGACGGGATCGGGTAGTGTTTTCCGATACCATGCCCGGAACTACGCCGGAACTAGCCACCTAGCGGCAAGCTGGTTGCGGGGCGATAGCGGAACAGCCGCCAGCCCAGCAGCAGGCTGGCGCACGCCAGACCTCCCGTCAGCCCTACCCAGAAACCAGCAGCACCCATGGCCGGCACTAGCAGGCCCGTGAAAGTGAGAATATAACCTACCGGCAAGCCCACCCCCCAGAATGAGAACAGCATGATCACCATGGGGATGCCCGTATCCTTATACCCCCTCAGAGCGCTGATGCAGGTAACCTGAATCACGTCTGCCACCTGAAAAATAGCCGCGAACATTAACAGCCTTACCGTCACCGCCTGAACCTCTGCATCACTGGTGTAGAGCGCTGAAACGCCCTGTGAAAATGTAAATAACAGGGTGGCAAACACCAGAGCCGTTGTGGCGGCCAGAATCAGAGAGCTGCGGGAAATCAGCCGGGCTGTATCCGGTGCGCCAGCGCCGATCAGAAAACTGACCCGCAGTGTCAGGGCCATGCCAATGCTCAGTGGCAGCATGAACAACAAGGAGACAACGTTTAGAGCAACCTGGTGGCCCGCTACGACTACAGGCCCCAACGGCGCAAGAAACAGCGCGATTACCGAAAACATGCTGACTTCTACAAAAATGGTGAATCCGATGGGTATGCCAATACTCAAAACATAGCGAATCAGGGCGGCGTTTGGCTTGGCCCAGTCTGCAATCAGATGAAACTTTTTGAAAATCTTGCTGCGGCTCAGGTACACCAGCAGTGCAATCGCAGCAACGCCATTGGAAATCGAGGTCGCCCAGCCGCAGCCAATGCCGCCCATGGCGGGTAGCCCGAGTTTTCCGTAGATAAAAATATAATTCAGGGGCAGGTTGATCAGTGTACTCAGCAGCGAAAACGCCATGATTACGCGAGTGTGGCCAAGGCCATCTGTCAGGCCCCGAAGCGCGGCCATCAACAGGAGTGCTGGAATTCCCCATACAAACGCATCCAGGTAGCCCTGGGTAATGCGCGCAGTATTGGCTTCCAGGTTCAGCCCTTGCAGGACCGGGTGAACATTGGTGAGCAGCAGGATCATAATGATAGCCCCTACCCCCGCAATGTAGAGGCCTTGCCATGTGGCCGGCATTATTTTTTCCGGAGTACGTGCTCCGTTGTAACCCGAAATGATGGGTTGCAGTGCCCCGAGCATACCCATGAAGAACAGGAATAACGGTGCCCAGAGGCTGCTTCCTATTCCTACGCCCGCCAGGTCTTCTGCGCTGGCATGGCCCGCCATCACCGTGTCGATAACGCCGTTGGCCATCTGGGCTAACTGGGCAATCAGAATAGGCCCGCCGAGCATAGCCAGGGTTTTCCATTCGGTCAGTGTTCGCGAGGCAAGCGATTTGCGAACTTCCGGTAGTGGCTGGTCGGCTTCATCCATAGTGTGCTGATCCGAAGGGCTGTTGTAGTTAGGCGTTAGCGGCTGAATTGCGGGCCAAATATCCTACCGGATCGCGAGGGTACGGGTTATAGGGAATTGTCGCGCAAAGACACTGAAACTCACTTTAAAACCCGTTAAAGTACACGTCCATTTCATACGAGTGTCAGTCAATATGGGGCTCCTGGTTTTCGTAACGGTTCTCTGGGCTTTTTCCTTCAGCTTGATTGGTGAGTTTCTGGCCGGTCAGGTCGACAGCGATTTTGCTGTGCTCAGTCGCGTATTACTGGCCACGCTCATCTTTTTGCCCTTTACCCGCTGGCGTGGTGTTCCCGGGGGGCTCCGGCTAGGTGTTCTGGTTACAGGCATGTTGCAGTTTGGTATCACCTACCTGTGCCTTTACCGCTCATTCAGTTACCTGACCGTGCCGGAAGTTCTTCTGTTCACCATATTTACGCCGCTCTATGTCACCCTGATTGACGATGCACTATTCCGGCGATTTTCTCCCGTGGCGTTGGTTGCTGCAGCCATAGCAACATTTGGTGCGGGCATTATTCGTTATGACGGGTTGAGTGAAGACTTCATTACGGGCTTTCTGCTGCTGCAGGTTGCCAACTTCACATTTGCGGCGGGTCAGGTGGGCTACAAGCACGTGATGCAGCGCTATCCACTGGATATTCCGGCTTATCGCACTTTCGGTTACTTCTTTATAGGTGCGCTGATTATTGCCCTGCCGTCGTTCATGATATTTGGCAACGCCGAGCGTTTGCCTTCAACGGCCCTGCAATTGGGCGTTTTAACGTGGTTGGGCCTGGCGGCTTCCGGGGCCGGCCTGTTCCTGTGGAACCGTGGCGCCTGCAAAGTGGATGCAGGCACACTGGCCATCATGAATAACGTGCTGGTGCCTGCCGGGTTGGTGGTAAACCTTGTGATCTGGAACCGTGATGCCGATCTGACAAAACTCGCTTTGGGCGGCGCCATTATCGCATTTTCACTCTGGGTGAACGCTCGATTGCACCCCCGTGCGCGCCTGGCCGGGGCCGCATAACCAGTTAGATGCCGCCTCAGAAATGGGGCGGACTGAAAAATCCTGTTACTCAGCTTTACGTTTGATGAATATCAATAAGTTGAGCAGATCTATATTGTGTGGCACTTCCCATTCCCGCCCGCAATGAGTAACAGACCAGAACATGCGCAAGAACCTCCCCGTAACCCAGCGTGAAGTAAAGATGCGCAAGGGCGCCCGGCTTATTACTACCACTGATCTCAAAGGCGTTATCACCTACTGCAACGAAGAGTTTGCGGAGATAAGTGGTTTTTCCGAGGCTGAGCTGATTGGCCAGGCTCACAACATTATTCGCCACCCCGATATGCCGCAGGCCGTATTTGGCGACATGTGGAGATACCTCAAAGCGGGCAAGGCCTGGATGGGCCTGGTTAAAAACCGTACAAAGAACGGTGATTTCTATTGGGTGAGTGCCTATGTGACCCCAATCCGGGAGAACGGCCAGGTGAGGGGCTATGAGTCGGTGCGGGTAGAGCCGGCTCGTGAAGACGTAGCAAGGGCTGAGAAGCTCTACCCACGAATCGTTGCCGGCAAGCCCATCCGGCACAAGTTGAGCCGAGTCCAATCCACACTGAAAACAGCCTGGCCACTCATTTTATCGCTGGCACTGAGCGTTGTTGCTCTCGGGTTTGAGAAAACCTGGTTAGCAGTTGGGCTGATTGTAACGGGCCATCTTTTGGCTGCACTCCTGTTCCAGAAAGGCCTTACAGGCCGGCTTAGAAAGCTGTTGGAGCTTCGCCCGGATGCATTCCATGACCCTGTCGTCGCTCGTACCTACAGCGGTGAGGCTGGAACTTTCTCCCAGTTGGCCATGTTGCTGATTAGTGAAGAAGCCCGAGTGCGTACTGCTCTTGCAAGAATTGAAGATCAGGCAGAGCTGCTTTTCGAGCAAGCCCGGGCCTCCCATGGGTATATAAGTGATGGGGCCCTGGCCATTGGGCGCCAGCGTGCTGAAACAGATCAGGTAGCCTCTGCTATCACAGAAATGACGGCGTCCATTCAGGAAGTCACAAGCTCCATGTTGAGCAATGCCAACGAGGCGGAAGAAGCAGATCGCCTAGCGGTGATAGGCAGTGAGCGCAGCTCGGAAGCACTTGTGGCCATTCAGCAGCTGGTGACCAGTGTAAACGGGATTGGTCAGGCCATCAGCAGGCTTGGGGAATCCACCAAAAGCATAGGTGAGGCCACCAGCCTGATTTCAGACATTGCGGATCAAACTAACCTGTTGGCCCTGAATGCGGCCATTGAGGCAGCCCGTGCCGGAGAGCAGGGTCGTGGTTTTGCGGTTGTTGCGGATGAGGTCAGGTCGCTGGCCCGGCGCACGCGTGAGTCCACCGTACGCATTCAGGATGTAATAGATGATTTTCGCTTGCAGGTAGGCGCTGCAGTCCAGGCTACTCAGGATGGTGAGGCGGTTGCCGGCCAAGGCCTGGAAAAAGTGAGCGAAGCTGAGAACTCGCTGCGGGATATTGTTACATCCATAAGAAACATTTCTGGCAGTTTTATCAGCATGTCGGCAGCGTTTGAGGAGCAAAATCAGGTGTCTGAGGAAATTAATCGTCAGATTATCAACATTGCCGAGCTGGCAGACCACAGCGAAGAAGAGGCCAGTTCCGCCAAACAAAGCAGTGATAGCCTGAGCAATATGTCCCATGGGCTGAAAGATCTGGTTTCGCGTTTTCTCCACAAAGGCGATTAGGTGTTCCTGCAGGGAATCCGGGGCCAATCTGTTGCTGGCTCTGGTATCCCACGGCTACTGCTGGCAAAATTCCCACAATTTTTTCAAATCCGAGTCCTCAGCCAAAAGCACAGGAACTAAACATGTCTCAGTCTAACCCGGCTTCAACTAACGATTCCGGCGTATCCCGCGGCCTATGGTCTTCTCGCTTTGCCTTTATTCTTGCCGCAACCGGTTCCGCGGTTGGTCTTGGAAACGTGTGGAAGTTTCCTTACATCGTAGGTGAGAACGGGGGCGGTGCATTTGTGCTTGTTTACCTGTTGTGCATCGCCATTATCGGCGTGCCCATCATGATGGCTGAGATCTACATAGGCCGCAGCGGCCGCCATAACCCGATAGGCAGTATGCGGTTGGTTGCCGAGCGCAACCTGAGCTCACCTGCGTGGCGAATCTCAGCCGTTATCGGCATGATCGCCGCCTTTGTAATTTTGTCCTTTTATTCTGTTATTGGTGGTTGGGCCGCATCCTATATTGGCCATGCCGCAATGGGTGATTTTAACGGAGGCAACGCAGAGTCGATTGGTAAGCTTTTCGGTGATCTGCTGGCGAGCCCCAAGCAGTTGTTAGCCTGGCATACGGTGTTTATGGCACTGGTTATCCTGGTGGTGTCTCAAGGCCTTAAAAACGGGCTGGAGAGGGCGGTCAGCATACTCATGCCGGCGCTTTTCATACTGTTACTGATAACGGTTGGCTACGCGACTACCACAGGGCACTTCGGTGAAGCCGTCAGCTTCCTGTTCACCCCTGACTTTAAAGCTCTGACAGTAAACGGTGTGCTGATTGCTTTGGGCCATGCGTTCTTCACGCTCAGCCTGGGCATGGCCATCATGATGGCATACGGCTCGTACCTCGGGCGCGATGTGGCTGTCGGGCGCACCGCGGTAACCATCGGGCTGATGGATACTGCCGTGGCACTGCTTGCCGGCCTGGCCATTTTCCCGATTGTGTTTGCCAATGGCCTCGAAGCCGGTGCCGGCCCGGGCCTGATATTCCAGACCTTGCCGCTGGCATTTGGCAGCATGCCCATGGGCGATCTGTTCGGCACCCTGTTCTTCGTGCTGCTGCTATTTGCAGCCTGGACCTCGGGAATTTCTCTGCTGGAGCCAGTTGTTGAATGGGTAGAAGAGAACACCAACATGGAGCGCACCGGCAGTGCCATTTTTGTGGGCGTGCTGTGCTGGCTTCTGGGTATTGCCTCGGTCTTGTCGCTGAACGTTTGGGCAGATGTTGCGCCCCTTGATATGTTCGCACGCTTTGAAGGCAAAACGATTTTTGACCTGCTGGACTTCTTTACAGCCAACATCCTGCTGCCGCTGTCGGGCTTGCTGACGGCGATTTTTGTAGGCTGGTTTGTAGCTAAAGAGTCACTGAAAGCAGATCTGGGAATGAGCGACGGCACCTTTGCACTGTGGCTGAACTTCTTGCGTTTTGTTACGCCGGTGGCGGTTGTGATCGTGTTTGCATACAACTTGCTGGTGTAATTGCACCGGAAATAAAAAAGCCCGGAAGGCAGTAGTGCTTTCCGGGCTTTTTTTGTGGATATGGCTCAGTCTTCGTCGTCGTTCAATACGGCCTTCAATGCTTTCAGATGAGGCCTGATGGCTTCAATGTCGGCAGCAGGTACATTGTCTGCGGTTTTTGTCATGTTAATGGCGGCACCCATCATTGCCTGCATTTGTGCTTTTATTTCAGGTGACAGGTTCGGATCGCTTTCCATTTCTGCCATAACTTCGGCCATTTCCGAGGTGGCGTCAGCACTTTTCATTTCAACCGCCATCATTGCGGCGAAAACCCGGTCACCAACAGATGCCCAGGATGGAAGGTTTTTGAAGCCGTGCTTTTTAACCAGGCTTTCGTACTTGTCATAGGCGGGGCCGCCTTTCATTTTTTTCACGCCTTCAGAAAAAAGCCGTGACAGGTCAGGCATTGAGCCCATGTCTTCGTCGTCGGCGTCTGGCCAGCCCTCAGTGCCTTTATATTGATCCTCCAATATTTGAGCGTCCTGCATGGAAGCAATAAACGCACGAATTGTTGAGTCAGTCAGCTTCTCTGCCTGTGCAGAGAATGCCAGTATCGATAGTAGCAGTGTCAGCATACACTGACGGATGGTGTGACCCCTGAACATAGAACGCTCCTTATTCATAACGTTAAATTGCATGATTCCACCTTTCTTATTCGATGGATATACAACCTGAGTTCGAGCTTCAGATTAGACCATAGCTTTTATCTTGGCGACGGCCTCGCGTAAAGGGGGTTGCTAAGGCCAGAGGCAGATGTGGTTTTAATAAAACCGTGAACTTTTAGCGCAAGAGTCGCTCCATAATGGAGCACGCAAAAGAATCCACAGCGCTACAGGTTCGTATAAGTTCGTGAGCGTTTTTCAACGTATCTCTCAATAGTGAACCCAGGAGAGTTGTTATGAGCCGCAAAATGCTCGCAATAGTCACTGCACTGTTTATAGCCGCACCCGGTATCTACTATGCCGCCGCTGCCACGGCTGAGGAAAACACAGCCAGGACTAGTGAATATGCGCCGTCAAACCCCGATTTGAAGGTCGCTACCTTTGCCGGTGGCTGTTTTTGGTGCGTTGAGGCGGGTTATGAAAAGATCCCCGGCGTAGTAGAGGCTGTCTCAGGCTACGCAGGTGGAACTGAGCCTAACCCGACCTATCAACAGGTCGCCTCGGGTAGCACCGGGCACACAGAAGCGGTGCAGGTTTACTACGATCCGAATGAAATAACCTACGAAGGTTTGCTGCAAGGCCTTTGGCGGATAATGGACCCGACAGATGCCAACGGCCAGTTTGTGGACCGTGGGCAACAGTATCGCCCGGCGATTTTCTACCATAATGCCCAACAGAAGAAGCTGGCAGAAGCGGCTAAAAAGGCACTGCAGGCCTCCGGTATTTATGAAAAGCCGGTGGTCATTGAAATTACGCCATTCGATACGTTTTACGATGCTGAGAAGTACCACCAGGATTATTACAAAACGAATCCTGTGCGCTATAAGTTCTACACCTACAACTCGGGCCGTTATCAGTTTATTGAGAGCGTGTATGGCGATGACTATGAACTGGACTTCAGCCAGTTCAAGCCGGACGACAAGGCAATGAGTCGCTCGGGTGAGAATAAAGGCTTTGATCCGGCGACCTTTGTGAAGCCGGATGCCGAAACGCTGAAGCAATTGCTGACCAGCACGCAGTATGAAATAACCCAGAATGACGGTACCGAGCGTGCGTTCAGCAACCCCTACTGGGATAACAAGCAGCCCGGAATATACGTGGATGTGGTCTCAGGTGAGCCGTTGTTTTCTTCCCGGGACAAATACAAGTCCGGAACCGGTTGGCCGAGCTTTACCCGCCCACTGAGCTCGGACGCGGTTGTGGAAAAGGAAGACAACGGGTTCTTCATGAAACGTACCGAGATTCGCAGCCGGTTTGCCGACTCGCATCTTGGGCATGTGTTCAATGATGGCCCTGCACCTACCGGCTTGCGCTACTGCATGAACTCAGCAGCGATGAAGTTTATTCCGCTGGAGGAAATGGCCGCGGCAGGCTATGGCGACTGGATTGCTGAAGTGAAGGCGCAGTAATAGTACCGAAAGCTCTTTGATCGGTTTACAGCCATAAATTGCCAATAGGTGTTTCCAGGCTGAAGTGATGTTGTATCTGAGCTTGCAGCAATTCCGCAGTGGCAATGGCATCCACCAGAGCGTTATGGGCGGCATAGTGAGGTAGCCCGTAACGCTTTCTGCTATCTCCAAGACGTATAGATGTTGGTTTTTCCCCCACCAGACGTTTAAAGAAAGAAGGTTGTCGGTCTGGGTGCAGATGCGCCTCTATGGCCATTGTGTCGATAAGAGGAAAACGAATTCCTTCATCAAGGCGGTACTGTAAGGCCACGTTCAGGAAAGGCCGCTCGATATGCCTGAAGTGTACGACCGGAATACGGCCGTTCAGGCTGGCAAATACCTCCTCAAGTATTTCTGACAGATCTGGCGCATCGCTGATATCAGCGTGGGTGATGCCATGGAAAGTCACTGATGTCTGGTGCAGTGGCAGTCTTGGGCGGACAATCCAGTGTTTTGCCTGGTTAAGCAGAATGGCATCCAGTGTAAATGGCACCAGCCCGATACTGACGATTGAGTGAGCTTCTGAATCCAGGCCTGTTGTCTCAAAGTCCAGCGCTACCATGGGAACCTCGGAGATGGGCGTGTCCTCAGAAACGCAGCCGGCTTCATAGAATGCCTTCAGCACGGGCGCTTTGGCACTTTCCGATAGAGCCCGGTATTGCTCGGGCCATGGCAGGGATTTAACGGCATCTGGCACAGGTTGGTTTTCAGACATGCCGGGTGGCCTGCGAGTTATAGCGGAACCGCAGAAACTTCTGGGCGTTGCTCACAACCTGAAACGCATCCTTGAGATGGCTGCGTTCGAATGGCGACAAGTCTTCCGGCCGCACGTTGTTGTCTGGCTCTTCCCCTGCCTCAAGCGCCAGCGCCTGGTGGCGAATACGCACAATAGAAATGAACTCCAGTGCATCCCGCAAGTTGCTCAGATCGTCTTCCATAATCAGTTTGGTTTTACCGATGCTTTTCAGTCTCTCGAAAGAGTTCTGGGCCCGCGAACCGGAAGCCAGTGCGTGAATACGGATCAGGTCAGACAGCGGTGCGGTACCCCGGCGTTTAAGGTTGAAGGTTTTCTGATGCTTTCCGTCTTCCTCAAGTACAAAGGTGCGGAAAAAGCCAAGTGGCGGCGTTCGGTTCAGAGCGTTACGCGCCATAAGTGTCAGGAATAGCTGGCTTTTGCTGGCCTTTTCCGCGACCAGCGCTTTTAGTTCTTCGGCATATTCTGTGCGGCCGTGTATGCCATCCAGATCAAAAAAGATATTGCTGTTCAGAAGGGCCTGCGCCTTGGGGTTTTCTATCCAGTCGGTAAAGTAGTCGCGCCACACCCTTAATGGCTGGCGCCATTTCGGGTTGGTCGCCATTATGTCGCCGGTGCAGTAGGTGTAGCCGCACTCAGCCAGCCCATCGGACACAAATTTTGCCAGTGCGAGAAAGTACTCGTCGTGTTCTTCCGGCACAAAACTGTTGTCCAGGATCATGGCGTTGTCCTGGTCTGTCACCACCAGTTGCTCGTCCCGGGCCATGGAACCCAGCGCCATGAAGCAGTATGGAACCGGTGGCGGCCCAAGTTTTTCTTCCCCCAGTTCCAGCAGTCGTTGCGTGAAGCTGCGACCAATGCCTGCCATGGCACTGCCAATCATGTGGGAGTTGGCATCTTCATTCACCATGCGCACAAAGCTGTCGCGTACATCCCGGCTGATTTTTTTCAGGGCTTTCACATCCTGCTGGTGGAAAATATTGCTCACCAGATACAGGCTGCTTTGGCTTTCGTACCTCACGATGTCCGCAAGAGCGATCACGCCCCGAACTTCATCTCCGTCTATGACTGGCAGATGGTGCACATTGTTATGCAGCATGGTGAGCATGGCTTCAAACACATAGCTGCTGGCCCGAATGGTTATCAGGCCAGTGGTCATGATGTCGCTGACCGGTGTTTCGGAAGGAAGTGCTTCAGTGACCGCCCGGGTGCGCAGATCCCGGTCGGTGATAATGCCCACCAGACGCTCACTGTCGCAGGTGGCACCGCACTCTTCGTCCATCAGCAACAGAGCCGACACGCCCTGATCGGTCATGATTCGCGCAGCTTCCTGGAGCCGCACAGTGGTGGGTGCAGAGACGGTTTCCCTGGAAATAAGCCGGTTAACGCGGGAGGTCATCAGAGCGTTGGACTTTTCCCGGCGGGACACGGCCGAGCGCAAACGGCTGCGGTCTTCAATCTCCACAAAGTCTGCAAAGTTTTCGTCGTTTTCAAACAAGTGGTGAAACGTTTCGGCAGGAACGCGATAGAGCAGGCTATCTTCCAGTGCCCGGGCAGGAAATCTCACCTGGCCACGCATCAACAAACCAAACTGGCCAAAAATTTCGCCCTCACCTATGCGGTTATAGAGCTCGCCCGAGCGGCGGAAGATTTCCACTGCGCCGCTGCGCACATAATACATACGGGTGCTGGTTTGCCCGGTTTCCGTTATCTGGGTTCCCGCCCGCACATAACTGATCTCAATGTTGGCAGTAAGCTCGTTAACCAGTTCCTCAGGCATTTCATCAAATGGCGCATGCTGGATGAGGTGGTTACGGATGTCGATCAGTTCAGCCTGCATGCTGTCTCCCGGATGGAATTTGATAACGTTTGGGCAAAACTATAGCAGAAGCCGCCGGCTGCCGCGGTGGAGCTTGGGCCGAAAGGCTATATCAGCGTTCTCCAACTTCGCAGCGGACATGGAGATTTTGCTAGGTGTTTGTCCCTAGCCGGCATCATTAAGCCGCATCAACTTGATAAGGATCAATCTGCATTTGCTTGGCCTGACTATGGTTAGCCTACTACCGGTTATGAAGCGTGTAATTCCAAGCAACTGAAATGCAGGAGATTTAAATGAAGCAGCAGCGCAAACTTTATCTGGCTATCGCTTTGATCAGTGGCGGTATGGCCGCCGCCTCGGCTTCCGCAAAAACCGTAGAAGTGCCCGATCTCGATATTGATACCTACGGCTGGGTGAACATGGCGGTGATGTATGGCGACACTGGCAACGGTTCTGAAACCTACATTGTGGACAACAAATACGCCTCCAGCCGTTTCGGCGCGAAAATCAGCAAAGAGCTGGATGATCTTGGTGTGCGAGTTGGCACCCATCTGGAGTTTGAGTATGAGCACAACGATTCAAGTAAAGTCACGCCGGACAACCGCTCGATAGGCGGTGAGCTGGAAGAGCGCCACCTTAACCTGTTTGTTGCGGGAGGTTTTGGTCAGGTTTCTATTGGGCAGGGCTCTGGTGCTGCTGATGGCAACACCGAAATTGATCTCTCTGGTACCAAGGTGGCGGCATTCTCTAACCTTGGGCTGGTAGGTGGTTCGCTGCCGTTTGTGGCAAAAGATGGCTCTGGTAACGACGTAAAACTGCTTCAGGCTCTGAACAACCAGGATTTTGAAGCACGCTACGACCGCGTGCGTTATGACAGCCCCCGTATTGGCCCTGTAACTGTTTCAGTGAGCCAGGGTTACAAGCAAAAAAGTGGCGGCACCGGCAGTGATGATGTAACCGAGCTGGCAGCTACCCTGACCTTGCCATTGGCGGGCAAGCTGGTTGCGGGTGTTGGCTATTCCCGCAAGGACGTTGGCGGTGCAGTCGATAAACTGGAAACCTATGGTGGGTCCGCTTCCTGGCTGCACACCAGTGGCTTCAACCTTGGTGGCGTCTATTCCATGCAGGAGGATAAAACACGAACCTCCTCGGACTTCTATATGGTGAAAACCGGCTACAAAACCGGCAACCACTCGGTAGCGATTCACCATGCGATCGGTGAAGACCGCACTGAGTATACGCCAGCTCCTGTAACCGATAGCGAAGTTAAAGCCTACGGCATCAGTTATGTCTATGCGCCAGCGAAATGGCTGGATGTGTACGCTTCGTTCAATAACTATCAGTTGAGTGCAAAAGAGCGTAGCTACGATGACATCAATATTGCTATGACCGGTGCCCGCGTGAAGTTCTAATCTGCCTTTGGAAATAAGTTCTCTCCAACCCTTGCCCCGTTCGCGGGGCTTTTTGCTTTTCGGTCGGTTGGCCAGTTAGCATGCACTCCTGATTCCCGGAGGCAGAATTGCATGCACACTTTGGTTCTTGGCGGTATCCGTTCCGGTAAAACCGCGCTTGCGGAGCGGTTGGCTTCGGGCACAAACAATTCAGTGGTGTACCTGGCAACCGCAACCGCCGGAGACGACGAGATGCGCACGCGCATTCAGCGCCATCAACAGCAGCGCCCGGATGGTTGGGGGCTTGAGGAAGAGACGCTGGCTCTGGCCCAAGTGCTTGCCCGCCAGGGGAAAACCACGCATGCGCCGTGCATACTGATTGATTGCATGAGCTTGTGGGTGAGCAACCTGTTGCACGCAGGAGAAGAAATCTTTGACCGGGAACGGGAAGCGTTTTTAAATCAGGTAAGCCTTTATCCCGGCGAGCTTGTGATAGTCAGCAATGAGGTAGGGCTGGGTACGATCGGAATGGACCCACTCACCCGGCGTTTTGCGGATGAGCTGGGTTGGCTGAATCAGGCGTTGGCCGCAGTGAGCGACAAAGTGGTGATGAGCGTCGCCGGGCTGCCTATGGTGTTGAAGCCTTGAATGATCCGTGGGCTACAAGGCTTTGGAAAAGCCCGTGGGCCGAGGTGTCTACCTGTATTCTGCTGCGGCAGGCATAGGGCGTGGCCACGCTGGAGAACGAATGCTCCAGAGGGATGTTCATTACATCTGCAACAACCATTCGTATCACGCCACCATGGCAAACGATCAGGACCTTTTGGCCCGCAAGTTCTTCCCGCCAATGGTGCCAGCTTTCAGTAACGCGGCGATTGAAGTCCTTGGCTGTTTCACCACCGGGAGGCGTGTGGGCAACCGGATTCGCCCAGAACTGGCTTAGCCTCTCGCCATCGTTGGCCATTACCTCATCGGCCGTGCGCCCTTCCCATTCCCCGAAGTTGATCTCCCGCAAGCGCTCGTCCTTGTGCAGGGGAATCCCGCGGGTATCCGCCAACTCCTGAGCGAAGTGTACGCAACGCAGCATGGGCGACGTAACTATGGCATCCCAGCGGTCGCTTTCAGTAACCGCGCTTCGCATCTGCTGCCACCCCATCTCGCTTAGCGGGTCGTCTTTGCTGCCGCGATACATGGGGCCGCCTTCCGGCTCGCCGTGGCGAATAAGGTCAAACATGGATGTGCTATCAGCCATGATGCCAATCCTCTTTATTCCTGGTCTCTATTGCTAACGCCAGCGTCTTCAAAGCTGGCCATTTTGTTGTGTAGCTCACAGGCCATTCTCAGTAGCGGAATCGCTACAGCTGCGCCGCTGCCCTCACCAAGACGCATGCCAAGATCCAGCAGGGGTTCGGCATCCAGTGCCTCAAGAATGGCTTCGTGGCCCGGCTCAGCAGAGCGGTGTGCAAACAGTAGCCATGGGCGTATGTCTGGTTGCTGGCTTACCGCAAGCAAAGCTGCAACAGAAGCAATATAGCCGTCGACCAGCACCGGAATGGATCGTGCTGCGCAGCCAGCAAAAGCGCCAGCCAGAGCGGCAATTTCAAAGCCGCCAAAGGCCTTGAGCACGGCAATGGCATCCTCGCCATCGTCGTCGTTATCGTGGCGCTGAATGGCCAGAATGATGACTTCCGCTTTGTGGCGCACGCCCGCCACATCCAGACCCGTACCGGGCCCGGTCAGTTTCATGGGATTTTTGCTCATGAGTGAGCTGGCCAGAGCCGTGGCGGAAGTGGTGTTGCCTATACCCATTTCGCCGCCAATGAATAACTGGCTGCCCTTGTCTGCAGCACGCTGGGCTGCGGCATCGCCGTGGCTCAGCGCGGCGCATAGCTGCTCCGTCGTCATGGCATCGGCTTCTGAAAAATTACGGGTGCAGGGTGCGATGTGAGCATCGATAACACCGGGTAAGTTGGGTGGAACATCCGCAACCGTTCCCAGGTTAACAACTTCCAGTTCCGCCCCAAGGGATTTGGCCAGCACGCTTATGGCCGCGCCGCCATTGGCGAAGTTGGCAATCATTTGAGCCGTAACCGCCTGGGGATAGGCTGAAACGCCCTCTTCACAAATACCGTGATCACCCACAAAAACGCTGATCTGAACACGATCAACTGCTGGCGTAACTGTGCCCTGCAGACCGGCTAGCTGAACCGCCACGTTTTCAAGCCGGCCCAGCGAGCCGGCCGGCTTGGTCAGAACGCTTTGGCGTTGTGCGGCTCGTTCAAATAACAGTGCATCGGGTTGCTGGGGAGGGGTAGTCCAACTGCTGGGAAACGACATTTCACATACCTTCAGACATCAATAGATCGCAATGCCAGGAGCTATTGCGGTGATCAGGGCTTGGGTTCAATAGAGTATGGAGCGGGATCATACTCCGACTGGCTGTAATGAGGTAGGCTTGACGCTTTCATCGACTGACCGGCTCGGGATCACCAGTGTTGCTATTCGCTCCTTTGATTGTTCTTGTGCTTGCTCTCGCCCTTGATTGTCTGTTCGGTGAGCCCCGCCGCTTTCACCCTGTGGTCGGGTTCGGGCAATTGGTAAATGCAGCTGAAAAGCAATTTAACACCGCACCGAATAATTCCAGGCTAAGTCTATTGGCTGGTTTGTTTTCCGTGTTTTTGCTCACAGCGCCGTTTTTGGGCCTGGCGATCTGGGCGTCTGCCACTCTTGATGGCTGGCCGTTGGTGTTGATTCAATCGATTGTCCTTTGGCTCGCCCTATCTCTTCGCGGATTGGCTGAGCATGGCAAAGCAGTGGCAGAGCCATTGCGGGCCGGCGATCTTGATACAGCTCGTGAGCAAGTCAGCCGTATTGTCAGCCGCAAGGCGAGTGCGCTGGACGAAAAAGGTGTGGCTGCAGCGGCAACTGAGTCCATGTTGGAGAATGGGGCCGATGCGGTGTTTGCCAGTTTGTTCTGGTTCCTGGTTGCAGGCATTCCGGGTGTGGTGCTGCACCGAATGGTGAATACCCTGGATGCCATGTGGGGCTATCGCAACCCACGGTTTCTGTATTTTGGCCGAGTGGCAGCCCGGCTGGATGACCTTATGGGCTGGGTGCCGGCCCGCCTGACAGCGCTTACCTACATGCTGCTGGGCCATCGCAAACTGGCCTGGTGGTGCTGGAGAAATCAGGCGCCACAATGGGATAGCCCCAATGCCGGCCCTGTGATGGCGGCGGGTGCCGGCGCACTGAATGTTCGGCTTGGTGGGCCCTCACCCTATCCTTCCGGCGTCAAGCAGCGCCCGGTGCTGGGTGGTGCTCATGATGCGAGCTCCGCCAGTGTGGACGCTGCGATCGCATTGGTGCGGCGCGGTGTCTGGCTATGGCTTGTGGCGGTTCTGGTGACCACAGTGTTTATATTTTTGGCGTTGCATTCATCATGATGCTGGAACATGGAGGGCGCTTGAACCAAGCGGCAGAACGCTGGGGAATCCCTCGGTCGGAATGGCTTGATCTGTCTACCGGCATTAACCCCAATGGCTGGCCAGTGCCTGAGATACCGGCAGAGCTTTGGCAAAGGCTGCCCGAAGCCGATGATGGGCTTGAAGAAGTTATTCGCAAGTGGTCAGGAACGCCCGCGGAAGCGGCCTGTGTGCCTGTGCCGGGTAGCCAGGCGGCGATTATGGCGCTGCCGAAATTACGCAAACCCTGCCGTGTGGGTATACCCGTGCCGGGCTATCGCGAACATGGCCACAACTGGCGGCAGGCGGGCCATACAATTGTGCCTATAGCACCTGAGCAAACGAGTGGTGGAGCGACAGGCTGTGATGACCGGTGGCTGGACCGGCTGGATGTGCTGATATGGATCAACCCCAATAATCCTACTGGAGAAATTATCCCGCCCTCTACATTGCTGCGCTGGCACAAATGCCTGCAAAAGCGGGGTGGTTGGCTGGTTGTTGACGAAGCCTTTATGGATGCTACGCCGGCATTCAGTTTGTGCCCGCATGCCGGGCGGCCGGGTTTGATTGTTCTGCGTTCGTTGGGGAAGTTTTTTGGTTTGGCAGGAGTTAGGGCCGGAGCGGTGCTTTCGGATACTGTAGTTGCGGAGGCTTTAAAAAGTACGCTTGGCCCTTGGGTGCTTGGTGGGCCGGCTCGTTATGTGATGCAACGGTCACTTGAGGATCACAACTGGCAGCTGAGCGCCTTACATGGATTGCGTGGTGACTCTGACAGGCTGAGAGTGTTGCTTCAAAACAGCGGGTTTTCGGTGCTAGGCGGTAGCCCTTTGTTTCAGACCATAAGGGTCGACCAAGCTTGCGCCCTGGCAGAGATTTTTGCCCGTAGCGGCGTGCTGATTCGTTGTTTTGCTCAGCCAGAGATGCTGAGATTTGGACTGCCGGGTTGCAGTCGGGATTGGGAACGCTTGGCAGTGGTGATACAGGCAGCGGCGCATTAAGCCACCACTGCCTGCAGGTTTCACTACGTTTTATGGTGTGGCTGCTACTTCTGTATCAATGCCTGTTTCGATGAACGCAACGGCAATTGGTAATAGCTGTGTTTCTACAAAATCGATCTGCTGATCGGTGGTCGTATCGAAGATGCGGACCCCTTGGGCACTTGTGTTGGCGTCACCCAGCCATAAGGTGCCTTCAGGGCTCAGATCTAATGTTCTGAAATCCCCGCCGGTGAGGTTGGCTACCGTCTCAAGGCTGCTAATGCCGACAGATGGGTCGAAACGCTGCAGAGTAGTATTCTGCCAGCCTGCGTAATTGAGAATATAGCCTTGAGTTGGGCTTACAAACACGGCGTTATTGATCTGTGTGGCAATCTCTTCGTCTGCGATCATGGAGCCAACTGTAAAAGTATCGGGGTCAACAACATCCAGACTGGTGCCGCCAAATGGAGCGCCGAACTCACCGCGATTTACAACCACAAGGCCAAGTCCGTCAACATGTTGGGTACGAGTTGGATTTCTGCCTTGAAGCGGAATGCCTTTCAGTCCGCCTGTTGTTCCCGGGCGGGTATTGATTTCGGTGTCGGTTACTGTGTCGAAGACCGCGACATAAGCTGTGTTTGTCGGCTGATAATCACTACCCAGGCGTTCAAGAGTAATAAAGAGCTTGTTTCCAACAATCACCCCGGAGGACATGTTCGGGGCGCCGGTTGTGTTTTGGGGTATGTAAGCAGACAAATCCAGTTCACCGGTATAGAACTCTGACTCATTGGCGGCTGATGGGTTTACGATCCACGCGGTGCTTGCGCCATAGCGGATGAGATACGCTTTTTGCTCATTAACAAAGACCAGCTGATAAGGGTTTGATGAGCCGGTAGCGCCTTGTGCCAGTGTGGAGTAGTCCCACGTAGCGATGGCCGGATCTTTGATATTGACCTTCTTGATGGTATCAATGAAGAATTTGCCAATCAGGTAGTAGTTTTCACCGTAGGCATTGACTGTAATATCAGACGGCCCTGAAAAATAACCACCTGAAGCCTTTATATCGTCTTTGCCCAGTTCAGCCAGCTCGACTTCGCCAGACAGGTAATCGCTCGACGCAGTCGCGATTGCGGCAACGTACTTTGTATTTTCATCGATCTCGATGTTGCCACTGTTGCTTGAACTTCCGCCACAGGCGGTAAGTGTGGCAGACAAAGCAAGCACGAAGGGTAGAGCAAATCTACGGAAGTGCAGTTCAGTTTTCATGATACGTTCCTTGGTTTCTGTTTCTTTGGTTTCTTTTTACTTGGTTTTTTTAGTTAGATATTTGCCGATCAAAAATTGTGCTTCACATTCACAAACCAACTCCTTCCCGGCCCGGGAAAACGGCTAAAATCCTGGTAGATTTCGTCCGTTATATTTTGAAGTTCCAGAGATATCTCGCTCTCGCCACGGTTGGGCCAGACTTTTGTCCAGCTCGCAGAGGCGTTTACAAGAGTGCGGGGATCGGCCATGAGTCTGTTGGCTGCGTCGTAATAGAGCTTGTCGTCATAGTTGTAGGAAACGTCAAAGCGGAAGGGCCGGATATGCCATCGGCTGCCGGCGACAAATGACTCATGGTAGATGCCGGGAAGTCGTTGCTCAAAGCGATCACTAACGCTGTCATCGGTGTTTTCAGACTCCTGAAGCGTTACGTTGCCGTACAGCTCCCACCAATGATAAATACGCCACAAGGCATCCATTTCGGCACCGTATATTTCTGCGGATAAATTGGTGTAGCGGCCAACGCCGCGGGCGTCGTAGATCGCGGCAACAGCAGGGTCAAGCTTGCGAAAAAAGCCGGTAAGCTCAACATGCCCCCATCCCTGATCCGTGCGCAGCGAGACCTCATAATTTAGCGACTCTTCGGCCTTGAGGTCGGTGTTGCCTACAAATAATCCCGTCTGACCGTAAAGCTCCTGCAGCGTTGGAACGCGAACCTGTCGGGCTATCCCGGCTGATACCTCCCAGTTGCCAGCAAAGTAATGACTGAGGCCCAGTTGCCAGCTGTTGTAGCGATCGGTACTGGAGGTTTGCGTGACGGTGCCATTGCCGAGTGCCTCATCGGAATCATCATCAATGCGGTACTGGCGCAGAGAAACCTGCGAGCGCCAGCGGCTGTCAGTGCTAAGCCACTGATGTGAAGCCGCACTGGCAATTTGCAGGCGTTCTCTTTCGTCAGGAAGGTCAGAGCTAAGCTTGTCGTGCTGTTTATAGTTGTAGTGAGTGACATCCACACTGGCTGAAAGCGTGTGGTTACCTAGCAGCCAATAGAGGGTGTTAACCATCCCTAGTTGGTTTGTATCGGTAAAAACATCGGTAGTTCCCAGCCCTACTAGCCCGGTTTTGTTGTTGTAGCGCTCGTTGATATCCGACCAGATAAGCCGGTGGCTGGAATGAATCTGGCCGTCCAGCCAGCCTTGTTGTTGATAGTGGAGCTGGGTTCGTAGGGTTTCGTTGGTCAGAAAGGCCTTATTATTGCTCCAGTTCTGAATACTGGGGACGTTTTGCTCGTTATCGCTGTATTGAATGAGCGCATCCAGCTTGCTTGTGGCGTTGATCTCCCAGCCCAGTTTGGTGCTGACTGCATCCTGCTCGTATTCCGCGTTTCGACGTTTGGTATTCGCACCATCATTCGGATTAAACCATTCACGGCTATTCGGGTACTCGAAATCGTTGTCGCTGCTTTGCCTGTCCAGCGATACCCAGTAGTAAAAGTCTTTGTGGCTGCCGCTGTTGAATAGGCCCATTTTGTAGGTATCGAAAGAGCCGGCGCCGAGGTTAAAACGCGTGCTGTCTTCGATGTCTTTGCCCAGAGTTTCCATAACCACCACACCGCCAATGCCTGCCTGGGCAAACTGTGCGGGTGCGCCGCTGGGGTATACCTGAATACGGCTGATGTCGTGCAGGCCCAGCTTACCCATATCTACGCCGCCGGTTACGGGATCGTTGAGCAGCATGCCATCAACCACAACCTGAACCTGGCGAGCGGTGGAACCCCTGATGGAGACGGAGGAATAGCTGCCCAAACCGCCACTTTGGCGAATCTGAACGCCCGTCTGATTGCTGAGTACGTCGGCCAGATTGGCGGTACGGTTTTCAAATTCCGAGCGTGGGATAACTCTTACAGGGCCGGTCGATTTGGCGGGGTCTATGGTTGTTGCTGCGTTGGCGGGTGAACTTTCAACAATGATAAACGGCACAGCGTCATTCGCGTTTGCGGCAGCCAGGGGCAAAAGAAATAGCAGGCAGAAAAAACGACGCATTGGAGCAGTTAACCATGGCCAAATGAGCTATAAACCACAGCCAAAGAAAACTACATTAGCTGTGAGCACAGCTATCATCAGGAGGTTTAACGCCAATACAAGCAGGCAAAAAACTCCGCGGTACCAGCCCTCCGCCAGTACACACTGATAGCCGGTAGCAGGCCGGTCTCCGGGCTTGCGGCTGGCGTGATCGCCAGAGTAGGATGCTTTGCAACCGTTCCTACTCATTGCCGCTTACCGTTGCGGGGGCAGCGTCGGACTTTAACCGAACTTCCCAGTTTCACCCTGTGCTCAACAATACGATAACGTATATTGCGCCACGGGCACCTGCTACGGATAGAACTTGGCTTGTAGTCTAGGGTTCCGTTTTATGCCAGTCAATTAATGTTATCTGTTAGACCGGATCTGTCATTTTGGTAGCGATTAAAGGAATAATTGTTTGATGAGTTTTCGTGCTTTTTTATTGTTTTTTGCACTTGTTCCCGGCGCGTTTGCAGACGTTTGTGCAACGGATGATGCTGGGCAATTCCTTTGTCTGGCGGCTCCTGCCCAGCGCATTGCCACGCTTTCGCCGGGCGCAACAGAGCTTACTTATGCCGCCGGAGCGGGCGACAAGGTGATCGCGGGTGTCAATTACAGTGATTATCCGCCCGCCGCACTCAAGCTCCCACGGGTTGGCACCCATACTCGAATAGATCTGGAAGCCCTGATGGCGCTTCAGCCGGACTTGGTGATCACTTGGGTAACAGGAAATCCTCCGGCTCAGATTGAGCTTTTGGAGGCGCTGGGCATTCCCCAGTTCGCCATAGAACCCCGAACTTTTGAGGGGGTTTCCAGTGTTCTCGAGCGGCTTTCTACTCTGGCGGGTACAGAGCAGGCTGGGTTTGCGGAAGCGGAACGTTTCAGAAAGGGCATTGCGGATATTGCTGACGAGTATCGCAACGCGGAGCCGATACCGGTTTTTTATCAGGTGTGGGAGCAGCCGCTGATGACCATCAATAATGATCATTTGATTGGCAAGGTTTTGCAGTTGTGCGGCGGGGTGAATGTGTTTGGCGATATGCCACGTTTGGTGCCTCGAATTAGCGCAGAAGTTGTCCTGAAGGCGGACCCCCATGCCATTCTTACCGGGAGCGCTGAAGGTGAAAGCGACGAACAGCTGGATCGCTGGAGGGATTATCCCGAGCTGAGTGCAGTGGCTCGGGATAATCTCATTTTTGTTCCGGCATCACCCATATCCCGGCCGACTCCCAGGCTACTTGAGGCCGGTAAACTGATCTGTCAAAAGTTGGAAGTTGCCCGTGGGCATTAATGGTATAAGCGCGAAAATGTGTGGTGGTGACCAGTGACGCGCTCACTTCTGAGCCTGGGTGTAATGGCATTGGCTGCCATGATGCTGGCACTGGCTATGGGAAGTGTGACCATTCCACTACCGGATCTTTGGCAGGTTATTCAGGGTGACGGCAGTGCTTTGCATCGCACGCTTGTTTGGGAATTGCGACTGCCCCGGGCAATTGCGGCATTTGCGACCGGGGGCCTGTTGGCTGTGGCCGGTGCGCTGATGCAGGTGTTACTGCGCAACCCGCTTGCTGATCCATACATCCTGGGGTTGTCTGGTGGTGCCGCTGTAGGAGCCTTGCTGGCTATGCTTGCCGGGATGGGAGCTCTGCTGGTTTCAGGCTCGGCCTTTGCCGGTGCCATGCTGGCAACCATGTTGGTGTTCGGGCTGGCCCATGGAACCGGTAGTTGGACACCTTCCCGCTTACTGCTCACTGGCGTTGTGGTCGCTTCCGGCTGGGGGGCTGTGATCACCCTCATGCTGGCAATCACGCCCTCGTACAAACTGCCCGGTATGCTGTACTGGCTGATGGGTGATGTTTCCTATGCTCGTACACCCTGGCCGGCATTTGTGGTGCTGGTTGTATCCATAATGTTGATTATGCCACTTGCCCGGAACCTCAACGTGCTGGCGCGGGGGCCTATGCAGGCAGCCGCGCTGGGTGTTTCTGTGCGGCCGCTGGAATGGGCGGTGTATCTACTCGCCAGCCTGCTGACCGCGACGGCGGTGACAACTGCGGGGAGTATAGGATTTGTAGGGCTGATAGTGCCTCACATGCTCCGGCTGGTGCTGGGGAATGATCAGCGCATCATCTTGCCTGCCAGCGTTCTGGCCGGTGGCACTTTGCTGGTGCTGGCCGACACTTTGGCGCGCACGGTGATTGCTCCCGAACAGTTGCCAGTTGGCGTGATAACCGCATTGCTGGGTGTTCCCATGTTTCTCTATCTGTTGCACCGGAGCCGCTGATGAGCACGCTGAGAGCCCGCGAACTGATCATCAACATACCGGGGCGCGCTGACGGCTTTGCTCTGAATATGAATGTTGAGCCGGGCCAGATCTGGGGTGTGCTAGGCCCTAACGGTGCTGGCAAAACCACATTACTGCATACCCTTGCGGGTTTGCTTCCTGCTCGCAGCGGGCAGGTGGTGCTGAATGACTCACCTTTAAAAGAGTTCAAACGCCGGGATATTGCACGGCAACTGGGCTTGGTGTTCCAGGAGCGTCAGGACACGTTTCCGGCAACGGTGATGGAAACAGCCCTGATTGGCCGCCATCCCTGGCTGTCACCCTGGGAAAGTGAGCAAGGCGAGGATCAGGCGCTTGCGGAACAGGCGCTGACGGCACTGGATGTCGATGGCTTGTCTGGTCGCTTGCTCAACACCCTGTCTGGCGGAGAGCGCCAGCGCGTTGCCATTGCCACCTTGATGACCCAAAACCCTGATATCTGGTTGCTGGATGAGCCCACCAACCATCTGGATCTGCACCACCAGGTAAAGGTAATGAATCTGCTTCGTAATCAGGCAGAGTCCGGAAAAGCTGTATTTATGTGTCTGCACGATCTGAACATGGCTGCGCGTTGGTGTAGCCATGTTCTATTGCTGTACACCAACGGCGATGCCTGCTGGGGGGCGACAGAAAGCATGTTGGTCCCGGAAGCACTGGAACGTTTATACAACCAGCGCCTTATCTCCCTGGAAAAAGACGGTTTGTCGGTATTTGTGCCGGCTCAATAAACTAACGTTGATGTGAGGCAATCGCCATGAAAGAACGTGCAAAAGACCCCGAACGCCACGCCAAACGCATGGCAGCCAAACAGAAAATCATGCAGGAGCGCATAGCCAAAGCTCAGAAAGAACAGGGCATATTGCTGGTGCTTACCGGCCCGGGCAAAGGCAAAAGCAGCTCCGGTTTCGGTATGGTCGCCCGAGCCCTTGGCCACGGCATGAAAGTTGGCGTTGTGCAGTTTATTAAAGGCGCCTTCAGTACCGGCGAAGAGGCGTTCTTTCGGAACCTGCCCAATGTGGATTACCACGTGATGGGCGATGGCTATACCTGGGAGACTCAGAACAGGGAGCAGGATGTTGCAGCGGCCAACGCGGCGTGGGATATCGTTGAAGGCATGTTGAAAGACGACAGCTACGATTTGATTTTGCTGGATGAGCTCAATATCGCACTGAAGTACGACTACATCGATCTGGATCGCGTTCTGGACGACCTGCAGGCCCGCCCGGAGATGCAGCATGTGGTTGTTACTGGCAGAAGTGCCCCGAAAGAGCTGATCGATATCGCAGATACAGTGACTGAAATGGGCGTAGTGAAGCACGCCTTTGAGGATCAGGGAATCAAGGCCCAGAAGGGTGTTGAGCTTTAACCTATGACCACCCTCATGATCCAGGGCACCACCTCCGACGCGGGTAAAACCACCGTTGTTGCGGCCCTGTGCCGCTGGCTGGCTCGGCAGGGTGTATCAGTGGCACCGTTCAAACCGCAAAATATGGCGTTGAACAGTGCGGTCACCATTGATGGTGGCGAAATTGGCCGTTCAACAGCGTTACAGGCGCTGGCCTGTGGCCTTGAACCACACAGCGATATGAACCCGGTTTTGCTGAAGCCACAAAGTGACTGTGGTGCCCAGGTTATTTTGCGTGGGCAGGTGCACGGCAATATGGATGCGCTGGATTATCACGCTTACAAAGCCGAAGCCATGGAGGCGGTGATGGCCGCCTGGCGTTCACTCAGCGAACGCTACGATGTAATCATTGCCGAAGGCGCTGGCAGCCCGGCGGAGATTAACCTGCGGGCCAACGACATCGCCAACATGGGCTTTGCGGAAGCGGCGGATTGCCCGGTGCTGTTGGTGGGCGATATCGATCGGGGCGGTGTGTTTGCCCAGTTGGTGGGCACTCTGGAGCTGATTTCTGCCAGCGAACAGCAGCGTACCAAAGGCTTTATTATTAACCGCTTTCGCGGTGATATCGGCTTGCTGGAACCGGGCCTGGACTGGTTGAGCGAGCGCACCGGAAAACCGGTCATTGGCGTGCTGCCCTATCTTCACGGCCTGATTGTGGATTCTGAAGACAGCATAGGCACATCCGGCACCAGCGAAGCCGGAGCGCTCAATGTGGTTGTGCCGGTATTGCCGCGCATTAGCAACCACAACGATTTTGACCCGCTTCGGTTGCACCCGGGTGTAAATCTGCAGTTCATCGGGCCGGATCAACCTATTCCTCCGGCGGATTTAATCATACTTCCCGGCAGTAAAAGCACCCGCACAGATTTGGACTTTTTGCACAGCCAAGGCTGGGCGCAAGCCATTCGTAAACATCTGCGCTACGGCGGCAAGGTGTTCGGTGTCTGTGGCGGTTTCCAGATGCTGGGTAAGCAGGTGACTGACCCAGATGGGCTGGAAGGCGACCCGGGCAAAGCGGATGGCTTGGGCTTGCTGGAAATGTCCACCAAAATGGTGGCCGGTAAACAACTGAAAAACGTGCAGGGCGTGCTAAACCTGACCGCAACGGATTCTGCGCAGGTAGAGGCCAGTTTCAGCGGATACGAAATGCACAACGGCGTGAGTGAGGGAGTGGCGCTGGCGCGCCCGCTCGGCCGTATTAATGGCAGTAACGAAGGCGCGATAAGCAATGACGGCCACATCGCCGGCACCTACGTGCATGGAATATTTGACGAGCCCACCGCCTGTGATTCAATCCTGCACTGGGC
This sequence comes from Marinobacter sp. DY40_1A1, assembly GCF_016597815.1. Taxonomy (GTDB): domain Bacteria; phylum Pseudomonadota; class Gammaproteobacteria; order Pseudomonadales; family Oleiphilaceae; genus Marinobacter; species Marinobacter xiaoshiensis. The sequence goes on along the minus strand of NZ_VCHA01000004.1, from coordinate 158,540 downwards.
CGGGTTGAATCAGTCGGGCGCTGCGGTGGATTATCAGCAGCATCGCATGGCGCAACTGGACCGATTGGCGGATCAGATAGAGCAGCATCTCGATACCGCGTGGTTGCGCGAACTGCTGAACCTGAGCCCGATAGCGTTTACCCCGGAGGACACCAGGCACAATGAGTAATTCAGATAACAGCTTCAGTGACAGCGAGCGCGCCGGACTCTACCGTGCCATATACGAACGCCGCGATGTGCGCTCACAGTTTCTACCAGACCCGATTCCAAAACCCGTGCTGGCAAGGCTCCTGAAAGCCGCGCACCACGCGCCTTCCGTGGGCTTTATGCAACCCTGGGATTTTATACTCATCGACAGCCTGGACGTTCGCGAGCAGGTATTGGCCAGCTTCAATGAAGAGAACGCAAAAGCCGCAGACAATTACACCGGGGAGCGCCAGCAAACCTATCGCAGCCTGAAACTGCAGGGCATTACTGAAAGCCCGATGAATCTGTGTATTACCTGTGATCGCAGCCGCGGTGGCGCCCATGTGCTTGGGCGTAACTCCATTGTGGATATGGACCTGTTCAGCACCTGCCTTGCCGTACAAAACCTCTGGCTGGCGGCGCGGGCGGAAGGCATTGGTGTGGGTTGGGTCAGTATTATCGACCAAACCAGACTGGCCGATATTCTGAACCTGCCGGAAAACGTCTACCCACTGGCGTATTTGTGTCTGGGTTATGTCAGTGAGTTTCTGGACAAGCCGGAGCTGGAGACCAAAGGCTGGCGCTCACGCCTGCCGCTGGAAGAGTTGGTGCATGGAAATGGCTGGGGGAAGCCCCTGATTTGGTGACCTTGGGGCGCAATTTGGGCCTTATTGCGGTTGCTCAGAAACCACCCGCTTCTTCGGCTTTTTCAACGCCTCAAACCCGATAATCACGTCCATCAACTCGTTGGTGATCTCCGTTTGCCGCACCGATCGAAGCTCCCCCTCCACCACCTCAATGCGCTCATCCACCGATTGCTCCGCCTGCTGCATCAAAGCCAGCCGGGCGGAGTTCTCTGTCACCATGGCTTCTGCCGAGGCCCGGAAAACGCTGGCAAAAATATGGCTGCGAATCAGGGATGACAACAGCGCGTCCGCTTCCATGGTGTAATCCGGAAGTGAGCGTGAATCCCAGTGTGTTTTACGCTCGAGTAGTGAGGGTGCAAGCGGAAGAAGGCTCTGTATTGTCGGTTCCCGCGTGCCGTGTTCGCCGCGCTGGGTAAACGCCAGAGTGACGGCCAGATGATGCAACGGTTGGCCTCGGCTAAAACGGTCTATGCGGGTAACTATATCGCCAGCAAGGCGGCCTATGCCATCCGCAGACGCCGGTGGCAGCAAGACAGCTTCTGGCAGCAGGTCCTGATCATCCAGAGCATCGTTCATTTGCGCGCCGATACAGAGCAGGCGTTGCTTGCCGATCGTTTGGCTCTGGCAATGTTGCTGCACCACTTCTGCAAGCACCTCATTGTAATTGCCGCAGAGGCCGTGGTCGGAGCCGAACACGATGACCAGATGCTCCACAGCATTTTCCTGTCGCAGGTTGATACCACCAGTTCGATAAGCGAAGGCGGCAAAGCCCTGCAATATAGTCTGGTGATAGGCCTCAATCGAGCGGGCCGCGTGTTCATAAGGTGCCGCGTTAATCGCCGACAGGGTTTTCATGGTGTGAACGATGCCGCGAATGCTCGTCAGGGTGTCGCTGTGCCGGGTCAGCGTCTCAAGCGTCTGGGCCATGGCTGACCTCGTCTGAGCGGTTCGCAGACAGTGCGGTGCGAGCGGTTGTGATAATCCGTTCGCGGTCTTCTTTGCTCAACCCCTTGTTTTCGCTGATACGCTCGTCGATAAACTGGAAGTGTTTCCGGGCAGCGGCACGAATGCGGTCCATGGCACCGCTCAGTTGTTCTTCCGGCAAGGCATCGAAAAGCCCTTCCATTGCGGCAATCAAAACCGCCAGTTGCTCGGCGGGGGGCATGGGGTCACGCTCGGCCTGGCGCAAGGCGGTGCGAACGGCAGCGCCACGGGTGAGGCGGGCGCGGGTGGTGTCGTCCAGGCGTGTACCGAAGCGGGCGAAGTCTTCCAATTCTTCAAATTGCGACAGGGTAACCCGCAAGTTGCCGGCTACTTCGCGAAGGGTGCGGCTTTGCGCTTTGCCGCCTACGCGAGAAACGGACAGGCCCAGATCCACGGCCGGGAACTGGTTACGGCGCACCAGTCGTGGCGACAGGTAGATCTGCCCATCGGTGATGGAGATCAGGTTGGTGGGAATGTAGGCCGACAGGTTCTCCGCCTGGGTTTCCACCACCGGCAAGGCGGTAATCGAGCCACCACCGGCTTCCTGAGTAAACTGGCCGGCCCGTTCCAGCAGGCGGGCATGCACGTAGAAAATATCGCCGGGGAAGGCTTCGCGCCCTGGTGGCCGGCGCAACAGCAATGATAGCTCGCGGTAGGAGCGGGCGTGGTGGGTAAGGTCATCAAAAATCACCAGCACATCCCGGCCCTGATCGGAAAAGTACTCTGCCATGGCCATGGCGGAGTAGGGCGCTATGTAAGCCAGCCCCGGTGTTTCTTCGTCACCGGCCGACATCACGATGCTGCGGGCCAGCATGTCGCCCTTTTTCAATGCTGCGATAACTCGGGATACAGCATCGCCACGCTGGCCAATGGCGCAATAGATGCAGACAACATCTGAGCGCGATTGGTTGAGCATGGTGTCTATGGCGATGGAGGTCTTGCCGGTTTGGCGATCACCGATGATCAACTCGCGTTGGCCGAGGCCTACAGGTACGGCAGCATCAATGGCTTTAAGGCCGGTTGCCAGCGGCCGGAAAATAGCTGAGCGGCTGAGAATGCCCGGTGCTTCTGCTTCAATGGGGGTTTCTGCAACAGCGGCGATAGCTCCCAAACCATCCCTCGGGCGGCCCATGGCATCAACCACACGCCCGAGCAACGCGGGGCCGACGGGCACGCTCACCACCTTGCGGGTGCGGCGTACATCCTCGCCCAGAGTAATCAGCTCGGAAGGACCAAGCAGAATCACCCCGAGCCGGCCAGGTTCCAGATCCAGCACTATGCCCTGAACACCGCATTCAAAAATCAGCAGCTCATCGGCCAAGGCTCGAGCCAGACCGGTCACAATTGCAACGCCATCGCCTACTTCGGTTACACGGCCTACTTCGGTTATGACCGGTGCTGGTATAGGCGCTGCCAGCAGGGATTCCCGCCATGTCTCGAACTGCCCGGCTGAATGCAATTCAGCGTGCGATTGGGGCTGTGATGGAGAGCGGTTTTTCGGAGCACTGTGATCGGTGTCGGCCATAGCGTTTAATCTATCCTTTTTATGCACAACCGGGTTTATGTGCCCGCCGGCTGAATGCGCCCGGAAGCACCCGCAGCCATGCGCTCGTTTAGCAGCGCATCAAATTCTTCGGTATAGCTGTCCACAGTCCAGGCTACCTGTGCGCCGCCAACCCGCAGAACCAGGCCTGGCGACTGTTGCGGGTCGCTTTCAAAGCGCAGGTTGATGCCTGGTAGCAAGCTTTTAACGTCAGCAAGCAGCAGCGCCTGTGCCGCTTCGGGCAAGGTGTCGCGTGTGGTTGCTACCGCCTCCTTGCTGTCGCCGGCAGCATCCGAGAGTTCGCCAGCAATAGGCCGCAAACGCGCGCTTACATGGCGAACGATAGCCTCTTCCAGGGATTCATCCGCAAGATCCCGCAGTGCTTTGCGGGTCAGCTCCAGCAGGGTTTCTTCGCCGGTACGCTGCAGCTGTGCGGTGAACTTCTGGCGTTCACGCTCAAGGTGCTTGTGCCAGTCTTGCTGTTCCTGCTCCAGCTTGGCGCGAGCTTCGGCCAGCAGGCTGTCGCGCTGATCTTCCGATTCCCTCAGGGCCTGTTTGACCACAGCATCCTGATCCGACAACAGCTGTTTTTGCTGCTGGCGGAATTCCGCTTCGGCAGCCTGGGCCTTTTTCTCGGCCTCTCCTGCCTCTGCCATGCGGCGCTTTATTTCAGCCTCACGGGCATCTATGCCATCAAGAATCGGGCGGTAGAGAAAGCGCTTCAGCAGCCACACCAGCACCAGAAAGTTGGCGATCTGCGCGATAACGGTAATCCAGTCAATGGACATGATCGGCTCTAGCCTCCTGCGGCAACCTGCATGGCATCCCAGAACGGGTTGGCAAAAATAAGAATCATAGCCACCACAAAGCAGTAGATGGCGGTAGATTCAATCATCGCCAGGCTCACGAACAGGGTTCGTGACAGAGTTGGCGCTGCATCCGGTTGCTGTGCAATGGCGGCAATCGCAGCGGCGGCGGCTCGCCCTTCACCCAGTGCCGGGCCAATGGCGCCGATGGCAATGGTAAAACCCGCGGTAAATATCGAAATGGCCGCAATAATGGCTAGATCGGTCATGACTTATCCTCTTTTTTGAGCGCTGGAGCGTCTGGTTCTGCCGTGGCAGATGAAATGTAAACGGTAGCAAGAATCGCGAATATATAGGCCTGAATCATGCCGGTTAACAAGCCAAGCATGTCCATGACCACCGGGAAGAAAAACGGCGCGACGGTAAGCAGGATGGCCGCAATAACCGCCCCGCTCATTACGTTGCCGTAAAGACGGATGGCCAGCGAGATGCCCCGGGAGAACTCGCCGATGATGTTGAATGGCAACATGATGACCGAGGGCTCGATAAAGGTTTTGAGATAATGCCCTACGCCTCCACTGGCTATGCCGAACACCGGTACCGCCACCAGCACAGACAAGGCCAGTGCTGCTGTGGTGGATAGCGACGACGTGGGCGGTGAAAACCCGGGTACCACCAGCATCAGGTTTGATAAAGCGATGAACAGGAACAGGGTGCCGGCAAAGTACATCACGTGGCGTGCGGAGTTCCGGGTTACCTCTTCGATCTGGCCTTGAATCAGCTTTACGATCACTTCCAGCGAGGTGCGCCAGCGATTGGGCGGTACATCTGGCCGGAGGTTGCGGGTAATCAGCATGGAAATACCCACCAGCAACGCCATCACAATCCAGGTGTTAACGATGGTGGCGTTAACCTCCCAGCCGGCCAGCGTAAAAACGATAATGTCATCCGGGGTAAGCTGCATTATGCGCCCTCCTGTGTAGCCGTTGCGGGTGCCTTGCTGATTCTGGCCCAGAGCACGGCCACCAGCCGCGCCAGGAAAAACGCCAATGCGTAGCCGGCGATGGCCCAGTTACTGTCAGCGTAAGCCGTTACCAGAAAACCAACACCAAGCAGCATTGCAATCCGGCAAAACGAGCTGGCCATCAGCCAGAGGCCGGGCCGGTCAGAGCCCAGGGCGCGTCGCATACCCCAGGCCAGCCCTATGAAGAACAGCGCACTGACGGGTAAACCAAATGAAAACCCCAGCAATACCGCTGGCCAATCTACAATTATCAACGTTTGTCTCCCTTGCGGTCTGGCCCTTCCCGTTCGATCCAGCTCCAGGCAATGATGCCTCCTGCAACCACGCCACCCAGAATCAGGGCAATGGGCCAGGAAAAGTTCTGTGGTGCTACGTCGTTCAGCCACAATCCCAGGAAAGCGCCCCCCACGGTGGGCACTGCAATCGACCAGCCGATGATTCCAAAGGCACCAAGCCCGCGCAGGGGGCTAACTCCGGGCTCATCCCTTGCGCGCTTCATGCGCTCGGCACTGCGCCGTATGTCTTCTGCTGAGCGATCGTTTTTTGGGCTCATACCGAGGGTTTCCGCAAGTCGCCAAACCGACGTACTATCCCTGCTTCCAGCCGGGACAAAGCCGAGCGTGCAACCCGCTCTTCCTCATCCACTTCGATAAACGCAGCCTGAATGGTTTCGTTCAGGGATTCGAGATCCTTGCCCTGAACGCCTCGGCGTATGGCGATGTCTACCTGGTGGCCTTTTTTCATCAGCACACCTTCGTCCACACCAAAGAAGGCTTCGGTGCCGTCGGCTGATGTGAGAATCAGCACCGAGGGCACCAGCGCCGTCACAAAATCCGTATGGTTCGGAAGCATGCCGAAAGCACCGTTTTGCGCGGTGGCGAATAGCCGCTGCACGCTGCCTTCGAACAGGGTTCGGGTTGGCAGGCGCAGTGTTACCTGCATGGCTTCGGCAAGGCTCATGGTTTTTTCTCCAGATCCTTCAGGGAGCCAATCATGTAGTAGTCAGTTTCGTTATCGTGAAACTCGCTCTGATTCAAGATGGTTTCGCAACCGTCCAGGGTGTCCTTGATCGACACGCGCCTGCCGCTGTCGCCGGTCAGCGCGCCGACGGTGAAAAACGGTTGTGTGAGAAAACGCTCAAGCCGCCGCGCCCGCGCCACGGTGGCCCGGTCGGCGGCTGAGAGCTCTTCCATGCCCAGCATGGCAATAATGTCGCGTAGATCTTCGTACTCGGCCAGGGTGCGCCTTACCGCCCGGGCAATGTCGTAATGGCGCTGGCCAACGATGGCCGGAGTCAGCATAACCGAGGCAGAACCGAGGGGGTCCACCGCCGGGTAAAGGCCCTCACTGGCACGCTTGCGCGACAGCACCACCGAGGCGGAAAGGTGCGAGAAAATGTGCGCCGCGGCCGGGTCGGTGAAGTCATCAGCAGGCACGTAAACCGCCTGAATAGAGGTGATAGCGCCGTTGCGGGTAGAGGTGATGCGTTCCTGCAGCGTTGCCAGTTCGGTGGCCAGCGTGGGCTGGTAGCCCACCCGGGAAGGCATGCGACCCATCAGCCCCGAAACTTCCGAGCCCGCCTGCACAAAGCGGAAAATATTATCGATGAGTAGCAGCACATCCTGTTTCTGCACGTCGCGGAAGTACTCCGCCATGGTGAGTGCGGTTTTGCCTACCAGAAACCGCACACCCGGGGCTTCGTTCATCTGCCCGAACAGCATCACGGTTTTATCCCGCACACCGGCATCGCCCATCTCGCGGTAAAGCTCTTCCGCTTCCCGCGAGCGCTCGCCAATGCCGCAGAACAGGCTTACGCCCTGATAATGTTGAACCGTGTTGTTGATCAGCTCGGTAATCAGCACGGTTTTACCCACACCCGCACCGCCGAACAGACCGGTCTTCCCGCCGCGCTCAATGGGGGAGAGCAGATCGATGGCCTTGATGCCGGTTTCCAGAATATCGCTGTGGATGACGCGATCTTCCAATGCCGGGGGCGGTTGGTGAATGGATCGTCGCACCTCGGCGGCCGGGGCTGGTTTGCCATCAATGGGTTCGCCAAACACGTTGAGCATGCGCCCCAGCACCCTATCACCCACCGGCACCTGAATTGCGGCCCCAGTCGCTTTTACTGGCATTCCCAGGCCCAGCCCACGCACCGGTGCCAGCGCCATGCAGCGCACGGCACCATTTTCCAGGAGCGAGGTTACTTCCATCGCCAGGCTGCCAGCGTAAACCAGATCTTGAATACGGGGTGAGGTTGCCGGAAACTTCACATCGACAACGCCGCCGCGAACGCCTACAACCTGTCCAACATCAACGATCTGATCCGACATGAATAACGGGCCCGAGTGATTAAGTGTTATGAGTGGCGTCTTTGCTGATGAGTGTGCCTGCGCGCCCACCCAGAATATCGAGTGCATCCTCCAGTCGGCCAATGCCACTGACACCTCCAGTGTCGGCGAAATTGCAGGCCGCCGCCACCTTTGGCCCCATGGAGCCCGCTGGTACATCGAGTCTGCGGGCATGTTCCGGTGTGATTTTACGAACCGGGGTTGCAGCCTGTGTATTGAAATCTTTATACACAGCATCCACGTCGGTTAAAAGCAGCAGGGCATCGGCTTTTAGCTCGCGCGCCAGTAAAGCGCTGGCGGCATCCTTGTCAATCACGGCTTCTACACCGGTCATGCTGCCGTCGTTACGGCGTAGCACCGGAATGCCACCACCTCCGGTGCAGATGATAATTACCCCCTGATCCAGTAGCAGTTTCAGTACCCGCATGTCGGGTATTTCTTTAGGTGCAGGGGAGGGTACGACTCTGCGCCATTTGTCGCCGTCGGCCGCAATGTGCCAGCCGGCTGCTGCTGCCCGGGATTCGGCTTCTGCCTTATCGTAGACCGGGCCGATAAATTTGGTGGGATTTTTGAAGGCCGGATCCTCCCGGTCAACCACCACCTGGGTGAGCAGGGTTGCCACAGGACGGCTATGGTTGAGGGCGTTTTCCATCTCCTGCTCGATCATATAACCGATCATGCCACCGGTCTCCGCGCCCAGCACATCCAGCGGGTAGGCTTCCTCAGGCTTGTATGCCGCGCCCTGCAATGCCAGCAACCCCACCTGGGGGCCGTTGCCGTGGGTAATCACCAGCTCATGTCCGGCCTGTACCAGTTTGGCCAGTGATTTCGCAGCAATTTTCACGTTGGCGCGCTGAGTCTTGGCGGTTAACGGTTCGCCGCGCTTTAAGAGGGCGTTACCGCCCAGAGCTGCAACAATCAGCATCCTGTGCATCCTTTTCAGCAGTTGGAGCCAGTATCAGGCCCCAAGTGTGGCTACCAGCACTGCCTTGATGGTGTGCATGCGATTTTCCGCCTGATCAAACACGATGGAGGCGGGGCTTTCGAAAACGTCATCCGTCACTTCCATGGCAGTAATGCCGAACTCGGCCTCTATTTCCTTGCCCACCGTGGTTTCGGTGTTGTGAAACGCGGGCAGGCAATGCATGAAGCGGGCTCGCGGGTTGCCGGTTTTTTCCATCAGGGCGGCGTTCACCTGGTAGGGCATTAACAGCTTGATGCGTTCGCCCCACTTTTCTTTCGGCTCACCCATGGACACCCACACATCGGTGTACACAAAATCGACGCCTGCTACGGAGGCATCAACGTCTTCAGTAATGGTGATCCGGGCACCTGTTTCCTGAGCGATAGCCCGGGCTTCGTCTTGAATGGACTGCTTTGGCCAACACTCTTTTGGCGCACACAAGCGCACATCCATGCCCATTTTGGCCCCGCCAATCAGCAGGCTGTCACCCATGTTATTGGCGGCGTCGCCAATATACACATAGGCCACTTCATGTAGCGGTTTCTCAACGTGTTCCTGCATGGTTAAAAAATCTGCAAGAATCTGGGTTGGGTGAAACTCGTCGGTCAGGCCGTTAAATACCGGCACGCCGGCATACTCGGCCAGCTCCTCAACAATTTTCTGGCCGAAACCCCGGTACTCAATGCCGTCATAAACGCGGCCCAGAACCCGGGCGGTATCCTTTACCGATTCCTTGTGGCCAATGTGGGTGCCTGAAGGCCCAAGATAGGTCACTCTGGCGCCTTGATCGTAAGCAGCCACCTCGAAGCCCACCCTTGTTCGGGTGGAGTTCTTCTCAAAGATCAGCGCGAGTTCTTTGCCAGTCAGCTGGGGCACCTCGGTGCCCGCGTATTTGGCCGCTTTCAGGTCTTTGGCCAGTCTCAGCAGAAAGCCGATTTCTTGCGGGGAAAAGTCCCGCAAGGTGAGGAAATGACGATTCTTCAGATTAAAAGCCATGGTCTTTGTCCTCCTGGATCAGATGGGGTCACGCATTGTGGGGCAACTCATGCAACGCCCACCGCCACGGCCACGGCCCAGCTCGGCACCCGGAATGGCCAGCACTTCAATGCCCGCGGCTTCCAGTGCTGCGTTGGTGTCGTCGTTGCGGTCGTAACCAATGACCACGCCGGGGCTTAGCGCCAACACGTTGTTGCCATCGTTCCATTGCTCCCGTTCCCGCTCGGCCGGGTTATCACCGCCGGTCGGTACAACCTCGAGGGATTTGTAGCCAAGAACGTCAGCCACCACATTAAAAAAGGGCCGGGGGTCCTGGCGGAAAGACAGGTGCTTTTTGCCTTCACCGGGGCGCAAGTCGTAGCAAATCAGCTCGTCAGCCATTTCTTTAAAGGCGGTAACCACGTTGCCGCCGCAGAAAGTAAAGATGGTGTCCAGATGCATGGCTGCACGGGTTTTGGGGATCTGGCAGGCAATAACCCGTTCCGCCGTGCCTCTTTCAAACAGAGCGTTAGCCAATTGCCCAACGGCCTGGGGTGATGAGCGCTCCCCCATACCGACAAGCACGGTGCCATTGCCTACCGGCATTACGTCACCGCCTTCAAGCGTGGCAAGGCCGTGGTTCCTGGTCGGGTCACCCCAGAGCACATCCACCTTGCCGGCAAACTTCGGATGGTATTTGTACACGCCAGCCATCAGCAGGGTTTCCGGTTGGCGCGCAGCCCAGTACATGGGGTTCAGCGTAACGCCCTCATAGATCCAGGCGCTGTTGTCCCGGGTGAACAGGTAGTTGGGTAAGGGTGGCAGTACAAAGCCATAGTGGCCAAGGTGATTACCGAAAAGCCCGGTGGGGTCAAAGGGCAAGTCGCCCACTTCCAGGCCGCCAATCAGATATTTTGAAAGTTCGGTGCCGGGGAGCTCGTCCATCCAGGCGCGCAGATCAGAGATCATCCCCACGCCTATGTCGTTCCAGGTAATCCGGTGGTCCAGAATCCACTTGCGGGCTTGCGGAATGTCCAGGGTTTCGGCCAGCAACTCGTTAACATCAAGTACCTCGACACCGCGGTCACGCATTACGCTGACAAACACATCGTGATCTTTCTGCGCTTGCTTCACCCAGAAAACGTCGTCAAACAACAGGGCGTCGCAGTTGGAGGGGGTCAGCCTCCGGTGTGCCAGGCCTGGGCGGCAGACAATCACCTGCCGCAGTTTTCCGGTTTCTGAATGTACGCCAAGCTTGTGTTCAGACATGGTTCAGTCCTCCGTTAAATAAGTGCAGCTGCGCTGATAACCACCGAAATGAAGATGGTAAGGATCAGGAGCAAAGGCCAGATAAACGCGATCCAGCGGTCGTAGGACACACGGCCAATGGCCAGGCCACCGACCACTACGGCAAAGGTCGGGTTGATCAGGTTCACCAGGCCGTTGGCAGACTGGTAGGCGGTTACCACAAGGTCGCGCCCTACGTTGGCGAAATCAGCAAGTGGCGCCAGAATCGGCATGGACAGAACCGCCAGCCCGGATGATGAAGGCACAAAGAAGCTCATGCCTACTTCAATCCAGAACATCAGGTTGATAAACGCCAGTTCCGGCAGGCCACCCAGGGATGTTTCAGCACTGTGCAAAATGGTGTCGGCAATCATGCCCTGATCCATAATCACGACAATGCCTCGCGCAAGCCCGACCACTAGAGCAACACCCAAGAGATCGCGTGCACCATCCACAAAGCTGCCAGTGAGCTCTTTCTCACCAAGGCGGGCAATAATGCCTATCACAATGGCGGCACCAAAAAACAGCGCACCCATGCGAGCCATCCACCAGTCTTGGGACGATACACCCCAGATCATGACCACGAAGGTGGCAGCGAAGATGAGGAGTGCAACAATCTGGGTTCTGGTGAGGGTAGACGTCTGGATTTCATCAGCATGCTTGCCCAAAAAGAGCCTGCGGTGTGCATCCCATTGCTTGGATACCACAGAGCGGGATGGATCCGCTTTTACTCGAAGGGCGTAACGCATAACGTAGGCAGAGCAAATCAGCAGGCCGCCAATGAGCAGGATAAAGCGCACCACAATGCCGTCAGTAAACGGGATTTGAGCTGCGTTCGCGGCGATAACCGTGGCAAACGGGTTGATGGTGGAGCCCAGTACGCCAATGCCGGCGCCCACCAGAATGATGGCTACCCCGGTTACCGCATCGTATCCTGCGGCCATCATGACCGGGATGAGAATGGCATAGAAAGCCAGGGTCTCTTCGGCCATGCCATAGGTTGTGCCTCCTATGGCAAAAAGGGTCATCAATATGGGTATCATCCAGATTTCATGGCCCTTGAGGTGTCGCATGGCGCTGCGTATCCCGGTATCAATGGCTCCCGTAGCGTTCATTACGCCGAGGAAACCGCCCAGGAAAAGTACGAACAGGGCAACATCAATGGCGTTGGCCACATAGCTGTCCGGATCATAGAAGCCGGCCGTGGGGGCAAGCATTATCTCCATAAAACCCTGAGGGTTGGGGTCGACCGTCTGGTAGGTGCCTGGCACGGCCACTTCACGCCCGACTTCTTCGTTCATTGCGCGGTCGTATTGCCCGGCGGGTATAATCCAGGTTAACGCCGCCACAAATATGATCAGCAAAAACAGAATGGTGTAAGCGGTGGGGAACCGCGTTGCCAGATCCTGTTCCGGGTCATTGTGTGAGTTATCCGGCGTGTTATCAGAAGGGGTTTCAGGGGATCGGAATTCATCATCCACAGCGCATCTCCTTTTATCTGCACAGGCAGTGTGTAGAGCTAATGAAGGGACTCGACTCCAGCTGAGAGCAATATGTTCTTGTGCAGCCAGGAGCGAGCACGATTTCCGGATCGTTAACCCCAAGGTAGTAGAAATATGAGAAAATGTTTTGAGTTAGGTCACTATTAATTAAAAAGCGACATTAATTCTTGGCCATCTATTACTAAATCGATGATGAGACGTTATGGGTTTTTCAAAGATTCACGAACGTGCGATTGCACGTAAAGGCGGCATCGAAGAGCTGAATGCCCTGCTGCCCAAATTGCCGGCTGCGACTGCGCTGGAGGCGCGGGCAGACGATCGCTACCTTTCGGAGATTACCCGCTGCGTATTTAAAGCCGGTTTTGTGTGGCGAGTTATAGATAACAAATGGGCAGGTTTCGAAGCGGCCTTCCATGGCTTTGTGCCTGCCTACTGGCAGCAGGTACCGCCAGACGTATTGGAAGAGCTGGCTCAGGATGAGCGAATTGTGCGCAACATGCAGAAAATCCGCACTGTGCCGGAGAATGCCCGAATGATTATGGATGCGGCGCGGGAACATGGCAGCTTTGGCGCATTCCTGAGCCAGTGGCCGTCGGAAGATCAGATGGGCTTGTTGCTGTGGTTAAAGCGCAATGGCTCTCGCTTGGGCGGTAACAGCGCCCAGTACTTTTTGCGTATGGTGGGCTGGGACGGTTTTATCCTGTCCCACGATGTTGTTGCCGGCCTGCGCCATGCCAATCTTCTGGATGCTTCGCCCACGAGCAAGAAAGGATTGCAGCAGGCACAGGCAGCGTTTACCGCCTGGCACCAGGAAACTGGTCTGCCGTATAGCCAACTGTCGCGCATACTGTCGTATTCAGTAGATTGAGGGTGCAGTCTAAGGGCTAGAGCCCGAGCAAAAAGACCAGCTCACAAAACACGACACTGGCCCCCAGCGCGTCGCCGGTGTAACCGCCCAATTGCTGCTTGAGATACCAGCCCCAAAGCAACGCCACGGCAATGATTGCGGTTGCTGCGGCCAGCCACAGCCCCGGCAACCACAGGCTGAAAGCCAGAGCCACCAACGCGGTAAACCCGCAACTGACCAGCAAACGGTTGCGCGAGAAGCCTTCCGCCACAGGTTTGCTTTTGCTCTTGTCCGGATCGGTCACATAGGGCAGAAATGCCATCAACAGCAAGGGTGTGAGCCGGCTGATCGCGGGCGCTACCAGCAGCGCCAACCAGATGCTTTGGGCATCCATCAGCAGCGCAGCTTTCAGGCCCAAAGCCATGACTAATGCCACGGTGCCATAGGTGCCGATGCGGCTGTCTTTCATAATCTCCAGGCGCTTCTCAACGGTATATCCACCACCCAATGCATCCACACTGTCGGCCAGACCGTCTTCATGGAAAGCGCCGGTAACAAACAAGTGGAAGCACAAAACCAGCAGCACGCACACCAGCGGGCTCCAAGCCAGATTAAGCAGCGCAAACAAGCCGGCATATGAGGCACCGAGCAAAAGCCCTACCAGCGGGAAGTACATGCTGCACTGGTTCATCAGCTTCTGGGAGTAATCAATGCGAGCGAGCATGGGAATGCGGGTGAGAAAGCCAACGGCCAGCCAGAAGGCTTGCCATTCATTGGAAAGCTGATGTGCTTTTGTGGGCATGTGCGACTCGGTTCAGCTGAGGGTGTTCCCTCGGGCAGTGAAACGCCGGCTAACGGGAGTGTCTGGAAGGTATCATGAGTGCGGATGTTTTTCCTGAAGGAATCGCCCTTCCTGGCCATTAACAAGCCAGGAAGGGCAGCCTTTTCTAACGAATACTATCGATGCTTACAGCTCTTTGGTGCAGTAGTAGAAGTCTACACAGTCGTACTCGCCGGAGCTTACGCGCTGGTCAGCCTCTGCCGCAGTGGCTGCGGGTGGCACGATAACGCGATCACCTGGCTGCCAGCCTTCAGGCGTTGCTACTCCGTGCTCGTCACTGGTCTGCAGGGCATCCAGCAGGCGCAGGAATTCCGGAATAGAACGGCCGTTGCTCATGGGGTAGTACACCATCGCCCGCAGCACGCCTTTCGGGTCGATCATGAAGGTTGCACGGACCGCAGATGTGTCTGCAGCACCCGGGTGAATCATGCCATAAGCGCGGGCAACATCCATTTTAAGGTCGGCGATGATCGGGAAGGGTATCTCGACGCCAAACTTCTCCTTGATGTTACGCATCCACGCAATGTGTGAGTGGTGGCTGTCTATGGACAGACCCAGCAGCTCGCAATTGCGCTTGTTGAATTCCGGCGCCATCTTCGCGAAGGCCATGAATTCAGTGGTACAGACCGGTGTAAAGTCAGCCGGGTGGGAGAAAAGCACCAGCCATTTGCCCTTGTAGCTGTCGAGGGTCTTTACGCCATCGGTAGTGGGGGCGTTGAACTCAGGGGCGCGTTCATTCAAACGTGGCAAACCGAATACTGGGTTGTTTGATTGTTCCATGGTATGGCTCCTATGCCGTTGGTGTTGAGTTCACTATAGCTCTATAGGCGCTTAATGGAATAAGGATATTCCAATTGGTGCTATAGGTGATTTTTATCAACAGATCAGATGCGCTGCTCAGAAATAGCTCTGCGTGGCACTGTGGACTACACTTTTTTGAACAAGGCAAATTCGCGGTAAGCAAATGAGCAGCCCATGACAGAACAGGCTGGTAAGCGTCAATGGTGTGCCAATACGGACTCACCGCTCCGGAAATTGGTTTCGGCTATTCCCGATGTGCTCAGCACATATTGGCTAAGCGCGGATGGTGAGGCGCATCGGTTTTTGTTTATCAGCGAGCAGGTGCAGAGCCTGCTGGGCATCGCTCCGGATATATTGCGGGAAAGCGCAGATGCTTTGTTTGCTGCGGTCCATCCAGATGATGTGTCTGCTGTAAGAGCGAGTATTGTTGAGTCTGCTGCAGCCCTGACCCCATGGGAATATCAGGCTCGAGTAAAAGTGAAGGCCGGGCATTATGAATGGTTTGAGGCCCACGCAGTGCCGGAACGCCAGGGCGATGGAAGTACCATCTGGCATGGCCAGTACCATAATATTCAGTGTTACAAAGACCTTGAACACACACTCAGGGAACGCGAGGCAGAATCAGCATTCCAGGCTGATTTTCAGAAGCTGATTGCCAATCTGTCGACCCAGTTTATTAATCTGGGCTTTGGCACTATTGATCAATGCGTTACCGAGTTATTGAAAACCATTGGCAGCTTTTTTGAGGTGGACAGGGCCTACTTGTATGAGTTTTCTCCGGACTACCGTGTTATGGATAACACTCACGAATGGTGTTCCGCCGATGTGCAACCCCTTATTGATGATCAGCGCAATGTGCCAACTGACGACTTTGAATGGTGGAAGTGCAAAATCAACGAAATGGTGAGTGGCAACCGGGTCATCTTTGTTGAAGAAATAGAACAGATACCGATCGGCCCCGAGCGTACGATGCTTGAGGAGCAGGGTGTGTGCTCAATGTTTTGTGTGCCGGTTCGTGTGCGAGGTGTGGTAACCGGCTTCTTTGGCGTGGATTCCATCCGTAAGCGTGCCTGGCGAGAAGACCAGGCAGACCTCCTGATTATCGTATCCAGCCTGCTTTCGGGTGCGCTTGAGCGCAACCGGCTTGAGAGTGAGCTTCTTAACCAATCCATTCGTGACCCCTTAACCAAACTGCACAACCGCCGCTATCTGATGCCAAGGCTTCATGAAATGCTGAGCCGTGCCAGCCGTTACGGGGAGCCCTTTGCGCTGGCCATGTTCGACCTCGACCGCTTCAAGCAGATTAACGACTCCATCGGTCATTTGGGCGGTGATAACTGCCTGCGTCATTTTGCCGATATTCTTCTGGAACAAACCCGGGAAGCCGATGTGGTGGCGCGCTTTGGTGGGGAGGAGTTCGTGGTTGCGTTCAGCGGTATAAGCCCGGCAGGTGTACGACGTATTGTAGGCCGTATTCTTTGTGCCGTGCGCAATCATGATTTCGTTCTTGAGGGTCAAGTCGTGCCGTTAACGGTGAGTGCCGGTGTTGCTGATATCAGTGAACTGGATGTTGTTCCAACCTGGCCTGACCCGCTGATCCGGTTGGCAGACGACAGGCTTTATGCTGCAAAGCAGGCGGGGCGCGACTGTCTTGTTGATGCATTAGGGGTATCGCGCATATAGGAAAAGAGAATTTCACCTTATATTCCGTTTTGGTATATCCTTAGAATTTAAGTGTAGGATTACGCCCCAACGGAGGTGAGTGCAGTGAACAGCCCTATTGTTCAACATTTTTTTGATGAACCCACCAATACGTTCAGCTACGTGGTGCGCGACCCTGCCAGCCAGGCCTGTGCCATCATCGATTCAGTACTCGATTTTGACTACGCCTCAGGCACTACCGATGTGCGCTCCGCAGATGAGATTGTTGAGTACGTGCGCGCGAATGGTTTGAGTGTTGAGTGGATTCTGGAAACTCACGTTCATGCGGATCACCTGTCTGCCGCGCCATATCTTCACCAGAAACTCGGCGGAAAAACCGGCATTGGCGCCCACATACGGGATGTGCAGGAAATTTTCGGTAAGGCCTTTAATGCGGGTACAGAATTTGCCCGCGATGGCAGTCAGTTTGATCGCCTTTTCCGGGACGGTGACACCTTTGCGATTGGCGGGCTTGAGTGCCGTGTAATGCACACGCCTGGCCATACTCCCGCCTGCCTGACTTACGTGATTGGTGACGCGGCCTTTGTGGGAGACACCCTGTTCATGCCGGATTATGGCACCGCGCGGTGTGATTTTCCGGGTGGCGATGCCCGTGTGCTGTACCAGTCGATTCGCAAGGTGCTGGCCCTGCCGGCGCAAACCCGTATTTTCCTTTGCCATGACTACAAGGCCCCGGGACGGGATGAGTATGTGCACCAGACAACCGTGGCAGAGCAGCGTGAGGCCAATATTCACGTGCACGACGGCATCAGCGAGGACGAATTTGTGAAGATGCGAACCGAGCGCGACGCAACCCTCGATATGCCACGGCTGATTCTACCCTCTGTGCAGGTGAACATGCGGGCAGGAGAGATGCCGCCGCCAGAGGATAATGGCCAGGTGTACCTGAAAGTTCCGGTCAACTTCTTCTGAGCACCGAATGAACTTCAAACGCTTTCTGCCTATTCTTCAGTGGGCGCCAAAGTACGGACGTAGCCAGGCCACCAGTGACATGGTGGCGGCGGTTATTGTGACCGTGATGCTGATTCCGCAATCCCTGGCTTACGCCCTGTTGGCTGGTTTGCCTGCGCATATAGGTTTGTATGCCAGCATTTTGCCACTGGTGCTCTACGCTCTCTTTGGTACAAGCCGCACGCTTTCAGTGGGCCCGGTGGCGGTGGTCTCTCTTATGACCGCCGCTGCACTGGCGCCTTTGGCTGAGACCGGAAGCCCGGAATACGTTGCCGGGGCCATACTGCTGGCCGTTATGTCGGGGCTTATGCTCACCATGATGGGCATTTTACGGCTGGGGTTTCTTGCTAATTTTCTCAGCCATCCGGTGATCTCCGGCTTTATCACTGCTTCTGGAATTGTGATCGCTGCAAGCCAGCTAAAACATATTTTAGGCGTGCAAGCCTCTGGCCAGAACCTGCTGACCATTGGTCAGTCCCTGGTTGTGTCGTTGGGCGATACCAATCTGCCAACCCTGTTGATTGGCTCCGGAGCTTTGCTGTTTCTTGTCTTTGCGCGCAAGCAGTTAAAGCCATTGCTGATCCGTTCAGGTATTGGCTCCCGGCTGGCGGATATTCTTACCAAAACCGCACCGATTCTTGCGATATTGGTAACTACGCTGGTTGCCTGGTTGCTCCAGCTTGATACTCAAGGCGTCCGGTTGGTGGGTGATGTGCCTTCGGGGCTCCCAGAGCTGACCATGCCCTCGATGGACTGGGGGCTTTGGCAGCAACTGGCGGTCAGTGCCTTGCTGATCAGCGTGGTGGGGTTCGTGGAGTCGGTTTCTGTGGGCCAGACGCTGGCCGCAAAGCGGCGCCAGAGAATCGACCCGGATCAGGAGCTGATCGGCCTGGGTGCGGCCAACCTGGGCGCGGGTTTTTCAGGTGGTATGCCTGTTACCGGTGGGTTTTCACGTTCCGTCGTCAACTTTGATGCGGGCGCAGAGACGCCAGCTGCGGGTGCCTATGCTGCCGTCGGAATTGCCCTCGCAACTTTGTTTCTTACACCAGCCATTGCCTTTTTGCCCCAGGCCACTCTTGCCGCAACCATCATTGTTGCCGTAGCAACACTCATCGACTTGCCGGCGCTGGGCCGCACCTGGCGCTATTCCCGTACTGATTTTGGCGCCATGCTGGCGACTATTGTCCTGACGCTTGTGCACAGCGTGGAAGCAGGCATTATTGCTGGGGTTGTGCTTTCTGTGGGGCTGTTCCTGTACCGTACCAGCCGTCCCCATAGCGCGGTTGTTGGCCGGGTTCCGGGCACGGAGCACTTCCGTAATGTGCAGAGGCACAAGGTTGAGTTGTGCTCGAAGGTGACCTTTTTACGTGTCGATGAAAGCCTGTATTTTGCCAATGCCCGCTTTCTGGAAGAGGCGGTGATGGATTTGGCCGCCGGCGAGCCGGAACTGAGAGATTTGGTCTTGGTGTGCCCTGCGGTTAACCTGGTGGATGCGTCGGCCCTCGAAAGCCTGGAGGCTATAAACGAACGGCTGAAAGATGCCGGGGTTCGGTTGCATCTTTCCGAGGTGAAGGGGCCTGTTATGGATCGCTTGAAGCGCACTGAGTTTCTGTCGCATCTGGGTGGGCAGGTATTTCTCAGCACTTACGAAGCCTGGCAGGCGCTCACTGATAGCCGGGGCCCACTAAAAGACGTCGCCTGATGCAGGGCTCTGTTCCGGCTTTGCTTCGTATAATCCAGACCATTGGTTATGGGGTCGGTAACACCGTTATCATGTAGCCGGTTCCGGATTTCAGCGAGCGCTTTTTATTATGGGCATGACCGACAATCTGCTATCGACCGGCCAGTGGTTTGTAACACTGTTCCTGTTTCTGCTTGTCCTGTTGCAGGCCGCACGCTCTGTGCGTTGGCGCACCTTGCGTTCAGACAATGTTCTGCAGCACTCTTTTTTTGGCGCAGCGGTTGCCTTGGGTTTTATCTGGCAGTTGCGCGCCGGCATCTATCCCGGCCTCGCCATTCATATCTTTGGTATCACCGCGGTCACTTTGGTGCTGGGTTGGGGGCTGGCAGTATTCGCCGGGCTTTTGGCCCTGGTTCTCACTGTGATTACCGGCCGGGAGCCGGTCATCATGTTTGCTGCGAATGGCTTGATTACCGTGATGATTCCTGCGCTTGTAACCCATGGCATCATGCTTTGGGAGCGCCATCGGAACTTCAGTAATTTCTTTGCCTATATTTTCTTCTGCGGTTTTTTCGGGGCGGGTATATCAGTGGCTGCGGCAGGACTGGTGATGTGCCTGATGCTCTGGTTTAGCGGAGTGTATGAGTTTTCAGAACTGGTTCACGACTACCTGCGGTATCTTCCGTTGTTCATGATTCCCGAGGGCTTTGTGAACGGCGCGATTGTAACGGGTATGATGGTATTCCATCCGGACCGGCTAACAACGTTAGATCCGCGTCGTTATCGATAGCTGGGCGTGCTTGAAACTACCAGCCTGCAGGCTGCGCTGCCTCAGATGAGGCAGGGTGGCTCTTGCGCCACTGCTGCGTCCACTCAAGAACATTGCCAGCTGGCATTGGTCGTCCAACCCCGTAGCCTTGCATATACTCGCAGCCTAAATCGCTCAAGGCACGGGCATGGTCAAAAGTTTCAACGCCTTCGGCCAGAATAGGGTGGCTAAACCGCTGGCCCATAAAGATCACACTTTCCACGATTGCTCGATCGTTTGAATCGTTGAGCATGTTGATCACAAAACTCTTGTCTACCTTTACCAGATCGATCGGTAAAGTGTTGAGGTAGGACAGTGACGAAAAACCCGTGCCAAAGTCATCCAGAGCAACGCGGAACCCCAGTTCCTGACAGCGGGCAAGCACATCACTGGCACGTTTTATGTCCTCCAGAGAGGTCGATTCCAGAACTTCCAGGGTTATTTGTTCCGGCTTGATTGCCGGGTGACACTGCAGATAGTTTTCCAGGTAGGAGGTAAAGCTCCAGTCCATCATGTGTCGCGCACTGATGTTTATGCTGACAGACAAATCCTCGCCCGCATCGTGCCAAAGACCCATCTGAAAAACTGCCTCTTCAAGAACCCACTGGCCCAAGGGCACTTCCAGGTGACTGGCTTCCAGCGATGGCAGGAACGCGTCTGGATAAAGCAGCCCTTTGTGCGGATGATTCCAGCGGATAAGTGCTTCAAAACCAATGACTTTACAATCGGCTATCCGCACCTGAGGCTGGAAGTGGAGCTCAAACTCTTTGTTTTCCAGCGCCCGGCTGAGCTCTATGAGTTGCGCGCGTCTCTGTTGGCGATGTTCGTTCTGTTCCGGGTCAAAAACGTGTAGCAGGTTTCGCCCTTTGTCCTTGGCTGCGTATACGGCCTGATCGGCATGGCGAATCAGGCCTTCAGCGTCGGCGTTGTCTTCAGGGTAGCGGGTGATGCCAAGGCTTGCTGTAACAACGATCGAGCCTGCCTCTCCACCAAGATCAACCGGTTCGTTGATGGAAGACAGTATGCGGTCATAGATAGCGTCATGGTTATCGCTTTGCAGGATAAGGCCAAATTCATCGCCGCCAATTCGGGCCACTGTGTCGCCGCTGCGCAAGCCTTGCGCCAGACGGCTGGCCAGGATACACAGTATTTTGTCTCCCGCCTCTGCTCCAAAGTTTTCGTTAATTGCCTTGAAGCCATCCAGATCAATGTAACCGACCGACAGGCTTTTTTGGTGGATATCCGCCTGTATCTGAGCATGGTGCAGGCGTTCTTTCAGTAGCTGTAAATTGGGCAAGCCGGTGAGATCGTCGTAATTTGCTGCGCGATCTATGTCTTTGGCATGATTTTTCAGCTCTGTAATATCGGTGAAATTAGCCACATGGTAATAGCTTCCGGGTTCGTCCAGGTGAATGCGACTGATGGACTGCAGCTCGACAAATTCTTCCCCGTTTTTCCGTCGGTTCCAGATCTCCCCTCGCCAGTGCCCCGACTCTTCAATGCTCTGCCACATGGCCCGGTAATAGGCCGGGGAGTGTCGCCCGGAACTGAGAATGGAAGGGTTAAGGCCCAGAACATCGGCACGGCTGTATCCTGTAATCCGCGAAAATGAAGGATTTACATCGAGTATGCGGTTGTTTTGATCCGAAATGATGATGGCTTCGTGGCTTCGGTCAAACACACTGGCCGCTATACGAAGGCCGCGTTCGCTGTGCTTGTGGTCCGAAATATTGTTCATGATAACGATAAAACCCGGCGCCACGCCCTGTTCATCTCCAATAGGCAGCCCGTAGGCGTGAACCCAGAATGGTTCCCCGGCGCGGGTGTAGAGCAAAACCTCTTCTTCGAATTGTTTAACCCTGTGCAGTTCGCGGGCAATGCGTGTAAGCGCTGTCGTATCTGTGGCGGGGCCTTTGAGCAGCTCGCTGGGGCGGATACCGGTAATGTTCTGCAGCAGATGGCCGGTATATTCCTCAAAGACCGGATTAGCCCACTCAATTGTGCCTGCGGCGTCAAGGATCAGAACCATATTGCGGCTGGCGCTCGCAACCAATGACAAGCGCTTGGGGTCGACCTTGGGGGTGGGCACTTTGTCTACTGGATCCTTTATGTTTGGCATGGCTCAATTTGTGCCTCCGCAGACATTTCGGCGGTCATATTTAGAAAGCAGTCGTTCAGGTTACTTCTGATTGCGGATATCAGGTTTGATGTACATCAAGTCTATGCCTGATGTTTCAATTGCGCCAGCGAGAGTGTTTTTGCAGTTTGCGTTGCAGGGTTCTCCGGTGCATGTTCAGAGCCCTGGCGGTGGCGGATACATTGCCCTCATGCTCATTGAGTACCCGTTGAATGTGCTCCCACTCCATTTCTTCCACCGACGGTGGTTCAGGGCGAAGCTCGGGAGCAGTTGCCAGAGCATCAAAACCGCTGATGAGCTGATTCACGGTAACCGGCTTGCACAAATAGTTGATTGCCCCGCGGCGCATGGCCTCAACTGCTGTGGCAATGCTGCCATAACCCGTGAGTACGAGAACATTCAGATCAGGTTGTCGGCTGAGCAGCTCGGGCAGAAGTTGCAGGCCGCTTTCGCCGGCAAGGTTCAGATCGAGCACGCACCGATGGAAACTTTGTGTGCTCAGCGCGCCAAGCGCTTCAGCATGAGATTGGGCCTTGGTGGCTTCGACACCTTGGCGCTTGAGGGCGCGTTGAAGTATCTCCAGAAAGGCAGTGTCATCGTCAATAAGCAGCCAGTTATCAGTGGTTGTCACGTGTTACTCCAGGTTTCCAGACTGGACGGTCCGGCTTGGGGCATATCGATGATCATGGTCGTGCCATGCTGGTCAACTCGTGCCTTCAGTGTGCCCCCCAGGCGCTGGATGGTCGCGTTGGTAAGAAAGAGGCCAACGCCCATGCCATTTTCCGAGCCAACAATCTGTTCGCCCAGGCTGTTCTGGAAGGCATCTTCCAGCCCGTCACCATGATCTTCCACCACCATTTCAACCCGGTTGTTTTCTGCGCAGCGAACACTGACAGCTACCCAGGAGGGGCTGGCGGTCAGTGCGTTGGCCAACAGGTTCAGAATGGCCTGATCCAGGGTGGCATCTACCGCAACCCGGCAGTCCGGAACTACCGCCGACCAATCAATGGGCGCAGCGGGCCACAGCAGCGTTGCCGACTCTTTCAATCGTGCCACCCAGTCCTTGGCAGTGAGGCTCTCAAGCTGCGCAGTTTTTGCTTGTACTGCGGCTCTGGACAGTTGCTGCAGGTGTTTGCTGCAAAGAACAAGTTGTTGCTCCATCAGGTTGAGGTCTTCGGCGAGCTCGGGGTTCGGGAACGCAGAGCGGAGTTCTTCCACTAGCAAGGTCATGGTATTCAGGGGTGTTCCCAGCCTGTGGGCAACGGCCGCTGCGGAAAGCCCCAGTGAAATGATCTGTTCATCGCGCAGGCGTGTTTCCCGAATGGTTGAAAGCTGCTGCTGTTGCTGCCCTAACCTTCGTGCCAGGGCACCGACCACTAATAGCAGAATTGCAGCCGTCATGGCGAAGGTCACCCACATGCCGGCCAGATGCAACTGGGCCAGATTGGCATCGTGGTGATCATGGGTAATGGGGGTGTGCCACAAAACCAGGGCGGTATAAATGCCGATTCCTGCCAGAGTCAGTGCAATGCTCTGACTGAGTGGTACCAGAATGATTGCTACCGCTATAGGTAGCAGTAACAGGGACACAAGGGGGTTGGTGTAGCCGCCGGTGAGAAAAAGCCAGGCGCCAATCAGGGCCAGATCTACTGCCAGGCCAACACTTACACTGATTGGGGAGCGTGGTGGTCTGCGGGTAAACCAGAGCCAGCACAGGGTCGCAAAAATGCCGTAGACCAGGCAAAGGATGAGTGCTTCAGCCCGGTGGGCAAGGGAGATAACTGTTTCGGCTACCGCGATGGCAGCGAGCTGGAGCGTAACGATGGCCAAACGCATACCCAGCAAGTAGCGGGCAGCCTGTTGAAAACCGGTTTGAGAGTGAGTGAGCCATTCCATGGACTGGATTCTAGCAGGGCAGGGTGTTTATTGGTGCTAGAGGCAGTGAAATAGTTGATAGGTATCAAACAGGGTAGTAACAGGCCAGGTCCTGGCTGATCACATCGCCGGTCAGCTGCAGTGGGTTCGCACGCAGGTCAAAACTCTGGATTGCGCCCTCAGGAGAAACACCTTGCCTGTGTGTGCTTGTGCCGCGGAGTCGATCTGGTTGGTAAACGCTGTTCCGGCCATTGGGGAAAAGAGCCGCGTAGGCGATACCGGCTTCTACCAGATCCTGGAAAAAATGTGAGCCATAAGAAAGATCCGGCACCATATCACCGTCCATTTCTGCCACTTCAACCAGCACGGCCACGCCCGCGATGTCCGCAAAACGAACTGGCACGCCCAGCTCGGGGCTACTGGTGCCCCAGCGGCCGGGGCCAATAAGCATGGTTTTACCCTTGTCCATACGCACCTGCTCGCCTACGAGGTTGGCAACGTCGTAACGTTGGCTCACGCTAAGCTGCCTATAAACGGCAGCATCCACCCGGATAACGCGCTGGATTCCCAGGTTGATATTGCCCCCCATAAAGTGTCCCTGGGTGCGGAACAGAAGGTTCTGTGCCGGTATTTCCTCGGGTTTTGCAACGGCGGTGGTTTCGCCGATGGTTGCCAGCGGCCTGCATTGCACCAGGTTAAAGGCCGGTTCTCCGGCGCTGTTCAGGTGCAGGGTAAACTCCACGTCCACCGGGTGGTTATAGCCTGCTTCGAGGGTTTTCAACAAGCAGGAGAGGCGGTCCACAAAAAGACCGTTGCGTACCAGGGGTTGAAAGGTCAGGCGCCACACCGGTGTTGGCAAATTCAGCTCCCGGGCTCGTCTGCTGGCGGGCTGGTCTATTTCGCCCAAGTGGCCCAGCGGCAGATCGGAAACCTCCTTTGTGAGCTGGCTCAACGGGAGGGTGGTTAAATCTCCTTCTCGCAGATCCAGTACATCCAGTAGGTGCTGGGAGAACTTGTAGCTTTCATCCTGATTGCGAAAGGGCTGGCGGTGGGGGTAATCCAGTGCTATCACACAGGCGTGGTCGCCTTCAATCCGATCAACGGCCCGGGTGCCCAGCCCCATGACCAGGCGAACCATGCCAGCGGCCGGGTCCATATCGGTATCCCAGGCAAAGGTATTACGAGAAACACCAACACCCGCAGCATCTGGCAGGTAGTAGCGGCCATGGAAGCGACCATTGACTCGCTGAATCAGCAGCGCCATGGGTTCTTCCCGCTGGTCGAGGCCGCGTTGTTTACGGTATACCAAGGCGTCGTCGCTCATGGTAGAGGCATAAACCTGGCGGATGGCGTACTCCAGAGCGTCAAGCCGGTGTTCTGGAGCGCCCTGGTTGATCACGAAAACGCTGTCGTACTTGCCGGCAAAGGCGTTGCCAAAACCATCTTCCTGCAGGCTGCTTGAGCGCACCAGAATCGGATATTGCCCGTAGTGATCCAGCAGCCGCTCCAGTTCACTCCGGATTTCCGGTGGGAACTCACCTTCCAGTAAGCCTTGGCGCAAGGTTGCCGCTTCACTGAAATACCCCTCGGGTGCACGCTGACGCATGATCGCTGGCCACAACCCATTGTGTACGAGAAATGCGTAATAGGCGTCTGAGCCAAGATAGCGGGAATCATGAGGCTCCAGGCTTTCCTGCCAGATAGCTGGCTGATTGGTAAGCAGGATGCTGCGGGCGATCAACATGCCAGCGGCCTTTCCACCAATGTACCCGCTGCCGATCATTCGCGCGCGTATCGCGAGCAGGTCCTCAAGATTCAGATAGTTTCTGGCCAAGTCCAATATGCGCGAATCCCGGCTGATCAGTACGTTCAGCACCCGCTCATGAATAGCTGCAGCCTGTTCTTGATCATCATCTTGCATGGCACTGGTAACCTGCATGAACAGACGGTCCCAGTAATCCAGAAGCGGTTGTCGATGTAGTTGCGCCACCTCCAGACCGGCTTGTAGTCGGGTGGCATCGCTGCTGTCGGAGACCGGCAGAAAACGACCATCGCGCTCTCGATGTGGCAGAAACATGGTGGGGGATTGGCGACACCAGGCTTTGATCGGCTGAACCTGTACATCGTCCTCCAGGCGGTGCACATCCACCATTACCTGGGTTGTCTGCCGGATGCGATCCAGCGTTGTGCGGGAGTGCCGGTCCGGGTAAAGAGCAAACCAGGCGACCGTATCCAGTTCAAAGAGGAAGGGGCAAACCACCCGGAAAAAATTGCCTACCATGGCGTCGGTGGCCCAGGCGTTGAGCAGATCACTCAGGCAGTCGCACACATAGAATGCGCCGCGCCCATGTTCTTCTATCAGGCGCCATACTCTACCGGTGAAAGCTTCAAAGCCATCCAGAGCATCGACGTTTTCGGTGTGGATGTTGGTGTTTGCGGGCACCAGCGGAGGATGCTGGCCAAAACGCAGATAAATGATACGGCGCCCGGCGGACGCCGCAGACTCAATAAATGGAGTAACGAATCGCCGATAGTCGTCCAGATCGTTGACTCTCCAGACCACATTATCGCCAATTCTCAGGCCGTCAAGAACGTCATCCAGCCCCGGGAGGCCGGTGGAAACCCGGTTGCTATCCTGTGAGTTTCCGCCGTTCCTGCTCATGAGCCCTACTCCATAATCAGATAACGCCCATAGACTGCATGGCACGGGCGACCTTGATAAAGCCGGTCACGTTGGCGCCCAGTACGTAGTTGCCTTCAGAGCCAAACTCGGCAGAGGTCTCGTAGCAGCTCTTGTGGATGTCGATCATGATGTCTTCAAGACGCTTTTGCGTGTAATCGAAGGTCCAAGAATCACGGCTGGCATTCTGCTGCATTTCTAAAGCAGAGGTAGCTACACCACCAGCGTTAGCGGCTTTGCCTGGGCCGTACATCAGTTTGGCCTTCTGGAAGATGGCGATGCCTTCAGGCGTTGTAGGCATGTTGGCGCCTTCAGCGACTGCGATACAGCCATTTTCAACCAGTGTTTTGGCGTCGTTGGCGTTGAGTTCATTCTGGGTGGCGCAGGGCAGAGCTATGTCGCAAGGAACAGACCAGATGCTGCCGCCTTTGACGTATTTCGCGTCTTTATGGAACTCGGTGTATGCGCTGATGCGACGACGATCTACTTCCTTGATCTGTTTGATAGCTGCCAGATCAATGCCTTTTTCATCTACGATGATGCCACTGGAGTCGGAGCAGGCAATTACTGTAGCGCCCAGTTCATGAGCTTTGGCAATGGCGTAGATAGCGACGTTGCCGGAGCCGGAAACAACCACTTTTTTGCCTTCCATGGAGTCGCCGCGAGCTTTCAGCATTTCTTGTGTGAAGAACACAGTGCCGTAGCCAGTTGCTTCTGTACGTGCGCGGCTGCCGCCCCAGTCGAGGCCTTTACCGGTAAGTACGCCAGACTCGTAGCGGTTGGTGATGCGCTTGTACTGGCCGAACATGTAGCCAATTTCCCGTTTGCCTACGCCAATATCACCGGCTGGGACGTCTGTGTATTCACCGATGTGGCGGTACAACTCGGTCATCAGGCTCTGGCAGAAACGCATAATCTCGTCGTCGGAGCGGCCTTTGGGGTCAAAGTCGCTGCCGCCTTTGCCGCCGCCGATAGGCAGGCCAGTCAGGGCGTTCTTGAAGATCTGTTCGAAACCCAGGAACTTGATGATGCCCAGGTATACGGACGGGTGAAAGCGCATGCCGCCCTTGTAGGGGCCCAGGGCGCTGTTGAACTCTACGCGGAACGCACGGTTAATCTGGATTTCGCCGCTATCGTCCTGCCAGGGCACCCGAAAGATAATCTGGCGCTCAGGCTCGCAGATGCGCTGAATGATTTTCTTCTCGGCAAATTCCGGGTATTTCACCAGAACGGGCCCCAGAGTCTCAAGAACTTCGTGTACAGCTTGGTGGAACTCGTTTTCACCCGGATTGCGGTGCAGAACGTCTTGGTAAATCAGTTCCAGTTTCTCATCAAGTCGGGCGGTCATAGAGTCTTCCTCATTTCGGTTCTTGCTTATTGCAGGAAAGTGAAAAGGATGGTGGAAAAATGGGGCGGTGATTTGACCATATTGCGGCAGGTTTGGCAAGCGAGCCCCGGTGGCAGGGGGGTTGAACACCTACCCCCATAGAGATGCGGCATTGTGTCTCACGCGCTGCGGCGGCTGCCTGTTTATCATACCCGGACACTTTTGTTCCAGAGATTAATAGGCGGAAACGCCCCGGGGAAGCAGTTGCATGAAAGAACCAGTATTTGCGAAATGCGCATGGATCGCGGCTTTAGGATTCGCAGGAATGCCTGCTCTTGCACTGGCGCAAGCCTCCGGGGATAGCCTTGTTATTCGGGTTACCGAAGGGCAGGCCAGTGACAATTCCGCTGCTGTGTTGGCCAGCGAGCCTGTAAGCCGGCTGGCCTCGGATCCTGCAGTCTCGCTCTCCCGGATGGGCGGTCGCGGCTTGGAGCCTGTGGTGCGGGGGCAAAGTCAGGAAAGAGTGGATGTGTTGCTGGACGGCATTCGGGTGGAAGGCGCTTGTCCCAACCGCATGGATCCACCAACGAGTCGCCTGAGCAGCGCACTGGCGCCGGCTCTGGAAGTCCGAACCAATAACCGCACCCTGCGTTGGGGCCCTATTGCCGGCGGGCAGGTGATTGCCACAACCGCCGAGCCTCGGTTCAACGACGGTGTGACCACCGGCCAGGTAACGCTTGGTGGTTCAGATAATGGAAGCGGCAAGCTGGTGAACGCCGCAGCGGCCGTGGGCAGTGAGGCGGCCTGGTTAAGGTTGTCTGGTGGCTATGACGAAGCGAATGATTACGAAGACGGTGATGGCAACAAAGTACGCAGCGCCTACGAAAATGCCGAAGGTCGCGCCGACGCTGCCTGGACAACGGAGACTGGTTTCTTCATCAAGGCCATGGTGAGCCGGCAGGAAGAAAGCGATGTGAAATACGCCGGTTCCGGTATGGATGCACCGCAAACCGACACAGATATTTACCGCATGAAGATTGGTTCTCCGGTAGCAAAAGGTGAGTGGAGCCTGCTGGCCTGGCAGGCAGATGTGGATCACATCATGGACAACTTCAGCCTGCGCCCGGCCGGCATGATGAAGATGCAGACGAACTCCATCACCGAAACCCGAGGCCTGCGTTTCACGCTGGATCAAAGCCCGAATAGCGTAACTGATTGGGCCATGGGCGCAGACTTGGAGGCAAACGACTGGGATGCCACCCTGTTCAACGTCAGTAACCCTATGCCAATGACGGTGTCGCTCATGTGGCCGGGAGTGGAGCGTGAGCGAGCGGGGCTTTTTGCAGAAGGTTTTCGACGCGTTGCCCGTGACATAAAAGTGGGAGCGGGCCTGCGTTACGACCGTGTGGAAATGAATGCGACCAAAGCGGACGACGTGGCAAGTATGGGAATGACTCCGGCCATGCTTTACCAGAGTGCTTACGGTACGGCGGATGTAGACGTTGAAGATAACAACGTAAGTGGGTTCGTATCGGGCGAATGGCGCCTGCCACAGAACCAGGCGCTAACCTTGATCGGCAGCCGCAGTGTGCGCAGCCCCAGTGTTACGGAACGCTACCTGGCGCGCAATACCATGGGCGATAGCTGGATTGGCAACCCGGATCTGGATACCGAAAAGCATTACAAACTGGAGCTGGCTCTGAGTGGCAGCAAGAATCAGTGGAGCTGGAAGCCTGTTGTCTGGGTCGATCAGGTGGATGATTTTGTGCTGCGTTACAAAGAAACGCAGGCTCAGTGCGGCAAGGCCAACGGTTGTACTCGTTACAAGAACATAGATGCCCGCTTGTTGGGTGTTGAGGCAATGATTGGGTGGACCGATGGCACCTGGAGTAGCAGCAGTGCCTTGGCGTCGGTTCGCGGCGAAAACCGTGATGATGATAAAGCCCTGCCGCAGATTCCCCCGGTTCAATTTGTTCAAACTTTGGGCTGGCAGGCGATGGGCCATAGCATTGAGGCCGAATGGCAGCTTGCCCGCCGTCAGGATCGCATCGATCCGCAATCGGGGCTGGATGCGGGGGTTTCACCCGGGTATGGCGTGTTCAACCTTTCTGGTAGCCATCCGCTAATGGAGTTCCTCACTTTTAATTGGGCTCTGAATAACCTGTTTGATAACACCTGGGCGCCGCACGTGAGCCGCGCAAACACCGATCCGTTCAATCCTGACGCGATCCGTGTAAACGAGCCGGGGCGCACGTTACGCGCGGCACTGACGGCCAGGTGGTAAACCTTGCAATGGCGGTTGCCCGCTACTCATAGCCAGCGGGTAACTCTTCGCCCCGTGCAGGATTACTCCCCCTGCACGGGGCTTTTTTGTAGGAGTCTTTATGAGTTGGCCCTGTTGCTATGGACTATGCTCTAACTGACTAAATTGCAGGAGAGTAATCGTAGGTAGCTGAGGGGGAGATGGGTGTGTCCTACTCTTGAATATATTGATAACCTATGGTTATTACCTAATAACTGTTTCCGAGGTGGCTGGTGGTGAGACACATTTCTGTACTGGGCGCGATTGTGCTTGGGTTGGTTTGCGCGGCACCCGCTCTGGGTGCGGATACGTCTGGCCAGTTGCAGACTGCGCCAGTTGAGCGCAGTGAGCTGCAGGAAACCCTGGTTCTGGATGGTGTGATTGAGGCGGTTCAGCAGAGTACCGTATCTGCACAAACCAGCGGCACCGTTCAGCAGTTACCTTTTGATGTAGACGATTCGGTGGCTGCCGGCGATCTGATTGTGCAGCTGGATAGCAGTGAGCAGCGCGCCCGGCTCAATCAGGCGCAAGCTGGCCGGGACGAAGCCAGGGCTACCCTGGATGATGCCCAGCAGCAATTTGACCGGATTGAGAGCATCCACGAGCGCGGGCTTGTGTCCCGGCAGGAGTTTGATAGTGCCAGGAACAATCTGGCGGGTGCGAAGGCACGGTTGGAGCGGGCCGAGGCTTCATTGGCGGAAGCCCGGGAACAGTTGAGTTATACCCGTATTATTGCGCCTTACGGCGGCATACTGACTGAACGCCATGTGGAACTCGGTGAGTCTGTCAGCCCGGGCCAGCCCCTGCTCAGCGGGCTATCCCTGGAGCAGTTGCGGGTTGTTGTAGATCTGCCCCAGCAATATGCCGATCTGGCCCGGCGCGACCGCCAGGCGAAGGTGACCCTGGGCGATGGCCGGGTGCTGGAAACCGGCGATATGACGTTCTATCCCTACGCCAATCCGGCGACTCACACCTTCCGTTTGCGGATGCGCCTGAGCGAGCCTAACGGCTCGTTGTTTCCGGGCATGCTGGTGAAGGTGGGTGTTCCGGTCGCAGCGCGTGAAGTGTTGTGGATACCCGCCAGCAGTCTAGTTCGCCGCAGTGAGCTGAGGGCAGTGTTTGTGCTGGATGATCAGGGGCACCCACGGTTACGGCAGGTTCGTACCGGTGCGCAGCAGGACGGCCGCCTGGAAGTTCTGGCAGGGCTGAGTGAAGGCGAGCAGGTTGTTATGTATCCCGGTGAGCTGGTGGGTTCAGATCGCTTGAACAAGGAGGCTGGGAATTGAGCAGCAAACTGCCTCCGGTCGGCCCGTCAGGGGCGATTGCCCGGGTTTTTCAGGATAACCATCTAACGCCTTTGATAGCGCTACTCTCTATCATTCTGGGCGTGCTTGCAGTTGTGGTCACGCCAAAAGAGGAAGAGCCGCAGATAGACGTCACCATGGCGGATATCATGATCGCGTTCCCGGGGGCCAGCACCCAGGAAGTGGAAAGCGCCATCGCAACGCCTGCCGAGCAGGTAATGAGCGAAATTTCCGGCGTTGAACACGTGTATTCCGTGTCCCGTCAGGGTCAGGCCGTTATTACGGTGCAGTTTGAAGTCGGTATTCCGCGGAAGGAAGCGCTGGTTCGGCTTTACAATCAGGTGTATTCCAACCAGGACTGGCTGCCGCCGGAACTGGGTGCCTCTCAGCCGGTCATCAAGCCCAAAGGCATTGATGATGTGCCGGTCATGACGCTGACTCTCTATGACCCTGTTAATGGTCATACCGGAGAAGAACTGACGCGCCTGGCCCACATGTTGGAAGTGGCGCTCAAACGGGTGCCTGGAACCCGGGATGTTTACACCGTGGGCGGCGTGCCCGACCGGGTGGATATCCATTTTGATCCGGCCCTGCTTGCCGGGTTCAATCTTACCCTCGGCGATATTCGCGATGCCCTGAAAGCCGCCAATGCCAGCGCTCAGGAAACCCGCATTACTCGCGATAACCTGTCCATACCGGTTCAGGCCGGCACTTTGCTGGAGAGCGTCGATGATGTGCGCAGCCTCGTGGTGGGTATGCACGCTGGCGCAGCGGTGTATCTCGACGACGTAGCCAGTGTCAGTCGCGGTGGCACTGCGCCGGACCAGAGCGTAATGACCGGCTTCGGGCCGGCAGTGGATACGGGCAGTGTTGGCCAGCCTGGTGATGTGTACCCGGCAGTGACACTGGCCATCGCCAAGAAGCCCGGGCAAAACGCCGTGGATATCACACGGGCCATTGAGCAGCGATTGGAGCAGATCCGCAACCGGGCTTTGCCTGAGGGTGTGGAAGTTATTGTTACCCGGGATTATGGCGAAACGGCTTCTGCCAAGGCGCAAAAACTCATTTCTGACCTGATTTCCGCTACCCTGGGCGTGGTTCTGCTGGTGCTGATCGCCATGGGTTGGCGTCAGGCATTGATCGTCGGCATAGCCGTGCTGATTACCCTGTTGCTGACGCTGGTATTCAGCTGGGCCTGGGGCTTTACCCTGAACCGGGTGTCGCTGTTCGCCCTGATTTTCTCCATCGGTATTCTGGTGGATGACGGCATTGTGATAACCGAAAACATCAACCGCCGCATTCGCAATTCCAACCACCCCTTGAAGGACATTATTCCGGTAGCGGTGGACGAAGTGGGTACGCCCACCATCATGGCCAGCCTCACTATTATGGCGGCGCTGCTGCCTATGGCCTTTGTGAGTGGTTTGATGGGGCCTTATATGAGCCCCATTCCCATCAACGCATCCGCCGGTATGGTGCTGTCCCAGATTGTTGCCTTTGTGGTCGCGCCCTGGCTGGCGTTCCGGCTGTTGAAGCGCAAAGAAGGCGAAACCGTTACGGGAACGGAAGAATCCGGCAGTTCCGCGGACGGGGTCAGCCCCATGGCCATGAAAATATTTGGCGGTGTTCTTACGCCCTTCCTGGGCGAGCACCACTGGCGTCGCCGCTTTCTGGCCCTCGGCGTGATCCTGCTCACTCTGGCTGCAGCTTCGTTGCCGGCGTTTCAGGCGGTGATCATGAAGATGCTGCCTTTCGACAACAAATCCGAATTCCAGATTGTGGTTGATATGCCCGAACACACGCCAGTTGAGCAAACCCAGCGGGCGCTTCTGGAAATGGGGCATTATCTGGAGACTGTTGACGAAGTGACCAGCTGGCAGAGCTACGCTGGCACTGCCGCGCCGATCAACTTCAATGGTCTGGTGCGTCAGTATTACCTGCGTAGTGACCCCTACCAGGGTGATATTCAGGTGAATCTCAGCGATGAGAGCGTGCGCCTCCGCCAGTCTCACGACATTGCCCAGGCGTTGCGTGCGCCCTTGACCGCCATTGGCGAGCGCTACGACGCCAGCGTCAAGATTGTTGAAGTACCGCCGGGGCCGCCTGTACTTTCGTCCGTGGTGGCAGAGATTTACGGTGCCGACGCTCATCAGCGCGCCAAGCTGGCTCGCTCCGTAGCCGCCGGCATGGCAGAGGTGGAAGGCCTTGTGGATATTGATACCACGCTTGAAGCCCCTACACGGCAGTGGGAAATAGCAGTGGATCGTGCCCGCGCTGCCCGTTTGGGCGTATCTCAGGCGCAAGTGGTTGAAGCGTTACAGATGGCCCTGGGTGGCATGAACGTCAGCTTCTTGCACGACGATCATGCCAAATACCCCGTACCTATCCGGGTAACGCTTGAGGATGCCGATAAGGCTCAACCATCGGTGCTTATGTCTCTGCAGGTGCGCAGCCGGGCCGGCAATCTGGTGCCTCTGGCCAGTATTGCCCAGGTGCGCGAAGCCGACTGGATGGGTGCCATCTACCACAAAAACCTGTTGCCGGTGACCTATGTAACCGCCGATATGGCAGGGGATATAGACTCCCCGCTGTATGGCATGTTTGCCATGGTGTCGCTGCTGAAACAGCAGGAAGGCGCGCCGGAGCAGTTCTTTATTGATCAGCCACCTCTGCCGGAAAAAGGCACGCTCAAGTGGGACGGTGAGTGGCAGATTACCTATGAAACCTTTCGGGATATGGGCGCAGCCTACAGCGTAGGTGTGTTCATGATCTTTGTGTTGCTGGTGGCGCAATTCCGTTCGTATATTCTGCCGCTGGTAATCATGGCGCCCATACCGCTGACCCTGATTGGCATCATGCCCGGGCATGCACTGCTGGATAGGGAGTTCACGGCAACCAGTATGATCGGGATGATTGCGCTGGCGGGCATTATCGTGCGTAACTCCATTTTGTTGGTGGTGTTTATCCAGCAACTCCTGGAAGAAGGGATTGAACTTGAGAAAGCTGTGGTTCTGGCGGGGGCGGTGCGCATTAAGCCCATAGCCCTGACGGCTGTATCGGCGATGGTGGGCGCTTACTTTATCCTGAATGACCCGATTTTCAACGGGCTGGCAATCTCGCTGGTGTTCGGGCTTGCGCTTTCTACCTTGCTGACTGTTGTGGTAGTGCCCTTGCTTTACTACACGCTGGCCAGGTGTAAGTGGATTTAGCTGCCCGTCCAGTAGCGCTGCATTTTCATAAACAGGAAGGAAGCGCTCCAGGTGATCAATACTAACCCTGTGAGCCCTTCGATGCCGGTCAGAAAACGCAGCGCGCCCAAGGGCTCGATATCACCATAGCCAACGGTGGTGAAGGTGCTGAAAGAAAAGTACACGCAGTCGAGAAAACTGCCGTTGAAGTTGCCTTCCAGCGTGCCCCATGCATCGGCGTGGTGCATGAAAAAATAGGCCGCTGCAAATACCCACACCTGTGCTGTGTGGGCAAGCAGCACACCAAGAACGGCAGTGACCAGGCGCAGGTGATGGCGAGAATGCATTATTTTCAGTAAAGCGCTCAGGCGAACAAGCGCCTCGCGATGCATAAGCACAACAATCACCACAATGAAGGAGTTGATGATTGTGGCACTGAACAGGTTGGCATAATCTTCTGAGAACAAACGTATAGTACTCCTGAAGGTACTTTTTTATAGCAATCCGGAGGTGTCTTTCAGAGGCATCTCGCTACTCGTTCCCGTCTTGTGGCGGAGCTTTATTTACCTTAGCTGGCCCACACGCTATGTCCAAACGATTTATACCCGTAATTATTCTCGCCGGCGGAATTTTGGGCTTCCTGTTTCTGAAAATGACCCGCCCGGAGCCGGCCCAGGTTTCTGCAACTGAGCGAAGCTGGCGGGTGCAGGTTCAAGTGGTTGAGCCAGCCGTGCACACGCCGGTGCTGCCTTTGTACGGCGAGGTGGTCGCCCCCGAACAGATGTTGGTGGTTGCCGCTATGGCTGGCCGTATATCAGAGCGGCCCGTGGCAGAAGGGCAGCGGGTGAGTGCCGGTGATCTGTTGGTGGCTCTGGATGCCCAGGATGTTGAGCCAGTGTTGGCCCAGGCGAAAGCCCAGGTGGCTGATCTTGAAGCGCAGATCCGCTCAGAACAGGTACGCCACCGGAATGATCAGGCTGCGCTCAAAAGCGAGCAGGCCATCCTGGCCAATGCTCACCGGCAGCTGGAGCGCACGCGTTCTCTGGTGGACCGAAACCTTGCCTCCCGTGAGAGCCTGGAAAGCGTAACGGATGGCGCTGCCAGAGCTGAGTTAACCGCAAGCATTCGCCAGCGCGCCATTGACGAACACCCGGCACGGCTGCAAAGCCTGGAGGCCAGGCTGGCGCAAGCAGAAGCCGCACTTGCGACAACGCAGCGGGATGCCGAGCGCTCCCGGGTTGTCGCGCCGTTTGATGGGGTTGTCACGGATGTTCAGGTGGCTCTGGGCGATCAGGTATCGAAAAACCAGAAGCTGCTCTCCGTGTATGCGATAGAGGGTCTGGAGCTCCGGGCCCGGGTGCCTGACCTGTATCGGGCAGAACTGATGGGCGCATTGGCGCAGGGCAAAGACCTGTTTGCCTACAGCGATCAGCGTGAGATTCGCTTCCGGCTCAAGCGTTTCGCCGGAATCAGCGACCCTGCAGGAACCGAGGCGATCCTCGCACTGGCTGGAGATTCAGCGGGCTTGCGGCCTGGAGCTCTGTTGCCCGTCACCCTCGAGCGGCCAGAGCGCAGCCAGACAGTGGCCATTCCGTTCAGTGCCTTGTATGGCGCCAACAACGTATACCTTATGGCAGATGATAGCCGTATGCAGCGCGTGTCTGTTGAGCGGGTAGGCGAAGCGCTCTCCGCCAAGGGTGAGCGGCGTCTTCTGGTTGCCGGTGAGGCGCTCAAGCCGGGCAGCCAGCTCATCATTACCCATCTTCCCAATGCCCTCACTGGCCTTAAAGTAGACGTGGCCAGCGAAGGGAGCCCGGTTCAATGAGGCGCAGAAAAGGCGTCATCGGGTTTTTTGTCCATCACAAGGTTGCTGGCAACCTGGTGATGTTGATGATGCTGCTTGCCGGTACCCTGGGCCTTACCCGTATGAACGTCCAGTTCTTCCCCACATTCGCGCTGGACGTGGTCAGTGTGCGCGTGGTCTGGAGCGGTGCCTCTGCGGAAGATGTGGAGCAGGGCATTACCAATCCGCTGGAGCAGCGGCTGCGCAGTGTGAATGGCCTCAAGAAGATGACATCCACCTCCGCCCAGAGCATTGCGTCGATCACTCTGGAGTTTCAGGAGGGCACCAACCCGATCACAGCTCTGGATGATGTGCGCCAGCAAGTGGATGAATTCAACAACCTGCCCACAGACGCCGAGGAACCCCGGGTGGCGCGGATTGAGCGCTACGAGCCCGTCGCCCGAATGCTGGTATTCGGTGATGTGGATCGGCGCGAACTGCGGGCGCTGGCTTACCGCTATGAAGACGAACTCCTGCAGCGTGGTATAGACCGGGTGTCTTTCCGGGGCCTGCCGGAGCAGCAAATCAGCATCGATATTCCGGTGGAAAGGCTGGAGACGCTGGGGCTTACGCTTGGGCAGATCGCTGAGAGAGTGGCATCGGTTTCGCGGGATTTGCCCGCCGGAATCATGGCGCAGCAAGATGCGGCCCGAGAGCTGCGATCCATAGAACAGCGGCGTAGCCCGCAGGCGTTTGAATCCTTGCCAGTGCTCAGCGGTGAGCGTGTTCAGTTGCGGCTGGGGGACATTGCCGATGTTCGTCAGGAAGACCGCGAAAGCCAGGTGGCACTCACCCGTAATGGGTTTCCGGCCATTGAATTACAACTGCAGCGATCTGAAAACGGTAACTCCCTGGCAGCAGCCAAGGTTCTCGAACAATGGCTTGATGATACCCGTGCCACCTTGCCGCCTACGATACAGCTGGAGGTTTACGATGAAACCTGGCAACTGCTGAACGACCGTATTTCCCTCCTCACCAGCAACGGCCTCAGCGGCCTGATTCTGGTGGTGTGCCTGCTGTACCTGTTCCTTCCAGGGCGCGTTGCGCTGTGGGTGGCCGTGGGGATTCCAACGGCTTTTCTTGCAGCACTCGGTGTGTTCTGGCTGATTGGCGGCTCCATCAACATGATGTCCCTGTTTGCACTGATCATGGCGCTGGGGGTTATTGTGGACGATGCCATTGTGGTGGGGGAGGACGCAGACGCCCATGCCCGCATGGGTGAGGCCTCCATTTACGCCTCGGAAGGCGCGGCCAAGCGCATGGTGTGGCCAGTATTTGCGTCGTCGTTGACCACCGTCGCTGCCTTTATGCCGCTGCTGGTTGTGGGTGGTGTGATCGGCAATATCCTTGGTGATATTCCGGTCATTATGATCTGCGTGCTTATTGCGTCGCTGCTTGAGTGTTTCATTGTTCTGCCGGCGCACTTGCGGCACGCTTTCAAGCCTCGGAATGCTAACAAGAGTACTCCGGAACCTGCCGGGCCCAGCCGTAATCCTATTGCACGCTTTCGCAATCGTTTCGAACGCCGGTTTGATCGTTTTCGCGAAGGCCCCTTCCGCCGGTTTTCCCAGCGCAGCCTGGAGAACCGTGGCGTTACCATGGCCTGTGTTCTGGCCCTGGCGCTGGTTACCGTTGGGCTGCTGGCCGGTGGTCGCCTCGGATTCAACTTCTTCCCCACTCCCGAGCCATCTGTGCTTTACGCCAACGCCAGCTTTGTTGCGGGCACCGACAGCCAAACCGTAGACCGGTTTATGGCGGATATGCAAAAAGCACTGAACGAGACGGAATCGGCGCTGGGCGGCAATCTCATATTGCATGCAGTGACCACAGATGGCGCCACCCTGGGCGGAGGTGGAAGCTCCCGCGCCGGTGATGAGCTGGGTTCCATAATGATTGAGCTGGCGCCGTCGGACCAGCGTGACGTGCGCAATCCGGACTTTATCAACGAATGGCGTAGCCGCCTGAACCTGCCTGCCGGGCTGGACAACCTGTCCATCACCGAACGCCAGGCCGGGCCGCCGGGCCGCGATGTGAATGTGCGGCTTACCGGAGAGAATGCACAGAACCTGAAGTCTGCCGCAGAAGAGCTGGCGCAAGCGTTATCAACATTGCCCGGCGTGCTGGATGTAGAAGATGACATGCCCTGGGGGCGTGAGCAGTTGATTTATCAGGCCAGTGCTTATGGCGAGGCGCTGGGCCTCACCACCACCGATTTGGGTAGCCAGTTGCGGGCAGCATTTGATGGCAGGGTTGCCCAGATCTATCAGGATGGGCGCGATGAGATGGAAGTGCGGGTACAGCTGCCTCGGGACCAGCGCGAGCGTTTATCCACACTCTCTCGCGTGACTGTGCGCATACCGGATGGCCGCTTCGTGCCACTGGGGCAGGTAATGAACCTCGATCACCGTCAGGGCTTTGAGGCACTGCGCCATGCCGATGGCAAGCTGGCCGTAGAGGTAACCTCCGCCCTGAACACCCGGGTAAGCACCACAGACCAGATTATCGAAAGCCTGGAGGCCGACGCCCTGCCGGACATTGCCAGCCGCTTTGGCGTGCGTTACAGCTTTGAAGGCCGGTCGGCGGACCAGCGGGAAACCATTGCAGATATGAAAACCGGCATGGTGGTCGGTATAGCCTTGATGTACGTGATACTGGCCTGGGTATTTGCCTCCTGGAGTTTGCCGTTGATCGTGATGGCGATCATCCCCTTTGCACTGGTGGGTGCCCTGCTGGGCCACTGGGTGATGGGGATTCAGCTAACGGTGCTGTCTCTGTTCGGGTTGTTTGGGCTGGCCGGTATTGTGGTGAACAATGCGATCATTCTGGTGTCTTTCTACAACCATCAGCGTGAGAAGGGGTTGGGCATTAACGAAGCTCTGAACGAAGCAGCGGTGCAGCGGGTGCGTGCCGTGCTGTTGACCTCGCTGACCACCATTGGTGGGCTGTTACCCCTGCTGTTTGAAACCTCCTTGCAGGCGCAGTTCCTGATTCCCATGGCCACCTCGATTGCGTTTGGTTTGGGGCTGTCTACTGTTTTGGTGCTGGTGATTATTCCGGCCCTGCTATCCTTGCTGGAACAGTTTCGCGAATGGAGGCAAGGAGGAGCGCCAATATGACAGAGTCTCTGCTGGCTGTTCGGGGCTTGAGCAAGCACTTCGTCAGCGGCAATGAAACCGTCCCGGTGATCGAAAAGCTGACGTTCACCCTCGACCAAGGCCTGTCATTGGCTTTGGTGGGTCGTTCCGGCTCCGGTAAAAGTACGCTGCTGAACCTGTTGTGCGGCCTGGAGTCGCCCGATGCGGGCACCATTGTTATGCAGGGGCAGGTTTTTGATGCGGGCAGCGCAGCGACACGGGAAAAGGCTGCGGCATGGGCCAGCTTGCGCCGGCAGCAGATTGGCGTGGTATTTCAGGAAGCCAACCTGATGCCCGCCCTGACGCTACTGGAGAATGTCCGGTTTCGCGCCCAACTGGCAGGTCGTGACCCCGCAAACAGTGAAGACTGGCTGACACGTCTGGATATAGGTGATCTGGCCCGGCGCTATCCGGATCAGGTATCCGGTGGCCAACGCCAGCGTGCGGCACTGGCTATGGTGTTTGCCATGGAGCCAGCACTGATTCTGGCAGACGAGCCCACCGGCAGCCTTGATCGCCAGACAGCCGCCGAGGTTGCCCAGGTGTTGTTTGATCTTCAGGCCCGTTACTGTTGCGGCCTGATACTGGCGACCCACGATGCCGAGCTTGCCGCCGGTTGCCAACAGCTTCTGGATCTCGGCCACCTGAGCGCTGTATGAAGCGGCTAATGTCTCTCCTTCCGTCTTTACCCGCTTTACCCATACCCTGGGCTCTGCTCAGCCATTATCGCCGTCACCCTCTGCAGCTGCTCGCCCTGGCGACCATGATCGTTCTCGCCACCATGTTGTGGACGGGGGTGAATCAACTCACCAGCCAAGCGCGAGCGAGCCTTGAGCAGAGTGAACAAACGGTGGCAGAGCGCCAGCAAGTGGTCAGGGATAACGGCCAGGCTTTGATGGTTGAAGACTTTGTATCTCTTCGCCTTGCCGGTGTTTGCGTAATGCCCTGGCTGGAGGTAACCCCGGCATCGGGCAACCGTATTATCGGTATTGATCCCTTGGCGGCCCACTGTTTTGGCGCCGGGGCATCTCGGGGGGGCGATCAACCACTGGATGGCAAGCCCTTTGTGGATATGAGCACCGCAGCCAGCGCTGGTGAAGCTCATTTGTATTTGCTGACACCTGACTCTACCCAAGACTCTGATCTACCGGCTGCCTACCACCTGAAAACCTTCGCAACCGGCCCGGAAACAGGTGAGCTCGGTGACAGCTTTTTGCTTAATCTTGAAGCCTTGGGCGTTCTGGTTCTGCTCATTACCGCTCTGCTATTGCGCAGTGTTTACCTGTTGGGGCTGGCACAACGCCGGGACAGTTTCGCTTTGCTGCATCGGTTTGGGGTTTCGCCAGGGCAGGTTCAGCGCTGGCTGGTGCTGGAAATCATTGCGTTGGCGCTGATCTGTGTGGTGCCCGGCGTATGGCTTGGCCGGTGGCTGGCGGCCGGGCTTGGGGGTGGTTTTGGCCAGGCCCTTGATGGGTTGTTCGATATACCTCTCTATGCCGGGCATGGGCAGGGTTGGATAACGCCGGTTCTGGTTATGTTGACTGTGGTTGTGATTGCCTGTTTGGGGGATCTGCTATTGCTCAGATTCCGTGAGCGCTTGTCTTTGTCGGTGCCCAATCAGGGCAGATTGGCGACGGCTTTGCTTTTGGCTGGACTGGTTATGGCCTGGTTGGCGCCTTCGCTGCCCTGGGCGTTTGTTGCGGTGGCTTTGGTTTTCGCGGGGGCCGCCTGGCTGACACCCGCCACGGTCACACATTTTGCCAATTGGCGCGCAGATCAATCGAAAGCTCCGCTTGCCCGGTGGCGCTACAGGGAACTCGCCGTGCTGGCGCGTCGCCTGACATTGC
Organism: Marinobacter sp. DY40_1A1; assembly: GCF_016597815.1. Taxonomy (GTDB): domain Bacteria; phylum Pseudomonadota; class Gammaproteobacteria; order Pseudomonadales; family Oleiphilaceae; genus Marinobacter; species Marinobacter xiaoshiensis. The sequence goes on along the minus strand of NZ_VCHA01000004.1, from coordinate 116,983 downwards.
CACTGGTTGCCTTACAGTTTGCCCTTGCCATGGTGCTGGCGGTTCAGGCGCTGGTTACCACCTTTGAAGATACCTTTGATCGCTGGCTGGCCCAGCGACTGGAGGCCGCCTATTACATTGAAGTGCCCGTTGGTGCAGATAGCCGCAAAGCAGCCGATTGGCTCACCAGCAAGCAAGTCAGTAATCCTGGCATGAATTGGCATCAGGTAATTCGGGGCAGCACCCGGATGACAGACAAGGCTGCTGCAAGCAGTCAGCAGGTTGATGTTTACGCTCTTGCGCCCATAAGCACTCTGATAACCGGGTGGGGACTGCTAGAAGCGGAAGATCACCCCTGGGAGGCGTTGGCTGGCAATAAGGGCGTAATGATCAACGAGCAACTGGCCCGCAGGCAAACGCTTGGGGCTGGGGATACCCTGCAATTAGTTCTCGACGAGCAGACTCGGGACATGCGGATTCTCGGGGTTTACCCGGACTATGGCCGCCCGGTGGGTGAAGTGTTGATGAACGCAGAAGCTCTGCCCGAGAATTTCATTGCCCGTTCCGAGAGCTTCTCCATAACGCCGGGTGAGTTGGGGATTACGCCTGTTACCGATGGATTAAAGCGAATCTGGAGTGTTGAAACCCTATCCATGAGAGACAACAGCACCATTCGCGAGCTGGCGACCGGCGTGTTTGATCAGACCTTTGCGTTAACTCGCGCCATGACTCTGCTTACCCTGATTCTGGCAGCGTCTGCGTTGTTGATGATGGGCTGGGTGTTTTTCACCACTCGAGCCTGGTACTTCCGGCTTCTGGTGGTGTGGGGTATGTCTCAGCAGGAAGTTGCAGGCCAGTTGCTGCGGTTGGCATTGGCGCTGACTGGCGGTATTGCCTTGCTGGCCCTGCCACTGGGTGTCTGGCTCACCTGGGTGCTGGTGCACCGGATCAACCCCCTCGCATTTGGCTGGTCGCTGCCCATGGCCGTGTACCCGACATTTTGGCTGGAACTTGGCGCTCTTAGCCTGGCCATTGGCTTGAGCATTGCTGTGCTGATGCGCAGGCAACTTGGCAAGCCCTCCGTTGCACCTGTATCTGCCAGCGCCTTGACGGGAGGCGAGCGATGAATCGGTATCTGGGATTTTCATTGGGGCTACTGCTATTGGCTGGCTGCTCTGGCGATGCCAGCGAGCAAGGCTTTGCAGGTTTGGCGGGGCTTGAGCAAAGTGCTGCAGGAGAAACGCCCTATTTGCAGCCCGGCCCCGGAGATCGGTTGGCGTTCCCCGCTGATTTCGGCCCGCATCCTCAGCATCGAATCGAATGGTGGTACCTCACTGCAAACCTTGAAACGACTGACGGCGAGCCCTTGGGTGTGCAGTGGACCCAGTTCCGGCAGGCACTTCAGCCCAGAGTTGCCTCCAAGCCAGCGCCGGATTCAACTGCGTGGCCATTGCAAGCGGCATGGATGGCCCACGGCGCAGTGAGTTGGAAGGGGAAGCACTACTTTACGGAAAAGCTGGCCCGTGGCGATATGGGGAATGCGGGGGCAACGGCCGTTCCCTTTCAGGTTTGGCTGGATAACTGGCGGCTGCAGGGCAATGCCAATAACGATCGCTGGCAACTGCAAGCGGCAGGCGAAGGCTGGAGTTACGACCTGATGCTCGCTATTCATGGCGAGCCAGTGGGCCATGGGAATAAGGGCTTCAGCGCCAAATCCGCGGGTGGCGAGGGTTCCATGTACTTCAGCCTGGTAGACATTGCCATAACCGGCGAGGTGGTGCTGGAAGGCAAGGCATTGGAGGTATCAGGTAAAGGCTGGTTTGATCGGGAGTGGAGCAGCCAGCTTCTGAAAACCGGGCAAAAAGGATGGGACTGGTTTGCGCTGCATCTGGATAGCGGCGACAAGCTGATGGCATTCCAGCTACGGGACGACAGCGGCAGTTTTCGATCAGGCACCTGGCTTCCTGCAGAAGGTGATCCCATTCCCTTGAGTTCTGAAGAGGTTGGCGTGAAAGCACTGGAGCGGCGTAAGGGCGTACCTGTGCGCTGGCAGCTCAGCGTTCCGGCCTATCAGGTGAATCTGGAGTTGAGTGCGCCACCAGGCGATTATCTTAACGCCGGGCTCTATCCTTATTGGGAGAGCCCGGTAGAGGTGTCAGGAAGCCATTCTGGAGTGGGCTATATGGAGCTCACGGGTTATGCCGATTGAGCGTGAGCTACCAGGTAATGGTGCCTGAATCCGAATCCGGGCTGACAGGGCGGATATCGATGATGGCCTCGCGCTCGGCTGTGTCTTTTTCAATTAATTCACGAAGCCGCATACGCTGCTCTTCCAAGGGCTCGGACATATCGATGATGATCTCAACGCGTCGGTTTCTTGCCCTGTTCTCAGCGGAGGTGTTGGCTATTCTCGGCTCTGTGTCAGCCAAGCCTTTAACGGCCAAGCGTGTTGCATCAACGCCTCCGGTGGCTAACAAGGCATTGGCAACGGCTGCTGAACGGGCTGCAGAAAGATCCCAGTTGCTGTAAAAGCGCGATGTTCGAATGGGAACGTCGTCGGTGTGGCCTTCCACTGTCAGATCCCCGGGCATATCCGCCAGTACCTTTGCCATATCCAGAAGCAGGCTTTCAAACTCCCAGGTCAGCTCTGCTGAGCCCGAGGAAAATGAGCCCTTTTCTTCTACCCGGATAACAATTCTGTGTTTGTCCAGATCGGCTTCAACTGTAATGCGCCCGTCGTCGATGGCCTCTTCAAGAACCTCTTGAATGCGGCTGGCACTGGCTTCAAGAGATTCATTTGCAGCAGCTTCCAGCGCATCTTCTGTTGGGCTTTTAAGGGTCTGTAACTCTGGCTGTTGATCGGTTGTGGTCTGTTTGATTTCGTTAACCAGGGTTGGCTCTGGCGGCGCCGGCGAGAATTTGTCGAAGATCGGGCTGGTGCCCATGGGGATTTCCAGGGCCGGTATATCCCGCTGCACGCCGAAGGCTTTTGAGAGCTCGCCAGCAATCTGCTTGAACTTCATCGCGTCGATTTCAGAAAACGACAACAGAAGTACAAAGAAGCACATCAGCAGCGACATCAGGTCGGCAAAGGTCACAACCCAGGCCGGGATGCCCGGTTTTTCCTCTTCTGGGAGCTCATCCATGGGGCTTATCCGCTGGCGGCCTCCGCCTCAGGCGCCTTGGTGCGCTCTTTTGGAGTCAGGTAGCTGGACAGCATCTGTTCGATAACCCGCGGGTTAATGCCTTGTTGAATGGCCACCAGCGCATCGGTGTAGAGCATTTGCATGCGGGCTTCTTCAGTCATCCGCAAAGATAGCTTGTCGGCAATTGGCGTGGCGATCATGGTGGCAATCATTGCACCGTAAAGGGTGGTCAGCAGCGCAACCGCCATGGCCGGGCCGATGGATTTCGGGTCTTCCATGTTGGAGAGCATCTGCACCAGACCAATCAGAGTGCCGATCATGCCCATTGCGGGAGCAACATCTGCCATGGCCATAAACACTTTGGAGCCGGAGCGGTTGTAATCCAGCGTCATCAGCCGCTCTTTGTCCAGAAGCTGCTTGATGGTCTCATCGGTTTGGCCGTCCACCAGCATCTGGATGCCACTGCCGAGGAAGGGAGAGCTGACCTCCCGCCCTTCAAGCCCCAGGGGGCCTTCTTTGCGAGCTATGTTGGCAACCTCTACCAGCTCTTCAATGCTAGTCTGGGTTTCCGGGAGTTTAAACTTGAACGCCCGGGCAGCCGCCTTGAAGGCACCAAGAAACTGCGGAATGCTGAATTTTGCGAGAACCACCAGCAAAGTTCCACCAAGAACGATAAGCAGTGATGCACCGTTGAGGAAAACACCGGGGGCCGCACCGAGAACAACAGCCGTTACGATAAGTAATATGGCACCAAGAAGGCCAATCAGGGTGGCTAAATCCACGTGATCTCCAGGGGATTTGACGGTTTAAATGGGGAATTAGCTCAGGTTACCTATAGTTCATTATTCAATCAATCAGCATGTACCGATTGCCTTGATTCTTCTTTAACCTCTTTCCAGGCTGCGTACTTGTGTAAATCAGACTCGACCAGCTTCAAACATAGTGCAACCACCCCGACATCATCCAGAAAGCCGATGCCAATGATTATGTCGGGGATGAAATCCAGAGGGTTCATTACGTAAAGAAGTGCGCCAGCCATGGCGGCTATGCTCTTCCAGGGCACGTCGCGATAACTGCCGTTCCAGTAGTCCCGGATCATGGAAAACATCAGCTTTATATCGGCACTGAACCGTTTGAGCTTACCGCTGCCTTTGACCTTCTTCTCAATCGCCTTTTGCCGCTCCAGTAACATTTCCAGATCGGCACGGTTTACCTTCTCGGCTTCAGCATCTAGCTGTTTGCGGGCATTCTTCTGGCTGAACAGAGCCATGAACACGTATCCTCAGTTGAAAAAAATAATGGATGACCGGTCTGTATAATGTCACGAAATCGGCCAGTCTGCCGCATCCACTGTATGCAGGATAACGGGTTGTTCTGCATGGCCGCGCCACCTGCTGACAAATATGCCCGGTGGATCGTATTGCTGTGTCTGCTTTTCAAGGTTGAACTGGCGGAGACCGCGGGGATCAGCACCGACACCGGCCAGGTATTGCCAGTTACCATAGTTACTCGCCACATCATAATCGATCAGTTGCTCTCGCCTCGTCGGAACAGGTCAGCGCCGTGAGGGTGCTTATTCGCAATTGATCAGGGCCGCGCTCGCCGATCTTTTCAATCTGTTTGCGAAACTGGGAAAAGGTATCCGGCAGGTCCTCAAGACTCATGGGAAGCGAGCCCTGGGTAAAAAGACTGAGAGTTTCAAATTCCTGAAACACTCTACCGGGCAGCTTGTCCTGAATGGCTTGCCACTGGCCCAGTGCTCTCAGGCTTCGCTCCAGCTCCATCAGGCTTTGCCATAAAAAACGCCAGCGATGTGCCCCCATGGTTTTCGACTGCAGCGGCCCGGGCATAAACCAGCGCGGATCAACCACATAAACGCAGAGCAAAGTGTCAGATTTGGAGGCGGCAAGCAGGGCCGCGTTGTCGTGCACGCGGAGATCCCGAGCAAACCAGTATAGTGTGCGCAATTTATCGATCCCGCATTACAGATGACTTAGGTGTTTCACCTTTGACGGTACGTATCGCCCAGCCATAAAGATCGCGGGGGCGGTGAGCTTGCGCCGCGATGGGGGGTATCCGGAACCAGCTATCTTTGAGCCTGATTTCCATGCGTTGGCGAATGAGCGGACTTGCTGATTGTGCAAATCAGCGAATGTTTTTCTGTCGGTCAGGAAACAGCCAGAAGGCGAACCAGCGTGTCATTCTTGGCATCAGTACATAGCTCATCAATAGCATGACGACCATCGTTACCAGCATGGTTCGCAACAGCAGCGGCATGGTTGTCAGAAGATCACCGAACAGAATAAAGACCAGTGTTACTGCCGGGTACAGTGCAAGCCAGCTCACCAGGGTCATTTTCCATTTTGGGGGTGGCTGTACCGGGTTCTGCCCGGGCAGGGTAAACCAGGTAATTATGCCGGATGTAACGTCTCTTTCACTGGGCTGCAGTAACAGGCTTTCAATCTGTTCAAGCAGCTCTGCCCGATCTTCGGACTTTTCCCAGGCATCGAGAGTTTGTCGGTCCCGGAATTTGAACATGATCCGGTATTCAGGATCCTCCGGGGAAGATGGTCGGAACATGGTGGCCCCCAGGTGGCCTGGAAAACGTGAGGCTCTCTCCGTCATTTGACTGCTCAGTTTCTCGAACTCTGCTTCCTGCCCCTTTCTGACACGCCTTGAAACCACCACGGTCAGTGGTACGCTTGAGTTCCTCGCAAGATCCTCTGCCATGAAACAGTTCCTTTCAGCAGTGCCTGATATTGAATGGGCGTTTGCCTATCCGTTTAATTTTTCTGCAGTATGCCGGCTTTTTTGAGCCGGTAAGCCAGTGCTGGCCGGGTGAGTCCAAGCAAGCGTGCGGCCTCGGACACGTTCTGGCTTGCCTGGTCCATCGCCCTCCGCATAAGGGTTTCTTCCACCTCATCGAGGCTGACATTATTGTTGATGATGCTCTCCGCCCAGTGCGCGGGCCCACCTTGCTGCGAATCGCCGGAGACTACCTGACCCGTGTCATCGATAATTTCCGATGATTGAGGTGATGCCTGCTGAAATTCACTGTTGGGGAAGACCGCAAAAAGCGCGTCCTGGCTGATGGTCTCGTTATTATCGGTGAGTATTACACCGCGCTCGATCACGTTCTCCAGTTCCCGGATATTGCCGGGCCAGCGATAGCGAAGGCAAAGCTCCAGCGCCTTGTCCGACAGACCGAGAGTGTGTTTGTTGTATTCTGCTTCGAACTTCCGCAGAAAATGCTCTGTCAGGAGCGGAAGATCTTCAAGGCGTTCACGCAAAGGTGGAATCTGCACCGGAAAAACATTCAGGCGATAGTAGAGGTCTGCCCGGAATTTACCGGCCTCAACCGCTTCGGCAAGGCTTTCGTTGGTTGCGGCTATGATGCGCACATTCACCGATCGTGTGCGGTTATCGCCAACGCGCTCAAGCTCCCCCTCCTGAAGCACTCGCAGTAGCGAAGCCTGCGCCCGGGGTGTGAGTTCGACCACCTCATCCAGAAAAATCGTGCCTTTGTCTGCCCGTTCAAAACGTCCCGGCCGGGATTGATTGGCACCGGTAAAGGCGCCTTTTTCAACGCCAAAAAGCTCGGATTCGATAAGGTCGGGTGGTATGGCGGCACAGTTGACGGCTACAAATGGCCCGTCAGCCCTTTCGCTGCGCAGGTGAACACTGCGTGCAATCACTTCCTTGCCTACGCCGGTTTCCCCCAGGAGCAACACAGATACTTTCCCAAGGGCTGCTTTATCAATCATTTTGCAGACCTTGTTGTAGGACGCCGACTGGCCAATACCATAGTACTGCCCCTGTTGCTTTTCGAGGCTGCTGCGCAGGGAGCTGACTTGGGATTGCAGATCGTAAAGCTCTTCTATGATGGGATCTGCCTTGAAATAACGGGCAAACTCCTCTGCGTCGTCCCACTGCTCTGCAGGCTTGCCCACAATCAGGCATTTCTCATCTCCACAGCCCCGGCAACTGGTCTCACGGAAGATGATTTCGCGCCCCATGAATGACGATGTGTAGGCACAGGCATAGCCTAACAAGGCCCAGCAAGCCGGCTCGTCCATTTTTCCAAGCTCGGTCTGGCAGATTTCTACTTCAAAAGAGTCAATCCACTGCATTTCAGCATAGAAGTCGCCGGTTTCCTGATTTATTTCTACCTGAACAGGAATGACGTTAACCATGCCTTTCAGGGCGTGCAGTTGCGGGCCTGCAAGAAAAATATCAATTTCTTCGCAGTGTGGGCGAAGCTTGCGGGCCAGTTCGGCGTCCTTCAGGCCGGACTGATAGCCGAGGCGCAGAAAAAAGCCTTTTGCCCGTGCAACACCCATGCTGTTGACCATTTCGCGCCGGAATGCTCCCATGGCACTTACTGCCATCAACAGCATGCGCTGCTCACCAAGCCAGATTTTTCCTTCGGAACTCAGGAATCGAATCTGATCAGTAAGATCTTGAAATTGAGTGTGTTTTAGCTTCGGCTTGTAGCTGATAGCCATGTTCTGATCCCCCATTATTTTTGTGCGGGGTGAGCATAAATGCTCAGACAATGATCTATCCATATAACCCCTGATTGATGCCAAAAATCAACCAAATGGTAAGAATCGAGCGGAAAGTCGTAGTTGGCTCGGCGCATTTCATCAATTGCTCACTTCGGATCTTGAGGTTTATCAAATGATCAAATTTTTCTGATCAATCTCAAGATTAAAAACCACTCCTAGATAGTCGAAAAGGCCTGAAGGACTTAAAAACATCCCTAAGAATCAATGTTTTGGTGTTGTTTTTAGTGGTGGTCTGGAAATTGTGGCACAGCCGTTGCTCCAGTGTGTTCAGCAAACAACAACAACAACGACAACGGGGTCAGCAATGGACCAACGACTGAAGACCTTCAACGAATACACCCGCTATATCCGGGTTCGCAGCGCACCAGAAGACAGGTTTGTGGAGTTCGATTTTGCAATCGGCTACCCCGAGCTGTTTGTCGAGCTGGTACTGCCCCGGGATGCCTTCAAGATTTTCTGTGAGCACAACAATGTGGTGCACATGGATTCCGACATGATCCGCCAGATTGACGAAGACATGGTCAAGTGGCGTTTCGGGGAGAAAGGCCACCGCTAGAGCCAGTTAACCACCAACGCCAACATCCACCCCACAACAACAACGATGGTAGGGCAGTTATGACTATTGAAATAAAAACCACCTCAGTGGAACCCATTCGCAATACCTATTCGGCGATTGCACGTCGTTTCGGTGACAAGCCGGCAACCCGTTATCAGGAAGCCAGCTTTGATATCGAGGCGAAAACCAACTTTCACTATCGGCCCCTTTGGGATCCGAAGCGCACCCTCAATGATCCCAGCCGTACCGCTGTACAAATGGAAGACTGGCATGCGGTGACCGACCCGCGGCAGTTTTTCTACGGCGCCTATGTTGGTAACCGGGCAAAAATGCAGGAAGCAGCAGAAAGCAATTTTGGCTTCTGCGACAAGCGAAACCTTCTGACCCGTCTCCCCGAAGAAACCCAGCATCAGCTCCTGCGGTTTTTGGTGCCACTGCGCCATGTTGAGCTGGGCGCCAACATGAACAACAGCAAAATTGCCGGTGATGCGATTGCCACCACCGTTGCCCAGATGCACATGTTTGCAGCCACCGACCGCCTTGGCATTGGTCAGTATTTGTCCCGCATTGCTCTGTTGCTGGATGGCAGCACCGGCAAGGCGCTCGATGAATCCAAAACCTTCTGGATGGACGACGAGCTCTGGCAGCCCATGCGCAAGCTGGTGGAAGACATGCTGGTGATCGACGACTGGTTCGAGGTCACGCTGGTGCAGAACGTTCTTCTGGACGGTTTGATGTACCCGCTGATTTACGACTGGATGGATGCCTGGCTGGGCGAACAGGGTGCCGAGGATGTGTCTCTGCTCACCGAGTTCCAGCGTGACTGGTACAAGGAATCCCTGCGTTGGACCAACGCTATGATCAAAACGGTTGCCGGTGAAAGTGAGAGCAACCGTGGGCAACTCCAAGCCTGGGTAGCCCGGTGGGAACCCCGCGCCTATGAAGCCCTGAAGCCCATTGCCCAAGCCACTACCGGTCTTGACGCCCTGGATGAAATCCGCGCTGAGCTTTCTGCCCGGCTGAAGAAGGTTGGTCTCGAAAGCACAGGAGTTCAGGCATGAGCCAGAAAGTATTTATCGCATTTCAAGACAACGACAACGCCCGCTATCTGGTTGAAGCGGTCATGCAGGACAACCCGGATGCCGAGGTACAGCACCAGCCGGCCATGATCAGGATTGAGGCGGAAAAACGCCTGGTGATCAACCGGGCCACCATGGAAGAAACGCTCGGTCGCGAATGGGATGTCCAGGAAATGCTGATAGATGTGATCAGTATTGGCGGCAATGTCGACGAAGACGATGACCACTTCATTCTTCAGTGGAACTGATTGGGAGATCTAACATGGCTATTAAAAACAAGAAGCTGAACCTTAAAGACAAATACCAGTACCTCACCCGTGATATGGCCTGGGAGCCCACGTACCAGAAAAAGGAAGATATCTATCCGGATGAGCAGTTTGAGGGCATCAAGATTACCGACTGGTCGCAATGGGAAGACCCATTCCGCCTGACCATGGATGCCTACTGGAAATACCAGGCCGAGAAAGAAAAGAAGCTGTACGCGATCTTTGACGCATTTGCCCAGAACAACGGCCATCAGAACATCACTGACGCCCGTTACGTTAACGCACTGAAGCTGTTCCTCTCCGGCGTTTCACCACTTGAGTACGCTGCATTCCAGGGCTATGCGCGGGTAGGACGTCAATTCAGTGGAGCCGGTGCCCGGGTAGCGTGCCAGATGCAGGCCATCGACGAACTGCGCCATTCCCAGACCCAGCAGCACGCGATGAGCCATTACAACAAGCACTTTAATGGCCTGCACGATGCGGCGCACCAGCATGACCGGATCTGGTTCCTGTCGGTTCCCAAATCGTTCTTTGACGACGCGCGCTCGGCGGGACCCTTCGAGTTCCTGACCGCCATTTCGTTCTCGTTCGAATACGTACTGACAAACCTGCTGTTCGTGCCCTTCATGTCCGGCGCCGCCTATAACGGCGATATGGCCACGGTCACTTTCGGGTTCTCGGCCCAGTCGGATGAAGCTCGTCACATGACCCTTGGCCTTGAGGTAATCAAGTTCATCCTTGAGCAGCACGAAGACAACGTGCCCATTATCCAGCGCTGGATCGACAAGTGGTTCTGGCGCGGTTTCCGCCTGCTGAGCCTGGTTGGGATGATGATGGACTACATGCTGCCCAACAAGGTGATGTCCTGGGCTGAAGCCTGGGAAGTTTACTACGAGCAGAACGGCGGAGCCCTGTTCAAGGATCTGGAGCGCTACGGCATTCGTCCGCCCAAGTACCAGGACATTGCCAACGATGCCAAGAACCACGTAAGCCACCAGGCCTGGAGCACCTTCTACCAGTACAGCCAGGCTACCAACTTCCATACCTGGATGCCGGAAGAAGAAGAGATGGCCTGGCTTTCGGAGAAGTACCCGGAGACTTTCGACAAGTACTACCGTGCCCGTTTCGAGCACTGGGACAAAGAGCATAAAGAGGGACGTCGTTTCTATAACAACACGCTTCCCCAGCTCTGCCAGGTGTGCCAGATACCGGTGATCTTTACGGAAAAAGACGACCCGACCGTGTTCAGCCATCGCCAGATCAAGCATGAAGGTGAGCGTTACCACTTCTGCTCCGACGGCTGCTGCGACATCTTCAAAAACGAGCCCGAGAAGTACATCCAAGCGTGGCTGCCCGTGCACCAGATATACCAGGGCAACTGCGGTGGTGCCGATGTCGCAACAGTGGTTGAGAAGTATTACCACATCAATCCTGGCGTCGACAACATGGAATACCACGGCTCGCCGGACCATCAGCGTTGGCTGGATATCAAGGGCCTGAAGCCATTGAAGTCCCAAAGCGAGAAAAAGACCGCAGCCTGACCAGATTTGCCCGCCCCGCGCTGTCAGCGTCGGGCGGGCCACTAAAACAAAAAGGAGAACGCCATGAGTGTTAATGCTATTTCCGAATATCACGCAGAACCCAAAGACCGTGTTGAGAACTTCAACGGCATGCAGTTGCTTTATGTCTACTGGCCCAAGCATCTGATGTTCTGCGCACCTTTTGCGTTGCTGGTTGCGCCGGACATGACCTTTGGTGCGTTTGTGGACGAGCTGCTCAAACCGGCCGTTGCAGGGCATCCGGATTCCGGAAAGGCCGACTTTCTGAATGCCCAGTGGCTTCTTAACGATGAGGCCTTTACGCCCGACCCGGCCGCATCACTGATCGACAACGGTATTGACCATAAGAGCATGCTGACAGTGACCACTTCGGGCCTGGAAGGCATCCAGGGTTCCGCATCCTGAGGGTTGAGTTATGAGCCATACCGTAACCATTGAGCCGATTGGCGAACAGATTGAAGTTGAAGATGGCCAGACCATCCTCCAGGCCGCGCTTCGTAATGGTGTGTGGTTGCCCTTTGCTTGTGGCCACGGCACCTGTGGAACCTGCAAGGTCCAGGTGATCGACGGTGATGTCGACCTGGGTGAAGCCTCTTCATTTGCGTTGATGGACAGCGAGCGGGAGGAAGGCAAGGTTCTGGTCTGCTGCGCCACCCTGGAAAGTGACGTGACCATCGAAGCGGATATCGATGTAGACGAAGACTTTGAAGGCTATCCCGTTGAGGACTACCAGGCCACGGTCACTCAAATTGTTGACCTGTCGCCAACCATCAAGGGTGTGCACCTCAAGCTTGACCGGGAAATGACCTTCCAGGCTGGCCAGTACATCAATATTGATTTACCCGGGGTAGAAGGCTCCCGGGCCTTCTCGCTGGCGAACCCGCCAAGCCGTGCTGACGAAGTGGAGTTGCATGTGCGCCTGGTAGAAGGGGGTGCAGCCACATCCTACATTCACCAACAGCTGAAAGAAGGCGACACACTCAACCTGTCCGGACCCTACGGCCAGTTCTTTGTGCGCAGTTCCCAGCCCGGGGATCTCATTTTCATCGCCGGTGGCTCCGGGCTTTCCAGCCCCCAGAGCATGATTCTGGACCTGCTGGCGCAGGATGATGACCGCCAGATCGTGCTCTTTCAGGGCGCCCGTAATGTGGAAGAGCTCTATAACCGCGAGCTGTTCGAGGGCCTGTCCCGCGACCATGACAACTTCACCTACGTTCCCGCCCTGAGCCAGGCAGAGGACGATGCAGGCTGGCAGGGGTTCAAAGGCTACGTGCATGAGGCGGCGAAAGCCCATTTTGATGGCCGCTTTTCCGGGCGCAAAGCATATCTGTGCGGCCCACCGCCAATGATCGATGCAGCCTTGACGGCGCTGATGCAGGGACGCCTGTTTGAACGGGATATCTTCATGGAAAAGTTCCTCACGGCAGCCGACGGAGCAGAAGACGCACAGCGCTCTGCACTGTTCAGGAAGATCTGAGGGAGACCAGGCCATGGGGGAGTTCTTGCAGGTTACCGAACAGTGCAGTGGCCAGTCGTTTCGTTGCAAGGCCGGCCAGAGCGTTCTCAAGGCCATGGAGCAGCAGGGGCTCAAGTGCGTGCCGGTAGGCTGCCGAGGCGGTGGTTGTGGCTTCTGCAAGGTCACCGTACTCAGTGGCGATTACTCATGCGGAAAGATGAGCCGGGTGCACGTGCCCCCGGAAGCCCTTGCACAGGGCCAGGTGCTGGCGTGCCGCATCTATCCATTGACCGATCTGATTATTGAATGCCGGCCGCAGCAACCTGCAGCCGGGCATATGAATGAGCACACAACAACAAAAGCAATGAGGTAATTATTATGAAAAAGGGTGTAATGCGTCCCGGCCACGTCCAGATCCGTGTTCTCGATATGGATGAAGCCGTCAAACACTACAAGGATCTTTTGGGTCTGGTCGAAATGGATCGCGATGACCAGGGCCGTGTGTACCTGAAGGGCTGGACGGAAGTGGACAAGTTCTCCGTCGTCCTCAGGCAAGCGGATGAGCCGGGAATGGACTTCATGGGCTTCAAATGTCTGAGCGAGGAAGTGGTTGACCAGTTGCGCGGCGAGCTCGTCGAGTTTGGTTGCGAGGTTGAGGATATTCCCGAGGGTGAGCTCAAGGATTGCGGCCGTCGGGTAAGGTTTATTGCACCTACCGGCCACGCGTTCGAGATCTTTGCTACCAAAAAGCAGACCGGCAAGTGGGGCGTTGGCAACCACAATCCCGAAGCCTGGCCGATGGGGCTGGAAGGCATGAAAGCAACGCGCTTTGACCATTGCCTGCTCTACGGGCCGAACCTCGATGAAACCCTGGATCTGTTCCGCGATGTGCTTGGTTTTGAACTGGCCGAGCAGGTTATTGCGCCGGATGGCAAGCGGGTTGCGCAGTTCCTGACCGCCAGCATGAAGGCACATGACGTCGCCTTTATTCACCACGAAGAGCCGGCCAAATTCCACCACGCCTCCTTCTTCCTGGAAACCTGGCAGGATGTGCTCAAGGCTGCGGACCTGTTGTCCATGACCGACACCTCCATCGATATCGGCCCAACCCGGCACGGCCTTACCCACGGGCAGACGATTTATTTCTTTGACCCTTCCGGCAACCGCAACGAAGTGTTCGCCGGCGGTGATTACCACTACCCGGACCACGAGCCAGTTACCTGGGATGCCGAGGAGTTGGGCAAGGCCATTTTCTATCACGACCGTGCGTTGAACGAGCGATTCCTGTCGGTATTGACCTGATTAATTGGGTATACGAAGCGGCACCTTTATCAGGAGGGCCGGTGACACCGTTACCGACCCCTGAAAAGGGGCTGGCTTGGGTGCCGAATTCCATCGAATAAGGAGAGGTTATGCCAATTGCACAGCTTTATATCATTGAAGGCCGTAGTGATGAGCAAAAAGAAACACTGATCCGGGAAGTGAGCGAAGCCATGGCCCGCTCACTGGATGCGCCTATGGAGCGCATACGGGTGATGATCACCGAAATGCCCAAGCAGCACTTCGGCATTGCCGGGCAGTCTGCGAAAAAACTCGGGCGCTGACCCTGGAAGATACATTTCCAACAATTACAAAAAAGGAAAGCTTGATGAGATACAAAACAGTTATGACTCTGGCCGGTTTGCTGGCGGCAGCGCCTCTTTCGTCCCCCGTGCTGGCAGCCAACGGGCACTATGTTCCCGGTGTAGAAGGCATAGGTGGCCCCGCCGTACCGCCGCCAGGCATTTACTACCGTGGTTATCTGGCGCACTACGACATAGACAATGTGAGGGATGGCCAGGCCAACAAAGCACCCGGAAAGAACACGGGCGAAGTAACTGCGTTGGCCAACCGCTTTATCTGGATCACCGATAAGACCTTCCTGGGGGCCAGCTACGGGGCAGAACTGATTGTGCCCTTGCAGCGCACCTCGCTTGATTTCAAGGGTATTGGAGTAAAGGACAGCGACAGCGGTCTGGGTGACATTTTTGTGGGGCCGGTTGTACTGGGGTGGCATGGCAAACAATGGGACGCAGTGTTTGCCGCTGGCCACTGGTTTGATACCGCAAGCTACGAGCCAACGGAACCGGCCTCCATCGGCAAAGGGTATGGCACCACCATGCTGACCCTGGGTGGATCCTGGCATTTTGACCCCGACAAACGCTGGACGTTTTCAGCGCTTTCCCGCTACGAAATCAAGACCGAACAGGATGACACCGGTGTTACACCCGGCGACAGCTACCTGATCGAGTGGGCCCTGAGCCACCGTCTGGACAGCGGGCTGAATGTGGGTCTGGTGGGCTATGAAGCCTGGCAGCTCGAGAGCAATGACGGTGGTCCCGCCGATAAAGCCGAAAAGCATGCCCTTGGTGCGGAAGCCGGCTATTTCTGGCCTGGCCACGGGTTAGGTCTGAACGCAGCGGTCTACCAGGAGTACAACAACGAAGCAGGACCGGAAGGTGCATTGCTGCGCTTGCACCTGACCAAAGTGTTTTAAAGCAGGGCGCTGGCCAGTTTTTCGTAACTGGCCAGGCGGTGCTGATAGTCGTGAGTCACAGTGACAACACCGACTTCATCCGACTGGTATTGCCGGGCAAGGCGCAGAATTGTTTCAGCACATTCGTCTTCTGTGCCAAGAACCATTGAGTTCAGAACCGCATCGAAGAAGTCTTGCTCGGCTGGGCTCAACTGCGCTTTCAGGCGCAGAGCCTCATCGGGGGCTTTGACCACCTCGCGGATGCCCTGCCGGAAGGCTTTGACTTTCCAGTACACCGAAGGGGCTGCCAGGTATTCCGCCTCTTCGCGGCTGTCGGCACACAGGGCGGCTACAGCGATACTTGCTTCGGGATGGCCCGGGTGGCCTGCATCGCGCCATGCCTGCTGGTACTCGGCAATCACACCGGGTGGAGCCGGATCCGGGCTGATGAACAATGCCAGCGTCATGTTCATGCCCAGCTGCCCGGCCAGGCTACTGCTGCCACTGCCGGATGCCAGCATCCAGGTTTGCGGAGCGGCGGGCTGGCCGGGCATCACGCGCAGGGTTTTGTAGGGGTGATCGTCCGGCAGAGTATTGTGCAGCAAGCCTTGCAGTAACCAGGCTTGTTCTGAGTAGTTGCCGGAGCCCGGCCGGGCCGGATACGCCAGCGCATGGGCGGCCAGCTCGTCGCCACCGGGGGCGCGGCCGATACCCAGGTCAATGCGCCCCGGGTAGAGGGTTTCGAGCATGCTGAACTGTTCGGCGATTTTGTAGGGGCTGTAATGGCTCAGCATTACGCCGCCGCTGCCCACACGAATGCGCTCGGTCACGCTTGCGATGTGGCTGATCAGAATCTCGGGGCAGGGGCCGGCAAAATTGACACTGTTGTGGTGCTCGGCCAGCCAGTACCTGTGGAAGCCGAGTCGGTCGCAGGCGCGAGCCAGATCAACAGTAACTGCTACAGGAGAAACTCCGTTGGGCAGGCCTTGCACAGGGGATTGGTCGACGACGGTCAGTTTCAAAATAATCTCCGGTAGCCATGAGAAAGCAAGAGTAATGGCTGACAAATATAAGCTCGCACAGATATTTGTCGACAGGATTGGCGGGAAAGCATGATTTCATTATTGAGAACAACCATATGAATTATCAGGACTTGTTCTATTTCATCAAGGTGGTTGAAAAGGGCAGCCTGGTTTCTGCCGCCCGTTATCTGGATATACCCACCTCAACCCTTTCCCGTCGTTTGCAGGCGTTTGAACAGCAGCTCGGCTACAAACTGGTTCACCGGAGCTCGAAGAAATTTGGCCTGACCGAGTCCGGGCAACGCTTTTACAACAGCCTTTCTCCGGTCATGAGTGAACTTGAGATACGCTCGGAAGATGTGAACAGCGAGCTGTCGTCCCTCTCCGGAGACATCAAAATCACCGCTCCCATTGCTTTGGGGCACCACAAGGTGAAGGCCTGGGTGTTCGAGTTTATGGAGCTTAACCCCCGGGTAAGCGTGGAAATGTTCCTCAGTAACCAGAATGTGGATCTGGTGAAGAACAGTATTGATATCGCCTTCCGCCTGGGTTCGGTGACACTCAATGACTGGATATCGCGCCCTCTTATGAACACGGAAATGCTGATAGTGGCTACGCCGGAGCTGCTGGCGCTCTATCCGCAGCCAAAGCGGCCTGATGAACTTGCGGCGTTGCCGTTAATCGTCCTCAAACGCTCGGCCTTCTGGCGATTTCAATGCGGCGACGGTTATGCCGAAACCTTTACGCCCCACGCACACATCCGGACTGATGAAATCACCTTTGCGTTGGACGCGGTCAAGCGGGGCCTTGGTGCCTGTTGTGTGCCCCGATACGCAGTGGAGCAGGAACTGGGCAGCGGCGAGTTGGTGCAACTGCTGCCTGATTGGTCAATGGAAAAACGCACCATGCATATGATCTATCCCCACCGGGACAACCTGCCCCTGAAAACGCGGGCTTTTATTGATTTTGTGATGGCGAAAGTGAGCGATGGGGCGGTGGATGCATGACTCTGCCAACAGGTTTCGGGCTTCAGGTTGTTCCCGAATATGGGAACTTAACTCCCCATTCCTGGTGGTTTTATCCCGTATTTGCAAAGTTATACTGATTTAAAAAAGACGATACGGGTTGCGTAATTGCTGAAACACCCGTGCTACTCAAAACCGGAACGCTGCGGCAGTGCGCAGGTTTAGTTAACAAGAAAGGTGAGCCATGAAAGAGTTCAAACATTTTATCAATGGCGAGTACGTGCCCTCTGCCAGCGGAAAGTTATTTGAAAACCGCAGCCCTGTCGACAACAGCCTGATTGGCAACGTTCACGAGGCCGGTGAAGCCGAAGTTGATACCGCCGTTCGCGCCGCCAAGGCCGCCCTGAAAGGCCCCTGGGGCAAGATGACGCAAAAGCAGCGGTCTGAAATGCTGTACAGGATTGCCGATCGTATCAATGAACGCTTTGACGAGTTTCTGGATGCAGAGTGCCTGGATACCGGCAAGCCACGTTCCATGGCGAGCCACATCGACATTCCCCGTGGGGCGGCGAACTTCAAGGAATTTGCGGACTCCATGAGCCATCCCACCGAGGGCTTTCGCATGGACACCCCGGACGGTACGGGTGCTCTGAACGTTGGTCACCGCACTCCAAAGGGTGTTATCGCTGTTGTTTCCCCGTGGAATCTACCTTTGCTTTTGATGACCTTTAAAGTGGGTCCGGCGCTGGCCTGCGGCAACACCGTGGTTGTGAAACCATCCGAAGAAACACCCGCCACCGCAACCCTTCTGGGTGAGGTTATGAACGAGTGTGGTGTGCCGCCCGGAGTGTTTAACGTGGTGCACGGTTTCGGCCCTGACTCCGCTGGCGCTTTCCTGACCACTCACCCCTTGGTTGATGCAATTACTTTCACCGGCGAAACCCGCACCGGTGAAGTCATTATGAAGGCGGCGGCGGTTGGCTTGCGCAATGTTTCTATGGAGTGCGGTGGCAAGAACGCGGGCATAGTGTTTGCCGACTGTGACCTTGAAAAGGCAGTAGAGGGCACCATGCGCTCGGCATTTGTCAACTGTGGCCAGGTTTGTCTGGGCACGGAAAGGGTGTATGTAGAGCGCCCGATTTTTGACCGCTTCCTCGCTCGTATGAAGGAAGAAGTCGCCAAACTGAAGCTGGGTCGCCCGGAAGACCCTGAAGCCAACTTCGGACCGCTGGTCAGCCTCGAGCATCGGGCAAAAGTGAAGAGCTATTACGACCTGGCGCGGGAAGAAGGTGCAACTGTAGAAATCGGTGGCGGCATCCCGGATATGGGCGCCGAGCTGAACGAAGGCGCCTGGATTGAACCGACCATCTGGACCGGTTTGCCGGAAGACGCGCGCGCTATCCGCGAAGAGATTTTCGGGCCCTGTTGCCACATTCGTCCGTTTGATACCGAGGACGAAGCCATCGCGCTGGCCAATGACACCAATTACGGCCTGGCCTGTGCAATCTGGACGGAAAACTCAGCCCGCGCCATTCGTGTGGCGGAACAGATGGAAGTTGGCCTGGCCTGGGTGAACTCCTGGTTCCTGCGGGATCTGCGCACCTCGTTTGGTGGCGCCAAGCATTCCGGCCTGGGTCGCGAGGGTGGTGCACACGGCCTCGAGTTCTACTCCGAAACCAAAAATATCTGCATCAAACTCTGAGGAACGGATATGGATAAGCAACAGATTCAGGCCTGCGGTGATGAGCTCTATCAGGCCATGGTCAACCGCACTGCCGTGCGACCACTGACTGAGCGCTTCAGTGATATCACCGTTGAGGATGCCTATAACATCTCCCTCCGGATACTGGAGCGCCGTATCGAGTCGGGAGAAAAGGTGATCGGGAAAAAGATCGGCCTGACTTCCAAGGCAGTGCAAAACATGCTCAAGGTGGGGCAGCCGGACTTCGGTTACCTCACCGACAAAATGGCGTATAGCCAAGGCGAGGAAGTCCAGATTTCCGGTCGCCTGATGCAGCCCAAGGCGGAAGGTGAAATCGCCTTCATTCTGAAAAAAGACCTGTTGGGTCCGGGCCTGACAGCAGCAGATGTGCTGGCAGCAACCGATTGCGTGCTGCCCTGCTTCGAGGTGGTGGACTCCCGCATTGAAAACTGGGAAATAAAAATTCAGGACACAGTAGCCGACAACGCATCCTGCGGCGTGTTCCTGCTGGGGGATCGGGCGGTGAATCCCCGCAAGGTGGATCTAGCTACCTGCGGCATGGTGGTGGAAAAGAACGGATCAATTATCAGCACCGGCGCGGGCGCGGCGGCTTTGGGAAGCCCCGTTACCTGTGTTACCTGGCTGGCAAACACCCTGGGACAGTTTGGTATTCCACTGAAGGCTGGCGAAGTGATTTTGTCCGGTTCGTTGGTGCCTCTGGAGCCGGTGCAAGCTGGTGATTTTATGAGTGTGAGCATAGGTGGCATTGGCAGTGCGTCTGTCCGCTTCATCTGATTGCTCCCGTTGATACAGGAATCCGAAACATGAACAAGAAACTCAAAGCGGTCATTATTGGCCCAGGCAACATCGGCACCGACCTACTCATGAAAATGCAGCGTTCCGAGTGGATTGAGCCCGTCTGGATGGTGGGTATCGATCCGGAATCAGAAGGCCTCAAACGTGCTACCGAAATGGGCATTAAAACCTGCTCAACCGGGGTGGACGGTGTTCTGGAACATATTATTAAAGATGATATTCGCGTCGCCTTTGATGCAACCTCTGCCTACGTCCATGCCGAGAACAGCCGCAAGCTGAACGAATTGGGCGTAATCATGGTAGACCTGACGCCAGCAGCCGTTGGCCCCTTCTGTGTACCGCCGGTGAACCTGGCAGACCACGCCAAGAACCTGGAAATGAACGTCAACATGGTGACCTGCGGTGGCCAGGCGACAATCCCGATGATTGCGGCTGTCAGCCGTGTTCAACCGGTGGCCTACGGTGAGATTGTTGCGACTGTGTCTTCTCGCTCAGTAGGTCCGGGTACACGCCAGAATATCGACGAGTTCACCCGCACGACCGCAGGGGCTGTGGAGAAAGTAGGCGGTGCCAAAGAGGGCAAGGCGATTATTATCATCAACCCAGCCGAGCCGCCGCTGATGATGCGCGACACCATCCATTGCCTTACTGAAAGTGAGCCTGACCAGGAGGCCATCACCGAATCCGTGCAGGCCATGGTGAAGGAAGTACAGAAGTACGTTCCGGGTTACACCCTGGTTAATGGCCCGGTATTCGATGGCAACAAGGTCACCTGTTACATGCAGGTGGAAGGGTTGGGCGATTTCCTGCCCAAGTACGCCGGCAACCTGGACATCATGACGGCCGCCGCCCTACGTACTGCCGAGATGTTTGCCGAAGAAGCGGCTGACGGCACCATCACATTGCCGGCACGCGGCTAAGCGGGGGAGAGAACAATGAATTTACAAGGTAAAAAAGTCACGTTGCACGATATGAGCCTGCGCGATGGCATGCACGCCAAACAACACCAGATCAGTCTGGATGAGGCGGTCAGCATCGCGACGGCAATGGATGAGGCGGGTATGCCGATGATCGAAGTCACCCACGGTGACGGTCTGGGTGGTCGCTCTCTGAACTACGGTTTCCCGGCCCACAGCGACAAGGAATACCTCAGCGCCGTCGTACCTAAGATGAAGAACGCCAAAATTTCTGCGCTGCTTTTGCCGGGGATCGGTACCGTTGACCACCTCAAAATGGCCCGGGACTGCGGTGTTTCTTCCATCCGTGTGGCTACCCACTGCACCGAAGCTGATGTGTCGGAACAGCATATTGGCATGGCCGCCGAAATGAAGATGGACACCGTCGGCTTCCTGATGATGGCGCACATGGTCAGTCCCGAGAAGATTCTCGAGCAGGCCAAGCTGATGGTGGGCTACGGAGCCAACTGTATCTACGCGACGGACTCTGCAGGTTACATGCTGCCGGACGACGTTACCGCTCGCATAGGCTTGCTGCGTGCAGAGCTGCCACCTGGCGTCGAGATCGGCTTTCATGGCCATCACAACCTGGGCATGGGCATTGCCAACTCGCTGGCTGCCATTGAAGCCGGCGCATCCCGTATCGACGGTTCCGTTGCCGGTTTGGGGGCGGGGGCTGGTAATACGCCACTGGAAGTCTTCTGTGCCGTGCTGGATCGCATGGGTGTGGAAACCGGTGTTGATCTGTACAAGATCATGGACGTGGCCGAAGACCTGGTGGTGCCGATGATGGACCAGCCGATCCGTGTGGACCGTAACGCGCTGACGTTGGGGTATGCGGGCGTTTACTCCTCGTTCCTGCTGTTCGCAGAACGGGCAGAGAAAAAGTATGGCATTTCAGCCCGTGACATTCTGGTTGAGTTGGGCCGCCGTGGCACCGTGGGCGGGCAGGAAGACATGATTGAAGACCTGGCGTTGACCATGGCCAAAGAAAAAGGATTGATCTGATGACTGAAGCGTATGAGAACAAGCTGACCCAGGCGCAGATTGAAGAGTTGGCGGCCCACTGCGAGAAAGCCGAACTGGAAGCCTATGAGATCACCAAGATCACTGACGACTATCCGCAAATGACCTACAAGGATGCCTTCGACATCCAGTGGGAAACCCGTCGTCGCAAGGAAGAGCGTGGCCACAAGATTGTCGGCATGAAAATGGGCCTGACTTCCTGGGCCAAGATGGCCCAGATGGGGGTTGAGCAGCCTTGCTATGGCTTTTTGGCGGACTATTTCAGTGTGCCTGAAGGTGGGGAGATCAAGCATGATGAGCTGATTCACCCTAAAATCGAGGCGGAACTGGCCTTTGTACTCAAGGATGAGCTGAAAGGCCCGGGCGTGCATATTGGTGACGTGTTACGTGCTACAGACTTTGTTATGCCAGCGGTTGAGGTAATCGATTCCCGTTACAAGGACTTCAAGTTCGACCTCAAAAGCGTGATTGCTGATAACTCATCGTCCAGCCGTTTCGTAACCGGTGGCCGCATGGCTGACATTGCTGACCTAGACTTGAAAACCATCGGTGTTGTAATGGAAATCAACGGAGAAGTGGTACAAACCGGCGCGGGTGCGGCGGTTCTGGGCCACCCGGCAGCATCAGTCGCCATGTTGGCTAATATGATGGCTGATCGTGGTGAAAGCTTGCCTGCAGGCAGTTTCATCATGATCGGTGCCATTACAGCAGCGGTTCAGGTTGAGAAAGGTGATGCCTTCACAGTGCGTTACCAGGGCCTGGGTACCTTGAGCGGCAAGTTTGTTTAAGAGCACACATTGACATACAGGCGATCCCCGTGACGCAGGCGCGCAGACTATTCCTGAGTATTTTTCTGCCGTTTGCGGCGGGGTATTTTCTCTCCTATGTGTACCGCGCTGTCAACGCGGTCATCTCCGGAGAGCTGGTTACCGATATGCACTTGTCAGCCAGCCAGCTTGGTTTGCTGACAAGTACCTACTTTATAGCCTTCGCATTTGCCCAGTTACCCGTGGGTGTACTGCTGGATCGTTTTGGCCCCCGTCGCGTTGAATCCCTGTTGCTACTGGTTGCCGCTCTGGGTGCGATAGTATTCTCCAGTGCCGACAGTCTCTTGGTGCTGACTCTGGGCCGGCTGCTGATCGGTATCGGTGTGGCTTGCTGCCTGATGGCATCATTCAAGGCCTTCGCCCTCTGGTTCCGCCCGGACCAGTTGCCGTTTCTCAATGGCAGCCTCATGGCTTTTGGTGCACTGGGGGCGCTCGCTGCAACAAAGCCGGTAGAGTGGCTTCTGGTGTTCAGTGATTGGCGCCAGCTATTCGCAGGGCTTGCTGCGCTGACGCTGACCTTGTCTGTGGTTATCTTTTTCATTGTGCCAGAACGCAGTGAGCCCCCGGCCGATTCCAGATTGCGTGCCCAGCTTGCCGGCCTGAAGCAGATTTTCCGAGACCGCTTTTTCTGGCAGTTGGCACCGGTGGCAGCTGTGTTCAGCGGATCCTCCCTTGCCATCGCCACCTTGTGGGCTGCACCCTGGCTAAGGGATATTATGGGGATGGACTCCGGGCAGGTGGCAATGGCTCTGATGGTTATGGCGGCGGGGATGGGCGTTGGTTTCCTGATGCTGGGTTTTGTTCTGGCGCGCCTGATCAGGTTGGGCATTCGCCCGGTGCCGATCGTTGCGGTGTTGTTGGGGCTGTTTCTCATGGCTGTGACAGTGATGGCTTCCGGCTGGCAGGTGCCGGGAATTTTTCTGTTTATGGCGCTGTTCGGATTTCTCGGCTCAGTTTCAAGTGCTGTGTTTGCGTTGCTGTCGCGGCATTTTGATCAGCATCTTGCCGGCCGCGCCAACACGGCGCTGAACCTGCTGGTGTTTCTCTCCGCTTTTATTTTGCAGTGGGGCATTGGAATTATTATAGGGTTCTGGGAAGTTGGCGCAGGGGCGGGCTACGAGAAAGCCGGTTATCAGGCTGCTTTTGGCCTTTTAGTGGTGCTGCAAACCGGGATGCTTGTCAGACTGGCGTTTAACCACCGAAAACTGGAAGATTGAAAAAATAGGGTGAAGAGGTCTGTTGATTATGCTCAGCATACTCATGATCGGCGCCGGGGGGATTGGTGGCTATTACAGTGCGCGGCTGGCTGAGGCGGGCCATCGGGTTGTTCTCACGGCCCGTGGTGACCACCTTGCTGCCCTGCAGAAAACGGGCCTGGTAGTTCACTATGCCAACCAGCGTATAGAGTGTCAGGTTCCGGCTGTTGACCATGCGGCACTGATGCAGGATTACCAGCCGTCTGATTTTGATGTGATTGCCATTGCGCTCAAGTCCACTGCGACAAAGGCGGTGCTCGATGAGCTTGGTTCTTGGCTGTCGGAAAGTGACGCGGTGGTCCTGTCGTTGCAGAACGGTGTGGACAATGAACCTCTGATTGCCCAAACCCTTGGCGAAAGCCGTGTTCTGGGCGGATTAGCGGTGCGTATCGGCGGTCATATTGTTGAGCCCGGTGTTATTGAGGCGGAGGGTGTTGCCCAGATTGTTATGGGTGCGTGGCCCTGCACTGCGAGTATGCAGGACGCTCGTCGCCCGCTTTTGGAAATCCTACAGAGCGCCTTTGAGCAGGCTGGTATTCCTACGGTTGTTTCGGACGATATCCGCCACGAGCTCTGGCGCAAGTTGGTGATCAACAACGGTGTTAATCCGATCTCGGCACTTACCGGGCTGGATACTCAGAGCCTGACCCGGCACCCCAAACTCAGTCGAATAGTGTATGGCATGATGGCAGAAACAGCCGCTGCTGCGAAAGCCGACGGTCAGGAGCTTGGTAAGGCGGATGTCGATGAAATGTTCGAACTGATCAGCAGCTTTAACGCGATCAAAACGTCGATGCTGGTAGATAAGGAAAAAGGCCGTCCACTGGAACTGGATAGTATTGCGGGCGCAGTGCTTCGTCGCTCCAAAGCTCTCGGCATTGATGCACCTTACACTGCTACCGTAACAGCCCTTTTGGAATATGGGTTGGGCTAGCGATCGGTCAGCTTGATTTCGATGCGCCGGTTCTTCTGCAAAGCTCCCTGCGTAACACCCTCCGCAACCGGGAAGAACTCGCCAAAGCCTGCTGCCACCATGCGGTTTTGTGGCACGCCCTGATTCGACAGGTAGCGAACCACCGCCACTGCGCGGGCGGTTGAGAGCTCCCAATTGGAAGGGAATTGCAGTGTATTGATGGGAATCAGGTCCGTATGCCCATCAATGCGCAGAATCCAGTCGAGATCGGCCGGGATGGTTTTGACCACTTCGAGCAGTACCCCGGCCAGTTTATCGAGTTCGCGCTTGCCTTCATCGCCGAGCTGGGCGGAGCCGGAAGCGAACAATAACTCGGATGGCAGTAAAAAACGGTCGCCGACCACCCGGATGTTTTCATTGGCCGCCAGAATGTTCCGCAGTCGTGAGAAGAATTCAGACTGGTATTGTTCCAGCTGGTTAACGCGCTCTGCCAACAAGGTATTCAGGCGTCGGCTGACGTTCTCCAGCTCGCCGTCTTTGTCTGCAGTCATTTCTTTTTGCAATTTGAGCGCAGCGGTAATCTGTCGTAACTGGTTCTGCAGCGAAGCAATCTGATTCGATAACTGCAAAATCATGTTTTGCTGGCTGACGGAGAGCTCGTCTTTGTTATCCAGTTCCTGGTTCATGTTTGCCAACGTTTCGGCGCGAGCTTCGGCATCGGCAGTCTGCTGCATTAGCTGATTGCGGGACGCTTCCAACCGATCTTGCAGGTTCTTATTCTCAGACTGGCTGTCGCTGAAGTTGCTCTGAACGGTGAGTATTTGCTGTTCCAGCGCGTCTGTTTTGCTTTGCTCCAGCCCCAACAGTTGCGATATTTCGGTCAGGCGCTGGTTCAGTCGGGCGAGTTCGGAGTTGCGGTCAGACAGTGTTTGAGACAGGAAAAGCTGGCTGACCACGTAAATCAGCAGCATGAAGATGACCAGCATCAGCAGGGCCGAGAGCGCGTCTACATAACCCGGCCATACGTTCGTGGTGCTTCGGCTGCGGCGCCTGGATCCGATCATGACTGGCGTTCATTGCTGGTGAATGGGTCCAGCAGGTTGGTTACGCCGGTCAGCCACTCTTCGAGGCCGTCGTAAAACCGGTTCTGGGCATGGCCTGCCTGAATGTCGAGAAAGCCCAATATCAGCGAACCGCCAAGTCCTAGCAAAGATGAGCTGAATGCCGTGCCCATGCCTTGCAATGGAGTCAATAATCCCGTCTGAAGATCCGCAAACACCTTGCCGAAATCGCCCTGGCCCATATCCAGGTTGGTAATGACCTCGCCAACTGCATTGATGGTGCCCAGCAAACCCCAGAAGGTACCGAGAAGGCCGAGAAAAACCAGCAAGTTGATGAAGTAGCGTGTGATTTCCCGTTGCTCATCCATTCTCGAATGGATGCCGTCCAGAACTGTGCGAAGCGACATGGTAGAGAGGGTGAAGCGATCACGCTTGGAGTCTTCGCCCAGCTGCCGCGCCAATGGCTTGAGCAGCCGGGGTTCTTCCAGCACCGAAAGGCCGGAATGGCCGGTGCGGAACTGGGCAATCCAGCGCAGCTCGGGGAATAAAACGAATACTTGACGGTAAGTGAGGCCGATGCCGACTATTAAAACGCCGACAATTAACAGGTTGAAGACCCAGTTCGCCATGAATGCGGTGGCCAGAGGTTTATGGACCAACACGCCGACAACGGCAACAACCGCCAGAAAAAAGCTCATCCAGAAAAGGGTGTGTTTTGGATTACTCATGAAAGAAGCAGCCTTTAGAGATGTTCCTCAAAAGTTAGCACAGACTGGCGAGTCTTGGTGGTTAATTGCGGGACATCATGGGGGAAAGAGTGCCCCGGCCAGGCGTGGCGCCAAGCCGGAGCGCGCGTTACCGGTATCAGTCTTGCTGAAGCGTCTGCACCATTGCCTTGGCCGCACCCTCGGATGACGCCGGATTCTGGCCGGTGATTAACTTGCCATCCACAACGATGTGCGGAGCCCAGTCGTCACCTTTGGAGTAGGTTGCAGTGTTTTCTTTCAGCATGTCTTCCAGCAGGAAAGGTACGATGTTCGTGAGACCAACTGCCTCCTCTTCACTGTTGCTGAAGCCCGTTACCTGGCGGCCGCCAACCAGGTTCTGGCCGGGCTTGATTTCAACATGCTTGAACACCGCTGGTGCGTGGCATACCGCGCCAATCACCTTGTCCTGCTCGTAAGCGGCTTTGATCAGGGCGATGGATGCCGTGTCGTTCACCAGATCCCACAAAGGGCCGTGACCACCCGGGTAGAAGATGGCATCAAATTCGTTCATGTCTACATTGCTCAGCACCTTTGTGCTTGCGAGGGCTTCCCTGGCGTGGGCGTCCTTCTGGAAGCGGCGGGTGGATTCGGTCAAGGCATCATCCGCTTCGCTATTGGGGTCAACCGGTGGCTTACCACCTTTTGGAGAGGCGATGGTGATGTCTGCGCCTGCATCGCGGAACACATAGTAGGGTGCGGTGAATTCTTCCAGCCAAAAGCCGGTTTTATGCCCGGTGTCGCCCATTTGGCTGTGTGACGTAAGTACCATAAGGATCTTCATAGTGCCTTTCCTTTCTTTCGTAAAGTGAGAGTCACCTGTTTTACCAGACTTGTTACCGTGTCTTGTGCTGTTGGCCTGATAATTCAACCGCAGTGACCTGTGCCTTTTTACGCAACCAGACCCTGTGCAGATCTGAGAGCGTCTATACTCTGTATACATTTCACTGCCAGTTGTGATTTGCAAAGGTGTTCAGGAGACAACAAACAATGCGATTACTGATTGCTGCTTTGCTGGTAGCGATAACGTTTTCTGCTGCAGCCCAGCAAGGCACTGAGACCGTTCGTGCCCTCACGGTTACAGTGGGTGCAAACCATGCGCCGCCGTACCGGATTGTTCAGGGCGGCGAGCCCTCAGGCCTTTATGTGGAGATTTTCAAGGAAATCACGGATCGGCTCGGGTGGAAGACGCACTACAGGGAAGTGCCCTTTCGCAGAGTGCTGAATCTGTTACAGAAGGGCGAGGTGGACGTGATGTTGGGTGCTCGGGAAACACCGGAAAGAGAGGCTTATATGACTTTCGTAGCTCCGGCTTTTCCAGCAGATCGCCGGCTGTTTCTGTATTTTGATGAGGCGAATCGCATAGAGCGTTATTCGGATCTCTACGGCAAAACGATTGGTGTGCTTGAGGGCTCTACTTACTTCAGGCGTTTTGATAACGATGAGCAGTTGCGTAAAGAGTCTGGACCCCGTTATGAGAATTTGATGCTGATGATGGAAAAAGAGCGGGTAGACGTGGTTGTAGTGCCCGAACTGATTGGCATCTACACACTCGGGAAACTCGGAATGCCGGTGAAGGTGTCTCCGTTTTTTATGCCTGGGGAGCGGTCCTGGATAGCAGTTGCCAATACGTCGCCGGTACTGGAGTATTCGGATGACATAAGAGCTGCGCTCAAATTGATAGAGGCAGAGGGTATATATGAAGATCTGGTACTAAAGTACATGGATCAGTACGCTCAGTAATATTAGATAGCCTGCCGGTTATTGATATTGCCCCGGCCAGTTCAGGTGGCTTGATGCCCAGGAGCAGGATGGTCATTTACGTGTTAGCCCTTAAAAAGAAGATGCTTTCCGTTTTTGCCAAAATTTTTACTTTTCTGTTAGCGCTTACGTTTTTTTGTACAGCCGGAGCTGCGGAAAATTCCAACTGCAAAACTTTAACTGCGAGCGGCAACCCGGAGTACCCTCCGTTGCTGTGGGAAGATCCGGTTGCGCCAGAGCAGCTAACGGGAGCAGTCACCGCGCTTTTGGGGGAAATTCTTGAGTCTCTTGGGGTCAAGCTTGAGGTTCAGAATCTTGGATCCTGGGCGCGGGTTCAGCGCCTTGCCAGGATTGGCGAGCTGGATATGATTGCCGGTGCTTTTATCACATCTGAGCGCATCCAGTATATGGACTATCTGCTGCCGCCCTTTACCAACCTGGCTGCGTCTATCTGGGTGCCCAAGGACAAGGTTTTCGAGTATCGCCACTGGCCAGACTTGCAAGGCAAGCGCGGAAGCACTTTGATCAACAATAGCTTTGGTCAGGGTTTCGATCGCTATGCAGAAGAGAACTTGCAGATTGTTGGTGTGAGAACCATAGAGCAGTCTTTTGAAATGGCTATTGCAGGGCGCATAGATTACGTTTTGTATGAGCGCTTGCAGGGGCAGGTGAAGTTACAGCGCCTGGGATTGGCGGATGAGTTTGTGGCTTTGGATGTGCCTGTCAGTACCGAGGGACTGTTCTTTACTTTTTCCAAGAATTCAAGATGCAATACGTTCGAATTCCGTGAGCGCATTGCTGATCGTCTGTATACACTGATCAATGAAGGCCGCCTGGACGAGCTTGTCAGCGAGTACACGGCCCGTTACATGTTTCTTCAGCCTTAGTGCTCAAGGGACAATTCACCAACCCTGTCAGAGAGTTTTATCAGTATGGCAATCTGGACCCGTACACCGGATCTTGAGCATTTGGCCAAGGCCAGTGCGAATACCGCAGTTAGCCACATGGGCATTGAGTACACCGAAGTTGGAGATGATTACGTAACCGGTCGTATTCCGGTTGATGAGCGTACGGTTCAGCCGTTCGGCATTCTTCATGGCGGTTCATCGGTAGTGCTGGCGGAAACCCTGGGAAGTATGGCCGCCAATTGCTGCCTGAAAGATCCCGGAACTGTGGCGGTGGGGCTGGAAATCAATGCCAACCATATACGCCCCGTGACCAAGGGTTGGGTATACGGAACAGCAAGGGCTCTTCATATTGGCAGTACAACCCAGGTATGGGAAATTCGCATGTCGAATGAAGAAGGTAAGACTACCTGTATTTCACGCCTGACTATGGCTGTTACAAAGCGCCCATAGGCGGTCGTTCAAAATTGCGGGTACAGGCTGACATTGTCCCGGCCCTTGGTCTTGGACAAGTACATGGCTTCATCGGCCCGTGACAGCAATGCCTCAAGGCGACCGTCATCATCAGCCAGCATGGCAATACCGAAGCTGGCGGTCGGCCTTAGCTCTGTGTGTTTGTGAGGAATCTTCAGTGCATGGAGTGCTTGGCGCAGAAGTTCCGCCAATTCCAGGGCCTGATTCTGTTGGGTGTCTGGCAGCAGCAGTGCAAACTCTTCACCCCCGATGCGTGCAGCTACATCAGACCCCCTCACCCTGCTCCGAAGCATGGTACCTACTTCCCTGAGAACCGCATCCCCGGCCTCATGGCCATAGGTGTCGTTGATATGCTTGAAGTGGTCCAGGTCAAACATGATGGCGGCAACCGGTGTCTGGCTTCGTCTTGCCTGTTTAATGATTTGCTCCCCAAACTGGAATAAAGCCCGACGATTGTTCAGTAGCGTCAGTTCGTCCTGCAGAGATGCTTTTTCTGCAGCCTGTTGGGCAGCCTGCAGGGCTACTTCCATATTTTTCCGTTCGGTAATGTCGGTGGCAATTTCCAGGCGAACCAGGCGGCCGTCTGTCCACCTGATAGCTTGGTCTCTGCACTGGTACCAGCGCTTGTCTACCTTGTTCTGAAACTCCCAAACGTGGATGCCTGTGGCGTTACCCGAGCTGTCAATCAACAGGTGGTTTGTGCAGAAACTGCAAGGGCCATCGGCGTTCTGCAGGACTTGCCAGCACTTCTTGCCGGCCCAGTAATCGCCCAGGTTGTTGTTTTGCCAATAGGCGTTCATGTACAACATTTCGTGGGTCTCGAAATCCGCGACGTACACCAGGGCATCGAGGTTATCGAGAATCGTCGGGAGCGCTGCATTGGCAGCAATCCCTGAAACAGCCACAGGAGCTGGAGGATCGGGGTCAACCTCCTGGGCAGGAATCCTGTGGCTGGGTTTATGGGTAGTCATCAGCGTCAGTTCATGGCGATTTTGAGCGCAGTATAGCAACGATCAATCGAAGGATGGCAGTTCCCGTTTGGTAATGGGTTTTCCTGCTTCCTGCCAGGCATCAAACCCGCCTTCAATCGATTGCACATGCAGGTAACCCATATCCTTCAGAGCTTTCGCGCTCAGCGCTGATCGGCCTGAAGTTTTGCAATAAAGCACAATCTTCATATCCCGATTGGCAAGTGCGGGGTCGCTGCTGAACTTGAACTCCAGAGTGCCTCGGGATACGTGTGTGGCGTGGGGGATGTGGCTTTGCCGGTACTCGTCGCCATCGCGAACATCCAGTAGCAGATCCGCAGCCTGAATTGCGCTTTCTGCCTGTTCCAGCGATATTTCCTCAATCTGCTGCTTTGCTTCTGCAACCAAGTCCTGTGCGGTTTTCATAACAGCTTCTCTCTACCCTATGAATGTGTATTCAGACTAAGACATATTACCAAGGTGCGTAACCCCTCAGGTATGTTAAATTCATCAGTAAAGCATAGTGAGGAAGCTATTTAATGGCTCTGTCGGAAACCAGTAAAGGCGTTGCATACGGTCTGTCTGCATACATTATGTGGGGCTGTTTCCCGTTGTATTTTGCGTTATTTGACGGCGTGCCAGCTTGGGAGGTGGTTATACACCGGGTGCTCTGGTCTTGTGTGTTTCTGGCGGTGATTGTTACCTTCCTGAAGCGTTGGCAGCCCGTGAAAGCTGCTTTGGCACGGCCTTCGAAACTTGGGTACGTGCTTGGTTGTGCGGTTCTGATTGCGGTCAACTGGGGCGTTTACATTTACGCAGTGGAGAGCCGACAGGTACTACAGGCCAGTCTTGGCTATTTTCTCACGCCTCTGGTGAATGTCGGGTTGGGTATGCTGGTGCTGAAGGAGAGTATTACCCGGCTTCAGATAGTGGCGGTGGTGCTGGCAACCATTGCGATCTTGTATCAATTATTCCTGCTTGGAGTCGTGCCCTGGATAACACTGGTGCTGGCGTTCAGTTTTGGAACCTATGGCCTGCTCCGCAAACAGGTAGCTCTCGACGGGCTTTCCGGTCTGTTTGTCGAAACGCTTCTACTGTTGCCTGTTGGCATGCTTGCTCTTGCGACCCTCAGTTACGCCGGGGTTTCGCACTTCGGTAGCAGTACCGCAACTACACTTTTATTGCTCTCCAGCGGCATAGTGACCGCAGTTCCTCTACTTGCCTTTGCCGGTGCCGCCAGAAGACTGCGGCTTTCCACCGTTGGCTTCCTTATGTACATCAACCCGACCATCCAGTTTTTGATCGCGCTACTGGTGTTCAGCGAACCCCTTAGCCCCGAAAAACTAACAAGTTTTGTGATGATCTGGATAGCACTGGCAATGTATTCATGGTCTGCCTGGGCAGGGCGCAGCCGGTCAGTAGCGTAGCAGAGCCTATTCCATTGTTTCGAGGTATTGCTCCAGTTCTTCCGCCAGCCAGCCCACAACCGCACCGCCCTGTGCCTGTTCGGACTCCAGTGCACTGAATGCTTTCCACCAGCGCGCGCTGCGGTGATGAACAATCCTGAGGGTTTCCTGTTTCAGGGCATCTGCAATCAGGGGCAGGGGGAGATCTGCCCATCCTGCACCATCAATCACCGCGTCCCGGATCAGTTCGTACATGGTGAAGGCCAGATAGTTCGCGGTTTCCGGGGATTCTGCCTCCAACCGATCGTTTTCCATAAAGGCCAGTGTGACTTCGGTAAAGCTGATGAGATCGTCCTGGGTTACCCGCTTCAGCTGACTCAGTGGATGATCCGGTGCCGCTACCGTGAGCATTCGCACATCGGCAAGCTCACGAAACCATTGATAGCCCTCGCTTGCCAGCGCAGGCATAAGCCCGTAGGCCACATCCACTGACTGGCTTTTGACCAGAGGCGGCAGCTCCCGGGGTGTGGCCAGATAAACCGAAAGACTGGTCTGCGGAAAGCGGATCTTGAGCCGGCGCAGAAGATCGCGCCACACAGGCTCTGGAATTGAATCGTCCCGGGCTATGCGCAAAACCGACTCGGCACCGCTGAGGTGGTGCTGGCAGCGCGCAAAAATCTGCCCGGCGACCTGATCAAATCGGCGGCAATCGGTCACTATGGCCTGGCCGATGGTGGTCAGTTGCAACTGGTTGCCGCTGCGCTCAAACAACTCCACGCCCAGTTCGTCTTCCAGCGCCGCGAGGGCGGTGCTTACTGTGGTGCGGCTTCGGCTAAGCTCCCGGGCCGCAGCAGCGATGGTGCCATTGCGAACCACAGCCAGAAAAACCTGTATTTGCGATGTTTTCAAAAGCAATCTCCTGTTCCGCCGGTTTTTCCGTCGGTGACCGACTCACACTGTCAGCTATGTGGCGATAATATGCTGGTAATTCACGGGAGATCAAAATGTTTAAGTTTATAGCGCGGGAAAACATGGCGCTGAGTTTGTCTGCGGTAGCTGCTGGTCTATTTGCGCTGGCCGGTATTACTTGGGGGTTGTGGATTGATTCGCTGGTTATTCTGTTTGATGGCGCCTATTCACTGGTGAGCCTGTTGTTGTCGCTGTTGTCGCTATACGCTGCGCGGATTATTCGCCGCCCGGCCAGTAAGGAATACCCGTTCGGCCGCGGTGCGGTTGAGCCATTGGTGATCGCTATCAAAGGCCTGGTGATAACGCTGGTGTGTGTGTTGTCTTTGGCTTCTGCCATTGCTGCCATGCTTGAAGGCGGTCGCGCTGTCAGTGCCGACAAGGCGCTGGTGTTTGCCGGCGTGAGTGTTTTGGGTTGTGCGGCGGTGTGGGTGTACCTGAAGTGGGCCGAGCGTCGCCAGTCTTCGGGCTTGCTGGTTGCAGAGCAGGGTCAGTGGTTTATGGACTCTGTACTCAGCGCAGCCGTGCTGATGGGGTTTGGAATAGCCTGGTGGTTGGAGCAGAGCGCCTGGTCCGCATGGGCTGTGTATGCCGACCCGGTGATGATGATCGCTATTTCCGCCTACTTCATCATTGTGCCTGTGAAAATGACCGTTGGTGCCGTGCGTGAGTTGTTGCTGGCAGCGCCTCCGGCGGAATTTGCAGAAGAGGTTCATGAGGCCTTGAGTTCTGTTGGGCTGGATCCGGATCAGGTGAAAATGGCCAAGGTTGGCCCTAACCTGATGATGGAAATCAGCCTTCCAGCCAACTGGCCGGGGCGCTCTGAGCGCTTGAAGCGGAGTCTGGTGAAGCATTTGTCGGACCTTCCGGTACGCCCGGCGATTTTCATCCGCAGCCTGGTCAGTTAACTTGGGCGGTATGAAACAACCGATAACCGCCTACCACACAGACGAAGAAGACCATTGGGTTGCCCGGCTGGCCTGTGGCCATAATCAACATGTGCGCCACACTCCACCCTGGGTGAACCGGCCCTGGGTAATCACCGAAGAAGGCCGGCGTTCCATGCTGGGCTTTGAGCTCAACTGCCGCAAGTGTGACGAGGGGGCACCTCCCGATGCATAAAGCGTTGTTGGCAACCCTTGGCTCCGGGGCGAGCGACGGGCTAGTATTGCAACCCTCTGAGTAATAACAACGCGATCAAACAAAACGATAAATGGTGCTAACAATGATGACTCGTCTGTTCAGGATGGCAGCGGTGATGCTGTTGTTTTCTGTCAGTTCACTGGGCGTAGCCGCAGATAAACATACGTTACGACTGGCGCAAACCTGGGGCCCGAATTCCCCGATTCTTGGTGAAACCACCCTGAACATGGCCAAGATGGCCGAAGAAATGTCTGGTGGCCGTCTGAAAATCCGCATCGACAGCGCCAACAAACACAAAGCGCCCTTTGGTATTTTTGATCTGGTGCGTAATGGCCAGTACGACATGGGTCACACTGCCTCTTATTACTATAAGGGCACCATTCCCAATGCCATGTACTTCACCACTGTGCCCTTTGGCATGATTGCCCCGGAAATGTATGCCTGGTTCTACCACGATCAGGGCATGGAGCTGATGCAGAAGGTATATGAGCCCTTTGGTTTGCAGTCGTTCCCGGGCGGCAATACCGGCAACCAGATGGGCGGATGGTTCAACAAGGAAATCAATTCGGTTGCGGATCTCAAAGGCCTGAAAATGCGCACGCCAGGGTTTGCCGGTGAAGTGATGGCGGAGTTGGGTGTTGCCGTTACCAATCTGCCTCCCGGTGAGCTATACACCGCACTTGAGCGCGGCACCGTGGATGCTGTTGAATGGGTTGGTCCGGCACTGGACTTCCCCATGGGCTTTCACCAGATTGCCAGGTATTACTATTCCGGCTGGCAGGAGCCGGGCGCTGAGGTTCAGTTCCTGATCAACGATAAAGCCTGGAACAAACTGCCGGAAGATCTGCAGGCAATCCTTCGCATCGCCATGCGCACTGCGGCTTACGACATGTACATTCAGACTACCCACGAAAGCGGCGTAGCCTGGGATCGCATGAAAGAAGACTATCCGAATGTGACCCACAAGACGTTTCCGCCGGAAGTCATTAACGCCATGCGCGATGCAACAAACAAGCTGCTGGCTGAAGCGGCTGAGAAGGACGATCTTGCAAAAGAGATCATCAATTCCCAGCGTGACTATCTGAAACAGGTTCGACAGTGGACCAATATTTCTGACAAAGCCTACCTGAACAGTATTGCTACTGACTGACCCGCTACACTGCACCCTGGCTACTGAGGTAGACAGGGTGCTCTCATTGCAGAACAATCCCCATGAATGCAGTGCGTAAATCCTGCACAATGCTTTTTATGTAGCCTCCTTTCTGGAAAAATACGCCGCAGCAGGGGCTTTTTCAGAAGCTCTCTTATTTTTGGGCAGGGTTGATGACTAAAACACTCTTATCGCTAAGCGGTATCAGCAAGCAATTCGATGGCAAAACCGTGCTGGATGAACTCAGCCTTACCATTGACGATGGCGAGTTCATTACCCTTCTGGGGCCCTCCGGATGTGGTAAAACCACCTTGTTGCGCATGATGGCGGGTTTTGAGCACCCGGATGAGGGAACCGTTACCCTGTCTGGTGTTGATATCACTCAGACTCCGCCTGAACACCGCCCGCTCAATACCGTGTTCCAGAATTATGCGCTGTTCCCACACATGTCGGTTTTTGACAATGTGGCCTATGGCCTGAAAATGGAAAAGCGACCGAAAGCTGAAATAGCCGAGCGAGTTGAAGAGGCCCTGGCGATGGTTCAGCTGGAGGACTTTGCCAGGCGCAAGCCGCACCAGCTTTCCGGCGGCCAGCAGCAGCGGGTTGCGATTGCCCGGGCAGTCGTCAAGCGGCCCAAAATGCTGCTACTGGATGAGCCCTTGTCTGCACTGGACTACAAATTGCGCCGCACCATGCAGGTGGAACTCAAACGCCTGCAGCGTGAGCTGGGTATAACCTTCGTGTTTGTTACCCACGATCAGGAAGAAGCCTTGTCGATGTCTGATCGCATTGTGGTGCTCAAAGACGGTTATATTCAGCAACTCGGTACGCCCCGTGAAGTCTACGAACGCCCGGCAAATGTGTTCACCGCACGCTTTGTTGGCCAGACCAACTTCTTCCCTGGCCGCGTTACCAAAATCGAAGGCGAGCGCATCAGCGTGGATGTGTTTGGCCTGAACCGCGAACTGAGCAAACCCTCGTTCCGTGTTGCGGTGAATCAATCACTGCACGTATTGCTGCGCCCGGAAGATATCCGGGTGTTGGCGCCGGATGATATCGAAGGTGTGGCCGGCAAGATTGTAGAGCGCAACTACAAAGGCAGCACTCTGGACTCGGTGATTGAACTGGAAGATGGCAGCCATGTGATGGCCAGCGAATTCTTTGATGAAGACGACCCCACATTCGATTACAGCATTGGTGAGCGGGTGCGCGTGAGCTGGGTAGATGGCTGGGAATGGTTGCTGGCGGAAGAGGGCGATGAGCCACTCACCGATGAAGAGGAGCTGGCAGCCGATGATGCGGAGCATTAAGCAGCAGCCGTTCAGAGCGGCTGTACTGGTGCTGGTTTGGGGGTGGCTGCTGTTCCTCGTACTTGCGCCGAATATGCTTGTGGTGGGTGCCAGCGTGATGACGCGGAACCCATCTACCTTTATCTCTTTGCCGTTGAATCTGGAAGCCTACCGGCAACTGTTTAACCCCTTGTATCTGGACGTGTTTCTGCACTCCCTTTACATGGCAGCACTAACGACTCTGATTTGCCTGCTGATCGGCTATCCTTTTGCCTGGGCCTTGTCGCGGGTGGAAAAAAACCGGCAAATGCTACTGATTTTCCTGTTGATTGTGCCTTTCTGGACAAACTCTCTGGTGCGCACCTACGCGTTGAAGCTCATCCTCGCGACCAACGGCCTTTTGAACAGTGCGCTAATGTCTTTGGGTGTGATTGATGAACCCGCGCAGCTTTTGTACACAGAAGGTGCCGTGATTGTCGGCCTGGTGTATTTGTTGCTGCCCTTTATGATCCTGCCACTGTACTCGGTGTTTGAAGATTTGCGACAGGATGTTCTGCTGGCCTCTCACGATTTGGGTGCGGGTCGCCTGGCTACCTTTAAAAACGTAGTGGTGCCTTTGACGCTGCCGGGCGTGCTGGCCGGTGTGATGCTGGTATTGCTGCCCGCCATGGGCTTGTTCTTTGTGCCGGACATTCTGGGCGGTTCGCGCAACTTGCTGGTGGGTAATGTGATCAAGAACCAGTTTCTGGATGCCCGTAACTGGCCGTTTGGCGCCGCTGCCAGCATAGTACTCACGCTTACCATGGCGTTGCTTATGTTTGCTCATCGCCTCAGTAAACGCCGTTTGGGCGAGGAGGGTGCGTGATGCGCTGGTTATCCCGCAGTTACCTCGCGCTGGTGTACTTGCTGCTGTATGTGCCAATTGTGGTGCTGGTGGTGTTTTCCTTTAACGACTCCCGAACGGGATACAGCTGGGGTGGATTGAGCCTGCGCTGGTACGAATCCCTGTTTAATAACCACGCCATGGTGCAGGCCATGTGGAATTCTTTGTGGCTGGCACTTACCGCTGCTACGGTATCGACGGTAATCGGCGCCCTCACCGCACTGGCCCTGCATCGCTACCGCTTTCGTGGCAAAAGAGTTCTGAACGGCATGCTCTTTGTGGTGATGATGTCACCTGAAATTGTGCTGGCCATTTCGTTACTCGGGCTGTTCCTGTTGCTGGGCTTGAAGCTTGGTTATGTATCACTGCTGCTTGCGCACGTGAC
The DNA here is from genome assembly GCF_016597815.1 of Marinobacter sp. DY40_1A1. GTDB lineage: Bacteria > Pseudomonadota > Gammaproteobacteria > Pseudomonadales > Oleiphilaceae > Marinobacter > Marinobacter xiaoshiensis. The sequence continues at coordinate 79,221 of NZ_VCHA01000004.1, read as the reverse complement.
ATTCTGCCTGCCGTTTGTGGTGATTACGGTTATGGCGCGGCTTAGTGGTTTTGATGAACGCCTGCCAGAAGCGGCCCGGGATTTGGGCGCGAGTGATTTCACCATGACCCGCACCGTTTTGATTCCGGTTATCATGCCGGCGTTAATGGCAGGCTGGTTGCTCGGTTTCACCCTCTCCATGGACGATGTGGTGGTGAGCACCTTTGTGAGCGGCCCAAGTTATGAAATTCTCCCTTTACGCATCTACTCCATGGTGCGCGTGGGGCTTAAACCTGAAGTAAACGCACTTGGCACGCTGCTGCTAGTGTTCTCACTAGTGATGTTGATGTTGTCGCAATGGATTCTTTCAAGGAGCAAACAATGAAAAAACTCGCACTGGCCGGCATGCTGGCCCTTGGCCTGACTGGCTGCAGTTCCGATGACCCGCAGGTACTGAATCTGTACAACTGGTCCGAATACATGCCACAGGAAGTGCTGACACGCTTCGAAGATGAAACCGGCATCAAGGTGGTATACACCACCTACGACAGTAATGAGGCCATGTACGCCCGACTCAAGTTGCTGGATGATAGTGCTGCCTACGATCTGGCCGTGCCTTCAACTTACTACGTCAGCAAAATGCGCAATGAAGGACTGTTGTTGCCCATCGACCAAAGCAAGATCAGCGGCTTTGACCAGCTTGATCCGGAGCTCACTGGCCTGGATATCGACCCGAGCAACCAGTACAGCGTGCCTTATCTTTGGGGTACCACCGGCATTGGTGTGGATACCGCTGATGTTACTGGTGAGCCGGTGACAGCATGGGCAGACCTTTGGGATGAGCGCTTCAAAGGCAAGGTGAACCTGACCAATGATATGCGTGAAGTCTTTCACATGAGCCTGCGGGTACTGGGTTATCCCGGCAACAGCACTGATCCTCAGCAAATCGAGGAGGCCTATGAAAAGCTGACGGAACTCATGCCCTCCGTGCGTACGTTTAATTCGGATGCACCCCGTATGCCCTTCCTTGAAGGTGAAGCGGACGTAGGCATGATCTGGAACGGCGAAGCCGTTATGGGCAAGGAGAGCATGGAAGCGCTGGAGTATGTGTATCCGGAAGAGGGCGTTATTGCCTGGCTGGACAGCTTCGTAATTCCCAAGAATGCCAAGAACCCGGAAGCGGCCCACCAGTTCATCAGCTTCGTGCTGAAACCGGAAATCGCAGCGCTGATCAGCGAAGATATTGGCTACGCCACGCCAGTTCTATCTGCCCGGGAGTTGTTGGGTGACGAGGTTGCCGGAGATCGCGCGAGCTATCCAACAGCTGAAGATATGGTGAATGCCGAGTTTCAGACCGACATAGGGGATGAAGCCTTGCAGGTCTATGCCAAATACTGGGAAAAGCTGAAATCAGGGCTGTAAATCCTGGCCTCAGAGTGTGACATTGCAGGGCCCTCTCCTGGCCCTGCAACCCTCACGTTTTAATATATTCTGGTGTCCGGATTTTGTACACGTTGAGGCGAGGGTGCTCTATACTGGCCGGTATAGCTCCTAATGGCCGAATATCCGTGTCTATATCTGCACACATTCTGAAAGCCCTCATTATTCTGTTTGGAGCCCTGTGCGGGCTTGTACCTGTCGCATCTCTGGCTGCACCACAGCCTCTAACGGAAGGCTGGGAGTACCGCTGGGGCGACATACCTTTCACCGCGGAAGGTACACCTGACTGGTCCCTTGCACAGCAGCCAGAACAGTGGCACGCCATTGATTTTCCTTCTAACCCCCCAGGCCGAAATGGCCAGGATCAGGTGTGGTATCGGGTAACTCTGCCCGCGGGTGACTGGCAGGATCCCGTGCTTTATATCCTGAGTATCGATTTGATTGTTCAGGTGTGGCTGGATGGTGAAAACATCTACCAATACGGCACCTTCGACAAAGATGGTCGGGGCAAATTCGAAGGCTGGCCCTGGCACAAAATAACTCTGCCAGAGGGTTACGAGAATAAAACGCTGTATTTCCGCGTGTTTTCTGATTACACGGACATAGGTCTTTGGGGTGAAGTGAGCCTCATGGATCACTCAGAATTAATTCTGCATATCCTTAACAACTCTCTGGAGGCCCTTCTTGTTGCAGGGTTTTCTCTGCTGGTGGCGTTGCTCGCACTGATACTTTCCCTGCTGCAGGGCGGCAGAAAGACTTTTACCAGTATTGCTCTCTTTTCTCTGGCTTCATCAGTGATGCTCCTCTCCGAAAGCTCTGCCAGCCAACTGATTGTGCCCGATGCCTTGATGTGGGATTACCTGGCCGCGGGAAGTTACTTTCTGCTGCCTGTTGGTCTTTGGCTTATGCTCGACCAGTGGCTGGGTGGCACGCGTCCACCCCGGGCAATTTCAGTGATCTGGAAACTGCATCTTGTTTACATGCTTGGAGCACTGGGCCTGGCATTGACTGGTGTTATCGGCCTTTCGTTTACCTTCCCTCCATTCGATGCTCTGCTTTTATTGTCCCTCTTTTTGATGGGGCTGATAACGGTTCCCCGTATTCGTTTAATGACCAAAGAGCAGCAAGTTCTTGTGCTGGCGTGCGGCGTGTTCAGTGCTTTATTGGTTGCAGATATGGCAGTGGCGCATGGTTTCATGCAATGGGTCCAGGTACCCGTTGGTCTGGGTCTGCTCGTATTTATACTGGCCGTTGTAATAATCTCGTTAAGACATTACGGAATGACCCAGAGAGCCCTGCAGGAGCTAACTGTCACGCTTGAGCAGCAGGTGGCTGAGCGAACCGAAAAGACAGAGAGGCTTTTGCAGCGAGAGAAGGCCCGGGCGAAGGTGCTGGCGTTTGAGAATGAGAAAAGCCGAGAGTTTGCAGAGGTTGTGGCTGAATTACAGGCCTGCGCTAACCTTGATCAGGCATTCCAGGTGCTCACCGAAGCAATGCCCAGACTGTGCAGCCCTATCAAGGGCATGATCTATCGGCGAATGGCTTGCGGTGGATATGAGCGCCTTGCGCTCTGGGGTTATGGAAGCGCGCTTCCTGACTTGCACCCGGTTATTGAGACACTCGAGCATATGCCGCCCCCGGTGCGCCTTCTTGCCGGTTCCGTTGAGGAGGCTGAGGCGGCTTGCAGGAACTGTCAGGGGCTGGTGTGCTTTTCTATCAACGTGGAGTTTATGAACCATGGTACAGCACCGGAAAGCCTGTTGTTGCTGGACGCGGAGGGCATAAGCAACTCCGGGCACACTGAAGATGGCGCAGCAAGGTTAATGTCCTCGATCAACCTGGTAGTCGAGCGAATAGGGGTGACACTTTCTGGCCTGTCACTCAAGGAAGATCTGCACCGATTCTCCTATGAAGACGCCCTCACGGGGCTCAAGAATCGCCGGTATTTTGACCAGCTATTTGAACACGAAGCTAGCGTAGCTCTGCGCAAAGAACTGCCATTATCTCTGCTATTGGTTGATATAGACCACTTCAAACAGTTTAACGATACTCATGGGCATGAGGCAGGTGATGCCGCGCTGAAAGCGTTTGCTGCAATACTGGAATCGCGTTTTCGTGGCAGTGATGTTGTCTGCCGTTACGGTGGCGAAGAGTTTGTGGTGATTCTTCCGGCCTCGGATATAGTCGGTGCGAGGGAACGTGCTGAGCAATTGCGTGAAGCGGTGCGAAAAGAGACGGTTGTGTTTGAGGACAAGGATCTCGGCTTCCTGACCATATCCATTGGTGTTGCGTCATGGCCGGGCAGTACCAAAAAACCCGAGAAGCTGTTGAAGCTTGCAGATGAAATGCTTTACAAGGCTAAAGCAGGTGGGCGAAACAGGGTTGAAGCGTTCCCGGAGCGCTAGCTGGCGGGCGCAGGGCCGGCCAGGAATATGGGGTTCAGACCACCAGAACCGGGCACTTGGCATGAGAGGCCACCCGGTGCGAAACGCTGCCGAGGAGCATGCCGTCCTTATCGCTATGAGTACCTCGAGTTCCTACCACGATCAGATCCGCTTCTTTGTCTTGGGCGAATTTCACAATAACCTTTGAGGGGCGCCCGGATTTCACAAAACCTCGAACCTTCGTTGCTCCATGGTCGATAGCCATATCCTTGGCATGTTTGACCACTTCTTTAGCGTAATCAGAAAGCACCTTGTCTGGAATATCCATGTCCGCAGGCCGCCCAATGGAGAGAGACGCTTCAAACAGGCTGTGGTGCTTGTATACACATAGAATAAAAATTTCGGTTTCAGGCATCAGCTTTTGAAAGCCGATAGCCTTATCCAGAGCCTTGAGCGAGGTTTTGGAGCCATCAACCGCCACCAGAATCCGTTTGAACATGCTTGTCTCCTTATATATCCACCGGGTGCGCGCTAGTCTGCGAAGGCAAGATCACGCAGGAACAGGGCGATCTGGGGGAAGGCAATGATCAAACCAGCCGCCAGGATCAGCATGAAAATAAACGGAGGTGTGCCCCGGATAACTTCAAGGTAAGGCCGTTTGAAGATCGCGATGGCTGTGAAAATGTCACAGCCAAACGGCGGTGTTGCCGAACCAATTGCAACCTGCAGTGTAATGAGTACGCCCACCAATACCGGGTCCAGCCCTGTTGCCTGAATGGCTGGTGCAAAAATCGGGGTCAGTACCAGAATCACAACAATGGGGTCGACAAACATACAGGCGATAAAGAAGGCGACGCAGATAGCGACCAACACGCCCACCGGGCCGGCTTCGTTTACGCCGACAGACTCCAGTATTGCCTGGGGAATCTGGGCAAAGGAAATGATCCAGGAGAAGCCGTTGCCAACAGCCACCAGGATGAAGACTACGGCAGTGATCAGGCCGGTAGATTTGGCAATCTTGTAAATTTCACCAATCTTCAGGGAGCGGAAAATGATGAATTCCAGCAGGAATGCATAGAGCACACACACCGCTGCAGCCTCTGTAGGGCTGAAAATGCCACCATAGATACCACCCACAATGATAACCGGGAAGAACAGTGGCCAGCTGGCATCACGAACCGAGAGGGCGCGCTGGTGCCAGGTTGCCTTGGGTTCAGTGGGTACGTTGTTTTTGTAGGCGTAGAACAGGCAGTAGAGCGAGAACATGAACAGGATCAGCAGGCCCGGGCCAACACCAGCGATAAACAACTCTGCGATGGAGGTTTGGGAGATAACCCCATAGATAATCATGCCGATACTGGGGGGAATCAGAAAGGCAATGTCACTGGCGTTGATGATCAGTGCCAGCGTAAATGAATCTGAGTAGCCGGCTTTGAGCATTTTAGGGCGTAAGGGAGAACCTACGGCCACAACGGTTGCCTGGGTAGAGCCGGACACGGCGCCAAAGAGCGTACAGGAAGTTGCGGTACTGATTGCCAGCCCGCCTTTGATATGGCCAATAAACGCCATAACCATGTTGATCAGCCTGTCCGCAGACTGGCCTCGGGTCATTATATCTGCGGCGAGAATGAACATGGGGACAGCAATCAGTGAGGCGGGCCGGATGCCACCCATCATCTGCTGAATGAATGTGCCCATCTGGCCGAAGCCGTCAAACATCATAACAAAGCCAACGACGGCGGCGGTCGTCAGCGGGATCATCATGGGGAAACCGAGCAGTAACAGCCCGATCATGATGATCATTAGAATAGTCGCCATAGGTGTGCCCTTTTTTTATCGTACCCCTGGTGAAACCGGGTCAGACTTCCGATTCTGAATCAGCGTAACCGTCGATCACTCCCGTGGAGAGATAAACATCCTCACTGGTGAAGTTCTTGATTGCTGTGAGGAAATACTGAATGCCAGTCACGGCAAAGCCCACAGGCACCCAGATATAAATCCACCAGATCTCAAAGCCCAACGCCGGCAAAATACGGCCACGGCTGTAAAGGGTTTCGATGTATCCGTAGGAGTGGTAGCACAGAAAGAACATCACCGCAGAAGTAAACAGGGCGATGAAAATCATCAGTACCTTGCGGCCTTTGGATGGTAGCGCATCGTAAACTGCGGACATTCGTATGTGACGACCGTAGCGTGCTGCGTAGCCGATGCCGGCAAAGGTAACCAGAATAATCAGAATGCGATTTATTTCGCCGGAGAAGAAAAAGCCCTCTCCAAACACAAATCGCGCAATAACGTTTACGACGGTGTTTATGGCCATGAGGATAATGCCCGCGGCCAGTATTACGGCTTCTGCGTTGGCAATCCATCCGTCTATGGTTCCCAGAATCCCGGGCAGACCGGACTCAAAAGTACCGGTATCGTCGTCTATCTCCGGGGTGTTCTCCGACATGGGATTTGCTCCAGTTCATGTCGCTCCCGACCGGACATTGATGCTTGGTGGGGCGGGTTAGTTCAATGGAGTGTCCGCCGGCTGGTGCCGGCGGACACAGGAGCACTGCAGGGTTGTTACTTCTGCACGTCTTTCAGGTCTTTCTTGAACTGGTTTAGCAGCTGTTCGCCGCCCTTGCCAGTCATCTCAATAAACTTTTTCTCAACCTGAGGAGCGCGTGCCTTGAACGCTTTGATTTGCTCTTCATTCAAACGCGTTACAGTCACCTTGTCGCTGGCTGCCTGGATTTTTGCGAGTGCTTCATCCGCCAAGCCATCGATGTGGGTGATGATCTTCTCAAAGGCATAGTCTGCGGCATCCTGAATGAGCTTCTTGTCTTCATCTTTCAGGCCGTCGTAGAAATCCTTGTTGGCCATTGCAGCAGTCGTGAACCAGCCATGACCGGTGTAGATCAGGTTAGGTGACACTTCATACAGTCCGCCTGACTCGATCCAGAAAATCGGGTTTTCCTGGCCGTTGATCATGTTGGTCTGCAGTGCGCCGTACACCTCACCCCAGGGCAGCGGCGTTGGTGTTGCACCGAATGCAGAGTAGGTTTCAGACAACAGTGGGTTGGTCATAACCCGGATTTTCTTGTTCTTCATGCCTTCGGGCGTAGTAACTGGCTCATCCAGTGTGATAACAAACTCGCCTTCCGGGTACATTTGCAGAAGCTCGAGGCCCTTGTCGGCATAAAGCTTCGGGAAGTCTTCGTTGATGGCCTTACTCTCACGGAAAAAGTCGATAACCGTGCTTATGTCTGTGGGCATCAGGTAGGGGATGAAGAAAATCTGTGCTTCAGGAATCAGGGCACCGGTAAAGCCAGGCGACTGGTTAACAAAGTTCAGAATGCCAGCCTGGGTTTGCTCCATGATGTCGTCAGACTCACCCAGTTCACCAAAGCGATACACCTGGAGAGTGTGGTCGGAGTTTTCTTCGATATATTCCTTGAATTTGTATGCGTATACGTCCTGTACGTCGCCCTCATACTCTTCGTGAGCGTAGCGCCAGTTTGCTGCGTTCACAGAGTTTGCTGCGGTCATTGCCGCAAATGCGAACGCTGAAATTCCGGCCAGTTTCTTGAGTTTACTCATGCTGCTCATCGGGTTTTCTCCGTTCATTTTTCTTCAGACATTTATTGTTACATTGGTAGAGACTGGCAAAACTTACTGACTTTCGCAAGAATTTGACCTATTTGGCTCCATATTGGCCAAATTGTGCTCGATTACTTGAGGCCTGCTCTTGCCAGTAGTGCCCGGAACTCTTCAGTGACTCGTTCAAGACTGTTTGAAAGGCGATGGTCATCAGGGAGAATCAGTATCGGTAGTGCCTGTTTTCGGGCGAGTTCAATAACGGGCATTGGGGGCACTATGTCGTCATCCCAGCCGTGAATGATTTGCACATGTTCGGCCTGGATGCGTGGGCTGGATTGCGGGTAGTCCTTCAGAGCCAAGGCTGGAGCCAGAAGGAAGCAGCCCAGAACCGGAGTCAGCGCACTGGTTTGTGCGCAAACCCAGCCACCCATGCTGGAGCCCGCAAGGATGATGTTGCGGGGGTCTGCGCCGCTGGCAGCTATGGCATCTTGCATTTGGGCCAAACGAACCGCTGGATCTTTGGTGCTTCTGTGGTCAATGGCGTGGGCTTGCACCTTCTCAAAAGACTCCGCCATGGCTTTCAGAGCCTGGATTTTGGTGCCGCCCGGGCCGCTCTCCAGGCCATGGGAGAGAAAAACGTGCACGGTGCTGTTATTCATGGTGCATCAGTCCCCCGGGTTTCGTTCAGTATGTCGAGGGCATGCCGCCGTTTTGCCGGATCATAGATATCCACAGTAAACATAAGCTCATCCACATCTACACTGGCCAGTAGTTCATTAATCTGGGCTCTGATGGCAGCAGCATCTCCAAGCAACTGCAATCCAAGGAAATCCTTAACCGTTGCTTGCTCGGCAGGGTTCCAAAGGCCGTCCATCGATTTCACCGGCTCTTTCATCCAAAGGGGCTGTCCCCGGAAAAGTGCCAGAATTCGCTGGTAACTGGTAGTCGCAAGGTACTTTGCTTCCTCGGTGCTTGCAGCAGGCACCGCGGGAACTGCCAGCATGCTGTAAGGTTTCTGCAGTTGTTCAGAAGGCTGGAAGTTGTCCTGGTACAGCTTCAGAGCTTCACGGTACAGGCGTGGAGCAAAATGCCCTGCGAAGGCATAGGGTAGGCCGCGCATAGCTGCCAGTTGGGCGCTGTAGAGGCTGGAGCCAAGTAACCATATCGGCACCTTGGTGCCCGCGCCCGGAACCGCCTTCACGGCCTGACCAGGCCGGAGGGGGCCAAGCAGTGACTGGAGTTGTGCAACATCTTCCGGGAACTGCTCTGCGCCCAGGCCGTCGCGGCGAAGGGCTCGGGCTGTTATTTGATCAGTGCCTGGCGCCCGGCCAAGGCCAAGGTCAATGCGGCCGGGGTAGAGGCTTTCGAGGGTTCCAAATTGCTCTGCGATAACCAATGGTGGGTGGTTGGGCAGCATTACACCGCCGGAGCCAACTCGAATGGAGTGAGTTTTGCCAGCAATATGCCCAATCAGTACGGAGGTTGCCGAGCTGCTGATGCCCTCCATATTATGGTGTTCAGCCAGCCAGAATCGCTTGAATCCGAGATTTTCGGCATGCTGGGCATAGGCCACACTGTTTGCGAGTGTATTGCCCACGGAATCGCCTTCGCGGACCGAAGCAAGTTCGAGTAGTGAGTAGTCAGGTAATAGGTTCATAGTGCTAGGATAGCACTTGAAGGTCGTACTGCCCCAGGCGGTTTGATAATGCCGGGTCGCGCAGAGATCCACTACCCAGAAGGAATCCATTGTGCAGCAAAGTGCCTATTATGAAGACGACACCACACTGGCCCAATATCTGGAGTTTCATTTTGGTGAGCAGTGGCATGGCGAAGCCAACTTCCCCAGGGGACTGGCAAAGGTAGCCATTGATGCCATGGATGGGCGCACCTTGGGGAGAGCGCTGGACATTGGCTGTGCCTGTGGCCGCACCAGCTTTGAGTTGGCCCAGGCGTTTGCACATGTTGATGGAATCGATTTCTCCAACAAGTTTGTGGAGCAGTGTCAGGTAATGGCCAGGGACAAAGTGGTTCGCTATGCCCGGCCGGAGGAAGGCTCACTGGTGAGCTTTCAGGAACGCACTCTTGCGTCCTTGGACCTTGAAGAGGCTGCTGAGCGGGTGGCCTTCCATCAAGGGGATGCTTGCGACCTCAAACCTGAGTTCACCGGATACGATCTGGTGCTGGCGGGCAATCTGATTGATCGGCTATACGACCCCTCCCTCTTTTTAACGCGCATTCACGAGCGCATGAATGATAACGGGCTCCTGCTGATTGCCTCTCCTTACACCTGGCTGGAAGAGTACACACCCAGGGACAAGTGGGTGGGCGGGTTCCAGAAAGATGGTGAGGACTACAGCACGTTTGACGGCCTGCGCGATATGCTGGCGCCCCACTTCACCTTGTTAATGGAGACCCGAAGCCTGCCATTTGTGATCCGTGAGACGCGCAACAAGTTCCAGCACAGCTTTTCCGAACTGACAATTTGGGAGAAAAACAGGCCGGCGTAGTCGTATGAGTGCCTTGGGAAAGGCTCGAAAATACAGGTGCCGGGCGGGCGAAAAATATAATAGCTTACGAACGACTTAGATCACTTTGACTTGACGGAAGCTATGGTGCGCAAAGTGCACTTTGATTGATAATGTGCCCCCCAAACTTTTGAGCCTACTACCATGAATGAAATCAGTAGTTCTGAAAAGCTACCTTTCCGGCGTTGCTCCAAACGTATTCTCACCCCTGACAGCGTATTCGCAAGAGTAGCCCTGGCAATTTTAGCGGTGTTTACTCTTGGCTTCAGTTCGATGGCCAGCGCCGCTGAATCCGGCGCTCAAAGCCTGACCCATCATCCTGTTGGGTACATTGCTGTCATCATCTTTGTGATTGCTTATGCATTCGTGATGCTTGAAGAAAAGCTGCACCTGCGCAAGTCCAAACCGGTGTTGCTGGCAGCTGGCCTGATCTGGTTCCTGGTGGCCGGTGCGGCTGCTATGAGCGGCGATACCGAAAGCGCCAATGCGGCCTTGAAGCATAATTTGCTGGAATACTCCGAGCTTCTGCTGTTTCTGCTGGTCGCTATGACCTATATAAACGCCATGGAAGAGCGACAGCTTTTTGATGCCCTGCGTGGCTGGCTGGTAAGCAAGGGCTTCAGCTATCTCAGTCTGTTCTGGATTACCGGGTTGCTGGCATTCTTTATCTCACCCATTGCCGATAACCTCACCACAGCTCTGCTGATGTGTGCTGTTCTGATGAAGGTGGGTGAAGACAGTCCCAAATTTATCGCCCTTGGATGTATCAATATCGTTATTGCGGCAAATGCGGGAGGCGCCTTCTCTCCTTTTGGCGACATTACAACGCTGATGGTCTGGCAGAAAGGTGTAGTCGAGTTTACCGAGTTCTTCAGGTTGTTCATTCCTGCAGCAGTTAACTTCCTTGTGCCAGCTGTGATTATGAGCTTTGCGGTTCCGAGTGAGCCACCAAAGGATGCGTCAGACCCAGTGATCATGAAGCGCGGTGCCCGCCGCACAGTTGTGCTTTTCCTGCTCACCATTACTACCGCTGTATTGGGCCATAACTTCCTGCACCTGCCGGCTGTGGTCGGCATGATGATGGGCCTGGCTTACCTGCAGTTCCTGGGGTATTACCTGCAACGGAGCTTCAAGCGTGGAGTGGCCCGTGAACGGGTGTGGGCTGAAAATCACAAGAATACCCGCCTGCTTGAGCGGCTCGATAAAGCGGTGCCTTTCGATATTTTTAATCCGATGGCACGCACAGAATGGGATACGCTGCTGTTTTTCTACGGTGTGGTGCTTTGTGTGGGCGGGCTTGGTTACATCGGCTACCTGGCCGAGGTATCGCAAATCCTATATAGCGACTGGAACGCCACGGGGGCCAACATTGCGGTGGGCGTTATGTCGGCCATCGTAGATAACATACCGGTGATGTTCGCCGTGCTTTCGATGGAACCTGATATGTCCCATGGGCAGTGGCTGCTGGTGACGCTTACTGCAGGTGTTGGCGGCTCCATGCTGTCAATCGGCTCCGCTGCCGGCGTTGCACTGATGGGGCAGGCAAGGGGCTATTACACTCTCATGTCGCACCTGCGCTGGACGCCGGTCATCGCACTTGGGTACGCCGCTTCCATCGCAACTCACATGTGGCTCAACGCCAGTCTGTTCTGATCGCCCTGACACGGAGCCCTCAACGGGCTCCGTTGTTCAAGCTGTATTGCTCAGCGCGTTTTAACGAGCTGTTTTCAGAGCTGTTGCCCACTTCTCCATTTCAGTCAGCATAGCTGTCGCAGAATGGTCGATGGGCTCGTTGGAGCTGAATACTTTGTTATCGTCCAGGTGGTTCCACGCCATGGGCACCATCACACCTTCTACCATCGGCATCATTTTCAGAGTAGTCACCAGCTGGCGAGCCAGTGTTGCCGCACGAATACCACCCGCAGCGCCGCCATAGCTTACAAAGCCGCAGGGCTTGTAGTTCCATTCTGTGTAAACGTAATTCAGAGCGTTCACAAAAGCTGGTGGTGGGCAGTAGTTGTATTCTGGCGTTACGAACACAAAGGCATCGGCTGAGTTAACGCTTTCAGACCAGCGCTTGGTGTGTTCGTGTTCATAAATACCCGAGCGTGGGTGGTTGGCTTCGTTGTATACCGGCAGGTCAAAATCCGCCAGGTCGACTAACGTGCAATCGAAACTGGAGTTGCTTGCCGCAAATTCGTGAAACCAGGTTGCGATAGATGGGCCAATACGACCTGGGCGAGTGCTGCAGATTACTACATTCAGTTTAAGCGCCATGAACAGTGTCCTGAGTGGATATGAGTGCCGGCCCGAAGCCGGCGATTGTATAGCTGGCGTTAAATCTAGATGCTCGGGCGAATTAGATCAAACGAAGCATTTTGAGAGAGATGAACAGGAAATCCGATCAAGTGCGCAAGCAGGGCTATGATGTTTGGCGCACGAGTTCCTCCAGCCTGCTTGCCGGCATGGGCCTGCCAAATGCCCAGCCCTGCGCAAACCTGACGCCCATGTTTGAAACAATAGTGGCCTGGATGCTTGTTTCGACACCCTCCGCAACAACCTCCATGCCCAGTTCTTTTGCAATACTGACCATTAGCGGAACAAGCGCTGCGCCCAAACCGCCGGTATCTATATCGAATACGAAGCTGCGGTCAATTTTCAGTGTGTTGCAGCCCAGATCCCGCACCTTTGCGAGGTTGGAATAACCGGTACCAAAGTCGTCGACTGCCAGCTCAAAGCCGTTCGCCTTGATCCACTGTATACAGTCTTTGGCGGTAGCCGTATCAAGATGCTCGTCTTCGGTAATCTCGAAAGCAATGTTAAACCGCGATGCTGCAAGAGCCAGTGAAATGTCGGCATCTTTCATTCTGCTCTGGGCGATATCAGAGGGGAAAAGGTTGATGTTTACCTTGAAGCCGTCCAGTAGCCCGGCTCTGGTGTTCAGGTCGTCCAGAGTCTTCTGCATGATCAGTTGGGTAAATTGCCAGCCCTTACCGATATTGGCCAACACCGGAATGAATTCATCCGGGTAAAGGGCACCATAGGTATCACGAAATCGGGCCAGAACCTCACACCCGATAATGCTCCCGCTCTTGAGGTCTACAATCGGCTGGTACAGTGGGAAATAGGCATCATGCCTCATGCCCCGGATTATCCGTTGGGTTGTGCTCAGCCGCCTTTTCAGAACAAGCCAGCTCACCAGGCCTGATCCGGAGCCTAAAACCAGCCCTGTTACTGCCAGGAAAACTGCAAGTGACTGGCTACGCCTTAAAACGTCGGTGTGTTTTATTTCTGCGCTCGCGCAGTAGGGAATAATGTCGCTGCAGGTTTCCGAATAAATGGATGTGAGCGTAATGTCCTGCCCGGATTGTTTGCTCAAGCTGCGGAACACGCCCGGGTCTCCGAAGGCATGCTGGGTCTGGGAAAGGCTGTTGCGATACACCAACTCCCAGCGGCTGTTTGCAATGGCAAGCTGTTCCAGCCAGCGGGTATCAAGTACCACATTGAACAGACCTTTCCCCACGATAGGGGCAACAATCTCACCGTCAAAGAGCGCAAGGCGGGCAGCAGGCCAGTAGCTGAAACCGTCGTCGCTGATAAAATCCCACGAGTCCTGTTTTATCGGTGTTTTCAAAATCCCCTGGCCAGTGGTACACAACACTGTGTTGTCCCGCAGAAAGCCAATATCCCTTACACGGTAGGTATGAAAAAGCTCCCGTCGCATGACCGCAAGCAAGGTGTCGTTGCATTGGTCAAAGCCTTGCGCATTCAACCGGTCAATAACGGAACGGCTCTCCAATGCGATTTTCTCGGCTTCAGACATCAAAGCGTCTAGCTCTACCGATTGGGACACCAAAGCGCCCTGAATGGCCACAAACAGAGTGATCATCGCGTATACGCAAAAAGCGCAGAGGCCTGAGATTACGACGATCAAGACCTGTGTCCCACGGAGGGGGTGGCCAACATTGGGCATGTTCACGGCATTCTTTAAAGGGTTTCAGTCACTATAGTTGAAAGTGGTTGAGGGGGAAAATAGTGGCCCCGGGCATCCCTGCACTGTGGGGCCGCAAGTTTAAGGATTGCAAGAGCCACCGGGTAAGCTGTCAATCCATGAAGCAATCAGTGCTACGCCCTCCTCATGTACGAGGGCACGCCCTATTTCAGGCATGCGATGCCTGGGCTGCGCGGTACTCATTCGGTAGTGCAGAATCGAGTTCTCTGCGTCGCCCGGCACCAAATCATAATTGCGTCCGTCACTGCCGCGGTAGGCCACAGGTGTTTTGCAGTAGCCATGTTGGGGCTTATGGTCGATATACGAACGCCAATACTCAAGGTTCAGCCCCGTGTTACTGGCGCCTCCCTCGGGCCGATGGCAATGAGCGCAGTTAATATCAAGGTATCCTTTTGCCAGATCCATGAGTTCGGCACTGGATTTAGTCGGCAGTAGCTGGGCATCTGCGTCTGTATAAGCAGTTATCGTGTCGATCGTCGACAAGTCCGCGGGAAGACCTGTCAAAAAGCCTGCTGTTTGCCAATGAGTAAGTTGGTTCTCTGGGCCTTCGGCGTAGTCATAGGATCTATTCAGCAATCGAGCTTTGGGTCCGATCGGCATGAACTTGCTGGTACCGGCGACATCGAACTGGTGACACTGCTTACACATGTTGGTATCGGGTACTTCGTAGGTGAAATCCTGCTGTTTTCCGTTGTGAACCAATGAGACAGGCAAGAATGCGCCGGCGCTTTTAAATTCGGCGATTGTTGCGTTAGCGTTCCAAACATAGGGCAGCGCAGTCCATCCACTTTCGCGGTGAATCAGCAGCCGGGTTTCCAGCAGTGTTTCATCTTCGATGCCGCGGAATGCTGTGTCGGCCGGCAGTGCAAAGGTTTTGGTGATCACGGTGCCAACCGGGAACTCCATGGTTTCATTTTCCGAGAACCTGGCCGCTTTGCCATCCGGAATGAAAACGAATCGATATTTGCTGGTGTAGTCTGTGAAAAGCGCCGTTGTCAGGTCGTAAGGTGTGCCGTTACCGGTTGGGTTGGCTGTGGGATTGGTTGGGTCTTCAAACAGCCGGTAACTGCTCAGATATTTGCAGTTGGCGGTCATAAGAGCATCAATGTTGACACCGTCGCCGGCCTCTCCACACACACCAGACTCAGTGGGTGATGTGATATTGCCAATAGTGTCGCCATCACCTCCGCCGCCACACGCTGTTAGCAACAAGGCTCCGGCCAGTGATAATCCCGTCAGCAGATGGTTGGTTTTTTTCAGATTCATAGAGCCACTCCTGCAGGCTTCCGGATATATCCGAAAGTCTGTTTTCAAAAAAGGGGAAGCGAGGCCCACCACGAAGGTGTGGGCCTCGTGGTGTTACAGTGCGCAGGACGCGGAGCTTGGGTCGCTTGCGTCGTCTTCGCCACAGCCGTAGCTGGTGCCATTGATGGTTGCTTTTGATGGGCTGAGTGCCGCAGGCATAGTGGCGCATGCCATCAGGTTGGTCTGGCTGGCTTCGAACAGGAGGTCTGGCATTGCGCCATCTACGAGCTTGCTGCCATCACCCTCAGGATCGAACACAACGCCATGGCTTACGTTGCCGTTGTTTGCGGAACAGATGTAATCCCCTTGGCTGAAAGGAGCCCCTGCTGTTGTTGCATCCGCCCCGACATAAGCTACCAGTTCGCCTAGTCCGTCATACAAAATGGCCGGGAATGCCTGATGGAAGGCGTTGAAGCCCGTGATGATATCGGTAATCAAATAGCCGGTAGGTGCATAGCTTGAATTCTGGATCTCGTTATCATGGATCGAAATGTTGCGGGGCACTGCTTCCCAGCCGTCATCAATGACAGTGGTATATTTGGGGTTTACGTAGCCGAGGTTCTCGTCTGCAATGTAGTAACTGGTAGTGACAATTGACGTGGTTTTATGGTCCGTGATGCGGTTTTTATAGATCTCAACATCGTTTGTAGACAGCACAATGATGCCAGTTCCTGGCGGTACAATGTGAACCCCACCTTCAAAATCGCCTACTTTCGCAAAGTTTACCTCGTTGTTGTTTAGCACTTCGTTGTCAAATACTCGCACGTTGGTGCCGTAAATATCGTTACCAATGGGCAGATCGAATATCAGAATGCCACCTGTATTCTTGCGGGCGATGTTGTCGTATACGTCGGCGTTGATTGAGTTCTCGATCTCAATACCTGCCACGTTTTCCTCGGCAATATTCCGACGCACTACAATGTTTTCTGACTGGCCAACATAAATGCCCGCGTCTGCCGACCCGCGCACGTATGAGTCTTCAATCAGTATGTTTTTGGATTCAACCGGGTATAGGCCATAGGCACCGTTCTGGTCGTTCAGTTCACCTTCCCACACAGTCGCAACTGACTTGAGAATAATGCCGTCGGTATTTTTGAATTTAATGGCGTTGGCTGCAGCCTCGTAAACTCCGAGATCTTTTATGGTGACGTCTTTGCCATTCTGAACAAACAGCCCGTCACCACCGGTAGAATTCTCAAAGTTCAGAATGGTTTTCCCCATTCCGTAACCGACGATGGTGATATTTTCAACTGGAATGCCATCGCCGTCGGAGTCTGCATCAAACGTGAGCGTGCCTTTGATCGAAAAGGTTCCTTGCGGGAACACGATGACATCGCCGGATTTGGCGTTGATAAAGGCATTCTTGGCTGCGGTAGTCAGGGTGTCATCGGCCGGAAGCATGATTGCCCCCTCCGGGAACGTAACGGC
The DNA here is from genome assembly GCF_016597815.1 of Marinobacter sp. DY40_1A1. GTDB lineage: Bacteria > Pseudomonadota > Gammaproteobacteria > Pseudomonadales > Oleiphilaceae > Marinobacter > Marinobacter xiaoshiensis. Next base: position 62,563 of record NZ_VCHA01000004.1, on the reverse strand, counting down.
TGGCGGTGATTCATTATTGCTGTCGCTGCCGCCGCAACCTGCAAGCAGCAGTGCGGGGACAATGCCCACGAGTAAAAGGGGGTTTTTGTTGATGCTGATGTGATTGTTTGTAGCCTGCATACCAACTCCAGATGCATGAGATATTGTTGTTGTTTATTTATGGCGAGCCGAGCAGCACCGAGTAGAAGAACAGCACGGCTGGATAGCAAACTATGCAGGATTGACGAATATCACGAGCAAAACCGCTGCGCAGAATACGGCAGCCTGTGTGCAAAAACTCCAAGCCCTTCTGTCACAATGGCCAGAGGGGAGTTTCTGTGGTCTGAGCAAATTGTTGAAATTGCAGAAAGTGATCAGGTAGGAACCCTAGTGAGCCTCGTTGTTCTGGCGAAATTCAGTAGGTGTGCACTGTTGGATTTCCCGGAACGCACGGTTGAATGAGCTCAAGGTTCTGTATCCAATGTCCAGTGCAATATTGAGAACGGGCGTATCCGGTTCGGCAATCAGGCGCTCCGCGGCTTCGGCGATTCTGAGTTGGTTAATGTAGTCGTTGAAGTTGCGGTAGCCTAATTGCTTGTTGATCAGTGCACGAGTGCGATATTCCGGAAGCTCGAGTTTTCCCGCCAGCATTTTCAAGGTCAGATGTTCTGTTCGGTAATATTTTTCTTCCATCACGCTCGCAAGGCGAGCAATGTGCTCATCCTGGACACCTGGCTGGTTACTGGTTTCGGATGCCTGCATTGATGGCATAGCTTCAACTTCGGGGGCAGGGCCGCTGCGGAACGAGAGATCGCTGAATCTGCCCTTCAAAAGGAAGGTGGCTATGGCTACGCCCGCAATGGAGACTACCAGTGCTCGGTTAACTGCGTAGGCAGCATCCAGATTGAAGGCCAGGGCCACAAGAAACACAGTGGTGCCTGCAACAACCAGAACGAGCGCCCGAAGCTTTCGGCGCGGTTCCACCAGGTCAGAGGACCAGTCTGCAAGAACTGTCCAAAGGCCGTTTGCAATGATCAAAAATTCAAATACTTCTCCAAGTTCCCAACCGAAAAAGAGCAGGAGCCCCTGCGCACTCTGGTGATCTGAAAATAGCCTTGCTGTACAGGGCGCGATTACACTGTAGAGCGCCATAGCGCTCCATGCCGAAAATAGCTTTAAACGCTGGCGGAAGGTGGTCTGACACAGCAACCAGAACAGGGCTGGAAGCATTACTTCCAGATTCAGCGTAAGCCATTGCCAGTGGGGTGGCGCAAGTGGGTGGAGTAAGAACCCGGAGCTGGCGATTAGAAAAACCGCGAACACCCGTGCAGCGGATGAATGTTGTAGCTCTCGGGTTGTGGTGATCAGGAGGATAACCAGGCAAGCCAGGCCAAAGCCGGTCAAAATCAGCATGCTTGAAATACTCGACGCTGTTTATTGTTGTTTGCGCTAAACGCTTGCAAACATGTCACTCAGGCGTGCCGGTGTCAATTACGACCAGCAATGCGACACGAAGTGGCACGGCTGAGAGACTATGCGTCGAAGAGGGAGGAGGCGTTTTTGGCGAGGTTACTTCAGCTTGAGACTTTCAGAACAACAGCATGCCCTTCTTCGTTACCCGACCCCAGTTTAACAACACTCCCTGGCTTGGTGCCAAGCAGCGCGAGGCCGAACGGTGAGCCTATACAAACATCATCTTTTTCGGCTTCAGGGCAGGATCCGGAATCTGTTAATCGGAAGGTGAGTTCCGATGAGTCGAGGCAGTTGATCAGCGTTACAGTGCTGCCAATCATAGCCGTATTTTCGGGGGGGATAACGGGGTTTCTGTAGAGCCTTCCCAGTTTTGCATTAAGCGTTGCGATATCACGTGAACCCAGGTTAAAACCTACATTCATCATCATGTCAGTATCTCTGCCTACTAAAAATATTCGTTTTGTTACTGGTGCCACAAACGTTTAGACGTTTATGTTTTTTAAAAGTATCAGGAAGCTCGCGAGCACCGTATGGCGGGGCTCGCCGACTAATGGAAAGTAATCGAAAGGGGAAATAAAGAAACCATGGAGAGCTCCTTCACTGAGGTTGCCGGCACCATAGCACCTTTGGATTTAAAGGCAAGGGTGCGGAGGGTAAGGGTACTAAAGTCTATGTAAGGGGCTGAAGGGAGGAGCTGAGTTTGCAGGAAGAAACTGCTGAGTCACATTCGATCTGGCTCTGCATGCGCAGGCTGTTTAGCAGCACGCATAGACTGCTGAGTGACATGGCAACGGCTGCGATTACCGGCTGAATCCAGCCTGTAACCGCCAGTGGAATTACCAAGGCGTTGTAACCCACTGCCCAAAACAGATTCTGATACATCAGCTTACGTGCCCGTTGTGCCAACTGCAGGGTGGTGGGTACCTTGGCGATGCTTTCCGTGAGATAAACAGCTGCTGCTGCGCCAGTGGCGGATGCCGCATTGCCCACGGCGATACCCAGTCTTGCGCCGGCCAAAGCCAAGCCATCATTGAGGCCGTCGCCTACAAATACGGTGGGAGTCTGTTGTTCCAGGTTTGCGATAAAGCTGTGTTTCTGCTCGGGGGAATACTCTGAGAGCACATGTTCCGGAGTAATACCAAGGCGTTTGGCCAGATCCAGACAGGCCTTGCGAGTGTCGCCGCTGAGTAAATAGATTACGTAGCCCTGCTGCACCAGCTGGCGGATCGTGGCTGCCGATTCCTGCCTGATAGTCTCCTGAAAACCGATCTTGCCGGCATAAAGCCCGTTGCAGGCCAGATAAACACTCATTCCCGTATCTTCGGTGGGCGGAACGTCGATGCCCTGTTCCCTCAGCCAGCTGGCGCGCCCGGCCAGAGCGACCGTCTCCCCGTTTACCCAGCGTGTTCCAAGCCCGGAAAAACTCTCCCGTGTTCCTTCAGGTGCTGGCTCAGGCACTGAATGCCTATTCGCCATCAGGCCCCGGGCAACCGGGTGTGGTGACTCCAGGAGCGTATCCTGCGCCAGTTGCAGCAGGCCGCTTTCCGTCCATTGCTTGGCAGGCGTGATGCTATTTACGCTGGGCTCGCCCGTAGTCAATGTGCCGGTTTTATCGAAGACAATCGCACCCACTTCAGCCGCTGCCTCAAGGGCGGCAGGATCTTGCAATACGATGCCGCGATTGATCATGTTGGCATGCCCCATGGTGATCACCAGAGGGATGGCCAGGCTAAGAGCGCAGGGGCAGCTGATGATCATAACGGCCAGCCCGCGTGCCGCAGCCTCTGGAATCGGAACGCCTTGAACAAGGGCAAGGCCCACGGCCGCTGTGGCTGCAATCAGAATAACGGGTAGCAGAATGCGTGCAATGCGATCAGTCAGGCGTTGAAGGGTGGTTTTACGGCTAAGCAAAGCGCTGATGGAGCGGGATAATTGGTCGATACGGCGCTGGCCGGTGCTGGCGGTTACGACCAGTTCCAGTTCACCTTCCACCAACTGGCAGCCTGCAAGCAGTTCTGCACCTGGCCCGAGCGCCTGAGGCATATGTTCGCCAGTCAGCATGGAGAGATCGGCTTGGCCGTGCCCTTGCACAATCTGGCCATCCAGAGCCAGCTGTTCTCCAGCCCTGAGCACGATGTGTTCGCCGGTTTTAATATTACTGGCTGGACGGGTTTCGAGTTTGCCTTCCGGTGTTTTGAGGGTGACCTGTTCCGGTACATGCTGCAGGTAGCGGCGAATGATCTCCGAGGCGCGCCGGCGCACGCTGGTATCCAGCAATCTTGCGATCAGCTGGAAAGTGATCAGCATAACGGCAGCATCGAAATATACGTGGTAACTGCCGGCGAAGATCTGCCATGTTGATATGATGCAGGCCGCGAAGACTGCGAGAAAAATAAGGCTATCGAGGCCCGGTGCGCCTGCAATCAGCGTGCGCCAGCCCACCCGATAGAAGTGAGAGCCAGAATAGAGCACGACCGGAGCGGCGAACAAACCGCTGGCGACGGCCAGTGGCCATAAGACTTCCGCCTCTACCGCACCAAAGGGTGCCAGATAGATTAACAGGGCCGGCATCATGCTCCACATGCCAAAGACTACAGCCACCGCCAGTCGCCGTTGTAAGTGCTTGCGCACCGACTCGGCCTGGAGCTTGCTGCGGTCAGGATCAACCGAGCTGTGCAAGCGGTAACCCAGGCGGGCAACAGCTTGCTGAAGGTTCGCCAGCGGGGGCTTCTCCTTGTCCCAGCAAATCATTGCCACATCTGCTGCAAAGTTCACTGCAGCGTCGCTGACCCCCGGTTGTTTCTTCAGCAGCGCTTCAACGGCAATCGCACAACTGCCACAGCGCATCCCCTCAATCATCAGGATGTCCTGATTCTGTTGTTCCTGCGCTGTGCTTCTGTTGTTGGCGGCCATCTCAGGGTTCCCCGAAAACCTCCTTCAGTTCCTCCGCAGACCAGTCCCCACGATCGCCAAAGCGCTCTTTGTGCTCGGTTACTGTCGCCGGGTCGATCTCACCTGCGCTATTGCCCCATTCGCTGCGGGCATAACTCAGAACTGCGGCCAGTTCGGCATCGGAGAGTGTGCCGCCAAACTTGGGCATAACGCCCTGGAAGGTGTTGCCAGCAACCTGGATTTCGCCTTGCAGGCCGTCGTGCACTATAGCCACCGGGATGGCCGCGTCTGCTAGCAGCCATTCGCTGCTCGCCAGCGGAGGAAAGGCGCCTGGGACACCTTGCCCGTTTGCCTGATGGCAGGCGCTGCATTGGGCGCTGTAAATCGCTGCCCCATCCGCCTTGGCGGCTGCCGTGCCGCCACCAGAGTCGGGGCTTTCTGAGGATGCAGAACCGCTGACGTCAGCATCATCCGCAGGCCCGGGTTCCTGCTGCACAGCCGCCACCGCTGAGCGGCTGTCGCCACCCAGCATGGGCTTACCAATCTGCCAGGTGTAATAGCCCACGCCCCATACAATCAGTATTGCGATCCAGGCCAGCACAATTTTTGGCGTGGCGCGTGTGCCTTCTTCCGGTTCGGGCGCTTCACGGTATTGAGCGCGATGGTCATGCTGGTTCATGGCGCACGGTTCTCCTTGGGCTCATCGGATTTTGGCTGGGCTTTTGGCAAAGTCGGTGCCGGATAAGTGTGGTCAAGGGCGAGCATGTACTCAGCCAGGGCTAAAGCGTCCTCAGTGGCAACGATTTTTCCGGTTTCTGGACCGTAAGGTGGCGGAATGTTCACCACTTTGTCGCCTTCTGCCGGTTCATTCACATGACGGAACAGGAAGGGGTAAGACGGCATAATGCTGCCTTTAATGATCGCCCTCGGGTTGTACAAATGCATCAACTGCCAATCGATACTGGGCTGGCGAGCGCCAATGTTGAACAGGTCCGGGCCGGTACGCATGGTGCCCAGTAAATGTGGCTCATCGTAGGCGTAGTCTCCGGGAACCGATGGCCGGCCCCAGCCCCGAGCCTTATCGCCGGGTGCAAAGCTCGGGTCCCTCGGTTGCTGGCTGTGGCAATAAACACAGCCATTGGCAATGTACACCTGGCGGCCACGTTGCTGCTGTTCCGTGTAGGGCTTGAGATCGGGCGGTACCTGTTCTGCAGACATTTGCAGATAAGGCATAACCACCAGGGTAAGCGTGGCCAGCAACAGAATGAGCGCTGCGCCGACCATGATTGCAAGAGCACGTTTCATTGGGCGTTCTCCTTGGTGGCTGGGCGGAAGAGAGTCGGTTGCTCAGTGGCGGCGCCACTTCGCATTAACATGGCGATGAAATGGAACGCGAACACCAGGTGCCCCAGCGTCATCAGAGCACCACCGACGGTGCGGGCCTGAAGTGCGGGCAGTGTCATTTTCACTATGTCCATGAACGGCATGGCGGCATCAAGCAATGCAACGCCTTGCTTCCAGCCTGCGATGGTCAGCGACACCACGTAAATCAGAATGCCGATGCTCACCAGCCAGAAATGCAGGCTGATCAGCTTGCGCCATGGCCATTCCCAGTTCGTGAGGCGAGGCATAATGAAATACACGGCACCAAACAGAATGAAGCTCAGGAAGGCATACATGCCGAGGTGCGCATGAGCCACGGTGTAGTGGGTGAAGTGAGTAATTACGTTAATGCTGCGCAGTGCTTCCATGGAGCCTTGAAGCGAAGCCACGGTGTACATGAGCGCACCAATCCATACAAAGCGCAGGGTTGGCGAGTCTTTCAGGCGCCCGAAACTGCCCATCATGGTGCCGTGATGGTTGATGGCTACGGTAATCACCGGAATCGACATCATCACACTGTGCACAATCGAGAGTGTGACCAGCCAGGTTGGAATGGGGCCGCCAATCAGGTGGTGGATACCCACCTGACTGTAAAACAGCGCCAATGACCAGAAGCCAATGAGCGATAGCTGATAGGAAATAATCGGCTTGCCGAGAATTTTCGGGATCATGTAGTAAGCAATGCCAATGCCGATGGGCGTTACCCAGAGCCCAAGTACGTTGTGAGCGAACCACCAGTTAACTGTGGCGCCAGAGGCACCGGGAAAGGCAAAAGGCAGATTGGCAATAAGGAACAGGAAAGGAAACCAAACCAGCGCCGCCATCAGGTACCAGCTGGTTACATACAGGTGCTCCACCTTGCGGTTGGCAGCAGTGAGCAACAAGGGAATAGCACACAGAGCGCCTCCTATCACAAACAAAATGTCGATTTGCCAGGGAAACTCCAGCCACTCCTCGCCATCGGATAGGCCCAGCGTGATGGCGCTCAGCCCGAGAACCAGACCAATGTTCCAGATAAAGCCGCCAAGAACAGCGTATTTTCCGCCAGCCAGAGAGGTTTTAAACAATCGTGGTATCAGGAACAGCGCAACGCCAATACCGGCCATGGAGGCCCAGCCGTAGGTAACGGCGTTCAGGTGTACGGGGCGAATCCGGCCGAAGGTAAGGAACTCACTGGCCGTCAAAAAGTCCGGAAGGTGCATTTTCATGGAAGAAGCCAGCCCGAAAAACGAGCCCAGAAGCAGCCAGAAAACCGACGAACTCAGCCAGGTGAGGACCGCTGTTCTTGAGGATTGATCAGCTGTCCAGCGTGCCTCTATGGCCGCGGCCTGCTCACTGGTGTTGCCGGTAAACGTCGGGTCTGAAGGGCGCGCAGGGTCCTCACTGTGGCCTTCCTCCCCCGGAGAGAAAATAGTGCGTGCCGCTGCCTGACCGTGACTGAACTGATTGTTGGCAATAGACCAGATCAGAAGCAGCAAACCTACCGTGGAGAGCACGAAGGTAATGATCAGGAGAATGGCGATGGTGGGCGTCATAGACTGTCCTGTTGATGCATTACAAATACCTCTTTGTGGGAGCCGCCACTCCGAATCTTGGGAAGGCGGACTTTCAAAGCGGTATGTGTATTCGTTTGGAAGATAACGAAGAGTCGCAATACAGTAACGCGACAAGCCAGATCGGACGATAGTTGTCGTTGTTCTAAATCAAGTCTGGGCGGCAGCGTGAAGGTTTACGCTTTACCGGTGGCGCCCTGTACCTGCGGTGAAAGGTGGACTAGGATTGAAAAGAAAAAAACACAGCTTTTCGTGTAGTGCCAGCTTCCAGCTTCGATAAAACGCTCGGTGACAATAATAACGCCAAGAGGGTATTTTCGATGCTTACTCGCCTGATAGCGCAATCCTTAACGATTGCAGGAATATCTGTGTTTCTGCTTAGTGGTTGTTTTGGTGGCTCCAGTAGCAGTTCCTCAAGCCCGCCAGATCTTGATCTCGTCAGTCTTTCCAGTGCGCCAAACCAAGTCAGCGGCAATACGGTGCTGGTTGGTCTGGAGGGTGATGCAACAACAGTCTCCAGAGAAATGAACAGCCTCAAATTCTGGCTCAACGGCACGATGGTCAGCCCGGAAGTAAGGACTGGTCGGAATGGCCCCGAGATTCTGGTGGCCGGGCTCGTGGAGGGGGAAAACCGGCTGGAGCTGCACCATAGTGAATCCGGCCCCCTGAGTGATCTCACTTTGACCGTTCACCCAGTGAGTGGGCCAATATTCTCTGGCCCTCAGCAATATCCGTTCGTATGTACCGTTACAACCGAGCTGGGAAAACAGCCTTTGGTGGATACCCAAGGCGATGCCGGCTTCCCGGTTATGGATAGCGATGCTAACAAGATAGGTTTGAGCAAGGACTGTTCGATCGATTCTTATGTGGAGTTTGTCTATCGCACAACAGGCGCTAGCTGGGCTGCGTTGCCTGACGATGGTTCCCGGCCTGCAGATATGGCCACCACTGAACTGACCGATGGTCGCACTGTTGATTTTGTGGTTCGACAGGAGCGGGGCACTATCAATCGGTTTATCTACAGTTTTGCCACACTTGCCCGTATCGGGGATGAGCCGGATGACACATCGGCTGCAAACTGGAATGGCCGGCTTCTGTTCCACTTTCAGGGCGGCGTTGCCATAGGGCATTCACAGGGCCGTGTTAGCAACAGCCGAGCGTTGCGCCCAGATGCCCTTGCGAAGGGTTATGCCATTATTTATTCCACCGGTACCAAAGCAGACACCCACTACAACCTTCAGGTGGGTGGCGAAACGGCATTGATGGTGAAGGAGCACTTCATCAAGCGCTTTGGTGTGCCTGAGTACACCGTGTCCGTCGGCGGATCTGGTGGCGCTATCCAACAGTACGTTTATTCTCAGAATCATCCCGAATTGCTGGATGCAGGTATGCCCCAGTACTCCTATCCCGACATGGTCACCCAGACCATTCACATCGGTGACTGTGAGCTGTTGGAGTACTACATGGACGTTACCGATAAGGCCAATACCAAGTGGCAGATCACCAAAAACCGTTCCTGGCTGGTGGGGCTGAATGCCACCGACGACTACCCGGACCCGTTTGCGGGTGCAAAGCAAACGCTTGGGTTCAGTACCGCGCCGGGAATGACTGAGTGCATCCCGGCATGGCGCGGGCTTACGCCTTTGGTGATGAACCCTGCGTTTGGGTATGCGGATAATCAGGAACTTATGGAGCCAGCCGGCGTGATGGGTACTGTGGAATGGTCTCATTATGACGACCTGCGAAATATCTACGGCGTTGATGAGAACGGCGACCCACGTACTCTGTACGACAACGTTGGCGTACAGTACGGCCTCGGAGCATTGGTTAATGGCAAAATCACCAAAACCGAGTTTCTCAAGCTGAACGCGCAGGTTGGCGGATGGAAACATCCTTCCGAAATGGTGCAGGAGGGCTTTCCGTTTATTGGTACGGAAGCAGACGTCTTTGCTGATCCAACCAAGTTCGACCCCTGGAGCTCCCGCAACATGAACCTGAGTGCCGATGGTACGGCGCCAGCACCTCGCACTGAGGGTGATTTGTTAGCGATTCAGGCGGCCTATGACGTTGGGATGGTCTTCGACGGCCAGCTCAATATTCCGGTTATAGATTGGAGGCACTACTTGGAGGAAGTGCTGGATATGCACAACAGTCACCAGTCCTTCTCGGTGCGCCAGCGCATCATCAACAAGATGGGAGACTCAGGTAACCAGGTAGTCTGGTTTACCGACGGCAGACCAACCGACACTTCGGATGGAAACAGACCGAGGCCGGATAAAAGCTCAGACCCAACGATGGATGCGCTGGGAGTGCTGCACGACTGGCTGATGAATATGCGTGAGAATCCCGAGCTGAGTATCGCCGACAACAAGCCGGCGGCAGCGGTAGATAGCTGCTTTAAAGCGGACGGTACTCTTATCGCCAAGGGAGACAGCGTATGGAACGGCATTCTTGATGACCAGCCAGATGGCGCTTGTACTGCCGAATTCGAAACCTACACTACTTCTCGGATAGTGGCGGGTGGCCCTATCGAGGGTAGTATTTTCAAGTGCGCGCTAAAGTCGGTTGAAACAGCATTGAACGACGACACCTACGGAACCGTTTCATTCACGGAACCCGAGATTACGAGGTTGAATGAAATCTTCCCGGATGGGGTTTGTGACTACAACCAGCCGGATCAAGGACGCCCCGCAGGCTAAATGAAACCCGGAAGAGTCAGTTGAGCACTGACTCTTCCGGGTCTATAAACGTTTCAATAGGCTGTGGAATCCCGAAGAAGTAACCCTGCAGGCATACGTGAGGATGCCAGGCTGCGAGAAAATCTGCATGAACTTGGGTTTCGACACCCTCCGCAACAACGCGAGCGCCCATGGTGTCGCCAATCCTTACAACCATTTCAACGATGTTGGCGTTCATAGGCTCATTGGGAGCTAAAAGCACGAAGCTGCGGTCAATCTTGACCTCGGATATAGGCAGGCGTTGCAAACGGGATAGCGACGAATAGCCGGTTCCAAAATCATCGAGTGAGAAGGTGCACCCCAGGCTGCGCAAGGCCTGCATCTTTTCGATAACGGTTTCCAGATTGTCAGCTGAAACGCTTTCTGTGAGCTCCAGGGTAAGCAGCTTGGCGGGAAACTCGGACGCGGCTAACAGGTTTTCCACAGCCGCTACAAAATCATCTTCTGCGAAGTGCTTGATCGATATGTTGATAGCGCAGCGAAGCTCGGGATGAGTTCTGTGAACTTCTACCATTCTTTCCATGGATTTGCGCAGAATCCAGCGCTCAACCTTCACAATTTGCCGGGTATTTTCCGCAAGAGGGATGAACTCGCCCGGGCCCAGAAGACCGCGTTCGGGGTGATCCCAGCGAACCAGAATCTCAAGCCCGTAGAGAACCCTCTCTGGAGACAGTTGGGGCTGTGCGTATAGCACCAGTTCATCCCGCTCTAGCGCCAGCTTCAGTTCCGATTCAATCTGAAGCTGGTGGCGAATTTGATCGCTCATCGAATCTTCAAAAATAGCGATTGGCCGATTAGCCGCTTTGGCACTGCGGTGTGCTGTTTCCGCGTGTTGGAGTGCGGATGTCGGTGAGTCTGAGCTGTCGGTAGGATATAAGGCGGCACCAACTGTGACTTCAAGGTGGAGAACGGGGTTGTCGCCATTTTGAATTGGCTCGGTCAGGCTATCCTGGATACGATCGTATAACCCCAGTACAACCCGATACGCGTCATCAATGGCCCACTGTTTAGGGGCCAGAACGATACCAAACTCGTCGCCAGAGAGCCTGGCTATGGAATCGTCGGTAAACACCGCACTGCGCAGGCGTTTCGCGAACTCTCTGATCACCAGATCGCCGGATTTAAAACCGAAGGTTTCGTTGATATAGCGGAAGTTATTGATATCAACTACGAGAACAGCGGTAGACACACTGCCACGGGTGCAGAACTTCAATACTGTACCGAGCTGATTCAGAAACAGGGCGCGGTTTGACAGGCCGGTAACCGGATCGCGCCACTTCAGTTCTTCCAGCCGCTGTTCTGTCTCTTTTACGCTGGATATGTCATTAAACACGACTACGTAGTGCGTGACATTATTGGTGTTGGAGCGAATGGTGCTGATGGTACGGAGCTCCGGATAGAGCTCGCCGGATTTTCGCCGGCTATGTAGCTCGCCAGACCAGTGGTCGTTCTCCCTCAGATACTTGCGGATGCTGTTCAGGCTTAGTTGAGTATCAATATCTTTACTCAGATTTGCGTAGCTTTCATTGAGCACGTCTTTTTCGGAATACCCCGTAATGCGGGAAAACGCAGAGTTCACTGCGATGATGGTGTTGTTGGCGTCCAGGAGGATAATGCCTTCCGAGGTTGCCATGAAGACTCTTTCGAACAGGTTGTTGTCGGGCTGTTCGGAGTTGCTCTGCTTTTCAATCTGTTCTTTGAGTTCTTTGTTGAGAGCTGTGATGTGATCAAGCATACCGCTGAGGGAAATATGCGTGCGCACTCGCGCTCTCACGGCAGGTAAGCGGATTGGCTTGTGGATATAGACCACGGCACCGGCCTTAAATCCCTTCTCCTCCGATTTGGAGTCGCTCAGGGCCGTGATAAATATAACTGGTATATGCTGCAAATCGCGCCTGGCTTTCAGGTCGCGGCACATCTGGAGCCCATCCGTTCCTGGCATCATGATGTCCAGAAGAATCAGGTGGGGTTTATCGCCTTGTTCAAGAATGCTCATGGCTTCCGCCGCGCTGGATGCGACCACCAGATCGTAGTCCTGGCTGAGGGCATCTGTAAGGACGCGAATGTTGGTCGGCTCATCGTCAACGACCAGGATCTTGGGGTTGCCACTTAGCCTGAACATTTCTGATCCATCTTGCGCGGTTAATTCAAAATAAGGGTCTGACACAGTTGCGCCCTCCATCTTCCTTGGCCTCATAAAGACTCCTGTCTGCGGCTTCGACCAATTCGGCGGCATTTGACAAAGATGACGGTTGAATGGCCGAGCAACCGACGGATATAGTGAAAGGGGTGCAGGTTTTCGCACGCTTTGGGCAGCTCTGACATTCTGCCCGAATGGACTGGATCAGGTTGTTTGCCGCCAATACGGTGCTTTGTAGATCGGCCCCGGGTATAAGTGCGACAAACTCGTCACCTCCGAGGCGCGCAACCACCTCACCAGCCCGTGCGAAGCTGGTATTCATGGTAGCTGCGAGTTTTTGCAGGCACAAGTCGCCTTGAGCGTGACCGTGCTGATCATTGATCTGCTTGAAATGGTCCAGATCGATCAGTACCAGTCCAAGGGTGTTGTTCTGGCGCGAAGCTCGTCGCCATTCCAGGTCAAGCTGCTGATTGAACAGGCGCCTGTTGCCAATCCCGGTTAAGGGGTCAATGAGTGCTGCTTCTGCCAACATGTCGGTTTTGCGTTTAAGGTCAATAAACGTCGATACTTTGGAGCTTAGTATGGTTTTATTGAACGGCTTCAGCACATAGTCTGTTGCGCCATGCCGAAAAGCCTCCTCAATATCCCGTGTATTGTCAGAAGCGGAAATGCAGATAACAGGTACGTAGGCGTACCGCTCAGACGCCCTGAGCTCGTTCAGAAAGACGAGCCCTGAGCCGTCGGGCAGATACAGGTCGAGAAGAACAGTATCGATTTCCCCAGACAGAAGCCCTCTTGCTTCAGCCAGGTTCTGACTGATGATCAGCTCACAGGCGTCCCCCAGAATGCCAACGAGGCTGGCAATGCCTACGGGTTCATCTTCTACGATCAGCACCGTTGGTGCTCTATTTATACTCATCAGGCTAACTGCCCCGGCCTTCAGATTCGATCTTCGAGAGCAAATCGGTGGCCTCGCTAAATTTGTAGGTTTCAAGTGCCCGGCACAGGCGGGACGCTAAGGTGGTTTCGCCATTCTCTCGCAGAAATTCCAACACCTGATCAATATCACCGTCACTCGCAATACGGTTGCCACCTAGTCGCTGCATCATCCGCTCAATGACCTGATTCACAGGATCGCTCATCTTGTTATCGGCCAAAACCGGGGATTCTGCAGCGCTGGCCATTTCAGAAAGCTGCTGGGCATGCTCCACCAGAGTCGCCAGAAGTACTTCTGGTCCGGGTGCTGAGTTGCCCGATTCGGTGGCTTTTTCAACCTCATCAGCAACCCTCGCCAGCTCAGTGTCAGCGATATTGGCCGCCGCCCCTTTAATCTTGTGAACAATGGCCTTGGTCGCTGCTGGATCGTTATGCTTCACGCAGTGCTCCAGGGCAGCGATCATCTCTGTGGAGCTGGCCAGAAAGCTGCGCAGGCAACGGTTGAACAGGCCGGGGTCGGCTCCGAATAGAGTCTGGTATGCAGATGCGGATATAAAATCGGGCAGTTCAACATTAGATGTTTGTTGCGGCGGTTTTGCCGCTCGTGGCGGGGGAGATGGCTCGCCGCTTGCGGCATGGTCTTTGAAAAAGGCTTGCAGCAACCTTTGAATGTCTCCGGGAAGAACAGGCTTGGTCAGGTAGTCGTTCATACCTGCGCTGTATGCACTGCTGCGATCATGTTCAGATATTGAAGCCGAAAGCGCAGCGATGATGGGTTGGCTGATGCCTTGGTGCCGTCGAATCTGGCTGGCAATGTCCTGTCCCGTTTCACCATCCAGATGGAGATCCATCAGAACAAGATCGAATGGGCGGCTTTCCAGGCGCTGCATGGCTTCAGCTCCGTTATGAACAGACTCGGACTGCACATCAAAGGAGTTTAGGTAGCTTGCAACGATTTCGCAATTGAGTTGCACGTCATCAACAATCAGTACCCTGAGATTCTGGAATCGAGGACGAGGAGACGACGAGAGAGTATGTTCTTCCAGCTGTTTCGGCGCGAGATGCTCGAAAAGTTTGGAGGGGGTCAGGGGTTCGTAGGCGGTGCGCCCGCCGGCATTCTGAAACTCAATCATCCAGTTATGTTTGAAACCGGCAGGTACAACCACCAGCAGCGCATTCAGCTGGTATTGCTCCGGTGCTGCCAACAAATCCTGCACAAACTCTTTGATTGCTTCTGTTTCAACATCCTCCATATCGACAATCGCCATCGACGGCGTGCCAGTTCCTTCGTCAGGAGTATCTGCCAGTATGGACTTGACCTCATCAAGGGTTGCGGCTTTTGTCAGCTCCAGAGACCAGTGATCGCGGTAGGTTTCCAGCAGGCCAAGATTGTGTTTCATACCATAGTGATAGACGTGAACAGGGCTAGTAACATGGCGAGTGCCGATGCTTTTCTCGTTCTCGGCCAGAGCAACGGGGATCATCAGAGTAAACTTGGAGCCCTGATTCTCAGCACTTTCCAGGCTGAGCGTCGCATCCATGAGCTTGGCAAGGTGGTTGCTGATTGCCAAGCCAAGGCCTGAGCCACCAAACACGCGGCTGGTGGATTCGTCGGCCTGACGAAAGTTCTCGAAAACCCGTTGCTGGTCTTCTTCCCTGATCCCTATGCCGGTATCTTTTACCGTGATTTTGAGAACCCCGTGGGTCTTGTCGGTACTGTTAAACCCGATACTCACACTCACGCTGCCTTCATGGGTGAACTTGATAGCGTTCCCGACCAGGTTGGTGCATATCTGAGAAATTCGCATAAGATCGCCAGTTACACACCTGGGTGTGGACGGCGCAATGTTCACGCGCAGTTTCAGCCCTTTCTCTTCGGCAGTGATGGCAAACAACTCAATACTGCGTTGAATCAGCGCTTCGATTTCAAAGGGCTGATAGTCCAGTTCGATATGGTCTGCTTCAATTCTGGACAGATCCAGAATGTCATTCAGAAGCTGCAACAACACCTCGGAGGCTAAGAATGCTTTGCTTACCAGGCGGCGGGAGTAGGCGTTGAGGCGGGCCTCTTTCAAAAGCACCAGCATGCCGATAATGGCATTCATTGGCGTACGGATTTCATGGCTCATGTTGGCAAGGAATGCTGTTTTCACCTTAACAGCTGACTCGGCTTCAAGCTTCTGCATGTTCAGTTCTGCTGTCTTCTCGATAACTTCCTGCTCGGCCCGCCGTTTGCCGTTGGAGAGGAGAAGGAATGCAAGCAGGATAAGGCCGTTGATGATCAGACCACTCACCAGAATGGCTGCGGGTTGCCTGCTGGCGTTGTATTTGTCGAAAAGCCGGGTTGTCTGAACGTCAAATTGCCACTCCCGCCCATAGATATCGAGAGAATAGGAAGTCTGGAACATGGGTGAGGTGTCGTAGTTATTCTCCCCTGTTTCATTGAACTCACTGTAAAGCTGGTGCTCGCCATCACTGATTTGAAAGTGCAGCAGCCGGTTGGTGTTGGCCAGGGTGCCTTCCATTAGCCGGGACACAAGAAAAGGCGCGTACACAAGGCCGAGGAAGTCAGCTTCCCTGTTATCGTTATGCTGTGCTTCGAGGGTGCGATAGAAGGGGTGGAAAAACAGAAAGCCGGGCTTCTTTTCATCGTCCTGAACCAGCGCTATGGGGCCGGTAATTTGTGTTTGGCCTGTGCGCATGGCTTTCTGAGCTGCAGTGAAACGGTTCGATTCGTGTGCCATATCAAGGCCAATAGCGGCTTCGTTTCCGGCGAGAGGTTCAAGGTAGGTGATGGGCCAAAAATCCGAACCTGTGTGAGGCGGGTGAACACGAAAGCCCGGGCGCTCTTTTCGCTCTTCTGCCAGATAGGCTTCAAGGTTACTTTCCGGCACCCTTTTGATAACGCCAATGCCGCGAACCCCGGGTAACCGGTCTTGCACGGCAAGAACTTCTGCAAATTGCCGCCACTGGGTGAGTGAGAGGTCGTTGTTGTTTGCACGGATGGCACCTGCTCCGGAAATCAACGCAAACTCGTACTTTTGCATCCGGTCCATTAACAGTTCGTTGAGCTGCTCAACCCGTTGATCAAAGTGGTCTTCAGCCCTGGCATCGGCGATCTGTGACGAGATCTGCCAGGCTGCAACAGTCAGCAAAAAGGAAAGGCAGATCACTATCCAATGCAGTTTGGTTATCTGAGCTGCGGCGCCCCTAGTCTTTCCCATATACTTATCTGTTAAACGGTGAGTTTGAGTACCAAGACTCAGGTTAGCTGAGGACTCTGGGAACTACTAGTAAGACAAACAGTTAGGAGGCTGGACGTGAAACTGTATCGGTGTGTAATAAAGGAAGCTTATGAGCCCTGAAGAATGGCAGCAGGTTCTGGAAGTGATTCCGGACGTGCGTGATGGCCTGACACGTACAGAAAGGCTCATCCTGTACCTGATACATGAAACCCAAAAAGAACGGAATGGGCGGAACGTTCCAACCGTTATGCTTTATGGGCGGGTGCTTGAATACGTTGATATGAGTGAGGCAGAGCTGCACGTTTATCTGGACAGGCTGGGTGTGCGAGGCGATGGGGTTTAGCTTTGACGGATTGCCTGCTTTCGATACTGATCAGGCGTTAGCTGAAACCAGCGTTTGAAGGCTCGCCGAAAATTGGAGCTGTCATGGTAGCTGAGGATAGCTGCAATCGCATCCACCGACATAGTGCTGTTGAGCAGATAGCTACTGGCCTGCTGCGACAGTATTTCATCGCGAATACTTCGAAAGCTGCGGCCTTCCAGATCCAGCCTTCGGGCCAGGGTGCGCTTGCTGATGAACATCATGGCTGCCGCTTCTTCTTCGCTGAGCACCCCCGGAGGCTGCGAAAGCATCAGTTTTTGCAGGCGATGGGTCCAGTTATTGGTTTTGAGCGGTAGTTTCTGCAGCATTGATTGGCATTGCCGCAGTGCCAGTGAGTAGTTTTCATTATTGGCCGCGGCGTTGGGAATATCGCAAAGAAACGCGGGGATCTTCAGTATCAACTCCGGAGATAAAAACTCGATGTCGCCTGGCAAGAATTCAGCATAACGCGTGCTGTAATCAGGCTCCGCAAAGGAGAAGCAGGTGCGCGCGCCCTCAACTGGTCGCCCGATAATGAACTCTGCACACTGAAAGAGAATGGATGCGTAGGCTTCCGAAATAACCCGGTGCACATCCGCATCAAGCGCCATATCAAAGTAGCAATAGCACTCCCAGTAGTACTCGCTGCGCTTCAACTCCAGGTGGGAAAAGTCGGCTCGGGTGGGAAGGTAAGTCTCGAATGCCTTGAGCGCGATCAACAGGTTGGGGCTGCTGCTGGCCAGAAACCCCATGGCCCCGTGGGTGGTCGGCGTCAGGCATTGCCCAATTCGCAAGCCGAATAGTTCATCATCAGTCATCCGCAAGGCGTTTTGCAGTATCTGCATTTGCTGGGTGGATGTGAGCAAGGTGTCGTCCTGCATCAACTGATCCACCGAGAGACCTGTCTGCGTGAGTAGAGTGGGCAGATCCCTAGCTTGCAGGCCCAGTACCCGGGCGATCAGGCGAGAATAATTCGGGGGTATGCAGGCGGTATGTCCCGCATTTCGACCCGTGGCCTGCGGTTTGTTCTTCATTTCATTTCGCCTTTCAAGTAAGCGCTTCGAAACCACAGTGTCTTTAAATGACCCTGCAATGTCAAAAAATGACCTCTTTTGCCGGGCTGTGATTGCCTAGTCTGGTGTTATCGGACACGAAGGTATGTCTTTACCCGTCGCCTGTGATGCAGGTGGCAATACGATCAACCGGTTTTGTGGAGCGCTATATGGGCAGTATTACATTCATCGAACACGACGGTGCAGAACACGCTGTTGAAATAGAAACGGGTAAATCCCTGATGCAGATAGCCATGAATAACGGCGTGCCTGGCATAGATGCAGACTGCGGCGGTGAAGCGGCCTGTGGTACCTGCCACGTGATCGTTGATGGCGACTGGATTGCAGCCACAGGCAAGGCCGGCGATGAGGAGTTGCAGATGTTGGATATGACGCCGGATAGAGCGCCCACCTCCCGATTGGCTTGCCAGATCATTGCAACGGATGCGATGGATGGATTGGTTGCGCGTTTGCCTGAGTTTCAGATGTAACAAGCTCTGATCACTCCCCACCCTCAAAAAAGACAATAACCGCAAGGATGGACCCATTATGAATTTCGTTAATCAGCTCGCCGAGAAGGGCACCGCCATTATCCCAATGCCCCTGCAAATTAAGGCTGCCCATGTGCTTTACAAGGCCAAAACCAAACTGGGCATATACAAAGAGTTTCCGGAGTTTGTGGAAGCGCCCATTCCGGATGTATCAACGCTGGCGATAGAAGATGTTGATGTCAGCAATCCCTTTTTGTACCGGCAAGATCGTTGGGAGTCTTACTTTAAGCGTTTGCGGGATGAATGCCCGGTGCACTACCAGAAGAACAGCGCATTCGGCCCCTTCTGGTCGGTTACACGCTATGACGACATATTGTTTGTGGACAAAAACCACAAGCTGTTTTCCTCAGAGCCTTTTATCGTTATTGGTAAGGCGCCAGATGAGCTTGCGGTGGAAATGTTCATCGCCATGGATCCACCCAAGCACGATGTTCAACGTGCTGCCGTGCAGGGTGCTGTCGCGCCGAAGAACCTGAAAGAAATGGAAGGGTTGATTCGAGAACGTACCCGGGATGTTCTCGACAAGCTCCCGCTGAACAGGCCCTTCAACTGGGTGGAGGATGTCTCCATTGAGTTGACCTCGAGAATGCTGGCAACTCTGTTGGACTTTCCTTATGAAAATCGCCGCAAGCTCGTTTACTGGTCTGATCTGGCCGGTGGAGGCACTGAATCCACTGGTGGTTTGAACGATTCGGATGAACTGTTCCGCGGTATGGTGGATATGTCCCGGCATTTTTCACGCCTGTGGTATGACAAAAAGGCGAGAGCGGCAACCGGGGAAAGAGCTGGCTTTGATTTGATCACTCTGCTGCAAAGCAATGACGAAACCAGAGATTTGATCAACCGGCCGTTGGAGTTTCTGGGTAATCTGGCGTTGTTGATCGTCGGTGGCAACGATACCACTCGTAACTCCATGACCGGTGGCGTGTTTGCGCTGAATCGGTTCCCGGATGAGTTCACCAAGCTGAAGAATGATCCCAGTCTGATTACGAATATGGTGTCAGAAATTATCCGCTGGCAAACGCCCCTCGCGCACATGCGCCGTGTTGCAACACAGGATGTTGAGCTGAACGGCCAAGTCATCAAGAAGGGTGACAAGGTAGTCATGTGGTACGCCTCGGGCAACCGCGACGAACGCGCTATCGACCAGCCGGAACAATTCATTATTGATCGCAAAAATGCCCGCAATCACCTGTCCTTCGGCTTTGGTGTGCACCGCTGCATGGGCAACCGTTTGGCCGAGTTGCAGTTGCGCATCTTGTGGGAAGAGCTGCTGGCGCGCTTTGACAGGATTGACGTGATTGGAGAGCCAGAATACGTGCAATCCAACTTTGTGCGTGGTTATTCAAAGATGATCGTTAAGCTGACCGCCAAACCCACGGAGGCATGAGCTTATGAACCGCACCTGCATTGTCATCGGCGCCAGCCATGCCGCCGCGCAACTGACTACCAGCCTTCGCCAGGAAGGTTGGGAGGGTGACATCCTGGTGATTGGTGATGAGCCCCACTTGCCTTATCACCGGCCCCCGCTGTCCAAGGCGTTTTTGTCTGGTGAGAAAACGGCTGAGAGCTTGCCGATACGCCCGGCTGCGTTTTATCAAAAGAACGATATACAGTTTCGCCAGGGACGGGTTACTGCCATCAATCGGGATCAGCAGACACTGACTTTGGTTGGGGGTGGTGGAGAGAGTGAACAGCTGAGTTATGACAAGCTGGCGCTCTGCACCGGCGCCCGGGTCCGGAAGGTAGAACTGCCCGGCAGTGATCTGGACGGGATTCATTATTTACGCGATATGGCTGACGCTGAATCCATCAAACGGAGTGTTGCCGAAGGTCAGCATGCCGTGATCATTGGCGGCGGGTATGTTGGCCTGGAAACAGCAGCATCGCTACGGCAACTGGGCATGCAGGTCACCCTGCTGGAAAGAGGGCCGCGAATACTGGGGCGGGTAACCGCGCTCGAGGTATCCGAGTTTTACCATCGGGTACACACGGAAAGTGGTGTGTGCATTCACACTCATGTGCCTGTTGCAGGATTCTCCGGCAACGGCCGCGTGCAGAAGGTTGTCTGTGCTGATGGCACCGAGTTTCCCGCGCATCTGGTTGTGGTTGGCGTGGGGGTCATGCCGAATACGGAACTTGCAGAGATGGCAGGGCTGAACGTGGACAGCGGCATAGTGGTGGACGAAGGTTGCCGCACCAACGATCAGAACATTGTTGCCGCAGGGGATTGTGCTAATCAGTTAAACAGGCTCTACGGTTGCCGAATCCGCCTGGAGTCTGTTCCTAATGCTACGGAACAGGCCAAAATTGCTGCTGCGTCTGTTTGTGGCAAAAGCAGTGCCTCAGAGTTTCTGCCCTGGTTCTGGTCCGACCAGTACAACCTGAAACTGCAGATTGCCGGCCTGAGCCAGGGTTATGACCAGCTGGTTATTCGCGGCGACAGGTTCACCGGGCGAAGTTTTGCGGCTTTCTATTTTAAAGAAGGGAGGTTGATTGCTGCAGACTGTGTAAATCGCCCACAGGAGTATCTGTTGAGTAAACGAATCATCGCGCAAAACCTGGCTGTTCAGCCGGACCGGTTTGCGGATGAGTCTGTGCCGGTCAAGGAGTTGCTGCTGGCGGATAGCCCGGTGCTGGTCACTGTCGGGGGTTGCTCACAAACTGCGTAGCTTGCTTGGTGACTTTGTCACTGTGCTTTGTGTGTTTCTGGCCTAGCCTTGTTGAAAGGGCTGGGAGACCTTGAACGCAGATCGAGCCAGGGTCGCTCAGCAATGCGGTTTACATCCGCATTTCGCTGACAAACTTTAGAGGCCGGCATGAAGCAGCTGAACTTTCAGGAAAAGTACCCCATCACCGTTTTGGATATCAAAAAGTCTGAAACTCAATATGAATCTGCCGAGCAGATTGCGGATTACTTTAAACGCTGCATAGAAGAGGCTCCCAGAGTCTCCTATATCACCATGTTTGATCACCTGGCCCACAGCCGTGAAATCGAAGGTGATGTCGCGCCTGATATTCAAGCCGCAATAAACGTGGTGTTCTGCTTTGGGCGTGCGCTTCCGAACCCCTTTGTGTTGGCGGTAAGACCCCGCTCCATTGGCATTGCCGATATGGGGGATCATTTTGTGGTGAGCTTTATGGATGCCCCGCAGGCGCCAGCCAACGAAGCCATGCGTGCCTGGGCACTGGCGCTTCGTAACAGTTAACCTGTGTTCGGGGGAGGAAGACCTATGTGGCCATTACTATTCTGGATGCAGAAGCATCTGGTTTGGAGTATTCCGCTCGCCATGATTGCCGGCTTTCTTGCCGGGCAGATTGTGGAGCCAAGTCCGTTGCGGTGGGCGATACTCCCACTCACCTTCCTGATGGTTTACCCCATGATGGTCACCATGAATCTGCGCCAGTTGTTGCAGCCCGGGGGTGGCAAGTTGATGTGGGTAACTCAGCTGCTCAACTTTGTTCTGGTTCCTGCTATAGGTTATGGCGCAGGTTTGCTCTTCTTCCCGGATGAGCCTTTCGCCAGGCTGGCGCTCCTATTAACGTCCTTGCTTCCAACCTCCGGCATGACCATATCCTGGACAGGCTTCGCCAAAGGCAACGTGCCTGCTGCGGTGCGGATGACGGTAGTGGGCCTGATTGCCGGCTCCCTGCTTGCGCCGCTCTATCTCAAAGGCCTGCTAGGCGCGGTGATTGAGATTCCGGTTTCACAGGTGTTCATGCAGATCGCGCTGATTGTATTTTTGCCATTGGCGTTGGGTTATTTCACCCAGCGGGCGCTCATATCAAAGCACGGCCAGGAAGAGTTTCAGGAGAACATCAAACCCAAGTTTCCACCCTTCTCTACTCTTGGTGTTCTGGGTGTGGTGTTTGTTTCCATGGCGCTGAAGTCGCAGGATATTCTGAACAATCCGGGGTCGCTGCTGGCGTACCTGATACCTCTGTTACTTATATACGCACTGAATTTTGTTATCAGTACGCTTGTTGGCAAGGCGCTGTTCCCGCGGGGTGATGCCATTGCGCTGGTGTACGGCACGGTCATGCGGAACCTGTCCATAGCGCTGGCGATCGCCATGGGTGTATTTGGCGAGGAGGGCGCGGATGCGGCCTTATTGATCGCACTGGCATATATTGTTCAAGTTCAGGCGGCCGCTTGGTGCGTAAAATTCACGGACCGCCTGTTTGGTGTGGCGAAGGGCTAGCAGAGTGTGTTGCTAGCTAAACGCTGCTATGCCTGTCTGGCCGCGGCCCAGAATCAGGGCGTGAACATCGTGGGTGCCTTCATAGGTATTCACCGCCTCCAGATTCATAACATGGCGGATCACGTGGTATTCGTCTGATATACCGTTCCCACCATGCATGTCGCGGGCAACCCGTGCAATGTCCAGGGCCTTGCCGCAGTTGTTGCGTTTTAGCAGGGAAATTGCATCGGGCGTGGCATCACCGGCATCCATCATTCGGCCCAGTTGCAATGCCCCCTGAAGGCCCAGAGTGATTTCGGTCTGCATGTCCACCAGCTTTTTCTGGATCAACTGGTTGGCGGCCAGTGGTCGACCGAACTGCGTTCGCTCAAGGGTGTAACTGCGGGCTGCATGCCAGCAGAACTCGGCAGCGCCCAACGAGCCCCAGCTGATACCAAAGCGGGCTTTGTTCAGGCAACTGAACGGGCCTTTCAGGCCTTCTACCTCCAGTTTGTTTTCCTCCGGTACAAACACCTCATCCATAAAGATTGAACCAGTGTCGGATGCACGCAGTGAGAACTTGCCTTCGATCTTCGGGGTGTCGAGGCCTTTGGCGCCGTCGCGCTCGATAACAAACCCGCTCACCTTGCCGTCCAGCTTGGCCCAGACCACAAAAACATCGGCGATGGGAGAGTTGGTGATCCAGGTTTTGGAGCCGCTCAGCAGGTAGCCACCGTCTGTTTTCTTGGCGCGGGTTTCCATGCTGCCCGGGTCAGATCCGTGGTTGGGCTCGGTCAGGCCGAAGCAGCCGACCAACTCGCCTGAGGCCAGTTTGGGCAGAAGGCGTTGCTTGAGCGCTTCTTGCCCGAACGCATGAATCGGGTGGATTACCAGTGAGGACTGAACGCTCAGTGCCGAGCGGTAGGCAGAATCAACACGCTCTACCTCGCGGGCGATCAGGCCGTAGCTAACGTGGTTCAGGCCAGGGCCGCCGTATTCCTCGGGCAGGGTAGCGCCAAGCATGCCCAGTTCGCCCATCTGATTGAAAATGCTGCGGTCGAACTTTTCATGGCGGTTTGCTTCAAGAATGCCTGGCATAAGGCGTTGGTCGCAAAAGCTGCGAATGCTGTCCCGAACCTGACGTTCGGTTTCATCCAGTTGTTTATCCAGCAGCAGCAGGTCATTCCATGGAGCGGAAGCCATATCGATTCTCCTCAGCGAATAGTAGGTAAATTGTACCCGTGTCAGGCGGGTTAGAACCACGTTCCTTCGATTTTGAAGCAAGTGTTGGTGGTGGATGTCATAACCTGCCACCTGGCCCGTACTGACACGCATTCAAGAAACTGCACAGCTCTTTCATGTTATGCAAACCTCTTGCTGTGGCGCCAGCCAGGTCCTGCTCCTATTGTTTGTGACGGATCCACCCAGTCAATCCGATATAACACACAATAAAAGGACAGGATCATGGCTCGATTCATCTTGGCGCTCTTCGGAGCCGCCACCTTACTTGGTTCAACAGCCCATGCCTCTGAAGCCCATGCATTTGAAGAAGGCTCAGACGCAGTGTTTGGGCTTGCACAGGGTTGTTATGCAGTTCAATCATTACACAATGACCGGTATATGCGCCGCTATAAGACCAATGGCACCATTAATAATGGCTGGAGTTTTGACTTCAGGGCAGAGAATGCCGGGCAAGCGGCAAGTTTTTACTTCAAGCCCAGCGGGCTTGGTACCTACCTGATGCGCGACCAAGCCGGTCGCTTTCTGGATACAAGGCTCCCGGCTGAAATCACAGCGGGAACCGATCCCGCCCAGCATGCCAATTGGCGTATCGACCAGCGTGAGGAGGCTGGAGAGCACCAATTCAAGTTCACCAGTCTGTACCTGAAGCGCCAACTACGGCATAACTGGAATAGCCGGGGCATCTATTTTATTGATTTGTTGAACCCCTGGAACAGGAACAGTGAAGACTGGTTTCGCCTTGTACCCGCGGAAAACTGTGCAGATTTCCCTGAGGCCGAGTTGAATATTGCCGGAGACCGGGATCAGCTTAAAGGAAGTGCGAACGCACCGGTTCGCGGTTCTATTGATGCACACACTCACATCACCTCCTACGAATTCATGGGTGGCACGATGATGGGCGGTGATCCTTTTCATCCCTTTGGTGTAACCAAAGCGCTGGCAGACAGTTCCGATGTTCACGGCCCCAATGGCTCGCTGGATGTTATCGGCAACCTGATGGGCTTCAACGATATCAACTTCCGCTACGACACCGCGGGCTGGCCAGACTTTCCTTTCTGGCCCAACCACCAGAGCTTGTCTCATACCGGGTATTACTATCGCTGGATCGAGCGGGCCTTCCTGGGTGGGCAGCGCATGATGGTGACCCATCTGGTAGAAAACGAAGTTCTGTGTAATCTGCAATCCACCCTGTTGCCACAGAGCTGGGGCGGTACCAACAGCTGTAATACGATGGAGAGTATCGATCTTCAGATTCTCCGCTTGCATGAAATGCAGGCCTATGTGGACGCTCAGGCTGGCGGCCCGGGCAAGGGATTCTTCCGGTTGGTAAGCTCCCCCGAACAAGCCAGACAGGTTATCGCTGATGGCAAGATGGCGATTGTTTTGGGCATCGAGGCTTCCGAGCTCTTTAACTGCGGCCTGAAAGATCAAACCTGCTCCCAAGCTTATGTGGATGCCCAATTGCAAAAGTATCACGACCTGGGTGTTCGTGTGGTCTACCCCATTCACCGGTTTGATAACCAGTTTGGTGGCGCCAGAATTGAAGGCGGGTTAATCAATGTGGGCAACAACCTGTCGACCGGCCGGTATTTCTCCACCAGTGCCTGTGCTGGGGAAACCGAAGGCCAGATGATGATTAACGACCTGGGACTGTTCGGACTCGAAGGCTTGCTGGGGGTGAGTGGCTCTACCAACTACGATGAAACCACGGGCCAGTGCAACAATCGCGGGCTAACCGATCTTGGTATTTATCTGGTGAACCGGCTGATGGATATGGGCATGGTCATCGAGGTGGATCATATGTCCCAGCATAGCCACGAAGCCGTGCTCGATATTGCCGAGGCGCGACAGTACTCCGGGCTGATTTCCGGCCACAGCCACATGCATGCCGGTACGAACGGGACTGTGCATCCGAATGCGGTTCGGATTGCTGAACTTGGCGGCATTCTGGCGCCCTATAACAGCGATGCGGACACGATTGGCGACGCGATTTCCGGGTTTCTGGACAAGGTCGAGGCCACGGATTATCTGCCGGGTGTGACCTTCTCTACCGACATGAGCGGAATCGGGAACCAGCCCGGCCCCCGCGCAAGTGTTGCGGTATCACCACTTGTGTATCCATTCACTACGGAGTTCGGGTTTACGGTAGACAAGCAGATTACCGGCAATCGCAGTTTCGATCTCAACTCTGATGGCATGGCGCATTATGGTCTGGTTGCTGATCACATTCAGGATATTCGTGAGCGTGCGCCTAGCCGCGTATATGAGTCTGTTATGAACTCCGCAGAAGCCTATCTGCAGATGTGGGAACGGGCTCGCGGCAACACGAATCGCCAGTTTGTGAATCCGTTGCCGAGCTACGTCACTATCTATAACCGTGGTACCAACACCTGCATGGATATTCCGGGGAACGACGATGGCGTAACCAGTGGTGCCTGGGTAGATCATTACGCCTGCCAGCCTCTGGCCCGGGATCAGCGGTGGTTGTTCGATCTCGCACAGGGAACGATCTCCAACCAGGAAGGCGACGATGCATTCTGCCTGGATAACAATGGTACGCCCTGGAACAACGGCTATCCCAACCTGCAGGCGTGTAACGGCAGTACACAGCAAAGCTGGCAGTACTCCGGGCAGCGGATAACCAATGCGGGCAGCAATAACCACTCTCTGGATGCCTATGGCAGCGGTTGGGTAGGATTCTGGCAGTCCCACGGTAACGCGAACCAGCAATGGGAGTTGCGCATGGATTCTGCAAGCGCTCGCTGGGCAGAGTATCGCAGCGCCAAGTCTGGCTTGTGCCTCTCTGCGAGCGGTGTCGGTGCTCAACTGAACCTTGCGGCCTGCTCAGGAGCCGACGCTCAGTTGTGGCAATGGCAGCCCACGTTGGGCGTGTTGCGCTCCGGGCTTGATCCCGGCTTGTGTGTGTCCAGCTCGGCCCAGACCACCAACAACACACCGCTGGTGCTCGCCGCTTGCAGTGCCAGTGCGGCTCAGCAGTTCGAGCAGCATGCCGATAAATCCTTCCGGCTGAAACAAAACAGCCAATACGCTATGGATGCAGCAGGCCAGGCTTTGGTGATGTGGCAGCACCATGGTGGTAGCAATCAGCAGTGGATTGCGACATTGCCTCAATAGTTGATAGCCGCCTGTTCGTCATCATTGACGAGCGGGCGGTTCCTCCCTCTACAGTCACCGTTTTCAAGGCTGCAAACCAGTCGACGCATAATCCCCTGAATTCCTCCTATACTTGATAAAAAATAATAACATCAACAATCGAGGGGTTCGCTTTGCTCGCGCTCACTGGGTTCGGTTTTGGTTCTCTGGCTGCTCTGTTCCTGATTTCCTGGCGAGACTTCCGACACTTGCGGGTAGGAAAGGTCTTTCTTCTGATTATCCTCGCATCAGTTGCATACCTTATGGACCCGCTCGCTCCGGCTCACTGGCGCTGGCTAACCTCTGATCTTCAAACTGCACTGCCCGCGTTGTTCTGGGTGCTTTGTCAGCTTGTCTTTGCGTCGCGCCCACGATTAATGAGCGTGTGGGGCGCAATGGCTCTTTACAGCTTTGCTGCTCCCGCGTTATCCACACCCTTCATAGAGGCTGGGCATTGGTCTGATTTGGGTGCTTTATTTGGGCTGAAATTGGGGCAGTGGTTTGAGTATGTGGTTGTGCTGCATGGTGTTATCTATGTGGTTCGCCATTGGCGCAACGATCTGGTTGAAGCGCGCAGAAAACTCCGTTTGGCGCTGCTGCTGATTCTGGGGAGTGCAGTGGGTACCGCAACCATCAGCCTGAATTTTGGTATATACCCTGAAGCGACCAGGGGCATGATTGTTGGCCTGGCATCGCTGGCAATCCTGTTCTGTATTATCTCCTCCCGCGATGTGTTGCTGGAATTGACACCCAACGAGCAGGTAGCTGAAAGCGAGCAACAACCGGAGCCGCTAGCTTGCGCTTCAGGTTCAGTTGATGCCCCGCGGCAAGTGGACTGTGATGATGCGCTCAAGCTGGAAGAACTCATGAAAGGAGGGTTCTACAAGAACGAAAAGCTGACGTTGAAACAGTTGGCAAATGCCTTGGGTATTCCCGAGTACAGAGTACGCCGCCTGATTAATCAGAAACTCGGGTATCGCACCTTCAGTGATTACATCAACCATCTTCGCATCGCGGAGGCGTCTAGCCGCCTGGTCGATACGCCAGACGAGCCTGTGCTCAACATATCTCTGGATGTGGGGTACCGAACCCTGAGTTCCTTCAATCGCGCCTTCCGGGACATTATGGAAACTACGCCAACTGCTTACCGGCAAGACCGAAGCATGGAATCTATAGTTTAAAAGTTTGATTTCCCGGAGTTACCGGGAAATCGTTTTGCTTGCAGAAACGGACCAGTCGCTTTCAAGGCCATTGGTATCTACGGTTTTCATTGCGAAGTACCAGGTACCCTCGGTAAGGCCGGCCACTTGGTATTCCATCGCTTGTCCGTCTTCTACTGTTACTTCGTTCGTTCTGTCTTCAACGTTTTGTTCGGTGCCGTATTTAACGATGTACCTGTCGATCTCGCCCATGGCCAGTGACTCTCCGTTGACGCGGGTGGCAGGCGCACTCCAGCTCATTGTTGCGTAACCTGTTATCGGCTCCGGAGTTGGTTCTGGCTGTGGCTCAGGAGTCGGCGCCGGCTCAGGCTCAGGTGTTGGCTCGGGCTCTGGGGTGGGTTCTGGCGTTGGCTCGGGTTCTGGCGTTGGCTCAGGCTCGGGAGCGGGCTCTGGCTCTGGCATTGGCTCTGGCGCTGGCTCAGGTGTCGGGTCAGGAACGGGTTCCGGCGCTGGCGGAGCTGTCGGCATTGTGGAGCCCAGGGTTTGTTCGAGGCTTGCAAGGGTGTTGTCCATAACCGCATCTTTAACGCCAGCTCCTTTCAGCACGTCCCATAGTAGATCGGCCTGCACAATGGCTGCGACAGTTAGCAGCTCAACGCTCAGGTCCAGATTCTCTCCGGCGCTTAGCGGCAGGTCACCATTGGGTTCAGAAACCTCTTTGGCAGCACCGAGAACATCGCCCAGTGTCTGCCATTCTTGTCCGTCTACCAGGCTAAGAAAGGCAATGTTCAACAAGGCGGTTTTCAGGTCCTGGGCTTGAATGCTGCTCAAATCTGCGGCTGCAAGGTCCATTGGCTTCTTCAGCAAGGCGCCGGCACCAAGGCCAAAGTGCTCTTCCTGATCGCGAAGCAATTCCGTGAACCGGGAAACGCTGTGATCCGATGACTTGAGAAACTTTTCAAATGCCAGAGTTACCAGTGGTGTTAAAACAACACCTTCGTTGGCATTGGACGGCACTACAAGGGATTTCAGCTCCAGGTTGTTACCCGGCCAGAACCATTCGCCAAAGCTGATGCTGACTCCGGAAGGTGTTTTACACGAAGGTTGGGCATCGCAGCGCATGAGGGTTTCAGTATCTGACTGCAGAATCACCTTTAACGGCTCAGCTGAATAGGCCTCAGGTACTGAGATCCGGAATCCACCATTTTCGTTGGTTCTGACGGTGTCACCGATTTTCACCCAGTTGCTATCCATAGTGCTGGTCATAGCGTCGGTTTCGTGATGCCAGATCGAGATAAGCCCACCGTTCACAGCTCCTTTAACGGCATAACCTTCCACCCAAAACTTCTGCTCCGGGGTTTCTTCCGGGGTGTTGTTGTCACCGGGCGTGGTCACCGATGAGTTGGGTGTTTGAGGTGATGGGGCTGACGAATCGCCACCACCACAGGCGGTAAGGAGTGAGCTCAGCGCGATGATAAAGAGGCTTGAGCGTGAGCTTGTAAGGAAGGACATTGTGCATCTCCGGGGTATTTGGATGATGCAATCCTATCGGGCAAGCGTGTTAAATGGTGTAAAATATGGCGCTATTTGGTTACTTTTTGAGCCAAAAAACCGTCGACACCGAGTTCGATAAGCGGGGGTGTGGACGCGTTAAGCGTGGTGTGCGGTGGCCGTGTTGTGCCCTTACTATGCCCGTGCTACAGCTCTATTACGGCCTTTCGGGGCTTAGGGACAGTGCTGGCCCAGCCGCATCAGATGACCACAGTGGGTAGGGTATGCCCGACAGACGGTTCATCAAAAATGCATGCACCAGTAACACAAGTACACCTGCCATCAAGATAGGTAACTGGGAAGGGTTGGGCATAAGCCCCAAAGATACGATCAGCGCAGTGGCGCCTGCGGGTGGATGGGCAACTTTCAGTAAAACCATCAAACAGCTGGTCAAGCCCAAAGACACGGCGGCGGCACCCACGCGCGGTAAATCCACAGAGCTGACAAATGCTGAGGGCGCATCCTGTAAGCCAAACAGATACAGCGCTAACAGCCCCATCAAAGCGCCAATTAAATGTCCGCACAGGGTGTTTCTTGGTGAGGCTGGTTGAGCCATGGGCACATAGAAAAGAATAAAAGCAGTCGCGCCCAAAGACGGGAAAATAAAAGCTTCCTGGGTGATCAGCGCGATAAATGACACCAGAGCGATGCTTAACCCACCATTAACGAGGTTGAAGCCAGCCATCACGGTTCTGCGGCTATATCTGCTTGCCAAGCGTTCCAGGTGGAAGGCTCGTAAAACGCCGGAAGCCAGTTGCCAGCGTAATCGTTCGTTCTTGATACCCATGGTGCGTCCGTACACAAAAAAGTGGGCTAGAGTACGTTGTGGCAGTGGTTTTCGCAATTTCCCGTTTGTTATATGGTTATTTTTTTAATGCCTGAGTCAGTGCAGTCAATGCATCGCAGCAATCTGGCGCTATGCTGTGCCGGCTAAGAAATACGGCATTGATTGGAGCCAGTCGTGATTCGCAACATCAAGGTGAGGTTTTACGCTTTATTTTTGCTGGCCTTCGCCTCGGTTGTGGCACCCTATGCTGCGGGCAGGGAGGCCCCAAAACCCTTCGCGAACCCGGCGTTGGCGCAGTGTGTTATGGAAAGCCCGCTTCGGGAGGTTGGGGCAGGTCTGGATGCCCCATCAACACACCCGGCTGGTCATCGAAAGCCTGCTATCCCGGCAGAGTTCAGAAGAACGCCTTGCCGTGATAATCGAGCGTTCCGCTTTGGCAGTGGTCTGTCGGATATTACGGGTCCTGTGGCGCTGAAAAGTGGTGCCGGCTGGGAAGACACAGGCCAGGTTATGCACGGCCTTCATCAGCGGCACTATGCGCGGGCTTTTGCGGTGGAATCACCCTGCAACGGCAAGCGGCTGATGTTGGTGTCGGCCGACATCGGCTTGATGTGGGGAAGCATTCGGGCTGGGGTGCTCAATACGCTGGCGGCAAACCCTGATCTGGTGGGGGTATATTCCGCAGACAATCTCATGCTTTCCGCCACCCACACCCACAACGGGCCCGCCGGCTACGCCCACCATGAAGCCGGGAACTCACTGCACTTGGGCTTCGATTCTCTGGTTTACAGCACCATAGTGAACGGGATTACAGACGCCATTACCCGTGCCCATCAGAACCTTGAAGCCAATCCCGAACCCGCGTCTATTTCCATGGCAGAGGGTGAACTGCTCAACACCAACATCAACCGCTCGCGGCCTGCTTATGCCATGAATCCGGAACAGGAGCGGCAGCAGTACCTGAACGTGAGGGGCGAAGAGGTTGATGTTAACAAGACCATGGTGCAGCTGAACTTGCGCCGCGGCAATGGCAACGCCGTAGGGGTCATCAACTGGTTTGGCGTGCATCCCACGGTGATGGGGCCCGAGGTGCCGTACGTCAGTTCTGATATCAAGGGCTTCGCCTCCTTGGGTTTTGAAGAAATAATGGGCACTGAATACAGAGATGACCCGGCAACCGACAGTTTTGTAGCCGCCTTTGCCCAGGCCGATGAAGGTGATGTTTCCCCTAATATTTTCATCAACGAATTTCCCCACCCGGACCCCCGCCGTGGTGGCGGTGAAACGCCGATGGATTCCAATGCAATATCCGGAACGAAGCAGCTGGCCAGAGCACTGGAACTTTGGCAGGCCGGACAGCCGCTTGAGGGTGGTGTGGACTACCGGTTGATGCACGTACAGATGAACGAGGTCACCGTCACAGACGCGCAGGTTCTGGCTAGCCTGCAGCATCCCCCAAAGCTGGATGCGACAGTTAAACAAACCTGCAATGCAGCTCTCGGGTTGTCCTTCCCGGCCGGTGCAGAAGATGGGCCCGGCCCCTTGAGTCGTGAAGGGCTTGCGTGCAGCACTTCGCCATCCTCAGAGTCCAGCGGGACCCTTGATATCGCCAGCGCTGCTTTTCCTTTCAATATTCTCGGGGATTTGTTGATGTGCAAAACGCAGCAACTGCCGGGGTTGGGGTTGGGCTGCCACGCTGAAAAGCCGGTGCTGATGTTCACCAATGCCGGGGAGGTATTCGATGGATTGTCTGGAACGCTGGGCAAGCTGTTCGGATTGACCCTCAATCTCGAACCGGCGGTGCAGCCGTTTCAGGTGTTTCGTATCGGCAATCTCGCTATGGTTGGCCTGCCATGGGAGCTGACCACTACCTCTGCCCGGCGCATACGGGCGATGGTACTGGAAGAGCTGGTGCCGGTGGGTGTGGACACGGTGGTCATCGCCGGTTTGTCGAATGGCTACAACCACTACCTGACCACCCGGGAAGAATACGCCAGCCAGCAATACGAAGGCGCGTCGACAGTATTTGGCCCCTGGAGTCTGGCCGCTGTTACTCAGGAGCTGAGAAAGCTGGCGGTCTCGATGGCGGAAGGAACGGCTTTGCCAGAGGGCCCGGCTTATCCGGATGTCACTCCGATGTTGCGCAGGCCTCCTTACATAGCGGGTGACCGCCCCGGCGCCCAGGGTTTTGGTGCGTTGATCGAGGATGTTCCCGCCCAGGCGGCACCTGGCGATCAGATTGCAGCCCGGTTTCAGGCCAGCCACCCTCGCAACGATTTGATGCTTAACGACAGTTACGCGTTTGCTGAAAAGCTTGATGACGATGGCCGCTGGGCGGTGATTGCCACCGATCGCCATCCGGACCTGCTGTACACATGGCACCCCGAGTATTTGCCGCCCATGCCTTTGGATTTGCCCTTCACCGGAGCGTCGGAAGCCACGGTTAGCTGGAAACTACCCCGTAATTTGGCTCCGGGCAGCTATCGCCTCAGAACCAAAGGTGTCGCCAGCCCTGGTGGAGCCTGGGAAGGCGTGAGTGGAACCGTGAAAGTAGAGGGTGTGCAAGCAAGTTGCCCATAGCAGGGGATGGAAGCCAACGAATCCTGTAGCATTGTCGAAGGTTGGTTCGTGGCACAGGGCGGACAGTATGCGTTGTTGACTGTAGACGGTGGGAAAGAATATGCGCTCAAGAAAACCTCTATGGCTAACGCTTTGTTTGCTCGCCACTGCAGTGTTTGCCCAGGCCGCTGAATCAAGGGAACTGGTGTTCCTCAACTGGCAGGATTACATGGACCCTGCGATTCTCGAGGAATTTGAGCAGCGCACGGGCATCGCTGTAAAGCAAAGCTATTTCGATTCCGATACCTCCAGGGACGAACTGCTGCTTGAAACGGAAGGCAAGGGCTTTGATGTTGTGCTCATCAATGGGGCGTCCATCCGAATTCTGGCCAAGCGCGGCTGGCTCGAACCTCTTGGTGAATCCAGCATTCCCAATCTGGTGCATGTGGACCCGCGTTGGCGCTCCGCGTTTGAAAAAGCCGAAGAGTATGGTGTGCCTTATTTCTGGGGAACACTCGGCATTGTCTACCGTAAAGATCTGGTTCCCTTCGAGGTGACAAGCTGGATGGACCTGTTGCAGCCGGTGGCAGAGCTACAGGGCAAAATCGCCATGATCGGCGACAGCGCGGATATGATTGGCGTAGCGCTCAAGGCGCTGGGCTACTCGCTTAATAGCACTGACAGGCAAGAGCTGAGAGAAGCGGAAGCGCTTCTGCATGCACAGGCACCAGCGGTCGAAACCTATCGCTACATTTCCCTGAATGAGGACTCTGCCCTGCTATCCGGCCAGGTTGTCATGAGCATGATGTACAACGGCGACACTCGTATGTTGCAGGAACACAGTGACGATGTTGTGTTTGTACTCCCTGAGGAAGGTAGCAATATCTGGACTGATTATTTGGGGGTACTCCGAGCCTCCACCAGAAAAGCGGATGCCAAGCGATTCATCGATTTTCTCAATGAGCCTGAGATTGCCGCGCGGCTGGCCCGGTATGTCCATTATGCAACCCCGAATCAGGCTGCCGAAGCATTGCTTCCCGCGAGCTTCAGAGATGACCAGGTTATCTATCCAACAGGGGAGGCGCTGGACAACTCGGAAGCCTATAGCCGTCTACCGCCTCGTGCCAAAAAGAACCGTGCCGTTATCTATTCGCGCCTCGTCAACTGAGACTCAGATACGCCTATGCGTCTTCATGCCAAGGTTCTGCTAGTCGTCGTACCCTTAGCGGTAATTCCGCTAATGATTCTGGGCTGGCTGGCCTACGAACAGCTGCGCTCGACGGCGGTGGAACGTAGCTCAAGCCAGATGACAACGCTAATGGATCAAATGGCGCGCAACTTTCAGGTGCATAGAGACGTTGCCAAAGCCAACGTGAAACTGTTTGCCGATGCCTCGCTGATGCGGGCCTATGCGCTAACGGAGGATGAGGAAGAGCGGTATGCATTGATGTTGCCTTCACTGCTTAAACTGTTCTCCAGTTATCTGCGTGCTTACCCCGATTACACGGAGATTCGATACCTGCTGCCCGATGGTTATGAAGATGCGCGTGTCGCCTTGGCGTCGGCGTCAAATTTTGGCGAAGAGGAGGGGGATACACCGTTCTTTCAGAAACTTAGCCAGTTTGAGGGTGAGACGTTTGTGTGGGTTACCCCTACCCCTGGTAGCAGTGCGGTATCTCTGCAAATTGCGCGGCCCATGCGGCTAATCGACCCAACCACCCAGGACCCGCTCAACAGCAAGCCGACACTGCGCGGTTATCTGGTCGTCACCATGGGGCTGGGCTTCATGGTGGAGCAAATGGCTGCGAGCAGGATTGGCGAAGACGGCCACACCCTTATTATCAATGACGATGGCACGATTTTGTTCCATCAGGACCGCTCCCGTTTGGGTCAAAAAATACCTGAGTCCCTGTTGAGCAGGATCTCCGGAACGGAAAATAGTGAGCAGCTTGTGCCGGCGTCCTACCAGCAGGAAGCGAGTCTTCTCGCAACCCGGCGATTGCACGAAGGTTTGCTGATGATTGGCGTGCTGCCGGAGCGGGAATTGCTCAAAGAAAGTCAGCAGCTGGGGACAACGGTTGCCTGGATCATACTTGGCACCGTGGTGTTGATGATTGTCGGGCTGTTTATATCCATGAATTTGCTTATGGTTCGCCCATTGCAAACCCTGATGAGAGCCATACGCGAGATAGGCCATGGAAATCTCTCGCCAAGGATTGCGCTGTCCTCCAGAGACGAGTTAGGCCAGCTGGTGCAGAGCTTTCAGGAGATGGCTGGCAATCTGGACACCTCTCGCACCAGAATCGAGCGGCTGGCCTATCACGACAGTTTGACGGGCTTGCCCAACCGATTCCGAGCCCACGAGACACTGCGCCGTATGATTTCCCTCGCCCGCAGGGAGGATGGCAAAATGGCCGTGTTGTTTCTGGATCTCGATAACTTCAAGCGGGTTAACGACTCCCTGGGCCATCAAGTGGGTGATCTACTGCTCAAGGAAACGGCCGCTCGTCTCACATCGGTACTTAGGATGGAAGATGTGGTACACCCGGAAGTACCCCAGAACACGTCGGGCATCCTCGCCCGCCTGGGTGGCGACGAGTTCGTTATCCTGCTGCCCAAAGTTGATAGCTCCCAGGACGCGGCAAAGGTTGCTTCACGTATCCTTGATGCCCTGAAAGCGCCGTTCCACTTTGGGCATGAGGAGATTTACAGTAGCAGTAGTATCGGAATCTCCCTGTTTCCGGATGACGGCACCGGGGTGGACGATCTGATAAAACGCGCTGATGCCGCTATGTATCAGGCCAAGGAGCAGGGCCGTAATAATTTTCAATTTTATTCCGCTACCTACAACCGTGCGGCGCTGGAACATATCTCCCTGGAAGCCGGTTTAAGGCGAGCGTTGAGCAATGACGAGTTGGAGCTGTATTACCAGCCTCTGGTGCAAGCCTGTACCGGTAAAGTTGTTGGACTGGAAGCCTTGCTGCGCTGGAATGATCCCCGGGAAGGTGCCATCGCCCCGGACAGATTTATTCCGGTCGCTGAGGATAGCGGTTTGATTCTGCCTCTGGGTGAGTGGGTTATACGTGAGGCCGGGCGCCAGTTAAGTGTTTGGCAAGCCGCAGGACTCAGCAATGCCTGTGTATCCGTCAACGTATCTGCTATACAGCTCCAACGGCAGGATCTTGTAGCGATTGTTGATGATGTGCTGGAAGAGAATGGACTGAATCCCTGGCAGCTTGAGCTCGAAATCACCGAAACCGCACTGATGAAGATCCGGCCAGAAGTGATTGGTTATCTGGATAAGATGCGCCAAAAAGGTGTGACTATTTCGCTGGATGATTTTGGTACCGGGTACTCGTCCTTGAGCCTCCTTCAGGAATTGCCCATCAGCAAGCTGAAGATCGATAAAAGCTTTGTGCGGGATATGCTGATCGACCCAAAGGACGCCGCTATCGTCTCTGCGGTGCTTTTTATTGCCAAAAGTCTGGGGCTGAGTTCAACCGCCGAGGGCGTGGAAACGCCGGAGCAGGCGGCTTATCTTGCCAGTGAGGGGTGCGATCAGCTTCAGGGCTATCTGCTTAGCCGGCCGTTGCCGGCGGCAGAAATGACCCGGTTTTTGAAGAGCAGAAAGGCATTGGATCTACTCAAATCAACCCTGCAGGTGTCGTGACCCCATCGGCTGATAAACCGCATGGGGACACCCTGATCAGTCAGCCAGAATAACCCCGTAAACCCCGGTAAGCAGACTGCCATCCAGCAGTGCCAACAGCTTGCTTTGTGAAGTGGTGACTCCCGTCCACTGCTGGTTCCAGTTACCTGAGCAGCCATAAGTGATCAGCGTGCCGTTGTGACGAGCATAGTCCAGGCACTTGCCATTGTCTTCATTGCGCAACTGTAGTGCCTCAGGGGTGTAGGTCCACCGCTGTGCAGCGTTGTCCTGCTGGCAGAGTGCCAGGCCAAGACGCTCGCCGGAGGGGGTCAGGCATTGCCAGGGCGTTGCCACAGGATGAATGCGGTTTTCAAGATCCATTACCCAGTGGCTGGCATCTTCAATATTGTCTGGCACAGACGTCACGGCAACGTATTTGGCATCCACAAGATTTGTGTCGAAATACACATTGTTTCCCTGGATAACACCGTCAGTCAGCAGCAGTTCATCTATCGATTCAATTAATCCGTTAGCCGTCAGTGAGTGCGTCAACCGGTTTCTGGTTTCCTCTGGAGGCAGGTTCTCAAACCGGGCCTTGGCAATGATAACCGCAATCTCGGTCGTGAGCCTTTGGTCGTTTTTGATCTTCTCAAGCAGTCGCCATGCCGGGCCAGACAGCCCATTCTTTAACTCTTGCTCAGTATAGCTGGCTACCTGGGTTGCAAATTCTCCACTCAAGGTATTGAAGCGGTCGGCGTCCATGGCATTCAGCCTGTCTTCAATTTCGGCTATTTCTCGTGCGCGCAATTGCTGATGTCCCACTTCCTGACCAACAATCGCCACGGGTGGCAGTTCAGGTATTTCTCCGTTAAAAGCGGTTTCTGTGAGTTTCTCTTCGGTGCCATCGCGCCGGCAATAAAGGCTGGCACTGGTTGGCCTGAAGTCTGCCCGTAAATTGAAATGGAGTTGGTTGATACTGTCCGAACTGTGTCGGGAGGCCGCAACGCGGATTCGCTTTCGCTCGCCCTTGCGGTTATTGACCTCTACCCAGCACTGGTTGGCTGCGGAACTGAGATCAGGTTCCGGCAGGTCGAACAGGTTCCCGTAGTTGCCGTGGAATACCGGATAGATGACGGCGTTAGTGCCATCGGGATCATAGCCGCCAAGAATGGTCGCAACCGCCACACCCACGGCCACTGGTGCAGGATGTGAGCTGGCGTGATTCTCATACTGGCCGGTGGTTGTATTCCACTTTTTGTAACCAGCCGGGTGGCGGGTGTCTGGAATGGGAAGCCTGGCCAGATCGTTTTGAATGATTCTTGCGGTATAGCCCGTGTAATGAGTGTAGGCAGAGAAAGGCCCACGGTGAGAGCCGCCCGACATGGCGTCCCGCTTGTAGTTGTAGGCGCCTTCATTGTTCAAGCCAAACAGGTTTGCGCGCATCCGGTTGCGGTGCGCAATGTATCCCCAGCCACTGTCGGCATGATGGTAAGCCCAACGATGATCATCAGTCAGATTTTCACCCGGATAGTGACCGAGGCCATAGGCGTGACCCCACTCGTGGCTGGCTTCGTTGCCTCGGGAGTCGTAAAGCGTTCCGATTCCGTTGCCACCACTGAGGCCATGACCAACGCGACCGTTCGTGTACATGCCCCAGGCATGGTGATTGGTTATCTGTTTGAAGGCGTGAGGGTGCTGCTGCTTCATGTTGTTGCTGGTGTAACCGAAGTTGGCCATGTTTATGCCAACGCTGACCTGCGATTTGCCAACGTTCTCGCGCATATCGCCCTCGTATACGCTACCTGTAACCTGGCTGCTACCATCAATGTGTTTGTCGTATATGGTGCCCGAGCGGATGATTACCCGGTTGAGCACGGCATCAGCGTAGCTGCCCATGACGAGCTTCGAGACAGGAAGGGTCTGGAAGTAATCCGTAGCGGCCAGTACTGGGTCCCGAAGCGTGTAGTGCCCATCGCTCTGCCCGGGCTCGGTCAGCATGCCTAAACGAATGCTCTGGAAAACAATTCGGGAGGCTTCGCCAATATCGATATTGGCGGCAGGTAAGTAGCCGGAAGCTCTGTTTTCTGCGTTTTTATCAACAATAAATTCAAGAGAC
This sequence comes from Marinobacter sp. DY40_1A1, assembly GCF_016597815.1. Taxonomy (GTDB): domain Bacteria; phylum Pseudomonadota; class Gammaproteobacteria; order Pseudomonadales; family Oleiphilaceae; genus Marinobacter; species Marinobacter xiaoshiensis. The sequence goes on along the minus strand of NZ_VCHA01000004.1, from coordinate 23,862 downwards.
AAACCGTTTTTTACGGTATCCCAGGGCAGGTTCACGGACCATGCCTTAGTGGAGTACTGAATGGGTTGAGCGCCCGCAACGTCGGATTTCGGCAAGTCGTTTGGGTGGGCCATTGGCAGCGTCATCAGGGGCTGGCCATTAACGCTTACTTCGGCATGCATGGTAATTGGCTCAATCCCGTTTTTTGGGATAAACAGGAGCAGGGTATCCCGCAGCGCTGTTAGCCGGGGCATGTATTTGCTTTTGGTCTCATCGGTCGTGTTGCGTTCAAAATTATTGGCGGGCGCAACAGAGTGGGACTGTACAAATTGAACTTCGCCTTCTAGTTCGCCCCCTGAAAGGTCGTTTCTTGGCTCTCGCGGGTTGCCATCAAAATCCTTGGCGTAGAAATCCAGTGCGGGCGGGCTGAGAAAAGCGCCAGCGTGTTCCACCTTGATGGTGTCCATGAGGATCAAGCGATGGGAGTCATTGGATGCTGCGATTGAAAGCTCGACCTGCGCCGATGCATGCTCCGGGCCGGGGGTGCCGGAAATGATTCCGGTTCTTGCATCAACGGACGCCCAGTCCGGGAGGTTGTATCCGCTATATCGTACGTTTCCCGGTAGCACCTCATGTTTTGGCTGATACTGATAACTGACCATAGAGATAGCATCAGGAAAGCTGACTGAGTGCCGGGATTCGGTGATTGTTTTGCTTGAGGAACTTCCCCCGCAGCCTGAAAGTAAAATGGCGGTTAACCCGAGTGCTGCAGCACCTCTGAAATACATCCTGAATCCCTTATCGCGGTTTTGGTGGTGTACTTTTCTTAATTGCGGGGATTCTGCTTAATTTACCGACTGTTACAAACAGCCAGATTGTTGTAGAAGTGTAAAAATGTGGGGAGCGTCACCTTTGCGCTCCCCTTTGTCAGTGTTGGCCAGTCGGTGTTACCTGGTTTTTCTGAACAGATCCAGTTCAATGTCGTAGCTGGGCTCTGATTTCCGAAACAGGTATTCCCCGTTGCGGATGGATGCCAGTACATCCGCTCGCTGGCGAACGGCTTCAAACGAGCTGGTGGCATCCAGCACCAGAAAGTTCGCCGGTTTGCCCACATCCAGGCCGTACTGGTCTTCAACGTTCAGGGTTTTTGCACCGTTGAAGGTGATCAGGTCCAGACAGGTATCGAGTTGATCCATCGACATGGTTTGGGCCATGTGAATGCCGTTATCCAGAATGTTCATCAGGTTTCCGTTGCCTACCGGATACCAGGGGTCGTTGATGGAATCCTGGCCGAAGCAGACGTTAATGTTGCTCTCCCAGAACTCTTTTACTCGCGTCATGCCTCGGCGTTTCGGGTAGGTGTCTTGCCTGCCTTGCAGGTAGGCATTCTCAGTGGGCAGGGCAATGAAGTTCAGACCTGATTTCTGGAACAGTCTCATCATGCGAAATGCGTAGGCGTTGTCGGCCGAACCGAAGGAGCAGGTATGGCTGGCCGCGGTACGAGTGCCTATGTCTTCGGTCATGGCCAGGGCGTTCAGAAGTTCAACAAAACGACTCATCACATCGTCTGTTTCGTCGCAGTGTACGTCGATAAGCTTGTCGTATTTGATGGCCAGCTCAACGGTGCGGTGAATGGATTTCTCGCCGATTTCACGGGCCCACTCGAAGTGGGGAATGCTGCCTACGCAGTCGGCGCCCATCTTCAACGCTTCTTCCACCAATTCGTCACCGCCTTTGTAGGCATACATCCCTTCCTGGGGAAAGGCGACGATCTGAATGGTGACGTTATCCTTAAGTTGTTCACGAACCTCCAGCATGGCTTTTAGCCCGGTGAGATTCGGGTCGCATACATCGATGTGGGTGCGGATGAACTGCACACCTTTTGAGACTTCTTCCTGGATGCCTTTTAGCGCACGTTCTTTTGCATCTTCGAACGATTGGTTCTTTTTCACATCGTGCCAGCGAGCTATGCCCTCGAACAGCGTGCCAGTGTTGTTTTTGGCCCCCTTGCTGCCGCCGGTGTAGACGTAGTCGAGGTGAAGGTGGGCATCTACATAAGGAGGCACAACGAGGCGGCCTTTCAGGTCGATTGTTTCCTCAGCCGGGGGGAGGTCGGTTCCAAGTACTCGAATAACGCCATTTTCCACGAGGATTTCGGTGGCATCGTTGTTGCGGTATATGTTTGCATTAATAAATTTCTTCATATAAACGTCCTCGTGTAATGGGTCGCTGAGAGCTCACCCCCACATTGTAACGAAAAAGGCCCTACGCTCTCGCGTAAGGCCTTAAAAGTACTGAGCACACGTTGGATTATGAGCTCGCGCTGCCTGTGGGTCAGGCTGCGGTTGGCTTTGACCTGGAAGCTTCTTCTATAAGCTGCTGTACCCGCTCTTGCGTTTTGCCCAGTGCACTGGAAAGTTCTTCACACAAAAACTTTATACCGAGGTTCAGGTGCCTGCGGTCTGTCATGCTCAGCGGGTTTTCCTCTTGCATAACGCTTAGGCCCTTAACCATCTCCGCATAACCGTAGGGGTCGCCTTTATCAATAGCGGCCTGGTTAGCGGTTGACCGGGTTTTCCACTGTTCGCTTAACTTTCCTTGCCAGCTCTTCACATGCTTGATGATCTTCTTCGCTTCCTGAGCACTCATGGGGAAGCGAATGTTGCTTGGGAGATCATTGGCGCGCACCAGCCAGGTGAGGTCGTCACGTTCGAAATAAAGTTTTACGAACTTGGTTTTGTCCTCGCCAGAGAAACTCTTTTTAAGAATGGATTCAACGATTCCGATGCCATGACCGGGGTGAAAAATACGATCGCCTTGATTAATAGTGATAATATTCTCCTTGTTTTACTAAGAAAATGTTCCTTTTAAAAAATAACTATAATCAGCATGTTACGCTATTTCTGCACAAAAATCAAACAGCCGGTTTTGTTGCCTGAAAGTCAAAGTTCTCTCGGTGCCCTTGCGAAGGCAAATGATAACAATTAGCATTCACGAATATTGTTGATGTTTACTCGAGGGGGAGCGTTGTGGGCGCTGGTATATCTGTTCCGTTTTTTGCACAGCTACAAGGGCTGTTGGTTACTGGCGGCCCGGTGGTGTGGATTCTGGCGGTGTTTTCTGTAGTTGCCATGACCATAATTCTGGTCAAAATGTGGCAATTCATGCTGGTGCGCGCGGAGAGTACTGCTGATGTGGACGCTGCGCTAAGCCTTTGGAAAAAGGGTGACCGCAGGAAGGCAATGAAGGCCCTGAATGTGCAGCGGCCCATTTCATCGGTTGTGGCTATGGCAATGCAAGGGCAGCTCAACACCACTGACGATGGCATCCTGCGTGAAGAAGTTGAGCGAGTGGCGACGGGGTACCTGAACGACCTGCGTAGCTTCTTCCGCCCTCTTGAGATGATTGGTTCACTTAGCCCGCTGCTGGGCTTGCTCGGTACGGTCATGGGAATGATCGTGGCGTTCCAGCAAATGGAAGCCGCTGGCAATCAGGTAGATCCTTCCGTGCTTTCTGGTGGTATCTGGCAAGCGTTGCTGACAACCGCCGTTGGCCTCTCGGTAGCCATACCTGTTGTTGCCGTGCACTCCTGGCTTGAGCGCAAGGTTGAGCGGGTATCTGCAACTATGAGCGATGCGGTCACAAGGGTTTTTACCTGCTCGCCCACGCTGCCGCCGTTTGAGACCGCGGCATCATCGGAGGCGCTGCGGAATGCAGCTTGATGCCTCACCGGTAAGGCGGGCCAAAGGCATCAGCCTGACACCGTTGATTGATGTGGTCTTCATTCTGCTGTTGTTTTTTATGCTGTCATCCACGTTTATTACTTGGCGGCAGCTGGATGTTGCATCGCCTGCCGACAGTAATTCCGCGCCACCGAAAGACATACAGCTGATTCGCCTAACCTCTAATCAGGGTCATTTTGAGCTGGAGGGGCGGGTCTACAGGGACCCCAGTCGCGATGAGCTGGCTGAATTGGTGTCGGCTAAACCCGATGCGGTGTTTGCTATTCAGGCTGATGCAGGTCTTCACACGCAGGCGCTTATCACCCTGCTGGATCGCTTGAAGAATGCTGGCGCTGCCCACGTGTCGCTTGCAGAGGGGCCGAAGTGAGGCTCTCGGCAACCGCCCCGAAAAAGGATCTGGCTTCGGATGATAACCTGGTGCCATTGATCAACATTGTATTTTTGATGCTGATTTTCTTCATGGTCGCCGGGCAAATCACTGCTTCTGATGCGGTGATGGTTCAAGCTCCCGAATCTCTTACAGCAGCTCAAGGAAAAGAGCACTCAGCGACGGTTTTGGTTGCGGCTGATGGTTCTATGTACCTGGATAACACCGAGGTGTCTCCGGATCTCCTGGTAGAAAAGCTCGGAAGCCTACTGGATGAAGCGGAAACCGTTGATGGAGTTTCTGTATTGGTTAAAGCCGATGCCATGTTACCGGTTGAGGTATTGCAGGAAGTGCTGCACCACATCAAAAAGGCCGGGCTGTTAAAGGTGGCTCTGCTAACCCGCCAAGGTGACGCTGAATGATTGCAAGGCGTCACTGGCTCGGTGCAGCGGTATTGACGCTGGCACTTCATTTGTTGGTGCTTGCGGCGTTTGCGCGCACAGCCACCCTTCCGGAAGGGGCTGAGTCTCCGGGGGAGGCGGGTGTTGAGGTCGATCTCGGTATGTTGGGTGATCTGGGTGTCGAGGCCGAAACCCAGGAGGCCGCTCCAGCCCCTGTCGAGCCACCCAAACCGGTCCCGGCACCTCCCAAACCGGAGCCGGTAGTAAGCGAGCCGGAACAGCCCAGGCAAACAGCAGAGGTGAGCGTAGAAGAATCTCCAAAGCCTGAGCCAGAACCAGAACCAGAACCAGAACCAGAATCAGAACCGGAGCCGGAGCCTGAACCAGAGCCGGAACCAGAACCAGAACCAGAACCCAAGCCTGTGGTTCCGGAGCCTCCCATAACAACGACGTCTAGTCAGACGTTGCCGGACACCGAAGCAACCAAGGATGCCGCTGCTCCGGCGCGCAAGGCTGGCAGTGGCGAAAGCAGCGCCAGTGCCTCTGGAGGCAACCCCGGTGTCCGAAGTTCCTATCTGGCCGTGGTTGCAGCCAAGCTTGCCCGTGCTAAACGCTATCCACGATCCTCCCGCCTGCGGCGTCAGGAAGGGGTAGTCGGGCTCAGCTTCACCCTTGATCGCCAAGGGCGCATTGTGGAATCCAGTATTACCACGCCGTCCGGTTACCCTGAGCTGGATAAAGCGGTCATCCGTATGCTTGAAAACGCGGCCCCCCTGCCGGCCTTTCCGGATGATCTCGACCAGAACACCCTGAGCGTGTCCATTCCCGTGGCGTTCAAACTCAGCGATCGCCGATAGATACCATAGCCAGGCCCCTTTTTTCTTCCCTGCATAAAAGTCCCTGTTTCTTGTTGACAGAAATCAAAATCTAAACAAGAATGCTTCTCGTTACTTTTTGGGCGGCTGTTGTTGGCCTGCCCACTTGAGAGGAGTGGAAGTGAGTGAGTGCTGCATGCGGGAAGAATCGTTCGACACTGCCTTTGTTCTCTATGGCTGTACTTACTCTGAGTGTTTGCGGGCAGGCGGCAGCAGACACCGCGCCACAATCCTCCTACTACCTGGATGAAATCGTCGTTACCGGTACCCGCTCCAACCGCATGCTCAGTGACACCCCCGTGCGGACTGAAGTTGTAACAGACCGGGAATTGGAAAAAACCCACGCCAGAAACGTCGCAGAGGCGATCGAGAACGTTGCCGGAGTGCAGCTGCGGAACATTCATGGCAAGGCCGGGAAGGAAGTCTGGCTTCAGGGTGTCGGTGCTGATCGGGTGCTGGTGCTGGTAGACGGGTTGCCACTCACGGCCACAACCGGCTCATCGGTGGATGTAAGCCAGCTGGCGCTGCTGAATGTGAAGCGGATTGAAGTGGTGAAGGGCGCGGGCTCTGCGCAATACGGCAGTGCGGCCATCGGCGGTGTCGTTAACGTTATTACCCGCGATCTTGAGCCGGGCGTCCGGGGTGAGGTTACCCTGGATGGTGGCAGTTATGGTGAGCAAAACCCGAGTGGCGACCGTGCTGATTTTGGTCGCTACGGTGCACGAGCCAATATCGACATGGGCAGTGAACATCTGCGGCTTCGTCTGAGTGGATCGCACCAGAAATCCAATGGTATTGATCCGGAGCCCTCTACCTGGGCGAGGCCAGGAGATGAATACGATCGCAACCAGTTCAATACCCGGCTGGAGTGGCTGCCGGAGAGCGATCACAAGTTGTTTGCTGAAGCCGGTTATTTTGATGAGGCCTCCGGCTCCCGGTTCTTGAACGAAAAAGCCGGCACTGTTGTCAAACAAGGAAAGGAAGAGTCGGTCGAGCGCTGGCGCACGGTGCTGGGTGGCGAGCATGTTGTGAGTGAAACGCAGGCTGTTTTCTGGAATTTGCTGCGGGAAGAACTCACAGACAATACCTATAAGTATTCAACCTTTGGCCAGTTTGATCATCGCGATGCGAATCAAGTGTTGTCCCAGGCATCGGCTCACAGTGAATTCGCCATGGGTGAGAGTCATCTGCTCATGGTGGGTGCCGATTTCCGCCATGAAACCCTGGAACAAACGATTGATGGCCAGATGGAACTGGATGGCGGCAAACGTTCGCGCAACAGCAAGGAAATCTGGTTTCAGGATACCTGGATGCCCTCGAGCCGTTGGGAGTGGGTCGCCGGTATCCGCGGCCAGCAGGACTCCGATTTCGGCGACCATTATGCCCCCAAGCTAAACACCCGCTATGAATTGACGCCAGATAGCCCCGCCAGCCAATACCTCCGTGCAAGCTGGAGTGGCGGCTATCGAGTGCCCAACCTGAAAGAGCGTCATTACCGATTCGACCACAGCCAGCTTGGCTATGTGGTTGAAGGCAACCCGGACCTGTTACCAGAAACGTCGCAAAACCTGCAGCTCGGTTGGGGTGTCAATTACCTGAACACCGGCTGGTTTGAGGTTAATGCCTTTCAGAACCTGATCGATGATCTGATCCAGACCCAATTTGATGCTGATGCAACCGCTGCCCGTGGTGATGGCGTGGATGTGTATCGGTACGCCAACGTTGATAAGGCGCGCACCCGTGGAGTGGAAACCACGGCTGGCTGGCAGTTCTCCCCTGGCTGGGAAGTGACCGCTGGCTACACCTATACCCAGGCAGAAGACCGGGCCACTGGCCTTGAGTTACCCAATCGGCCGCAGCACCAAGCGCGGCTTGGCCTGGATGGGCCAGGAGGCATCCCCGGGCTGAACTGGTCGGTGCGGGTGCGCAACCAGAGTTCGGAGTACGTGGATACAGACGAAACCAAAAAGTCCCCGGGGTACACCACGGTGGATCTGAAACTGAATCAGACCTTTAGCGACAACCTGCAACTGTTTGCCGGTGTCGACAACCTCACCAATAAACAGCGTGACTTCGACGATGTCGATGATTTCGGCCCGGTGGCAGGACGATTTGTGTACATGGGCGTGACGCTTGGCTTTGGAAACTAACGATCGATCAACAAGGAGAAAGTGCATGAGTGGTATTTACCGGGGACTCGGGTTGGCAACAGCAGTGGTATTGCTGGCTGGTTGTGGCGGCAGTGATAACAGTCTTGGCGGGTCAGATGAGACTGATGGCAGCGCAGAAACAAAGCGCCAGGTGGTGGATGCGAAATCCTATAGCCAGGCCACCTACCTGAATTTGAACACTGGCGCGACCATGCAAATGACGGCGGAAGAAGCGCAAGGCCGAACCGACTGGCACCTGTCATTCAAACGCGACACGGTGCAGGTGAATGGCGGCGCCTCGGGGGCGGGCAACGTGGCTGGGGCTGTTGCTAACTCCCAGGGCAAGTTTTATGACGATGCAGGCGAACCCAACTTCAATCTTCTGGTGAATGCCACGGCATCATCAGAGGAAGAGGCCTTATTGGCGGAGTATCCAGAGCCGGGCAGCAGGGACTGGGTTAGTGATTCAATCACCAACAGCTTTGGCAGTGATTGGTACAGCTACAACCCTGACGGCGGAATCATGAACGCCAATTCGGACAATGGTTGGTTGGTGCGGTCAGCGGAAGGCAATAGCTACGCCCGTATGCGAATGATCGAAATGGATTTTCCTACCCGCACGGGTGAGGGCATCAAGAGTTTTACAGTGGCCTTCGATGTTCAGGTTCCAGGTACCGACACTTTCACTCAAACGGCGACGTTTACCGGGTCGATCGGCGCGGCTGGAGGCGAAAGCTGCTTTGATTTTGATGCGGGCTCTTCGGTGGACTGTGAAACCTCTGCAAGTTGGGACGTAAAGCTGGGCTTCGCTGGCCGCGATATCTACCTGAGAAGTAACAGTGGCACCTCGGGTGATGGCGACGGTGGAGTATTCGGGCCCTTTGAATGGACCGTTCTGGAAGGCTACCTCAGCGCCACCATAGCGCCTGCTTCAGGCGAGGATCTGAAAAGCCGATACGCCGCGGACACAACAAGTGGCGTGTTCAAGGCCACAAGCTGGTACGCCTACGACCAGGCGGGTGGCCATCTGCTTCGTCCCAATTTCCGCGTGTACCTGATCGATACCGACTCCACCGATCCTGAAGCGTCTGTTTATGCCGTTCAAATTGTTGGCTATTACGGCGACGACGGTGTTTCAGGACAGCCCATCGTTCGTTGGACTAACGCATCACTAACCGCAGCAGAGTAAATATTATGAACGCAACCATAGAAGCCCCTGAGGTTCAGTCAGAAATTTCGCTAAAAGACCGCTGGCAGCTGCTGATGTCTGAGCAGCCAAATTTGCGGATTCGCAATGCTGCGGCTTTGCTCGGCGTTAGTGAAATGGAGCTGATGATGTGTCGTGAAGAAGGCGCACTTACGCCTCTGACGAATGATTTTGGTGCACTGATAACGGAGCTGGAATCTGTTGGCGAAGTTATGATGCTCGCCCGCAATGATGAAATGGTGCATGAGATTACCGGCCACCTGAAAGGGTTCAAGGTAACCGGCGGTGGTTCCATGGGCCTGTCCGTTGGTGAAATGGATCTGCGGGTGTTCTTCCGCAGCTGGGCCTTTGGTTTTCAGGTGGTTGAAGAGGTGCGTTCCGGCACACGCCATAGCCTGCAGTTTTTTGATGCCAGCGGGCGAGCTATCCAGAAGGTGTATAAAACTGCAGGCACAGATGCCGAAGCCTGGGATGCATTGGTCGCAAAATACCAGGCCGATCAGCCTGTAACGCCGGAGTTGAAATCCGCCCCCTCGCCGGAGCCGCGTGTGGACCCTGCCAGTGTGGACGTGTCAGCCCTGCAGCAGGATTGGGCAACACTGAAAGATGTGCACCATTTCCACGCCATGCTCAAACGCAACAAAGTCGACCGCCTGACTGCGGTTGAGTTGGTTGGCCCTGCCTACACCCGAAAGCTCATGCGCAGTACGGACTCGATTGAGTCGCCGCTGGATGAGCTGTTGCTGCAGGTAAAAACCAACCAGTGCCCGATTATGGTGTTTGTGGGTAACCCCGGCATCGTGCAAATCTGGACAGGTCAGGTGGATAACATTCGCCGGGTAGGCGAGTGGATGAATGTGCTGGACCCGGGGTTCAACCTGCATGCAAAGACCGGCGATGTGACAGATTGGTGGACCGTGAAGCGGCCTTCTGTGGACGGCACCATAACTTCATTGGAAGGCTATAACGCAAACGGTGAAATCGTACTTACTGTCTTCGGAAAGCGTAAGCCTGGCCAGACAGAATCAGCAGACTGGCAGGCCGAAGTGAGAGTTCTGGAGGCAAAGCTATGCGGTTGATAGGCATTTTGCTGACAACCCTGCTGGCACTTCCGGCTTATGCCGGAAGTGCCGGTGAAGTAGACGCTGGCAGTTCACGCATTGTCAGTGCCGACGGCGCGGTGACGGAGATCTTGTTTGCGCTTGGAGTGGAGGATCAGCTGGTGGGCGTTGATACCACCAGTAAATATCCGGCTGCAGCAAATCAACTGCCCAAGGTGGGCTATCTGCGTGCTTTACCCTTTGAAGGCGTGTTGTCGCTAAACCCGGATCAGCTGATCACCACGGAAGAAGCAGAGCCAGAGCAAACCTTGCAGCGGCTTGAACAGGTAGGAGTGAAGGTGACTCGACTACCCGTTGCCCAAAGCCCGGAACAGACGCTGCAGCGGATTACCGCTATCGGCGAGCTGGTGAACCGGGAAGCTGAGGCCGCAAAGCTTGTCAGCGACCTGCAAAGGGTATTTGACGGTATTGATAAGAAAGTGGCTGCGAGGGAATGGGCACCCAGCGTATTGATATTGTTAGCCGCAGGTAATCATGGTGTCTCATTCGGCGGCAGCCACACTGGTGCTGATGCCTTGCTTGATAGTATCGGTGCCACCAACGCAGTCAGTGATATTCGAGGCTATAAACCGGCGAGTCGCGAAGCGATCATCAGCGCCAATCCTGATGCCATTATTGTGGCGGAGACTGCTCCCGGGCAGTTCCGAATTACAGACTGGCCGGAGCTGGCACAACTGCCCGCCTGGAAAAACGGCCACCGCTATGTGGGTGACAGCATGTTGCTGCTGAGTTTTGGGCCACGGCTGGCAGAGGCCATGCTGGCCATTGATCAGATTCTCCCGGAAGGGCCGCGGCCAGAGAACACCTTCGCCAGCAATCATGGCGACTGATACGGCGCGGCGAGTTCCAGCTGGCGCCACCTTCGGGGTTCTGGCTGCGTTGGCTGTTCTGGCGGCTCTGTTTTCTTTGACCAACGGTGCTTATCCGTTAGGCGCTAAAGATGTGCTGAATCTGCTGGTGGAACCGGCTCTTGCAAAGCCCGCCACCCAGATGGTGTTTTTCGAGGTTCGCATGCCCCGCTTGGTTTTAGGGTTTCTCACCGGTGCTGTGCTGGCCGTTTCGGGAACTCTGCTGCAGGGGTTGTTTCGCAATCCGCTGGCAGACCCGGGATTAATCGGGGTTTCTGGTGGTGCCGCATTGGCCGCGGTGTCGGTGATTGTTCTTGGGGGCAGTTGGCTGTCTGGTTGGGCGTTGCTCACCGGCCGTTGGGCTTTGCCGCTGGCGGCGTTTCTGGGGTCGGTAGTTACAACCCTGTTGGCCTGGCGCGTTGCCAGTCGCTCTGGTGGAGTGGCTGTGGCAACTCTGCTGCTGGCAGGTATAGCCATTAATGCAGTGGCCGGTGCCTTAACAGGCCTGCTGACCTTCTACGCCGATGATGGGGAGTTGCGGTCGTTGACCTTTTGGAGCATGGGCAGTCTTGGCCGTGCCAGCTGGGAAGACATTCGCATCGCTGGCCCCTGGATGCTGGTGGCTCTGCTGCTGGCACCCCTGTTGGCCAAGCCTCTTGATGCTTTCGCACTCGGGGAATCGGTAGCGGGTCATCTCGGGTTTTCGGTGCAGTGGGTAAAGCGGGCGACGGTTTTGCTGTCTGCACTGGGTACGGGCGCTGCGGTGGCGGTAACCGGCCTTATCGGGTTCGTTGGGTTGGTGGTGCCGCACCTGTTACGACAAATTGTCGGCGCTGGGCACAGGGTATTGATCCCCGCCAGTGGACTGGCAGGCGGTGTGTTACTGGTGGCGGCAGACAGCTTGGCGCGGGTGGTTGTGGCGCCGGCGGAACTGCCCATTGGTTTGATGATGTCGCTGTTAGGCGGGCCATTCTTTTTGGTACTGCTTATGAGAATGCGCATTGGCGCATAGGGAGCTGGCACCATGACAGTTTTAAGGGCTAAGCAGTTAGGGCTGACCATAGGGCGAAGCCGAATACTGCAAGATGTGTCACTCACCGTCGAACCGGGTGAGCTGGTTGCGTTGCTCGGCCCTAACGGTGCCGGCAAGTCATCATTGTTGAAAACGCTGGCGGGAGAGTTGGCATTTGGGCAGGGCACCATTGAACTGTTCGGCCGCTCAATTCAGCAATGGAAAGGCGCTGAGCTTGCCCGCCAACGGGCGGTGATGCCCCAACGGGTGGATGTGAGCTTCCCATTCACGGTTCGTGAAATAGTGGCATTGGGATGCTCGGGCCTGGCTGCCGCAGAGCGCAATGAACTGATTGATTACCTGCTGCAGCGATTGGGCATTGGCAATATGGCCGGCCGTTTGGTGCCAACCTTGTCTGGAGGTGAGCAGCAGCGGGTGCAGCTCGCCAGAGTGTTGGCGCAAATCTGGCACACAAACGGGCCACGGCTATTGCTGCTGGATGAATGTACCTCGGCGCTGGATCCTGCTCAACAGCAAACCGTATTCAGCCTGCTGCGGGAGCTGGCGAAAGATCAGGGGTATAGCGTCGTAGCGGTGATACATGATCTGAACGTAGCGTCATGCTACGCCGACCGCCTGGTGATGATGGCGGCAGGGCGCATAGTAGAAAATGGCGCAGCAAATACCATTCTGGAGCCGGGGTTGCTGGACAAGGTGTTTGGTTTAAAGGCGCGAGTGCTGGCCTTGCCAGAGGGCTACCCTATGGTGATTCCGCAGGCATAGTACGGCCGATTGGCGCGCCAAGCCTGCATGTTCATATTAGCCGTTACGCCAGCTGTTGGCGCCAGCGGTTTTCAATGGTGTCCAATTCGGCCGGGCCGTAGCAGGCCTGGTCATGGGCGCCGTAGTAAGCCCATAGTTGATCGCCAAAATCGTAGTGCCACCATTCACTGGGCAGGTTGGTGAAACCCTGCTGTTTCATGGTGTTGAATAGCAAGCGGCGGTGATCCCGTGCTTTCTTCTGCTGCGACGTGAGGGTTTCGAGTTGCTCGAAATAATCGCTGTGGGAAGCCGGTAGTGCTTCATCAAACAACGTACCCATATCCAACGGCAAACCATCAGCATCGCAGAGCGTCACATCCACTGCACCGCCGGTAAGGTGCGGGCTTGGGGCTGTCGGTTCGCGGCTTGGAACCGAGACAAACTCCCTTGTTCTCTCAAGTAGTGCTGCTTCGTCCAGGTCGGGTTGCTGATGCTGAATGGCCTCATGCAGGGTGTCGAACAAGTACTGTTGCACCCGCCATGGGCGCCAGCCGTCCAGAACGATGATGCCGATCCCTTCGGGCAGACTGCGCGCCGCAGCGAGTAGTGCCCGGTACACACCTTCACGAACAAAGCATTCCTGTATCGCACCGGGTATGCCCATTCGGGCGTAGGCAGGAAATACCTTTATGGGTGCAGGAGCCAGGCTCATTGGCACCAGGCTCTCACCGTTATCTTCAATCGACACGGAGCGCAGAGTTTCCCAGCTGGGAGCCGGGTAGCTGGGGATGGGCGTCAAATCACTCAATAACGTAGTTAAAGGCATTGTCTTATCCAAACTGGGTAGGGAGCCACAGCGTCAGCGGTGGGAACAGAATTAATAGAATGAGTACCGCAACAGCCGTCAGCACAAAGGGCCAGATGGTTCTGAACAGCGAGACTATCTCAAGCCGGCTGACCGCCGCTGCGACGAAAACGCAGGCGCCTAGCGGTGGTGTTATCAGCGCAATGGTGATGTTCAGCGTGATGATGACACCCAGATGAACCGGGTCTATGCCGGCCATCATGGCCACGGGCACAAAGATTGGCGTAAGCAGCATCAGCGCCGACACTTCTTCCATAAACATGCCCGTGAAGAAGGTGATAAGGCTCAGCAGCAATAGAATGATCACACCATTGTCGACATAAGGTGCGAGCAGAGACACAAACTGCGCAGGAACCTGAGCGTAGGAGAGAAGCCAGCTAATGGTGGCAGAGGCTGCCATGATCAGGAAAATCGCAGAGGTCAGGCGTGCTGTATCAACGACCGCTTTCCAGCACTCCTGTAAACGTAGCCCGCCAAGCACGAAACCACACAAAGCCACATACAGAGCTGTGAGCGCCCCGGATTCGGTCGGAGTTACAAAGCCAAACACTATGCCTGCAACGATAATGAACGGTGCAATCAGAGCGGGCAGCGCACCAATAAATGCGACTCCAAGTTGGCCGAAGGAAGGTAGCTTTCCGCTTTTGGGCAGCTTCTTGCGCCAGGCATACCAGGCGTTCATGCCCATAAAAGCCACGCCCAGCAGCAAGCCAGGCACAACGCCCGCCAGAAACAGATCACCCACTGAAATGTTTGTCAGTGAGGCATAAAGAATCATGAAAATGCTGGGTGGAATGATCGGGCCTATGAGCGAGCTGCCTGCGGTCAAACCGGCGGCAAAGGCCCTTGAGTAGCCTTCTTTCTCCATGGCTGGAACTAACAGAGAGCCCAGTGCCGATGTGTCGGCCACGGCAGAACCGTTGATACCTGCAAAGAAGATGCTCGAAACCACGTTAACGTGGCCCATGCCGCCCCGTAAGTGCCCAACCAGCAGTCGAGCCAACCCCATCAAACGCTCGGTCAAGCCACTCACGTTCATCAGGTTGCCGGCGAAGATAAACAATGGAATCGCCATCAGGGAGAATACGTTGATCCCGCTAAAGAACTGCTGCGGCATCATCCGTGGAATCATCGACGGATCAACAAATAGGAAGCCTACAATTGCCGTTGTAATCAGCGCGATGAACAAAGGCAGTCCAAGTAAAACGTGGACAAGAAAAACGGCCAACATGGTGAGGATCATAGCTGGTCCTCTATGGTCTTGAGGGGGGCAGGCCCATACAGCAGTGCATGCCAGGCCAGCAGTAAAAAGCCGAGAGGTAATGACATCAGAGGGACTGTTCGGCTAATGCCGAGCCCGGATGTGGTGAACATGTTGACCGACAACGCATAGCGATAGCTGGCCCACGCTGCTCCCAGGGCAACAAACAAAGTAAGCAGCCATTGGTAGACAACCAGCACTCGTGCGATTGGTGCGGGTAGCAGCTTTTCCAGCAGGCCAACACGCATGTGGCCACCTTCAGCCCAAACCGCGCCAGCCCCGAGCATAACGGTGCCTATGATCAAAAAGCGTGAGAGCTCATCTGTCCAGATAGGCGCACCACCAGCAATGTAGCGTGCAAAAACCCCAAACAGAATGGCTGCGACATTAAGGGATAACAAAGCTCCCGCCAGAGTCAGGGTAGACGGGCAGCTTATAGCCAACAGGCGATAACGAAGCTTGGTGAGCATTGCAGCGTTCCAGTATGCGCAGAAAGATAAAGGGCTGGCGAAACCAGCCCTCTGTCGTGGTAAAGAAAAGGCGTGGTTTAGCGTTTCATGCCCGCATCTTCCAGAGCCATGTCAATCCAGCGCTGCTCAATACCGCGCTCTTTGAGCCATTTCAGGTAGGCGGGCTGGCCAATGTTCTGGAACTCGGCCAGGTCTTTTTCAGAAGGACGAATAACTTCCATGCCTTGCTCTTCCAGGAAGGTGATGCGCTTTTCAACTTGTGCTTCATTGAGCTCCCTGGCGTTGCGGTTGGCCTCGGCGACGGCTTCCATAAAGGCGCTGCGAATATCCTCATCCCAGCCTTCGATCATCTTGCTGTTGCCCACAAGGAACTGATCGGAGTACTGAATATTCGCAAGGGTCAGGTACTTCTGAACTTCATGAAGACTGCCCAGGGCGATGTACATGGGCGGGTTCATTTGGCCGTCAGCTACTCTGGTACGCAGAGCCATATAGGTTTCTGTCCAGGGGATAGGCGTGCCGGACGCACCAAATGCTTCATAAAGTGCTACCTGGCTTGGGTCCATGGCGCGGAAGCGCAAACCTTCAAAGTCAGCAGGACGGCTGATGGGCCTTTTGTTGTTGGTGAAGGCCAGAAAACCGCCTTCTTCAACAACAGCCAGCATATCGATGCCAGCACGCTCTTTCAGGGCAGCGCTTACTTCCTGCCAATATTTGCCTTCATCAAAGAATGTACGTGCGGCAGCAAAATCTTCGAACAGGAACGGGATGGCGCTGACAAAAATCTCATCTACCAGAGGCGAGACACCCGCAAAGGATGCGATGTTGAGCGACGGCGTGCTCATGGTTTGCTCCATGCGCTCCTGCTCTTCGCCCAGCATGCTGTTGGGGTACAGCGTCAGCTTTAGCTGGTCATTGGTTTTTTCTTCGACCAGCTCTTTCAGGTTCGTGGCAAAAACGTGAACAGCGTTCTTTTCCAGATCTGGTGCGCCGTTGTAGCTCAGGTTAATTGTGGTTGCTGCGAGGGCGTTGCCAGCCATCAAGGCAGAGCCAAGCAGGCAAGCTGAGATCAGGCGCTTGGGTGAAAAGAGTTTAGTCATCATATTTAATTTCCTGTTTTATTGTCATTAGTTGCGGGGCACCAAACACGAACCCACAGGTGCTTCAAGGATGCCAGTTAGTAGGCTATGTGTTGAAGTGTTGACTATGCAATACCTAAAGTGTGGACTTTATTGCAACAGTCGAGGGGCGTCAGCGGAGAAAAAACGCATTCCTTTTTGCAAATGGTCGATACACGCGGCTGCCGCAATCGTTAACTCCTGGCTTCTGAGGCTGACAATCTGGGCGCGAGTATCGTTCATAATCGGGTATTGCATGGGTAGCGGAATGATTTCTCCTCGCATTATTTCATCCATGACGGTGAGTTCTGGCATAAACGTAACGCCGATCCCTGAACGGACAAAATTCTTCAAAACAGAGACGGAATTTGTATGAAGGCGGGCCTCAAGGTGCACATGTTCCTGGTGAGCTGCCATATTCACCATCTGCCGCATACCAAAGGGGTTGTCCATAAGTGCCAGTGGCCACCCTTTCAGATCGTTGAGTGTTACGGGGCGGTTCAGCTCCGTTAGCGGGTGGTCTGGAGGCACAATCAGATCGAGTGGCTGGCGGGTTTCCACATGGCAGAAAAACTGCGGATCTGCCGGTGGCGCATAGAGTAGTGCTATGTCGACCTCACGATCTTTGAGAAGCGACATGGCTTCGTTAACGCCGGCCATGCGGATTTCAACATTGATCCCCGAGAACTCCGACATAAAAGTGCCTAGCGGGGCGGCAATCAAATCTGCGACAAAGCCTTCCCCCACGGCTATTCGAACTTCGCCTTTGGCCAGGTTTTGCAGAGCCATCAGTTGGGAAAGTACAGCCTCTTCGGAAGCTCTCTGGGAATGAAAGTGGTGAACAAGTAGCTGCCCTGCAGCAGTTGCCCGCATACCACGCCCATGCCGTTCACACAGGCGCGTGTCCAGCTCTTCTTCCAGAGCTTTTATCTGGCGGCTAACAGCGGAGGCGTCGACATTCAGATGGGCGGCTGCGCGCCTTAAGGAGCCGCGGCGAATGACCTCGTTCAGGTAGGCAAGTGCACGTTGGTTAAGCATATAAAACGCCGGTTGGTGGGGCAGTGCGTAATGAACTATCTTTACGGGCTTGGTGCAAACAGCCATTCGGTTGATGTAGAAGAGGGTAGGTAAACATGAGTAAAAAGCCAAGCATGCTGATTGTTGGCGCCGGAGCGATTGGTAGCTTCTACGGTGCCATTCTCAAGAAAGCCGGATGCGCTGTGAGCGTTGTGGTGCGTTCAGATTATGAAGCGATCAAAGAGCATGGCATTCGAATCGAAAGCCCGCTCGGTGACTTGTCCTTCGCGCCTGATCATGTCTATCGGTCTGGCGACATGCCAGAAACCTATCCCGACTTCCTGATTCTCTGTGTGAAAGTGCTTCCCGGCGTAGACAGGGCAGCCATGATTGCTCCCTGGATGGGTGAGAATACTCGCTTGGTACTGATTGAAAACGGGCTGGATATTGAACAAGAGTTGGTGGATGCCTACCCGTATAACCCGCTCATAAGTTGTCTGGCGTTTGCGGCGGTAAGCCGGGTGGATTCCGGAATAGTCGAGCACAAGGCCTTTGGAAAGCTGGTGTTTGGGCGTTACCCGCAAGGCATTGATGGGGGCTGCCAGATACTTGCTGCATTGTTTCGGGATGGCGGGATCAATGTTGAACTGACTGAACGCGTAGTGGGCGAGCGTTGGCGGAAATGTCTCTGGAATACTCCGTTTAACCCCCTGTCGGTCATCGCCAATGGTGCGGACACGCGAACCCTGGTGGACACAGATGGAGGCGAAGAGCTAATGCGGGCAATGATGCGCGAGGTGATGGAGGTAGCGGCGGCCGACGGCTACCCCATGGACGAGTCGTTGATCGACAAGAATATCGCGAGTACCCGTAAGATGCCCGCGTACAAGAACAGTATGGCGCTGGACTACCTGAACGGTCGCCCGATCGAACGGGACGCTGTGCTTGGCAGTGTGGTGGCCATAGCCAAGCGCCATGGTATTGCAGTGCCACACCTGAACACGGTGCTGGTCACTTTGAAAATGCGTGCTGCCCTCGAAGGGCGAGCTTAAACAGCTATCCTCGCAACATGAAATTTACTTTTATTCAGTTGCTGGACGAGCTCAGTTTCCGAGATTGCCGTTATTAATGGCTGGGAGAAACCTTGCCCGTTGCAGATTGCGCTGAAGAGCGAAAGATTGCACTCAGCTTTGCAGGCAGCGCGCTAATTAGCTCTGCCATGTATTCGCTGCGCTCTTTTTTGGCCAGTTCTACAGCCTGACTGATTTCTGTAATGCTGGGAATGTGTGATGCTTGAGTGTTCATAAGGATGGTCTCCTGAGTTTTCACCACATACTTGTTGAGCTAACGCCTTCTGGCAAGCAGTACCTGGTGTCTGTGAAGCATGCGCTGAACGAAATTGAAGTGGCGACTCACAGGCTCACGGCCAGCAAGGAAACGAATGTGGTCCAGATCAGCGTCGCGCCCAACTTCCTGACGCGCTGGCTTATGCCCCGTATGTCTCGTTTCAGAGAGATGTTTCCGGATATTGAGTTACGGATAAGTGCCTCGGTTGGATTGCTCGATTTCAATCAGTCGAGTACTGATATGGCGGTCTACTACGGCAATGGTGAGTGGGACGACATTGAGGTCTACTTCCTGCAAAAAGTAATGCTTGTACCTGTGTGTAGCCCCAAACTCCTGGAAGGAAAACACCCTTTGCTGGATCCGGCCGATTTGCGACATCACACATTGATTTATGTCAGCACCCGCATGTGGGAGTGGGAGAACTGGTTTCAGGTGGCCAGTTCGGAATACATTACGCCAAAAGACAGCCTTCAATTGTCGAGCAGCCAACTGACCACTGCCGCAGCGCAAGAAAATCTTGGCGTTGCACTTGCTGATCTCACATTGACCTCAAGAGAGATCAGTTCCGGGAGTTTGGTGGTGCCCTTTAATATCCCACTCGACACCCGGAAGGCCTTCTACCTTGTTCATCAGAAGCATCGCCCTTTAACGGCGGCTATGAAAGCGTTTAAAGAGTGGTTGATTGCCGAGATCCAGGCGTCCAATGTGTATGGTGTGGGGGCGTGAGCTTCGCTCAGGTATTTTTGTCAAAGCTAGTGCATCTGCTCATTTCCAATGAGCCCGACAAAAATGCTTTGCAGAACAGCAATGCCTTAACAGGTTTGTACTTGCCGTCCATTCCCATCCATGAATGGGTGAATCCATAAAAAAACGGTGATGGGCGCAGACGAGGCTGATCAGCTGTTTATTACCCGGGTAGCGAGCTGGCCGATATTCGTCGCAAAACTCCTTCCATCAAACTACTTAAGCCTTTAGCTTCTGGCGTAAGGTGCCGCTCTGCGCTTCAGCTGAGCTATCAGGTCAAACCCCCCATGCTTTCGAAGCGCGAATTTTTGCGAGATAAATGGTGTTATCTCTAGCTTGGGTGTGGTGTTTTTGTCGGATCTGGAAGCTCCTCCCGGCCTGGCAATTCGTGGCTTTAAGAAGAAATTTTTCGAGCCAACCAGAGCCAGGAATTCAAAAGAGGTGCTCGCGTACTTCCTAAAGGCATACTCCGTTGGCTCATGCGGCAACTTCACGCCCGGCGTTTGACCCGCATCCATACGCCCGGTTGCAACCGGCGGTATCCTGATAGGTGACGTTATCTTACAAGCGCCGCCAATTGGCTTATCAGGGAGAGCACAATGACAAACACAGAGAAAACCACCGGGCTCGACAGCTTCACCCGGAAGTATCTGTATGTGCTGGCCGGCTTGGTGCTGGTCGGTTTTGTTTTATGGCTAGGCAGCCTGGACTTCCGCGCCCGTGAAATAAATTCTGCGCTGGAAGCGGATTCAGAGCTGGCCGCCTACCCCTTTCCATTTCGTGTGCTCACGCTGGAGAACGGCGTGGCACGCATGAGCAGTCCGCGCTCGGCCCAGCTGTCGGTCATTCAGTCATTGCGCGTGATGTTTCCGGAACTGCAGCAAAAAGATCCCGTGTCTGACGAAATGCAGGCGGCGCAAGTAGAGCTGGCGCGTCTGCAGTCACGTGCCGCTGAACTGGTAATGAAGGAGCCGGGTGTTAGGTCGGTAAGATGGGTGCTGGATAAGCAGTGGCTGGCAAAGCGCGGGATTTACGTGGAGTAGCTTTGCGATTTTATCGATTCTTGAATTGGTAGCAGAAGAGTAAAAGGAAACAAAAAAAGGCCCCACGCTCTCACGTAAGGCCTTGAAAAATATGGCGCGCCCGACAGGATTTGAACCTGTGACCCCTGCCTTCGGAGGGCGTGGGGACACCGAGTTTCAAACTGTTCTTAATCGGTTCCGAATCCGCAAGATCAATCACTTATCCAAATAGCTGTTCGCATGAAAAACACCTATATATCAGCAATTTGACCGATTAGCGCCAGTTTAGGGCACGGTGTTGTCCGGTTGATGATGGTTCTAACTGGACAGTTTGATACCTGCCTTCCAAGCGAATTGTCACTTTATCCTGCTTTGACTAGTTCCGCAACGCCGTGAAATTTGTCCGGTATGGGGTGTCCGTAATTGGACGAGTATTTCTATACGGTGGGCAGCTTGGTGCGATCAGATTCTATGGGTGGCTAATGTTGTGAGCCTACGAAGCCCGGCAATCAATATTTGTCTTTTATCTCACTCGCTGAGATGGAGTGCGCCCGCAATGGTTACCGATACACATATAAATATACATAAAACATACAAGTATATTATTGGCAGTTAGCACGCTGAGCACAATGCACCAGGAAGCGCTCTAACAGTGAAATGACGTTCCTAAGTCACTTCAGAAAAAAGAGCGGAACTCCATGCTGCTGAGTGCCAGGAGCCGTTTTCGGCCGTATGCGGAAGTGCGATTATAAATATGAACATGTAAGATAAATTGACATGAAAGTGTGTGATCGTCATTTAGGCTGGAGTTTCAGGGCGCAAGGATTTAATTGGCAGCGCCAACCTAAAGAGCAGAAAAACAAGGCCAAGCGTTTATAAAACATTTGGCTGAATTCCTATAGTTATATAGAAAATATGGAAAGGAAGGTCATGGGCAACCAGCACAGCAAAACAAAGATATGCATCACAATGGCAATCGCAACAACACTGGCCGCCTGCGGTGGTGGGGGCGGTAGCGAAAAAGGCGCAACGACGCCGCAGGTGATCACAAACGAGGCCGCCATCAGCATTGCAGAAGGCCAGACGGCACTTTACGAAACAAGCGGTGCCAAAGTAACGACCATCACAGTGCAACGGCCAGCCAGCAACGTAACCTTGAGCAACGCAGGCGACACTGGCGGTGTACTGATTCAGGCAGGGCTCTCTTGATGTCGGACGAGATGAATCGTACGCGCTGATAGACCAGTTGAGTGAGCAGGAGCCGATTGAGATGGTCTGTAAAGCGTTTGAAGTATCAAGGTCCAGCTATTACAACTATCGCCGCAAGCGGTCCGTGGTGGATGCTAAGCGAGTGGTTCTGCGAGCCGATGTGAACCGGATCTTTCGTAAGAGCCGAAGCTCAGCGGGAAGCCGTATGATCACCACCATGCTTAATGAAGAAGGGGTTGTGATCGGACGCTTCAAGGTTCGCCGCCTGATGAGTGAGCTGGGACTGATCTGCAAACAACCTGGCCCACACGCATACAAACAGGCCACTGTGGAAAGGTCAGACATTCCAAACCGGCTGAATCGTGAGTTCAGCGTCAGCCAGCCAGACCAGGCGTGGTGCGGTGACATCACCTATGTGTGGGCGGGTCAGCGCTGGAGCTATCTTGCGGTTGTTCTGGATCTTTACGCCCGCCGAGTCGTTGGCTGGGCGCTATCAGACCGGCCTGATGCCGAGTTGGTGGTGAAGGCATTGGATCATGCGTATGAGCAGCGAGGAAAACCGACTGGGGTTCTGTTTCATTCCGACCAAGGCAGTCAGTATGCCAGTCGATTATTCCCTCAAAGGCTCTGGCGATACCGCATGGAGCAAAGCATGAGTCGCCGGGGAAATTGCTGGGATAATTCCCCGATGGAACGGGTCTTCCGCAGCCTGAAGAGCGAATGGATTCCTTCACTCGGATATCGATCAATTCCCGACGCCAGGAAAGACATTGGTGATTATCTGATGGACTACTACAACCGGCAGCGCCCCCATACATTCAATGACGGCATGCCACCTGTGGTCGCGGCAGAAAAACTTAAAATACTGTCCGGGATTAGTTGACCACTACAACCATCAAGCCAGCCCAGTCCTTTTTCCGCTGCTTCGGCACAAGCTGATAACACCTTTTGTTTGTCTAAAACCTGGAGCAGGCTGTTTTCGCCAGCTGATTGGGCATTGGCAAGATTGCCAAAAAAATGCCGTACATCTTCTTTAAACTGCTCCGGCATGGGGCGGGGCGGAGGGGTGCGGTAGAATTTATACTCGGCGAATTGAACAGTTAGGTCGTCGTAGCGGGTGAAATGTGCTTTCTCCAAAATGGCAACACCTTCATCACCTTTGACCGTCCTAAGGACCTTCAAGGCATTTGGGTAGGAGCCAAGAAGTCTTCGAATGTCTTCAAGCTTTTCGATTTCGTTCGATTTCGGTGCTCGCCCTAGGTTTACCCATGTAGTCCATAACTCTTCCAGAATTGCTGTGTTGTTTTGGTATTTTCTGAAGCTTGGAGAGACATGGGATTTTGGTTTGGTTCGAAATGCTGGCAATCTTCGAGAAGTGAAGTCCGACGGCCTCCTTCGTTGAGAGCCCTTTCGGGTCAAAAAAGCAGCTTTAGCCCCATCTGTTTTAAAAGCATAAAAAATACCTGGAGCGACTGGAACCGGTTCGACTCCAAGAACTGATTCAATAAAGGCGCCAAGCTCAGCCTGCGAGAAGTACTTTTGAAAGGTGTTTCTGGATGTCCGTACGCCATCTTTGAAAGGAGTGCCGCCGCGAGCATTCGCGTTTTCTAGCATCGCAGACACAACGAGGCAATCACCAGCGAGTTTATACGCAGAGGCAAGGGCAAGTTTACGCTCTGCCAGGTCTTCAATTACGTTGATGACGAACCCGAGATTGACGATGTCCGAATACTTCTTTATTGCATCGGGAGAGTAGTATGGATCCCAGCCTGAGGCATCCAAGCCGCTATCCCTAAGAAGTTCAACATCGCTGCCTTTTCCGCAGCCATAATCAAATACCGATTTGGATTGATCAAGGTATCCGTATCTCGCCAGGCTCTGCATGGGAGCAGAAAGCTGGGTTCGAGTTAGCGCAGTCAGGTGCCTATGGATTTCCTGGCTTTCTTCAATGTTGCCTGAGAGTTCTGACATGTCATTGGCAATGGGGAGAAACGAGTGATCGTTGACTTCATAGCCTTTAAGCTGGAGTAAGCGCTCCCACTCTCGGAGAAAACCAATTCTGCTAGTGTCGTCGAATAAGCCGATATGCTCAGCTTCTTTGGTTAAATCCGAAAAACGCTGAAAGTCAGGGTGGTCAGGCGCCAGGAGTAGTTCTTTGCGATGCAGAATCGGTGGGTTACTCGACTCCGAATAAGCTCGGTAACGATATAAAGATGTAGATATCCCCCTCTGTCAGCCTTGTTGTCCAGTTGGCAATTTCGCCTGAATTTAATCAGTTGGGGCGGCATGGGAGCATTCATGCCACGTTATTCCGAAGAACGTAAAGCCGCCGTGTTGAAGAAGT
>NZ_VCHA01000003.1 GCF_016597815.1 Marinobacter sp. DY40_1A1 | reverse complement strand
CTCAGAAGTGAAACAGGCCTGCGCCGATGGTAGTGTGGCATTTGCCCATGTGAGAGTAGGTCATCGTCAGACTCTTAAGTCCAAACCCCAGCTTCTTGCGAAGCTGGGGTTTTTTTATGCCTGAAATAAATCAGATGCCACGAAAATGGCCCAGCAAGTAGTTGGAACACTCCCTCCGTTGCATCCCGGTGATATACTGTTTCCATAAAACCAAATGCGATACGGAGTACTTCAATGTCTGGCAGCGAACATCTGGTTATTTTCGATACAACTCTTCGTGATGGTGAGCAAAGTCCTGGCGCCACTATGAACAAGGCCGAGAAGCTCCGTATTGCCAAGGCTCTTGAAAAGCTTCGTGTGGATGTCATTGAGGCAGGCTTTGCAATCGCGAGCCAAGGGGATTTTGAAGCTGTTAAGTCCATTGCTGAAACGATCAAAGGCTCAACAATTTGCAGTCTTGCTCGAGCTTTGGATAAGGACATTGATCGGGCAGCTGAAGCGATTCGTCCCGCGGAACGGGGCCGTATACATACGTTTATTGCAACATCGCCCATCCACATGCAGCACAAGCTGCAGATGCTGCCTCACGAAGTCATAGAGCAGGCAGTTCGGTCTGTAAAACGTGCCCGAAGCCATGTCGATGACGTTGAGTTCTCCTGTGAGGATGCTGGCCGGTCTGAGCTGGATTTTCTCTGTAGAATTATTGAGGCGGCCATAGATGCTGGCGCCAACACGATTAATATCCCCGATACGGTTGGTTATGCTGTACCGGAGCAGTTTGCAGAAACTATCCATCAGCTCCTTAATCGTATTCCCAATGCTGATAAAGCCATTTTCTCTGTGCATTGCCATAACGATCTGGGTCTTGCCGTTGCCAACTCTCTGGCAGCGGTAACCCGAGGTGCTCGTCAGGTAGAGTGCACCATCAACGGGTTGGGAGAGCGTGCAGGTAACGCCTCGCTCGAAGAAATTGTAATGGCCGTCCGCACGCGGCAGGATTTTTATAATCTTGATACCCGCATAGATGCCAGCCATATCGTACCTGCCTCACGTCTCGTTTCTACGATTACGGGCTTCCCAGTGCAGCCTAACAAGGCAATTGTAGGGGCCAACGCCTTTGCCCATGAGTCCGGTATACATCAGGATGGCGTGCTCAAGCACCGAGAAACATACGAAATCATGCGAGCAGAAGACGTAGGTTGGCACACCAATAGCTTGGTGCTTGGTAAACACTCAGGTCGCAATGCCTTCCGCACACGCTTGCTAGAACTTGGTATTCAGTTTGAAACTGAAACAGAGTTGAACGAAGCGTTTACCCGCTTCAAAGCTTTGGCTGATTTGAAGCACGAAATTTTTGACGAGGACTTGCAGGCTATTGCCAGCGATACCCGGCAGAAAGATGAAGAGGGCCGCTATGGTTTGGTGTGTCTGCAGGTGTGCTCGGAAACGGGTGTTGTTCCAACAGCAAGCCTGACGTTAACGATGGATGGTAAAGAGCACAAGGTTGAAGCGGAAGGGAGTGGCCCGGTAGATGCTACTTTCAAAGCCATAGAATCGCTGGTTGATTCAGGCTGTAATCTGCAGCTTTACTCAGTCAATAATATCACTAGCGGCACTGACTCCCAGGGGGAGGTTACAGTCAGGCTGGAGCGTGGCGGGCGTATCGTAAACGGCATTGGTGCTGATACCGATATAATCATTGCGTCAGCCAAGGCCTACATTGAGGCGCTTAATCTGATCAGTCGTGGTGGAATTCGACAGCATCCACAGGTTGCGGATGTTTGAATGATTCAGACTGAGTCTCAAAGGCAGTTCTATCTTGGTTCTGCAGGGGTCCGCATGTGGTATGCCCGTGCCCCTCTGCCGGGTGCAGCACCGAGTCCAGAGTTCGTGTTTCCTGAGCCAGATGAGGTTGTACAACATCCTGCAGGAGGCCCGAGGCTTGCGCCCGTAGAGAATGCCAGGGTGCGTGTGCCAGCGGATAGATCCACGGCGAACAAAAAGGGAGTGCAGCGAATCGCTAGTCTTCAGGCGTTAATGGAGAACAAGGCTGTTCCAACAGCGCAGCAGCCAAATCCGCCAAAGCAGAGCCAGCCGGAGGTTTCGGATCCGTCTCCAGAGCATTCGCCGGAGACCGCCGAGCCTTACCCGGACATTGGTTTATCTGCGGTGGAGGCTTTAAGTCTGGGGGTTTTTTATGGTTCAAGGTGCCTCCTTATCGCGGATATTTCCCAAGAAGCGAGCTTGAGCCTCCAGGAAACTCTTGCCACAAACATTCTGAAGAGTCTTGGGGACGAGAAGTTGGAGCCTGTTGCTTGGGTGCGCTGGCCAGTTTTCAAAAACCGCGTCGTACCCGGCAACTCCTTGTCCGATTTGAAGGCTGTGATGCAGCACGTGTTACGTGACATGGATGACAGGAAGGTAATTGTTTTGGGAGGGGATGAGGGCATCGATGAAGCAGACCCCACAGCCGGCTGGCTATACAGCGCTCTTGGGAGAGCTCCAGAAGTAAAATCAACCCACTCGCTGGCAGCTCTTGCCAGCAACCCAGGGCTAAAGCGGTCTCTATGGGAGCTGCTTAAGCCTCTGGCCCAGAAATGACACCAAAAAACTCTGACCTATACGATCCCATGCAGGGTCTTGAGGTGAAAATTCGGCCGCTGGTGCCTGAAGATATGCCAGAGATGCTGGAGGTCGAGCGCCAGGGGCACTCCCATCCCTGGACTGAAGGGGTGTTTCTCGATTGTTTTAAACCTGATTATCGCTTATGGGGTGCCTGGCTCGGCGGGTCGCTTGAAGGGTTTGTAGTCGGAACGTATATGCTGGATGAGGTGCATCTACTGAATATATGTGTTCATCCTCGAAGTCGTAGCCATGGTGTTGGGCGCCTTTTGTTGAGGCACCTCATCGCAGAGGCCACCCATGAAGGCATGAATCAGATGCTTCTTGAGGTCAGGTTAAGTAACAGTGTGGCAAGTAAGCTCTATCGCAACGAAGGGTTTGAAGAAATAGGGCGGCGCCCTGGATACTACCCTGCTGCTTCCGGGAGAGAAGATGCGCGTGTAATGTCGTTGCTTCTGTGCCCTTGATATTGCTGCTTGTGTTCGCGTAATTACCTCTTAGTCCTTATAATGTCTGCCTTCTCCGAACATCTGACGCAGGTTGCTCTTCGACTATGTCTCACCTTTCCCAGGAAGTGGCCAAGCGCCGCACCTTTGCAATCATTTCCCACCCGGACGCCGGTAAAACCACGATTACCGAGAAAGTGCTGTTATTTGGGCACGCTCTTCAGCGGGCGGGAACGGTAAAGGGTAAGAAGTCTGGCCAGCATGCAAAGTCTGACTGGATGGAAATGGAAAAAGAGCGGGGTATTTCGGTAACCACGTCTGTCATGCAGTTTCCTTACGGCGGGAAGCTGGTAAACCTGCTGGATACGCCGGGCCACGAGGATTTCTCGGAAGACACTTATCGTACTCTAACCGCTGTAGACTCCTGCCTCATGGTGATTGACAGCGCAAAAGGCGTTGAGGAACGTACCATCAAATTGATGGAGGTTACCCGGCTCAGGGATACGCCCATCATTACCTTTATGAACAAACTGGACCGGGATACCCGGGACCCGGTTGAACTCATGGATGAGGTGGAAGATGTACTTAACATCGCCTGCGCGCCTATTACCTGGCCCATTGGTATGGGCAAGAGCTTCAAGGGCGTCTATCACTTGCTGCGTAACGAGGTGATTCTTTACCAAAGTGGGCATGGCCATGAGATCCAGGAGGTTCGAACTATCAGCGGGCTGGATAATCCGGAGCTTGATACCGCTCTTGGTGGATACGCCAGCGATTTGCGCGATGAGGTCGAGCTGGTGAAAGGAGCGTCTCACGAATTCGATCAGGAAGCATTTTTGGCCGGTGAGCTTACACCAGTATTTTTCGGTACGGCGCTAGGTAATTTTGGTGTGGATCACATGCTCGATGGTTTGGTGGATTGGGCTCCCCAGCCCCAGCCCCGTGAGACGGATCAACGGCTTGTGCAGCCTGATGACCAAGGGTTCTCTGGCTTTGTTTTTAAAATTCAGGCCAATATGGACCCGCAGCACCGGGACCGGGTCGCATTTATGCGCATAGTGTCGGGCAAGTACAGTCAGGGCATGAAGGCTCGCCATGTGCGTATAGCAAAAGATGTTCGCTTTTCCGATGCGCTGACGTTTATGGCTGGTGATCGTGAGCACGCAGAGGAGGCCTATGCTGGTGATATTATTGGTTTGCATAACCACGGGACCATCCAGTTAGGGGACACCTTTACTGCCGGGGAAGATATGAAGTTCAAGGGTATTCCCAACTTTGCGCCCGAGCTGTTCCGCCGTATCCGCCTCAAGGACCCGTTGAAAGCCAAGCAGCTTCAAAAGGGCTTGATTCAGCTGTCGGAAGAAGGTGCCGTGCAGGTATTCCGGCCTTTGCGCAATAACGACCTGATTGTCGGTGCCGTTGGCGTGCTGCAGTTTGATGTGGTAGTGAGCCGCCTCAAGACTGAGTACAAGGTTGAAGCTGTTTATGAGCCGATCAATGTTGCCACTGCTCGCTGGGTAACCTGCTCTGACGATCGCAAGCTGGATGAGTTTCAGCGAAAAAATAATGACAATCTGGCGCTTGATGGCGGCGACCGCCTTGCCTATATCGCTCCTACAATGGTTAATCTTAATCTGGCCCAGGAGCGCTATCCCGATATTGAGTTCCATAAAACCCGCGAGCACTGATTCATTAGTGGGTGGAGGTTGAATTGAAGCTGGTTGATGCCCATTGCCACTTTGATTTTCCATTTTTTGATGGGCGCCGCGACAGGGAGCTTGATGCTGCGTCCGGGGATGGTCTGGCCGGGCTGGTGATTCCCGGTGTGCGGCGCCCGGATTGGGCGCGTGTTCGCGATACTGCCTTGGCGCATGCTGGCCTCTATTATTGCCTTGGGATCCATCCGTGGTATGTCGGGGAGCACTCTGGCCAGGATTTGGAAATCCTTGAGCGGGCTTTGCGGAAAAGACCTGAACGCTGCGTGGCGATTGGTGAATGTGGGCTGGATCGCCTTCACGGAAACATGAGTGATCAATACCCCTGGTTTGAGGCTCAGATTGGTTTGGCCTCTGAACTGGGTTTTCCTCTTGTTATCCATTCCGTCAGGGCGCACGACGAGGTTCACGCAATGCTTAGGCGCACGAAGTGGAATGGCCGGGCACTGCTGCACGGTTTTTCCGGTAGTTATCAGCAGGCTTTGAAGTTGGTCGACCTTGGATGTTTTATTGGCGTGGGCGGGGTAATTACCCATCCCCGATCGAGTAAAACGCGCGATGCCGTTTCCCGTTTACCGCTGGAGGCTCTCGTGCTTGAGACGGACGCGCCGGACATGGCGCCGGAAGGTGTTGAGCCGGGGGCTAACTCACCTTTGCATCTACGCAGGATTCTTGAGTGCCTCTCTGATATCCGGGGTGAATCCGCGGAATACGTGGCGTCTGTAGTATTATCCAATACCAGGCTGCTTTACGGTGAATCCTTGTGGTAACGACTCGGCAATAAAACTATGTACAGCAGGGTTGGATTTAATTATTCGTTCGAGTATACTTCGCGCCCTGGCTTTTCAAGGCGATGCCACTATCTCAGCCCCGAATAGTGTCACTGCCGATCAAATTACAGGTACAGAACCTCCTCCGGGTGTACTACACTTTCGGGTGGCGGTTTTTAACGTTTCTTTTTATAGCGTTCAAGGCGGAATCAATGAAGACTCTGAGTGCGAAACCAGAAACCGTAAAACGTGACTGGTACGTTGTAGACGCAGCCGGCAAGACGCTGGGTCGTCTGTCAACCGAAATCGCCCGTCGTCTGCGGGGCAAGCATAAGCCTGAGTACACCCCTCATGTAGACACTGGCGATTACATTGTAGTTATCAATGCGGGCCAGGTGCGGGTTACCGGCAACAAGGCATCTGATAAGATGTACTACAGTCATACCGGGTTTCCGGGTGGGATCAAGTCCATCAGCTTCGAGAAGCTGGTTGACAAGGCGCCTGAGCAAGTTATTCAGAAGTCTGTCAAAGGCATGCTTCCCAAAGGCCCGCTTGGTCGTGCCATGTTCAAGAAGCTGAAAATCTATGCCGGCGCTGAGCATCCTCACACAGCCCAGCAGCCCAAAGAACTCGACATTTAACGGAAGGCGGATATGTCTGTAGCACAAAATTACGGTACTGGTCGCCGCAAAACGTCCACGGCTCGGGTGTTCATCAAGCCGGGAAGCGGTAACATTTCAATCAACGGTCGCACAATCGAAGATTTCTTCGGTCGTGAGACTCTTCGCATGATCGTGCGTCAGCCTCTGGTTGTTGCAGAATCTGCGGATCGGTTTGACATCAACATCACTGTTAAGGGTGGTGGTAGTAGTGGTCAGGCGGGCGCAATTCGCCACGGCCTGACCCGTGCTCTGATGGATTACGACGAAACTCTGCGTCCAGCGATGCGTAAAGCGGGTTATGTTACCCGTGATGCTCGTGAAGTTGAGCGTAAGAAAGTTGGTCTGCGTAAGGCGCGTAAGCGTCCACAGTACTCCAAGCGTTAAGTTCCGCTGGAGCAGATCTCAGGAAAACCCGGCTATTTGGTCGGGTTTTTTTGTTTCAGGCACAATGATTGTCAAATTGATCTGGAGCAGAGAAGTCGCTCCGGTGGCGGCTTTCTGACTTGTAAGGACATGGTAATTTCATTACCATTTGTTCGCTTATAATTTTGGATTGTGAAGTCCTTTTCGATGCACACTGTCGGCTTTCTGGCGGGCTGTGACATCGCCTGATGGGAGAGAACCATAATGAATAATGGCGACGTGAGCCAAGGTCGACGCCGGTTTCTTATCGGCGCTACGGCTGCGGTAGGTGGGGTCGGCGTCGTCGGTGCGGCAGTCCCTTTCGTGGCATCCTGGAATCCCAGTGCCAAAGCGGAAGCGGCTGGTGCGCCGGTAACCGTCAATATCAGTAAAATAGAACCAGGTCAGCAGATCACCGTTGAGTGGCGGGGCAAGCCAGTATGGGTCATCCGCCGCACTCCGGAAATGCTGGAGAATATTGTAAAGCTCAACGACAGGGTGAAAGATCCCCAGTCGGAAGAGCCCCAGCAGCCAGATTATGCGGGTGATGTGTACCGCTCAATCAAGCCTGAATTTGTTGTGCTGGTTGGGATATGCACTCACTTGGGCTGCGTTCCGACGTATCGTCCTGAAGTCGCTCCCGCAGATTTGGGCGACGAGTGGCTGGGTGGGCTATTCTGTCCGTGTCACGGTTCACGGTTCGACATGGCTGGACGGGTCCACTCTGCGCAGCCTGCTCCCTTGAACCTTGAAGTGCCGCCTTATCGCTACGACGACGACGCGACTCTCACGATTGGTCTTGATCCGGAGGCAGCGTAATGCAGAAGCTACTTAATTGGGTGGACGAGCGTCTGCCAGTTGTGGATGCCTGGAATAAACACCTGGCTAAATATTACGCGCCGAAAAACTTTAACGTCTGGTATTTTTTCGGTTCTCTGGCAATGCTTGTACTGGTGAACCAGTTGGTCACGGGTATCTGGCTTACCATGAGCTATAATCCCACCGGTGAGGGGGCCTTCGCTTCCGTCGAGTACATCATGCGTGATGTGCAGTGGGGGTGGCTCTTGCGTTACCTGCACTCCACGGGTGCCTCCGCTTTCTTCATTGTGGTGTACCTTCACATGTTCCGCGGTCTTATGTACGGATCGTACCAGAAGCCGCGTGAGTTGATCTGGTTGTTCGGGATGCTGATCTACCTGGTGCTGATGGCGGAAGCCTTCATGGGCTATTTGTTGCCGTGGGGACAGATGTCTTTCTGGGGCGCACAGGTAATTGTTAACCTCTTTGGCGCCATCCCGGTTATCGGGGAAGACTTGTCTTTGTGGATTCGTGGTGATTACCTGATTTCCGGTATTACTCTGAACCGCTTCTTTGCATTGCATGTAGTCGCGCTTCCGATCGTATTGTTGGGCCTGGTTGTTCTTCACATTCTTGCTTTGCATGAAGTGGGCTCCAATAACCCTGACGGTATTGAAATCAAGAAGAACAAGGATGAAAACGGCATTCCGAAAGACGGTATTCCGTTCCACCCCTACTACTCCGTGCACGATCTTGTGGGCGTGGCCGTATTCTTCTTTATCTTCTTTATCGTAGTGTTCTTCTTCCCTGAGATGGGTGGTCTGTTTATAGAGAAGCCGAACTTTGAGCCTGCAAATGCGCTGAAGACACCTGAGCATATTGCGCCTGTGTGGTACTTCACACCCTTCTACGCCATGTTGCGTGCGGTAACGGTTGATCTGTTCGGCCTGTCTGCAAAGTTCTGGGGTGTTGTGGTTATGGGTGGAGCTATCGCGATATTGTTTGTCCTGCCGTGGCTGGATCGGAGCCCCGTTCGCTCCATTCGCTACAAGGGCTGGTTGAGCAAGATTGCCTTGACGCTGTTCGCGATCAGCTTTGTTATTCTCGGCTATCTTGGGCTGGTTCCCGCTACCGAGGGTCGCACCACTGCTGCACAGATACTGACAGTAGTGTATTTCCTCTACTTCATTCTGATGCCGTTCTACACGCGCATGGAGAAAACCAAGCCAGTACCAGAGAGGGTGACAGGATAATGAGAAAGCTGATTTTTGGTCTTTTCATCGCATTCCTGCCGGTTCTCGGACTGGCAGCCGGTGCCGGCGTTCCGCTTGACCACATCAAAACGGATCACACAGACAAAGCATCATTGCAGCGCGGTGCGGCAATGTTCACGAACTACTGCATGGGGTGTCACTCCATGGAGTATGCCCGTTACAAGCGGGTTGCTGACGATCTGGAGATCCCGGTCAAGTTGTTCGAGGAGAATCTGATTTTCACCGGCGCCCAGATTGGTGAGCTGATGAAGAACTCCATGAACAAGGATATGGCAGCTGACTGGTTTGGTGCTCCGCCACCAGATCTTACTCTGGAAAGCCGCTTGCGTGGCGAGTCCTGGTTGTACTCCTATCTGCGTGGCTTCTACAAAGACGAGTCTCGCCCACTAGGTGTGAACAACGTGGTGTTCGACAAGGTAGGCATGCCTCATGTTCTGGTCGACCTTCAGGGTTTGTGTGCGGTTGAGCCCAATATTGGCAAAAAAGCCAGTGTTGAGCCTCTGAGTGGCAACATCAGGAACGCAGGTGCTTGTCCGGAGTATGCCATTGAGGGCAGTATGACTGGCGCTGAGTTTGATCAGGCCATGTACGACATGACAAACTTTATGTCTTACATGGCGGATCCGATCAAAGTTGAGCGTGAGCGCCTCGGGATATTCGTATTGATCTTTGTCGCTATTTTCTTTGTCTTCGCCTACCTGCTCAATCGTGAGTACTGGAAGGACGTGCACTGAGAAATAGGGTATAATCCTGTTCCCTGAGTTCCAGTGGGCGTTAATTGGCCCGCTGGAATTTTTGCGTTTTTCAGGTCCATTTCGGTTTGTTTACTCGTGAGGTAGTTCTATGGGCGTTGTGACTAAGCGGTCATCGATGACATTTTTCTCAGACCCGGCCAGCCACTATAGCCACAGAGTGCGCATTGTGCTGGCAGAGAAGGGTGTTACCGTTGATATCGTTGATGTTGACCCGGATAATCCGCCAGCTGAAGTGGCTGATATGAATCCGTATAACGCCCTGCCAACATTGGTAGATCGTGATCTGGTTCTGTATGAGCCTAACATCATGATGGAATATCTTGATGAGCGTTTTCCGCACCCCCCGCTGCTGCCGGTTTATCCGGTCGCGCGTGCTAATAGTCGTTTGATGATCCACCGGATCCAAAGAGACTGGTGTGGTTTGGTTGACCAGATTCTGCTTCAGCCAAATGCTAAGGCTTCGGAGGCTGCTCGTAAGGAATTACGTGAAGGTCTGCTTGCTGCAGGACCTTTGTTCGGTGAGATGCCGTTTTTCCTCTCTGAGGAGTTCACAATTGTGGACTGCTGTATTGCACCCATTCTCTGGCGTTTGCCTGCCCTTGGCATTGAGCTTAATGATAAGCAGGCCAAGCCACTCCAGAAGTATATGGACAACTTGTTCGCTCGTGAGGGCTTCAAGGCTAGCCTTTCTGATCTCGAAGAAGACATCCGTAGCTGATTTGGCTGGCGTCCGCGATAGAGAACAGGAGAAACGCAGTGCCTGATAACAAGATCACCATGACTTCCAGTCGCCCCTATTTGGTGCGCGCTTTTAATGAGTGGATACTGGATAATGACTGCACTCCGTACATAGTAGTGGATGCGGGCATTCAGGGTGTTCAGGTGCCGACAGCGCATGTGGCGAATGGCCAGATTGTTCTGAATATTAGCCCGGGTGCAGTGCGTTCGCTGGTTGTTGGCAATAGTGCTCTGGAGTTCAGTGCGCGATTTGGCGGTGTGCCTATGCAGGTGTTCATTCCTCTGCAGGCGGTCATGGCCATTTACGCGAAAGAGAATGGCGAAGGCATGGTGTTTGGTAGTGAGCCGGGCTCTCCGGATCCGGACGGCACTAATGATCGCGAGAATTCCAGGCAGAATGGTCAGGAAGAGCGGCCTTCTGGGCGGCCTACGCTGAAGGTCGTGAAGTAAGTTACAAGTATTAGGTTCAAGTTCTGACAAAAATGCCGGCGCAAGCCGGCATTTTTGTTCAGCTCCCAAATAGTTTTCCGTCTACCAGCGAACACAGGGCATTGATCACCAGCATAAGCAGAGGTGTGGCCTCAGTGGGAGACAGGTCGTTTAATGCGATCTCGTGGTCTTCTGAGTGCATCAGGGAGGTTATGTCGGACTTCTCCCGTGCGCTTAGCACAACCACATTCATTTCCCTGTCGTGGGCTGCCTGGATAGCCTGAATGAGGTTGGCTTTGTGGCCGTCATCAACAATCACGAACAGAAGGTCTCCAGGTTTGCCTATGGCTTTAACCTGGCGTGAGAAGGTGTCATTAAAACGGTTGTCACGACAGATAGCTGAATAGGTAGTGGCGTCTGCTCCCAGGTTGATGGCTGGAAGGGCTGGCCGGTCTTGTTCAAAGCGATTAAGAAAAGCCGTACAGAAATACTGAGCGACTACGTTGGCGTTACCATTGGCGCAGGTGATGATTTTCCCGTCATGGAGTAGTGCGTTTACGAAGGCGTCCGCTGCCTGCTCTATGGCTGGGCCAACACTGCTTGCCGCTTGTGCAGTGTGCTCCATGTGGCTGGCAAATAACTGGTTGATCATGTTGCCCATGTCGTTCATCAGAGTCTATATATCCGCCTGGATTGCATTTTTGATCCATTGTACCCGGTATTTTTTTACGGTTCCCGGGCTGATTGCCACTACGTCTATTCGGGTGTTGGCGTCCCAGAGGTGGTGGCGATGCAGATAGAAGGATGCAGCTTTCAGAAGCCGCTTTTGCTTCGGGTAAGAAATCGAGCTGGCTGGGTCAACAAGACTGCCACTGCCTCGGTATCGCACTTCGAAGAAAACGAGGGTGTCCTGGTCTTGCCCTATTAGATCTATCTCGCCGCCGCGGCTGTACACGTTGCGCTCCCGGATATGTACTCCGTGAGCCTCAAGGTATCGCGCGGCTACACCTTCAAAATACGTTCCAATGGCTTTTCGGCCTTCCATGGCGCTTGCTTTCCATGTGAGAGTGGCTGTCAGTTTGTCAGCATCTGAGGGCTCGCTGCGTCTTCATTGTCTTCAGGGGCTGGTTCGGGTAGCCGTTTGGGTGTCCCGTTCCTGAATTGAGCCCAAAGTTGCTGCCTGTGAATGCTTCCTTCAGGGGTCATGGTAAGTTGACCTGTTTGTCCATCGATTGAAGCGGTCTGGACCTGGCGAAGCAAGGGGAGACGTTTGCTCAGTTGCCATGCATCGGCTCCCATGGCAAATAGCCGACCGAGTTGGCCTCGGGTACCCGGTAAGGCCTTGGCTGCCTCTTCACGCAATGGGTTTTTATCGTTTAGCACCCAGGGGATGTCCGTGAAAACTACCCGGTTGAGATCGCGATCGCGGCCAGCATCTGGTGTGCCTTCGTAAATAATTGAAGGTGAATAGACCGGCAGGTCGCCTCCAAAATAGTAGGCGAACAGGGGTTTGAGTTGGCGAGCAACGGCTGGCTCGGCCACCATGACAATCGCCTCTGCATCCTGTCTGCGGCGCGGTTCGAACTCTACGTTCAGTCCAATGGTTCGCTCAACCTGAATGGCTCGGTCCCGCGACACGGTGATGCCTAGCAGGTCTGCAGTGACAGCTCGCAGGTTGTCCTCGCGGAAGAAGCGTTCTATATCCAGAGCAATTGCGCCGTTCTGCTGCATACGCTTCAGCAGGGCTGCCTCGACGCGGTCACCCCACTCACCCTGGGGAATCAGCACCAGAACCTGGTTGATGTTTTGCCCGGACAGTCTGTCTGCAATTTGACGGGCTTCGTCCTCAGCCGATAGGCCAAACTGGTACAAGCCATCGGGCAGCGTTGTGCCATCAGGCAGGTAGTTAAGTCCCAGCGCTGGAACGGGTAGAGTTTTCATGTTTGTAAGGCTTGCCAGGGCTTCCTTCTCAAGGGGGCCGATAATCAGGTCCATATCTTCAGCAGCAAGTTCTTTGTAGAGTTTTTCAAACGGTTTGCCGGATGTATCAATGACGCGAATGTCGGTTTTGCTTCGATCTGCTGATTTATCCTGATAGTAAGCCGCCAGGAACCCATCTCGAATGGCTTTGCCAGCACTGGCCAAAGGGCCATTAAGTGGCAGGGCGAGCGCGATTTTTTCTGGCCGGCTTTCCGCCAGGTTGGCGATGAGTTGAAGTTCTGACGGCAGTATCTGCGCAGCAGGGTGCCCGGGCCGGCTATTTTGCCAGCGCCTGATAATTCGGCCTTGATCGTCGATGCTGAGTCCGGGTGTACGAATGCTGACTGCGAGTTCGAGCCATCCCTCAGTTTCAAAACCGATGCTCCGCTCTTTTGCGGCTGCGAGTTTTTGATCTGGAACCGCTTTCAGGAATGCCCAGATCTGGTCATGTATCTGCTGCGGATTTACATTGCCGTCAGATTGGGAGAGCAGCACTAGTGTCATGGCGGCGGAGAGACGGTCATCTACGAGGGCATAGGTTTCGGCCTGAAGGTTGGCAGCCCGGCTAACGAGTTCCGAGTTGTAGCCTTTGAAGTTGTCTGGAGAAATTTTGGTGACAATGCTACCTGCCCACTCGCGATCTTCGAGGGCCACTGCGCTGGCCATGGAGAGTAGTTGCTTTTGTGCATGGAGGGCAGGTGCGGGTTGCGCCAGTTGAGTGCTCTGCAGTAATGTGCGGGCGGCGCGGTGGTCATCCCGATCCTGGAACTGGCTGGCGACCTTTAGAAGGTATCGCTGCGCAACTTCAGGGTTGCTTTCTTTTGCCGCAAGCTCAAGTGCCTGGGAAGGAGACTGGGCAATGTGCGAGTCCAGGTCGATACTGGCGCACCCTGCAAACAGCAGGGTGAGCATGAAAATACCGGCCAGGGCACGATGATTAGCAGGATTCTTTGTCATGGCAAGCTCTATAGATTCCGGAGTTTTGGCTTGTGGCGTCGATCTGATGGTGGCAAGTTTAACAGCTCCCGGGCCAATTCACATGACGCAGGTGTCATGGTGGCGCCGTCTCTCCATGCGAGGCACACATTTTGAAATCTGAATCGGATCAGCCTGCCGTGCAGGTAATAAGGTCAGGTGATAATCGGGGAACGCTCTATATCGTTGCGACCCCTATTGGCAATATGGATGATCTATCACCGCGCGCGGTTAAGGTGCTTTCGAGCGTGGCCGTCATTGCGGCAGAGGATACTCGCCACAGTGGGCGGTTGTTACAACATATTGGTATCAGCAAGCCGTTGATCGCATTACATGATCACAATGAGCGGGGCAGGGTTCAGAATATACTGGAGCAGCTGTTGGCTGGTGCTGATGTTGCTTTGATCTCAGACGCGGGCACGCCGTTAATCTCCGATCCGGGTTATGTGCTGGTTCGGGAAGCCAGGGCGGAAGGGCTGCGGGTTAGCCCGATACCCGGGCCTTGCGCGCTGGTAGCTGCCCTGAGTGCTGCGGGTCTGCCCACCGACCGGTTTTTGTTCGTGGGTTTTCTGCCCGCAAAGGGTGCTGGTCGGCGCACAGCCCTGGAAGAGCTTCGCAAGGAGGTTGCGACGCTGGTGTTTTACGAGTCGCCTCACAGGATACTGAATACAGTCGCGGATATAGCGGAGGTTATGGGGGCGCAGCGGGAGATTGTGCTTGGTCGCGAGATCACCAAGGCCTTTGAAACGTTCTATTCTGGTACGGTAGCAGATGTGCACGCCACCTTGACGGATGACCCCCACGGCAGTCGTGGCGAGTTCGTTGTGATGGTGCGAGGAGCGGAAAAGGCCGAGGCCGGGTTGATGGCCGGTGAATTGGATGTTGATCATTTGCTGGGCCTTCTGATGGCGGAGCTGCCGCTGAAAAAAGTGGCAAAGATAGCCTCCGGTTTGAGTGGCCTTAGCAAGAACGAACTGTATCAGCGTGCCTTGGAGCTCAAGGAGGGTTGACCTTTTGTTCTGCGCTTTTCCTTGCATGGTGCGTGGTGCAATAGTATTGTCTCGCCCGAGCTCGCCAGACAGTCGCCGCCGGTTTTTACCGGGGGAGGAAAGTCCGGGCTCCGCAGGGCAAGGTGCCAGGTAACTCCTGGGCGGCGTGAGCCGACGGAAAGTGCAACAGAAAGTAGACCGCCTAAGTGTTCGTGATTCGTTCGCGGACACCGGTAAGGGTGAAACGGTGCGGTAAGAGCGCACCGCGTGGCTGGCAACAGTCCACGGCGATGGTAAACCCCACCTGGAGCAAGACCAAATAGGAGTCCTAT
Organism: Marinobacter sp. DY40_1A1; assembly: GCF_016597815.1. GTDB lineage: Bacteria > Pseudomonadota > Gammaproteobacteria > Pseudomonadales > Oleiphilaceae > Marinobacter > Marinobacter xiaoshiensis. Next base: position 510,577 of record NZ_VCHA01000003.1, on the reverse strand, counting down.
GGCGTGGCCCGCGCTGGACTCGGGTAGGTTGCTTGAGGCCTGTGGTGACGCAGGCCCTAGATGAATGACTGTCCAAGACAGAACCCGGCTTATCGGCGAGCTCGCCTTTTTTCCCTTCATGAAGCCTGTTTATTATCACTGCATATTTCTTATAGCCAAAAAATCTTAAACCTCACTTGTCTTCTTCAGACATTTTTGCAGGTGTTTGATTTTCCTTCTTTTCTTTTCCGTAATGTCACCTCTGACTCACACGAGTCGCCGTAACCTGTTGTCATAAAAGGAACTTTCCCAAGAGTGGCGTCGTTGACGGCGCTTGCATTGTGAATTGCGTGTTTCTATAGTGTGCACAAGTGGGAAAAAGTGGTTTCTAGTGGTTATTTGTGGAATTTGAGTCTCCAGAGACGGTGTAAATGAGCAATTTTCTCGGCAGTCATGCCATCAATATGGATGCAAAGGGTCGCTTGGCGATCCCCGCCAAGGTGCGCGAGACCCTCGCGCAAGCCTGTGGTGGCCGCATTGTATTGACTGCAAATGCTGATGAAGAGCGCTGTGTACTGGTTTACCCGGAGCCTGAGTGGGAGATTCTTCGTGTGAAGATCGAAGATCTTCCCAACATGAAAAAGCCAGTTCGTCGTCTGCAGCGCCTGGTCTTAGGTAATGCAGCGCCCATGGAAATGGACTCGGCCGGTCGCATTCTGGTACCACCAACCTTGCGCAGGCACGCCAATCTGGAAAAAAAGCTGATGCTCGTCGGGCAGGGCAAGAAGCTGGAGTTATGGAGTGAAGAGCGTTGGTTCGAATGGCTGGACGAGACTTCATGCGATGAAGACATTCCGCCCGAGATGGAGGCGCTTTCCCTATGACCTCTGATCGCAAGCCGGAGGCCGGAGCGGAATTTTCCCATCGCTCGGTGCTCCTGGATTCGGCGGTCGACTATATGGTCAGCGATCCCGATGGTAGCTATGTAGACGCAACATTCGGCCGCGGTGGGCATAGTCAGCTCGTTTTGGGGTGTTTGGGTACCTCTGGCCAGTTGCTGGGCATCGACAAAGACCCCGAGGCGATCCTCGTAGCTGAAAAGCTTGCGGAAGCCGATTCCCGTTTCAAGTATTTTCACGGCTCCTTTGCTGAGCTCGGCCGCGCTGTGTCTGAAGCAGGTTGGGAGCAGGTTGATGGCGTGCTGATGGATCTTGGTGTCTCGTCGCCGCAGCTGGATGATGCGTCCAGAGGCTTCAGCTTTATGCGTGATGGTCCCCTTGATATGCGCATGAACCCCCAGCAGTCGCCAAGTGCGGCAGAGTGGTTGATGTATGCCGAAGAACAGGAAATTGCAGATGTGATTTTTCGCTACGGCGAGGAGAAATTCTCCCGCCGCATTGCTCGGCAGGTCGTTGAGCGGCGTAAAGAAGCACCGATCGAAACAACACTTCAGTTGGCCGCATTGGTCAGCGAAGCCGTGCCCAGGAAAGAGAAGCATAAACACCCGGCAACCCGGACGTTCCAGGCGATACGAATCTTTATAAATCGCGAGTTGGAAGATCTGGAAATCGGGTTGCAGGCGGCGGTCGACAGGCTTGCGCCTGGTGGACGGTTGGTTGTGATCAGTTTTCACTCGCTGGAAGACCGGCTGGTAAAGCGCTTTATGCGAGATCTCGCTCGCGGCCCCAGGTTACCCAAGGGTATTCCGGTAACGGCGGCACAGGAGACTTCGGATTTCAGGTTGATAGGCAAGGCGAGCAAGGCCGGTGCCGGTGAGGTTAGTGAGAATGTTCGGGCCCGTAGTGCTGTTATGAGGGTTCTTGAGCGTATCGACAATACAAAGACGTCGCAGGGGAGCGCGTAATTATGGGCGCCATAGCCATAGAAACGGCTGTAAAGCCGGCAAAGTTGAACAAGGAAAAGGTTCGTGAGGGTGTCGTGGCAGCTGTGCGAATCTCCCGACGGGTTTTCGATGCCACGCGCCAAAAAAATGTTTTGGTGTCTCTGGGCTTGGCTGTGCTGCTTGTGGGTTCGTCCATAGGTGTTGTTGTGAGTGCCCATGAGAACCGCGCGCTGTTCAATACCCTGTCTCAGCTGCAGGCAGAGCGTGACAGTTTTCAGGCCGAATGGAGTCAGTTGCTTCTGGAGCAAAGCTCCATGGGTGGCCACGGTCGCGTCGAGCGGCTAGCGGCAGAACGTTTCAATATGGTGGTGCCTGGGCGTCAGGATATTGTTCTGGTGCCCCTGATGTCGCCGCTGGCATCCCGGTAATTTACAACAATAACAACTTCAGGGTGATCTGATTGTCCAATCAGGAGTCAGCAAGAACATTGAGCCAGAGAGTCGCGGCGGGCCTGAAAGCCTGGCGCTTTGGCTCTGTGCTGGGTGTGTTTCTGGTTGTTGTGCTGGCCCTTGGATGGCGTCTGGTTGATCTGCATGTTGTGGATAACGATTTTCTGCGCAAGCAGGGTGACGTGCGCACGATTCGCGTAGAGACCATTGACGCCCACCGTGGCGTAGTGACCGATCGTTATGGTGAGCCCCTGGCTGTAAGTACCCCGGTTCAGACACTCTGGGCCAACCCTTCCGAGACCGATCCCGCCGAGCCACGCCTGACCAATCTGGCTCGGGTGCTGGACATCAGTGAAGCCAGGCTGCGGGAGCGGCTGGCAACATACGCTGGCCGCGAATTCATTTATCTGCGCAGAAAGGTGCAGCCCGGGCTGGCTGCAAAAGCGATGGAGTTGGATATTCCCGGTATCTACACGCGGCAGGAATATCGCCGTTATTATCCTGCGGGCGAGGTGACATCGCATATCGTCGGGTTTACCAACATCGACGAGCGTGGCCAGGAAGGCTTGGAACTGGCTTATAACGATTGGCTATCTGGTGAGTCGGGACGCAAACGTGTTCTGAAGGATAATCGGGGGCGGATCATCAAGGATCTGGCGCTGATCCGTGATGCGGCTCCTGGTCACAATCTTGAACTCAGCATAGATCTGCGCCTGCAGTATCTGGCTTATCGCGAGCTGAAAGCTGTGGTTAGTGCGCATAAGGCCCGTGGCGGCACTCTTGTGATGCTGGACGTCGAGACAGGTGAAGTGCTCGCGATGGTCAATCAGGGGTCCTATAACCCCAACGATCGCAGCCAGTTCGCATCGGAAAATCTCCGCAACAAAGCCATTACTGATTTGTTTGAGCCCGGCTCAACCATGAAGCCCATCTCTATGGCAGCTGCGCTCGAATCCGGGCAATACACCGCGAATGAAACCATTGATACCTCACCAGGTTATCGGCGCTTCGGCAGGTTCACAATTCGCGACTACCGGAACTACGGCGTTATTAGCCTTACAGACATTATTGTGAAATCGAGCAACGTAGGTATCAGCAAGATCGCCACGGAACTAGGTGGTGACACGATTCGCAACCTCTACGCCCGCCTCGGGTTCGGTCAGCCAACTGGTATTGGATTTCCGGGAGAAGCTGTAGGGGTATTGCCAGCACCACCGAAGTGGCGCCCCTCCGAAGAAGCAACGCTCTCATACGGTTACGGAATGAGTGTGAACGCACTTCAGTTAGCTCAGGCCTATATGGTTATCGCCAATGGCGGTGTGCGTTACCCCCTAAGCCTGATGAAGCTGAACGAAAAGCCTATTGGTGAAAGGGTTCTTTCCGAGCGGGTAACAAGTGATGTTCGGGCAATGCTGGGAGAAGTGGTTTCCAGAGGTTCTGGCAAACGTGCTCAGCCTGGCTTTTATAGTGCCGGAGGCAAAACAGGAACGGTTCATCTGGTTGGTGCCCAAGGCTACGAAGACAGCCAGTACAAGGCAATTTTTGCCGGTATGGCCCCCATCGACAACCCAAGAATTGTCACAGTTGTAGCAGTGGATGCGCCGCAGTCAGGTGAATACTACGGCGGCGAAGTGGCCGCGCCAGTGTTTTCTCGGGTGATGAGCGATGCGCTGCGTCTGCTTAACGTAAAGCCTGAGCTGGAGGTTGGCGCAACAAGTCGGCAGCCGGTAAACATCGGGGCGAGGGGGTAGGCCTATGTGCATAACATCTCTCAGTACGTTGTTGCAGGGTATTGCGCCCGTGCCTTCTGTTTTCGATGTGACCATCCACGGGCTGCAAACGGATAGCCGTGAAGTTCGTTCCGGAGATGCATTTGTTGCTTTGGCAGGCGCAAAGACGCCGGCTGACCAGTATGTGGATCAAGCAATAGCGGCAGGCGCCACAGTTGTGCTTCTGGAAACGGAGAGCAGCGGCGAGTGCCAGGAATATCGGGGTGCATTGATTGTGCCTGTTCCGGAACTCCGACAACTACTGGGGAAAATTGCAGCCCGCTTTTACGAGCACCCTTCGCGCAGGCTGCGGTTGATCGGCGTTACCGGTACCAACGGAAAAACCTCGGTGAGCCATTACATCGCCCAGTTACTAGGCGCGGCAGACACGCCCTGTGGTGTTCTGGGGACTTTGGGTTACGGCATGCCCGGTTCCTTGCAGAAGGCCAGCCATACTACGCCTGACGCGGCTCAGATTAATCGTGCTTTGTCGGGCATTCTTGCCAGTGGCGGCCGCGCAGCAGCGATGGAAGTGTCTTCCCATGGTCTGGATCAAGGCAGAGTAGACGGCCTGGCAATAACCGGTGCCGTGTTTACCAATCTGACGCGGGACCATCTGGACTATCACGGTTCAATGGAGTCCTACGGTGCGACCAAGGCACGATTGTTCGAGCGTGAGGATGTGCACTTCTCGGTAATAAATTTTGATGATCCCTTTGGCCGTCAGCTCTATGAAAAGCTTGAAGGTAAGTGTGATCGCATTCGCTACAGCCTTCACGAATCCGAAGTCGAGCTGTGGCTGAAAGAATTTCGTCCCACAGATAACGGCTTTGATGCTGTGGTTGATGGCGAGTGGGGCGAATTTGGCTTTTCCGCGCCGCTGATGGGGAGTTTCAATGCCAGCAACGTGCTTGCGGCAATTGCAACGGTTATGACCCTGAACGTTACGGTTGAGCAGGTGCAGCAGGCGGTAAAGTTGTTAACACCGCCGCCCGGACGGCTTGAGCGTTTCTGTGGCGCAAGCGGCGTTCGCGCTGTGGTCGATTATGCGCACACACCCGATGCGCTTGCGAATGCTTTAGCGGCGCTGCGGCCTCATGTAACAGGCAAGCTGATCTGTGTATTTGGTTGCGGTGGCGACCGGGACAGCGGCAAGCGGCCTGAAATGGCGAAAGAAGCTGAAAAGTGCGCCGATGTCATTATCGTTACAGACGACAACCCGCGGACAGAAAGCCCGGTAGAGATTGTGCGGGACATTCTGGCGGGCTTCTCCCGGCCGGAAGCCGCAACAGTCATTCACGATCGGGCCGAGGCAATTCGCACAGCCATTAGCATGTCAGCGCCAGATGACCTGGTTCTTGTTGCAGGTAAAGGCCACGAATCATGGCAAGAGATAGCGGGTCAGAAGCTCCCGTTCAGCGATGCAAATCATGTACGCCAATGCTTGAATATTGAGGGGGCAGACCTATGATGCGCGCCTTCTCTATTGCTGAGGCTGTGTGTTTTACCAGCGCAAAGTGTGTGTCGCAGGGGCTGGATGCGGTTCAGTTCACTGGCGTGTCCACAGACACGCGCGTATTGAAAGCAGGTGAGCTATTTGTCGCCCTGCGCGGTGACAACTTTGATGGCCACAAATTTTTACAGGCTGCGCAGAAGCTGGGTGCCAGTGCTGCCGTGGTTGATACGCCGGCTGATAGCGGTCCCGGTATGCCTCAGTTGGTTGTGGCGGACACCGTTGAAGCACTGGGGGCTCTGGCCGCCGGCAATCGTAATGAAAGCGACGCGAAGCTGGTTGCTATTACCGGTAGCAGTGGCAAAACCACCGTTAAAGAACTGGTCGCTGCCATTCTGGCGCGTATGGGGGAAACCCTTGCGACCCGCGGCAATCTGAACAATCACATTGGTGTGCCCTTGACCCTGTTCGGCCTGGAGCCCAGGCACGAATATGGTGTTGTTGAATTAGGTGCCAGCGGGATTGGTGAAATCGCCCATACCGTTGCAATGACCAAACCTCAGGTTGTGATTCTCACGAATGCGGGGGAAGCTCACCTCGAGGGCTTTGGCAGTTACGAGAATATCGTGCAGGCCAAGGGCGAAATTATCGAAGGCGTTAGCGATGCGGGTCTGGTGGTTCTGAACCGGGATGACCCTGCGTTTGAACAGTGGCTTGCCCGAGCCGGGAACCGACGGGTTGTCAGTGTCAGCCGCTTGGGGCACTCCGAGGCAGACTACAGCGCAGCTGTCGAACCAAAGCAAAGTCTGCAGGCGGAAGTTGTGTGTGCAGGGCCTGACGGATGGGGGCTCACGTTCCTGTTGCCCCTCGAAGGTGAACACAACGTAACCAACGCTCTGCTGGCGATTGCAGCAGCCCGTGAGCTGGGTGCAACGGATTCGGCAATCAAAGACGGTTTGGCCGGGGTCCAGCCAGCATGTGGGCGCCTCCAGGTAGTCAATCTTCCGGGAGAATTGTCAGTTATTGATGACAGTTACAACGCAAACCCGGCCTCCATGAAAGCAGCGTTGGGTGTTCTGGCAAAGCGCCAAGGCGCGCATATTGCGGTTTTAGGAGCGATGGGCGAGCTCGGGCCAACCGCTCGCGAACTTCACCGTGAAGTGGGTGCCTTTGCTTCGGAGTTGGGCATTGCCCGCCTGGTAACGGTAGGTCCCGGCTGCGAAGGCTACGCCGAGGGTTTTGGTGAAGCGACAGAGATGTATGAAACACACGATGAGGCCGTGCAGGTCATTTATCGGGCTAAAGAGCGGCCAATGACCGTGCTGGTTAAAGGGTCCAGAAGTTCCGCCATGGATCTCGTGGCGGATGGAATTATAAACAAGGTGAATAAAGCATGTTGCTCTGGCTGACAGGGGTTCTTTCAGACTATTTTTCGGCGCTGACGGTGTTTCAGTACCTGACCGTGCGCGGAATTCTGGGCACGTTAACCGCGCTCCTGATCTCTTTGCTTATCGGACCAGTGATGATCCGCAAACTGAGTCAGTATCAGATTGGTCAGGCGATTCGTGATGATGGTCCCCAGACACACCTCAGTAAAGCTGGAACGCCAACCATGGGCGGCGCGCTGATCCTGGTCTCTATCGGCATCAGCACATTGTTGTGGGCGGACCTGTCCAACCGTTATGTATGGGTGACGTTGCTGGTTACCTTGCTGTTCGGCGCTATTGGCTGGGTGGATGATTACCGGAAAGTGGTTGAGCGCAACCCTCGTGGCCTGCCTGCACGGTGGAAGTACTTCTGGCAGTCTTTGATTGGTGCAGCCGCAGCCATAGTGTTGTACTTCAGTTCCGCTTTGCCCCAGGAAACCTCGTTGTACCTGCCATTTCTTAAAAATGTGTCACTGACCCTCGGGCCGGTGCTCTTTATCCTGCTTACTTATTTTGTGATTGTCGGTAGCAGCAACGCGGTGAACCTGACAGATGGTCTGGATGGCCTCGCAATCATGCCCACCGTCATGGTTGCAGGTGCCTTGGGCATTTTCGCCTACGTATCCGGCAACGTGCAGTTCGCAAATTATCTGCTGATCCCGCACTTGCCGGGTACCGGCGAACTGATTGTCTTTTGCGGGGCCCTCGTGGGCGCCGGTCTTGGCTTCCTCTGGTTTAACACTTATCCCGCCCAAGTATTCATGGGTGACGTTGGTGCCTTGGCCCTGGGTGCAGCTTTGGGTGTGGTCGCAGTGATCGTGCGCCAGGAAATCATTCTTTTCATCATGGGCGGCGTGTTTGTGATGGAAACAGTGTCAGTGATCCTTCAGGTTGCCTCGTTCCGGCTGACTGGTCGCCGGATATTCCGGATGGCACCACTGCATCATCATTTTGAACTTAAAGGATGGCCAGAACCGCGTGTGATTGTGCGTTTCTGGGTCATCACTGTAATTCTCGTTCTGATTGGCTTGTCCAGTCTGAAATTACGATAGGAAGCCGGACTGATTATGAGTGTCATCACTTCAGATCGTCGCACACTGGTAGTAGGGCTCGGTAAAACCGGGCTCTCCTGCGTGCGCTATCTGACTGCGCAGGGGCGAGAGGTTGCCGTGGCGGATAGCCGCGAAGCGCCGCCGTGCCTGGATGACCTTCGTGCCGGGTGGCCTGATGTTTCTGTCCATCTTGGATCGTTCAGCCCCGAACTATTTGCGGGGTTCAACGAACTGATCGTAAGCCCGGGAATCAGCATTGCTGAGCCGGCTGTAGCCTACGCCGCTGAGCAGGGCGCGCGCATACGGGGCGATATTGATCTGTTTGCTGAGGCTGCCGACGCACCTGTTGTGGCCATAACAGGTTCCAACGGCAAAACCACTGTTACCACTTTATTGGGTGAGATGGCTCGTTCTGCGGGTCGCAAGGTTCAGGTTGGCGGAAACATCGGCACACCGGCACTGGATTTGCTGGGCCTGGGCGCCGACTTGTACGTGCTTGAACTCTCCAGCTTTCAGTTGGAAACCACTACAGGTCTGAATGCGCTGGCGGCAACCGTGCTGAATGTCAGTGATGATCATCTGGATCGCTATCCGGACAAGATGGCTTATTTCCAGGCAAAGCAACGAATCTTCCAGGGCTGCAAGAACGCTATCGTGAACCTGGACGATGCGCTCAGCACTCCCATGGCGCGGGACAACCTGCGGTTTGTGTGTTTTGGCTTTAATCGGGTGAACCCGCAAACGTTCAGTACCCGGGAAGACGATCAGGGCCTATGGCTGACCTTCGGCTTCGATAACCTGCTCAATGCCAGCGAGCTGAAACTGATGGGCTGGCACAACCTCAGCAACGTAATGGCTGCGTTGGCACTTGGGCAGGCCGCGGGACTGCCAATGGACATCATGTTGGATAGCGCGCGGAACTTCAGTGGGTTGCCGCACCGCTGTGAGCTTGTGCGCAGGCTTGCAGGCGTGGATTACATCAATGACTCCAAGGGCACGAATGTTGGAGCCACCGTCGCCGCCATAAAAAGCCTGGTGCCGGAAGGCGAAGGGAAACTCGTGCTGATTGCTGGTGGAGAAGGCAAGGGTGCCGAGTTTACAGAGCTGGCGGCCCCCGTCAGTGACGGTTGCCGCGCGGTTGTATTGATTGGCCGCGATGCAGATCGTATTGCTGGGGCTCTGGCCTCCGAGACGCCGGTATACCGGGCCGAAACCTTGAAGGCTGCGGTGGAAAAATCTGCCGAGCTTGCGCAGCAAGGCGATCGGGTACTCTTTTCCCCCGCTTGCGCGAGCTTCGATATGTTTGCGGACTATATGGATCGTGGTGAGCAATTCCGCACCCAGGTCCAATCACTGCGGGAGGTGAACTGATGCAGTTAGGGCTATCAGCAGCACCCGTAAGGACCCAATGGTTGGGCGAAATTCAGCCCCTGCCGGTTCTGGTTATCAGCTCGGTCGCCTTGCTGATTATCGGGGTTGTGATGATTTCCTCTGCTTCCATGGACCTGGCAGTAGAGACCATGGGCAATGGTTATCACTATGTGATTCGCCAACTTATGTTTGCAGTCATGGGCTGCATGCTGGCGCTGGTGTCGGTCAATGTACCAGTGGCCTGGTGGGAGCGCAGCGGCTGGTTGTTGCTCGGAATAGGCCTGCTGGTGCTGGTTCTGGTTCTTACGCCTCTGGGCCGCACCGTGAACGGTTCTACGCGCTGGATCCCCTTTGGGCTATTCAACGTGCAGGTGTCGGAAGTGGCAAAGCTATGCCTGATTGCATACCTGGCCGGCTACGTTGTAAGGCGCCGCGATGAGTTGCTGAATACCTGGCCGGGCTTTTTGAAGCCGCTGGTCGTTCTTGGCGTGGCATCTGCCTTGTTGGTTATTCAGCCTGACTTTGGGGCGACAGTGGTTCTGGTGACCGCAGCTGCGGGCATGATTTTCCTTAGCGGTGTGCGGCTTAGCCGGTTTGTACCGCTGATCGCCATTCTGGTGGTGCTTGGGGTGATTCTGGTACTGACGCAGCCCTACCGGCTGAAGCGCGTAGTGAGTTACCTCGACCCCTGGAAAGATCAGTTCGACAGCGGCTACCAGCTAACACAGTCATTGATTGCTTTTGGTCGCGGCGACTGGAGTGGCGTTGGCCTCGGAAACTCAATACAGAAGCTGTTCTTCCTGCCGGAGGCTCATACAGACTTTATTTTCGCCATCATCGCGGAAGAGTTCGGGCTGATTGGCTCACTGATCGTGCTGGGGCTGTTTACTGTGCTGGTTGTAACCGGATTCGTGATTGCACGGCGGGCAGAAAAGGCAGATATGCCGTTTGGTGCCTGCTTCGCCTACGGCATCACATTGCTGATCGGCTTGCAGGCCGGAATCAACATGGCAGTCAGTACCGGATTGCTTCCCACCAAAGGGCTGACCTTGCCGTTGGTGAGTTATGGCGGCTCCAGCTTGATGATCAGCTGTGTGTGTATCGGCATTCTCGCTCGGGTTGAAATGGAACGGCTGGATAAGGAAAAGCAGGCTTCGGAAAAGACGGCCCCCCGGAAGCGAGGAGGTGCGCGCTATGAATGAACCTCGCCGCTTTCTGATGATGGCTGGAGGCACTGGTGGCCACGTGTTTCCAGCACTTGCCACGGCACGGGCACTCGAAGCCAAGGGGCATGAAGTGCACTGGCTGGGTGCTGTCGGCGGCATGGAGGAACGGTTGATTTCTGACACTGGCATACCTATGTCGTTGATCCACATTTCGGGGCTCCGGGGAAAAGGCAAGCTTGCTTTGCTGGCAGCGCCGTTCCGCCTGATGCGTGCGCTGGGTGAAGCGTTCACCATCATGCGCCGCATTCGCCCGGATTGTGTGGTTGGCATGGGTGGGTTTGTGACTGGCCCTGGAGGCTTGGCAGCCTGGCTTACGAAAACGCCGCTAGTGATTCATGAGCAGAATGCCATTGCAGGAATGACCAACCGGATTCTGGTGCGGTTTTCAAAAACAGTGCTGGAAGCCTTCCCGGGAAGTTTTGGAACAGACGTGGTCACCCGGTGTACCGGTAATCCGGTGCGGGAAGATCTGGCGACCTTAGCGTCCCCGGAAGAAAGAATGGCCGGGCGCTCGAACGAATCCGGAGATCAGAACAATTCGCTGCGAATTCTGGTGATCGGTGGCAGTTTGGGTGCCCAGGTGTTCAATCAGCAATTGCCAGAAGCCCTGGCAATGCTGCCAGAACAGGAGCGACCACAGGTGCGGCATCAGTGTGGGGAACGACATCTTGAAGATGCCCGCGCCTCTTATGAGCAGCACGGCGTGAGTGCCGATGTTGAACCGTTTATTAAGGATATGGCGGAAGCCTACGGTTGGGCCGACGTAGTGTTGTGCCGCGCTGGCGCACTGACGGTATCTGAATTGTGTGCCGCAGGAATCGGCGCAGTGCTGGTGCCATTCCCCCATGCGGTGGACGATCATCAAACGAAAAATGGTCAGCAATTGGTGAGTGCCAAAGCGGCCATCCTGATACCACAGTCACGGCTTACACCGGCCGTGCTGGCAGAAACCCTTGGCGACCTTGCCGGGGATCGCGCCCGAGTCATGGAAATGGCTAAGGCTGCACATACTTTGGCTCGCCCCGATGCAACGGAGCGAGTCGTAAATTATTGCCTGGAGGCCGCTAATGGCTGATACAAACAATCCGCCGCTTGCTTTTCAAGTACCGGAAATGCGCCGGATTCGCCACATTCACTTTGTGGGTATCGGTGGTGCCGGCATGAGTGGCATTGCAGAAGTGCTGAAAAACCAGGGCTACGACGTGTCTGGCTCAGACATCAAACAAGGTGTAGTTACAGATCGTCTCAAAGCCATGGGCATTGAGATTCACATTGGCCACCGTGAGGAAAACAGCGCTAAGGCCGACGTGGTTGTAGTGTCGTCTGCTGTTGCATCTGACAACCCCGAGATGGTTTCGGCCCGCAGTCGGCGGGTGCCTATTGTGCCCCGTGCTGAAATGCTGGCGGAAATCATGCGTTACCGCCACGGCATTGCCGTAGCCGGAACCCATGGCAAAACCACTACAACCAGCCTGATTGCGTCGGTGCTGGGTGAAGCCGGGCTTGATCCCACTTTCGTGATCGGCGGCAAACTGAACAGTGCAGGTACCAATGCCAAGCTGGGTGGGTCCCGATATCTGGTTGCTGAAGCGGATGAGAGCGATGCCTCCTTTCTGCACCTGACGCCGACCGTGTCAGTGGTCACCAACATCGAAGCCGATCATATGGACACCTACGACGGCGACGTGGAAAAGCTTAAACAAACGTTTGTGGATTTCCTTCATAACCTGCCTTTTTACGGATTGGCTGTGATGTGCGTGGATGATCCCTATGTGAACGAAATCATCCCCCGAATCTCCCGTGCCATCATCACCTATGGCATCAGTAACCAGGATGCAGATTATCGGGCTGAGAATATTGTTTCTGATGGTTTGAGAACTCATTTCGTGGTGAAACGCCCCGGCGGCCGAAGCGACCTTACTGTGGAACTCAAAATGCCCGGGCGGCACAACGTTCTGAACGCCTTGGCCGTGATCGCTGTGGCGACGGATGACGGTATTGCAGATGAAGCAATTTGTCGCGGGCTGGCAGCCTTTGCCGGCGTTGGCCGCCGCTTTCAGGTTTACGGCGATTACAAAATACCCAAAGGCACCATCACTCTGGTGGACGACTATGGACACCACCCTACAGAGGTCGAGGCAGTCATTCGTGCTGCTCAGGGTGCCTGGCCCGGGCGTCGCATAGTGATGCTGTACCAGCCCCACAGATTCAGCCGGACTCGTGACTTGTATGAGGACTTTGTTCGAGTGTTGTCGGAGGTTGATGGTCTGCTGCTGATGGATGTGTACTCTGCCGGAGAAACTGCAGTTCCTGGTGCCGACAGCAGGGCCTTGTGCCGCAGCATAAGGCAGCGGGGCAAGATAGAACCTCTATTTGTCGAAGATAACCGTGAGATTGAGGGTTTGCTGTCCAACGTTTTGCAAGACGGCGATCTTTTGATTACCCAGGGTGCTGGGGACATTGGCGGGATAGCGATCCGGTTGGCGGCGCAAGGAGTTGTTTCAGGTGAGTGATATGCAGCATCCCGGAATACCGGCGTATCAGGCCGATCCAGAGGTGGTTAAGGCGCTTGGGCGCGTCGCTGTTTTTATGGGCGGGGACTCGGCTGAGCGGGATGTCTCCCTCAAAAGTGGCAAGGCGGTTCTCGCAGCTCTGATTTCTGCGGGCGTAGATGCCTTTGCAATGGATGTTCAGGGGTGTCTTCTGAAGACTGCAGAAAATCCGGACTTTGACCGGGTCTTCATTGCCCTGCATGGCCGTGGCGGAGAAGACGGAACCCTGCAAGCCATTCTTGCTCAGGCGGGAATTCCTTATACCGGCAGTGAGGTAATGGCTTCCGCTCTGGCGATGGATAAATTGCGAACCAAGTACGTGTTTGCTGGCTGTGGTTTGCCAACACCGAAGTTCAGAACCATGACGGCAGCCAGTGACGCCGAACAGATTGTTCAAGCGTTGCGCATGCCTTTGAGTGTTAAGCCGTCAAGGGAAGGTTCCAGCATTGGAATCCGCAAAGTGAATACTGCTGCAGAGCTGGTAGAAGCCTACGAGGCTGCCGCCGCACTGGATACCCAAGTGTTGGTAGAAGAGTGGGTTGAAGGCCCTGAGTTTACGGTCAGCTTATTGCAGGACAAGGCTCTGCCGGCCATCGGCTTGAGCACCGATCACGTGTTCTACGACTATGACGCGAAATATCTGGCGGACGACACCCGTTATCGGATTCCCTGCGGTCTGTCGCCTCAGGATGAAGCGAAGTTGCAGAATCTTGCGCTGGAGGCATTCCGGGTCGTGGGCTGCCGCACTTGGGGCCGTGTAGACATCATGCAGGATGCAGAGGGTGAATTCTGGCTTCTGGAAGTCAACACAGTTCCGGGCATGACTGATCACAGCCTGGTGCCAATGGCGGCAAAAGCTGCTGGCATCAGTTTTGAAGAACTGGTTGTGAGGATTTTGCACGACACGTTGGAGGGAGCCGATGCTTGACACACTGCTAATCCGGAGCCGGGCGATACCGTCCGACCCTCCCCGGCGCCGGGGAGCAACAACCCTCGGCCCCGAGAAGGACCGGTTTGGAGTGTTAAAAGCAATTCTGGCTGCGGTGCCCTGGCTTCAGGCCGGTATGGGCATTGCGATTCTGCTAGCGGCGGGCCTTGTGCCTTGGGCAACGGGCAAAGTGCTGGGGGCCATGGATCAACAAATTCTGGCTATTGATGTGAATGGCGATTTTGTCGGCGATAGCCGCGTTGCCATTGAACGTCAGGCCGGCAACTGGATCGGTAAGAGCTACTTTTCGACGGATCTTTCGGACATCAAGGCAGATCTTGAAAGGCGCCCCTGGGTTGAAACCGTAGCGGTGCGACGCGTATGGCCGGATCGACTGGAAATTAACATCCGGGAGAAAAGGCCGCTGGCTTACTGGACGGACGGCCGCCTGGTTAGCCGCACTGGTGAGCTGTTCATGCCGCCAAACCCGGAAGTTGCGGGAAGGTTGCCACAGCTTGCGGGCCCCGATGAGCGGGTGCGTGATGTGATCGACATGGCGCGCACCATGAGTGACAAGTTGGTCGGGCACGGCCTGGGATTCGCAGGGCTTTCACTTGAACGGCGGGGTGCCTGGACGCTCAGTCTCTCAAATGGAATTGAAGTGGTACTCGGCCGGGATCAGGTCGCGAAGCGCTTTGAGCGCTTTATCACAGTGTACGAAAACCGGCTGATATCGCGGTCGGATGAAGTTAGCCGGGTAGATGCCCGTTACACCAATGGTGTGGCGGTTCAATGGAAGCAGGCGCAGGCTGCTTCCGGCCCGAAAACATAGAAACAGTAAATTCAGACCTACGGTTTGGTGGAACGCATGTCATCGGTTGAAACGGAAAACATGATTGTCGGCCTCGATATTGGAACCTCGAAAGTGGTTGCTATTGTCGGCAAACGCAAGATGGACGGAACCATTGAGGTGGTGGGTATTGGTTCCCATCCTTCCCGGGGTCTGAAGCGGGGTGTGGTGGTTAATATCGAAACCACGGTTCAGGCAATCCAGCGAGCGGTTGAGGAAGCCGAGCTGATGGCCGGTTGTCGCATTCATTCTGTGTATGCAGGGATTGCAGGCAGTCATATCAAGAGCCTCAACTCCCACGGCATCGTCGCTATTCGTGACCGGGAAGTGACTCAGGCTGACATCGACCGGGTTATAGACGCTGCACAGGCCGTCGCCATTCCTGCTGATCAGAAGATCCTGCACATTTTGCCGCAGGAATTTGTGATTGATAACCAGGAGGGCATCAAAGAGCCAATGGGTATGTCCGGTGTGCGTCTGGAGGCGAAGGTGCACCTGGTTACCTGTGCCGTCAACGCAGCCCAGAATATTGAAAAGTGCATTCGCCGCTGTGGTCTAGAAGCCGACGACATCATTCTGGAGCAGCTGGCGTCGAGCCACGCAATTCTCACAGATGACGAAAAAGAACTGGGTGTCTGTGTAGTGGATATGGGTGGCGGCACCACGGATATTGCCGTGTTCACCGGCGGGGCCATTCGCCACACCGCTGTTATTCCCATTGCTGGTGATCAAGTTACAAACGACATAGCCATGGCTCTGCGTACGCCCACGCAGAACGCAGAAGAAATCAAGATCAAGTATGCCTGTGCCTTGACTCAGCTGGCTGGCGCAGATGAAACCATCAAGGTGCCCAGCGTTGGCGACCGGGCACCGAGGGATCTCTCACGGCAAGCCTTGGCAGAAGTGGTAGAGCCCCGTTACGAGGAGCTGTTTACCCTCGTGCAATCAGAGCTGCGCCGTTCAGGATTTGAAGACATGATTCCGGCGGGAATCGTGATTACAGGCGGCTCCTCCACCATGGAAGGCGTGGTGGAGCTTGCTGAAGAAATTTTCCATATGCCGGTACGCTTGGCGTGTCCGCACGCAGTGTCCGGCATGACAGAAGTTGTTAATAACCCTATCTACGCCACCGGCGTGGGGTTATTGATTCATGGTTTCCGGCAGATGGATCTTGGCCGGGTACCGGTGCTCAAGGGTGAAGACGCACCCTCGCTGTTTGAGCGCATGAAAGCCTGGTTTACCGGTCATTTCTGACGGTTCCGGGAAGGCAGTAAACGAAGGTATCTCGAAAAATACAATCTCGAATTAACAGCCTGGAACAAGGCTGAAAACAGCACGAAGGGGAAGGGGAATGTTTGAACTAGTCGATAATGTCCAACAAAACGCTGTCATTAAGGTAATCGGTGTGGGCGGTGGTGGCGGTAACGCCGTACGGCACATGCTGAACAGTGACATTGAGGGTGTAGATTTTATCTGCGCCAACACAGATGCCCAGGCATTGGCTGGTATGGATGCACGCCAGATCATTCAGTTGGGCGGTAACATCACGAAAGGTCTGGGCGCAGGCGCGAATCCTGAAATCGGGCGGCAGTCTGCTCTGGAAGATCGCGACCGTATCGCCGAAGCCATCAAAGGCGCGGACATGGTGTTCATCACCGCAGGAATGGGTGGTGGCACGGGTACCGGTGCTGCACCTGTGGTTGCAGAAGTTGCGCGGGAAATGGGCATTCTGACCGTTGCCGTGGTAACCAAGCCGTTCAACTTTGAAGGCGGCAAGCGCATGAGCTTGGCCGTAGAAGGGCTCAGAGAGCTGGAAGAATGCGTTGACTCGCTGATTACCATCCCTAACGAAAAGCTGCTGGCGGTCCTGGGTAAAAAGACCAGCCTGCTGGACGCATTCGCTGCTGCGAACGACGTTCTGCTTGGGGCGGTTCAGGGTATTGCTGATCTGATTACCCGCAACGGTATGATCAACGTTGACTTTGCGGACGTTAAGACAGTCATGTCCGAGATGGGCATGGCAATGATGGGTACGGCAACCGCCACCGGTGAGAACCGTGCGCGGGAAGCTGCCGAAGCGGCCATCCGCAGCCCGCTGCTGGAAGACGTCAACTTGCAGGGTGCCAAGGGTATTCTGGTCAACATTACTGCCGGTATGGATCTGAACCTGGGCGAATTCTCCGAGGTTGGCGACATTGTGCGTGAGTTTGCATCCGATTCCGCTACCGTTGTTGTAGGTACCGTTATCGATCCGGAGATGACCGACGAGCTGAAGGTGACCGTGGTTGCCACAGGCCTGGGCGGAGACCGTGAAAAGCCTACCAAGGTGGTGGATAACACCCGCTCCCTGGACGGCAAAACAGATTACAAACAGCTGGATCGCCCAGCAATCCTGCGTCGCCGTGCGGTATCTCACGGTAATGTGGCGATTGATCAGAGCAAAGAAAGTGAAGAGCAGGGTGTCGACTATCTCGATATTCCCGCATTCCTTCGCAGACAGGCTGACTGATAATCTGTTGCAAATGACATCCGGTCTGGAGTGATTGTTGTAATCATCAATCACGAGCCCGGATAACGATACGCTGGCTGTTGCGGTCATGTTGTTTAAAATTTAAGCAATTTTGAGCCGCGCAAATGGCAATCAGTCGTATTTTTTGGTATTCTCGACACACAGTTTTGTTTAGAATATCGCCAATTTTTACGGAATAACGAACCGATGATCAGACAACGGACACTTAAAAACACGATCCGTGCTACCGGTGTCGGGCTGCACTCAGGGGAAAAGGTTTACCTTACCCTGAAGCCTGCGCCGATAGACTCGGGAATCATTTTCCGCCGCACCGATCTGGACCCAGTGGTCGAGATTCTGGCCTGCGCTGAAAATGTGGGTGAGACCATGCTGTCCACGACGCTGGTAAAAGACGGTGTCCGTGTGGCGACAATTGAGCATTTGTTGTCAGCCATGGCTGGTCTCGGTATCGATAACTGCTATGTGGAACTGAGCGCTGCAGAAGTGCCGATCATGGACGGTTCTGCCGGCCCATTCGTCTTTCTGCTGCAGTCTGCCGGCATTGCCGAGCAGGAAGCGGCCAAGCGATTCATTCGCATCAAGCGGGAAGTCACTGTTGAAGAAGGCGACAAGAAGGCTACCTTCCTGCCGTTTGAGGGCTTCAAGGTGAGCTTCGGCATCGACTTTGATCATCCGGTGTTCAAGGGCCGTGCCCAGACCGCGACGGTAGACTTTTCAAGCACGTCTTTCGTGAAGGAAGTCAGCCGCGCAAGAACTTTCGGGTTCATGCGTGACATTGAAAAGCTTCGAGCGATGAATCTGGCGCTAGGTGGCAGTGTAGATAACGCCATTGTGGTAGACGACTACAAAATCCTGAACGAAGACGGCCTTCGTTATGAGGATGAGTTCGTCAAGCACAAAGTACTGGACGCAATCGGTGATCTTTACCTGTTAGGCAATAGCCTGATTGGTGAATTCCGTGGCATCAAGTCCGGTCACGATCTGAATAATAAGCTGCTGCGCAAGCTCAGGGCGGAAGAGGATGCATGGGAAGTGGTAACCTTCGATAACGAAGAGACCGCACCTATCTCCTATATGAAACCTGTGCTGGCGGTGCCGGCTTAAGGCTGGATGCCTTAATCCCGTACGTGGCTTGCGAGTTTTTCGAGAACCTCGCGTAGTTTTTTATCCTTCGTGTGCCCGGCTTCCTCTTTGAGGAGCTGGGCATTTTCTTTACTAAGCGTCAGTTTTTTCGCCGGTGGTTTTTCGTTAAACCTTGGTGGTACTACCTTTACTTTGAGTTTCCACACGAACCGGAACAGTTCGTTCTCCCGTAGTTTTTCCATGATCTCGTGCTGGCGGAAACGAATCTGGCTGGCCTTTCCGGCGCTTTCGGTAGAGAGGGTTAGTTCTCCTTCCAGGCAGCAGACAAATCGGGTGCCGGGCGCCAGTGTTGGCGGTAAAGAGGCAATAACCTCCTCTTCTGCCTTGCGGTGAGTGTTGGCTTTTGCGACCAGATCGCGCAGGACCGGCGTTCTGCCCAGGTTGTCGAAGGTCATTTTTTGCTCATTTTTTCGTTTCATAAGGCGTTTTCTTCTCGACGACCACGATAACGATTGGTTACACTTCGGCACGCTTTGTGCGTAGCACCGGTGTTACTCTTGTTTTACCTTGTTGTAAATCAGTATGTCTACCGGGCGCTGCGATATATCAGTACGTAGTTGTTGCTAAGGATGGCAAACCCACTCGGATTATTCGGGGCCGCAACACTACAGGAGATGGTTGCGGTTCATTGATGAAATCAGAAAACACTATGAATATCATTCTTGTTGGCAAGAGTCACGGCAAGTCCCGCGTACTGGCGCTGAATAGCACGGTTGTTGTGGCTATGGCACTTGTTTGTGTTGCGCTGATAACAGCTGCAGGCTGGGCGGGATATAGCGTGGCGGAAAGTAAGGCTGAAGCGCGTGAGCCGACTGACTCCGAGCTTGTTGCGCATTGGCGGAGCAAACTGGGGGAGCAAAAAGTTGAACTTGCCGGTTTACAGCAGAATGTTCAGGACCAGGTAGATGCTCTGACCCTGCGCCTTGGTGAGATTCAGGGTCGTTTGTTGCGCCTTGATGCCTTGGGACAGCGCTTCGTGGAGTCTGGACTGGTTGCCAGCGATGAATTTGACTTTAATCAGCCAGCAGCGGTTGGTGGCCCGGAAGACTCGCATCCTGCAGATTCGTTCTCAGCACCCGATTTAACCCGGATGATTGATGAACTGGAGCGCAAAATGCTCGACCGCGAACAACAGTTGCGCCTCCTTGATCAAGTTTCCTCCCGCCAGAAGCTGGAGGATGAATTGTATCTGGAAGGCCGCCCTATCACTTGGGGTTGGTTGTCGTCGCGTTATGGCTACCGTTCAGACCCGTTTACTGGCAAGCGTACCTGGCACGCCGGGGTTGATCTGGCCGGAAAGGATGGCAGCGATATTATTTCTGTCGCTGGTGGTGTAGTGACCTATGCCTCGGAACGCCATGGCTACGGCAACCTGGTTGAAGTTGACCACGGTGATGGCTTGGTTACCCGCTACGCCCACAGCAAGACAATCAAGGTAAAAGTGGGTGACGTGGTTCAGAAGGGGCAGGTGCTTGCGCTGATGGGAAGCACTGGTCGCTCAACGGGTCCCCACGTGCATTTCGAGGTGATTCGTAACGGTAAAACAGAAAACCCCGAAACCTACATGAAAAGAGCCAGTCGTTAATTGCTCAGGTGTCGCCTGACGTTCGCTTAGCCCCCGCCAGCCTCATCAGGTTCTTTAGCTCCCGGTATTTGGCACAGGATAGCCGCATAACTTCGGCTATGTGAGCCCTGCCTTTTGTACTCCCGCAAAATAAGGTTAGAATGCCGGCTTCCTCCGTTTAATCAAAGAAGCAGTGGTCTATGTTCTCAAAGTTTGCAACCAAGATGTTCGGCAGTAAAAATGCCAGAGAAATCAAGAGAATGCGCAAGCTGGCCTTGGGTGTTAATGAGCTTGAAGAGCAGTTTGGCAATCTTACGGACTCCGAGTTGCAGGGCAAGACTGCCGAGTTCCGTCGTCGGCTGGACGAGGGAGAGAGTCTCGATGCATTACTGCCTGAGGCTTTTGCTACTGTACGTGAAGCTGGGCGCCGGGTTATGGGCATGCGCCACTACGATGTGCAGCTGATCGGTGGTATTACCCTGCATGAAGGCAGGATTGCTGAGATGAAGACCGGTGAGGGTAAAACCCTGGTCGCCACTGCTGCTGTTTATTTGAATGCCTTACCTGGCAAAGGCGTACACGTAGTAACTGTAAACGACTACCTTGCCAGTCGTGATGCTGAATGGATGGGTAAACTCTATCGCTTTCTCGGTTTGCAGGTTGGAGTAGTTGTCGCTGGCCAGCCTCCCGAAGAGAAACGCGCCGCCTATCAGGCAGATATCACCTACGGTACCAACAACGAATTCGGTTTTGATTACCTCCGTGACAATATGGCCTTTAGCACAGATGACAAAGTGCAACGTGGCCTTTACTACGCGATTGTCGACGAAGTTGACTCCATCCTTATTGACGAAGCCCGGACGCCGCTGATCATCTCTGGCGCTGCGGAGGATAGTTCCAAAGCATACCTGGCTATCAACGAGCTGATCCCCAGCCTTGAGAAAGGGGAGGTCAGTGAAGAGGGGGAATCCTCCGGCGATTTCACCATCGACGAGAAATCGCGCCAGGTTGAATTGACTGAAGGGGGCCACGAGCGGGTTGAAGAACTTCTGCTGGGTCGCCAGCTACTGGAAGAAGGTGAGAGCCTCTACTCAGCGGCCAACCTGAGCTTGCTGCACCACGTGCACTCAGCGCTTCGTGCCCATCACTTGTTCCAGAAGGATGTAGATTACATTGTTCAGGGTGGCCAGGTTGTTATTGTTGACGAGCATACAGGGCGCACTATGCCCGGTCGTCGCTGGAGTGAAGGGCTGCATCAGGCGATAGAGGCTAAAGAAGGTCTGAAAATTCAGGCCGAAAGCCAGACGCTGGCTTCAACAACATTCCAGAACTATTTCCGGTTGTATGAAAAACTCGGCGGCATGACGGGTACTGCAGATACCGAAGCCTTTGAATTCCGCCAGATTTACGGTCTTGACGTGGTGGTGATACCGCCCAACAAGCCGATTCAGAGAATTGATTACAACGACCTTGTTTATCTCACCCAGGATGAAAAATTCCACGCCATCATTGATGAAATCAAAGATGTGACAGCGGAGGGACGGCCAATCCTGGTTGGTACCGCTTCCATCGAAGCCTCTGAATTACTCTCCATGCTGCTGAAAAAGGCGCGCATTGAGCACAAGATCCTTAACGCCAAGCAGCATGAGTCAGAGGCGCAGATCATCGCCCAGGCAGGGCGGCCGGGTGCTGTGACCATCGCTACCAACATGGCTGGACGGGGCACGGATATTGTACTGGGTGGTAACTGGGAGCACGAGGTTGCTGCCCTGGATAATCCCACTGAAGAAGAGGTTGCTCGCCTCAAGGCTGAGTGGACAGAGCGCCACAATCAGGTTCTGGAAGCGGGTGGTCTGCACATTGTGGGCACCGAGCGCCACGAATCCCGCCGTATAGACAACCAGTTACGCGGCCGTGCCGGGCGTCAGGGTGACCCGGGTTCTTCCCGTTTCTTCCTGTCTCTGGAAGATAACCTGATGCGTATCTTTGCGCCGGATCGGGTCAAAAGCCTGATGCAGGCTATGGGAATGAAGAAAGGCGAGGCCATTGAGCATCGAATGGTTACCAACGCCATTGAGAAATCCCAACGCAAGGTCGAGGGTCGTAACTTCGATATGCGTAAAACGCTGCTTGAGTATGACGATGTAGCGAACGATCAGCGTACGGTTATTTACGATCAGCGTAACGAAGTGATGTCCTCAGAGGATGTCTCCGAAATGGTTGATACCATCCGTGCGGATGTTGTTGATTCGCTGGTCAGCGAGCATATTCCGCCCCAGAGCATGCCAGAGCAGTGGGATGTGGCCGGGCTGGAAGCGCAGTTACAGTCTGAAATGTCTATCGACTTGCCTGTTCAGGCATGGCTGGAAGAGGACAAGAAACTATACGAAGACAACCTGCGCCAGAAAATTCTGGACGAAATCGTTGCAGCATACCGGGCGAAGGAAGAGATTGCTGGCGCAGAGTCCATGCGCAGGTTTGAAAAGCAGGTGTTCCTGCAGGTCCTGGATACCTTGTGGAAAGAACATCTTTCCAACATGGATCACCTGCGGCGCGGCATCCACTTGCGTGGCTATGCTCAGAAGAACCCCAAGCAGGAATACAAGCGCGAAGCGTTTAATCTGTTTGAAACCATGCTGGAAACCATGAAGCGCGATGTAACCCGTGTGCTGTGTCATGTTCGGGTTCAGAGCCGGGAAGAAATGGAAGAGGTTGAGCGTCGCCGCAAGGAAGAACTTGAGCAGGAGCTGGCACGGGCACGCCTGCGTCACGATGAATCCAGTGCGACAGCGCAGGGCGAAGGCGAGCGAAGGGATGAAGATCAGGGTGCGCCAGAAACCTTTGTGCGCCAGGAGCGTAAAGTGGGCCGTAACGAGCCCTGCCCATGCGGATCCGGCAAGAAATTCAAACAGTGCTGTGGCAAGGTAAGCTGACCACCCTGCACAGACAGGAAGTAAAGTACGGAGCCCGCAATCGGCCAGTTAACTGGCAGACTGCGGGTTTTTCGTTTTCAGACCTATTCATACTAGTAGCATTATAAAAAGGAGCGGCAGGATGGCGGTTGGACCAGGAACCTTACCCGAGTTTTTCCCCGTAGCAGGTGTCAAGGTGGGTATTGCCAGCGCGGGCATCAAGAAGCCTGGACGCAAGGACATTGTGGTGTTTGAGTTGGCACCGGGAAGCCGTGTTGCCGGCTTGTTTACCCGCAACCAGTTCTGCGCAGCCCCGGTAACCTTGAGTCGCAAACATCTGGCTGAAAAAGCCCCGCGTTACCTTTTGATCAACACAGGTAATGCCAATGCGGGTACAGGTGCCCGTGGCATGGATGATGCGCTTGCTTGTTGTCAGGCCTTGGCAGAGCATGCCGGAGTCACTGCTGCAGAGGTACTGCCTTATTCAACAGGGGTGATTGGTGAGCCATTGCCGGTTCAGAAGATTGTGGGCGCTCTGCCAGAAGCCTTGGGCAGCACGGCGGACAATCGCTGGGCGGAAGCGGCGAGCGGTATAATGACCACAGACACGCGGCCGAAGGGTGCGTCGGTTCAGGTTGATCTGGGCGGCCACACAGTGTCTATTTCCGGCATCAGCAAGGGCGCTGGTATGATTCGCCCCAATATGGCGACCATGCTGGGCTTTATCGCCACCGATGCGCGTATTGCGCAAGATGCGTTGCAGGCTTTGGCATCAGAACTGGGGGAGCAATCCTTCAATCGAATCACTATTGATGGTGACACCTCCACCAACGATGCCTGCACGCTCATCGCCAGCGGCCAGTATTCCGGCCCGGAAATCACTCTCGATAGCCCGCACCTGCCTGTGCTCAAGGCCGCGCTGAAAGATATCTACATGGATCTCGCTCACGCCATCGTGCGTGACGGTGAAGGCGCCACCAAGTTCATCACCATTCACGTTAGTGGTGCAGCGGCTCAGCAGGAAGCGCTGGATGTGGCCTATACAGTCGCTCACTCTCCTCTGGTTAAGACCGCGCTGTTTGCATCAGACCCCAACTGGGGGCGCATTCTGGCGGCCGTAGGCCGGGCTGGAGTAGTGGATCTGGACGTTAATGCCCTGGAAATCCACCTCGGAGATGTATGTCTTGTGAGAGACGGTGGACGTGCTGAGGATTATTCCGAGGAGCGGGGTCAGGCAGTAATGGATCAGGAGGAGATTACGATTGCTATCAACCTTAAACGGGGCGACATAAGGGAAACCGTCTGGACCTGCGATTTCTCCCATGACTATGTCACCATCAACGCAGATTATCGCAGCTGAGCATGGCCAAAACAGACGTTGGTGTTCGGGAGATCCACGTGGCCGTTGGCGTCATCGTTCGTGATGGGTGTGTACTTATTGCCCGCCGCCCGGACCATGTCCATCAAGGTGGTTTGCTTGAATTTCCCGGTGGCAAAGTTGAGCCGGATGAAACGGTACAGGCTGCCTTGGTTCGGGAGATTGCCGAAGAAACCGGTTTACACATACCGGAGGGCTCCTTGCGACCAGTGATTGGTATCCGCCACGACTACGGCGACAAGCGGGTCTTTCTGGATGTTTGGCGAACGGATCAGGCCGAGGGTGACGCTCATGGCCGTGAAGGGCAGCCCATAGAGTGGGTTCGCCCTGAAAGCCTGCGGGATGAGGATTTTCCGGCAGCTAACCGGCCAATTATCCGGGCGCTGCAACTCCCTTGCTTGCTGGCGTTAACCGGCGAGTTCAGTCCTGATGCCGATCCTGGTCAACTGCTGGGCAGGGCCCTTGAGCGCTTGTCAGAGCAGGATCGTTCGGCGTTGATTCTGTTGAGAGCGCCAGCTTTGGATTCAGAGAGCTATGCTTCTGTTGCTGAAACTGCACTGGAGCTGTGCGAGCGAGCTGGAGCCGGCCTTTTGGTGCATGGCTCGCCTGCAGCATTCGATGACACCCCCGATGCGGCTGGGCTGCACCTGCCGTGGCGAGAGGCCCAAAAACTTGAGGCAAGGCCTGTGCCTGATGGGGTATGGCTTGGGGTTTCCTGCCACAACGCCCGTGAGATAGATCATGCAGTGGCGATTGGGGCAGACTATGTGACGCTTGGCCCGGTAAAGCCCACAGAGACGCACCCGGGCGCTCCCGTACTGGGCTGGGCGGGATTCCGTGATCTGGTCGCAAACGCACCCATTCCGGTTTTCGGGCTGGGAGGGCTGCAGCCAGAAGATCTTGATGAAGCTCAGCAGGCAGGCGCTCAAGGTATCGCCGGGATCCGGTACTGGTGGCCTCAGGGTTGACCTGGATTCGCCGCGCTGTCCTGCATCTCTGGTATGCTCCGGCCCTTGATACTTTATTTTAGTGCAACCTGCTCACCACTTACTGAAACTGAAACCCGGGAGACACCGTGAGTAAACTGACGCATCTTGACGACAAGGGTGAAGCCCGCATGGTGGACGTTACGGAGAAAGCCGTAACGGAGCGTGAAGCGCGCGCCGAAGCGACCATTCATATGGCGGCAGAAACCCTCCGGATGATCATCGACGGGGAGCACCCGAAAGGTGATGTGCTGGCCGTCGCCCGTATTGCCGGAATAATGGCCGCCAAACGAACCCACGATCTGATTCCCTTGTGCCACGCCCTGAACCTCACCTCAGTGAAGGTGGAGCTTACTGCGGGAGCAGACGGCGCATCGGTGCATATACTGACCAGGTGCAAGCTTGCCGGCCAGACCGGTGTGGAAATGGAAGCCCTGACAGCCGCCAGTATCGCAGCCCTGACTCTGTACGATATGTGCAAGGCCGTCGACAAGGGTATGGAAATTGGCAAGGTGCGTTTGTTGGAGAAGAAGGGCGGTCGCAGTGGGCATTGGATTGCCGACGACCACTGATGCCTGATGGGCGCGCCCGTGATAGAATACGCGCCCAGATTTATTGAACCACGAGGAAGCACTGTGGCTGTTCGTTACATCGAGACCTGCCGGTTGCCGACCCCTTTCGGGGTATTCGATATGCATGGCTTTGAAGAACCGGACACGGGAAAGGAGCATGTTGCCCTGACCCTGGGGTCGCTGGACGGCGACGAGCCCATGCTGGCCCGCACGCACTCTGAATGCCTTACAGGCGATGCGTTGTACAGCATGCGTTGCGACTGTGGTTATCAGCTTGAAGAGGCGTTACGCAGCATTGCTCGTGAAGGCCGCGGTATTTTGATGTATTTGCGTCAGGAAGGCCGGGGTATCGGCTTGCTGAATAAAATCCGCGCCTACCGTCTGCAGGATCAGGGCGCAGATACCGTTGAGGCAAACGAGCGCCTGGGTTTTGCCGCAGACTTGCGCGATTACAGCATGTGCAAGGATATGCTGGAACATCTGGGTATCAAAAGCCTGCGCCTGATGACGAATAATCCTCGCAAGGTCAAAGCACTGACCTCTTATGGCATTGCAGTAACCGAGCGCGTTCCCTTGCATGTTGGTCGCAATCCTCATAACGAGCATTATCTCGACACCAAGCAAAGTAAGCTTGGGCATTGGCTGGAAACCCATCAGGACGATGACCCCCAGCTATAATTCCAGTTTTGGCCTGGTACTTCTGGCAGACACAAAAAAGCCCGCCTTATTAAATAAGCGGGCTTTTTGCGTATTGGTAAGAAGACTTCTGGCTGGCGGTGTTATTTGACCGCTTTGAGCCTTTGGTGCTGCAGGCGTTCCATGCGCGTGCTTATGGCGGCGAATATGCCATTGGCATCCAACCCGCAATCCTTGAGCAGTTCTTCGTGTTTGCCGTGATCAATAAAGCTGTCTGGCAACCCGAGTTGAAGCACCGGCATGGAAACCTCCTGGCTGTTCAGAAACTCCGTAACAGCACTCCCTGCG
Source organism: Marinobacter sp. DY40_1A1 (assembly GCF_016597815.1). Taxonomy (GTDB): domain Bacteria; phylum Pseudomonadota; class Gammaproteobacteria; order Pseudomonadales; family Oleiphilaceae; genus Marinobacter; species Marinobacter xiaoshiensis. Next base: position 483,609 of record NZ_VCHA01000003.1, on the reverse strand, counting down.
CCGCCGGCAATGGCATTCTCTTCGAGAGTAACCAGCAGGTCGTGTTGTTCTGCGAGTTCCAGAACCAGCGCCTCGTCCAAAGGCTTGACGAAGCGCATGTCGGCCACGGTTGCCCCCAGCTTTTCGGCGGCTTCCAGAGCCGGTGTGAGTAGCGTGCCAAAGTTGAGAATAGCGATGCCGCTGCCTTCGCGAACCTTGCGTCCCTTGCCGATTGCCAGTGGGGTAAGTTCTTTCTGGATCTCTGCACCTGGCCCGGTTCCGCGCGGGTAGCGCACAGCTGCTGGGCCATCAAACATCAGGCCAGTCTGAAGCAGTTGACGGGTTTCGTTCTCGTCCGATGGCGTCATCAACACCATATTCGGTATGCAGCGCAGGTAGCTGATATCAAACGCGCCTGCGTGGGTCGGCCCGTCTTCACCGACCAGACCCGCCCGGTCGATAGCGAACAGTACATCCAGATTCTGGATGGCCACATCGTGAATCAGCTGATCGTAGCCGCGTTGTAAAAACGTCGAGTAGATTGCAACCACCGGTTTTGCGCCATCGCAGGCCATGCCCGCTGCTAGCGTTACGGCATGCTGTTCCGCAATGGCGACATCGAAATATCGGTCCGGGAAGCGTTCAGAGAACGCCAGCAAATCCGAGCCTTCGCACATGGCGGGGGTAATACCGCTCACACGATCATCCAGTTCAGCCGCATCACACAGCCACTGGCCGAAAACGTTCGCATACTTTTGCGTCGTCGCGACAGATTTGACTGGCTCTGGCTTGCTGGCGGGTACAGGTTCAATTTTGTTTATAGCGTGGTAGCCAATGGGGTCGGCTTCCGCCGGGGCAAAGCCCTTGCCCTTGGTCGTTACCACGTGGAGGAACTGAGGCCCCTCAAGCTCGCGGATATTTTCCAGCGTCTCAACCAGTAAGGGCAGGTCGTGGCCATCAATAGGCCCGATGTAGTTGAAACCCAGTTCTTCAAACAGCGTGCCCGGCACAATCATGCCTTTGAAGTGCTCTTCGGTTTTCTTTGCCAGGGCCATCAGGTGGGGTGCACCCTGAAGAACTTTTTTGCTGCTGTCGCGAACCTGGTTGTAGGTACGGCTTGATAGCAATTTGGCGAAATAGTTGGATAGACCTCCGACATTGCGCGAAATCGACATGTCGTTATCGTTCAGGATCACCAGCATATCGGCGCGCAGGTGCCCAGCGTGGTTCAGTGCCTCAAAAGCCATGCCTGCTGTCATGGCGCCATCACCGATTACGGCAATGCTCTTGCGGCCAGTGTCCTGCTGTCGGGCGGCGATGGCCATGCCCAAGGCTGCGCTGATGGAGGTGCTGGAATGGCCCACACCAAAGGTGTCGTACACGCTTTCCGCACGTTTGGGGAAACCGGCAAGGCCGTCTTTGCGCCGGATGCTGCCCATTTGCTCACGGCGGCCGGTCAGGATCTTGTGTGGGTAGGCCTGGTGGCCAACATCCCACACCAGTCGGTCTTCCGGTGTGTTGAAAACATAGTGTAAGGCTACCGTGAGTTCGAGCACGCCCAGCCCGGCGCCAAAATGGCCACCGGTCTGCCCGACAGACCACAGCAGGAAGGCCCGTAGCTCTCTCGCAAACTGGGTCAGCTGATCAGACGGCAGCTCCCGCAGTTGGGCGGGTACGTCAATCCGGTCCAGCAACGGTGTGTTGGGTCGCTGTGACGGGATTTCCTTGAAAATATAAGTGTCCTGCATCTGTACGGGTCTTTTCCGGGATGTTCGATAACTGGCTGGCATTATAAGGGAACAGGGAGGCCTATTTCACATATGTCAGCAGGTTCAGTGAGTTCTTGCCACTACGTAATCCGCCATGGCTCTGAGAGGGTCGGCTTCCGGCCCGAAGTCCTGCAGGCTCTCAAGGGCACTGTTCAGCAAAGAGGAGAGGTGCTGCCGCGCTCCGTCCAGCCCAAGCAGTGCCGGATAAGTCGGCTTGGCGCGGGCGATATCGGAGCCCTGAGGCTTACCGATGATTTCAGTATCGCCTTCAATGTCCAGGAGGTCATCCTGAACCTGGAACGCCAACCCGAGCGCTTTGGCGTAGGTTGTCAGGGCTTCCAGTGAGCGTTTGCTGACATCAGGGGCGGTCAGCGCACCAATGCGAACGCTGGCTTCAATTAATGCACCGGTTTTATGTCGGTGCATATTTTCAAGTTGTGCCAGTGTCAGGCTCTTGCCGACAGATTCAAGGTCAATAGCCTGGCCTCCGACCATACCACTATGGCCACTTGCGTGGGCCAGTTCCTGAATCATGGCAAGCCGTGCTGGAGCTTCTATCCCGGGCGCTTCTGCCAGCCACTCAAACGCCAATGCCTGCAGGGCATCGCCGGCAAGAATAGCTGTAGCCTCATCAAAAGCAATATGGGCAGTGGGCCGGCCCCGGCGCAGTTCGTCGTTGTCCATGGCTGGAAGGTCGTCATGAACAAGTGAATAAGCGTGGATCAACTCGACCGCACAGGCGGGCACCAGAGCGATCTCCATATCCTGTCCCAAAGCTCTTGCAGCGGCCAGACTTAACGCCGGGCGTATACGTTTACCTCCGCCCAGAACACTGTAGCGCATGGCTTCCTGAAGTCGCTTAGAGGTCGACCCGGATGCAATGAGGCGGTCCAGCTCAGCATCCACACGGCTGCGGCAGGTTTCAAGGTAATCCATGGTCGGCAGGGTTCCGTTAGGCATCAGTCGGCGTCGTCCGGAGAAAAAGGGCGGGTTTCCAGGGTGCCGTCATCATTCTGCACCAGTTGTTCAACTCGCTGCTCAGCGCCTTTGAGGGCCTGCTGACAAGCGCGGGTAAGCTTCACGCCGCGCTCGAAGGCCGTCAGGGATTGCTCGAGAGATAACTCCCCCTGTTCGAGGTTGCGAACAAGTGTTTCCAGCTCATCAAGAGACTTTTCAAAGTCGGCAATGGATGTAGCGTCTTGTTGACCGGCCATCTGCGGCCCTCCGATCGGGTGGACGAATTTCGCGGATTATATCAGAGGCTGAGCGCTATCGCTGCCAGTGGAACTCCCGGTATTCCACAGGATGCCCTTCAGGTGCCCAGCTTTGCTCACTCACATGGATTTCGCCGGTGTTGGAGATGCTGATTACGGTAGTGGCGCGGGTGCCGTATTCTGTGCCGGTTATAAATGGAGATGAAAGAAAGCGCTCGGTATCACGGTGTACGCCTGAGTTTGGGAGCAGGTGGTCTGGCGCGGGCGTGGTGTCTTGCAGCAGGCTGGTAAGCTCTTTGTGCAGAGTGTCTGTGTTCCTGTCAGCAGATTTAACTGTGTGGCCAACCGCTTCCCTGAGGCGCAAAAGCTTGGGCCAAGGTGTTTGGAGCAGGTGATTGCTCAGACCATAAGTGCCACGGTAAATGTTGCGGCCCGGGTGAGCATCGCGGTTGCTGTAGTACCAGCCAGAGCTCTCACCGAGGCGAACCAGATTGAACCCTGAGTAGCAGGATGATGTGCCTTTCAGGCTGTTTTGCAGTTGCACTTCTGATTCTGCAAGCGCCCTGAGGGGTAGCTCTCCACGGCTTATACTGCCGGCTTCTGGCGACCCTTCTCGGACATTCGTTACCGCGGTGACCAGCCCTTCCGGGGACACGGCCAGCCAGGTGCCGCCGGATTGCAAATCCCGGCCGGAGAGCACTCGGTTGCCAGCATCTGTTGTCCACCAGTCCATAGGTGCGGTGGGTCTGCGAAAAAACTCATCACGGTTAGCGGCTACCACCAGCGGAAATCGGGCACTCTGGCTAAGAGAAAAAGCGATCAGGCACATGCCGGGTTGGTCTCCAATGCTTAATTTCGGGCGCTGCATATTGTACGGCCGGTGTGTATCATACCAGCCTTGTTTTCCCGGATGTGTGAGTGTGTATGTCCCTGTTATCCGTATTTGCCATCTATCTGATACTCGGAGCCTTTGCTGGCACCCTTGCAGGCCTTTTTGGAATTGGCGGTGGCCTTATTATTGTGCCAGTACTGATTTTCAGTTTCGGGGCTCAGGATTTTAGTCTGGAAATTGCGGCACACATGGCCGTTGGCACCTCACTTGCGACCATCGTGTTTACATCCCTCAGCTCCATTCGTTCGCATCACGGTCATGGGGCTATCCGCTGGGATGTATTCCGGCCGATGGCCTTCGGTATCGTTGCTGGCGCGCTTATAGGCGCCTGGACAGCTGCCCTGCTAAGCGGAGCTATGCTGGAACTTATTATCGGTGTGTTTGTCATTCTGGTCGGGCTGAAAATGCTGTTCGAGGTAAACCCCTCGCCAGGCCGAAATGTTGCAGGCAAAGCCGGCCTTGCAGGTGCGGGTGCAGGTATTGGCTGGGCCTCAGCGATTTTCGGGATAGGCGGCGGAACGCTTACTGTGCCCTACCTGAGCTGGAGCAATGTTCGTATGCAGCAGGCGGTAGGCACCTCCGCCGCCTGCGGATTGCCAATTGCGGTTGCCGGTGCTGTGGGCAATGCCTGGACAGGATGGAACGAGCCGGCCCTGCCGGAATACAGCCTTGGTTATATCTATTTGCCTGCTTTGATCGGGATTATTCTTACCAGTGTGCTGTTTGCCCGAGTGGGGGCAAACCTGGCGCACCGGCTTAACGCCAAGGCGCTGAAACGCGTATTTGCCATCCTGCTTCTGGTGGTTGGCCTACGTTTTCTTTTGAGTTGAGAGGTTATTGATGCTCCAGCATCCACAGATAGACCCCGTAGCCATTGCCATCGGGCCGCTCAAAATTCACTGGTATGGACTCACCTACCTGGTCGGCTTTCTGGCAGGCTGGTGGTTGGGCAGATTGCGCACACGTAAACCCTGGTCCCCGATTACTGAAGAGCAAATGGGCGACCTGCTATTTTATCTTGCGTTGGGCGTTATTCTGGGCGGGCGCTTTGGATACGTCATCTTCTACAATTTTGACGCTTTCCTGGCAGACCCTCTTTGGCTCCTGCGGGTCTGGGAAGGTGGAATGTCCTTCCACGGCGGGCTGTTGGGTGTAATGTTCGCTATCTGGTGGTACGGCCGAAAAATCGGAACCGGCTTCTGGCATCTAGCGGACTTTGTAGCCCCTCTTGTGCCAGTAGGTCTTGGGGCAGGGCGAATTGGTAACTTTATCAATGGTGAACTCTGGGGCAAGCCCACGGATATGCCGTGGGGAATGGTATTCCGCCAGGCCCCGGACGCGCTGGCCCGCCATCCTTCCCAGCTATACCAGTTTGCCCTCGAGGGGGTTCTATTCTTCGTCATCCTATGGTGGTTCTCTGCAAAACCACGCCCAAGAATGGCCGTGTCAGGACTGTTCCTGATTTGCTACGGCATTTTTCGCTTCCTGGTTGAGTTTGTACGCCAACCGGATGCGCAGTTGGGGTACCTGGCGTTTGACTGGGTCACCATGGGGCAGGTGCTGTCCTTACCGATGCTTCTGGCCGGCCTGGCCTTGATGTTTATTGCTTACCGGAGAAACGCGGAATGAAAGCCTATCTCGACCTGATGCGCGACGTAGTGGACAACGGATTCGACAAAGGCGACCGTACCGGCGTTGGTACCCGCTCTGTTTTCGGACGCCAGATCCGGTTTAACCTCCAGGAAGGTTTTCCTCTGGTTACCACCAAAAAAGTTCACCTGCGCAGTATCATTTACGAGTTGCTCTGGTTCCTGAAAGGCTCCACAGACAACAACTGGCTGAAAGAACGCAAAGTCTCCATCTGGAACGAGTGGGCGCTGGAAAATGGCGACCTTGGCCCGATTTACGGCAAGCAGTGGCGAAGCTGGGAGTGCCCGGACGGACGGGTAGTCGACCAGATCAGCGAAGTAATCGACCAGATCCGCAAAAAGCCAAACTCCCGTCGCCTGATCGTATCCGCCTGGAACCCGGCCGAGCTTCCGGATGAATCTATTGGACCTCAGGAAAACGCCGAGAAAGGCCTGATGGCACTGGCACCCTGCCACTGCCTGTTCCAGTTCTACGTGCTCGACGGCAAGCTCTCTTGCCAGCTTTATCAGCGTAGTGCAGATCTTTTTTTGGGCGTACCCTTCAACATTGCGTCATACGCCTTGTTAACGCATATGATTGCGCAGCAGTGTGAACTGGAAGTTGGCGAGTTTGTGCATACCTTTGGCGACTGTCATCTGTATCAAAATCACCTCACCGATGACATCGTTTTCGAACAGCTAAAGCGCGAGCCAAAGGCCCTGCCTAAGCTGGTTATCAAGCGTAAGCCAGATTCAATTTTTGACTACGAACTGGACGACTTCGAGTTCGAAGGCTACGACCCTTACCCCGGCATCAAAGCACCTATAGCTATTTAAGCTCGGCGCGTGCCTTTAAAAATCTGACCGTAAACCTGGGGGGCGGACGAGCGGGAAGGGCATTCCGAAAAACGCTGTGAATACGTCCGTGTACGCTTGGCTCCGCCATCCATGGCTCCGCACATTTTCGGAATGCCCTTCCCGCTCGCCCGGTCCAAATGTAGGTGTACGAATTCGAGAGGAAAAGAAATGCGAAAAGCTTTGATTGTTGCCATGTCCCGAAACCGCGTTATTGGCCGGAACAACAATCTGCCATGGTATCTGCCGGGTGATCTCAAGTACTTCAAACAGGCCACCATGGGCAAGCCCATCATAATGGGGCGCAAAACCTGGGACTCCATTGGCAGACCGCTGCCGGGCCGAATGAATGTGGTCATCTCCCGTAATGCAGACTGGGAAGCACCCGCAGGAACGGTAAGCTCAAAATCACTGAATGACGCGCTGATAAAAGCCGAAGCACAAGCAGAGTTGGACGGTGTCGATGAGGTAATGGTGATCGGGGGAGGGCAAATCTATGCGGAAGCGCTACCCATGGTAGACCGCATTTATATCACTCAAGTGCACGCCGAGGTGGATGGCGATGCGTACTTCCCGGAAGTGAACTGGGATGAGTGGGAAGAAATCGGACGGGAGGATTTCTCCGCGTCCGATAACAATCCTTACGACTACAGCTTCGTCGTCTATCAGCGCTTGGCGTCAGACTGACGGGGAGGCCGCTTACCTGCAGGCTTGCCGCCTTTACCGGGTGGCTTGCCACGAGCGCCGGCACCGCCAGTGCCACCGCGTCCTTTGTAACCACCTTTAGGTGGTCCCTTGCGGAATTCACCCGGGCGACCACCGCCACCTTTGCGATCACGGCGAGCAGGTGCAGAAGCAGACACTACCGGCAGCGCTTCTGGTTGTTCCAGGGGTAGCAAACCAGGCTGCATTGCCTCCATCCAGCACGCCAAAGCACCCGCAACCATGGCAATATCCATCTCGTTGCGCTCAGCGATCTCATCCAGCAGTGCCATGGACTTGGCGAGCTTTTTGTCTTCAGCATAGCCCAATAGCTGGGTTTCAAACTGCTCTTCGCGCATTTTCTTCAGTTCAACCGGCGAGGGCAGTTCATAAGCCATCATAGGCGAGTTGGTGGCGCGCTCAAGTGTGCGCAACCAGCTCCGCTCACGTGGAGTGACCAGAAGAATAGCCTTGCCTACGCGACCGGCGCGGCCGGTACGACCCACCCGGTGGATGTAGGCTTCGGTGTCATAGGGCACATCATAGTTTATAACGTGAGTGATTCTGGGCACGTCCAGGCCACGAGCGGCAACGTCCGTTGCAACGATAATATCTTTCTTGCCACGCTTCAGATCTTCAACAGTCTGCTCGCGCTGACGTTGGTTCAGATCGCCGTTCAGAGGTGCCACTGCATGCCCGCGGGCACTGAGCTTCTCGGCCAGCAGTGTGGTTTCAGCCTTGGTGCGTACAAAGATAATGGCACCTTCGGTTGGCTCCACTTCCAGAATGCGGGTCAGAGCGTCGAGCTTTCGCTCTGCATAAACCGGCAGGAAATACTGGGAAATACGCTCAACTGTGCGGGTTTCGCTCTCGATTTTTACTTCCACAGCATCGCGCAAGTAGGTTTGAGCAACCTTTTTGATCTGCGGAGGCATGGTGGCTGAGAACAGTGCACGCTGACAGTTGGCTGGTGTTTTGGCCAGAATGGCTTCCACGTCATCAATGAAGCCCATGCGCAGCATTTCGTCGGCTTCATCCAGTACCAGTGCCTTCAGGTTCTCCAGACGCAGGGTACCTTTGCGCAGGTGATCGAGCATACGGCCTGGTGTGCCGACAATAACCTGCGCACCACGCTTGAGACCCTTGATCTGAGGATAAAAGTCCTGGCCGCCGTAAATTGGCAGTACGTGGAAATTGCGAAATTTTGCAGCGTAAGAGGTAAAAGCCTCCGCCACCTGGATAGCCAGCTCCCGGGTAGGGGCCAGAACCAGAATTTGAGGTTCAGTTACAGATGCATCAACCCGGCTTAGCAGCGGTAATGCGAAGGCGGCGGTTTTACCCGTGCCGGTCTGGGCAACGCCCAGTAGATGTTTGCCAGCGAGCAGTGCAGGGATGCACTGGGCCTGGATGGGCGTTGGGGTTTCGTAGCCAATAGCAGATACAGCTTCAAGTACGGCTGGATCAAGCCCCAGTTCGGCAAAGGACAATTCAGACATTGATTTACTCGGTATTCGGAAGGTAAAGCATTGCCGGGCAATGCATATGTGGCGATATTATAACCGCTTTTAGTCTGATTTAATACGTGAAATCCATCACGCTCTGTAGGTAGTTGCCGGGGCACTGCCATTGCATTGTTTTCGCGTTTTGTGCAGGCTTTCATTTTGACTGATAGGTTGCTAACAGGGAAGCGCTATGACCTTTGATGAACTGATTGCTGCTGGCCGTGCCGGCAAAGAACTGGTAATGCCTGCAACCTGGACCCAAGGGCGCGCAACGTTTGGTGGTCTGGTGGCTGCCCTGGTTTTTGATCGCATGGAGCATGCGGTGGTAGATGGCCGGCCAATGAGGTCCATGAGCGTATCTTTTGTCGGGCCGGTAGAGGCAGAGGTACCAGCCGTTTTCGATATCCAAATACTACGTGAGGGAAGAGCGGTTACTCAGGTAGAAGGGCGAATTATTCAGAACGGAGAACCTCGGGTGGTGTGCATTGGTGCTTTTGCAGGCGACCGGGAATCGATTGTGCAGCTTGTGGGGGAATCCGCTCCGGACGCGAAGCCGGTTGAAGGCTGTCAGGAACTGCCTTTCATTGAAGGCGTAACCCCAGGTTTTATAAGTCACATAGAGATGCGCTGGGCTTACGGAGGCATGCCGTTCAGTGGTGTGGGCGGGCGAGAAATGGGAGGGTGGATGCGCTTTCGGGAGGAGCCTGCAGAGCTTACAGACGCTCATATTGTCGCCCTGGTTGATGCCTGGCCCCCGGCGATTCTCCAGCATTTTAAATCGGCCGTACCAGCTAGTTCTCTATCCTGGGCATTGGATATTATCCATCCCCGGCCGGCTCTGAAAGCCGACGACTGGCTTTTGTACAAGGCGACGATTGATCAGTCAGGAGATGGCTATTGCCATTGCGAAGCCCGGATATGGACACCTCGTGGCGAATTGTTGGCACTGAGCCGCCAAACGGTGGCTGTTTTTGGTTAATGGTAGCTCAGGCCGCCAATTCCGCCTTTAATGCATCAATTATCATTCGTGCAAAATCTTCGGGCGAGTCTTCCTGCAGGTAGTGTCCGCCGCTCAGGGTAATGTGAGGCTGCCCCAGTGCGCCGGGGATGCGGCGCTGCATGTAGCGGTCTCCGCCTCGGGTGATGGGGTCGCCACTGCTGAAACAGGTGATGAATGGCTTCCGCCATTTTTCCAGCACTTTCCACGCGGCCTTATTGGCGCTGCTTGCCGGATCCCCGGGCGATAAAGGTACCAGTTTCGGGAATGCTCGCGCCCCTGCTTTATATTCTGCTGAAGGGAAGGGTGCTTCGTAGGCTGCTAACTCGTGTTTGTTCAAGGTTCGTTCGGTGCCCAATTGCACAATTCGGCCAATGGGAAACCAGGGGCTGTGGGTGGCAAAGGCTTTCCATACGCTGAACGCTGCGGGCGCGCGGGTTTCTCCGGTCGGCAACATGCCATTACCCACAATGATGCGCTGGAACCGGTTTGGTAGTGCAGCAGCAAGGCGCAGGCCCAGAAGTGAACCCCAATTTTGGCAAACCAGGGTGATATTCTGGAGATCCAGAGCTTCCATCCAGTGGGTGAGCCATGCCAGATGGCGATCGTAGCTGTAGTCGTCAACAGATGCCGGCTTGTCGGATTTTCCGAAGCCTATCAGATCTGGTGCCAGCACCCGGTGGCCTTCAGCCGCGACAATAGGGATCATGTGGCGGTACAGGTATGACCAGGATGGCTCTCCGTGGAGCATCAGAACAGGCGAGGCGCCAGTTGGGCCTTCGTCAACGTAATGCATGCGGAGGCCGGGCTCTACATCCATATAATTGGGGGTGAACGGGTAATCCGGAAGACCTGCGAAACGGCTCTCATCGGTTCTCAGAATACGCATGCCATCGACTGTCCTGACTGATTGGTTGCGTGATCGTTGCCGGCTTTGCTAATCCAGAGCCTGTTCAACAATCTTCAATCACTAGGATAAGTCAGTTCACAAGTTGCTGTGTTTGAGTTGCGTAACAGTGCGTTGTGGCTTTGAATCAGGAGTTGTCCGGGGCCACTACAGGGCGGCGATTGGAGCGCTTGTCTTCCCAACTGAGGTTTTTGGGGTCATACCAGCCGATGGCGTTGAGCACTTTTTTACGGGTTGCTGCAGAAAGCGTTGGCCAGAGTTCCTGGAAATCATCCAGCCCCTGGTCCCGGAACCGTTGTTGCTTGCTCTGAAGGCGGTTGATAATGCGCGGCAGTTGAAGAGCTTCGCCCAGTTGCCCCGGCACTATGACTTCCTGGCCCAGCACTTTTCTGCGATGCGTTCTGGCAGCGAGCACCCGGCGCAGTTCTGCTGCGGCGTCCAGAGCCGTTTCCGTGGTAAAGGTTTCCAGTTCCAACACCATGACCTGTTTAATAGTTGATCAACAACAGTCCACTATACCCTGAAGCATGCTCCGGTGGCCATGAGGTCGTGTTAGGCTATTATTCGACTGAATCTGCCAGGGATAAAACGGAATTATGTACGCAAAACTTGAGACACGAACTTTTCTTGCCATGTTGGTCGGTGTAACACTTGCCTTCGTGTTGCTCATGAAGCCTTTTGTCGGGCCCATATTCTGGGCAATCGCCATTGCGTTGATCTTTCATCCGTTTCAGGTCTTTCTGGTGCGGCGGCTTGGTGACAGGCCAAATATAAATGCGTTGATAACCCTGACGGTGTGCATGCTGATCGTGGTTATACCGGTATTGTTGCTGGTGACTTCTCTGGTGAGTGAAGGGCTGGGGATTTATCAACAAATTCAGGACGGCAATATCAAGCCTGGCGAATATATTGATCAGGTGAGCAAATCTTTCCCGGGCATACAGACTTTCCTTGCGCAGTTTGATGTCAACTTCAGCGAAATCCGGGACCGGGTGGTTAGTCTGTTCGTGGGTGGTAGCCAGTTTCTTGCAAAGCAAGCGCTGGGTATTGGCCAGAATACCTTTCAGTTTTTCCTCGGGTTGGCTCTGATGATGTACTTGTCGTTCTTTCTGCTCCGTGATGGGAGCAAGCTGATAGAGCTGATGATACGTGCACTTCCTCTGGGCGATGAGCGTGAGCGGTTGCTGTTTGCCAAGTTTGCTGAAGTCACGCGGGCGACGGTTAAAGGCAACCTGTTGATTGCTATTATTCAGGGTGCGCTCGGCGGCATTATTTTCTGGATTCTTGGCATTAGTGGCGCCTTGTTGTGGGGTGTGGTCATGGCCATCTTTTCACTACTGCCAGCAGTAGGCGCCGCTTTGGTGTGGGTGCCTGCGGCAATTTACCTTGCTGCTGTGGGTGACATCGTTCACGCCGTGGTGCTTACGATATTCGGTGTGGTCGTGATAGGACTTGCGGATAACGTTTTACGTCCGATTATGGTGGGTCGGGATACAAAGCTACCGGATTATATTGTGCTGCTGTCCACACTGGGTGGCTTGGCCATGTTTGGCATTAACGGCTTTGTTATGGGGCCTTTGGTTGCAGCCTTGTTCATGGCATTTTGGGGAATATTTATTCGCGAGTTCAGTGAGGAGGCCCAACGGGTCGAAACCACAGGTGACGAGGTCGGTTAAGGCGACATGAGACAAAAGTATGTTAGGCTTTTATCCGTTCGCCTCAGCCTGTGGAGATTGGCACCACATAACAAGAAAGAAACGGATATCGTTAAGGTATCAGGAGTAAAGCAGGTGAGTATCATGAAATACACGACTACCCGAGTGGGCCGCTTTGTCGTTGCAGTTGGTACAACCGTTATGCTGGGTTTCGCGCCCGCCGCGTTCGCTGATGAAACGGTTGCGCTCAAGAACGCCCTTCACGGCGCTGGGTACAATATTACTAATGTAGACCCTGGAATGGATACCAACACCCGGTCTGAACTGTCTCGCTTTCAGAAGGAAAATGGGCTTCAGGCTACCGGCATTCTGGATGAGGCAACAAAAAAAGCGCTGGGAATGATCAGCGTTAATGTTGCCGCTAATACGACCGTGTCGACGCCGGCAAAAGCCAAGGCGGCAGCGCCAAGCAACCCGGAGCCGGTTGAAGAGGAAGTTATTGAAGAAGAGGAAGATGGCGGCTGGTCACTGTTCTAAGGCTGTCACAGCAAGCACATCAAAACATAAAAGCCCGCGCAGACAGCAAGTTCTGCGCGGGCTTTTATGTGTAAGGCTTGGGATCAGCCGAGCTTTTCCAGATCTCTTACGGCACCTTTGTCAGCGCTGGTTGCTAACAGTGCGTAGGCTTTCAGAGCTGCGGATACAGCGCGGTCGCGGGGTTGTTCAGGTTTCCAGCCTTTGGCATCGCGGGCTTCGCGACGACGGTCCAGTTCCTGCTGGTCTAGCTGCACATTGATGGATCGCGCCGGAATATCGATCAGGATGGTATCGCCGTCTTCGATAAGCCCTATCGCGCCACCTGCAGCAGCTTCGGGTGATGCATGCCCGATGGAAAGCCCGGAGGTGCCACCGGAGAAACGCCCGTCGGTGAGCAGTGCACAGTCCTTACCCAGCCCTTTGGATTTCAGGTAGCTTGTGGGGTAGAGCATTTCCTGCATGCCCGGGCCGCCCTTGGGGCCTTCGTAGCGAATAATGACGACATCACCGGCTTTGACCTGGTCTCCCAGAATACCCGCCACCGCAGCGTCCTGGCTTTCGAACACTTTCGCCTTGCCTTCGAAGACAAAAATGCTTTCATCCACGCCAGCGGTTTTCACGACACAACCGTCAACGGCAATGTTGCCATACAGAACGGCCAAGCCGCCCTCCGCACTGTAGGCGTGTTCAACGGAGCGGATGCAGCCGGCTTCACGGTCGCCATCCAGGCTGGGCCAGCGTGTGCTTTGGCTAAAGGCAGTCTGGGTAGGAATTCCGGCCGGCCCTGCTTTATAGAACTCAACAACCTCGGGGGTCGGGGAGCGCATGATGTCCCAGGTTTCGAGGGCTTCTTTCATGGTTTTGCTGTGTACGGTTGGTAGATCGGTGTTGATCAGGCCGCCGCGCTCCAGCTCGCCAAGAATCCCCATAATGCCACCTGCACGGTGCACGTCTTCCATGTGGTATTTAGGTGAGTTGGGTGCCACTTTGCACAGCTGCGGAACCTTGCGGGAAAGCTGGTCAATCTCGTTAAGAGTAAACGGAACCCCGCCTTCCTGAGCCGCTGCCAGCAAATGCAGAATCGTGTTAGTAGACCCTCCCATGGCGATATCCATGACCATGGCGTTTTCGAATGCGGCCATGGAGGCGATGCTGCGAGGCAGAACGCTTGCGTCGTCCTGTTCGTAATAACGCTTGGTATTCTCCACAATCTGGCGGCCGGCTTTCAGGAACAGCTGTTCACGGTCGGCGTGGGTTGCCAGCATAGAGCCATTGCCTGGCAGTGCCAGGCCAATGGCTTCGGCCAGGCAGTTCATGGAGTTGGCGGTAAACATACCGGAACAGGAGCCGCACGTGGGGCAAGCGGAGCGCTCGTACTCTGCAACCTTTTCATCGTCGGCTGTCGGGTCGGCGGCAATCACCATTGCGTCCACCAGGTCCAGCTTGTGTTCAGATAGCTTGGTTTTGCCGGCTTCCATCGGACCGCCAGATACGAAAATGGCCGGGATATTCAGGCGCATGGCCGCCATGATCATGCCCGGGGTGATTTTGTCGCAATTGGAGATGCACACCATTGCGTCGGCGCAGTGGGCATTCACCATGTATTCAACCGAATCGGCAATGATCTCCCGGGAGGGCAGGGAGTAAAGCATGCCGTCGTGGCCCATGGCGATGCCGTCATCCACCGCGATGGTGTTGAATTCTTTGGCAACGCCACCCGCAGCCTCAATTTCGCGGCATACGAGTTGCCCCAGATCCTTGAGGTGTACGTGTCCGGGCACAAATTGGGTGAAGGAGTTAACAACGGCAATAATCGGCTTGCCGAAATCATCATCTTTCATGCCGGTGGCGCGCCAGAGGGCGCGGGCGCCGGCCATGTTGCGGCCTGCGGTGGAAGTCCGCGAACGATACTGAGGCATGGTGTTCTGATCTCTCTTTGTATGAAAAAGTGGTGATTGCAGATGCAGATACAAAGGATACCAGATTAGACTCCAGGCGCATGGCTGTTTTGCGGCGTCATGGTTACAATCGCTAACAGATGTTATAAAACGCTGTTGCCCCGCTTTTAGTCAACTTAGGAGATTATCTATGGCTAGCCAGGAAAGCCTGCCGCTGCGCCGCCTGAAGGAATTTCAGCCGCTGAACCGGCTAACAGACGATCAGTTGGTGGTGTTGGCCAGTCGTGCTGAGCGCAGGACTCATGGTCCTGGCCAGCGAGTGCTGGAGCGTGGTGTGCGCGATGGCCTTGATTATTTTCTGGTAACCGGAAAAGTTGAACTGGAGTCTGTGGATGGACGCAAATCGGTTATTGAAGCTGAAACCGATCAGGCGTTGAACCCCATCGCCAGGCTGCAACCAAGAATGTACGACGTGACCGCGGTTAAACCTTGTGAGTTTCTTGTGGTGGAGCAGGATGTGCTCAACCAGTTGTTGCGTTCTGCGCCTGTGGCTCAGGTAGAGATGGATTCTGGCGAGAGTCATGGTGGTGAGAGTGAGGAACACCATCTTTTGATGGAGTTTTACGCAGAGCTTCGCTCTAACCAGCTTAAACTGCCTAGCGTTCCCGATGTGGCCTGGAAGGTGCGGCGTCTGGTAGACCGGGATGACTCCACAGCGGATGAGGTGGCCACTGCAGTGTCAGCTGATCCGGCCATGGCGGCCAAATTGGTGCGAGCCTGTAACAGCCCTCTTTATCGTGGTTTTAGCGATGTGCGCAACGTGCGTGAGACGGTGGTTCGCCTTGGTATGCGGACAACACGCCAGCTGGTGACCGTGTTTTCCATGCGGGAAGTGTTCAAAAGCCGGCACCCGTCATTGCAAAAGGAAATGGAAAAGCTCTGGCGACATTCCCGTGAGGTGGCAGCGCTTTGCTGGGTTTTGGCGGATCACGCAACCCGATTGAATCCGGAAGAGGCGCTACTGGCGGGCTTGCTTCACGATATAGGTGTGGTGCCCGTTCTGGTCCAGGCAGAACATCACGTAAATCTGTTTGCGGACGATACCAATCTGAAGAATGCCATCAGTGAGCTGCGGGCTGACGTGGGCACTGCCGTGCTGGGAAGCTGGTCATTTCCGCCGGCCTTCGTAGAGGCTGTGCGTCATGCAGAAGACTGGGCCTACGAGAGCCGCGAGGCCGAGCCGCAGTTGGTTGATGTTGTCATTGTGGCGCAACTGCACGCCATGATCGGATCAAGCCAGAATGAAGGTTTGCCCGCATTTGACGAAGTGCCGGCCTATCGCAGGCTGGGCAACCTTGAACTGAATGCATCCCGCAGTCTGGAACTTCTCACCGAGGCGCGAGCCCGGGTTGATGAAGTCCAACAGTTGTTGTCGATTCGATGAAGGCACCGGTTTTCCCTCTCAATTCCGTTGTCTTGCCTGGTGGAAGAATCCCCTTGCAACTGTTCGAGCCTCGATACATTGATATGCTGAGCCGTTGCATGAAAGAGGATAAAGGCTTTGTTATCAGCCTGCTGCGCAACGGCAATGAAGCCGGCCGCACGGCATCCTTCTATGAAACAGGCACCTATGTGCGCATTGTCGATTTCAAAAAGCTGGACAACGGGTTGCTGGGAATCACCGTTGAAGGCGATTCAAAGGTGTCCATCACGGATTTCTGGCAACAGACTGATGGGCTGCACCTGGGTGAGATGGAGTTTTTGCCTGCCGAGTCCCGGGCAGATATACCCACTGTATTCCACGAGTTGCCATCTGTA
Organism: Marinobacter sp. DY40_1A1; assembly: GCF_016597815.1. GTDB lineage: Bacteria > Pseudomonadota > Gammaproteobacteria > Pseudomonadales > Oleiphilaceae > Marinobacter > Marinobacter xiaoshiensis. The sequence continues at coordinate 467,256 of NZ_VCHA01000003.1, read as the reverse complement.
CTGCGCGCTTTGTTTCGACACCCCGTGATTGAAGAGTTGGGGATGAGTGTCGATTATGAGGATGCCCGCGATGTTAGTTGGCGATTGACGGAGCTGCTGCCTTTGGATAAACAGGACAAGCAGCAGCTTTTGGAAATGCAGGATCCATTGGCGCGACTCGCCCGTCTGCAGGAGTTGCTGGATGCTCTTGACGAGGGCTGAAGGCGTCAAAGAGCCGGCGCGTAATGGTGTATGGCTTCAGACCACATGAGCCATATGTAGCCCCCGCAAAACGACAACCAGGCTAGTGCTGCCGATACGCTGAATACATCCAGAGAAATAGGCACCCGGTCAAACCGGCTGAAGCTGGCTCTTGTTGCGCCAGTGATCGCCAACCCGAGTAACAGCCCCCCGACAATATCGCTGAACCAGTGTACGCCCAAGTAGAGCCGGCTAATGGCGACAGGGATCAGTGGCAGTGAAAACAGTATGTAGGTTTGCCAGCGTTTCCGGGTGTGTGTTTCTGCGGCTATAAAGCTGGCCAGCATAGTGACAAGCACCGTGATGCCCGTGGTATGGCCGCTGGGAAAGGCGCCTGATGATGGCGGGTTCATAACCTGATCCGGGCGCACGGAACCAATGGCGTGTTTCAGCCCCCAAACCAGAAAAATCGTCAGAATTGCTGCTGAAAATATATGCACAGCGGCTGCATAGTGGCCCCTGAAGGCTAATGCAAGGCATGCCAGCAGGGCTGCAGCGATAAGAACGGGAGGGTCTCCCAGGAGTGTGGCTGCAATGGCGGGTGCATCCAGCAAAGGTTGGCGCAATTCACTGAACCACAGCATCGCCAATTGATCGAACGGTTTGATCACGTCGGTCATGGTTGCCAGTTGGCTCCAGAGGATAAACAGGGCAAATGCACCAAATGCAAGCATCAGTGAGGCCAGAGGGAATTCGCTTTCTTTGGCCGGGCGCTCATTGGAATAGAGACGCCAGAAACGGTGGGTTGTTTCATACTGTGCCATCTTTCTCTGAAGCCACAAGTAAAGGCGGCTATTGTCGCCAAGGCCCAGCTGAAAACGGAAGATAACCAGGTAGATGGCTGCCAGCGTTGCCAGGCTAATGCCTGTCACCAAATAAACATGCGCTGGCGGCTGTAGTTCACTGGCCAGTGCGCCACCCACAAGATAGCCCGGCAAAATATAGGCCGGCGCCCAGCCAATGGCTGATCCGATGTTGAAAGCCAGAAAACGGCGCCAAGGCATCAATAGAGCACCCGCAACGAGGGGTATTATGGGGCGCAAGGGCCCAACAAAACGCCCGATAATAACGCTTTTCCCGCCATGTAAATGAAAGAAGATTTCGGCTTTTCTGATGTGTTCCGGGTAGCGGCTTAGTGGCCATACACTTGCCAGACGCCCCTGAAATAACCTGCCAATTGCAAAACTTACAGTGTCGCCGCTGACCGCACCTAACCAGGCCCAGGCCAGCACGGTCATAAGAGGCATGTCTATCTGGGCTGCCATAACCGAGATGGTGAACAGGAAGGCAACGCCGGGCACCAGAATGCCGGCGATCGCCAAGGATTCTATAAATGCGGTGCTGAACAGGGCCAAAGATAGCCAGCCGGGGTTGGCGCTAAGCCACGCAGTCAGGTCCGAAAGCCAGGCGCTGCTCATGTACGGAGCGTCTCTCCCGGGCTGAACCATGCCGTGTCAGCCCCGCGCTTACGGGCTTCAAGCATTGCCTGATGGGCACGTTTGCGGAGTGTATCGGTGCGGGTGTCGCTGCTCCCCCGGGTGGTGCAGCCCAGGCTCACTGTGGCTTTGCCTGTCACCGGCCACTCATTTTCAGAGATTGTGCGCCGGATACGTTCCGCAATAACGCGCACACCTTCTTCCGGCGTGAAAGGCAAAATCAGGAAAAATTCGGAATCATTCAGTGTGTAGAGCGTGTCGCCAGCGCGGATTACGCCGAAAAGGTGCTGGGTCATGTTGTAAAACAGCGCTTGCATGCCTGGCTCCCCATAGAGTTGAGTGGCCTCATCGGCATGATCAATGGTGAGGTTTATCACAGACAGGTTATGGCCGGTAGCAATGGCCCGGCTTATTTCTTTTTGCAGGGTTTCGTCAAGAAAGCGGGCATTGTGAGCGCCAGTAACCGGATCAGTAATGGCAAGATCCTCGGCAGATTGAGCCATGTGGTCGTACTGCCATATATAGAGTGCAGCAACCGTCAGTACGATGAGCAAGCCGCTGACGGCCGTGATTGCATCCGCTGCCGGCTGTTTTACAAGTAGCAGGATAGACATGGGTATCAGCAGAAGCAGAGAAAGCATCAGCGCGTGGCGAAGGGGCAATATCAGCAGGTTGAGCAGCAACAGTGGCATGGCCCAGTGGGTAATGCTGGTGCTGCCGATGACAAACATGGCTGCCAGAAGACCGCTGTTCAGAGTTGCAAGAATAATCAGGTGGCCCGGTGCCGAGAGTTGGCGCCGGCGACTCAGGAGCGTGTAAGCCAGTCCGCCAAGGGTAAGGGCAGCCATGCCGGCAGCAAGGTAGAAGAGCTCGTAAAAACCGTATCGAAGGTTTTGCAGTGCCAGAGTAAATATAAACAGAGTGGCAGTGCCATAGCCAATGCTGTGAGTCCAGGTTCTCAGCCGGGTTTCTGTCATGGCGCAGATCCCTCCGCACGGGGCTGGGTTGGGGGTGTGGCTGGTGACCATGTGCTGTATGCCTGAGTCCGGTTGCCGCCTTGTTGCTGTGCGCGGCGTAGAGCGTTCGCGGCGCTCTGCTGCAGGCTGTCGGCATTGTCGCCAATGTTCAGCCCGGCGATACCGGTACTGACTGTCAGGTTCATACCGTGGGTTTCCAGCAGTTTTCCCAGGCCTTTGCGGATTGATTCCGCCCTGAGGATGGCCTCTTGAGTGGCTATGCCCGGCAATATCACCAGAAACTGCAGGTCTGCTGCCCGGTAGTAGGTATCGAAATCCCGTAGTTGAGAGTGCAGAAAGCGGCCAATTCTTGGAAGAATCGAACGAATGTCTTCGTCAGGGTCGTTGTCGCTGGTATGGGCGTCTAGGCCGATCATAATGACCGACATGTCTGTGCCCTCGCGCTCGCTTCGCTGAATTTCTTTATGCAGATCGGCAGAAAGATATTCCCGGCTGGCGGCTTGAGTTAGCTCATCGGTGCGCCTCAGAGGCGCCAGTTGGCGAGTTTTATACTCTCGCAGGAATATCAGCACGGCAGAAAGGAGTACCGTAAGCAGGAGTGCGCTGATCATCTGATGTCGGTCAGCTATGCCTTCTGCCCAATGGGCGGCGATCACCGCAAGTACCACTATTACCAAGGTTATGATAGCCGCGATGCCGCGGGGCATAAGGGCAAATACAACCAGCGGCAGCCCGTAGAGCCAGTGGCTGAGAGCCCAAGGACCTGTCCAGAAGCTGGTCATCAACAGGAGTATAAGAGCTACAAAAAACAGCCTTTGAAGCATTGGCCATGGGGGGGTGCCTCGGCCAGGGTGAAAGCTGCGCCCGCTGATGATAACGCCGGCCGCAGCTGCGGCGCTTGCCGCGGTAAGCGGCTCGCCCAGTAAGGCGCACAAAACAGCAATGGCCACAAAAACGGCGAGGCTGGCGCGTGATAACCGGTTCAGCAAAAACTTATCGGCCGTCTGTGCCATGGTATTCGTCCTTTTTCGGGGTTCCCGTTGTACCGCAACGGTATAATATCTGTTTGGGGTGCGTACTTGAAACGGGAAAGGTAAAGTTAGGCTCTAATTACTGAATTCTGGCAAAAAATACATAAGGTAAAGGGATGGATATTGCAGCTTATATGACCGAAGTCGGGCAGCAAGCCCGGGCAGCGGCGACACTCGTTGCCCGGTCTACCACCGAAGTGCGAAACCGGGCGCTCCTGGCAACCGCTGACGCGCTGCATGCGGCGCGCAGTGAGCTGGCTGAGGCAAATGCTCGTGATCTTGTCGCCGGGAAAGAGAGTGGTCTGGATGCTGCCATGCTGGACAGGCTTGAACTTACGCCAGCACGGGTTGATGCCATGATTGAAGGTCTGCGGCAGGTTGCTTCCTTGCCTGACCCCATTGGTGCAATTACCGACATGACCTATCGCCCATCCGGCATTCAAGTGGGCAAGATGCGTGTGCCCTTGGGTGTTATCGGCATTATCTACGAATCCCGGCCTAATGTGACGGTTGAGGCTGCCAGCTTATGCTTGAAGTCTGGCAACGCCACGATTTTGCGCGGTGGTTCCGAATCTATCCATTCCAACCAGGCCATTGCCTTGTGTTTGGCCCGGGGACTTGCAGATGCCGGCTTGCCGGAAACAGCTGTTCAGGTTGTCAAAACGACAGATCGAGCGGCGGTTGGTGAGCTGATTACCATGCCGGACTATGTGGATGTGATTGTGCCCAGGGGCGGTAAAGGCCTGATTGAACGCATCAGCCGGGACGCGCGGGTGCCCGTTATCAAGCATCTTGATGGCGTTTGCCATGTGTATATCGACAGCCATGCTGACCCAGAAAAAGCTTTGAATGTGGCAATTAATGCGAAAACGCACCGCTACGGCACATGCAACACAATGGAAACCCTGCTGGTGGACACAGAAATTGCTGCCGATATGCTGCCGCTGTTGAGCTCTTCTTTTATTGAAAAGGGTGTGGAGCTGCGAGGATGCCAGCAGACCCGTGAAATCCTTCCGGATATAAACGCGGCCACAGAGGCAGACTGGGAAGAGGAATATCTTGCGCCCGTTCTGGCCATTCGTGTGGTGGATGGGTTGGATGGTGCCATTGCGCATATCAACCGTTACAGCTCTCAGCATACTGACAGTATCATTACAGAGAACTACACCCGTGCCCGGCGTTTTATCACCGAGGTGGATTCAAGCTCTGTGATGGTCAATGCCTCCACCCGTTTTGCGGATGGCTTTGAGTATGGCCTTGGCGCTGAGATTGGCATCTCCACCGACAAGATACACGCCCGTGGGCCGGTTGGGCTTGAAGGTTTGACCTCGCAAAAATATGTGGTGTTCGGCGATGGGCACATTCGGGCCTGATGCAGATGCATGTAATTTATGGCGGAACCTTCGATCCGATACATCATGGGCATTTGCGCCTTGCGCTGGAGGTTGGCGAGCGGCTTCGAGGCGTGCCTGTAAGTTTGATGCCCTGCCATATTCCACCGCATAAGGGTGATACTGGCGCAACAGCCGAGCAAAGGCTGCGCCTGCTTGAGTTGGCGATTGCCGGGGAGCCGCGCTTAAGCGTTGACGATCGCGAACTGCGCCGGGGAGGCGCTTCCTTCACGGCAGATACCTTGCGCCAACTTCGCAAAGAGTTGGGTGCCAAGGTGCCGCTAGCCATGGTTGTAGGTACCGATGCCTTTGCCGGCCTTGATCGCTGGAATGAGTGGCGGGCAATTCCTGAGTTGGCTCACATTATTGTTGTGCAGCGTCCGGGCATAGTGTTGGATCCGAAAGGTGAGCCTGCCAGGCTGCTGGAGGAGCGCAGTGTTGGTAACGCCGAAGATCTATACAGCAGTGCCTCCGGGAAGATTCTTAACCTGAATCCGCCCTGGCTGGATATTTCAGCAACCGGCATCCGTGACCGGATTGGTCGTGGCCTGTCACCCCGTTATCTGGCTCCGGATGCAGTCTTGGCGGAGATTCAGAGTATGGGGCTTTACGGGGCATGCCCCGCAAAGAACTTTTAGTGCTACAATCGCGATCGAAAATGACTTTTCGGGTGGCCATTCCGGCCGGCACCCGGACTACAGGGTAATTATGCAGGCAGAGCAACTCAAAGATCTGATAGTGAATGCACTTGAAGACGTGAAAGCAAAAGACATCAGCGTTGTTGATGTGCGGGACCGTACCAGCGTTACCGATTTTATGGTTCTGGCATCCGGAACATCCAATCGCCACGTTAAATCCCTTGCGGATTCGGTTGTTCTTGACGCCAAAGAGAAGGGCGTTCGAGTCAACAGTGTGGAAGGTGGTGGCGGCAGCGACTGGATTCTGGTGGATATGGGGGACGTGGTTGTACACCTGATGCTCCCCGCCACACGTGAATTTTATGATCTGGAGCGCTTCTGGCGTGACGCGCCGGATGTCGAGGCTGAGGGCAGCGAGTAATCATGCGGCTGCGCCTGATCTGTGTGGGGCAAAAAATGCCCGACTGGGTCAGTAAGGGCTACGACGACTATGCTCGTCGTATGCCTCCGGAAATGCCCCTTGAGTTGGTAGAAATTGCCATGCCTCATCGTGGCAAAAACCCTGATATTCCCCGGTTGATGCAGCGCGAAAGCGACGCAATTCTGGCCGCTACCGGTTCCAAGGACAGGGTGGTCGCGCTGGAAGTGACAGGGCGCCCCTGGTCTACGGAAAAGCTGGCCAGCCAGCTGGAAAGCTGGCAGCAAGACGGAAGGGATCTGAGTTTTCTTGTTGGTGGGCCAGATGGTTTGGCCGAGCCTTGCCGTCAGCGCGCAGATCAGCAATGGTCGCTGTCCCCTCTCACTTTACCTCATCCTCTTGTTCGGATTCTGTTGGCAGAACAGCTGTACAGAGCCTGGTCGATTACCCGTAACCACCCGTACCACCGGGCTTAGGAAACATCCATGCCGTGGGGTGAATTCAAGGATACTGCCGCCGAGCGCAGACTGTTCCAGCGTCGCGTCACTGTTATGCTGGCGCTCGTATTCTTCCTTTTGTCGGTGCTTGTCGCCCGTATGTATCAGCTCCAGATTGTCGAGCATGATATTTACACCACCCTCTCTGATAAAAACCGTGTGCAGGTCCAGTCTGTGCCGCCTCCCCGTGGTCTTGTTTATGATCGCAACCAGGTTTTGCTGGCAGAAAATCGCCCCGTTTTTAGCGTGACCGTAGTGCCTGAACGGGTTGGCGAGATTGATGCCGCACTGGAGCAGCTTGTCGGTATTCTTGATATTTCCGATGAGGATCTGGAACGGTTTCAGCGCCGCTTGCGCGAGCCTCGCCGTCCATTTCAGGAAATTCCACTGCGCTACGACCTTAACGAAGACGAGATTGCCCGTCTGGCTGTGCACCGACACGAGTTGCCTGGGGTAGAGGTGGAGGCGGAGCTGGTTAGATATTACCCGCACAGTGAGCTGACTGCCCACGCTCTGGGTTTCGTTGGCCGGATCAATCGTGATGAATTGCAGCGGATTGACCCGGTTAATTACGCCGGCACCAACTACATTGGCAAGTCTGGTGTCGAGCGATTTTATGAAGAACTGCTGCACGGCAGGGTTGGTTACCAGCATGTAGAAACCAACGCCCGAGGTCGCACTCTGAGAGTGCTGGAACGCGAAAATCCGGTGCCCGGTGAGGATCTCAAACTGCATCTGGATTTGCGTTTGCAGGCGCGGGCTCACGAACTCCTTGACGGACGCCGGGGAGCAATCGTTGCCATTGAGCCTGCCACAGGCGGGATACTGGCGCTGGCCAGCGTGCCGGGTTTCGATGCCAACAAGTTTGTGACTGGAATCAGCGTGCCAGATTATCGGGAGCTGAGTGAGAGTAATGACAAACCTTTGTTCAATCGGGCTCTGAGGGGGCAATACCCCCCGGGATCAACGCTCAAGCCCATGTTGGCGATTGCGGCACTCGATAGTGGCGCAGTAACAAGAGATCACACCATTTGGGACCCGGGGCACTTTCAGATCAACTCCTCTGGGCGGCGTTGGCGGGACTGGAAGCGAGGCGGGCACGGTTGGGTTGATCTGACCTACGCGATGGCGCAGTCCTGTGACGTTTACTTTTATGAAGCGGCTGTGGAAATGGGCGTGGATACCATGGTCAACTATTTGGCCCGCTTTGGCTTTGGCGAGGATGCAACTCTGGACGTGTCCGGCGCATTGAGCGGAATTCTGCCGTCCCCGGATTGGAAGCGCGCCACGCGTAATGAACCCTGGTATCCGGGAGACACTGTTAATCTCGGTATTGGCCAGGGGTTTATGTTGTCTACGCCACTGCAGCTGGCCACAGCAACCGCGTTGATTGCCAATCGCGGCGAGTGGGTAGAACCGCGGTTGCTCAAAGACATCCAGGGTGACCGATCCGTTGAAGAGTTTTTACCGTCGGAAACCCACGAGCCGTTGAAACTCAAGGACCCGAGTGACTGGGAGTTTATTGCTGAGACCATGGCTGAAGTTATGCATGGAGTGAAGGGCACAGCCCGCGCTGCCGGCCGTGGTGCCCCCTACCGCATGGCTGGAAAAACCGGTACCGCCCAGGTGTTCAGTCTTGCAGAAGATGAAGAGTATGACGCCGAAGAGGTGCGGGAGCGGTTACGCGACCACGCACTGTTTGTTGGCTTTGCACCGGTCAAAAAACCACAGATTGCTGTCGCTGTGATTGTTGAAAACGGCGGCGGAGGAAGCAGCACAGCAGCTCCTGTAGCTCGGGCCCTGTTCGATGCCTGGATATTGGAGTTTTCTGCCGCTGCAGGTTCTCTGGTCAGCAAAACCGATTCGCAAAGAGAGGCTCCTTGATGGCCCCCCGGGAAGTGTTCAGTTCAACAGCCAGCAACCCCCTTGGTCGCCCGAGAGGTTTATGGTCTGCACTGCATCTGGATCCTATTCTGCTTTTCTTGCTCATTGTCCTGATTTCCTGCGGCTTTTTCGTGTTGTACAGCGGCGCCGACCGAAATCTGGATGTCGTAAAGGCCCAGGGCGTGCGCTTTGCCGTCGCATTTGTTGTGATGTTGGTTTTCGCCCAGCTTGATCCCTCTGTATTCAGGCGTTGGGCACCTTGGCTTTACGTACTTGGCCTCGCGGGCCTGGTTGCTGTGCTATTTGTGGGGGTTGGGGCGAAAGGTGCACAGCGTTGGTTAGCGTTGCCGGGATTGCCCAGGTTTCAGCCATCGGAGCTGATGAAGCTTGTTGTCCCCATAATGGCCGCCTGGTATCTGTCGCGGCACTTCTTGCCGCCGAAGCTGTCACGCATTGGTGTCGGGCTGGCTATTGTCCTGCTCCCGATGCTTCTGATTGTGAGGCAGCCCGATCTCGGGACTTCGCTTCTTGTGGGTATGGCGGGTCTGTTTGTTGTGTTTTTTGCCGGTATGAGCTGGAAACTCATAGGCGCATTTTTGGCAATGGTGTCTGTAGCTGCGCCAGTAATGTGGTTTTTCGGAATGCGCGAGTACCAGAAGCAGCGTGTCTTGACACTGCTTGATCCCCAGAGTGATCCGCTGGGTGCAGGTTGGAATATTATCCAGTCCAAAACCGCCATCGGCTCTGGCGGCCTGGATGGCAAAGGTTGGCTTCAGGGCACTCAGTCGCACCTTGAGTTTCTTCCGGAAAGCCATACTGATTTTATAGTGGCGGTACTGGCAGAGGAGTTCGGGTTTGTAGGGATTCTGATACTACTCAGCGTGTACTTCCTGATTATTTTGCGGTGCCTCTTTATCGCTGTGACTGCCCAGGATTCATTCAGTCGCCTTGTTGCGGGTGCGCTGACCATGACCTTCTTTATTTATGTGTTCGTTAACGTGGGCATGGTAAGTGGCCTGCTACCGGTTGTAGGGGTGCCTTTGCCGCTTGTGTCTTATGGTGGAACATCAACCGTTACCCTGATGGCGGCGTTTGGCATTCTGATGTCCATACACACCCATCGCCGGATGATCACGGCCTGATGTCAGGCCGGTAATGGTGATACGGGGCGCGAACCCGTTACAATGGTCGCAAGAGCTGTGTTTTCCATTCAGCAGCGCATATTTCAGAGGGCATCTGTACAGTGATACCACATAGCGCAGGGTTATGGTTGTTGGGCTTGGCGGCTCTGGCACTTGCCGGCTGCGCATCGGCTCCGACGCCTGCACCGGCCGGTACCGACCATTCATCACGCTACACCATTACTCAAGACCGGGCACCCACGGGAAACTTTGATGCCTCTGGCTTGTCAGATGCAGTGCCCGTATATCAGGCCCCGGTAAGGGCCGGGAACAAATCTCCCTACACAGTTTGGGGCAAACACTACACGGTAATGGACAGTAATGACGGCTATGTCGCTCGCGGCACCGCAAGCTGGTATGGCGAAAAGTTCCACGGTCACAAAACGTCTAATGGTGAAACCTTTGATATGTACCAGATGTCCGCAGCCCATAAATCTCTGCGGATACCGGGTTACGCAAAAGTGACTAATCTGGATAACGGGCAGTCTGTGATTGTGCGGGTTAATGACCGTGGGCCGTTCCACGGTGATCGCCTCATTGATTTGTCTTACGCAGCGGCTAAAAAGCTGGGTTATCAGTCACGCGGAACCGCCCGTGTAGAAGTCGCATCGATTACCGTGAAGCCCGACGGCAGCATGTTTCTTGCTGGCCAGCCTTTTGCTCTGGAGGGACACCAAGCTAAGCGGCCGGAGCAAACGCAAACTGCAAGCGGTGCATTTGACGGCCAGGGCGGCGGGCTGTTTGTGCAGTTGGGCTCTTTCAGCAGTCGTGACCCGGCAGAAAAACTACAGACCCGCGCCGTGGATAGACTTGGTAGCTCCTTGGGGAGTAACTCTGTGCGAGTACGTGCAGTAGATACTGCTTCAGGGCGCTTTCACCGGGTTCAGGTTGGGCCTTTTCAGGATGAAGGCAGTGCGCGAAAGACGCAGCGCCTTTTGGAAACTGAAGGATTTGCGCAATCAATTGTGCTGACAGACTCTGACTGAGCGTCAGATCACTTATAAAACACACTTAACGACGAACGAATGGACCCATGGCATTAAAATCAGTTTTCCGCTCACTCTCTTTTGCTTCAGCACTCCTTACGTTTGTGCTGATGCTTACGGTTTCAGGCAAAGCAATTTCCCAGACCGTGCTGATTCCTTCACCGCCGCAAATTGCTGGTAGTTCCTACGTGCTGATGGACCCGAAAAGTGGTCGCATCATCATGGAAGAGAACAGCAACGAGCGCTTGCCGCCGGCCAGTCTGACAAAGATGATGACAGCGTACATTGTTGAGCGCGAGCTGGACGAAGGCCGGATCAGCATGTCCGACATGGTTCCTATCAGCGTAAAAGCATGGAAAACAGAGGGCTCCCGTACGTTTGTTAAAGAGGGCACCAGTGTTTCCGTAGAAGACCTTCTCAAAGGCGTAATTATTCAGTCAGGCAACGATGCTTCGGTAGCCCTGGCGGAATTTGTTGCCGGCAGTGAGGGCGCTTTCGTAGATATTATGAATCAGCAGGCTCAACTTCTGGGCATGAAGGACACCCACTTTCAGAATGCTACCGGCCTGCCTGCCGCAGATCACTTTTCTACCGCCTATGACCTGGCTGTTCTGGCGCGTGCGATTATCAATGATTACCCGGAAAACTACCCGATCTACGCTGAGAAGCACTTTACGTACAACAATATCCGTCAACCCAACCGTAACAGCCTGCTATGGCGCGACGATAGTGTTGATGGCCTCAAAACCGGCCATACCGAAGAGGCAGGGTACTGTCTTGTTGCTTCAGCCAAGCGCAACAACACGCGCTTTATTGCAACAGTGATGGGAACCAGCAGCTCTGAGGCGCGATCCCAGGAAATCCAGAAAATGCTGAACTACGGGTTTCGCTACTATGAAAGTGAGCGCTTGTTCCGGGCGGGGCAGGAGCTGATTGAGGCCAAGGTGTGGGGCGGTCAATCTGACAAGCTTTCCGTGGGCATGCTTGAAGATGCCTACGTGACCATTCCTCGCGGATCCCGTGACAGCCTTGAGTCCAGTGTGGATCTTGATTCAGTGATCAAGGCACCGGTTCGTGCCGGTGATGAGCTCGGTCGGGTGAAAGTGTCCTTTAATGGGGAAGTGCTGATTGATCAGCCAGTGCTTGCTCTGACGGAGGTTCCTGAAGGCGGTTTGTTCAAGCGAATCTGGGACGCCATCAAGTTGTTTTTTGTTCAGTTATTCCAGTAAGGGCCAGTTGAGCCCGGGAGAAAAACGGCATGAGCGAGCCGAAAGCGCCAAAAATAGAGTTTCCCTGTGATTACGGTATCAAGGTGATTGGCGATGCCGCACCGGATTTCAAAGAGTTTGTCGTAGCGGTTGTTCAGCAGCACGCTCCGGGAATCAAGGAAGAAGATGTCTCTGTTAAAGACAGCAGGGAAGGTCGGTTCTGCTCGGTACGGCTGAATATTCTGGCTACTGGCGAGCCGCAGCTAAAGGCCTTGTTTGAGGACCTCAAGGCCAGCGGCCGTGTTCACATGGTGTTGTAAGCACCATGCCTGAACTCATTGTCAGGTCTTTGGGCCAGCAGCCCTATCTGGAAACCTGGGAAGCCATGAAAAGCTTCACGGCAGAAAGGGGTGACGACACCAATGATGAGCTTTGGTGTCTGGAGCATCCTCGGGTCTACACCCAGGGCCAGGCTGGCAAGGCCGAGCATATCCTGGCGCCGGGTGATATCCCGGTGATTCAGGTAGACCGTGGTGGACAGGTGACCTATCACGGACCTGGTCAACTGGTGATTTACCTGATGATTGGGCTTACCCGTCGCAAGATAGGGGTGAGGGGGCTGGTCGACATTATTGAGCAGGGCATAGTACGCACGCTTGCTGAGCTTGATATTGCCGCAGAGCCCCGGCCAGATGCGCCAGGTGTTTATGTGGGTGATGCAAAAATTGCTTCCCTGGGATTGCGGGTTCGCCGTGGATGTTCGTTCCACGGTCTTGCGCTGAATGTCGATATGGACATGGAGCCATTTCGCAGGATCAACCCCTGCGGGTATGCGGGACTGGCCATGTGCCAAACCAGTGACTTTACCTCAGCGTCTATTGATGCTGTTGAGCAGCTGTTGGTAGCCCAACTTGTTTCAGGGTTGGGCGACTCTGCAGTAAGTTATCGAAACGGCTGGGATGATCAGGCAGGTCCGTCAATCTGATACATACAAACACGGTTGCGGCCGAGGGCTTTTGCACGGTACAAGGCTTCGTCTGCATGCTGAAGAAGTTTGTCGACAGATTCCACCCCCTCGATGCTTGCTACGCCAATACTGGCAGTGCAGTGGACTGCTGTCTGCGCCACCATCACAGCTTTCTCAGCGATTGCCTCACGAATCCTGTTGGCAATCTGCACTGCACCGTCTGCATTGGTTTCCGGCAGTAGTACCAGGTATTCCTCACCTCCCCAACGAGCGGTGGTGTCCAGTTTCCGGGCCTCCTCATGCAGTGTGTTTGCAACCAACACAATCAGCTCATCGCCTACATGGTGTCCGTGGGTATCGTTTACACTTTTGAACAGGTCAATATCTGCTAACAACACGGCAAATGGCCGGTTGGTACGAAGATAGCGTTCGTATTCCACTTCCAGTTGAGCCAAGGCCTCCCTGCGGTTTGCAAGGCCGGTGAGTGTGTCATGCTTGGCGGCGTACTCGAACTCCCGGGCCAGCGCCAACAAACCAAGTTTGCTCCGTCGCCGGCTCTGATCAAGGATGTAGCAGGTGATCATTTCAAAGCCGAGGGCTACAACCATGGTAATCCGGAAGCTGGTGCTATAGGGCAGATTCAGTAATTGGTCTGCAAGCGGGCTGAAGAACAGCAGCGTAACCCCCGTAAATCCGAATAGGCAGGCGCCAACACCAAACCGCGCATCGCTGATGTAAAAAATGATGGGTGGGTAGGCAAAGAGCCAGATAATCGCCGAGCCATTCTCTAACGCGCTGACCGACACATAGATAAACACCGTGGTTGTCAGGCCAATAAACGCGCGACGTTGAAAGGTTTTGTGGCGGAACGCAGCGTAAATCAGCAAATTGATTGTCATCAGAATGGCAAATGCTATCAGCAGGCCAGCCGCGAGGTGCTCACCTTGCTCGACAGAACGGGAGGCAAAAAAGGCCAGCAATGGCACTGCAGAGATACTCAGCCAGTTGATCAGAACCGGAACTGGAATTTCACCCGATACCTGAAGCTGAGAGCGCCCATTTGCGGGAAGCTCAGGAGCAATTTCGACATAGTGTGAGCAGGTTTTTTTGATAATTATCAGTTATTTTGATTCCGCATCCATTCAATAGTAAACGGTATTCTGGGCAGAAGTTGTGTAATACCGTAAAAACAGCCAGAGGATGACAACAAACTATTCCCCGGTAGCCTGGCTGTGTGGGCATCAGAGCAGGTATAAACCGGCAGGCAGAGGCGAGCAATGGCCGGTAAGCCGCTGAGCATGGGTCGCAGTGGAGAGGTCAGGTAGCAGAAGTATCCGTATAATGACATGAGCCACCTGCTGCTGTTACGTTTAGAGTACAAGTGAGGGGTTCTTGCAGGGTGGGTAAATTTTCAGATCCGGACAGGTCTTACATGTCATCCAGACGCTCAGGTAATTCAGTCTCCCGTATCAAGACCGGCAGCTTTGAACGTCGGTTGAGTTTGACTCGCGCCGGGCTTTTCGCCGGCACGCGGGTGGCCTCGCACATGGCAACGAACTGGTTCAGCAGCAAGGATAAGCGGGATGAGCGCCACCGTGCCATGTTATCCAAGCAAGCCCATCTTCTGGTGGAGGAGCTGGGAAAACTGAAAGGCAGTGTGGTTAAAATCGGTCAGGTGATGGCGCTTTATGGTGAGCATTTTCTGCCTGAAGAGGTCACTGAAGCCCTACACACCCTGGAAGATCAGACTACCTCGCTGGAGTGGTCTGCCATCGAGCGGGTTCTCAAAGCCGAGCTGGGCAGTGATAAGTTTGCTGAGCTTGAGATAGACCCCGAGCCTATTGGGGCCGCATCTCTGGGGCAGGTGCACCGGGCATTGCGGCGAAGTGATGGCCTGGAGCTGGTGCTCAAAGTCCAGTATCCGGGTGTCGCCGATGCGGTTGATAGCGATCTGAATGCGGTGGCTCAGTTACTCAGAGTGGCTAGGTTGGTGAGCTTCGGGCCAGAGTTTGAGGACTGGCTGGAAGAGGTGCGACAGATGATGCACCGGGAAGTTGATTATCATCTTGAGGCTCGCACCACAGAGAAATTTCGCCAGATGCTCAAGAATGACCCCCGGTTTGTGGTTCCCCGGGTGTTGCCGGAGTATTCAGGTGCGCAGGTTATTGCCTCAACCTATGAGCATGGGCATTCCGTAAGTGCTGGCGTTGTTCGGGAGTTGTCACTGGAGCGCCGCAGTGCGCTCGGAGAAGCCGCGCTTGAGCTCTTCTTTCGGGAGCTGTTCGTGTGGGGTGAGATCCAGACCGACCCCAATTTCGGAAACTACCGTATTCGCATTGCCGGAGAAGATGGCAATGGTGTGGAGCATGATCGCATAGTGCTGTTGGACTTTGGTGCTGTGCAGTCTTACTCAAGCGAGTTTCTTGACCCGGTTATCCAGATGATCCGTGCATCTTATGAGAACGATCTGGATGCAGTGATCGATGGGGGCGTAAAACTGCGTTTCATGAACACTGACTGGCCGAAGGATGTGTTGGAGAAGTTTGGCGAGGTGTGCATGTCGGTTCTGGAGCCCTTGTCCAGCGACCATGCAAGCTGGCCTGACTACGCGGTTAACGAGAAGGGCCAGTATCGTTGGAAGCAAAGCGACTTGCCGTCAAGAGTTGCGCGACAGGCTGCACGTTCAGCCATAAGCCGTTATTTCCGCGTGCCACCCAGAGAGTTTGTATTCCTCAACCGAAAGCTCATTGGGGTGTATACCTTTATTGCTGTGCTGCACTCGGAGTTCAACGGCGAGCCCTTGTTACGCAAATACCTTTATGGCGAAGGTGATGATATGCCTGATGCTTCTGCAACCAGCCAGATCACAAAGGCGTAACGCACGCCTTTGCCTATACCCACAAGCACAATGAAGTTGAGCCAGGGCACGCGCATGATGCCGCCAACAAGCGTCAGCGCGTCGCCGCCCAGAGGTAGCCAGCCCAGTAGCAAAGACCACTGGCCGTAGCGGTTAAAACTGTTTCTTGCTTTGTGCAGTTGCGTTTCACTCAAGGGGAACCAGCGCTTGTGCTTGAAGCGGTCTACCTGCCTGCCGATGATGCCGTTCACCACAGACCCCAACGTATTGCCCAGCGTGGCCCAGAACCACAGCCACCACATGGGATAGCCCTGAACAACCAGGGTGCCAGTCAGTATCTCCGAGTAGGCAGGCAACAGAGTAGCCGCTGCAAACGAGGTCAGAAATAACGTCAGGTAAACCACAGAGTTGTCCTTACGGTGATGGGTGTTTGGGTCTTTTGCCCCACGAGGCGGCACTAAGTATGAAGCGTTACTATAGCGGCTATTTAGAGCTTCAATTTTTTAAATTTCCTCAATCATGTCATCATGAATTCAAGTTTATTTACACCCCTTATAACCGCCCGGGAATCCTTCCGGGGTATCTATTTTGGAGGCTTTTATGGAACAGGTAACGATTTACGGCCGTTCAAGTTGCGGGTTTTGCGTGCGTGCAAGGAGTTTGTGTGAGTCTCGCAATATGCCTTACACCTGGGTGGATATGATCGAGCATGGCATGACCAAAGAAGACATTGCCGACAAAATTGGGCGAGCTGTACACACCGTGCCGCAGATTTTGGTGGGGGACAGATACATAGGCGGGTACGATGATTTTGCAAGCTACGTGCGGCAACTGGAGGCTTAGTCGTTTGTAGAATCTATCTGGCAGGTAAGGAGCGCAGTATGGAATTTGAGCATGTGGTTCAAGTTAATGACCTGAAGGATTCGTCCATCCCCAACCTGACCCGGAAGCAGTTGTGGGAAGGCTTGGTCATGCGTGCAGAGGCGCCCCAACATTTTGTGATTGGCCTTGGGGAGTTCGAGCTCGATTGGCAAACCGATAAACGCCTGAAACGGAGCCTTGAGCTGCCCGGCCTGGTTGTTGATGATCTGGTTACCTTTAATGAAGGCCAGTTTGTACATTATGAAATTATACCAACGGCCACGGTTGCCGGTGGAAGTCTCACAATGACAATAGAAGAGCCAGAGCCGCAGTCTTTGTTCGTACGTTTCAGCTATTGTGCTCGATATCTTGACGAGATCGGGGATGAACTGCCTTATGATCTTTTTGTTCAGCAGGCATATATCGCGGCAGACATCGATACGGTTCGAATCATCCGGAACCGGTTGGCCGCGCACTAGAGCAGGTGTGTTGAAGTTACTGTAAAGGCATGAGGCCCGAAAGAGCCAGTGAGGCGCAGAATTGCTGATCAGGCCCCGGCTAACAGGGTCCCGATCAGCACTGTAGTTGCTTTAATCAATCAGAGCTTGAAATCAGTTTTCAGCTTCTTTTCTGCAAGGGTGTTTTTGAGTTTCGCCACCCGCGGCAGGCCGTTGTCAAACGGAGGGAAGTTCTCGCCTGCGATCAGAGGTAGCAGGTAGTCGCGGCAGTCCTGGGTAATACCAAATCCATCATCCGTAATGTAATGGATGGGCATCTTCTTTTCCTGGTTAGCAACTTCGCTAAGCGGGGCTTCACCAATCGACCAGACGTAAGGTTTGGATTTCTCACGAACAATCGTAGGCATAACTGCCTGTTTGCCTGCCAGAGCCATTTCTACAGCCGCTTTGCCAACGGCGTAAGCTTGCTCAACGTCGGTTGCAGAGGCAATGTGCCGAGCGCTGCGCTGGAGATAATCCGCAACCGCCCAGTGGTACTTGTGCCCCAGAGCCTGCCTGACCATATTGGCCAGTGCCGGCGCTACGCCACCAAGCTGAGTGTGACCAAATGCATCTTTGGCGCCGGCATCTGCAAGGAAACGGCCGTCTTCGTACTGGGCACCTTCTGAAGCAACCACCACGCAGTAACCATATTCCTTAACACAGAAATCGACCCGCTCCAGAAATGCTTCGCGGTTAAACGGAATTTCAGGGAACAGGATAATGTGGGGCGGCTCGCCTTCGCCCTGACCAGCCAGACCACCAGCGGCTGCGATCCAGCCTGCGTGACGGCCCATGACTTCAAGGATGAACACCTTGGTGGAGGTTTCGCACATGGACTTGATGTCCAGACTGGCTTCCAGGGTGGATGTGGCGATGTACTTGGCTACAGAGCCAAAGCCAGGGCAGCAGTCGGTAAACGGCAGGTCGTTATCGACTGTTTTGGGAACGCCGATGCAGGTAATGGGGTAGCCTAGCTTCTCGCCAATTTGTGAGACTTTGTAGGCGGTGTCCTGGGAATCGCCGCCACCGTTGTAGAAGAAGTAGCCGATGTTGTGTGCGCGGAAAACTTCGATAAGGCGCTCGTATTCACGACGGTTTTCCGAGATATTCTTCAGCTTGTGGCGGCAAGATCCGAATGCGCCGCCCGGGGTGTGAATCAACTCCTGAATGGCTTCATCACTTTCGAGGCTGGTATCGATCAGCTCTTCGTACAGCGCGCCCAGAATGCCGTTGCGACCAGCAAACACTTTGCCGATTTTGTCTGAATGCTTACGGGCGGTCTGGATGACCCCGCAGGCACTCGCGTTGATTACAGCGGTAACACCGCCAGACTGAGCGTAAAATGCGTTCTTGATGGCCATCTCGGGGTGGAGTCTCCTGTTGATTCGACAATGGTGCAGATGATACGTCAAATGCGCGCAATTTTCATGGCAGGAAGTGCGGATAGCAATGCGCTTGACGGCACCGAAAGGATACGGGAGGCTTGTCGGGTTTCAACGCAGAGGACTGACGGCGAATGCATATTCATATACTGGGGATTTGTGGCACATTCATGGGCAGCCTTGCGGTATTGGCAAGAGAGCTGGGCCACACAGTGACCGGTTCCGATCAGGGCGTTTATCCGCCCATGAGCACCCAGTTAGAGGCCCAGGGCATCAGCCTGATGGAAGGCTACAGCCCGGAGCACCTTGAGCCCAAGCCAGACCTTGTGCTGATTGGAAACGCCATGTCCCGAGGCAACCCGGAGGTAGAAGCGGTACTTAACCGTAATATCGACTATAAGTCGGGCCCGGAGTGGCTGGCGAGAGAAGTTCTGCGGCATCGCTGGGTGTTGGCGGTTGCCGGTACTCACGGCAAAACCACCACCACAGCCATGCTCCTCTGGATTCTTGATCAGGCTGGGTTTGCGCCCGGGTATCTTGTGGGTGGCGTGCCGAAAGATTTTCCGGTTTCAGCGAGTCTCGGCGATAGCGACTTTTTTGTAATTGAAGCCGATGAGTACGACAGCGCCTTTTTCGACAAGCGCTCCAAGTTTGTCCATTACCGCCCCCATACCCTGATACTGAATAACCTTGAGTTTGATCACGCCGATATCTTCGAAAACGTAGAGGCCATCGAGCGACAGTTTCATCATCTGGTTCGCACGGTTCCGTCTCAAGGCATGATTATTCGCCCAAGCTTGGATGAACATCTGGATAAAGCTCTCGATATGGGGTGCTGGAGCCCGGTTCAGGATATGGCTATCGGGAGCGAAACCGCTGCATCGGTTGATTGGCGTGCCGAGCTGTTATCCGAGGATGGCAGCCGATTTATGGTGGTTCACCATGAGCAGCCCGTTGCGGTGGTGAAGTGGAGCCAAACGGGTATGCATAACGTTCGCAATGCTCTTGCAGCCATTGCTGCTGCGAAGCATGTGGGGGTAACGCCCGATCACGCCGTGGCTGCGCTCTGTCGATTCTCTGGCGTAAAGCGTCGTATGGAGTTGCTGGCGGATGTTGGCGGAGTGAAGGTTTACGATGATTTTGCCCACCACCCAACGGCCATAGAGACCACCCTGGACGGATTGCGCAATCAGGTGGGCGAGGAGCCGGTTATTGCCCTCATTGAGCCCCGCTCCAACACTATGAAGCAGGGCGTGCACCAGCATACGCTGCTGCCGAGTGCTGCGTTGGCAGATAAAGTGTATTGGGCCAACCTGAACAATATGGACTGGCTGCCGGAACTGGTCTCCGTTTGGCAGTCCGGTAATCCGGAATCAAGTAAACACCTTGTAGAGTCCACAGTAGAAGGGCTGATTGAGCGTGTAATGGCAGATCTGCCGAGCCCCTGCCACATTGTCATTATGAGTAACGGTGGCTTTGGTGGCATTCACGGTAAGCTCATAGCCGAGCTTGAACGTATTCATGGCTGACCCGGCACAGAAGGAGTTATATCGTTGACCCAACCCATGCCTGAGAGCGTGTCGAAAGCCCCGACCATAAACCTGGCGTTCACCGGAGCATCCGGTGCCCAATATGGCCTGCGCTTGCTGCAATGCCTGGTGGCAGCGGGTTGCCGGGTTCATGTAATGGTCAGCAAGGCGGCACAAATTGTTATTGCGACTGAAACCGACTTGAAGCTGCCGGGAAGCCCGTCAGCTATGCAAAAGGCGCTGACGGAATACGCATCAGCCCAGCCGGGCCAAGTAGTGGTGTTTGGGCGTGAAGACTGGTTTTCACCTCCTGCCTCCGGGTCTGGCGATAAAGCCCCTTTGGTGGTGTGCCCATGCAGTACAGGAACCCTCTCTGCACTTGCCACCGGTGCCAGTAACAATCTGATTGAGCGCGCGGGCGATGTGGCGCTTAAAGAACGACGCCAACTGATTCTGGTGACCCGTGAATCGCCATACTCGCAAGTGCATCTGGAAAACATGCTGAAGCTGACCCAAATGGGAGCGGTGATCATGCCGGCCAGTCCCGGGTTCTACCACCGCCCGGAATTGATAGAGGATCTCGTGGACTTTATCGTGGCTCGAATTCTGGATCATCTGGGCTTGCCCCAAGACCTGATGCCCCGTTGGGGTGAGGCTCGAGTGAACGCCAAAATGAGTCGCAACGATGGTTTTGGCCAGCAGGATTGATGGTTTTAACCATTGAGCAAACCTGCCTGCAAGAAGAGACTTGGTGAACGCTAGTTACAACACTGTTCACTGACTGAGGTTTACCATGATTCCACGTACGCTCTTCGATGCAGACCTTGACGGCTTTCGGGATTCCGTCCGGAAATTTCTTGAACAAGAAGCCGCGCCCTACCACGAACAGTGGGAAAAAGATGGGCAGGTCAGCCGCGAGCTATGGCAAAAAGCTGGCGAGCTGGGTTTTTTGTGCCCCACCATGCCTGAAGAGTACGGCGGTGTTGGCGCTGACTTCCGATACAGCGCGGTTATTATGGAAGAGGTCTCCCGTGCCGGGCTCTCAGGTATTGGCTGGACGCTGCACTCCGATATTGTTGCCCCCTACATACTGAACCACGGCTCCGAAGAACAGAAAAAGCAATATCTGCCGAAAATGGCGTCCGGTGAAATGATTACGGCTATCGCCATGACCGAGCCGGGTGCCGGTTCCGACCTGCAGGGTGTGAAAACCACAGCCATCAAGGACGGCGATCACTATGTTCTGAATGGTTCCAAGACCTTTATTACCAACGGGCAAATGGCCGATCTGGTGATTGTTGTCGCCAAAACCGACCCAAAAGAAGGTGCGAAAGGCATCAGCCTGTTCCTGGTGGAATCTGCCTGGGAAGGTTTCCAGAAAGGCCAGAACCTGAACAAAGTGGGAATGAAGGCTCAGGATACGTCCGAGTTGTTTTTCCAGGATGTAAAGATCCCTGAAACTCACCTGCTGGGTGCGCGCGAAGGGCAGGGCTTCTTCCAGTTGATGCAAGAACTCCCTGCTGAACGCTTGCAAATTGGCCTGACTGCTATTGCTTCTGCAGAAGCAGCTTGGCA
Organism: Marinobacter sp. DY40_1A1; assembly: GCF_016597815.1. Taxonomy (GTDB): domain Bacteria; phylum Pseudomonadota; class Gammaproteobacteria; order Pseudomonadales; family Oleiphilaceae; genus Marinobacter; species Marinobacter xiaoshiensis. The sequence continues at coordinate 445,698 of NZ_VCHA01000003.1, read as the reverse complement.
GTGGACGCTTGATTACGTGCAAGAGCGTAAAGCTTTTGGTAAGCCAGTGATCAAGTTCCAGAATACCCGTTTCAAAATGGCAGAAATGAAAGCAGAGATTACTGCGGCAAGGGTGTTCACCGACCGCTGCCTGGAACTCCACCTGGAGAAGAAGCTGGATATACCTACTGCAGCCATGCTGAAGCAGTACACCACAGACTTGCAGTGCAAAGTACTGGATGAATGTGTGCAGTTGCACGGTGGCTACGGCTACATGTGGGAATACCCGATTGCCCGTGCCTGGGCTGATGCGCGAGTTCAGCGCATTTACGGTGGAACCAACGAAATCATGAAAGAGATTGTTGCCCGCGCGTTTTAAGCCAGGTTAAAGGAAAGCCTCGGGCCAGTTCTCGAGGCTTTCTTGTTACTAAACTTTACAGATTGCCAAACCTATCAAGGTCTCCGGCTTCCACATCCCCTAAAGTAACGGCACAACCTCTAACAAGGATAAATGGTTGCCGTGATGAAGCCCCTTATTTTCCTGCCTGTTTCTGTACTTTTTCTCGCCATTGCCGGCTGCGGCAAGGAATCCGATGAGCTGCCTGTAGATGGCCGTGAGTTCGACGGGGTGCAATACAGCGACCCGGCACCCTATACAGGAAGGGTGATAGACGGCTATCTCAAAAATGCCCGGGTTTGGTTGGATATGGATGGCGACAGCCAGTACACGTCTGGGCCAATGGAGTATGAGCTGGCATCCGGTCGCAAGGTTGTTCTGCCTTCCGGAGAGCCTACTGCCATGAGCGGTGAAGATGGTCAGTTCTCTTTGGAAATCTCGGAGCTCCAGTTGGACCCAAAGGTTGGGCCCAATATCAATCCAGCTAAGTTTCCTTTGTATGCGCTGGCGCTGCCTGGCAAAACCGTGGAACAAACCCGCTCTGGAGACGTGGCGATTCCCAGCGCGTTTATGCTTTCTGCCGCGCCAGGCGTTCGTAATATTACCCCTCTGACAACGCTGGCTCGTTATCGCAGACTCACGACACTGGGGCCGGTGGCGGATTCCGGGAGTTCGTCTTTATCCGGTTTTGCTGGCATTAATTTGTTGAGGGATTATGTTCTCGCTGAAGATGACCGCGCCCATGCTTATGCGCGAGCCATGGCGCGCTTCTCAGCCAGTCAGTTTCCGAAAGCGTATAACGATAAACTGGCTGAGCCAGAGAGCGATGGCACAGAGCGATTCCTCAGCCCGCAGGGGGCTTTTCTTCTTGGGGTTTCCCTGTTGCAGAATGCCGATGATGTTGTTGCAGTTGTAGATTCGGCCGCTCAAGGCAACTACGCAAACGTGGATGTTGACGAACTTGATTTGCCCTTGGTTCCGGTGGAATTGAGTGATCCTGTGCTGCTGACCAGTCAGCGTGTTTATGCATACTCCGAACGTTCAGGCACTTTGCCGGCTAACCGTTCAGACTTACAGGTGTCCGCGGAGCTGATGTTTGATTACAGCGAAGATGGTCGCCTGCAATCGATAACCTCTGAAGGCTGTCTCGCTCCATCGATGAAAGAGATTGCAAGGCTGATCAGTGTGAATGGGTATATGGCCAAGCTCAGTACCCAATGGCTGCCTTCAGCATCACTGTCGCCTCAGAGTAAAACTGCCTACGATAATTCCGGTGTTGATGAGCGACTGGTATTTGACTGGGTTGCACGCACGGCAAGGTTCGAAACCGGCACTGCCTGTCACCAGCTCGAGAATATTCAGCCAGGCTCAACTGAGATAGGGGGGGAGCCCGAGATAGCTTATAGCTGGAGTCTTAACGGTGGAAAGCTGGCGGAGTTGGTCGCGCAAATCCCCCATCAAGACGGCACGATTACCCGAACTCTGGTGCCGAAACCGGCTTCTGCTCCTGATGCTCCCGAAGGCTTTCCGGGGTATCAGCTTCTGGAAGGCGGAGTTGAGCTTGAGTCTTTGATCTACGGGAGCCAGTTCGTTGACTGCAAGGGCATAGTGGCTGACTCTGATCAGAATGCAGCGCAAGTGGTCACGGGGGTTTATGGGTATGAGTTTGCGGGCTATGAGCCTCAACCTGCGGCCTTTTCAGGGCTTGCCCTGGAGTTTGATACCCGGGATGGTCTCAAACGACCGCTGCGATATGGCTTCCTGGCGCCAGAGATGTCAGGGCTCAGCGCTGTTGATGCGGAGAATGGATTTGAGTGGGTGTTGTATTACCCGTCAAGAACCAGCGAGACACCTCTTGGCGGTACGCCCAATCTCATCCAAAAAGCCTATCTCAAGAGTTACAGTGCCAACCGTGCCTGTGGCCGCAAGTTCGAAGACGAACCGTCGGGAGTTTACGCCCGGATTGAGTACCGCTACAAAAACCTCTCCGAGTATCTTGTCGAGTTGCTGAACCAGGATGAAGTCCCTGAAAATAGAGGGAGGTAACTGGCAAATCAAGAGCGCATCAGAGTTTCGCAACAAAGGTGCGCGTCTTTAATTGAATACAGTGCGAGAGTAAAGCAGGGCACAGAAGAATGCCAAGCATAGAAAATTCGAGCTAAGTGCAGTGTTTTGAAAAAATGTTAGTGTCTTCAGCCATTTCTTGGGGAAAGAAATGGTGCCGAGGAGAGGACTTGAACCTCCACGGGGTTGCCCCCACTAGCACCTGAAGCTAGCGTGTCTACCAATTTCACCACCTCGGCAGGTGATTTGCAGCTTTGCCGTTAGTTTGTTGAAAACTGGGCGTTTCTGCCTAAGATGGAACAAGCTGTCTCATCTGATGGCGCGTACTTTAGTAATTCCCGCCTAAGCTGTCAAACATTTTTTTTGTAAATACTTGGCAAGTAATTGTGCGTATTAAAGGTGGGTTGTTAGGCAGTTACTGCCTGCCGACGTATACTGTGTTGTTAATGTATATGAAGGGTGCCGCTGTGGCGCCGCATTGAGCAAGGATTTTAATGGTTTCCAGGAATAAAAAACACAAAGACCCCCACGCCAGTCGTGAGGCTCAAAAATATGATAACCCGATCCAAAGCCGGGAATTCATAATTGCGCACTTGAAAGAGCGGGGGGCGCCGGCAACACACGAAACATTGTGTTCCGAGCTTGGGCAGACAGACCCGGAAGGCATCGAAGCGCTCCGGCGTCGCTTGATTGCCATGTGCCGTGATGGACAGCTTATCTGTAACCGGCGTGATGCATACCTGCCGATTGAAGAGGCCGATTTGGTTAGTGGTCGGGTTATTGGCCACAAAGATGGCTTCGGTTTTCTTGTGCCGGACGATGGCGGATCTGATCTTTTTCTCACCGCTCGGCAAATGCGCCAGGTGTTTCACGGCGACCGGGTAGCAGCCCGGGTAGACAGGGTCGACGACCGTGGCCGGCGTGAAGGCGTTATTGTTGATGTGATAGAACATCGCACGCAGCAAACGGTAGGGCGCTTCTTTAATGAAAGCGGCATTACCTATGTGGTGCCAGAAAACGCCCGCATCAATCACGAAGTGTTGGTGCCCAAAGAGCATGTGGGTGATGCGGTCCATGGTCAGTATGTGGTTGTGGATATCTTGCGCCAACCTACTGTGCGTACCCAGCCTACCGGCAAGATTGTCGAGGTTTTGGGTGAGCATATGGCGCCTGGGATGGAAATCGACGTGGCTATCCGCTCATACGATATTCCCCATAACTGGCCTACCGAAGTAGGTGCTCAGGCCGCCGCTATTGCCGCTGAAGTTGAAGAGAAGGATAAGAAGAATCGGGTCGATATCCGCAATATGCGTCTGGTGACCATTGATGATGAGACCGCCCGGGACTTCGATGATGCGATTTACTGTGAGCCCCGAGGCAAGGGGGGGTATCGCCTCGTAGTAGCGATAGCTGATGTGTCTCACTATGTGCGCACAGGCTCGCCGCTTGATGAGGAGGCGCTGCGCCGGGGCAACTCTGTGTACTTCCCGGATCATGTGGTGCCCATGCTTCCAGAGAAGCTGTCCAATGGCTTGTGCTCCCTGAATCCGGATGTGGATCGGCTCTGCATGGTGGCGGATATGACCATCAGCGCCGCAGGTAATATCAGTGGGTACACCTTTTATCAGGCGGTTATGCGCAGCCATGCACGGCTGACCTATAACAAGGTCAGTGACATGCTGGAGCGGCCAGATACAGAGCCGGGTTATCGCTTGTCGGCCCAGTACGCGGATGTGCTGCCGCACCTGCATAATCTGTACGATCTCTACAAGTTGCTGCGCAAAGCACGAACAGAGCGTGGGGCCATAGACTTCGAAACTACCGAAACCCGCATTGTTTTTGATGCTAATCGAAAAATCGAAGAAATTGTGCCGGTGCATCGTAATGACGCCCACAAAATTGTAGAAGAAAGCATGCTGTGCGCTAACGTGGCGGCTGCACGCTTCCTTAAGAAGCACAAGATGCCAGCTCTTTACCGGGTACACGACGGGCCCTCCGAGGAGCGCCTCAATTCGGTACGCTTGTTCCTGGGTGAGCTGGGTCTGCAGTTGGGTGGTGGTGACAAGCCGAGTTCGGCTGACTACCAGGCGCTGCTGGCCCAGATCGTGGATCGGCCGGATGCCAACGTCATCCAGACCGTTATGTTGCGGTCGCTGAGCCAGGCTGTGTACAGTCCGGAAGAAAGCGGCCACTTTGGTTTGGGTTTTCCAAGCTACGCTCACTTTACCTCGCCGATTCGCCGCTACCCTGATTTGATTGTGCACAGGGCTATCAAGTCCCGGATTCACAATCCTGAGGTGACGAAGGATGTGGTATCGCCGGCTGTGCACGACGCAGCGTTGGTAGAGTACCCCTACGATTACGCCAAAATGGAGCAGTTGGGCGAGCATGTGTCGATGACAGAGCGGCGCGCTGATGATGCGACTCGCGATGTGATGGCGTGGCTCAAGTGCGAATTCCTGAGCGATCACGTGGGCGAGGAATTTGATGGGGTGATTGCTGCGGTGGTGCCCTTTGGGTTCTTTGTTGAGCTTTCAGGTGTATACATTGAAGGCCTTGTGCATGTTTCTACCCTTAATGGTGACTATTTCCAACACGACGCTGCCAAGCACCGTCTGATTGGTGAGCGCACGGCTATCAGCTTCCGCTTGGGAGATGAGCTGCGCGTTCGTGTTATGCGGGTTGGCATGGAAGATCGCAAGATCGACCTGGAATTGGTCAGCGAGCCCAAGCGTCGGCAAGCAGATCGCGATGCCTTGGGGGTGTCCAAGCGCGAGACACGCGGTAAAGATGGCAAGCGGGCCGATAAGGGTCGTGGTCGTGGTCGTGGCGGAGCGTCTACTGGTGCAAAATCCGGTAAATCTGGGCGCAGTAGCAAGCCTGCGAGTGCGAAAGCGCAGTTGGTTGCAGAGGCTGCTCGTGATGCGGGCAAAAAGCCCAGGAAAGGTGCAGCGAAGCCAGATGGGGTGAGTAAACCACGCAAGCCCCGCAAGACAGGCAAATAACAGGAATTCGAATCAGTGTCCCAGGAATTTGTATTTGGCTGGCACGCGGTTGAAGCAGTTCTCAAGCGTGAGCCAGGAAGGTTGCAGCAGGTCTGGATTCAGACCGGTCGTCAGGATAAGCGCGTAAAAAGTATCACTGACACTCTGGATGAGCTTGGGGTGAAGTGGGGCGTTGTACATCGTCGGGAGCTGGATGAGCGGGTAGGTGGCGTTCATCAGGGTGTTGTTGCCGCAGTCAGTGAAAGTCGCGAATGGACAGAGGGTGATCTTCTGGCTCAGCTTGCAGCCAGCGACAAGCCCCCGTTTTTACTGGTTTTGGACGGCGTAACCGACCCCCATAATCTGGGTGCATGCATGCGCACCTGTGATGCAGTGGGCGTGCAGGCCGTAATTGTACCCAAAGATAAGTCCGCTTCGTTGACTGCTGTCGCCCGAAAAGTTGCTTGTGGTGCGGCGGAAACAGTACCTTTTGTACGCGTGACTAATCTGGCGCGTTTTCTGCGCACGCTGCAGGATCAAGGGGTTTGGTTGATTGGTACCGCAGGCGAAGCTGAAGCCACGCTGTATCAGGCAGACTTCAAGGGGCCGGTGGCGCTGGTGATGGGGGCAGAGGGCAAAGGTATGCGCCGGCTCACCCGTGAGCACTGCGACCAACTGGTCAATATCCCCATGCTTGGTCATGTGGATAGTCTTAACGTTTCCGTTGCTACTGGTGTTTGTCTGTATGAGGCTTTGCGCCAGCGCCTTGGTTAACTCTTGCACAGAAGGCTGCGTACGCCTAGAATACGTGACCCCTTTTCCGGGGGAAGGTTTTGTATTGCCTTTAATCAGGCTTGCAAGGCTTCGCTTTTGATCAAGTCTTTTTTGTTAAAGCCTTATTGATAGAGCAAAAAAAACCGGCGGCACAGGCTGCCACCTCCTTGCTTTCATGCTTCCTGGTCAGTCCGGGAATTAGCGAAAGCTGTTTAAACCGTAGGGAGAACTCATGCGTCACTACGAAATCGTATTTATGGTACACCCGGATCAGAGCGAGCAGGTGCCCGCGATGATCGAGCGTTATACCAGCCTCATCACTGAAGATGGCGGCAAGGTAGATCGTTTGGAAGATTGGGGCCGTCGTCACATGGCATACCCGATCAACAAGATTCACAAGGCTCACTATGTGCTGATGAACGTTGAATGTTCACAGGCAGCAATGGACGAGCTGACTCACAACTTCCGGTTCAACGATGCCATCATCCGTGACCTGATTCTGCGTCGCGATGAAGCTGTTACCGATATGTCTCCGATGAAAGCCGCTGAGTCCCGCGAGGACCGTCGTTCCGGCGGAGAAGATCGTCCGCGCCGTTCAGCTGAATCTTCTGATGACCGTCACGGCGAAAGCCAGGACGATTCTCAGACAGCGGATTCCCAGGACGAAGAAGAGTAATTAACCGGAGTTGAGGAGTTACGTTATGGCTCGTTTTTTCAGACGTCGTAAATTCTGCCGCTTCACGGCAGAAGGTGTTAAAGAGATCGATTACAAGGATCTGGACACCCTGAAAGGCTACATTACTGAAACCGGCAAAATCGTGCCTAGCCGTATTACTGGCACAAAAGCACGTTATCAGCGTCAGCTGGCTACCGCTATCAAGCGCGCCCGCTACCTGGCACTGCTGCCGTACTCGGATAGCCACGATAACTAAGAACAGATAGACAGGACTTGGGACCATGCGTGCACTGGCACAATTTGTAATGCGCGGTCCCCTGCAGGCCAGCGGGGTAGCAGCAGTCACTACTGCAATACCTTTGTTGTTCTGGATTGGCGCAGCGGTTGTTGGCCTGGTTATTCTCAGGCTTGGCATCAGTCAGGGGCTTAATATTGGCCTTTGGGCATTACTTCCAGCTCTTGGTTGGAGTGTGTTCGGGGGCGATCCTACAGCTCTGGCGGTGCTACTGCAGGTGATGCTTATGGCATCCATGCTGAGAACAACCCTGTCCTGGGAAAGAGCCCTTCTCGGAGGGAGTTTTCTGGCGATCGTCATGGGGCTTGTCTTGCCCATGGTGTATCCCGGTTTGATGGACGAGCTCGTTCGCACCGGGGTCAGTTTTTACGAGCAGTACAATGCTGAGGTGGCCCGTGCTCTTGGGAGTGATCTTGAGACGGTTATTCGGGACACCATGAACGCCAGCATGGCCGGTAGTTATCTGGCAGTCGGCGTGGGCATGACAATGCTGGCAAGGTCGTGGCAGTCGGGGTTATATAATCCTGGCGGTTTCCGCAAGGAATTTCATGATCTCAAGCTGTCACCCGCCGTTGCTGTGGTTCTTATCGCCACCATGGTTGTTGGCCCGTTTCTCGGGTTGAATGCTATGTTGCTGGTCTGGATAGCCGGAACGCCGATGTTTTTGGCGGGCCTGGCACTGATTCATGGCATTGTTGGTCGTAAAAATCTGAGTGGCCAGTGGCTTGCAATGTTTTACGTTGCACTGGTGCTTCTGGGCCCAAGCCTGATGATTCTGTTAGTGGTTCTGGCTTTTGTGGATAGCTGGCTGGATATCCGGAGGCGAATAAAGCCTGCCGGGCCGGCTGAATAAAGCACGAAGAGGTTAACGAGATGGAAGTTATTCTGCTCGAGAAAGTTGCAAACCTTGGCACCCTGGGCGACAAGGTAAAAGTTAAGTCCGGTTACGGCCGTAATTACCTGCTTCCTTACGGCAAGGCTGCGCCTGCCACTGAAGCAAACGTGAAGGCGTTCGAAGAGCGTCGTGCCGAGCTTGAGAAAGCAGCAGCCGAGAAGCTGGCAGCAGCTCAGACCCGCGCTGAGGCTCTGGAAGGTGCATCCTTCACAGTAACCTCCAAAGCAGGCGATGAAGGCAAGCTGTTCGGCTCCATCGGTGTGCGTGATATTGCTGACGTAATCACTGCCGCAGGTACCGAAGTAGAGAAGAGCGAAGTTCGCTTGCCAGAAGGCCCGCTGCGGTCAACTGGCGAATACGAAATCGAGCTTCACCTGCACTCTGATGTTGAAGTAACTGTTAAGCTGGCGGTTGTTGCTGAGTAATCTGTCTTCTTCGGAAGCAGTGCCGGGCTTGCCCCGGTCTCTGTAATACGCTGGTGGCCGGGTGTAAGCTTTTCGGAGTTTGCAGGCGGTCAACCCAACAGGCCCGAACCGTTTAATACGGCTTTCGGGCCTGTTGCTTTCTGGTATGCTGTTAACTCCGGTAACCCCCTCCATTGCTGCGACCTTCCACAAACACTGTCGTGGCTGTGATGTTCAACTGAAGATGTGTTCATGGCCAAGCCTAATCTGAAACCTGCAATCACCGATCCGGAAACCAGCCGCATCAAGGTGCCTCCTCATTCCGCTGAAGCGGAGCAGGCCGTGCTGGGTGGTCTGATGCTGGATAACCGGCGATTTGATGAAATTACCGAGATAATCTCCGCTGCCGATTTTTATCGTCAGGACCATCGGCTTATCTTTGGCGCGGTGGAGCGGCTGGCTAGCGAAAACGAGCCGCTGGATGTTGTCACTCTGGCTGAGTTCCTGGAGCGTGCTGGCGATATCGAAGATGCCGGTGGCTTGTCCTATCTCGCGGAGCTGGCAGAGAAAACACCGGGTGCTGCCAACATTCGAGCCTATGCAGAGATCGTCCGGGAGCGCTCTATCCTTCGGCAGCTCGTGGAAGTTTCAGGCACAATTTCAGACTCAGCGTTTAACCCTCAAGGGCGCAACAGCAGCGAGATTCTGGATGAGGCAGAGCGCAATGTATTCCAGATTGCCGAGTCCAGAGTCAAGGAAGGTTCGGGCCCCCAATCCATCAACCCGATTCTGACCAAAACCCTGAGCCGTATTGAAGAATTGTTCGAATCCGGTGAGCAAACCACAGGGCTTACTACCGGATTCCGGGATCTGGATGAGCAAACCTCCGGTATGCAGCCGGCCGATCTTATTATTGTGGCGGGGCGACCCTCTATGGGTAAAACCACCTTCGCCATGAACATCGTCGAGAATGCGCTGATCAGTACCGGTACTCCGGTTCTCGTATTCAGTATGGAGATGCCAGCAGATGCTCTGGCCATGCGTATGCTTTCCTCTCTCGGCCGCATTGACCAGAGCAAGGTTCGCGGCGGAAAGCTGGAAGAAGATGATTGGCCAAGGCTTACCTCTGCTGTCAGTCTGCTTAAAGACAAACCTTTGTATATTGATGATACGCCGGGTCTTAGCCCTACTGAGCTACGCTCTCGCGCACGCCGTATTGCCCGTGAGAACGGAGGCAAAATCGGCCTGATTATGGTGGATTATCTGCAGTTGATGAGGGTGCCAGGGAACACCGAAGGCCGGACTGCGGAGATCTCCGAGATTTCCCGGTCTCTGAAAGGCATAGCGAAAGAGCTTAGTTGCCCGGTGGTCGCACTTTCGCAGCTTAACCGAAGTCTTGAGCAGCGCCCCAACAAACGCCCGATTAACTCTGACTTGCGTGAGTCGGGTGCGATTGAGCAGGACGCAGACGTCATCATGTTTGTTTATCGTGATGAGGTGTACAACGAAGATACGCCAGACAAGGGCGTGGCCGAAATTATCATCGGCAAGCAGCGTAATGGCCCTATTGGCACCATACGCCTTGCGTTTATCGGTAAATACACAAAATTTGAAGACCTCGCTAGCGGTGACTACGGGGACTATGGAGGAGAATACTGATGCCACGGAGTACCGTCGCTCGCATTGATCTTGATGCCTTGCGTGCCAACTACCGCAAAGCTTGCGAGCTTGCGGGCGGTGCCGAAGTTATGGCTGTTGTGAAGGCTGATGGGTATGGTCATGGCATCGTCAGGATCGCATCTGCACTGGCGAATATTGTGCCCAAGTACGCGGTCGCTTGTATTGAAGAAGCTTGGGCTATTCGGGCAGCAGGCCAGGCTCAACCTGTAGTGTTACTCCAGGGCGTACATGCGGCAGGTGACCTGGCGGACTGCGTACAAAATAACTTCGAGCCGGTACTGCATGGTGAACACCAGCTTGCGTGGATGGAGCAGGGTGGTGCTGTGCCTGCCTTCTGGCTGAAAGTAAATACCGGTATGAACCGTTTGGGCTTTCGTGCAGAGGATCTGCCTGCCGTTATGGCCAAGCTGGAAAAAATGGGAGCTACGTCCAGGTTGCTGGGCTTTGTAAGCCATTTTGCCTGTGCCGACGATGCCGGGAGCACAATGACACTAGCCCAGACAGCGAACTTTGAAGCGGCAACTTCACCTTGGCCCTCAATGATGAAAAGTGTTGGCAATTCTGCAGCCCATTTCATTCCCGGTCAGCCGCTGTTTGATTGGAGTCGACCTGGCATCATGCTCTATGGTGGCTCACCGATCGTCGGGAAAACGGGGCCCGAACTTGGTCTTGAACCAGTGATGACCCTTGAGGCGCCGCTAATCACTACCCGGGTTGTTAAGGCAGGTGAAAGCGTTGGTTATGGCGCTGCCTGGGTTGCAGAGCGCGACACCCGAATGGGTATGGTTGCCGTTGGCTACGGAGATGGGTATCCCCGCCATGCCGGAACGGACACGCCTGCTGCCATTGCTGGCTGTCGTATCCGGCTGATTGGTCGGGTTTCGATGGATATGCTGGCGGTGGATCTGAGTAATGCGCCAGAGGCCATGGTGGGAGATCCTGTTGAACTTTGGGGCCGCACTGTTGGAATCGATGAGGTCGCAAGTTGTGCTGGCACTATCTCCTATGAGCTCTTGACGGGCCTCACCAGCCGGGTTCCGAGGATTTCCCGGTAACCTGGTCAGGTATTTTCCGGCTCATGGATGATTTCTTCAATGAAATCCAGAATGGCGGCCAGGCTGCGGTCATCCAGTTTTTTAAGTACTTTGTGGACAACCATCTTGCTGCCCTTAAGCATGCTGCTAATGCCAACTTTTGCCATGCTTAACATCATCTTGCTTGCTCTTAGTCGCCGCAGAGGCTCGATGAAAAAAAAGTCCAGGCCTGCGTCGGTCATATCTATGATCAAGTTGTAGAGCTTGTCGACGGCCTCTTTGTCGGCTTTGCCCCGGCTGCGAAGTTCTTCCACTGTATAGAGGGCGCGCGTGCGCAACTCGTCGGGAATGGGGGCAACAATATGGCTGTGGTGTTTCAGCATGGTAGTCCCTGTGTTGTATGCTTCTGATAAAGATGACAGTGCTGTGCAGAGTCGCCTGGCGGCATCGTGAGATGCGATCATTCTACGAAGCGGCAGAATGAAGCCATTGGCTATAAAGGGCATCTGGCCCGTCATATCAGTAATATCCGGAGGCATTGAACCCTAGTGCATGTACTTGTTGTTCACGATTACGGCCCTTTGGGGAAAGTTCTGCTTGAGCGGCTCAGGGAAACCTCTCTGCATGTCAGTCCTTTGCTCGTCAGTGATCCTGCGGGAGCTAACCTCAGTGCTCTGGAACGCTGGATTCCGGAAGACACCGATCTTATTGTCAATGCGCTCTGGCTGGCAGATCCGGAAGCTGCAGAGTGCGACCCCGAAGGTACCCATAAAGCAGCATTTTCACTTCCGGTGGCTATTGCGGAGTTTGCCCGCGACAAAGGCATGGCGTTGTTCCAGTTATCATCGTGTTATGTTTTTGATGGTCGTAAACAAAGTGGCTATATCGCCTCCAATCCTGGTCAGCCGGTGAATGAGTTGGGCAGCTGGCAGTGGGAGTGTGAGCAAGCCTTGCGCACACTTTTACCCCGGCACATCATTTTGCGCACCGGCTGGAGTCTGGGTCGGTTTATTCGCAAGGTTCAAGCCAGCACTGCGGCAAATGAGACTCTGACATTGCCAGGACGCTGTGTTGGGCAGCCCGTATCACTGAAAGACCTTGCCAGAGTAATGACCGCTGTTATCCAGCAACTAGATTGCGGTGCAGAGGTGTGGGGGACATACCAGTATGCTGGCGCCGAAGAAATCAGCCTGTATGAGCTGGGACTTGCCATTGCTGGCTTGCCGGGTATTCCGGAAGATATTCACGTTGTGGATGAGATGCCACCATGGGGTGCTCTTGAGCCGCCTAATACAACGCTGATCTGTACCAAAATCCGCAATACATTTGGAATCAAGCAACAACCCTGGCGTTCCGGGTTGGCTAATGAGTTAGCGATGTTGAAGGAAGGTAGGGTGCGGGTGGAAGCCGGCACGCCGACGAAATAGCGGCAGCCGGTTTTGGTAAAAAGCCGTTTACTGCTGGCAATTTTGGCGGGAAAACTCCCGGGTGACCAGTTGCAGAGCTTCAACATCCAGTAATTCTACCTCGCGGCCTCGCGCGCGGATAATGCCCTGGTTCTGGAAGCGAGTGAATACGCGGCTGACTGTTTCAACGGCTAGTCCAAGAAAGTTGGCGATATCATTTCGTGCCATCGGCAGGCTGAAATTGGTGGGTGACATGCGCCTGCGCTGGAAGCGGCTGGACAGCGAAAGAAGCAGTGCAGCAATACGCTCTTCCGCAGTGTTCTTGCTAAGCAGCATGGCCAGTTGATGGCTGTTCTGAATCTCCTGGCTCATCAGGCGGTACATGTGGTGCTGTAAATCCGGCAGTTTGCCTGTGAGCTCCTCGAGTTTGTCTATCGGAAACTCGCACACGCTGGTACGCTCCAGCGCTTTGGCAGTGCACGCATAGGATTCACCGCTCATGCTGTCCAGGCCTACAAGCTCTCCCGGCATGAAGAAGCCTGTAACCTGCTCCTCACCACCTTCGGTAATAATCGACGTTTTGACTGAGCCACTTTTTACTGCGAAGCAGGAGCGAGAAGGCGTGCTTTGATCGAAAATATGCTCGCCACGATTGTACATGCGCCCCTGCTGCACTATGTCCTCCAGGCTGTCCAGATCGTTGTCCTGAATGGCCAGAGGCAGGCACAGGTTGCTCAGGCTGCACTCTTGGCAGGATGCCTTGAGAGGCGAGGGTGCTTGGCGAAATCTAATTGCTTGAGCCATTTTTGGTAAACCGTCCAAATTGATGCAAGTCAAACGTTCACTCTAATACGCCGGCACTGGTTTGCCAATGATCAAATCTAAGGATATGCATATTTAGCTTAATGCCGGCGGCCGGAGCGGGTTGCTTTAGCGGTGGCTTTCTTCTCCGCAAGTTTTGCTTCCTTTTCGGCTTCTGCAACTGCAGCTTCTTTCATTTCCCGTTCCACCATTTCCGGTGTCTCCAGAGAGATCCGCCCTAGCGTGCCAGCACGGAATTCATTGAGCAGCACTTCAGAGACTTTGTTCAGGTCCGGGACTCCGCCACGGCCGAGGAAGCGCCGCTTTTTTGCAATACCGTCCATGAGTGCCAGGCCATCTGCCGGCAACTCGTCAAAACCGTATCGGGCTTTCACTAGCTCGGGGTAGGCTTCCCGCAGGTAGTCTGCCTCAAACATCGCAATGTCTTCGAAATCCAGAACGGAGCTGCGTATGGCGCCGGTGATTGCCAGCCGGTATCCGCATTCCTCGGGTGAGAGTTTTGGCCACAGAAACCCCGGAGTATCGTAGAGCAAGATATTATCCGGCAGTTTGATGGTTTGTTGTGCCTTGGTAACCGCTGGCTCATTACCGGTTTTGGCAACCGGACGGCCCGCGAGGGTGTTGATCAGTGTGGATTTGCCGACGTTGGGTATGCCCAGAATCATTACCCGCAAAGCGCTTATCTGGCGATCGTGGTTAGGGGTCATTTCCCCGGCTAGCCGCAGTATGTCCAGCGCTTCGCCCCGTTGATTGTGGGTGAGGGTGATGGTTCTTACGCCCCGCTCTCTTTCAAGCCAGGTTTGCCATTGAGCTGTGATTGCCGGGTCAGCGAGGTCACGCTTGTTAAGGACTCTTAGCAGCGGTGTATCGCCGCGCAAGGCGGGCACCAGAGGGTTTTCGCTGCTGAAGGGGATGCGGGCGTCCAGTACCTCAATGATGAGGTCCATCTGAGGCATGATCTTTTTGATCTCCTTGCGGGCTTTGTGCATGTGCCCTGGAAACCAGTTAATGGCCATCGGTTACGCTCCGTAAGTATGTGAATGGCGCCATTATGAAGGGGAATGACCAAACTTTCACATTTGTTTCAATGCGCTGGTGTGGCGGCTTTTGAGCGGGCCTGGCTCACAACCTGTACAAAAAGAAGGGGTGTTGGGGTGAAAAGCGAGGTCGGGATGCTTTAGGCTGTGAAACCAGTCGATTAACCAAACCAAATTGTTAACGGAGATGTTTATGAAGCTCGCAAAACTGTTCGGTACTGCTCTTGTGGCATTGAGCCTTTCTGCACCTGTACTGGCTCAGCAAGCAGGTGGGCAGCCGGATCAGGTTGACCAGTTGGCCCAGATGGTAGGACTGTCCGAGGATCAGCAAAAAGAAATTCGTGGCATTCTTGAAAAAATGCAGGGCGAGATCGGTTCCTTGCGCGAAGAGGCTCGTGCCCTGCAAGAGCAGATGCAGGCTGAGATCAAGGCAGATTACAATGAAGCTGCTATCCGCGAGCAGGGAGAAAGCTTGGGCGACGTGACCGGTGAGATCGCTACGCTTTCAGCACTCATGCAGGCCAAGGTGGATAGAGTGTTCACTCAAGAGCAGCGTGATGAGCTTGACAAGAAAATGCAGGAAATGCGTCAGCAAATGCAGCAGCGCCAGATGATGCAGCAGGGTCAGTAATACAAGCCTTGCTGCCTTCTTGTCTTTCCCGATAGGTAAGGCAAGAAGGCCGTGTGCATTGCTTGCGTAGTGCTTTCTTTCGGTTAATGCCTTATTCGACGTGTTTGACAGGAATCTGCAGTGCATTTGAGGCTGCAGGCACCTCCGGGACAGCAAGCCCCAGGTTGTTTTTGTCGAACACCCTGTCGGCCCGGTAGCTGGAGCGCACCATGGGGCCTGAGGGTACTTCCATAAACCCTTTCTCCAGGCCTATGTCTCGGTACTGATTAAACTCTTCCGGAGTCACATAGCGCTCTACGGGCAGATGGTTTGGCGTTGGGCGCAGGTACTGGCCCAGAGTGAGGATATCTACGCCAATCTCACGCAGGTCGTCCATGGTGGCCAGGATTTCTTCGTGGGTCTCGCCCAAGCCGAGCATCAGGCTGGTTTTGGTGAGCACGTCTGGCCGGTATTGCTTGGCATGGGCCAGCACACTGAGCGTCTTCTCATAGCCTGCACGAGGGTCGCGCACCCGGCGTGTCAGCCGTTCTACGGTTTCTACGTTCTGCGCAAACACCTCAAGGCCGGAGTCCAGTACCTTCTCTACATCAGTCATTACCGCATCGAAGTCCGGCGTTAACGCCTCTACAGCGACTTCCGGTGTGCGTTTTTTGATGGCCGAAACACAGGCAGCGTAGTGGGCAGCACCTCCATCATCCAGGTCGTCTCGGTCTACAGAGGTCAGTACAATGTAACGCAGGCCCATGAGCTCAACAGACTTGGCAGTGTTTTCCGGCTCGTCTTTGTCCAGCCAGCCGTTGGGGTTGCCGGTGTCTACAGCACAGAAGCGACAGGCGCGAGTGCACACAGACCCCATCACCATGATAGTTGCCGTGCCGGCGGTCCAGCATTCGCCTATGTTGGGGCAGTGGGACTCCTGGCATACAGTGCTAAGCCGGTTTTCAGTGACGTTTTTTCGCACAGCTTCAAAACGTTCCCCACCAGGCATTTTGGCTCTCAGCCAGCTGGGCTTGCGCTCAACTGACATGGGCTCCTGGTTTGCCGAGCGCTTCTGGCCATCTTTGATAGCCGAAAAGCCATGCTCATTACGGAATTTGGAACCACTGGTGACGCGGGGCTTAGCGCTTTCGCTCATTGCAACCGAACTCTTGGTTAAGGCTTGGGTATCCTTAGAGAATAATCCGCTGGCAGGGCAGTTACAAGGCAGGTAAGGGCAATCACGGGGTGTAATGAGGGCATACCGGGCACGACTTTCGTCGTACCCGGTTGGAGGCATTTGGTTGAATCTGATTAAGCCTGGGCTTTTTCCAGTGCCTGGGTAACATCCGCGAGAATGTCATCAATGTGCTCAATGCCGATAGATAAGCGCACCAAGTCTTCGCTTACACCCGCATTTTTGAGCTCTTCGGCGTTTAGCTGGCGGTGAGTAGTGGTGGCCGGGTGGCAAGCCAGTGACTTGGCATCACCAATGTTCACCAGACGGTAGATCAGATCCAACGCATCAATAAACTTTGCACCTGCTTCACGCCCACCTTTGATGCCGAAGCTCACAATGCCGGACGCTTTGCCGCCACAGATCTTGTCGCAGGTGGCTTTATAGGGGCTGTTTTCCAGCGCAGCGTAGTTTACCCATTCAACAGCAGGGTGATTTTGCAAGAAGTTGGCAACCTTCTCAGCGTTCTCGCAGTGGCGCTCCATGCGTAGGCCCAGCGTTTCCAAGCCCTGCATGATCAGGAAGGAGTTAAATGGGGAAAGTGCAGAGCCGGTGTTGCGCAGTGGCACAACGCGGCAGCGGCCGATAAACGCAGCAGCACCCAAGGCTTCGGTGTAAACCACACCGTGATAGGAGGGGTCTGGTTCGTTCATCATCGGGAACTTGGCACCGTTGGCCTTCCAGTCAAACTTGCCAGAATCCACAATAATGCCGGCTACGGTTGTGCCGTGACCACCGATGTACTTGGTGAGGGAGTGCACAACGATATCTGCGCCATGCTCGAAAGGGCGGCAGATATAGGGTGTTGCTACGGTATTATCTACAATCAGCGGAATGCCGTGTTTGTGAGCGATTTCGGCCCAGCGTGCAATATCTACCACGTTGCCAGCAGGGTTGCCGATGGACTCGCAGAACAGTGCGCGGGTCTGGTCATCAATGGCTTTTTCAACTGCATCAAAGTCGTCGTGGGCAACCATACGGCATTCAATGCCCTGGTTCGGCAGTGAGTGTGCAAACAGGTTGTAGGTGCCGCCATACAGCTGGCTGGTGCTTACTATGTTGTTGCCAACCCGGCAGATGGTTTGCAGGGCGTAGGTGATGGCAGACATGCCAGAGGCAACTGCAAGAGAGCCTACGCCGCCTTCAAGAGCAGTCATGCGCTCTTCAAGTACCGAGTTGGTCGGGTTCATGATTCGGGTGTATATATTGCCGGCAACCTTCAGGTTGAACAGATCTGCACCATGCTGGGTGTCGTCGAACGTGTAGGACGTAGTCTGGTAGATCGGTGTGGTTGCGGCTTTTGTGGTCGGATCGCCTTTGAATCCGGCGTGAAGGGCAATCGTCTCGAATTTCATAGTAACTTCCTTGCGAATGGATGGTTGGCGTTGTTGGTTTAGGGCGTCAGTATGCCATATAGATTTGGCGGGGTTTATAACGGTATGCAATCGTGGCATGCCTGAACATAATATGCAGGCCCGACAGGGCGATAAACCATTGAGAGTGAAGGGTATGGCTGATGAATAGTTGGGTTCTGCTGGGGGTGGCTATAGTGGCGGAGGTTGTGGCCACTTCTGCGCTTAGAGCGAGTGAGGGGTTTTCCCGGCTGGCGCCGTCTTTAATCGTTGTTTTCGGCTACGGGTTGGCGTTTTATCTGCTTTCGCTGGCTTTGCGCACGATTCCGGTCGGTATCGCCTACGCGATTTGGGCGGGGCTTGGCATCGTGCTTATTGCGGCTGTGGGCTGGATAGTGTTCGGAGAAAAGCTGGATGCCTGGGGACTGGTTGGTATGGGGCTGATTATCTCTGGTGTGTTTGTGTTGAATGTTCTGTCCCGGACAGGAGTTCACTGACCGGGAGGCGTCTCTGCATCCGTATCGGGGAAAATGGTGTCGTAGCACCAGGTAAAAACAAAGGCATACACCAGATAAAACAGTGCAAAAGAGACGTCAACAAGAAGCGCTTCCAGCAGGCCTATACCCATCCACCAGGCGATAATTGGCAGGAAAGCGATCAATAGGCCTGATTCAAAACAAACCGCATGAATGAGGCGATGCTTCAGGGATTTATGTGTTGAGCCAGTAAACCGCTTGAGTGCGTGGTCAAAGCCTAGGTTGAAGATGTAGTTCCATATGGTGGCAAGCGTTGCCCCGATAAGGCCGAGCACGCCGGTTTTTTCAAGGGAGTAACCGAAGGCAAAGGCTGCGAGGGGAACGGAAATGAGCAGCCCGATGACTTCAAAAGAAACAGCTTGCCGGATTCTGTCGCCAGTGGTTCTCATGATGAATCTCCACAGAAGCTGGGTGCTTATATTGCCCGGAAATAAAAAAAGGCCGCGACGTTAATCGCGGCCTTTTTCGAATACTGGTAGCAAGGGGCGGAGTTGAACCGCCGACCCCAGCATTATGAGTGCTGTGCTCTAACCAACTGAGCTACCTTGCCATCACTTCACCAATGGAAGCGGCGCGTATGTTATGTACGCAGAGGCGAAGTGTCAAGAGCTAACAGGCAAATCCCGATCAATAACTGCTTTTTTGTGGGAGGGGATTGGGTTTTAGGCATTGTAAAACAATGGCCTGAGGGTTTTATGTGTGCAAAACCACATCTGGATATTATCTGTGGGCCGGGATTCAGGTGAATCTGCAAAATAACGTGTATTATTAGGTGATTGTCGGACGACCTCATCTCAGAAGTGGAACCTAACTATGCAACCAAAAGAACTAGTGGCGCAGTTTATTGCTTATATCCAGGCTCAGCGTTTTGATGAGGCTAAGAGCTTGCTGGCTCCTGAGGGGTTTGAATATGTGGGGCCAAACATGCGATTCCTTAATCGTGATGACATGCTTTCCTACCAGTTCGGAATGGCTGCCATCCAGAAGGACTTGATTGTTCGTCAACTCAGTGCTGACGGTGAACACGTGTTTGCAATCCTGGACTACCAAACTCATTTCCAACCGATTGGCGATGTACGGCTTGCGGTCTGGTTCCGTGTTGAAGGTGACAAAATCCACACGGTTGAAGCTTTCTATAATGCGGCCGTGGTTGAGAATATGCTGGGCGGTAACCTGCCTTCAGCAAACCCTTTATAAGGGATTGTCGTGAAGTCGAAGACTTACCGGTTGGATCGCTATATTAGCCGGAATAGCGAATTCTCGATTTCGGATACCCGCCTGTTGGTTGCCCAAAAGCGAATAATTCTGGATGGTTGTTTGGCCAGTTCAGTGCAGCAGCGAGTGACTGAGTTCACCCACGTTGTACTGGATGGCCAATGCCTGAACGACAGCAAACCCGTTTACCTGATGCTGAATAAGCCCAGAGGGGTTGTCAGCGCGACGAAAGACCTTGAGCACTCGACCGTTCTGGACCTTATTGAACACCCTCGGAAGAATGAGTTGCACATTGTTGGGCGTCTCGACCTTAATACGACGGGGTTGGTGCTGTTGACCAACGATGGGGCATGGTCGCGAAAGATAAGTTTGCCTGAAACGAAACTGGAAAAGACCTATGAGGTGTCTCTTTCCAAGCCGCTCAGTGAAGAATATGTGGCTGCGTTTCGGGAAGGTATTTACTTCGCTTATGAAGGCATCACAACGCGACCTGCAAGTTTGAAAATACTGTCAGAGCACACGGCCAGGCTTACGCTGGTTGAAGGCAAGTACCATCAGGTTAAGCGGATGTTTGGTCATTTTCGGAATCAGGTATTGGCGCTTCACCGGGTTTCTGTGGGGAGTATCACCCTTGAAGGCGAAGGGGAACAGCTTGCAGAGGGGAGTAGCAGGCCGTTAACGGAAGAAGAGTTGAGCCGTTTGGGTGTCAGGGCTGCCAAACACCAGTTTGACAGCCCGGCCAGGATTAAACGTTAAAGCGGAAGTGAATGACGTCGCCGTCCTGAACAATGTATTCCTTGCCCTCCAGGCGCCATTTTCCGGCTTCTTTTGCCCCGGCTTCGCCGTTGTATTTCACGAAATCTTCATAGCCGATGATTTCGGCGCGGATAAAGCCTCGCTCAAAGTCTGTATGAATCACTGCAGCGGCTTGTGGGGCCGTAGCGCCGATTCTAACGGTCCAGGCCCGTACTTCCTTCACACCTGCCGTAAAGTAGGTCTGCAGGCCTAACAGGCTGTAGCCGGCACGGATAACCCGGTCAAGACCTGGCTCTTCCATTCCCATCTCACCCAGGAACATACTCTTTTCGTCATCTTCCAGTTCTGAGATTTCTGCTTCAATTTTATTGCAGATTGGTACTACAACGGCGTTTTCTTCTGCCGCGATTGCACGCACTGTATCGAGGTACGGGTTGTTCTCGAAGCCGTCTTCGCTCACGTTGGCGATATACATGGTTGGCTTGATTGTGAGAAGACACAGTTCGCGGATCAGCAGGAGTTCGTCTTTGTTCAACCCCATGCCGCGCACTGGCTTGCCTTCGTTCAGCACGGGCAGCAGGCGTTCGAAAATCTCGATTTGAGCTTTGGCTTCTTTGTCGCCGCCCTTCGCGATCCGCTGAACCCGCTTGATGGCCTTTTCTACGGTGTCCATATCGGCCAGGGCAAGCTCGGTATTGATGATCTCGATGTCTGCCGCCGGATCGATTTTGTTGGCGACGTGAATGACGTTGGGGTCGTCAAAACAACGTACCACGTGTGCAATGGCTTCGGTCTGGCGTATGTTGGCAAGGAACTGGTTGCCCAGGCCTTCACCTTTGGAGGCGCCCTCAACCAGGCCGGCTATGTCCACAAACTCCATGGTTGTGGGTACGGTGCGCTGGGGCTTAACGATCTCCGCCAATTTGTCGAGCCGGGGGTCGGGCATGGCGACGACGCCAGCGTTAGGCTCAATGGTGCAAAACGGGAAGTTTTCCGCGCCAATGCCTGCTTTGGTCAGTGCGTTGAACAGGGTG
Source organism: Marinobacter sp. DY40_1A1 (assembly GCF_016597815.1). Lineage (GTDB taxonomy): Bacteria > Pseudomonadota > Gammaproteobacteria > Pseudomonadales > Oleiphilaceae > Marinobacter > Marinobacter xiaoshiensis. The sequence continues at coordinate 424,514 of NZ_VCHA01000003.1, read as the reverse complement.
GATTTGCCGACGTTAGGTAGGCCGACGATGCCGCAGTTAAAACCCATGGAATGCCTCTGCTGGTACTGGAAAGTTTGGCCGGATTATACCGGTGTACGCCAAAGGGTGCGAGTGAGGGAAATCAGGACTGGTAGATTAGCCTGAAGTGGTCTCTGGCAGACTCAGGCGGTAGTTGGTTTGAAGCTGTGTAAGCGGTTCATGGCGGCTGCGAGGTTGCCAGAAACTGCATCGGGTAACACCCGCATGGTTTCATTGAACACCTCGTTCAGGTCTTCCGTTTCACGCTTGCCTAAACGGCCAAGGACGTAACCGGTAACCTTGCGGCTATCGCCAGGGTGGCCGATTCCAATTCGCAGTCTTTGAAATTCGTTGGTGCCCAGATGGGCTATAGTGTCTCTCAAACCGTTGTGGCCACCGTGTCCTCCGCCTTTTTTAAGCTTGGCGGTGCCGGGAGGGAGATCCAGCTCGTCGTGAGCAATCAGTATCTGACCGGGAGAGATTTTGAAAAAGTCTGCGAGTGCTTTTACAGAAAGGCCGCTGCGATTCATGAAAGTAGCGGGATTCAGCAGGTGGAGCTCAAGGCCTTGCCACTGAATGCGGGCATAGTGCCCGTGGTATTTCTTTTCGGGGCGGAGCGACTGACCCGCTTCGCGGGCCAGTGCTTCAACGAAGAGGGCGCCGGCATTATGGCGGGTATTCTCGTAGTCCGGACCGGGGTTACCCAGCCCAACCACCATGACAATATCCTGTGCCATCTGCCAACGCCTCCGGAGTAATTACTCCTTATCTTCGCCTTCTTCGCCTTCTGCTGCTTCGTCTTCGGCATCGTCAGACTTGACGCCTTTCGGCTTGCTGACAGACACAACAGCCTGGTCGTGCTCTGCGCCGTGCTGCAGCGCCGGGATACGAACGCCTTCTGGCAGTTTCAGGTCGCTCATGTGAATAACCTGGTCCATCTCGACATCGGCCATATCGATGGCGATGAATTCAGGCAGGTTTTGCGGCAGACAAGCTACCTCAACTTCGGTCATCAGACGGAAGGCAACGCCACCAAAGGTCTTGATCGCAGGAGCTGTATCTTCGTTCAACAGGTGCAGAGGAACGTGAACAAAAATCTCCTGGTCTTTCTCAACGCGCTGGAAATCGGCGTGAGAGAGCAGCAGCTTGTACGGGTGCCGCTGAAGGTCTTTGATGATGACGCTTTCTTTCTTGCCATTCAGTTCAATGGTCAGAATGTGAGAGAAGAAGGCTTCGTTTTCCAGAGCTTTTTTCAGCTCGTTGTGCCAGATGGAAATCGGAGTAGCTTCTTTGCCAGCACCATAAATGATGGCTGGGATTTTACGCTCTTCGCGACGCAGGCGGCGGCTCGCACCTTTCCCCTTGTCGTCACGAGGAAATGCTTCAATAACAAAGTCCTGAGACATGGTTTTTACCTCAATCGTCATCTGAACTGCCCGCGACCAGGCGTTTGGACAGATGATATTTTCGAAAAGCCGGGTTTTCCGGCTGACTAAAAGAGTCGGGAGCCTTGTGGGGCTCCCGACTCGGTATCTTGATGAAAGCTGTCGGTAACTTGCGTTATATCAGCGTGTTACCGCAAGCAATCTACTCAGGCGTTCTCAAACAGCGCGCTGATCGACTCTTCGTTGCTTACGCGACGAATGGATTCTGCGAGTAGTCCGGCCATGCTGAGGGGGCGGATTTTAGCACAGTTCTTCGCTTTGTCACCCAGCGGGATAGTGTCGCATACAACAACTTCGTCAATTACTGACGCGTTGATGTTTTCGATAGCTGGGCCGGAAAGGACGGGGTGAGTGATATAAGCCACCACACGGGTTGCACCGCGCTCTTTCAATGCGTTTGCAGCTTTGCACAGGGTGCCTGCGGTATCGACAATGTCGTCCACAAGGATGCAGGTCTTGTCTGCAACATCACCGATAATGTGCATTACCTGAGAAACGTTGGCCTTGGGGCGACGCTTGTCAATAATGGCCAGGTCGGCATCATCCAGTAGCTTGGCAATAGCCCGGGCACGCACAACGCCACCTACGTCTGGTGATACCACAACAAAATTCTCGAACCGTTGCTTTTCGATGTCATCGAGCAGAACGGGTGTGGCGTAGATGTTATCTACCGGCACATCGAAGAAGCCCTGAATCTGGTCAGCGTGCAGGTCTACCGTCAATACGCGATCGACGCCGATGCTGGAGATCATGTCTGCAACAACTTTGGCGCTGATGGCAACGCGGCTGGAACGTACCCGGCGATCCTGGCGAGCATACCCGTAATAAGGAATAACTGCCGTGATGCGTGATGCAGAGGCGCGGCGCAGGGCGTCGGCCATCATGATCAGTTCCATCAGGTTGTCATTGGTTGGGTAGCACGTGGGCTGGATAATGAATACGTCGTGACCACGAACGTTTTCGTTGATCTCGACGGTAGTTTCGCCATCGCTGAAGCAGCCTACAGTGGCTTCTCCCATCGGAATGTGGAGTTTTTTAGCGATAGCGTGAGAAAGCTCGGGGTTGGCATTGCCAGTGAAAATCATCAATTTGGACACGACGGCATCCTTCTCGTTTTCGGAGGTTGAGTCAGAAGAAGCGGGAGAAAGGTGGCTGGGGTGGCAGGATTCGAACCTGCGCATGACGGGATCAAAACCCGTTGCCTTACCACTTGGCGACACCCCAGTATCGTGCTTTTTCGGCATCATTCTAGCTCTGTCAGCTTTTGGTGGAGTGGTGATATGTTCACCCCTTTAGCTACGAACCCGGTGATGCCGGAAGGTTTGCTTTCCCAGATGATCCGGGCTGCGGATTCTGTAGGGAAACGTCCAAATATGCAAGCCCCGGTTCCGGTTAATCTTGCAGGTCCGAATTTTGTGAGCCAGTCCATGCTCTGCTTGACTTCAGGATATAGTTTTTTAACCACATCTTCACAGTCATTTCGGTACCTCGAGGCGTCTCCCTCAAAAGCGGGCGCTATTGTCATCTTCGGGGTGTTCCTTGTCAACCCTTGTTCTGAAAATATCTTTCCGGTGTTGATGTCGCAGGCCGGCTTCAGAACCAAAAACCAGTCTTCTGGCGGGAAAGCAGGAGTTAGCTTTTCTCCGACGCCTTCGCCGAAAGCGGCATGGCCGCGAACGAAAACGGGCACGTCTGCGCCGAGGGCAAGACCGATTTCCGCAAGCTCATCGAGGTCCAGTTGCAGTTCCCAGAGACGGTTTAACCCCAACAGAGTGGTAGCTGCGTTAGAACTCCCTCCGCCGAGGCCTCCGCCCATGGGCAGACGTTTGTTAATGCTGATGCTAACGCCTGGTAGCTCGCCTGACGCCTTTGTTGCAAGGGCGCGGGCAGCCCTTATGATCAGGTTGTCTTCGTCCGGAACGCCGGGGATCGGATTCTCAAGGCGGATTCCTGGCTGCCCAGATGTCAGGCGGAGGGTAATGTCGTCGCCGTAGTCGAGGAATTGAAACAGTGTTTCAAGCTCGTGATAGCCATCCTCGCGCCGGCCGACAATGTGCAGAAAGAGGTTCAGTTTGGCTGGGGATGGAAGGGTGATTGATCTGGTCACGGGTTCAGGTCCTGCCAGTCGCTGACAACAAGCCGCACGCGTTTGCTGTCTTTCAGTGCTGTGATTCTGGCGGGTAGGGCGGGTGTGTCGTCTTGCAGTTCGTGCCAGCGATCGTAGCGTATTTCCCAGCCGTCCTGGCGAATTATGGCCAACTCACCACGGGCATCGAACAGTAGGCGGAAATCACCTGCTGGCGCTGGCAGGCCGCGTATCCACCAAGCCAGGCTTTCAAGTGGCAGTTGCCATCCCGTGGCTGCCTCCAGTAGCGAATCCGGATCTCCGGAGCGGTAGGTTTCTCCGTTGGAGAGGGTGAGCTCGATAAAACCCGGAACGCCCTTAAGCTGTGTGCTGCCCATTCCCAGGAACGAGGACGACAGGGCCAGGTCGTATGCCTCGCCTTCCTGGATCCAGTGGTTAATGATAGCTGTGCCACTGTCTGTTGGTTGGCGCACTGCCAGTTTGCCTGATAGTTGCCAGTGATCAAACTGCACCAGTTTCGCTGAGCGGTCTTGCCAGTCGGGTGGAGGCTGGTCTGTCATCCCCTCCGGTAGTGGCTCCAGCTGGATGGTGCTACAGGCGCTTAGGCCCGCCATAAACAGTATGGCTACCCATGAGCGAAATGCCTGACGCATTACTGCTCACCAGTGTTGGTCAGCCGATCGATGGTTTCCCTCAGCACATCGTGCTGCATGTCCTGCTCAAGCGCTTCTTTCCATATTATTTGTGCCTGCTCTTCAGCACCACTCATCCACAATGCTTCGCCGTAGTGGGCAGCAACTTCCGGGTCAGGAAATGCTTCCCAGGCGCGGGATAGATATTCGAGTGCGGGCTCAATCTGGCCTTCCTGAAACAGAACCCAACCCATGCTGTCGAGAATGGCCGGGTTTTCCGGGTCCAGTTCCAGGGCTTGTTCAATGTAGCCACGGGCTTCGCTGAGGCGGTCAGTGCGGGTGGCCAGAATGTAGCCAAGCGCATTAAGCGCGACTGCGTTTTTGGGGTCGTTTTCAATAATCAGCTTGAGATCGCCTTCTGCCTTTTCGGGCTGGCTCAGGGCATCGAAAAGCATGGCTCGGGCGTAGCGAATCTGGAGGTTTTCCGGGTAGTCTTCAAGTGCGCTGGTGGCGGCCTCTATCGCTTCTTCTTGAAGTTTTTGGTCAAGCAGCAGGTTGACCTCAAGTAGCCAGAAATTTTCAGCTTGTGCCGGGTTGGCGCTGCGCATGGAGCGGATGTCTTCCAGTGCTTCGTTTAGCCTGCCCTCCGCGGTTAACAGGGCACTGGCGCGCGCAATGGCTGGGAAGTAGTAGTTGCCTTCATCCACGCTTTGGTAATAGCCGATAGCCTGTTCCGTATTCCCTGCTTCGTCCTCTATTCTGCCCAGATAGTAGTTGGCTTCGCTGGTGTGGTGCCCCTGATCGGCTAGCAGGTTCAACTCTTCTTGCGCCAGCTCCAGTTGACCGTTTTCCAGTGCGACAAGTGCGTGCGACAAGCGCAGGCCAGGGTTGTCCGGATAGCGTGTTACCAATCGGTTGAACTCGTCCTGGGCGGCTTGCAGCTCCCCTTCACTGATCAGCATGCGCCCATACAAGGTGCCCATTTGACGGCTGGCCGGGAAGCGGCGAGTGTTAACCATAAGGTGTTCAAGCGCTTCTGTTTCTCTGTCGCTCTGGTACAGAAGGTCGCCCTTGAGGATGATGGCCGGTAGAAAGTTGGGCTCTTCCTTTAGCAGGGGTTCGAGGCGACTAAGGGCTGCCTGCGGGTTGCCGACAATTTTCAGCAGCAGGGCGATGCTGTACTCCAGCTCAGGCGTGCCGGGATGACGGTTTGCCAGTTCATTGTAGAGAGCAATCAGCTCTTGCTGTTGCTCCGGTGGCAGGTTACCAGCCATGGCTGCAAGGCTGTCGAAGTCTGCATCTTCGCCCTGGTTCAGGATTTGTTCCATGTAACCCAGTGCGGATTCGAGCTCATTCCGTTTAACCGCCTGAATGGCAGAGACTCGAAGTGCTTGCAGATTGTTTGGGTCTATCTCGAGCCAGAGTTCTGCGAGCTGCTTCTGCGCGTTGTCGCCATTGAGCGACTGCGCAATGCGCATGGCACGCTCAATCACATTGGCGTCTCTGGACTGTTTGGCTGCCCGGAGGTAGTTGACCAAAGTAACGTCGTACCGACCCCGCTGCGCTGCGATTTCAGCTGAAAGCAGTAAATACAGTGTTTCCGGCTCAAAGTCTGCGTACTCTACAGGCGGCTCGCTACTGGCCTTTCTGGAATCTTCCTGCGTGGGAGTCTTTTCATCAGCAACGGATGAGTGGCCGGAACCGGTTATGCTGGCGCAACCTGCCAGTGAGAGGCCAAGCAGGCAGGTAACCAAAAGCGGTGCGGATTTGTACATGCAACTTCCTGTGAATTATTGACTACGCGCCCTGAATAGCCCGGAACACTCTCTTTTTTGAGCTGAGTCGGGACCGGTGTGCGCCGATTCCCTATAATGGCATAAGCTCCTGTTCTTGCCCAACCTGTCCGCACTTCCCGAAGCGTTAGTGGTTATGGGTGGCAGCTGAAGGCTCAGACCGCTAAAATGCATTCACAGTGGTGCTCATGCACACAGTTTATTGGTAGAGGATTGTAGAACCAAGAAATGGCATTGCTAACGCTGGGAATCAATCACCGCACCGCCCCCGTTGAGTTAAGGGAGCGAGTCGCGTTTACGCCTGAGCGTATGTCAGAGGCGTTTGCAGAGTTGCGGGCGGCATCAGGCGCCAGCGAGGCTGCCATTCTTTCTACCTGCAACCGCACCGAGTTATATCTGGCAGGTGACGACGACTGCGCGCCTCTGGTTTTGCGCTGGCTGGCGGGCTTTCACGATCTGGATGCTGCGGAGCTGGAAGAGGTTCTGTATATCCACCGCGACGCGGATGCCGTGCGGCATATGATGCGAGTTGCTGCCGGATTGGATTCCATGGTTCTGGGTGAACCGCAGATTTTTGGCCAATTAAAGGATGCCTATGCGCTGGCCCGGGAACACGGCGGTAGCGGTTCTTTTCTTTCTCGCATGTTTGAGCAAACGTTCACCGTAGCAAAGCGTGTTCGCACACAAACGGCAATTGGCGAAAACCCTGTTTCAGTTGCGTATGCTGCAGTGAGCATGGCGAATCGCATTTTTGCTGACATGTCTAAAAACAAGGCATTGCTGATTGGTGCGGGTCAAACCATCGAGCTGGTTGCACGACACCTTGCAGATGCGGGCGTTAAAAACTTTATTGTGGCTAACCGCACTCTTGAACGGGCTCAGGCGCTGGCAGAGACCAGAGGTGGTCGTGGCATTGTGCTTTCTGAAATTCCTGACTACCTGGCAGACGTAGATATTATTATTTCATCCACTGCCAGCCCTCTGCCGATTCTTGGTAAGGGTGCGGTGGAGCGTTCGTTGAAAAAGCGCAAGCACCGGCCATTCTTTATGGTAGATATTGCCGTACCGAGGGATATCGAGCCGGAAGTGGCATCTTTGGCGGATGTGTATCTCTACACCGTTGATGACCTGCGCCAGGTAATCGAAGAGAACATCCGTACCCGGGAGGGCGCTGCCCGTGAAGCGGAAAACCTTATTGCTGACGGTGTGCAGGAGTTTCTCAGTCAACTCCGGGCACTGGATGCGGTCTCCACACTGAAACAGTTCCGCCAGCGTGCGGAACTGTTGCGAGACATAGAAACGGAAAAGGCCCTGCGCGCCCTGCGTAATGGCGGTGATCCCGAAACAGCATTGCGCAGCCTGGCGCGAGGCCTTACAAACAAACTCCTGCACGAACCTTCGATACAGGTTCGCAAGGCCACCACCGAAGGGCGAACCGAGGTGACTGAATGGCTTAGAGAGCTGCACCAGCTTGATGTGTTGGAAGTAGACGCGACGACCACCTCGGAAAAAATATGAAACCATCCATACAGTCCCGCCTCGAGCAGCTAGTCGAACGCTACGAGGAGGTGAGCGCTTTGCTCAGCGATCCTGCAACCATCGCCAAACAGGACAAATTTCGGGAATTATCGCGGGAGTATTCCGAGATTGAGCCTGTAGTGCAGTGCTTTCAGGCGTGGAGGCGCTCACTGGACGACATAAATGAGGCAAAAGAACTGGCGAAAGACGGCGATGCCGACATGCGGGAGATGGCCGCAGAAGAACTTGAGCTTGCCGAGCAGAAAACCGAAGAGCTGGATCAGGAGCTGCAGCGCCTGATGCTGCCAAAAGATCCAAACGATGGTAAAAACGTGTTTCTGGAAATCCGCGCGGGAACGGGTGGTGATGAAGCAGCCATTTTTGCCGGTGACCTGTTTCGCATGTACAGCCGCTATGCTGAGGGTCGCCGCTGGCAGATTGAAGTGCTGAGCCAGAATGAAGGTGAGCATGGCGGTTACAAGGAAATAATTGCCCGGGTTGCCGGCGACGCTGTTTACGGCGCACTGAAGTTTGAATCGGGTGCGCACCGGGTTCAGCGGGTGCCGGAAACCGAATCCCAGGGCCGTATTCATACCTCTGCCTGTACCGTTGCAGTTATGCCGGAAGCCGATGAGGCGGAAGCCGTTGAGATTAACAAGGGCGACCTGCGCGTGGACACCTTCCGTGCCTCAGGCGCTGGCGGTCAGCACGTAAACAAAACCGACTCGGCCATCCGGATTACGCACTTGCCCAGCGGCATAGTGGTGGAGTGCCAGGAAGAGCGTTCGCAGCATAAAAACCGTGCCAAGGCTATGAGTCTGCTGGCCTCAAGGCTGCAGAACGTCGAAACTGAGCGCCACCAGCAATCCATGGCAGAAACCCGAAAAAGCCTGGTTGGCAGCGGGGATCGTTCCGAGCGTATACGCACCTACAATTTCCCCCAAGGCCGGGTAACTGACCATCGCATCAACCTCACGCTATACAAGCTTGATGATGTGATTGCCGGGGATCTGGATTCCGTGGTTGTGCCTCTACAGCAAGAGCATCAGGCGGAGCTTCTGGCCTCGCTTTCCGATGACTAGTAAGCCTTCACTAACCTGCGAAGCGTTGCTGAGCGATGCAGCGCGCCGCATCGCCGGAGATACGCCCCGGCTTGATGCCGAGTTGCTTCTTGATCACGTAACGGGTGTTGGCCGTTCTGGCTTTCGTGCTTTTCCCGAGCGTGAAATCGAGCCCCGCCTCGCAGCTGAATTCGACGATCTTGTGCGCCAGCGTGTGCAGGGAATGCCAGTGGCCTACCTGTTGGGCCACCAGGAGTTCTGGTCCCTCCCGCTAAGCGTAAGTCAGAGCACTCTTATTCCACGTCCGGATACCGAATGCCTGGTTGAGCAAGCGCTGGAGTTGCCCCTACCGGATGATGCCCGAGTGGTTGATCTTGGTACCGGCACTGGTGCCATAGCTCTGGCGCTGGCCAGTGAGCGGTCGGGCTGGGTTGTCAGCGCCTGCGACCTGATGAAAGACGCTGTGGAATTAGCTCAGGCAAATGCCCGCCATCTGAAGTTGCCGGTAGAGGTTTTCCAGAGCCGATGGTTTGCCGGATTGCCCGCGGGCAGTTTTGATCTGATTGTTTCCAACCCACCTTACATTGCTTCCGACGACCACCATCTGGATGAAGGAGATGTTCGTTTTGAGCCTGCCTCTGCGCTGGTATCCGGAGCGGACGGCCTTGATGATATTCGCCTGATCGTTGCGGAAGCGCCTGCCTGGCTGAATGCCCGGGGTTGGCTGCTTCTGGAACACGGATATGATCAGGCTGAAGCTGTTCAAGGGCTGCTCGCCAGCCGTGGGTTTGCTAAGGTGGAGAGCCGGAAAGACTATGGCGGCAACGACCGCATGACACTGGGGCAATGGCCCCGATATGGAGCACACCATGCTCAGTGATGAAGAACTCCTGCGTTTCAGTCGCCAAATATTGATGCCCCGTTTTGATATTGCGGGTCAGCAGGCACTAAAGTCTGCCCGCGTTGTGATCGTTGGATCGGGCGGCCTTGGTTGCCCGGTTGCGCTTTATTTGGGCTCGGCAGGTGTTGGCCATTTAACGCTGGTAGATGACGATGTTATTGAGTTGCCTAACCTGCAGCGGCAGATAGCGTTTGAAACCGCACAGATTGGCGAGTCCAAAGCAGAGACTCTGGCCGCCCGAGTGCGCAGCATTAATCCGGCCGTGTCTATTTCTGTAGTGAATCGTCGCCTTGATCAGGATGGTTTTAAGCGGGAAGTGGCCGGAGCCAACCTGGCTTTGGACTGCTCGGATAATTTTGCCACGAGGTTTGCTCTTAACCGTGCTTGTGTGGCGGCGGGTGTTCCATTGATCTCAGGGGCGGCGATTCGCGGAGAAGGCCAGGTCAGCGTATATGATAGCCGGAATCCCGAATCTCCTTGTTACCACTGTTTATACCCTGAGCAGGGTAATGAAGATCTGACTTGTTCTGAAGCCGGTGTAATTGCGCCGCTCGTTGGCATGATTGGCTCTGTTCAAGCGATGGAGGCCATTAAAGTGCTTTCAGGTGTGGGTACACCGCTTGTGGGCAGGCTGCTGATTCTGGATGCTTGGGAAATGCAGTGGCGAGAAATGAAGCTTGCAAGGGATCCTGATTGTCCGGTTTGTGGGGCTGAGTAGGCGAGATCGGAATGAGTCGGCGAGCGCCGACAGCCATGTTAACCTTGCTTAATTAGAATAGTATTTGATCAAAAGTGGCCAGGACGCTGCTTTATAAAGGAAAGGAACTCTGATTATGAGCAATCTGATTGTCGCCTGCGTGGGCGATCAGCATGTCTGCCCGATTCCCGGGCACGGCTCCTCCCCCATAATGCCAAACGGCTCAAGCATTCTTGTTGAAGGTAAATCTGTTGCCCGGGTTGGCGACGTTACCGGCTGCGGTGCCGTTATTACCCAAGGCTATCCGCTGGCGCTGGCCGATGGTATGCCCTTAGCGCACCTTGGTAGCTCTACCAGCCATGGCGGCTCGATCGTTAAGGGTAACCCTCGGGTCATTCTCGGCTTTACCACCAACACCGCACCCGTTGTCGATTTCGCGGTAGCCGATGCACTCGATGACAAAGGCCAGCTGACACCAGCCGCAAAAGAACTACTGGACAGCAACCCCCAGGGATTTGTACGAAAAGCGGCCCAGAAAGGCGCGTTGATAGACGAAGGTTTGTCGGACGAATCATCAACTGAACCATCCGAAGAAGATCGTCCTCCCAGGATCCGGGTTGAGGTCGGCATCTTTTTTGACGGCACAGGTAATAACCGCAACAACACCCAGGCCTATCAACAGCAAATGGACGACTGCCTTACTGCAAATGCCGCCGGAGCCATGTCGGAAGAAGCCTGCAGTAGTGAGCTGTCGCAGATTATGGAGGGTAGCTACCTCAATGCCGAAACTAATGTGTCCAAGCTTGAAAACCTGTATCAGCGAACTGGTACCCAAGGTGAGAATGGCGAGACCATAGTCAGGCTGTCGACTTATGTGTCTGGCGTCGGTACTAAAACCGGTGAGCCTGATTACAGCCCGAGTATGGGGCTTGGCTTGGGCGAGCAAGGCATACTCAAAAAAATAGAGGAGGGCTCCAGCGAATTGGCACTAGCGGTTGGTGAACTCGTTCCGGAGTCAATTAACGAACTGGTTCTCGATGTGTTTGGCTTCAGCCGCGGGGCGGCAACGGCCCGGCATTTCGTAAATCGGGAGATATATGACACAACCGGCTCTTTGTACGGAGAGTATAAGGGGAGGCTGGTCAGAGCTTTCGAGCGGGAGGGGCTTCTCTGGCCGAACAAGGTCACCGTTCGTTTTCTTGGCCTGTTCGATACTGTTGCGGCGGTTGCTGATCTGGAAAATCTGGACTTTTCCGCTCACGATGCCGATACGGGACGCATCAACACCAACGTAAAGCCCGAGCATGTCGGGCGAGCCGTGCAATTTGTTGCCCGTGATGAGCGCAGGCACAATTTCTCTCTCAACAGTCTCAGGGACGAATCGGGGAAGTTGCCTGAGCATTTCGGTGAATGGGTGCTTCCGGGGGCGCATTCCGATATTGGGGGCGGATACCCGGATCGCTTTCAAGAGCGTATTGAAGTCCGTCCGCCTCTAGTGGTTGAAGGGAAAGACCGTCGCACCCCTGAAGCCAGCTTTGAGTTCTCACGCATGTTGCACGATCGCGCACTGATTAGTAGTGAGGGCTGGATTGGGGAGCTTAATCGCCTGGCCACTCTGAAGATTGAGCAGAAACGCGCTCGTGGCTTGCCAGGGGGTAATGTTACGCTTCGCCTGTGGTTGGAACGAGAGATTCGTGGCGAATATTCACGCATTCCTCTTTACCTTATGCACACCCTGGCTGTGGAGGCAGGTGTGCCCTTCGAGTCTATCAACCCGCAAGTACAAGGCTTTTCTTTGCCAGAGGAACTAAAGCCTATTGCCAGAAACCTCGCTGCAAACGTCTTGCAAGGCAGCGAATTGCTAATACCTCCGGAATCCAGAGCGCTGCTGAAGCAACGCTATATTCACCATTCCGACCATTACCTGAGGCTGGGGCCGCTGTATCCCTTCCGGCCCACCAAATATGGCCAGCGCGCCGTGCATCCGAACGAGAGTAAGTGAGCTAATGGGAACTGCCATGATGAAAAGCGTTGTACTCACCTTATGTATTTCCGTGTTGATTGGGTGCTCAGAACAAACGGTTCCCGATGGATCTCTGCCCGGTCCGAATTCCACCTATCGGAGTATCGGTGTTGTGGCTCCGAGGCATTACGATGTCTGGGTGGATAAGTTCTTTATAGAATCTTTGTCAGAAGATATAGGTTGGCGCCGGCCTTTTGGAGGTGTTCGTTGTTGCTGGAAAAGCCCCCCACTTTCTCGTGCAGAATGGCAAACAACACCTGAGCTGTTCCTGATACGGTGGTTTTCGTTCGCAGAGCAGCAATACTACGAGGCTATAATAAAGCTTGAAAACGCGGGTGAGATTGAAGAATTGATGAAGGAAGTTGCGCCGTTTGAGCGATACGGAGAGATGGTTGAGCGCCCCCGGGATACACTTGTGCTGGGTTTAGCGCCGGGTGGCACTGTTGTGCTCTGGATTATGAATCGCGGGGAAAACGCTGTCGAGGTTGGGCGATACAAAGCCAAACCTATAACCAACAAGGAGTCGGACTACTCTCTATGGGTAAATGAGTACTTGGAAAGAGAGGGTGAATATCTAAAAGAGCACGGCATCAAGCTGGATGGGTGGTGAGCTCATTTGATCAGGCGCCCTGCCTGTTGGCCACAATGCATCAGATACCAAATCCAAGCTACAGTTTAACTCTCGGTTTTAGCGGGCGTTGACACGCCCGCCGCTGATTTTTCCGGTCTAGTCTTTTAGTGCCTGAAACTTTGCTATTGCCTCCTTCCTGCTTTCCTTCAAATCAACAATTGGCCTCGGGTATCCGCCGGGGATAACTCCACCTTTCGATGGATCGTGGATGCGTTTGTTATCCAGCTTTGCCAGCCCAGGCACCCACTCGCGAATAAACTCCCCCTTCGTATCAAAGCGCTCACTCTGAGTCACCGGGTTGAACACTCGGAAGTAAGGCGCTGCGTCTGTGCCGGTAGAGGCACTCCATTGCCAGCCGCCGTTGTTGGAGGCCAGGAAGCCATCCACCAGTTTGGACATGAAGTAGGCCTCGCCCAACCTCCAGTCGATAAACAGGTTTTTGGTCAGAAACATGGCTGTCACCATGCGCAACCGGTTGTGCATCCAGCCGGTTTGATTGAGCTGGCGCATGGCGGCATCAACGAGAGGAATGCCGGTGTTGCCGGATTTCCATGCCTCGAAGTGCTCACCTGGGTCGTTCCATTCCAGTGCTTCAGTTTCTGGTTTGAATGCGCGGTGCATGCTCACTCGGGGGCAGTGGTACAGCGTATGAATATAAAAATCCCGCCAGGCAATTTCGTTTATCCAGGTCAGGAAGCCTTCCTGATTGCCTCCCATGCCTTGTGCTTGTTTTGCTGCGATCAGGCACTGGCGGCCGGAGAGTACGCCGTTGGCCAGGTAAGGGGAGAGCTGGCTGGTGCCATCAAGGGCAGGGAAGTCTCGTTGGTCTTTATAGGCACCGCCCTGTTCACTCAGGAAGCTCTCCAGTTGAGAGTGCGCGGCGTCTTCGCCTGTTCCTACAAGTGCTGGCGGTGCGTTTTCAAAACCCTCAGGAATGCTTGCGATGCGTTCCGGCTGAATCGCATCGCCCCGTGCTATGGGCGCCGGGTACAGCGTTGGCTGGGTTTCATCAATCCAAGTGCGCCAGCGACGGGAGAAGGGGGTGAATACAGAGTAGGGCTCACCTTGGCCAGTCAGTATTTCACCCACCGGCGCTACGGTCTGGTCTCGATACTTGCAGGTGGCTATGCCCTGCTCATCAAAGCGTTGCTTCACAGCTTTGTCGCGCTTGCGCTCGTTAATGCCATACTCTTCATTGAAGTGAAGCTGGCGCACGCCGTGTTCACAGCAGTGGCTTTCTAACGCAGTAATGCTGTCAGAGAAGCGCTCGGCGTAAATAAAACTGAGTGGTATACCCAGCTTTGCCAGTTCCTCCGCCAGTGCATTTGCGTGTGCAACAACAAACTGTACCCGTGCAGGCGACCAGTCGTGTTCCTGCCATTGAACCGGTGTGAGGATGAAGCAGGCGCGAACGTTTGAATGGCCTTCCGTTTTGCCAGAGTCTTTGCAGGCAGCGGTAAGGGCTGGGTTGTCGGCAATTCGCAGGTCGTTCCTGAACCATACCAGTTGTGTCATGGGTTATTCCGTTTCGGGTTGAAGCGTTTGGAGTAGGGGTAATTACATCGCACTGAGGCAATAAAATCACTTAGTTAGATATTCGCCCGAGGCCCCTGATTGGATTATAGTCGTCACAACTTTCGTGGTCGTATTCGTTGGAGAATTATAGCGTTCATGAGCACACAAACTGACAGTCGGCGCGACGGCGTATGGGCTCAGCCCTACGAGCTGGCCTCTGGCCAAACCCAGCATCACAAGCTTGGGCATGTTCGGGTGTGGGTTACACTTCTGGATAAGGAATGGCAGGTGCGTTCTGAAACACGGGCGCCCGAGACTGACCCGGTGGGCTGGACAGAATCCATAGGCCACCAACTGCCGCAAACAAGCGTATCTCTGCAGCGATTTATCAGGCAAGGAGATTCGTCAGTGGTCACTTTTATACCTGCGGTGGCTAACCTTCCAACCGTCATTCGCCCCTATCATCCGCTAACCATCCCTGGCGGCGCACGCTGTACTATTTACGTGGGAACCGTTGTCTGGATGAAAATATGCGCCGGCGCGAGCCAGACTCTCCTTACTGAAGTACCGCTGGCGGCACCCTCATTTACCTGGGTGGGCAGGAATACGATGGAAGGTGAACTGTGCTATTCGTCGTCAAGTTTTGGTCGGTTGGTGTTGGATGCCTTGCCGAAACGGCCGTGGCGAGCAACTACTCCGGTTACCATCATTAACCGCAGAACAGAGCCTTTGGTATTGGAGCGCTTCAGCTTGCCTACGCCATTGCTGTCATTGCATCTGAATGAGCGAGGCCAGTTATGGACACCCGGTGTGGTAGTGGAAGTGGCAACGGATATGAACTCTGCAAGTCTGCATGTGGATGAAGCTTTGCTCGTGGCGGCCGGGCCGTGCGTGAAAGTGGCTCCAGCCCGGGAGAAACCAGCCAAAGGGCGGCTGGTACGAGCTATTGACCGGGTGTTTGGCTGATGCGCATTCAACGGGGTAACAGCTGTGACTGAAGAGCTGAAAACAGGGGCAATGAGTGTGTTTACCGATATAGCTTGGGGGCAGTGGATCAGCGCTGGCTTTTTGATGTTGCTGGGTATTGTTCTCGCATCCTTGGCAGCGCGCAGTGTGTCAAAGGTGATGGCCAAGCGCACTTCCCGGCACCACACCGTTATGGTTCGGCGGCTGGTGTTCTACGTTATCTTTTTATTGTTTGGCGTTGCGGCGCTCAGGGAGGCTGGGTTCTCGCTGGATGTGGTATTGGGCGCGGCCGGTATTCTGACTGTGGCCATTGGTTTTGCATCGCAAACGTCTGCCTCAAATATGATCAGCGGTTTGTTCCTGCTTGTTGAAAAGCCCTTTGAAATTGGCGATTTCATTGAGGTGGAAAAAACCATGGGTGAAGTGGTGGGAATCGATATGCTGAGTGTAAAACTGCGCACCCGGGATAACCTTTATGTGCGTATTCCCAATGAAACCTTGATCAAGACGCCTGTTGTTAACCGCTCACGTTTCCCTATTCGCAGAATCGACCTTCAGGTGGGTATTGCCTATGCTGAAGATGCTGAGAAGGTAGAAAAGCTACTTCTGGAGCTGGCAGAAAAGAATCCTGTTTGTCTGGAGGAGCCCAAAGCCCTGGTGCTGGTTACCGCATTTGGCCCGTCCTCGATAGATTTGCAGTTTTCTTTCTGGGTACCCAAAGACAAGGTGCTTGAAGGTAAAAGCGGTATGCTCGTTGCTATAAAGAAAACGCTGGATAAGGCGGGTATAGAGATACCTTTCCCTCATACCAGCATCTATGCTGGCAGCCACTCCGAGCCGTTCCGGGTGCAATTAATGGCGCCGGAAAAAGTCACTGAAAAGGAACAATTGGATGTCCAAAAAGACAGTTGAAGCCCTCAAAACCGTGGAGCCGATACCTGCTGAAAATAAAATCAGCCTGGGGTGGCGGGAGTGGGTGGCGCTACCTGATCTGGATATTAACCGCATCAAGGCAAAAGTGGATACGGGTGCGCGTACCTCGTGCCTCCATACTTTTCGGACGGAGCCCTACACACAGGATGGCGAGCGTCGAGTGCGGTTTTGGGTGCACCCGGTTCAGAACGATATGCACCAGGTTGTGGAATGCGACGCTCGTGTGCTTGATGAGCGTGAAGTAACGGATTCCGGCGGCCATAAAGAGCTGCGACTGGTGATTGAAACTACATTGGTGATTGGTGGCCAAAGCTGGCCCGTTGAAATGACGCTCACGAACCGGGATACCATGCGGTTTCGTATGCTGATTGGACGCACCGCGATGGAGGGCCGATCCATGATATATCCTGAAGCTTCCTATCTCGCCGGGGAACCGGCTTTAAGGCCTGAAAAATGAAAATTGCAGTTCTGTCCCGTAACCGGCATTTGTATTCAACCCGTCGTCTGGTGGAAGAAGGCGTTAACCGTGGCCATGAAGTGAAGGTGATTGATTGCCTGCACTGTTCCATGAACATCACATCCGCCAACCCGAAAATTCACTATCACGAAGAAGTGCTGGAAAATTTCGACGTGATTATTCCCCGAATCGGGGCATCCGTTACCTTCTATGGCACAGCGGTTCTGCGCCAGTTTGAAATGATGGGAACCTTCCCGGTGAACGAGTCGGTTGCCATCACTCGTTCGCGAGACAAGTTGCGCTCTCTTCAGCTGCTGGCCCGTAAAGGCGTGGGTATGCCCATAACCGGTTTTGCCAACAAGCCGGACAACGTGCCCGAACTGTTGAAAATGGTGGGTGGTGCGCCCGTGGTGATCAAACTTTTGCAGGGCACTCAGGGTATTGGTGTTGTGCTGGCGGAAACCCGCACCGCGGCGGAAAGTGTGATTGAAGCCTTCATGGGCCTCAAGGCCGACATCCTTGTGCAAGAGTTTATCAAGGAAGCTGGCGGTGCAGATATTCGCTGCTTCGTGATTGGCGACAAGGTTATTGCCGCTATGAAGCGCCAGGGTGCCGAGGGTGAGTTCCGCTCCAATTTGCATCGTGGGGGCAGTGCCTCTTTGGTTCGTATCACGCCGGAGGAGCGCAAAACGGCCATTACCGCCGCAAAAGCCATGGGCCTGAACGTGGCGGGTGTGGATTTGCTGCGTTCAAGCCGTGGGCCGCTGGTGATGGAAGTTAACTCCTCACCGGGATTGGAAGGTATAGAAAACGCTACCGGCAAAAACGTAGCGGGCATGATTTTGAACTGGATTGAAAAAAACCAAGCGCCCTGGCGCACCAAAACCAAAGGCAGAGGATAATCGATGGCGCGAGCGCCCTTTGAGATGGCTGGAGTGCAGGTAAAGCCTGGTACCCGGCAACAAGTGGAAATTCCAATTGCGAAGCTTTATACCCACACGCCTTTGCATATACCCGTGGAAATTGTACATGGGCGCCGCGATGGCCCGGTACTCATGGTGTGTGGCGCCATACATGGTGATGAGATCGCTGGTGTGGAAATTGTGCGCCGTGTGCTCACCAATTCGGCGCTTCGCAATTTGCGCGGAACCTTGATCGCCGTGCCCATCGTGAACATCTTTGGATTTGTGCACCGTACCCGTTACCTGCCTGACAGGCGCGACCTGAACCGCTGCTTTCCTGGTAGCGAAAGAGGCTCCCTTGGCGGTCGTATTGCTTACCTTCTGCGCACACAAATAATGGAGCACGTGACGCATATTATCGATTTGCACACGGGCGCTATCCACCGCTTCAACCTGCCGCAGGTGCGGGCTGAGCTGAAGAACCCCGAAACTGCACGCATGGCGGAAGCATTTGCGGCACCGGTGATTATTGATGCAGGCCTCCGGGAAGGCAGTTTGCGTGCTTATGCTGACTCGCTGGATATCCCCGTTATTACCTATGAAGGCGGCGAAGCCTTGCGCTTTGACGATGTGGTTATCGGTAGTGGTGTAAAAGGTGTGATGCGAGTGATGCGCGAACTCGAAATGGTTCCGCCACGGAAGGGGCGCGCAACATTGAAAAAACGCTCGGAAATTGCGGCCAGCTCCCAATGGGTGAGGGCAGAGATTGATGGCATCATGCGGCCGGTGGCAAAGCTTGGCCAGAAAGTGCGTAAAGGTCAGAAGCTGGCCATGGTGGCGGATCCCTTTGGCGAATCCGAAACGGCGATTGTGTCACCTTGCTCAGGCATTGTTATTTGTGTAAACAATTTGCCGTTGGTTAACGAAGGTGAAGCCATTTATCACATAGCCCGATTTGACGAGCTTAACGAAGCAGAGAAGGCTATGGATTACTTCCGCAGCTCATTTGAGACGGAAGTGAGTGAAGCAGTTGTGCCCATGCACCCATGGGATGAACTGCAGAAATAAACCGAAGGAGCTGCCATGATCTGGCATCAGACATTCGTTGACCTGGCGCCTTTGCCCAGAGGGTTTCATCTGGTAACTAATGAAATCCTCGCGCAGGCACCGGACATGACCAACTGCGAAGTGGGGCTGCTGCACCTGTTTATCCAGCACACATCGGCTTCGCTGGCGGTAAGCGAAAACGCTGACCCGGACGTGCGCGGAGATCTGGAGCGTCACTTCAATGTGATGGTGCCCGAAAGGGCGCCGCACTATGAGCATGTATTAGAAGGGCCAGACGACATGCCGGCCCATATCAAGAACGTTCTTATTGGCCCGTCGCTCACCTTGCCCGTTAACCATGGGCGCCTGGCGCTGGGAACCTGGCAGGGGCTTTATCTCTGTGAGCACAGAGATAAAGCCGATGGCCGTCGGATTGTGGCTACGCTGCAGGGGCGCTGGTAGCCGCGACTCGTATTTACCGGAACGGTGGCTCGTCAAAGCTACGCAGCTTGCGCGAGTGCAGTGTGTAACGCTCACTGCGCATCAGTTCCAGAGCGCGGATGCCGATATGCAAATGTTGGGTAACCGCACTCTCGTAGAAAGCTCCGGCTGCCCCGGGTAACTTGATCTCGCTGTGCAGTGGTTTGTCACTGACACATAGCAAGGTGCCGTAAGGTACGCGGAACCGATAACCCTGCGCAGCGATGGTGCCGCTCTCCATATCGACCGCGATAGCGCGGGCCAGGTTGATCTGTGAGCGCTCCTGGGCCCAGCGCAGTTCCCAGTTACGATCATCGTAGGTTAATACCGTACCGGTACGCAGTCGCCGCCGGAGGGTGTCACCTTCGTCACCGGTTATCTCTGCCGCGGCCTGCTGCAACACTTGCTGCACTTCGGCTAACGCAGGTAGAGGAATATTCGGTGGCAGTACCCGGTCAAGAATGCCGTCGCGGCGCATATAGGCATGGGCCAGCACATAGTCACCAATGACCTGCGACTGCCGCAGTCCACCGCAATGGCCAATCATCAGCCAGCAGTGCGGGCGCGTTACAGCGAGGTGATCGGTAATGTTTTTGGCGTTGGAAGGCCCCACGCCAATGTTTACCAAGGTAATACCCTGGCCGGGCTCGGCGGCCTTCAGATGGTAGGCTGGCATCTGGAACCTGTGCCAGACCACTGAGTCCACAAGCGCCTGCATTTCATCTGCGGGCATACCCCGTTCAATCACCACATTTCCGGGCAATACCATGCTCTGAAAGCGTGAGTTGCCCTGCAGCATATCCAGCCCATGGCGAATAAACTGGTCAACATAACGATGGTAGTTGGTCAGCAATATCCATGGCTGCACATGCTTCCAGTCGCTGCCCGTGTAATGCACAAGCCGGCGTAATGAAAAATCCGTTCGCGCGGCATCAAACAGGGATAACGGCAATTGCTCAAGCGCTTGCCAGTCGTGCAGGCCGTCGGCGGTGCCATCGCTGGTGGCGGACAAATCGGTACTCGGAAATACCTGGGAAAGTTCGCGGGCAGTGATGCCCGAAGAGCCCAGCTCGTCGCCTTGCTCAACAACATAAGGGTAGGGAATGTTGACCTGGCTCCAACCCACCTCCAGAACAACAGTGAAGTCCCTCATAATATGGTTCAGTTGGCTCTCCAGATAACGCCTGAAGGCCTCTGGCTGAGTCACCGTAATGCTGTAAACGCCGGGCTCTTGCAGCCGCGCGTAAGCACGTATGCTGCTGGGTGCCTCGCCTTGAGCTCGATAAGTCAGTCGCAGTTCGGGATAGCGAAAGGCGCAGTGGGAGTCCTGCGGAAGCTGGCGGTCAACAAGGTACTGCTGCAGCGCCGAGCGCAGTGCGCTTGTGGCTTGTTCGTACAGGGCGGCAAGGCGATCAACTGCCGCTTCAGGGGTGGTCACTACAATAAAATCATCATCACTGGATAGTGTCACGACATGCCTCAGAGTTGTTTGACTGTCTTTATAGTGCCTGCTGCTGCGGTTGCGGCCAACCGCTAGTTCTGCGCGCGCCGGTCGCGTAAGTCCTTAAAAGCCATGGCTAATGCTAGCAGAGTGATCAACGTGATCGTCAGCAACCCAAGGCTCACTGCCGTGTGCCATGAGCTGTAAGGGCGCAGGGCGAACACAATGGCTGTAATGATCGCAATCCCTACAGAGGTGCCGATACGTTGCCCTGTTTGCATGATGGCTCCGGAGCTGCCTGCATAGGCGAGCGGCACCTCAGCAAGGGTGAGCGTTTGGTTTGGGCTGATCACCGAGCCCTGGCCAAGGCCAAAAAAGGCCAGCGACAACAGCAACCACCAGATACTCACGCCCAGATGCTGATGCAATAGCACCACCGCGATACTGGACAGCAATCCGAAAACAGCAAACATCAATCCGCCAATGACAACCTTGCGACCGTAGTGGTTGACTCGCTTTCCGGCCCAGTTGGAGGACCAGGCAGAGAGCAGTGCCGAGGGGATGCCGATCATGCCGGCTTCAAATGCTGAAAAGCCAACACCCTGCTGTGCGTACAAGGGGATCAGTACCCAGACACTGGTCATGCCCAAGAAATACAGAAACATTATGACACTGCCATTACGGTAGCTGGAGGTGGCAAAGATTTTAAGATCCACCATGGGGCTGTATCCGCGCCGGGTATACCAGCGCTCCCAATGTACCCAGAGGTAAAAAAGCAGAAGTCCCGCGGGAAGCAGCAGCCACATCAGCCCGTTCGAGCGGGATTCAACAAAGGGGTAGAGCACGGCCAAAACACCCAAACCCAGTAGCAAGGCGCCCATGGGGTCCAGCGATCTCAGGCCTTTATGTGCCATTAGCTTGGGCTTGTGTATCAAAGGCCTTGGAAACCACAAAAACGCCAGCGCTATGGTTAGCAAGCCTACCGGAACGTTAATAAGGAACGTCAGGCGCCAGCCAATCTCCGGGCCACCCAGGTGAATCAGAATGCCACCAAGAACCGGGCCAATGGCAACAGATACACCCACTGTGGTGCCAAAAAAACCAAAAGCGCGAGCGCGGTCAGGGCCCCGAAAATACTGTTGGATCATGCCAATGCCCTGGGGGTTCAGGAACCCCGAACCAACACCCTGAACAAAACGCGCCGCGTTAAGCCAATCCGCATCCGGTGCCAGACCTGCGGCAACCGAGGCGAGGGTGAATATGGCAACGCCAAGAATAAAAAAGCCGCCGCGCCCCATCAGATCCCCGGCGCGGCCCGCACTTACCAGCACCACGCCAAAGGTGAGTGCATAACCGGACAGCACCCACTGGATATCAGACTGGCTGGCATCCAGCCCTTGCTGGATCGAGGCCAGGGCCACGTTAATCACACTGACACTCATCAGCGACATGAAAATTGCCATGAGCAATACCAAAAGAACACGCCAACGGACGGAGTCGCTGATGCTATCGGTGGTGGTAGTTTGCTGGGAGGTCAGTTCGGTCATGTAATGGCCATAAAAGTTGCGCACAACACACAGAGCAATGAGTATGGGAGCGTACCAGAGTCTGTGGCCTCAAGCCCTTTGATATGCCAATGGAGGATTTTCGCTGGGCTTTTTAGTTGAATGTTTATGTGTTGTTCCGCCCGGCTCAACTGGCTGCGCCCGAAATGGAAAAGGCAGGGGGTGGTGTACAGGAACGGGGCTGAACTGAACTGCACTGTTGATTCTGAGCGAAGCTGTTTTGAAAAGCATCGGAAGAGCGATAAGGACAATACGATGAAGTCCATTGTGACCACATGTCTCACGTTATTCCTGGCATTGGGAGGAGTCGCCATGGCGCAGGAGAATTCTCGCAATAGGTGGGGCGCGAATGGCTGATTGAGGATATCGCAGGCACGGGTGTGATCGACTACAGCCTGGCAAGACTATTGTTTATGCCAGAGATGGTCGTCTGGCTGGACGGAGTTGTCCCAAAGGGAAATCAGCCCGTACGCCAAGCACCCGAATCCAGCGGCTATAAGCTGTTCAAGAAGAAGGGGATCATCAATGCATTGGCCAGGTCAATAAAAAACGCACACACCAGAGGCACGATAACAAAGGCCAGGTGAGAGGCGCCGTACCTCTGTGTCACCGCAGACATGTTGGCCATGGCGGTAGGTGTCGAGCCCAGAGAAATGCCCCCGAAACCGGCGCACACCACAGCGGCGTCGTAGGTGCGGCCCATTAATGGGAAGACAACAAATATGTTGATGGCCACTGCAATTGCGAATTGAATCGCGAGAATAGTAAAAATGGGCCCCGCCAGATCGACCAATGTCCATAGCTGCATGCTCATGAGCGACATAGCCAGGAATGTTCCCAGTGCCATCTCGGCGATCAATGCCATGGAGGGTGTGCGACTGGGCCAGCGCATTCCGCTGAAGCGGGGGAAATTGGCAGGGATCAGATTGGTAATGAGCAGCCCGGAGAACAGGCATGAAACAAACAGGGGCAATTCGAGCCCCTGTGCTTCCAGCAAGCCGTTCAGAATTAACCCGAAAAATATGCTCAGGTGGATAGCGAAGATGGCGTCTAGAAAGCCCATGGAATCGATCATTCCCCCACCTTTCTCTTCAGGCATCCCCACAGTGAGCGCATCAGCCTTGTCGGGCGTGAGCTTGTACCGGGCGATCAGGAACCTGGCAATTGGGCCCCCCATCAGGCTCGCCAGAATCAGTCCGAAGGTTGCACAGGCAATACCGATTTCCATGGCATTCACTACACCGTAGTCTTCCGCAATCCTTGGGGCCCAGGCAATTGAGGTGCCGTGACCGCCTATCAGCGATACCGTGCCGCCCAGCAAGCCAACTGCACCCGGCAAGTCAAAGAGCGCTGCAATGGACAAGCCAGTCAGATTCTGGATGACCATGTACACAATTGTGATAAGCAAAAGAATAACGAGCGGCTTACCGCCAGACAGCAAATCGTGGACGCTGGAGTTGATACCGATGGTCGTGAAAAAATAAACAAGAAGGGCGTCCCTGGCTGCAAGATCAAACTCGATCGCCGTGCCAGTTGTTGCGTACACGGTGGCGACTAGTATCGAGAACAACAATCCACCCGTGACGGGTTTGGGGATGCTTAACTCACGCAGGAAAGCGAATTTTTCATTCACCCGCTTGCCCACGAACAGCACCAGAATGCCAATTGTTGTCGCCAAGCCTGGCCCTATTCGCAACACCTCGTCGATTATCTCCATCTTCCAGTATCTTGCTCCGGTTTTGTTTTACGCTCAGGCTCTTGGCTGAACGCTGAGCCAAGAGCTGCAGGATACACAGGCATTGACAGCTTTTGGTTACGAATTGATGCAGGTGCTACCCGCTTTACTGGCCCATAATCTTGAGAGCCAGATAAGGCGCAATAATGAACACGAATGAGAATGTTTTGTAGTTTGCTAGGTAGTTGAAATAACTGGCAGTGAGCTCGCTTTCCGGAATGCCAAACATCTTGCTGTGGATTGATGTGATAAAGGGTCTGGCCAAAATGAGGAGGACACTGGCGAACACCAGCATTCCCAGGTTCAAGATTGAAGCCCAGCCGAGAAGCTCTGTGAGCTGAGAAATCGTGATCATAAATGCCTCCCGGCATAGTGACGAGGTTGTTGGCGGAACAGTCTGAAGCAATTTTTACCGCTTTTTTTGGCAGCGTACATCGCTTTATCTGCCTTGCTGATCAAGGTGTCCACATCTGTTCCATCTTTGGGGTAGACAGAAATGCCAATGCTTGCACCTATAGTTGCTGAGCCATTATCGAAGTGGAATGGTTTTGAGATGGTTTTGATGATGCTGGAGGCAACCACTTCCGCGTCTTTTTCAGATATTCCACCATTTAGCTGGATGATGAACTCGTCACCCCCATAGCGCGCAACGAAATCCGCATCCCGAAGGCTGTTCTTCAATAGCTTGCCAATTCTCTCAAGTGCTTGATCGCCTGCTTTGTGACCGAATGTATCGTTAATGGTTTTAAAACCATCAATGTCGACAAACAAAAGTGCGACTGTTTCGTTATTCCTTTCTGCATTGGCGATCATAGAGGCGCTCAGACTCTTGAATAGCCTCATGTTTGCGAGCCCTGTCAGCTCATCGTAAATGGATTTCTCATAAAAAATATCCTTTTGTTCATGCACCAGCCCAATCAGTACAGTAGAGATTATTGACATGGCGAAGATCAGCTGGACCTCTAGCATTCCATGATATGAATATCCAAAAAGAACATAAAATGAAAGCGTGAAAAGGTTCCCGATAAATGCATACATCAAGCCAATACCCAGCCCCCACTTTACAGCGGTCCAGATAATAGGGATCAGTATCAGGTAGTAATAGCTTGAGTAGTTCTCACTGAATTTGCCCAGAGATACAACCAGAAAAGACAGGGTTATTATGATCAGAAAGGCTATTAGTTTATCTGGTTTCAGGATATCACGATAAAGGGTGAGTTTTGTTGTTTTACACCCGTGGGATTTGAAATAGAGAAAAAATATAAATAATGGGAGTGCGGTCAGCGCGCCAGTCAAGTTTCCGACAAAAAACAGTGGGACCTGTTCGCGCCACTGTGCGCTAAGGGTGCTTTCCATGCTGTTTGAACTCATAACAAATACAGCAGAGGATAGAAGTGCCGTTATGATGAATATTAATATCAAAGTATAATAAAATTTAGCGCTAAGTGTTTGTTTTTCAGGGTTTAAGTGACCCAGTGCTATTCCGGCAGTGCCGTAGATGAAAAATTGTCTTAAATCCGGGTTAAGCATTTCAAGGCTGTAATTAAAGACATCGCGTTGGGGAAGGCCGCCCAATATAATTGCGACAAGGTAAACAGGAAGATATTTTGCGCCAAAAAGATAAATCAATAGCATGGCAAACCCGGAAGGTGGGTAAAAAATGCTTATGCCTTCGGATACTTCAAAGAGGTAGGCCACCTGGTTCAATAACCAAAAGGAAAAAATAAAAAATAGTGCGTTACGGGAGTGCTGCTTCAACCCTGTGATGTTACTGGCAAGATTTGTCCTTTCCGATGATGCGTCCATGATTTCTCCGCAAAGCACCTTTTTTTATATTTTTAGCCTGCTGCCAGCACAGACGCGCCCTGAAAATATGCAGAGACCCAGTTCCTTCTCTACAGGGAAGCATAAATTAACCTGGCGTTAAACGGTACTCCAAAGCTTAACCTCAATAGCAAGCCTCTTTGTGTTCGCTTCGGGGAGGGGGTATTGGTGAGCAGGAATGGTAGGTTTTGCGGCTGGTAAAATAGTTATATTGGCGGGGGCTCTTGGAAGCATTACCGGCCCCGCATGTGCGTGGGCCGGCATATTCAACTCCTCACAATCAGTTGTCCATCGCCTCTATGGCATACTGGCCAACATCTGTGTGGTGCAGAATCTTGCCAAAGGGTGCAGCCGCTTTAGCGGGGCCCTGTGTGAATACCAGTACCGGGGTGTTGGTGTGAGTGCCGGTAGACCAGACCACGTTCTGCTGCTCAGCAACTTCACGGGCCAGAAGGTTCTGGCGGTTGTCGTCTGTCTGGTAAACGAAGAAGGCGCCGTTCACATCCATTTTCGGAACGGTTTTGCTGCTCAGGTATGAGTGGCCTTCGGTGTAGAAGGGGTTGTCTTCAGTGGCCAGTACCCGGGCCGCCTGCTCTTCGGTTATGTTGAAGCTGGTTTCAGCGTTCACAATACGTGCAAGGCTGGCCGGTGTTTGCTCGCGCTCGTTCAAACCGTCGAACTGGCTGTAGAATATGTCGCCGTAGGAGGATTTCTGCTCATACAGTTTGTCCAGGGTGGATACATCACCAAAGTTGAAGCCAGGTTTGAACTGTTGTTCTTTAAAAACGTCGCCCGGCAGGTCGCGGCCATGGGGGAGGTCGTTGGCGGAATAGCTGAAGCCAAAACCGCCGGTTTCATGGTCTGCGGTGACAACAACCAATGTGTCATCCCGGCCCTCTGCCCAGTCCAGAACGTAGTTCAGCGTTTCGTTCATGCGCAGCATTTCGTGAAGCATGGTGCCTGTGTCGTTGTAATGCCCTGCCCAGTCAATCTGGCCGGCTTCAATCATCAGGAAGAAGCCTTCGTCGTTTTTGGACAGGGTGGCGATGGCTTTTTCCGACATTTCTTTCAATGTGGGAATGGTGCGGTTGGGGTCACTTTTGGTCCGATTCTCAACAATGGCGTTAGGCAGTGATGAGTAGGCAAATAAGCCAAGCATTTTGCCATCTGCTTGGTTCATCTGATCAAGGTTGAATGCCAGGGCGTAGTTTTTTTGCTGCGCTTCGGCAATCAGGTTGCGGTTGTCCTTGCGCTTGGATTTGATGCGCACAGAGCCTTCAGTCAATGCTTCCAGCTCTAAACGCGCTGCTGACTGCTCGTCATTGGCGGATGCCGGAATCCAGTAACGCAGGCCGCCAGATAACATTACGTCTACGTTGTTATTCAGCAAATCGACGGCAATTTCATTTTCAAGGCTGCGGTGGCTCTGGTGGGCAGCAAAGCCCGCGGGGGTCGCGTGGGTGATGCGGGTGTCGGAAACCAGGCCGGTAGATTTGCCCAGTTTTTTCGCTTTTTCCAGAATGCTTTCCGCTGTGTTGCCGTCTTTGTCTGCGCCAATCATTTCGGCGCCAGCGAGTTTGCCGGTGGCTAGTTGGGTGGCAGAGGCTGCGGAGTCCACAACCAGGTTGTCATTGGCGTGGGTCATGGAAATGCCCATAGGGCCATTTTCGGCAATGCGATCGAAGGCAGTGATGCCGTCGGCGACCACCGAGTTGGGTGCTTGCTTGGCGTAAGCTAGCAGCAAACCAATCTGTTGCGGGCCCATGCCATCGCCAATAATCATGATGACGTTTTTGGCTGTTTCAGGTTCAGCCGATGCGGCCTGAGAGTCTGTTTGCATGGGTGCACAGGCGGCCAGCAGGAGGGACGAGGCAAGCAGCCCCGCGCCAGCCGTGATGTTTCGGATATTCATAGACGTCCTTTTTAGGAGATTAGTGATTTTATGATTATTGGTGGGCGAAAAGCTCGCCTAGCTGTCGTCCAGATGCTTCCCCAGCATGGCGTGGTAAAGCTCCCGGTCGCCAATGGCGCCGGTAATCTGGCCGCTTTCTTCCACCAGCAGGCTGTGGCCGGTGAAATATCGAATCTCTACGGCATCCCGCAGAGGTGTATTCGGGGCTATACGGGTTGGTTGTTTGGCCAGGCTTTCGATGGCTTGGCCTTCTTGCCAGGCTTGGGTCTGAAAGGTTTGGCCGCCACTGGTTACTACGGCTTTTTCCGCCACATCCGGAGTGTGTAGCCAGGTGTCGTAGCGCTTGTTGAGGCAGCGGTTGCCTCTGGAGTCTTCCTGTATCTGGCCAATAGGCAGTGCCAGGGAGCGTGCCGCCAGAACGTTCAGTGGGTTGGTGCTGGCAACGAAGCTTTTTACGTAATCGTTTGCAGGTTCCAGCACAATGGATTCCGGCTTGCCGTGCTGTACGATCTGGCCGTCTTTCATGATGGCGATGTGAGAGCCCAGCTTAAGGGCTTCATCCAGGTCGTGACTCACGAATACGATGGTTTTTTGCAGCTCTTCCTGCAGGGTCAGCAGTTCGTCCTGAAGCTGGTGGCGGATCAGCGGATCAAGGGCAGAAAACGGCTCGTCCATCAGCAGTATTTCAGATTCTGTGGCCAGTGCCCGTGCCAGTCCCACCCGCTGGCGCATGCCGCCGGATAGTTCATTCGGCCGGCGGTTGGCCCAGCCTGACAGGCCAACCAGTTCCAGTTGGCGGGCTACCTTCTTGCGGCGCTCGGTTTTGCCAAGGCCTTGCAACTCAAGGCCGAAAGCCACGTTGTCTTCCACGGTCAGCCAGGGCATCAGGGCGAAGCTCTGGAATACCATGGAAATATGGCGCGTGCGTATGTCTCGCTGCACCTTTTCGCTGGCCTGGGTGAAGTCCACCATTTCATTATCGTGCTTTATGCGAATGGCCCCACTGGTGACATCGTTAAGGCCATTTATACAGCGCAGCAGGCTCGACTTTCCTGAACCGGAGAGCCCCATAAGCACACAAATTTCGCCTTTTTTTACATTCAGGCTGGCATTCTGTACGCCTACTACCAAACCGGTCTGATCGCGAATGTCGGCTCGTTCGAGGCCTTGTTCAATCAGTGGCAAGGCTCTTTCGGGCTGCTTGCCAAACACAACGTTAACGTTATCGATTTCAATCATGCTGAGGTCTCCGCAGCGCCTTTCTGGCGGAAAAAACGGTCCATCCAGATGGCCAGTAATACAATGGCGAGGCCGGCTTCAAAGCCTTTGCCTATGTCGACAGTGTTGAGGGCGCGAACAACCGGCACGCCCAAGCCATCAGCGCCGACTAGCGCGGCAATAACAACCATAGAGAGCGATAACATGATGCACTGGGTTATACCGGCGCCAATGGAACTCATGGCGGCGGGTAATTCCACCTTGAACAGCAGTTGACGGTTGGTACAGCCAAAGGATTTTCCGGCCTCAACCAGCTCGGTTGGCACCTGGGAAATGCCCAGATAGGTAAGCCTTACGGGCGCGGCAATGGCAAAAATCACGGTGGAGATAACACCGGGTACTACGCCCAGGCCAAAGAGTGTGAGGGTCGGGATCAGGTACACAAAGGGTGGAATGGTTTGCATAAGGTCCAGCACCGGCTGCAGAAACCGGTATAGCCAGGTGCTGTGGGCAGCATATATGCCCAGGGGAATGCCAATCAGAATGCACAGCACGGTTGCGTAAAGCACCAGTGACAATGTGGCCATGGTGTCTTCCCAGTAGCCGATGTTCAAAATCAGCAGGAAGCTGATGGCAGTAAAGGCCGTGAGCCCCCAGCGGCGATGGCGAATGGCGGCAGCTGCCGTAAACAGTGCAATGAGGGCAAAAGGTGGAACCCATAGAAGCGCGTCGGTCAGGCCATGAATCATGCTTCTGAGGGTTTCGGAAACGGCGTCGAAAAAGCCGCTGAAATTGATCACCAGAAAATCAACAATGGCTTCCATGAAGTCGCCGAAGGGTAGTTGATGCTCAGTTATCCAGTTCATGGTTTTATGTCTTTTTGGGTGCGGGCCAAAGCCGGCACGGAAAATGAGTGAATCAGGTAGTGCAAATCAGATCAGGTGCCCGGGGTTGCCCCGGGCTTTACTGGCTATTTAAGGGATGCTTTCACGGCGGGCAGTGCTTCTTTGCCGTCCAGGGTGGTAACGCCTTCAAGCCAGGCATTGAGTACCTCCGGGTTGCGGGCCAGCCATGCCTTTGCGGCATCGTTTGGTTCTTCGCCATCGTTCAGAATGGCACCCATCACTTCGTTTTCCATGGTCAGGGAGAAGGTGAGATTGTTCAGCAGCTTGCCAACGTTCGGGCATTCGCTGGTGTAGTTCTTGCGAACGTTGGTGTGCACGGTTGCGCCACCGTAGTTGGGGCCGAAGAAATCGTCGCCACCGTTCAGGTACGCCAGATCATGGTTGGCGTTCATCGGGTGCGGTTCCCATGCCAGGAATACCACCCAGTTATTACGACGGGTTGCACGGCTTACCTGGGACAGCATGCCCGCCTCACTGGATTCAACTACGCGGAAATCCCCGAGGCCGAAGGCATTTTGGTCTACCATCTGCTGGATCAGGCGGTTGCCATCGTTGCCTGGCTCGATGCCATAAATGCGGCCATCAAATTCGTCTGCATGCTTGGCGATGTCGGCAAAGCTGGTAACACCGGAATCGTAAACGTATTGAGGCACTGCCAGGGTGTATTTGGCACCTTCCAGGTTGGTGATTACGGTTTCTACGTCGCCGCTTTCGAGGTATGGGCGCACATCGCCTTCCATGGTGGGCATCCAGTTACCCAGGAAAACGTCGATGTCCTTGTTTTTGAGTGAACGATAGGTCACCGGCACAGACAGGACTTTTGCCGTTGGGCTGTACCCCATGCCTTTAAGTACTTCGGATGCCAGTGCGGTGGTGGCGGTTATGTCGGTCCAGCCTACATCCGCAAAACGTACGGTTTCGCATTCGGCGTTCGGAGCGGCGGTTGCAGCGCCACTGATTGCAAGGCCTGCACAAGCCATCATGAGCTTCTTCATTGGTTCTCTCCTTTCTTTGTTTTAGGTCACAGCATTATTAGCGTTGTGTGTTTTTCCAGTCCGGGTGCTCCCATACCGGTGCGGATGAGGGGGGCAGTGGTTTGCGGCCACGAATATGGTCGGCGCACTTCTCGGCCAGCATGATGGTGGGGGCATTCAGGTTGCCGCTCACCATGCTCGGCATGATGGAAGCATCCACCACTCGCAGGTTGTTTACGCCGTAAACCCGAGCCTCTTCGTCCACCACGGCCATGGGGTCATCGGCTGCGCCCATTTTGCAGGTGCAGGATGGGTGGTAAGCGCTGTCGGCGTACTTGCGAACGAAGGCATCAATGTCCTCATCGGTGGTGGCGTTGGCGCCCGGTCGCAGTTCTTCGCCCCGGAAGGGGTCAAACGCCGATTGGGCGAAGATTTCCCGGGTCAGTTTGATGCTTTGACGCATTTCCCAGCGGTCGCGCTCGGTGCTTAGCAGCTTGGGATCGATGATCGGGTGGTCGTTCGGGTTCGCCGACTTCAACTTCAAAAATCCGCGACTTGTGGGGCGCATGGGGCCAACGTGGGCCTGGTAGCCGTGGCATTCGGCGTCTTTCCGGCCGTGGTCAATTACCTGGGAGGGCAGGAAGTGGTATTGGATATCCGGGTGCCGAACGCCGGGCTCGGAGCGAATAAAACCGCCGGCTTCCAGGTGTGCGGTTCGGCAGGCGCCCCAGTCGTTGTTGATAAACCACTTCATGCCCGCCAGGGTTTTGCCCGGCTGGGTGGTGTACTTGTACAGGGTGACCGGTTGGGTGGATTCGTGCTGAACGTAGATTTCCAGGTGATCCTGCAGGTTTTTGCCGACACCCGGGCGGTCGGCCACCACCGGGATATTGTGTTCTTTGAGTTCCGAAGCTGCACCTATGCCAGAGAGCATCAGGAGTTGTGGCGAGTTGATAGCACCGCCGCTTACGATGACTTCCTTGCGGGCCTTCACCCGAACGGTTTTGCTTTTCTGGATGTACTCCACACCCACGGCGGTTTTGCCTTCAAACAGAATGCGGGTGGTCATGGCACCCGTTTCGGCAGTCAGGTTGGGACGGTTCAATGCGGGCCGCAGGTAGGCTTGGGCTGCGCTCCAGCGTTTGCCCTTTTTGATGGTCATATCCATCTCGCCAAAGCCTTCCTGCTGGTGGCCGTTCATATCTTCAGTGTAGGGGTAGCCGGTTTGCCGGGTTGCTTCCAGGAAGGCGCCAAACAGGGGGTTGGGCTCGTCACCAGTGTGCACGTTAAGTGGGCCATCCCCGCCTCGATAGTCGTCGGCGCCTTTTTCCCGGCTTTCGGCTTTGCGGAAATAAGGCAGGACATCCTGATAACGCCAGCCTTTGGCGCCTTCATCGTGCCAGCGGTCGTAGTCGTAGGCGTGTCCGCGGATGTACACCATGGCGTTGAGAGTAGAACCGCCGCCCCACACTTTGCCCCGGGGCCAGTAGAGTTTTCGGTTGTTCAGATACTCCTGAGGCTCTGTATGGTAGTACCAGTTGTACTTATCGCCCATGAGGTTGTACATGAGCGCTGCGGGCATATGGATTTTCCAACCGGTATCACGGCGCCCGGCTTCCAGTACCAGAACCTGGTCTTCTCCACTTTCACTCAGGCGGTTCGCCAATACACAGCCGGCGGAACCGGTGCCGACAATTACATAGTCAAATTCATTATCAAACTGCAAAACTGTCTCCTTGATGCGAAGGCGGATAGGTCATCCGCAGAGGCTCTGGTTTGAAAAGTGGTGTCAAAATGGCGACTCAAGGGGTGCCATGCCGACGTAAACGGATTTGGTTTGGGTGTAGTGGGCGAGGGTTTCGCGACCATTCTCACGGCCCAGTCCTGAGAGCTTGTAGCCGCCTACGGGCATCTCGGCCGGTGAGGCGCCAAAGCTGTTGATCCAGCAAATGCCAGCCTCAATCTGATGAATAACGCGATGTGCGCGGGTGATGTCTGAAGTGAACACCGCAGCTGCGAGGCCATAGTCGGTGGCATTTGCGCGTTGAATGACTTCTTCTTCGGTATCAAATGGCAGTACGGACATCACCGGCCCGAAGATTTCTTCCCGAACTATGGTCATGTCGTCAGTGCAGTCGGCAAAGATTGTTGGCGCTACAAAATAGCCGCCTTCAAAGCCAGCTGGCTGCAAGGTTGTGCCGCCTGTTAGCAAGCGCGCACCTTCAGCCTTGGCGCTGTCGATGTACTTCATGACCAGGTCGCGGTGCTTGGCGCTGATCAGGGAGCCGAAGTTGGTGTCGGGGTGTTCCGGGTCGCCGCAGATGATGTTGTTCTTGGTTCTTCTTACCAGCTCCTCAAGAAAGGCGTTGTAGATGGAACGCTGAACAAACACGCGAGTCCCGTTGGTGCACACTTCGCCCTGGGTGTAGAAGTTGCCCAGCATGGCCGCGGACACCGCTTGTTCCAGATTGGTGTCTTCAAAAACCATCAGTGGGGATTTGCCGCCCAGTTCCATGGTTACGGATTTGAGTGAGGAGGCTGAATCGGCCATTACTGTGCGGCCGGTTTTTGCTTCACCTGTAAACGAGATTTTTGCGATGGCCGGTTCGGCTGTCAGCATCTGCCCCGCCCGGTAATCGCCTTGCACTACGTTGAATACACCAGCAGGCACGCCAGCCTCGATGTAAATCTCGGCAAGTTTGATGGCGCCCAGTGGGGTTTCTTCTGATGGCTTGAAAATCATGCTGTTGCCGCATGCCAGGGCAGGGCCGGATTTCCAGCAGGCAATCTGCAGTGGGTAGTTCCACGCGCCAATGCCAGCGCAGACGCCCAGCGGTTCGCGACGGGTATAGAAAAAGTCTGGCCCCAGGTGCTGGCTTTCACCGGTAATGCTGGAGGCCTGCCCAGCAAAATACTCCACGGAATCTGCGCCGGTTACTACGTCTACCACACTGGCTTCCTGCCAGGGTTTTCCGGTGTCCAGCACTTCAATTTTTGCCAGTTCATCGTTCCGCTCGCGCAGAATATTGGCTGCCCGGTTGAGAATGCGGCCGCGCTCCAGCCCGCTCATTGCAGACCAGGTTTTGAAGCCTTCCCGGGCACTCTCTACCGCAGCTTGCATAACGGATTCGTCGGTCTGTTCAACCTGATAAATCACCTTGCCGGTAGCAGGGTTTACCACGTCGAAGCGTTCGCCGCTCTGGTTTGCCAGTGGCTGGCCGTTAATAAAAGATCGGTACACGGGCAATGTCATTCGCTGGCTCCGTTATTCGCTTTGATGGCTTGGTCGATATAGGTTTTGCACAGGGCAACGGCTTGGTCTGGCTCAATCCGTCCTTCACTCATGGCAGCGCGTAGCCAGAAGCCGTCGATCATTGCTGCCAGGGTTTGCGCTGTGGCCTGTGCGCTCTCGCCGGGCATCAGTTTGCGCAGGTGGAAGATCAGGTTGGATAGCAGGCGGCGCTCGTTGACCCGTTGTAGCCTCATCAACTCCGGGCTGTGCATGGCCTGGGTCCAGAATGCCAGCCAGGTTTTAGCCGACTGAGCGTGTGTCTGAACACCGGAGAAGTTTGCATCCACAATTGCCATTAAGCATTCACGCGGGGTGTTGGGCTGGCCGGCCATTAGCTTTGAAGCATCTTCCTGCAAGCACGAGAGCAAATACCGCATAGTCGCCTCAAGCAGGCCCTGTTTGCCGCCAAAGTAGTGACTCACAATGCCAACCGACAGTTCAGAGGCAGCTGCGATTTTTCCTATCGTTGCGCCCTGAAAGCCATGGATTTCAATGACTTCTAATGTTGCGTCGATCAGCTGCTGCCGCCTAATAGACTCGACTCCAACTCTTGCCATGTGCTCGTGACCTGTGTTTTTTGAATGTGTGTTCAATATATTGAATGGCTGTTCAATGAACGAAGGTTAATGGTTTGAATACTAAAGATCAAACCGGCGTAAAAAGGAGTGGTGGTGAGATTTGTGCGATTTAAGTCCTGAATATCAGGGGTTTCGCGCAGAAGAAGTGTTTAGAAGGCGAATGAATGTTTTTGGCTTCAGGCGCCTTGAGAAGGGAAACGGTAATGGCGTTCTTGCAATAGCTGCGCAGGGCAGGCGAGTTCTGTTTTGCTGGCGGAAATTCACCCAATGTTGGCTGGGGATGGGTGGGAATGTACCCAATTTTCTGCGAGCGAAGTGGTGCTTGTTGGTAGGCTGTTGTTTTTAAGTGAATTTATTTTTTGGCTTGTTGTTTGCATCAGATGAGCTTATCGCAGCCCTTAGTGGGCTCCGTCGAGCACCCAACAAACAAAACGAATCAGGGAACAGTCTCTATGAAGAACCAAGCCATTATCGCGGCGGCATTCGCCTCTACTCTTGTTGTTGCCAGTCCCGTTGTTGCCCAGGATCGGGCCGGTTGGCCGGATAACTTTACTGTGGGTACGGCAAGTCAGGGCGGCACCTATTTCGCCTATGGTTCTGGCTGGGCTAACTTTGTTGCAGAAAGTCTGGGCGTTTCCGGTGGCGCCGAAATCACTGGCGGGCCTATGCAGAACATGGCTCTGGTGCACACTGGTGATCTCAAGTTCGGCCTTACTACGATGGGCCCGGCTCGTGAATCCATGGATGGCAACAGCCCGCTGGCGCCCGGTATGAAGATGGACAACGTATGCGCCATGTTCCCCATGTACGAGACGCCTTTTTCGGTAACGGCGCTGAGCAGTTCCGGAATCAAGTCTATTTCTGATATCCCCGACGGTGCCACCATCGGTTTCGGCCCCGCTGGCTCAACCTCCGATACTTATTTCCCGCGCATGATGGAAACCCTGGGGGTGAACTTCAAACGCCGTAATGGCAGTTGGTCGGATCTTGGTGGCCAGCTTCAGGATGGTCTGATTGATGTTGTTGCCTTTGCTGCAGGTATTCCTATTCCGGCTGTTAGTCAGTTGGAGGTTCAAACCAATGTAAACATTATTGGAATGACCGATGCAGAAGCCAAGAAGGTGACGGACAACTTCCCGGTATCTGAATTCATTATTCCGGCAAGCACTTATCAGTCTCTGAATGAGCCCTCGCGTGTGGTTTCCATGTGGAACTTTGCCATGGTGAATTGCGATGTTCCGGAAAGCTTTGTGTATGAAATTACCAAGCTGACCATGGAGCAGAATGAGCGGATGGTTTCTATCCACAAGGCAGCTCGTAATTCGATTCCCGAGAACTACAACAAGAACAACGTATTGCCTTGGCATTCCGGTGCAGCTCGTTGGTTCAACGAGAACGGTTACACCATCGAAGCCAGCAAGATCAAATAACGCTGTTGTTTTGAATGGCTGAATGAAAGGGGGCCGCAAGGCCCCTGAATAATAGCCGGCAGATTGCCGGCTCCGATTTGCCTTCAGGCAGGACACCCGATGACACTTGAACGACACCCCAAAGACTTTTCTGACATAGAGGTGGGCGAAGACCACGTGCTTGCCCATGATGTGGACAAGGAGCCTGTAGAGGCAAATCGCAGGCTGTTTGAAGGCGGCATGCTGAAGTTTGTGACATTGCTCGCGATTGCCTATTCCTCTTTCCATCTCTATTCGCTGAATATTGCGCCTTTGGAAACCTGGTCGTTCCGGATTGTGCATATTGCCGGTGCGCTTGTTATCGGGTTTGTTTTGTTCGCCGGTGCCCGTTTTGTTTCAGCCGAAGAGGGCTCTGCGCGCCACCGTTGGACAACGTGGATCAGCGCGGTAGCGCTAGTCCCTGCATTTTACGTGCTATACCAGACTTATTCGTTCTGGCAGATGGTTCAGAACGGCGCCATGCGAATTCCCGTTGACCTGGAAACCTGGCATTTTGGCTGGCCTTTATTGGCGGTAACGGGCGTAGGTATTGTGCTGAGTTGGTTCCATCAGCGTGAACGTTCGCGCTTTAGTTTGCCGGATCTGGTGCTGTGTGTGTGTTCAATTGCTGTCGCAGCATACTTTCTTGTGGCTTATAACAGCTCCATGCGCATGTCTACGGGCACCTCCTTTGCTCCGGTGGGCATATCCTTTGCCGCTGTGGCAGGCACGGCGTTGATTATGGAGCTGACTCGCCGGGTTGCCGGCCTGGCCCTGGTGATTATCGGGCTGGTGTTTCTTGTATATGTGTTTGCCGGGCCATACCTGCCGGGCTTTTTGGGCTATCCAGGGCTGTCTGTTCAGCGTTTCTTTAGCCAGGTATATACCGATGCCGGTATTCTTGGGCCCACCACCGCTGTGTCGTCTACCTACATTATTCTGTTCATTATTTTTGCCGCGTTTTTGCAGTCGTCCAAAGTGGGTGATTACTTTGTAAACTTTGCGTTTGCAGCCGCCGGGCGCTCGCGGGGTGGTCCTGCCAAGGTGTCTATTTTTGCCTCTGGCCTTATGGGTATGATCAACGGTACCAGTGCAGGTAACGTGGTATCCACAGGATCACTGACGATTCCGTTGATGAAGAAGGTGGGTTACAGCAAAAAATCGGCAGGCGCTGTGGAAGCCGCTGCATCTACCGGTGGCCAGATCATGCCACCGATTATGGGGGCAGGTGCCTTCATCATGGCCGAGATTACCGGTATCCCTTATACCGAAATCGCCATTGCCGCCATTATTCCCGCAATACTCTACTTCGCCTCTGTGTACTTTATGGTGGATTTTGAAGCCGCTAAAACCGGTATGCGTGGTATGCGGGAAGATGAGCTGCCAAAGCTGCGCACCATGGTGAAGCAGTGCTACCTGTTCTTGCCCATTATTATTCTCATAGTGGCCCTGTTTATGGGCTACTCTGTCATTCGTGCCGGTACTCTGGCGATGGTTTCTGCGGCCGTAGTCAGTTGGTTCTCGCCTAACAAAATGGGCATTCGGCAGATATTGCACGCACTGGAAACCGCTTCCTACATGGCCATACAGATCATTGTGGTGTGTGCCGCAGCGGGCGTTATTGTGGGTGTTATTTCCCTGACCGGTGTCGGTGCACGCTTTTCGGTATTGCTGCTCGATGTGGCGGAGGCAAGCCAGTTGCTGGCGCTGATTTTTGCCATGTTTATTTCCATTCTTCTGGGCATGGGAATGCCTACAACAGCGGCTTATGCAGTCGCTGCCTCAGTGGTTGCGCCAGGCCTTGTACAGCTGGGTATTGAGCCGCTGACGGCGCACTTCTTCGTGTTCTACTTTGCGGTGGTTTCGGCCATTACTCCGCCGGTTGCATTGGCGTCTTATGCTGCGGCAGGTATCTCTGGTGCCAATGCAATGGAAACCTCTGTGGCTTCTTTCAGAATTGGTATTGCAGCATTTATCGTGCCCTTCATGTTCTTCTACAACGGCGCGCTGTTGATGGAGGCAGGCTGGTTCGATATTGCACGGGCACTGGTTACAGCACTCTTTGGTGTGTATCTGCTTTCTGGAGGTGTGCTGGGCTGGTTCGGCAATGTCACTGCATCCTGGATCGTCCGTATATTGCTGATCGGTGCCGCCCTGATGATGATTGAAGGGGGATTGGTGTCCGATCTGGTGGGCGTTGCCCTTGCGGCGGCGGCGTTTTTGATGCAGCGCCAGCGCAAAGGTCGTCTCGCTGCTGCCTGAGTTTGACTCATCGCCCGGCCCTTGTTCCTCAGGGGGGCGGGCGATACTCTGGCGTCCTCTAACGGTGTGGCGGGAGCCGGAATATGTCCTACCGGATAGGCGCGTTTGTTGTATTTTTGATCACCCTTGCTGTGTCCTGGATGTTGGGCGGTTGGGCTGGTTACCAGCAGGTTGAGCGGGATAGCCTGGAAGAGTCGTTCCGCTACCGTCAACTTGTGGGT
This sequence comes from Marinobacter sp. DY40_1A1, assembly GCF_016597815.1. Taxonomy (GTDB): domain Bacteria; phylum Pseudomonadota; class Gammaproteobacteria; order Pseudomonadales; family Oleiphilaceae; genus Marinobacter; species Marinobacter xiaoshiensis. Next base: position 386,034 of record NZ_VCHA01000003.1, on the reverse strand, counting down.
AATGAGCTTAACCGCTACCTGCCTATTCCGGAGTTGATGGCCGAGCATCCTTTGCTTGCGGCAGCCCTGAGCGCACCAGGCAATCCTGCCGTTGTTCATCAGGCCAATGAAGAAATGCAGCGTATGGCGACCATCGTTGGCAGCTCGGATGTGTACTTGATGGACACAGCCGGGCTGACAATTGCTGCCAACAACTACCAGCAGGCCGGCAGTTTTGTTGGTCGCAATTTCAGTTTTCGCCCCTATTTCTATGAAGCTATAACATCCGGCAGGTCTGCCATCTATTTCGCACTGGGTTCCACCTCTCGGGTTCGGGGGCTGTATTTTTCTCATCCGGTGCGTGCTGAGCAAGGCCAGTTACTGGGTGTGGTGGTCGTGAAAGTTTTGGTACATGAGCTGGAATCCCAATGGCACAGGCCGGCTTCTGTGCGTGAGGCCGAAATGGTGGTGCTGGATGAAGCCGGTGTCAGTTTCCTGGCCAGTAAGCCGGAGTGGTTGTATCGCGACTTTACTGGCAGTGCTGAACAAGCACCTGGTGAGGCATCTCGCCAACGCTACCCGGATCGGGATCTCAGGCCTGTATCTCTGCAGTATCTGGGTAAGCCTTTCGGCTTGTCGGGGGCATCCGAGACCTTGCGCATTCGGGAAGATGGCCGTGCCCATGAATACCTGAGCGTTACAACACCGCTGCCGAGGCTGGACTGGACGTTGCGGGTAATGGTCAGTACGCGTTCGGTAGTATGGACCCGTCTCGGGTTCGTGCTGGGTGGCATAGCTATCTATTTTGGTGTTCTGCTGGCATGGCTGTATTTACGTGAGCGCTATCGTCGTGAGGCGGAATTGGCGCTGAGAGGGGAGCAGTTGGAGCTTAGCGTTGCCGAGCGAACGGCCGACCTGGAGCAATCCAATCGCAAACTCATGGACGAAATTCGAGAGCGTGAGCGCACCCAGAGTGAATTACGGGAAACCCAGCAGGAGCTGATTCAGGCCGCCAAGCTGGCGGTGTTGGGCCAGATGTCGGCTGGGCTTAATCACGAAATGAGCCAGCCACTTACTGCAATCCAGACTTACGCCAGAAACAGCCGACGGTTTCTGGAAAAAGGTGCCGCCGATATGGTGGATGAGAACCTTAGTGAAATTGTGCTTCTGTGCGACAAAATGGCCGAGTTGACCCGCCAGTTCAAGGTATTTGCCCGCAAATCTGAAGGGCCACCAACCATTGTGGATTTTCGCTTGTCTGTGGATGCCTCCCTGAAGATTATCGTGGCGCAGAAAAGCAGTGTGGGTATTGATATCCGGTGGAACCGCCCTGAGCAGCCTGTGCTATGTCACGGCGACCTGATCCGGATTGAGCAGGTTATGGTTAACTTGCTCGCCAATGCGGTTCAGGCTGTTGAAAGCCAGGGGCAGCCAGTTATTACAATTGATGTTGAGGAGCAGGGAGAGTGCTGGCGCTGCCTTGTGCGGGATAACGGAACCGGGCTGCCAGCAAATACCGAACAGATTTTTGAACCCTTCTTTACTACCAAGTCTGTTAAACAGGGGCTTGGGCTGGGATTGTCCATATCAAGGCAGATTGCGGATGCTTTGGGTGGCCGGCTTACGGGGCGCAATCGTAGCGACGCGCCGGGAGCGGAGTTTGAATTTACACTGCAAAAACGGGAGGCAACGGAATGACAGAACCCTCGGTAATTTTTGTTGATGATGATCCGCACATACGGAAATCAATTGCCCAAACGCTGACTCTGGAAGACTTGCCTGTGCAATGTTTTGAAAGTGCCGAGGCAGGGCTTGAGGCCGTTACGCCGGATTACAGTGGTGTAGTGTTGTGCGATTACAACATGCCGGGAATGGATGGGCTGGAGATGCTAAGCGCCGTCCAGGCACTGGATAAAGCCATTCCGGTGATTATTCTGACCGGTCAGGGTGACATCAGCACGGCAGTTTCCGCCATGCAGCAAGGCGCCTACGATTTTATAGAAAAGCCCTTCAATCACGATGAACTGATTGAGCTTCTTCGGCACGCTCTGGAGAAACGCAATCTTGCGCTGGAAAACCGTCGGCTCAAGGCCCAGTTGCGCCATCTGGCCCGGCCAGGCCCCAGAATCCTTGGTGACACGCCAAGCATGCAAAAAGTGATGGATACTATCACGCCGATTCTCGATATTTCTGCCAACACCCTGCTGTTTGGCGAGACAGGTTCCGGTAAGGATGCCCTGGCTCGCTATATTCACGAGAACAGCCCGCGGGGCGCTCATAACTTTGTCGCGATCAACTGCGGAGCCGTGCCGGAAAACCTCATTGAAAGCGAATTGTTCGGGCATGAGGCAGGCGCCTTTACCGGCGCAGACAAACGCCGCATAGGTAAGATCGAACACGCACATCGGGGCACTCTGTTTCTTGATGAAGTGGAAAGTATGCCCATGCCACTGCAGATCAAGCTGCTGCGTGTACTTGAAGAACAGAAGGTGGAGCGCTTGGGCAGCAATCAGGTGCAGGAGGTGGATGTGCGCATTATTGCCGCCACCAAAGCGGACCTGAAGGCGCTCAGTGATGAAGGGAGTTTTCGTGCCGACCTATACTATCGGTTGAACGTGGTGAAGGTGGATATTCCGCCCTTGCGGGAGCGCAAAGAAGATATTCCCATGCTGTTTCATCACTTTGTTCTGATTGCCGCAGCCCGTTACGACCGGGAGAGTATTCCTCTGGATGCGAGCCAGGCTGCGCGGCTTATGCATCACAGCTGGCCGGGAAATGTCCGTGAATTGCGTAACCTTGCCGAGCGGTATGTGCTGCTGGGTCCGGCGGCACTTGATGATAGTGAACCAGCGGCCAAGGCGGATGTGAGCGGGCGACGTACCCTGACAGAAATGATGGACAGCTTTGAGCATTCAGTGCTGACCAGTGCCTTGAATGCTTGTCAGGGGAGCATTAAAGACACCATGGTGCAGTTGGGAGTAGCCCGCAAAACCCTCTACGACAAAATGAAGAAGCACGGTCTGGACAAGGCGCAGTTTAAAGATTGAGCCCGGCGGCTGATACGCAGGCGCACGAATATTTACATGGGGGATACAAACTACGCAGTACCCTCAATGATAATTTTGATGGTTATTCTGTAGCATTCTGCCACCTTTAATAACGGGTTGAGTCTTCCGCCCATTCCTCCCAGCAGACACAAGACTTATTAGTTATGAAAAATCTGACCATTCAGACACGGGTGCTTTTATTGGCGCTTGTACCAGTGATTGTGCTCACAGCATTCCTGACGACTTACAATCTTAAACAGGCCCAAGGCATAGGCGATGAAGCGGTTGCGGGCTTTTCCGCGGATATGGAGGCAAGCAAGCGCCAAGAGCTTAAGAACTATATTGAGCTTGCCCGCACCTCGATAGCTCACCTTTATAAGCAGCCCGGCTCTGCCAATGACCCTGAAATTAAGGAGCAAGCCTGGAATATTCTGCGCCAGCTCAGGTTTGATGACTCCGGTAGCCCGGGCTACATGTTTGCCTACGACACCAGCGGTGTAAGTGTCATGCATGGCGTAAAGCCAGCCCTGGAAGGCAAGAACCTATGGGGCTTTAAAGACCCCACCGGAAAATTTCTGATTCGTGAGCTCGTTCAGGTGGCTCGTAACGGAGGGGGCTATGTCCCCTACGAGTGGGAAAACGAGAGCACCGGGCAGGTAGCCCCAAAACTGGGTTACGCCGAAATGATACCTGAGTGGAATATCATGATTGGCACGGGGTTTTGGATAGATGGTCTGGAGGCGCAGGTGGCTGCAATGGACAGCAATGTTGCTAATGCATTGAGCAACGCGGTTGTCGGCTCAATAACAACCTCCGTGATTGCGCTGGCGGTTATCGTTTTGCTGGCATTGATTGTTGTGCGCAGTATTATCCGGCCGCTGAAAACTGCAGTATCTGCAATGAACGACATCGCCAGCGGTGATGGAGATCTGACCCGCAGATTGGATGCAGGCAGCAAGGATGAGTTGGGGCAGTTGGCGACGGCATTCAATAGCTTTGCAGACCAGGTGCATGGTTTGGTTGAGCAGGTTCTCACTTCTACCCGCACCCTGAATGAGGCCTCTACAGAGTTGAGCGAAATAATGGATGAGGCTGAGCAAGGTGTGGAGCGCCAAAAATCCGAGAGTGACCAAGTGGCAACGGCCATGAATGAGATGACCGCGGCAGCTCAGGAAGTGGCGAATAATGCCAGTGAGGCCTCTGATGCAGCAGATCGCGCCAATGTTCAGGTATCTGATGCGCAGGGTTTGGTGCATGAGACCATTGAGGTGATCGGCGGCTTGTCTGAACAGGTTGAACAGGGCGTGAGTGTTATTGAGAAGCTCGGCTCAGACTCCCGCCAGATCGACTCGGTTCTGGAGGTGATCCGGGAGATCGCTGATCAGACTAACCTGCTTGCCCTGAATGCGGCTATCGAGGCTGCCCGGGCCGGGGAAGCGGGTCGAGGATTCGCGGTTGTGGCAGATGAAGTGCGGACGCTAGCGAGCAGGACTCAAAAGAGTACGCAGGAAATCCAGGAAACCATTGAACGGCTGCAATCCGGTGCAGGCAACGCAGTGAAGCTGATCGGCTCGATCAGTGAGCGAAGCGAGGCCACGGTTGCAGAGACGCGTAAGGTGAATGGTGCTCTGCAAAAGATTAATCAGGCAGTCAGTACTATTAATGATATGAACACCCAAATTGCCAGCGCCGCTGAAGAACAGACCAGTGTTTCCGAGACCATTAACCAGAATGTTCATGAGATTGTTGCAATCTCAGAGCAGACCGCTCAGGGGACGCATCGGGCAGGCATGGCTGCTCAGCGGCTAAAGGCTCTGGCCACTGATATGTCTGAACAGGTCAGTCGTTACCGGGTGTAAGTAATGAGGAGCCGACAACCGGGGTCATAAGACTGGCAAAGCGAGTGAGCGCCTCAAGCCCACTAACATCGTCTTCCATTAATGGCAGGCGCTTCTGTGGCAGATTCTTCAGCAAATCGTCGATTTCCTGCAGATGGCGGCTTTGGCGTTCAACACGGGCCTGCCAAAAGGGACTGTTTGCGGTATCCGGCATGATGCGGTTCACGATCACCCCGGCAACCGGGATGTTGGCACTGGCTAGTGCCTCTATGGCTCTGCCAGTTTCAAGAATAGGTAGCTTCTCCGGGGTCATCACGAACACGAATGCTGTGTGGTTGGTATCGTTAAGGCGGCGGCGAGTGCGTTGAAACAGCCGCTGGCGGCGTAGCAAGGTTTCGGTTAATTCCTGGCCTCGCTGGTCCATGCCTTCAACCGGGTTTTCCTCCGGGCTTTTCAGCGGGTTGTCGACACTGCGCCCTGGTGTGAGGTGCGCCAGCGCCTTGCCCAGTTTTTCAGATCGTTTGTTGTGCTTCAGTAGTCCGTCGGTCCAGGCAGCCATGATTTCCGGCAGGGTCAGCAGCCGCAAGGTATGGCCCGTGGGTGCTGTGTCGAAGATCAACAGATCGTAGTTGTTTTCGCTGTCTTCTATCAGCGTGGCCATGCGCTCCAGTATGGCCGCTTCCTGGGCGCCCGGGGATTGTGCGCCCAGCCTCAGTTGTCGCTGCAGTTCATTGATCTGGTCCGGGCCGGCAAACCGCCGCATCTGCTGCATAACCCTGTCCATGTAAGCTTCAGCTTCTGTATCCGGGTCCAGTTCCAGGGCATCCAGGTTGGGCGCCATGCGCGTTACCTGGCCTCCAATGGCCCGGTCAAAAGCATCTGCAAGGCTGTGGGCCGGGTCTGTGGAGATCAATAATACCCGACGCCCCTGATTAGCCGCAGCAACTGCAATAGCGGAGGCCGTGGTGGTTTTGCCTACCCCGCCTTTGCCACCCACCATGATAAGTTTGCGGCTGGTAATAAGTTCCAGAATATTCAGGTTGTGAGCTTGCGGCATTATTTCCTCAACAGCAGCGGAAGTTGTCGAGCGGTGAGCGCTCCATGCCCATACGGGTATGCCAGTCGTGGAACCGCTCGAGCATGAGTGGTTGCAGCTCCATGCAGTACCAGCCTGCGGGATTGGGGATGCCCATCATTTCACTGAACACCAGTAGCATGAAGAGGTCGTCTTCGTCCCGCCGGGCGCGGGCAATGGCCGCTCTGTAGGGTGCGTTGTAGTACTCGGCGCCAGCTTGACTGGCTTTTTGGTAAAGGTATTTCAAACGGGACAGTGTCTTTTTCATCAACGACTCCCGGGATATGAAACTGGCCGGGCCAGGCCTGGCCAGCTATTCACGCAGTGCTCAGTCGCCTGCCGATGACAGGCGCATTTCTGCCTTGGCCCGCTTCAGGGCGGCAATGCACTCCAGGGTGACAAAAATGGCAGCCACAAGAACCACCAGGTCCATGGTGAACAGGAACCAGTCTGCCTTGTCGTAGAAGCCTTTGAGCTGAATCAGCAAGGCAAAGAGCGACATGGCGAGTACAAACACCAACGGTGCCAGGGTGTAGAACGTGGGCGAACCTTTGCGCACCAGCATAACGGTGACAACCAGAAGGGTCAGGCCTGCCAGAAGCTGGTTGGTGGTGCCAAATAGCGGCCATATGAGTAGTCCGCCGGAGCCATCCGCGCCACCAGCGCCGAAAGCCAAAGCCAGGCAAGTACCCACAGACAGCAGTGTGGCCGGTAATGGCTTGGCCATCCACTTGATGTTATAGATCTCACCCCACTCCTGGAAAATATAGCGCTGCAAGCGCAGGCCGGTATCCATGGTGGTGCCTGCAAAGAGGGCAGCCATAACGGTCAGCATGGTGGCAGCAACAGCCATGTCGAGGCCGGTACCGGCGCTCAGGATGGTTGCGCCGCCGTTTACAAATGCCAGCACGCCGCCTTGGCCAAAGGAGTGATACATGGCCTGCCAGTCCGCGAGGGAAGCAAAGCCGGCTGTGGCGGCAATAATGGCGGCCAACGCAAGTGCGCCTTCACCGGTTGCACCAAAGTAGCCCACAAAACGGGCGTCGGATTCCTTGGCCAGTTGTTTGGATGTGGTGCCGGAGGCAACCAGGCCGTGAAAGCCGGAAATAGCGCCACAGGCAATGGTTACGAACAGTAGCGGAATCATTGAGGGTGTGCCTGCCGGTACATCAACGTTGATCATGGGCGCGACCACAGTGGGGTTTGCGATCAGTACGGCGGCGTAGAGTGCAGCCAGCCCTACGAACAACTGCAGGCCGTTAATGTAATCCCGGGGCTGGAGCAGTACCCACACAGGCAACAGCGATGCGATGGCTGCATACACAAACAGGATAATGATCCAGGCTGCACTGGGTGACAGCCCGGCAACGGATTCGGGGAGTGACACCGGCATGGAAGGGCCAATGTAAATCAGGAAATACAGCGCAATCACGCCAACAATTGAAACCAGTGGCAGGCTCATTTTTGCCCGGTAGATGGCCTGGCCAATCACCAGAGCCACGGCTATGGCGCCCCAAACAGGAACGACTGCGCCAGGGTTGTTGATCAGCAGTTTGGCGATAACAACGCCAAATACCGCGTTCACCATCAGCAGAACCAGGAAAATCACAATGGAGAAGATGGCTCTGGCACGGCCGCCAACCACTTCGCCAGTGAGGGTGCCTACTGACTTGGCCTTGTTTCGTACACTGGCCCAGATGGCGCCAAAATCGTGAACGCCTGCGAAGAAGATGGTGCCCAGGGTGACCCACAAAAAGGCGGGCAGCCAGCCCCAGATAACGGCAATTGCTGGCCCGACAATGGGTGCAGCGCCTGCTACGGATGTGAAGTGGTGGCCCCAGAGAACAAATTTATTGGTGGGGACAAAGTCGATGCCGTCTTCAAATTCTTCAGCCGGGGTTTTAAAGCTGTCGCTCAGTTTGAAAACAACGTGTGCGAGAAATTTCGAGTAAACGAAAAATCCCAGTGCCATGCCCCCAAGCCCGAGTACCATCAATATAATAGAGCTCATCGATGCCTACCTGCCTAATTTGTTTGAGTAGCGGTGTGTTTCGAAGTATAGACCATCGCGGATGGATGCAGTTTGAGTACATCCTGGATGGCGTGAGGGGCAGTGTATCTAATCTGTGCCGAAACGAGGCCATTCCGGCACAGATCTTGGACTAAAGGTGTAGGTAGGGAGGCGCTTACAGGTTGGCTTCTGCAAATTCTGCCAGCAGTGAGCGTGGCACTCCTTGCAAGTGAATGTGCCCACCGTGGCTGAAGGTTTTGAAGCGTTCGGTCATGTAGGTCAGGCCGGAGCTCAAAGCGCTCAGGTATGGTGTGTCAATCTGTGCCAGGTTGCCCAGGCAGATCACTTTGGAGCCATTACCTGCACGGGTAATGATGGTCTTGATCTGATGCGGAGTCAGGTTCTGGGACTCATCAATAATGATCAGGCTGTGCTGGAAACTGCGGCCACGAATGTAGTTCATGGATTTGAAGTGCAGAGGAACCTTGCTGAGAATGTAGTCCACACTGGCGGTCATGTTCTCATCGTCTTCGTGCAGCGCTTCCAGGTTGTCCACAATGGCGCCCAGCCAGGGCTCCATTTTTTCCGCTTCGGTACCGGGCAGGAAGCCAATGTCTTCATCCAGGCCTTGTGTTGAGCGGGTGGCAATAATCCGTTTATAAAGCTTGCTGGCCACCGTCATTTCGATGCAGGCGGCCAGCGCAAGAATGGTTTTACCGGAGCCGGCTGAACCGGTGAGGTTCACCAGGTGGATATCAGGATCGAGCAGCAGGTGCAGCGCCATGGCCTGATAAATATCCCGCGGCACCAGGCCCCAGACTTCTTCGTTCATCAAGTCGTGCTGGTGCAGATCCCGGATCACCACCTGGGTGTCGGTAATGTTGACCACCCGGCCTATAAACCCCTGCTCATCAAGAACGAACTCGTTGATGTTCAGCTTGGCCAGCTCACCTTCCCGCTTGAGGATGTGTTCGGTTAGCCCGTCTCGCTGCAAGGTTTCTACTTTGGCAATGGTGTCCCAGAATGAGTTCGGAAACTCCATGTAGCCCTTTGGGAGCAGGTCGATGTCATCAACCAACTGGTCATTCTGGTAGTCCTGGGCTTCAACACCAAAGCCACGGGCCTTCAACCGCATGTTGATGTCTTTGCTGACGAGAATGATATCCCGGGACTTGTGCCGTTGCTGAAGCGCGGCAAGGGTGTTGATAATCTTGTTGTCGTTCAGGTGCTCGGGTAATGAGTGGCCACTGGCATGCTCGGTGCTCATCAGTATGGAGAGGGTGCCCAGGGGTTTAGCCATTTTGGCTCTTACAATGGGCACACCTTTTTCTATCTCTTTCGGGCTGGCATCCCCAAGCAGGCGGTCAATGGTGCGGATTGCCTGGCGACAGTCGGCAGCGACACTTTGTTTGCCGGATTTAAGGCCGTCGAGTTCTTCAAGAACGGTCATCGGGATGATGACATCGTGTTCTTCAAAATTGAGGAGGGCGTTGGGATCGTGGATCAGGACGTTGGTGTCGAGGACGTACATGGTTCTTCGGGCTTGCGGTGCACTTTCCGGTGTTCTGGGCATAGGGGGCGCTACCTCTGTGGTGGTTCAGCTGTTACTGGCACAGCGTTGCGTAAGCTCCTCATTCGAGACGATTTTCAGCATATCATAAGTGGTTACGATGCCGGTTATCCTGGCATCTTTGGTGACAAAAATCCGGTGTAGATGCTCTTTCATCATAATATTGGCTATGTCGCGCACCGGTGTTGTTTCATCAACCGATAATACAATGGGGGTCATGATATCCCGCACTTCTACCGGCACTTTGCCCATCTCCTCAAAAAGCACCATGCGCAGGCGGCGGGCTTCCTGATGTTCTTCAGCGGTGAGTTCATCACTGGACTCAGACCGCTTGGCGTTCCAGCGAAACTCCGCAATGTCCTTTAAGGTGGCGATGCCAATAATTTCACCGGATTCATCCGTAACAGGGCTGCCCGTGATTTCATTGTCGGTCAGGAATCTGGCCAGGCGATCCATTGTCCAGGATTGTGGCACCGCCTTGATGCTAGGCGTCATTATTTCGTGTGCGAGCACTGTCATTGAGTGATCTCTGCTTTGTGAAGTCCTTTCACCAGAGCTTAGCGTTTCGCGCCCAGCCCGTCACCTTTTCAGTTGCCGCTGGTTTGCCTTACATCAACCAGTTGGCCGCTTTCGTCATAGATCAGGCTAAAGCCCTGATAGCGCTCTTTGCTTGCTACCCGCTCTAGCTCTTCCAGGGAACTTACCGGTATATCAACGAGGAGGGTGTTAACCAGCCAACCAGGCAGGGCGCCCTTTGGATCAGTATGTTGCAGCCAGATCATTCGGGTTTTACCGTTCTCGGGAATCAACCGGTACCGGGTGTTGGATAGATCAACCCTTACGCGATTACTAACCTCTGCACGCATCTCTGGCACAGCGCTCATTTGCATAACGATCTCACCAGAAGCTTTGCTCCCCTGTGTGTGAACGCTAAGGACATAGTCACGATCGGTTACCGGCCAAGGCAGGTCGTTTACTGAGTAGACGTAACGCTCATGAAAGTTACCTTTGCCCACAGCATAGGATTCCGTGCAGTTAAGCAACCACTCCATGCAGGATGCGGGGTTCTGCATCACGGCCATAATGGATTCGATCGGGGCATCAATCAGGGCTTCGGCTTTGAATGCCTGAAAGCTGGAATCGCTCTGGCGCATGGTGTAGATGCGGATGTCGCCGGATTCCTTGCGCAAGCTCCATACGTCGCTGTCTTCTCCCGGTAGCGCCGCGCTAACAGTAGTGGTCGCCATTGCAGAAACCAGCAGGGCAAAGATTGCACCGCTGATGACTGAGGCCCAGTCTTTAAAGCCGTGGGCTTCGGTCTTGTTCATAAGCTACACTTCCTTGAAAAAATTGGGCAGAGTCTATCACGAGGTGGCGGGCAGTATGGGCCCGAAGCAGGGGATTGTGAACCAGGTTACTGCCCGGTGAAGCAGTTCGATAAATTGGCCTGATCTGACGACAATTATGACAACAAAGAAACTGATTGATGCCAAGGGGCGCTTTGCACCCGGCATACTGAGCCAGCCAGTCGAAGAAATAAACTATCTGGATTACGACCTGCGCACGGTAATGGATAAACCTCGCTCCGGGTTCGCCCGGCGCTGGCGGTTTAACCAGTTCCAGTTTGTGAGTGTCACCGGTCCCGGGTGGGTGTTTGGTATGGCTCTGGTGGATTTGAAGCTGATGGGAAGCGGCTTTTTCTATCTCTATGATTTTGCATCCGGGCAGATGCTTGAGCACAGCTTTATGAACCCTCTGGCAGTGGGAACTCGAATTGAACCTTTCCCTGAGCGTGGCCAGGCCTCGTTCAGAAAAGGGAAGGTTTCCATGCGCATTCTGCCTTTCGCCGGCGGCAGGGCAATCTCCGTGTCGGCTCCTGGTGGCATTCGCGTGGAGTTGACGCTGAAAGAGGATAATGATCCTCTGCGGCTAGTGTGCCCTGCTGGCTACAATGGTTGGGTGTTCACCCGGAAATCGGCGGGTTTGCCGGTTGACGGCGAGATTCGCTGGGGGCATCAAATCTGGCGGTGTGATGACAGCACTCGTGGTGCTGTTGACTGGAGTTGCGGCTTTATGCGCCGTGAAACGGCCTGGAATTGGGCGAGCCTGTCTGGACAACTGCCCGATGGTCGCTCAATCGGGCTTAACCTGGCAGCGGGCGTTAATGAAACCGGTATGACAGAGAACGCTCTGTGGCTGGATGGGCAGTGCCAGACTCTTGGGGCAGCCCGGTTTAGCTTCGATCGCTACAGTCCCGGGAATGATTGGCATGTAAACACGGTAGATGGCCGGGTAGATCTGCATTTTGTGCCGGCCACGGCTCGAAAGGAAAAGCTGAATGCAGGGCTACTGGCCTCCAACTTCCGGCAGTATGTAGGCACCTTCAATGGAAGCCTTATTGATGAGGGTGGCAGCAGGGTTGAGGTTCAGGGTTTGCAAGGGTTCATGGAGGACCATTTTGCTCGGTGGTAAGGGCAGCGAGCGTTGGCCTGCAGGGCGCGGGCCAACGCTCATTTGTATCACCGGGCGCTGAGGGGCTCAGCGTTCAGGCAGGGTGACATTCAGCTCCAGAACGGAGCAGCTACCATGCCGGTCTACTTCTACCTGAACCATGTCATCGCTGATCTGGACATATTTGCGAATAACCGCCAGTATTTCCTGCTGCATTTGCGGCAGGTAGTCGGGCTGATCGCGCTGCCCACGCTCGTGAGCCACAATAATCTGCAAACGCTCTTTTGCCACATTGGCGGAGCTTGATTTCTTGCCTCTGAAATAGTCGAGGAAACTCATCCGTTAGCCCCCCTTGAACATCCGTGAAAAGAAACCTTTTTTCTGGCTGGTCATGAAGCGGTGTTCGCGCTCCTCACCCAGAAGGCGTGCAACGGCGTCATCATATGCTTGGCCAGCATCGCTCTCAGTTTCGAGGATAACCGGCAACCCCTGGTTGGAGGAGTTGAGAACAACCTGGCTTTCCGGGATAACACCCAGCAAAGGGATGGCGAGAATTTCCTCAACATCTGCCACGGATAGCATTTCGCCCCGTTCGACCCGCTCCGGGTTGTAACGAGTCAGGAGCAGGTGCTCCTTAACCGGCTCTTCACCCATTTCCGCACGGCGGGATTTGCTTTGCAGAATGCCAAGAATGCGGTCGGAGTCCCGAACTGATGATACTTCCGGGTTGGTAACAACAATGGCCTCATCCGCATAGTACAGCGCCATCTGAGCCCCGTGCTCAATGCCGGCCGGGGAGTCGCAGATAATGTAGTCGAAGGTTTCGGCAAGTTCGTTAATGACCTTTTCAACACCCTCTTTGGTGAGCGCTTCTTTTTCCCGGGTTTGTGAGGTCGGGAGTATGTAGAGGGTATCAACCCGTTTGTCACGGATTAGCGCCTGATTGAGCGTTGCATCGCCTTGTATAACGTTTACAAAGTCATACACCACGCGGCGTTCGCAGTTCATGATCAGATCGAGGTTGCGCAGGCCCACATCAAAATCCACCACCACGGTTTTGTGGCCGCGTTTGGCAAGACCGGTGCTTATGGAGGCGCTGGTGGTGGTCTTACCAACGCCGCCCTTTCCTGAAGTTACGACAATAATTCTAGCCAAGGTTTGTTTCCTGTATCTCGTGGATTCGTCGTGTCAGCCGGTTGTATAGCCCGGTCAAATTATTCTGTTCGATTCCAGTATCAGGCCTTGTCCAGTGGTGCTACCACCAGCAAGTCGTCCCTGAGCTGAATTTGCACAGCGTTTTTCCAGCCGTTGTCCTGAAGATCTTCGGAGATTTTATAGTGTCCGGCGATGGACACAAGCTCTGCCTCAAGGGATTGGCAGAAAATTCTTGCGGACTCCGAGCCATGAATGCCTGCGAGCGCCCGGCCGCGCAGTGGGCCGTAGACATGAATGCTACCCGCAGCCAGCACTTCTGCGCCGGCCTGAACCGGCGCCAGAATAACCAGATCGCCATCGGGAGCGTGAACCTGTTGGCCGGAACGCACTGGCTGGTTGATGATTTTTGTGGGAGCGGCTTCTTTTATTGTCTGCGGCGCGGGCGCTGCAGGAGAATCAGCTGCTTGGGCTGTGGCTTGGTGATCCCTGTCTCTTTGCCCGCCTCCGGGCATCAGGGCCAGAGAGGCTCCGCGCGCCAGGCGGCGTTGATCGTCATTCCCGCCACGAACGCCGATAACATGAATGCTGTTGCGGCGGCAGGCACCAATTATCTTGAAGAAATCCAGCTCGCTGTCGAGGCCTTCGTATTTCTCCAGACTGATGATAAGAGGGATATCCCGAAAGAACCCGGGAGCCTGGCTGATTTTGTTCCTCAGCATCTCTTCAAATTCGTCGTTGTCGAAGTAATACAGCTCCAGTGCAGTCATGGAAACGCTGGCGCTTTTCAGCTGGAATACCTGCTGTACCCCTGATGTGGTGGTGTTGCTCATGAACGGGTGTCTTCCTTGATGGATGGCTCGGCAGGGCGGCGCAGGCGCAGGGGAGCATCTTCAAAGCGAATGCCAGACCAGCCGGTGCCCATGAATTGGCGAATGTTGCTGTGGCTTTCTCCAGCGGGGTCGTCTAGCACCTGCTGATAATGTTGAGCAAACAGTTTTAGCGTGTCTGCTTCATTGAGGGTGCAGTATAGGCCCAGGCCAAATACTCTGCATGAACCTGAGTTGTCACCTGCGGCGTTAAATAAAGGGCCGTTATGAAAGCCTGCCGGGCTGTAGTCGAAGTGCCGCTCTATCAGGGCCAGGGTGTCATCAAAATCGGCATGCCCGCCACCTATTGAAGCCAGATGAATGCGTACAGCCTCATTTACATTCATTACTTGTGATCCTGTTTGGGACCTGTTTGATGCAGGGCTTTCCACTCTTCGTACGGCATGCCGTAAATCTCTTCCCTGGCAGCCGGGTCTGATATCTCAAAACCGCGTTCACTGGCTTCTGCCCGATACCATTTGGAAAGACAGTTGCGGCAGAACCCGGCCAGATTCATGAGATCAATGTTCTGAACCTCGGGATTGTCTCCCAGGTGTTTAACCAGGCGGCGAAAAGCTGCAGCTTCAATTTCAGTACGCTTGGAGTCTGGAATAGAGTTCGACATGGTGCCTCAATATGCGATTTGATGGTTGGCTTGGGGTTCCTGACATTCTCAGCATCTTACTTTAAGATACAAGGCTGTATAAATGTACAGAAAATTGACGCGAGCCCAATGATTATGCCTCAACGCAAGATCATCCACGTGGATTGTGACTGCTTTTATGCTGCAGTTGAAATGCGTGATGACCCAACACTGCGTGAAGTGCCGCTGGCGGTAGGCGGCGAAGGCGGTCGTGGTGTAGTAACTACCTGTAATTATAAAGCCCGGGCTTTCGGTGTGCGCTCGGCCATGCCGGGTGGTGAAGCCCGCCGGCTATGCCCGGGGCTGGTTACTGTGCCTCCTGATATGGCCCGTTATCGAGCGGCGTCACAGAAGGTGATGGGTATTCTGCGGGAGCTGACCGATATGGTTGAGCCTTTATCTCTGGATGAGGCTTTTCTGGATGTGTCTGATGTTACCGATCACAAGGGCAGCGCCACACTGATGGCCCGCTATCTGCGGGAACGGGTGGAAAAGGAAGTGGGCATCACTATTTCTGCCGGGGTCGCTCCCAATAAATTTCTTGCCAAAATTGCCAGTGATTGGCAAAAGCCTGATGGGTTGTTTGTGGTCAAGCCTGATGAGGTAGACGGGTTTGTCCGCGAACTTAAGGTTGAGAAACTGTTTGGCGTGGGGCAGGTAACGGCGGCTAAACTGCATGCGCTGGGCGTTAAAACATGTGGCGATTTGCAGGCGTTGGGCGTTGATGTATTGATCGAGCGTTTTGGTAAGCAGGGCTATCGTTTGCATGAAATGGCCCATGGCCGGGATGAGCGGCCAGTGGTGGTTTCCAGAATTGCCAAATCTGTGAGCGTGGAACGTACGTTTTCTCAGGATTTGCCAGATGTGACGGCTTGTGAAACTGTGCTGGCGTCACTGACTGCTGACCTTAATCTCCGCCTTGCCCGTAAGGGCCGGGACAAGCCGATACATAAGCTGTTTATAAAAATACGCTATAGCGATTTTTCTACCCACACCCTGGAGCGCGTGCGGGAGAATATTAAAGAGCCAGAGTTTGAGGACTACCTGCCACTACTTACAGAGCTGGTTTCAAATCGCGAGCGGCCGGTTCGCCTGCTGGGGCTTGGAGTGCGATTTCGCAATGATGATGCACCGGTCACCCAGCTGAGATTGTTTGATTGAGTTTAGCCTGGGCAGTAGTGCCAGGCCCGGGCCAGTAACACGCTCCAGTAAGGGGGTGGCCAAGATCAGTGCGTACCAAAACCACCCATCACCTAGCCGGCTTCCCAGTTGGCAATAGCGCATTTCTGGCCAAAACTCAGCAATTTTGTTTATGTGCTGGCAGAGGGCGTATTCACGCTGACCTGCGAGTTCAAATAAGCGGAATGCCTTGCTGCTTTCTGACACAGGGGGCGAGCCTTTAAGTTTGCGTGCACCCCGGCGTGCCTGAGCGGTTTTCATCATGACGTTCCCCCTGGTTTTTATTACTATGTCTCAACCATGGAGATTGCAGGCGACAAGCCCGCGACACTCTTGTGACATTCTTTTGACGCACCCAACAACCTGAATCGGAGACGCAATGCAAACCCGAAAGCTAGGCCGTACGGACATTGATGTCAGCCTTATATGCCTTGGCACCATGACCTGGGGTGAGCAGAACACGGAGCAGGAAGCTTTTGAGCAGCTGGACTATGCCACCTCTGAAGGTGTGAATTTTATTGATGCCGCAGAGATGTACCCGGTGCCGCCTCGGGCAGAGACCCAGGGCCTGACGGAGACTTATCTGGGCAACTGGCTGGCGCAGCGTGGTCGCCGGGACGATCTGGTGATCGCCTCTAAAGTGGCCGGGCCCGGTAATGGGCTCAGTTACCTGCGAAATGGCCCCCGCCTTACCCGAGATCACATTGTTGAGGCCTGTGAGGCAAGCTTGAAGCGCCTGCAGACAGACTATATTGATCTGTACCAGGTGCACTGGCCGGATCGCAGCACCAATTTTTTCGGCAAACTCGGCTATCAGCCTGACCCGAAGGAAAAGTCCACGCCAATTGAAGAGACCCTCGAAGCGCTCGACGAGTTAGTCAAGGCGGGAAAGGTCCGACACATCGGAATTTCCAACGAAACACCATGGGGTGCCATGGAATATCTCCGCCTGGCTGGAGAGAAAGGTTTGCCGCGAATTGCCAGTATCCAGAACCCTTACAATCTGCTGAACCGCTCTTTTGAGGTGGGACTGGCCGAAATAGCCCATCGGGAACAAACGGGCTTGCTGGCCTATTCGCCGCTGGCCTTCGGTATGCTGTCTGGTAAGTATATGGGTGGTAAGTGGCCGGAAAAGGCTCGACTCACCCTGTATGAGCGGTTCAGCCGCTATACCAGTGAAAGAGGGGTAGATGCGACTCGAGCCTATGCAGAACTCGCGAGACATATAGGTTTGTCTCCGGCCCAGATGGCACTTGCCTATGTAAACAGTCGCAGTTTTGTGACCAGTAACATCATCGGTGCGACCAGCATGGAGCAGCTCCGGGAAAACCTCGGCTCATGCAATGTGAACCTGAGCCAGGATACGTTGGAAGCTCTCGAAACGATTCATCATGAATTTACCTACCCTTGCCCTTAGCAAGAGTCAAAGATTTCCAGTTTCCCCTAAGTTTCTGACGCCAAAAGGAATTGGCAGCTTTGAGCGTGGAAGTCGTTACATTCTGAAATATAGGTGATCATATATTGACAAAATGTGTGCAGAAGCGTGACAAAAAAGAGGCGTGACTGCGCGCGATTTCACATCTTTTTGCCGCTGAGGGGTTAGACTTTAGTCAATGGGGTGAGTAAACTTCTAATCCTTTTAAAAGGTCGCTGTAAGTATCATGATTATCCGCATATTTGTCACATTGCTTGTTCTCAACGTTGCCGCGTTTGTGGTTCGCGCTGAGGCGTCGGAGCGCGCGTTTGAGGCGACTAGCGAAAGCATGACAGTAGAATATGTCTACGAGTTGCCCCAGCGGATGTCCCGCGATTTTGATGAAGACGATGCCGATGCGGTTGCTGTTGCCGAAATAGGCTCTCGTTTGTTAAGCCTTTCTTTGGTGCGCACGAACGATAACGGCAAGCACTACGCCTCCCAGCCGGCTCAGGCTGACCATGGTATCGCGCTGCTTAATGAAGGTGCCTGCCTGAATCTGAAATGGAATTTCTGAATCTGTAGTCTGCAATTCCTGATCACCTCCTTTGCTTAATATCTCTTGCACGCACCCCTGATCCGACCCTTCTTTGTAATATCTTTTTCTCGCAATACATTGGTTTAACGCCAGATTAATGATCTGGTGCATTGTCTGCCTGCATGTCTCATGTGATGATTCCCAGATAGTAGTTATATGTTGAATGATCAATGAGGATCTCTTTATGGCGGTAAGCAGCAAACAGCGCTCAAATAACACGGAGCGTTGCGTGGATGACGTAATCCGCCGGGTGGGCAAGAATATTACCTTGGGGTTACCGCTGGGTCTTGGAAAGCCTGTCCGCTTCGTAAATGCGCTCTATCAGAGAGCGAAAGACGATCCTGAAATAAATCTGCATATTTTTACTGCCCTTTCGTTGCTGGCACCTTCCGGCAGCTCGTCGCTGGAAAAGCGCTTTATGGGACCGTTTGCAGAGCGCCTCTATGGCGGCATTCCGGTTCTTCAGTATGCGCAGGATGTTAACAAGAACAATCTGCCCCCCAATGTTCAGGTGTCGGAGTTTTTCTTCAAAGCGGGAAGTTACCTAAATAATCGCAGTCAGCAGCGCCATTACGTGTCGACCAACTATACCCATGCCGTTCGTGACCTTATGGACCTCGGGGTTAATGTGGTGGCGCAAATGGTGGCCCCAGGCGAGCTGCATGGGGCGCCGGGCATGGTAAGCCTGAGTTGCAACCCTGACCTGAGCCTCGACCTACTGCCTCTGCTGAGGGAACGGGAAACGGCTGGAACCCCGGTGGCTATTGTGGGTGAAATTAATCGTCAGATGCCCTGGTTTGGTCGCGACGCGGCTATTGCGGAAGATGAGTTTGACATGGTGTTTGAGCATCAGGCTTCCGAGTACCCGCTGTTCTCTGCGCCTCAGATGGCCATTAGTCCCGCAGACCACATGATCGGCTTTTACGCCAGCACACTGCTTAAAGATGGCGGCACGCTGCAGGTGGGTATTGGTTCTCTCGGGGCGGCGCTTGTGCACAGCACCATATTGCGTCACAAGAATAACGCCGCCTGGCGGGCTGTTTACGACAATTTTAATGTTGCGGAGCGGTTTCCGCTGGCGGAAAAGGAAGGTGGAACCGGCCCCTTTGATAAAGGGCTCTATGGTTGCAGCGAGATGATGGTCGATGGCTTTCTGTACCTTATGGAAGCAGGGGTTTTGCGGCGTGAAGTATATGATCATGCAGACCTGCAAATACTGATCAACAACGGCAACATTGAAGAGCGGGTTTCCCTCGATACCCTCGACGTACTGAGGCGGGAAGGGCTGATTGATTCACCCATGCGGGCCCGGGATGTAACCTGGCTGAAGCGTTACGGCATTCTCCGTGACGCGGTTGAATTTAAAGGTGGCCGGTTGCGGATAGGAGACCATTCACTCAACGCCGATCTGGATGATCCCGAGGCGAGAGAGGCAATGGCGTCTCTGGCGCTTGGTGAAAGGCTTACTGGCGGAGTTGCCATGCA
This sequence comes from Marinobacter sp. DY40_1A1, assembly GCF_016597815.1. Lineage (GTDB taxonomy): Bacteria > Pseudomonadota > Gammaproteobacteria > Pseudomonadales > Oleiphilaceae > Marinobacter > Marinobacter xiaoshiensis. The sequence continues at coordinate 366,723 of NZ_VCHA01000003.1, read as the reverse complement.
TGGAGGGTTCTATGTGGGCCCCCAGCAGTTCTACCAGTCACTGCGAGAGCTCTCCGATGAGGATCGCGATCGCATATGCATGACCAGTGTCAGCTATATCAATCATCTTTATGATCACCGTTTCGGTAATCAGCGTCTCAAGGCAGCTCAGCGCATCCACAGTCGGTTTATCAACACGGCAATGATGTATACCCTGGGCGGTGCAGCGGTTTCCGACGGGCTTGAGGATGGTCGGGTGATCAGCGGTGTGGGTGGCCAGTACAATTTTGTCTCTATGGCGCACGAGCTGCCTGGTGCCCGGTCGATTATTGCCTTGCGCAGCAGCCGAAACGCCAGGGGCAGGGCGGTGTCCAATATTGTGTTCAGTTATGGTCATTGTACGATTCCCCGTCATCTGCGGGATGTGGTGATTACGGAGTATGGTATGGCAGATCTGCGTGGCCAGCCGGATGAGCAGGTTTATCTGCGCCTGATCCGCATTGCAGATTCCCGTTTTCAGCAGGGCCTTCTGGAGCAGGCGCAAAAAGCAGGCAAGGTGGATGCGAAGTTCCGTTTGCCGGCCAGTTGGTTGAACAACACGCCAGATGCCATTGCCAGAACATTTGCTGAGGCTGGCGGTAAAGATTGGTTCCCTCCGTTTCCCTTTGGCCGGGACTTTACTGATCAGGAGTTGGTGCTTGGTAAAGCCCTCAAAAAACTCAAGGCCGAAACTTCGACCCGTCGTGGTAAACTGGCAACCCTCATGCAAGCTGTTCGGGCCAAAGATGAAGAGGGGCGTTATGCAGAATTACTGCAACGCATGGGCCTGCACCAGCCTTCGGGCCTGCGTGAAAAACTGGATCAGCGCCTGGTGATCCACGGCTTGCAGCTCACAGAAAACCCAACGGATACAGGAAAGTCGAAAGCCTGATGGAATCTCCTCAAGAAAAACCTGATGTTTTTACGGTTCACTATGTGCTCAAGAACAAGATTGGCGAGCTGGTTGACACCTCGGAGGGTGGTGAGCCCTTACACTTTCTATATGGCAGCCCGGATGTCATTGAGGGTATCCAGAAAGCGGTAAAAGAGCGCAATGTCGGCGACTGTCTGGAGGTTACGGTTCCCCCTTCAATGGCATACGGCGAACACCGTGATGACCTGGTTCGGAAGGTGCCCCGGTCAATGTTTGAGGGGGTAGAAAAGCTGCAGGTTGGCATGAAGTTTCAAACCAATACCGGTGAAAATGCCCAGATTGTTCAGGTTATGGGGTTTGACGGTAATCTTGTGCGGATTGATGCAAATCATCCGCTTGCGGGTTTCACCCTGTATTTTGATCTGGAAATCATTGGGCGCCGCGAAGCGACTGATGATGAAATCGCTCAGGGCCGGCCGCTGTTTGAGTGAATTAAGTGGTTGCATGCCGAATTTGGTAGAGCTCAATGGGTGTAACCAGGTGTAACCGCATGATCGTTCCATGTATATTTCTGAATAGCATGTATAATTGCTGTTACATCAGGTTGTCTGTATCGTCAGATGCAGACGAAATAATGGACCCGGAAAATAAAATAAGAGATGGACGCCTGTGGAACAGACGAACGAAAGTTGGCGAATTCTTATTGTCGAAGATGATGAGCGACTGGCTGAGTTAACCCGTGAATACCTTGAGAGTAACGGTTTGTCCGTGTCCCTCGAAACTCATGGTAGCCCTGCCGTAGAGCGAATCAGAAATGAGCAGCCGGATCTTGTTGTGTTGGATCTGATGTTGCCCGGGGAAGATGGGCTGTCCATCTGTCGCCGTGTACGGCCATTTTATTCCGGCCCTATCATCATGCTTACCGCACGGACTGACGACCTTGATCAGGTGCTGGGGCTTGAGATGGGTGCAGATGACTACATCAGCAAACCCGTCAAACCTCGTGTGCTTCTTGCAAGAATCCGAGCCTTGCTGCGCCGTGTTACGGAAAGTGCGCAAAACACCGCAGATGAGGCAAGCGCTGAAGAGCCAACGCGCCTGCAGTTCAACAACCTGGTTGTAGATCGCTCCATGCGTGAAGCCTGGCTTAGCGACGAAAGTATTGACCTGACCAGCGCTGAGTTCGATCTGTTGTGGCTACTGGCGAGCAACGCCGGCCGCGTGTTGAGCCGGGAAGAAATCTTCACTGCCTTGCGGGGCATAGAATACGACGGTCAGGACAGGTCAATTGACGTTCGGGTCTCCCGGATTCGCCCGAAAATCGGCGATGACCCTGTTCACCCCCGCAGAATCAAGACCGTTCGAAGCAAAGGCTACCTGTTTGTGAAGGAAGTCTGACGATTCAGTCTTTGGCGTCGGCACGGGTATTCCGGCCGGCGTTTCCCTGCCAGGGTTTGTTGACATGCCCCTGAAGTTTTTCCTGAAACTATATTCCCGCCTTGCCGGCCTCACAGCGCTGGTGATACTGCTCTGTATTGTTTTGTTTGTCGGCATGAATTCTGTGCGCTCACAATTCTGGCATGAACGCTTTTCTGATCCGTTAATGCGCTGGCTGGCGTCCTCGCCTGCTCCCGAGCAGCAGTACCACTGGCTGGCTTCCCGGTACGACTTTCGGGTGGCCAGCGCTGAAGAGCTGTCGGGCTATCCCATCGTTCGCGAGCGCCTGGGTTATGGACAGGTGGTGGCGATCGAAAGCAGTTTGGGTTATCGCTTTCTGGTGAACGGGCTTCATGGTGAACCGCTGCAATTCAGAGCCTCCCAGCCCTATCGTGATATTGCTGTCGCGTCTGCTCAAATTCTGCGGGTTCATCTTGATGCGGTTGGCCCGGAGGAGCGCGAGGCAGCCGTCAGGCAGCTGGCAGACGGCTTGAATCTTGGGGTTCTGAGGATTCAGGGGTCTGCTGCACTACCAGATGAAGAGGTTCTTGAACGGGTAGCCAGCCAGGGCTCGGCATTTTATGACAGCAATGGGCTGGGGCGAGTGCTTGTTCAGCTGTCTGATGGTGAGCTGATTCAGGTTAGTTTTGCCAAGCCTTTCAATCCGTGGGCATGGCCTGTCATTTTGTTGATGGTGGTGATTTCCGGAAGCGTCTTAGCTCTGGCGCTATTGTTTGTACTCCGGAATCTGGATAGCAATCTGCGTAAAGTGGAATCTGTGGCTGTGCGCATTGCACGGGGTGAAATGGGTGCCCGTGTAGAGACTGGGGAAGGCACCGTTGTCTCCCGTTTAGCTGCAGCGTTCAACGGTATGGCAGAACACATTCAGCGCCTTGTGAATGTTCAGCGTGAAATGATCCACGCAGTCTCCCACGAATTGAGAACTCCCGTTGCCCGTATCCGTTTTGGTGTGCAGATGATCGAAGACTGCCAAAGCGAGGAGGCCCGGCAAAGGCAGTTGGATGGTATTGATGGTGATATTCAGGAGTTGGATGAGTTAATTGATGAGATTCTCACCTACGCGCGCCTGGAACAGGGTGGGCCTGTTTTTACCCTTGAAGAGGCCTCGGTAACCGATATTGTCAGGCAGGTTGTCGCCGAACAGAGAATTTTACGCCCGGCTCTCAGTATCGAAGGCGAGATTGATGAAGGAACAGAGCTCCTGGCGATGGCCGATGTTGAGCCGCGTTATATCCATCGGGCTGTCCAGAATCTCGTGGGTAACGCAGGGCGCTACGCGGCGGGGAAGGTGCTCGTTCGCTGCCATATTGATGAGGAGCATTGTCGGGTTGATGTAGAAGACGACGGCCCGGGCATTCCAGAAGATGAGTGGGAAAAGGTCTTCACAGCCTTCTCACGGCTTGATGACAGCCGCACTCGCACCTCTGGTGGGTACGGGCTTGGCCTCTCTATCGTGCGACGTATTCTCTACTGGCACAACGGGCAGGCTTTCGTGAGCCGGAGTGACAGTCTGGGCGGCGCGCGCTTCAGCCTGGTTTGGCCCCGAAGAAAGCCATTGGAGCAGAGCGAGTGAAGAGGTTCGAGAGCCCGCCCCGGGGCTCTCACCAGATGTTACAAAGCGACTACACAAGTACTACTGAATGCTCAGCCGGCTGCAGCAATAATTTAAAGCGTAAGGGATGACTTTTGAGGTTGTGGTTCTTACGAACTTTCCTTGTTTCATTCGTCATTTGAGGGTCGGTTTTCCGGCCCTTTTTTTTGCATTTTTTTTGACGAGTTCAGTGCTTTCCTCTGCGGCCCAGTAGGTCAGATTCCACGCTCAAATGCTATCAGGTGGTCGGCTTCTACCCGCACAGGTACAGTTTCGCCCAGGTGGAAATCCAGATGGCTGCGGAACAGCGCCTCAAATTCAGTATCTTCGGAGCAGCGGAAGCGATAAAGCGTGGAGGTGCCTGCGAAAGTTTTTTCTACAACTTTCGGGCGCAGATTGGATTCTGCATCGTAGACTATGTCATCGGGTCGTATAAGCACATCCACCAAAGTGCCGGAAGGCCATTTGTAGGCCCGGTTTCCGTGAATGATGCCAAGCTCGGACTCTATTATGTCTGGTCCCACGGCTTTTCCCGGTATGAACCCGCCTTGTCCCACAAAACTCGCTACAAAGCGATTCACTGGCTCGTGGTAGAGGTTGTACGGGACATCCCACTGCTGGATTTTTCCGCTTTGCAGCACAGCGACCTGATCGCACATGGCGAAGGCTTCTTGCTGGTCGTGAGTTACCAGAATGGCGCTGATCCCAAGGGTTTTCAGAATCTCACGAACGTCGAGGCTTAGCCTGCGGCGTAGATCTGTGTCCAGGTTGGAGAAAGGCTCATCGAGCAGAATCAGTGTTGGCTCAGGCGCGAGGGCCCGAGCCAGAGCCACCCGCTGTTGCTGGCCGCCTGACAGCTCGTGAGGATAGTTGTCTGCCAGGTCCTGCAGGTGAACCACGTGCAGTAGCTCCATTACTCTGTTCCGCTTCTCGGCTTTATCCAGCCCGCGCAAACCGAAACCTACGTTGTCGGCAATGCTCAAGTGGGGAAACAGGGCGTAATCCTGAAAAACCATGCCAATACGGCGTTTCTCAGGCGCGAGCGTGCGACCAGGAAGGCTGATAGGTTGGGATTGTAACCGTATCTCGCCGCTGGTTAGAGGAAGAAAACCGGCCAGCGCTCGTAAAATTGTGCTTTTCCCGCAACCGCTAGGCCCGAGCAGGCAGCCGATATCGCCATGGCTTAGCGCGAAGCTGACATCTTTTACAACAGCATCTCCCCCATAACCACAGGTCAGATTGTCTACTTCAAGCAACCAGGTGTCAGCAGTCGTTTTCGGCGCGCTCATAAATCTTAGTCCAGACGGTTCAGGATCAGGAATTCCAGCAGGGCTTTCTGAGCGTGGAGCCGGTTTTCGGCTTCGTCCCAGATAACGGAGCCCGGGTGCTCAATCATATCGGCTGCAATTTCCTCGCCGCGATGAGCCGGCAGACAGTGCATCAGGAGCGCGTCTTTCGCGGCTATATCCATTAGTGCCTTGTTGATCTGGTATTTTCTGAAAGCCTTCTCACGGGCTTTCTGCTCGTCTTCCTGGCCCATGGATGCCCACACATCGGTGACCAGAAGGTTCGCGTTACGTGCAGCCTCCTCTGGCTCACGCATCAGCGTGATGCGAGAACTGTGGGCCTTCACCAGTTCCGGATCCGGCTCGTAACCCTCGGGGGTAGCCACGTTCAGGTGAAAGTCGAACTGCGTGGCGGCATTGATGTAAGAGTGGCACATGTTGTTGCCATCCCCGATCCAGGCCACAGTAGCGCCCCGGATGCTACCGCGATGCTCGCGATAGGTTTGCATGTCAGCCAGCAGTTGGCAGGGGTGGAAGTCATCAGTAAGTGCGTTGATGACCGGCGCCCGCGATGCCCGGGCAAACTTTTCAACCGTTTCATGGGCGAATGTGCGGATCATCACCGCGTCAACCATGCTGGAGATAACAATCGCAGAGTCTTCTATGGGCTCGCCGCGACCGAGTTGAGTATCTCGCGGCGATAGAAACATCGCTGATCCACCCAGTTGGGTCATGCCTGCCTCAAACGAAACCCGTGTGCGGGTTGAAGATTTTTCAAAAATCATCGCCAAAACACGGTTTTTGAGTGAGTCCCTGACCTTGCCCTGGCGCCATTCGTTCCGGAGTCTGGTGCCATGATCCACCAGGTTTTCCAGTTCGGTTGTGGACATGTCATTCAGTGTCAGAAAATGCCTTACTGCCATGGGGTGGCCCTTACCTAGATGAAGCCCTGGATGAGTATAAATACTGGTGAAAAAAACGGGGGGAACAAGTCTAGCCCTTCACGCGTTTGATGACAACGCTGCGGGTGTCAGGCTTGCTCTGTATCAAATCACACGGTTTGTTGAGTAGCCTGCCCGACGTGTACAATAGGCGCCAGTCAAGGCAGGAGCAATAGCGCAAACCGGCGCGGCAGACTGTTCTGTTTTCAACCAGAGGTGAATGTTCATGGATATTAACGAAACCATTAAAAATCAGCTCGCAGAGAATCCGATCATTCTTTACATGAAAGGGTCTCCCCAGGCTCCGCAGTGTGGCTTTTCTGCTAAAACATCGCAGGCCCTGATGGCGTGTGGCGAGCGTTTTGCATTTGTGAATATTCTTGACAATCAGGAGCTGCGCGAAGGCCTGAAAGTCTACTCCAGCTGGCCTACATACCCCCAGCTGTATGTAAACGGCGAGCTGGTTGGCGGCTGTGACATCATTATGGAAATGTCAGAAAACGGCGAACTGGCCGCTTTGGTAAAAGAGGCTGCCAAACAGGCCGAGGCCTGATCTTTACCTGCCTGGAGTGCAGGTCCGCCAATTAAAGCCGCGACGGAGAAAACACCAGTTTTACTTCGAAGCGGCTTTTGCTTTTCTGATCAGGTGGCGGCTCCGGGTAAGGACTCGCTGACAGCGCGGCCTGGTAGGCTGCAAGATCTATTTGTTGAATACCTGTCGATTTGACCACCCTGGCCCGTGTTAATGCCCCATTGCTCAGTAGCTGAAGCTCCAGTTCCATGGTGCTTGTATCAGTCAGCTGCCTGATAGCGGGTATCCTCAGTGTTTCAAGCTTCGTTGCCAAGTGCGTTGCCAGCTTTATCAAGTAAGGATCCTGTTCGCTGGGCGACAGAGTTATTTTTGTGACATCTTCTGTCGTTTGCTTGTCCGCAACCTGAGTGCGGACCCCGGAATTGGATTGTGCTCCCGAGGTAGATGGGGTTGCCGTTGTTTGCGTGGCGTCGGCTTTATTGTTTGGCGTTGTAGCTTGTACCTTGCTGCCGACAGAAATTTTTTGTTGAGAGTTGGTTGTTGTAACTTCTGGCGTTGTCAGCCCGGGGGTGTTTTGGGGCGGTACCTCAAAGGGCGGGTTGCGGGGTTCGGGCGTATCGTTTGGCCGTTGCGGATTTGCAGAAGCGGGTATTCCCTGGCTGCTATCTACTGCTACCAACTCCAGGTTTAGTTGGTGCCTGTGCCGGATGGGTAAATCCGGAAGAATGGCAGGAAACCCGGATAATAGCAGCGTATGAATCAGGAAGGCGGTTGATAAGGCTAGGGCGATCCGATGCTTCGCCGGAAGGCTGTTGTTGCTGCCGTGCTCCAGCATTTAACTCAGGTATCTCCTTTACTGCCAAGTGTTCACTGCGCCAGACGCTGGGCCCGCAAGGTGATTGCAGGCTCAGGCCAGGTCAAGCAGTTTTACTACGTAGGGAACCAACAACGGCATCCAGTGCCCGGTCGATGAGGGCCCCTTGCTCAAGCCGTGTCATTCTTCCTCGTCGCATTTCATGGGCAAGGTCGGTGCGGGTCTTTTCGATGACTTTAAGCCCCATGCGATTTACAAAGACAAAACAGTCCGCTTCCTCAATGATTGCGGACAGCTTGCAGCGGAAGCTTGCACCATTAACCAGCCTGAACTCAACCCAGTGGCCAATTTCCAGGCTATCAACCTGAGCCATGAACTCGGCGATCACTGCATCTTCGGGCTCAGCCTGGCTCTTGGCTTCATCCTTTGGCTCTTCCTGAGCGGGTGGCTCTTCCGCGACTTCCATACTGGAACTTGCGCGGAACGCTTCTGCCAGCTCATGTTTGAGTAAGCTCATGGTGTCATCAAGCTTGGTGGCGTTATATGAAACCTCTTCCAGGCCCGCTCTGAGCGACTTGAGAAGGCCAGGTACAACGCGTACCCACTGGTCCCTTTCAGTGTCTTCCTGATGCGGGTGAAGACACCAGATCAGATCGTCAACGACTTTGACGCTTTCTTGCCAGCGATGCTCCACATCGTCCCGCAGGTATGCAAGGAACATAAACCGGCTCCAGCCATTAATAAGGATATTATGGACAGGTTCGGGGAGGCGGTAGCGCGCTATTCGTTCTTTTATTACCCGGTCGACCATTTCCTGGGCCTTCTGGGATTTGATGCGGCCACGCTCAGATTCACGAGTGCGCTGCTCTACAAGAGACGATTTCCGGTTTTCTCTGGCAAGAAACTCTTCAAACTCTTCATTCAGGGTTTCGAAAAGAGTTATATCACCATCAAATTCACTAAGGATTCGCTGCACAATGCTGTGAATTTTTTCATACAGCTTATCTCGCGCTTTTTCGTCGCTGTTGCTCCAACCAATACCTGCGCGGGCAAGAGCATTAAGCAGTTTGCGCGCGGGATGGGCAGTCTTGCTGAAAAAGCTTTTGTCTTTGATAACAACTTTAAGGATGGGTATCTGCAGCCGACTGATCAAAACCTGAACCGGTGCTGACAAGTTGTAATCGTCAAGGATGAACTCAAATAACATGGATACGAGGTTGATCAGATCCTCATCCATCTCCTTCAGCGCAGGCTTCTTGCCGTCGTTTGTTTGGGCCTGGGCCAGAATCTGTTGTACGACGCTGAGGAGATCGATAGTAAGCGGATCGCCCTCGCTGAGGTTAAGTTGGGCGTCTGGCTGGGTATTTAAAGGCAGCGCAGCCAGCAGGCTGACCAATTCGTTGCCGCCGATAACGCGTATGTCTGAGCTGTATTGACGCGATGGTATGCCGGCATTGGCCCTCTGGCGAGCCAGCAGCTGATGTATCTGTTCGAAGACGGCGTTGCTGCCCTGGTCACCACTTGACTGGCTTTCATGAGCGGCGGAGCTTTCGGAAGATTCCTGGCTCTCCGTAGCGCTGCTGTGCTGCGGCCCGGTTTTCCCGTGATAGCGGAAGTTGGGAATAACTCCTGCTTGAACGAGAATCCTGTTGGCTTCATCCAGAAGCATGCCCAGATTGGAAACAACATAGCGATCAAACTGCTTGAGCAGAATCAATCGTTCCCGGATTTGAATTTCCAGAGCCTGAATCGCTTCGGTGAACGCGCTGCAAAGATGCTCCGGCGCCATAGGGTTGACCGGTGACTCCTCAGAGGCACCATCATAGACATGGCTAAAGCGAGTTTGAAGCTGAATGAGCGGCCCCTGGAAATGCGCTTTTGCTTTGGTGATCATGGCATTAAGAGCTACTTGCTCCTCAAGATCATCGTTGCCAACGAGTGCCAGGTTGTCTGCGTTTGCTTGCCGCCCCAAGGTGTCTTCGTGCAGTTGAACCGTATGGGGGGGATTTGCAAAAAATTGTGCAACGGTATTCTGGAAGTGGCGCTCCACGCCTTTGCGCTTGATACGGATTTCCCGCATGGCTTCAAAATAGCGGTTCTGCTCGTTGTTGCTGCGGGCATTGTTTGCCAGTTCGAACAGCGAATCATCAACGGCATCAAACGCGCCCTGCAATAGATCTCCGAGCCCGGCGACGACTGTGTCGCGGATGCGGGTGACCTCCACAGGAACCGGCTCGCTGCTTCCCGCTTCCCTGTGCTCACGGAGGTAATGTATGCCGGACTGCTTGTTCATGGCCGACTCCTGTTTACGGCTCAACCGGGTACATGACCGAGTTAGACTTTCTGTTTTTTAGTTATAGGCTAAATTTACCGCATTTTCTGCCGGGATAACATGAATAAAATCTAACCAGTGCTCTTATCCGCAAAAAAGGGTGACCCAGCGGAGCACCCTTGATTGATTTAATGGTGTGAAGGTGTAGTGGCTGGGGTTGCCTCCTAGCTTACATAGACCGGGCCAATTCCAACGCTCCAGATAACGACACTGATAGCAAGAAGTGCGACAAACATGATCAACCCAACTGTCAGCACCGCTGTGGCAAACATGAATCCTCGCTCCTCGGGGATTTTCATGAGGATGGGGAGGCCTTCATAAAGAAGATACACCGCATACGCAATGGCAATGAGCCCTGCCAGCATGTTTACCCATATATTAGGGTAGGCTGCGATAACTCCGATAAGGAACATGGGTGTGGCGGTATAGGCCGCCATTGCTACGCCCCTGGGCGCGTTGTCTACCGCATCGTAGGTTGCTGCAAAGAAATCAATGAATTTACCAAGAATGAAAATGCCTGCCAGCATGGCAGCATAGAACAGCACGGACAGGCTTAACGCGCTGTTTACGGAAAGGCGTGTGACTTGTCCGTCACCAATCTGCCAGCCTACCTGGGTGGTTCCGAAGAAACCGGCCAGGGCGGGGATAAGAGCGAGAAGCAGTACGTGTCCAAGGTAGAGTTGGGTGGTGGACTCGGAATCTTTCCGAATGGCTTTCCATTGCTGATCAGGGTGGGTCAGAAGACCAAAAGTGTGCGACAAGCTCATGGATAAACTCCTTAGCATTATTGTTTTTCAGTGTTCCCATTGAGTGTTAGCGGTAGATTGATATGCGTCAAGGAGCTGGTTACATTTTGATCTTTCAAGAAAGGGCTTCGCTATAACTGGAACGTCTATAGCGAAGTGAGGACAGGATGGCTTAAACGATGGAGAGTGCGCGTTTTTTGCGCTTCTTGGGGTGCACAATTGCGGCTTTCACAACGTTGTCTTTGATTTGGAGTACCTCTACCCGGTGCCCATCGACCCTCAGGCATACGTTGGTGTCCGGTATATTCTCAAGGGTTTCGGTGATTAAGCCGTTGAGGGTCTTGGGGCCGTCTGTGGGCAGTTTCCAACCAAGGGATTTGTTGATTGAGCGCACGGATGCGGTGCCATCAACAATAAACGTACCGTCTTCCTGGGGGATGATGTCGGGGCTGGCTGCAGCGTAGTCTGTTGTGAATTCGCCAACGATCTCTTCCAGAATATCCTCAAGAGTTGCGAGCCCAAGTACATCGCCATACTCATCCACGACAATACCAAACCGGCGTTTTCCCTTCTGGAAGTTAATGAGTTGCGTGTTCAGTGGTGTGCTTTCGGGAACGAAGTAGGGCTCCTGGCATAGCTGCATGATCATGGGTTTGCTTATCTCATCTTGCTGCAGCAGTTTTGTTGCGCTGCGCAGGTGCAGGATGCCCTGAATGTTATTGATGTCACCTTTGAATACCGGCAGGCGAGTGTGCTGGCTATTTCTTAATTGGCGCAAAATGGTGTCAGTGTCGTCGTCCAGATCGATGCCGGAAACCTCATTGCGGGGCACCATGATGTCGTTAACGGTGACCTTTTCGAGATCGAGGATACTGACCAGCATATCCTTGTGTTTGGTCGGGATCAGGGCGCCTGCCTCGTTTACCAGAGTCCTCAGCTCTTCGCGGCTCAGATGGTCGCTGGCTGAGTCATTTGGAGAAATCCGGAGGACCCAGAGAATGGCGCCGGTAAACAGGTTGACCGCCCATACAATCGGATAAAGGATTTTCAGCAGGGGCCCAAGAATATAGCTTGCTGGAAAAGCAATTTTTTCAGGGAACAGGGCGGCCAGAGTCTTGGGGGTGACCTCCGCAAAAATCAGGATGACGATGGTCAGCAGCAGCGTGGCGATGGCGATACCGGCGTCGCCCCAAAGCCTTATTGCTATAACAGTGGCTATAGATGATGCCAGAATGTTGACGAAGTTGTTGCCGATCAGAATGATGCCGATGAGCTGATCGGTGCGTTTCAGCAGCCCCTGTGCCCGTTTGGCGCCTTTATGGCCGGTCTTGGCCATATGTTTGAGGCGATACCGGTTAAGAGACATCATTCCGGTTTCAGAGCTGGAAAAGAATGCCGACAGCATGATCAGCCCGACGAGAATAATCGACAGCGCAGTAAGCGATGTACCGTCCAAACCAGAGGTGTCCTTATGTTGCTGACAAGTAGCGAAAATAGGTTGTGATTGTGCCTGGTGTCAAGAGATTGTGGGCCAGATATCAGCCGCCCCTCTGGAATACCAGTTCAAGTGCGAATTTGCTGCCGTAAAAGGCCACCATGAGAAGGGCGCAGCCGGCCAGTGTCCAGCGGCTTGCCGTCATGCCTCGCCAGCCCTTGGTATAGCGGCCCACAAGCAGGGCTATAAAGACCAGCAGCGACAGTATGGAAAATACGGTTTTATGGGCCAGGTTCTGGGCGAAAAGATTTTCTATGAATACAGCGCCGGTAATGATGGCCAGGGTTAACATGACAACGCCAGCCCAGACCATTTCGAAGAGCAGTGATTCCATGGTTTGGAGCGGCGGCAAATTACGTATCAGCGGGCTGTTATAATTTTGTTTGAGCTGCCGGTTCTGAAAATAAAGCAGGATTGCTTGTATAGCCGCAAGAGAGAACAGGCTGTAGGCTGTGACAGACAGTGCGATGTGAGACAGTACTCCATAGCTTTCGTCAGATACCAGTCGCGATGGCGTATGAGTAATCAGTGTCATTATGATGGTCAGCGCTGCAAGCGGGTAAACGCCGAGGAACAGGCTTTGAACCGGTTTTCTCAGGTTCAGGCCCAGCAGTAAAAACACGATTAACCAGGAGATCAGAACCGAGCTTTTGAAAAAACCCAGATCGACACCTCCATCGTGGTAGATGGTCTGCGAGATCAAAAGCCCGTGAGACGTGAGCGCCAGCATGCCGATAAGGGTGGTTATCGCAATATTGCTGTGCACGCGACCACGGAAGTGGAGCGCCTGCAAAGCGGTGCCGACGCTGTACAGAAAAAGAGAGGTGACCGCGAGAATCAGCGTTCCCATAACTTCCTTTATTAACCACTGTGCTGGCTGGAGATCGACAGATATAGCTGTCGATTTGACCGGGTTGGTCGTTTCAGGACGATAGTCTGGTTATAATGTCGCGATTATGCAACAGGAATCAAGGAGCCGAAGCTGGCTCTGAGGTTTGTGCACTCAATTTACCCGGGGAACGGAAGAGCAACATGTTTGAGAATCTCCAAGACCGACTTTCCGGTAGCCTGCGCAAGATTTCCGGTCAGGCGCGGCTCACCGAAGATAATATAAAGGACACTCTCCGGGAAGTGCGCATGGCACTGCTGGAGGCGGACGTCGCCCTGCCAGTGGTGAAAGACTTTGTAGAGGGTGTCCGTCAGCGCGCTATCGGGCAGGAAGTTCAGCGCAGCCTTTCCCCGGGCCAGGTCTTTATCAAGGTTGTTCAGCAGGAGCTGGAACGGGTCATGGGTGAGGGGAATGAAACCCTCAATCTTGCCGTTCAGCCTCCCGCCGTAATCATGATGGCAGGTCTTCAGGGTGCGGGTAAAACCACCACGGTTGCGAAGTTGTCGCGTTTTCTCAAGGAGCGGCACAAGAAATCAGTAATGGTCGTGAGTGCCGATGTTTATCGGCCGGCTGCGATCAAGCAGTTGGAGACTTTGGCAGGCGAGGTGGGTGTTGAGTTTTTTCCCAGTACCGCTGATCAGGATCCTGTTGTCATCGCGGAAGGTGCTGTAGCTGCTGCCCGCAAGAAGCATATCGATGTGGTTATCCTCGATACCGCCGGTCGCTTGCATGTCGATGAGCAGATGATGGGCGAGATTGGTCGGTTGCATAAGGCGGTCAATCCGATAGAAACCCTGTTCGTGGTTGATGCCATGACCGGGCAGGATGCTGCCAATACTGCCAAGGCATTCAACGATGCCTTGCCGCTGACCGGTGTGATTTTAACGAAAACTGACGGCGATGCCCGCGGTGGTGCTGCGCTTTCGGTCAGGCATATTACGGGTAAGCCCATCAAGTTTCTGGGTGTTGGCGAGAAGTCGGATGCCCTGGAACCGTTCCACCCGGATCGGGTTGCTTCCCGGATATTGGGTATGGGCGATGTTCTGTCCCTTATCGAGGAAGCCGAGCGCAAGCTGGACCAGAAGAAGGCTCAGAAACTCACCAAAAAAATCAAAAAAGGCAAAAGCTTTGATCTGGAAGATTTCCGCGACCAGCTTCAGCAAATGAAGAATATGGGCGGTATCGGTGGCTTGATGGATAAGCTTCCCGGAATGGGGCAGATGGCTCAGGCGGCGCAGCAGCAGGTTAACGATAAGTCGATGGGGCAATTGGAGGCGATCATTTGTTCGATGACGCCAAAAGAGCGTCGCTACCCGGATGTAATCAATAATTCCCGTAAACGCCGCATTGCCGCAGGTTCCGGAACGCAGATACAAGATGTGAATCGTCTGCTCAAGCAGCATAAGCAGATGCAAAAAATGATGAAAAAGTTTAGCAAAAAAGGTGGAATGGCGAATATGATGCGCGGTCTTGGTGGTATGATGCCGCCGGGCGGTGGCGGCGGTGGAATGCCTCCATTTGGCCGTATGTAAAAAGCCTTACATGGAAAACCTGCAAACAGTTAGTTTGCCTGTTTTCTTTGGCGCTCATTTAGCATAGAATAGCGCCCCTTTCGAGTATGGGTCTCCGCGTCAGTCACTATAGTGGCAGGCGTGAAACGTACAAAGTTCGTATAACAGAACAGGATATTGGTTAAATGGTAACAATCCGTTTGGCTCGCGGCGGCTCCAAGAAGCGCCCGTTCTATCATCTGACAGTCACTGACAGCCGCAATGCACGTGACGGCGCTTTCATTGAGCGCGTAGGCTTTTTCAACCCGATCGCACGCGGTCAGGAAGAGCGTCTCCGTATTGATCGCGACCGTGTGAATTACTGGGTTGGCCAGGGTGCACAGACCAGCGATCGCGTTGCGCAGCTGCTCAAGGCTGCTGAGTAAGCTTTTACTGACTACCGAGGTTGTTGTATGACGCAGAATTCGCAGGAAACTGTGATCGGTCGGATTACCTCGGTGTTTGGGGTTAAGGGGTGGTTAAAGGTTTATTCCTTCACCGACCCCATTGACGGAGTACTTGGCTATACCAACTGGGTTCTCGATCTGGACGGTAAGCGTATTCCGGCAAAGCTTGAAGAGGGTCGCCGGCAAGGCAAGGCGATCGTTGTAAGGCTTAAAGGTATTAATGATCGTGATCAGGCCCGGACATACTGTGGTGCCGAGGTCAGGGTGCCCACTTCTGAGCTGCCTGAACTTCCTGAAGGGGAATTTTATTGGCGTCAGTTGCAGGGGCTTGATGTGTTCACGGTTGAGGGCGAATGCCTTGGGCGAGTGGATCACCTCATAGAAACCGGCTCTAATGATGTTCTGGTGGTGCATGCAACTGCGGGCTCCATCGATCAACGTGAGCGCCTGATTCCATACCTTCCTGAGCAAGTTGTTCGGGAAGTGAATCTGGCAGAGCACAAACTGATCGCAGACTGGGATCCGGAGTTCTGACGGGTGTGGATTGGCGCAGTCAGTCTGTTTCCGGAGATGTTCCAGGCGGTAACGGAATACGGGATAACGAGCAGGGCAGTGCGCGATGGTCTGTTGACCTTCGAGAGCTGGAATCCTCGCGACTTTACCCAGGATCGTCACCGCACCGTTGATGACCGTCCCTACGGGGGTGGCCCCGGGATGCTGATGAAAATTCAGCCGCTCAGGGATGCCATCCACGCAGCGCGGAAAGCGGCGCCAGGCAAGGCCTGTGTGGTTTATCTTTCACCTCAGGGTGAAACACTGAACCAGGCGGTTGTTGAGTCACTTGCTGCAGAAGAGCGGTTGATTCTGGTAGCGGGGCGTTATGAAGGTGTTGATGAGCGCCTGCTAGCGACAGAAGTCGACCGGGAAATATCACTGGGAGATTTTGTACTCTCTGGTGGTGAACTGGCAGCGATGACTGTTATTGATGCGGTTACACGCCTCATCCCCGGAGCGCTGGGTCATGCGCAGTCAGCAGAGCAGGATTCTTTTGCTGACGGTTTGCTGGATTGTCCGCACTACACCCGGCCCGAAGTATACGAAGGTCAGGCGGTGCCGGATATTTTGTTGGGCGGTCACCATGATCAGATCCGGCGTTGGCGACTTAAACAGTCGCTGAGGCGAACCCGGGAACGACGCCCCGACCTGCTTGAAAAGCGGGTGCTTACGGATGAAGAGCGTGAGTTGCTGGGTGAGATTTTAAACGAACCGTGTGCCTCTGAATAATCAGGGCATTAAAAGATTGGGTATCAGGAGCATTACGATGAGCGGCAAGAACAACATCATCAATCAACTTGAAACAGAGCAGATGACCAAGGAAGTACCCGCGTTTGCGCCGGGTGATACCGTGGTTGTTCAGGTTCGTGTAACTGAAGGCAACCGTGAGCGTCTGCAGGCGTTTGAGGGCGTTGTTATCGGTAAGCGTAACCGTGGCATGAACTCGTCATTCACCGTACGGAAGATTTCCTACGGCGTAGGCGTTGAGCGTACTTTCCAGACTTTCTCCAAGCTGATCGACAGTGTTGATGTGAAGCGTCGTGGTGAAGTACGTCAAGCCAAGCTTTACTACCTGCGCGAGCTTTCGGGCAAGGCAGCACGTATCAAGGAAAAGCTGGGCTGATCAGCTTTTTGCTGAGCAACCTTGCAGTGAAAAAGGCAGCCTGAGGGCTGCCTTTTTCGTTTCTGGCAAGCCAGAATGCTCATTGTACCTGGCGAGGCTGTTAGGGGTTGGGGTATGAGACCAGAAAATGAAGCGGCAATTGCCCGGTTTGTTGATGCAGTCTGGCTGGAAGACGGGCTGGGTGAGCAAACCCGCGAAGCCTACCGCAGCGATTTGCAGCGTCTGGCCGCGTGGCTGGAGGAGCAGCCGGGGCGGTTATTGCTAACTGAGGTGCGGCGAACGGATTTGCTTGCGTGGATGGCCAACGGATTCACCCGGGGTCTAAAAACGTCTACCGCTGCTCGTCGCCTCTCGGGTATTCGTCGGTTTTACCGCTTTCTTCTTCGCGAGCGGCTGATCTCTGAAGACCCCACCTTGCGCATCGACAGCCCCCGTTTGCCGCGTCGCCTGCCGGACTCGTTGACAGAAGACGAAGTGGACGCGCTTTTGGCTGAGCCAGATCCGGGTTTGCCCATTGAACAGCGTGATAAGGCCATGCTGGAGATACTGTATGGCTGTGGTCTGCGAGTATCTGAGCTCACCGGCCTGCGGGTGGATCAGGTAAACCTGCGGCAGGGGGTCATACGTGTGACCGGAAAGGGCGACAAAGAGCGCCTGGTTCCGCTGGGTGAGGAGGCGATAGATTGGCTTGTCCTGTATATGAAAGAAGGTCGCCCGGAGCTTCTGAAGGGGCGGGCCTGTGATGCGCTTTTTCCGGGAAATCGCGCTGCGGCCATGACGCGCCAAACTTTCTGGTACAGGGTTCGCCACTACGCCACCCGAACAGGTATTCGTAAGCACTTGTCGCCCCACACGCTCCGTCATGCCTTTGCAACACATCTGCTTAATCATGGTGCAGATTTGCGTGTGGTTCAGATGCTGTTGGGGCACTCTGACCTTTCCACGACCCAGATATACACCCATGTCGCGCGCCAGCGTTTACAATCGTTGCATAAGGCTCATCACCCCCGTGGCTGATATTGCGGTTTTTAGGTAAGGTGGCGCTCTGAACTTTCTTTACAAGCTGCTGTCGGACGGTTTTGGCTAAAAGAACCATTTCATGGTTTGTGAACACAGTTTCGCAAGCCCCTTAATTACTCTGCTGAATAGGTGTGTTTTCCAGAATGAATGTAAAACAGTGGTTTATGTTGGTGCTAATGGCGGTCGGGGTTCTGGGATCAGCCTTCAGCGTTGCTGGTGATGTTGAAGACAAAATTAGTGAGCGCCTATCCAGTGCCATACCCGGGCTGGAAATAGTGTCGGTTCGCGAATCTGAGGCGAAGGGGCTCTATGAGATTCAGAGTGGGGGTGGTGAGACCGTGTATGCCACCCAGGATGGCCAGTACCTGTTTACCGGTGATTTGTTGAAAGTTACCAGTATGGGCATTGCCAACGTCACCAAAGAGACTAAAGCAAATGCGCGGCACAAGGCTATGACCGACTTTGGAAGGGACGGCCTTATCAGTTACAAGGCCAGTGATGAAAAGGCGGTGATTGATGTGTTCACCGACATTGATTGCCCGTATTGCCGCAAGCTCCATGACGAGGTTCCAAAACTCAATGACTACGGTATCACGGTGAATTATTACGCTTACCCGCGCTCCAAGCCCGGTTCGCCATCTTTTGTAAAATACGTTTCTGTTTGGTGCGCTGAAGACCAGCAGTCTGCAATGAATGCAGCTAAAGCTGGTCATACTGTTCCTGCGGCAACCTGTGATAATCCAGTGTTGGAGCAGTATGAGCTTGGGCAGCGTGTTGGCGTAACGGGCACTCCGGCGATTGTGCTGGAAGACGGTAATATCGTGCCTGGTTTTGTGCCGGCCAGAAACCTTGCCGAGGGGCTGGGGCTGCTTTAAATCCTTTACAGGCCACTGCTTCCTCCGGGTGGGCCTGGTTATGTGACAGGCTTTTGGTTCAGGGCTTATTCAACCGGCCCTGAACCGGTATACTATGCGACCTTTTAGTGTCGCGGAATCATTATGCTGCACTATTACAATACATCAGGACCCCTTCGGGATCAGAGGTGAGAGCTTGAAAGACGTCAGTGTCGGAATCTGCGGATTGGGAACCGTTGGCGGCGGTACATTCAATGTATTGACTCGCAACGCCGCACTTATTGCGGGCCGTGCAGGCTGTAACATCCGGATTACCCGGGTCGCCAGCCGGCGCAATCGTGATGATATAGATCTTGGTGGCGTTGCCTTCAGTACCGAAATTTTTGACGTGGTGAATGATCCCGCGGTTGATGTGGTGGTTGAACTGATTGGTGGGTACGACACTGCGCGGGAGCTTGTGCTGACGGCTATCGCTAATGGCAAGCACGTGGTTACAGCCAATAAGGCCCTGATTGCGGTGCACGGAAACGAAATTTTTGCTGCAGCAGAAAAGGCGGGTGTTGTTGTTGCCTACGAAGCGGGTGTAGCAGGTGGTATCCCTGTAATGAAGGCTATTCGCGAAGGTTTGGCGGGGAACCGTATCGACTGGATTGCCGGCATCATCAACGGCACGGGTAACTACATTCTTACCGAAATGCGCGCTGGCCGTGCGTTTGCCGATGTGCTCAAAGAGGCCCAGGATCTTGGTTACGCAGAAGCCGACCCCACGTTCGATGTGGAAGGCATTGATGCAGCTCACAAACTGACCATTCTGGCTTCCGCTGGCTTTGGCGTTCCGCTTCAGTTCGAGAAAGCTTTCACCGAAGGCATCTCTTCGATCACGCCCTACGATATCGCCCACGCCGAGCAGCTAGGCTATCGCATCAAGCATCTGGGCATTGCCCGCCGCCGTGATGAAGGCATTGAACTTCGCGTGCATCCGACCCTGGTTCCTCAAAGTCACCTGATTGCTCAGGTAGATGGCGTGCTGAACGCTGTTCTTGTGGATGGTGATGCTGTTGGTCAGACCATGTATTACGGGCCAGGTGCCGGCGACGAAGCAACGGCTTCCGCTGTGATTGCAGATATTGTGGACGTTGCCCGGATTGTGGCGAGCGGAAGCTCGCTTCGCGTGCCCCATCTCGGGTTTGCTCCGGATGCCCTGGAAAAGCTTGATGTGCTGTCCATGGAAGACATCCAGTCTGCTTATTACCTGCGCATAACGGCTCTTGATCGCCCGGGTGTTTTGGCCAAGATTGCGTCGATTCTGAGTGAGCATGGCATTAACATCGAGTCGATCATGCAGAAAGAATCTGAGGTACAGGATGGTCGCATACCGGTCATTATCCTGACCCATACGGTGCAGGAGCGACAGGTAAACCGCGCTATTGCAGAACTGGAAGCCCTGGCTGATACAGATGGCCCGGTTGTCCGTATTCGCGCTGAAAACTTTAACTGAGAACACCCTAACCAACAGGTACTCACGTGAGATACATCAGTACGCGGGGAGAAGCACCCGCACTGGGCTTTGAAGATGTCCTGCTAACAGGATTGGCTCCCGATGGCGGGCTGTACGTGCCGGAATCACTTCCGCACTTTAGTCTGGAAGAAATCCGTAGTTGGCGGGGGCTTCCCTACACCCAGCTCGCATTCAACATTATGTATCCGTTTGTGGAAGAGGCCATTCCTGAGGCCGATTTCCGACACATGTTGGATGAAACCTACGCGGCGTTTGCCCATAAGGCGGTTGCCCCGCTGGTGCAGCTTGATACCAACGAGTGGGTAATGGAGTTGTTCCGCGGGCCAACCTTGGCATTCAAGGATTTCGCACTTCAATTGCTGGGCCGCTTGCTGGACTACGTACTGGAAAAGCGTCAGGAACACGCCGTGATTATGGGCGCGACCTCTGGCGATACCGGGTCTGCCGCTATTGAAGGTTGCCGCCACTGCGAGCACGTGGATATCTTTATCCTGCACCCATACCAGCGAGTGTCGGAAGTGCAGCGCCGTCAGATGACAACGGTCCTGGGTGACAACGTTCACAATATTGCCATCAAGGGCAATTTTGATGACTGTCAGCGCATGGTGAAAGAGAGCTTCGGCGACCAGTCTTTCCTTGGTGGCAAGGCCAGGTTGGCCGCGGTTAACTCTATCAACTGGGCCCGGATCATGGCTCAGATTGTTTATTACTTCCATGCATCCCTGGCCCTTGGTGGTCCGGATCGCAGCATGGCGTTTTCTGTGCCTACCGGAAACTTCGGCGATATCTTCGCCGGTTATCTTGCGAAGAAAATGGGCCTGCCGATTTCGCAGTTGGTTATTGCTACCAACCGAAATGACATTCTCCATCGCTTCATGAGTGGCAATAAATACGAACAGCACCAGCTTGAGCACACGCTGTCGCCAAGTATGGATATTATGGTGTCCAGCAACTTTGAGCGCTTGCTGTTTGATCTTCATGGTCGCGATGGGTTGGCAGTGAAAGAGCTGCTGGAAAACGCATCCAAAGGCCCTGTCAGCATCGAAGACTACCGCTGGAAGCAGGCTCGCAAGCTGTTCGATAGCGCCGCGGTTGATGATAAGGCTACGTGCGCCACCATTCGTGAAGTGTACGAACAGAATGAATACCTTCTGGACCCACACACCGCCATTGGCGTACGCGCAGCCAGAACCTGTCGTCGGGATGTTGAGATACCAATGATTACCCTTGGTACTGCCCACCCGGCCAAGTTCCCGGATGCCATTACTGAATCCGGTCTAACGGTTAAGCCTGAACTGCCTGCCCATATGGCCGATCTGTTTGAGCGGGAAGAGCGCTACACGGTGCTTGATAATGACCGCGCTGGCGTGCAGGATTTCATAGCAAAACACTGGAAGAATGCCTGATACGGTATGACACCAAAAAAGATCCTGCGTCGCCCCCAGCCGGACAATACTCCAGGCTGGGGGCAAGATCTCCCTCCCATACTCCGCCGTTTGTACTCTGCCCGGGGTGTAACCTCCGATGCGCAGCTAAGCTATACCCTTAAACATCTGGCCTCACCTTTTGAGTTGCGTGGTATTGATCGAGCAGTTGAACTGTTGGCAGATGCCATTGCGCAGAACCAGCGAGTACTTGTGCTCGGGGATTTTGATGCCGACGGCGCCACCAGCACTGCTGTCGCCATGCTTGGCCTTTCCATGCTTGGACTACAGAGCATAGATTTCCGGGTGCCCAGTCGCTTTTCCGACGGTTACGGCCTGACTCCGGGGATTATTGAGCGACTAAGGGAAGAAGGCGAGCTGCCAGATCTTCTGGTGACGGTCGATAACGGAATCTCTGCTGTTGAAGGGGTAAGTGCGGCCAGGAGACTGGGCATCAAGGTGGTGGTTACGGATCACCACCTTGCAGGTGAAACGCTTCCGGATGCAGACGCTATTGTTAACCCCAACCAGCCTGGATGTGCTTTTCTGAGTAAAAACGCTGCTGGTGTGGGCGTGATGTTCTACGTTCTCACTGCTCTGCGCAAAAAACTTCGGGATGCTGGCCGCTTGCCGCAGCCTGAACCCAATCTGGGTTCTTTGTTGGATTTGGTTGCCTTGGGCACTGTGGCCGACGTTGTGCCGTTGGATCATAACAACCGTATCTTTGTAGAGCAGGGTTTGCGCCGAATCCGTCAGGGTGAAGCTCGTCCGGGAATTCTTGCCTTGCTGGAAGTAGCAGGCCGTGAGCACGGGAACATCAGTTCAACCGATTTGGGATTTGTAGTTGGCCCGCGTTTGAATGCTGCGGGCCGGCTGGATGATATGAGCGTTGGCATAGCTTGCCTGTTGGCTGACAACCCGGATGAAGCACGGCGACTTGCCCGTGAGCTGGACACCTTCAACCGGGAAAGGCGCACCATTGAAAAGGATATGAAGACTCAGGCGCAGGACCTGCTTGCCTCCATGTCACTGGATCTGGAAGGACTACCCTGGGGACTGGCGCTGTTTGATCAGGACTGGCATCAGGGTGTGATAGGCATTCTTGCTGCAAGGATTCGGGAGCAGACTCACCGACCGACGATTGCCTTCGCTCCGGACGAAAATGGCGTGGATATAAAGGGTTCTGCCCGTTCAATCCCGGGGCTGCATATCCGTGATGTGCTGGCGGTAGTGGATGCCCGCCATCCCGGAGTGATGCACAAGTACGGCGGCCACGCTATGGCAGCGGGCATGACTCTGGCTCGAAGCAATCTGGCTGCCTTTTCTGAGGCCTTTGACCGGGCTGTGCGGGACGCTTTGACTGCAGCAGATCTTGAAGCGGCCATTACTACTGATGGGCCATTGAGTGCTGATGAGTTATCGCTTGAAACCGCAGCCCTGCTGAAGCGCGCCGGCCCTTGGGGGCAGCATTTCCCGGAGCCTTTGTTTGATGGTGAATTCCGTGTGGTTAGCCAGCGTATTGTTGGCGAAAATCATTTGAAGCTGGTTTTGCAGCCGGTGGACGGCAGCGGGATTATTGACGGTATTGCGTTCAATACCGGGCCGGAGGTGCCTGATTACACTCGCACCGGGGCTCGGGTGGTTTATAAGCCGGATTCGAATACGTTTCGTGGGCGGACTAATTTGCAGCTTTTGGTGGATTATCTGGAGCCGCTTTCTTAGTTTTGCCTGGCTTCTGGCTTCTGGTGGCTGGTCACGGGGCGGGTACGCTTTTCTTCTGGAAAAACAACTCGCTGCGCTCAGACATCTTTTTCCGGCAGAAAAGCGTACCCGCCCCCTGACCGATCAGACTTTAAAGATATCTCGGTTGCTTGCTCAGGTTGGGCGAATTTAATCGACTAACTAGTAGGGTTGAGGCTGTATTTGCAGCAGACTTACTCCAAACAACGGGCGCTGGTCGGGAACGGCTTGCCGGGAGTGTCGAAAACATGGATGTTTTCGTCAAGCGTACAGGGACGTATTAACAGCGCCTCCCGGCAAGCCGTTCCTGATCAGCGCAGCCACCAGAGTATAGGCAACGGCTGATTTACCGCTGGAATTCCGGTAGAATCCCGCGTCTGTTTTACGCATCATTTTCCAACATTGAGTATTGGTCTTATGGAAGTTAATCCCATTGTGACGAAGATTAAAGAGCTTCGTGAGCGTACTGAGACGCTCAGGGGGTATCTTTGACTACGATCAGCGTAGTGAGCGGCTGGTCGAAGTAGAACGTGAATTGGAAATGCCCACGGTGTGGGATGATCCTGAGCGCGCCCAGGCGTTGGGCAAGGAGCGTTCTGATCTTGATTTGATTGTTAGCACCATCGATAACCTCACATCCGGCCTTTCTGATGCAGAAGGCCTGCTGGAAATGGCTGTTGAGGAAGATGATGCCGACACGGTCGATGAGATTGTGTCGGATCTTGAAGCTCTGGAAGCCGAGCTTGAGAAGCTTGAATTCCGCCGGATGTTTTCCGGTGAGATGGACCCAAACAACGCCTATCTGGAAATTCAGGCAGGGTCGGGCGGAACTGAGGCTCAGGACTGGGCTAATATGCTTCTGCGCATGTACCTGCGCTGGGCTGAGAGCCGGGGGTTCAAGACAGAAATTGTGGAGCTTCAGGAAGGTGAAGTAGCGGGCGTGAAGAGTGCCACGGTTCATATTCAAGGTGAGTATGCCTTTGGTTGGGCCCGAACAGAAACCGGTGTTCACCGCCTGGTTCGCAAGTCGCCTTTTGACTCTGGTAACCGTCGCCATACATCGTTTTCATCGGTGGTTGTTACCCCCGAAGTGGATGACAGTTTCGAGATTGAGATCAACCCGGCAGATCTGCGGGTAGATGTTTACCGTGCCTCTGGTGCAGGTGGTCAGCACGTTAACCGCACAGAATCTGCGGTACGTTTGACCCACAACCCGACCGGTATTGTTGTTGCCTGTCAGGCCGGCCGAAGCCAGCATCAGAACAAAGATCAGGCGATGAAACAGCTCAAAGCCAAGCTGTATGAGCATGAGATGCAGGCGCGTAACGCTGAGAAACAGAAAGCTGAAGATGCCAAATCCGATATTGGATGGGGCAGCCAGATTCGTTCCTACGTGCTGGACGACGGCCGCATCAAGGATTTGCGTACCAAAATTGAAACCAGCAACACCCAGTCGGTGTTGGATGGTGATATTGATAAGTTCATTGAAGCCAGCCTGAAGATGGCGCTGTAATCAGCGCCATTGCCAAGCCAACTCCGGACACCCCTGATTTTCTAGTGAGCCAACATGACTGAACACGCCAAGAATGCACCCCAAGAGGACAACAAGCTGATTGCTGAGCGTCGCGCCAAGTTGGCCGAACTGCGTGAAAGTGGCAATCCGTTCCCTAACGACTTCCGTCGTGATGCCACCGCTGCTGAGTTGCAGGCTAAATACGGTGATCATGGCAAGGAAGAGCTTGAGTCACTGGATATCAAGGTTGCGATTGCAGGCCGCATGATGCTGGACCGCAAGGCATTCAAGGTGGTTCAGGACATGACTGGTCGTATCCAGATCTACGCCACCAAGGATGTGCAGAAAGACACCAAGCATTGGGACCTGGGGGATATTGTCGGTGTGCGGGGAACCTTGTGTAAATCAGGTAAAGGCGATCTCTATGTGGCTATGGATGAGTATGTATTGCTCACCAAGTCTCTGCGTCCGCTGCCCGAGAAACATAAAGGGCTGACCGATACTGAATCACGCTACCGCCACCGTTATGTGGATTTGATGGTTAACGAAGACAGTCGCCGGGTGTTCCTGGCGCGCTCGAAAATCATCACTTCCATGCGCCAGTTTTTCGCAGATCGGGATTTCATTGAAGTTGAAACGCCCATGCTGCAGGTGATTCCCGGTGGGGCAACTGCGCGCCCGTTCGTTACCCATCACAACGCACTGGGTATGGATATGTATCTGCGCATTGCGCCGGAGCTGTACCTTAAACGCCTGGTTGTAGGCGGATTTGAGCGGGTGTTCGAGATCAACCGAAACTTTCGGAACGAAGGGCTTTCTACCCGCCATAACCCCGAATTTACCATGGTCGAGTTCTATCAGGCGTATGCGGATTACAACGATCTGATGGATCTTACCGAGGACATGCTGCGCACAATCGCGCAGAATGTTTTGGGTACCACCACCGTCGTGAATACACGCATGTTGGCCGACGGCACCGAAGAGCGTATCGAATACGATTTTGGTAAGTCCTTTGAGCGTCTGACCGTAGTTGATGCAATCCTGCGTTATGCGCCTGATGTAACTGCCGAGCAGTTGGCGGATGAGACGTCTGCTCGTCAGGTGGCAAAAGATCTGGGCATCCATGTGAAATCCGGCTGGGGCCTGGGCAGGATTCAAATCGAAATTTTTGAAGCAACGGCAGAGCACCGCCTGATGCAACCAACGTTCATTACCGAGTACCCGAAGGAAGTGTCGCCGCTGGCCCGCAGCAAGGATAGTAATCCGTTTGTGACCGAGCGCTTCGAGTTCTTTGTGGGTGGTCGTGAAATTGCCAATGGTTTCTCCGAGCTTAACGATGCGGAAGACCAGGCTGAGCGCTTCAGGGCGCAGGTTGCCGAGAAAGATGCCGGCGACGACGAAGCCATGTTCTACGATGAAGATTACGTGATGGCACTGGAGTACGGCCTGCCGCCAACAGCGGGCGAGGGCATTGGCATTGACCGCCTGGCCATGCTGCTGACCAACTCGCCGTCCATTCGCGACGTAATCCTGTTCCCGGCCATGCGCCCTGAGCACAAGGCCGAGAACTCGAAAGAC
Source organism: Marinobacter sp. DY40_1A1 (assembly GCF_016597815.1). Classification (GTDB taxonomy): domain Bacteria; phylum Pseudomonadota; class Gammaproteobacteria; order Pseudomonadales; family Oleiphilaceae; genus Marinobacter; species Marinobacter xiaoshiensis. The sequence goes on along the minus strand of NZ_VCHA01000003.1, from coordinate 340,464 downwards.
GAGGAGTAATCATGCACCCGGTTGAGGCACTGGCAAACACTCTCAGGCCCGACCGGGGCTGGAAAGAACATCTCTCAGGCGAATTCTGCCAGCCCTACATGAAGGCGCTGGCAGAATTTCTCGCCGAAGAAGAAAGTGCCGGAAAGGTCCTCTTCCCGGACAGCAAACACTGTTTTAATGCCCTTAACAGCACGCCTCTGGGTAATGTGCGTGTTGTGATTCTTGGGCAAGATCCCTACCACGGCCCCGGCCAGGCGCACGGCCTGTGCTTTTCTGTAAGGCCAGACGTTCCGCCGCCGCCCTCACTTGTTAACATTTTTAAGGAAATCGAGAGTGATTTGGGCATTGCTCCGCCTGATCACGGCTGTCTGCAGCCATGGGCAGAACAGGGCGTATTGCTGCTGAACAGCGTGCTCACAGTCGTGCAAGGCCAGGCAGGCGCCCATCAAGGCAAAGGTTGGGAGACGTTTACTGATCGTGTGATCGAAACGGTGAATCGTAAGGGCGATGGGGTCGTGTTTTTGCTCTGGGGTAACTATGCCAGAAAGAAAGGGCGGCACATTGATCGTAGTCGGCATTTGGTGCTTGAAGGGCCGCACCCGTCACCACTCAGTTCGTATCGTGGATTTTTTGGTTGCAAGCATTTCTCCCGGGCCAATGAATGGCTCCGGGAGCAAGGACATGCGCCAGTATGTTGGGCGCTACCTTCGAAAGCAGATCTGGATGCCGATTATTGAAGCAGCGCCATTGCGGCTTCCATCTGAGCGTTAAGATCTTCTTCTTCGTTCATATCAATGTTCGGGTCAAGGCCGAGGCGGTCAAATGCTGAAATGGCAGTCCAGTCCATCTGTGCCCAAGGGTGCTCTGTCCCTGAAATCAGCTGCAAGTTAGCGATCATAACCAGATCGGCGTAGTCGGCTGAGGGGACCTCCCTCTTGAATTTGGCGAATTCCAGAGGAACGTTCAACAGGTCCTTGGGGAAGTCCCACTTTTTCAGGATGGCAGTGCCGATTCTGGGGTGCAGTTCTTCAATAACGCTGTCGAGCATGGCGCCGCTGATTTGTATGTCTTCATCTTCCACGTAACGCAAGATAGGTAACACGCCAATCAGGTGAACCAGGCCTGCCAACGTTGCCTGATCCGGTTTCAGTTTGGTGTAGTGCTGGGCCAGTACGTGGCAAATGCCTGCTACTTCGGTACTCGCTTGCCAGGTTGCGCGCAAGCGCTTGTCGATCATCTCTGAGGTTGCCTGAAACATTTGCTGCATCGCCAAGCCCATGGCCAGGCTGCTGGTGTAAGCCATGCCCAGACGGCTAACAGCCATGTTCAGGTTCTCTATAGCACGATTGCCTCGGAAGAGAGGGCTGTTACACACACGGATGATGCGTGCAGACAGAGCAGTGTCGTTGCTGATGACCTTTACCAGATCTGCGATGGCGGAGTCTTCAGACTCGGCAATATCCCTTACCTGAAGTGCGGCTTCCGGTAATGTTGGGAGTAGGAGTTTGTCTTCTTCGATCGCGGTTATAAGATCCGCTTTGATGGTTTCGGCAATGTTCGACATGATTTCGTATGGATCCGCTTGTCAGTTCAGGTCGCCCATTATCCTGTGAGATGAGCAATCTGAAGGCCAGAAGTATAGTCCCTATTTATAGCAAATTCTGACAGCCTTGCCTGTCAACTTATGTATCCTTTGGTTCACTTCCCTCACGCTCGGTAACCGAGTAGGGCAGTGGCTGCTGCTCCAGCACTGCCTGTGGCAAACCTTCTGCTAACAGGACTGCGTTAGCGGCGTCATGCCGAATAACGGCAAGTAGTTCGCAAGAGCCGTCAGTGAAGCCCACTGCGTTGACGATTTCCCCTACTGACCGATCGCCCGCCATGATTGAGGCTCCCGGCACAGGTAGCGAGTTGGCATCCGCAATACGAAAGCGGAACAGGCTTTTTTTAAGTTGTCCGAGAAAGTGCATTCTGGCGATAATTTCCTGGCCGGTATAACAGCCTTTCTTGAAATGCACGCCACCCAGATGCTGCCAGTTAAGCATCTGCGGCACGTAGGCGTCGCTGGAGGCCTTGCTCAGCATGGGCACGCCTGCTGCAATCTCCGAGGCTTGCCAGTCAGAGAGGTTTTTTTCAGGAATGTCGCCCAGTTGCACATCACTTGCACTGGCTTGCCACAGTTCAAAACGAGGTAGGCCGTCTGCTGTGTTTTCTGTGCGAATCAGAAACCCACAATCCAGCATAAGGGTATCCCCGGCAGTCTCAAGGCTGTTCAGCTCATCTCTTGCAAGGCCTGATGCTGCCTCAATGCCCAGTAGCCCGATGATCCTTCCGTCAGTGAGCGCGGTCATGGTGGTTCCACGAAACAGCATCATGTATTTTTTCAGGTGAGTCATGATTGCTTCTGCCAGCTCGGAAGGCAGGTCCATGAGCACGTCATCACCATCGCGCACCAGACGGGTCAGGCAGTATGCCCGGCCCTTGGGTGTGGCGCCTGCAGCGCGGGGTGAAGTACCGGTTTTGACGTCATCAAGGTTCTGGCTTAACTGGCCCTGCAAGAACTTGTCAGTGCCTGGACCGGAGATGCGAACCAGGACTCGGTTGGTCAGCTGGATGTGGCCCGACGTTGGAAGTGGGCGTTCGGCAGAAGCATAAACAGGCGTGGCTGAAACAGGTGTTTCTGTACCAGTCATGGAAAAACTCCGGGCAGAATGCTAATCAAAGGATTGTTGAGTGCGGCCCAGTCTGAGCCACAGTCTCAGGCGACGAAATTGTTCTTCGGGCAGATTACCGGAAACCCGTTGGCCCGAGAGTATCACAACCGGATATGAAGTAGATCTGGAGGCGACAGCGTGCAGTTTCAAGAGCGCCATCCGGGAGTTCAGGCGGCTAGAACGGCAGGCGCTAACAGCTGCGGTTTGCCCGTTGCCGAGTCGTGCGTAGAGCGTGTTTTTTTCCAGGTACAACCCGAGAACTGCAGAAGGACCAATAAGCAGCCCGTTGAGTCGGTATTGGAAGAGGGCACCCGCAAGGGTAAGTGGCGCTAGCGCGTACAGCCAGCTTTTACCGGCAGCAGCGGCAATGAGTACGAAAGCGCTGGCTGTTAGCCATGGCGTGGCGGCCAGGCAACCAACCGCCACACTGGGTGACAGCGTCAGGTCAATCCGGCTGGACACGGGCGAGAATGATGTCAACGATACGCTGCAGATCTGCGTCATCTGGGCGGCTGCGTTGCATAAACCACTCAAACATGTCCGCGTCTTCGCAGCTCAGGAGCTTTTTGTAGCGCTCCTGGTCTTCCGCGTCCAGGCCAAGGTAGGCTTCTTCCAGGAACGGGATAAGCAGGACATCCAGTTCCAGCATGCCACGGCGGCTATGCCACCAGAGACGTTTGAAATCCGGGTTTTCTGCTTGGGTGTCTTGCATAATTGCTCTCTTGGTCGCTGCCCTTACGGCGAAGGGGTTCTGTAAGTGGTTGGTACGAGTACGGTATCACGGGCTTCGTGTAGTAGTCCCGGGTAATCCAGCGTGTAGTGCAGGCCTCGGCTCTCTTTGCGTTGCAACGCTGAGCAGATAATCAGATCGGACACGGTTACCAGGTTCCTCAATTCCAGAAGGTCGTTGGTTACCCGGTAGTTGCTGTAGAACTCGCTGATTTCTGCAGAAAGAAGATCAACCCGGTGTTTTGCCCGCTGCAGGCGTTTGCTGGTGCGCACAATGCCAACGTAGTCCCACATGAAGTGCCGCAGTTCGTCCCAGTTGTGGGAGATAACAACGTCTTCGTCGGAATCGCGTACCTGGCTTTCGTCCCATGCCGGGGCGTCCGGTGGGGGCGGAATATCTGCCTCCCTGCGCGCAATATCGGCTGCGGCAGCTCGCCCATAGACCAGACATTCCAGCAACGAGTTACTGGCCATACGGTTGGCGCCATGAAGTCCGGTAAACCCGGCTTCACCCACCACATAAAGCTGGTTGATATCGGTTCTTGCCCGCACATCACTGACAATACCGCCACAGGTGTAATGTGCTGCTGGCACCACTGGGATTGGATCGCGTGTGATGTCGATACCAAATTCAAGGCACTTCTCGTAGATAGTCGGGAAGTGATGCCGGATGAAGTCGTCAGGCTTGTGGCTTATGTCGAGATACAGGTGGTCGGCACCCAGTCGCTTCATTTCATGGTCAATGGCGCGGGCCACTATGTCTCGGGGCGCCAGCTCTCCACGCTTGTCGAAGCGATCCATAAAGCGGGAGCCGTCAGGCAGTTTCAGTAATCCACCTTCGCCTCTCACGGCTTCGGTAATCAGGAATGACTTGGCGTGAGGATGGTACAGGCAGGTCGGGTGGAACTGGTTAAACTCCATGTTCGCGACACGACAGCCTGCACGCCAGGCCATGGCAATGCCATCCCCGGAGGCGCCGTCAGGGTTGGTGGTGTATCGGTACGCCTTGGATGCGCCGCCGGTTGCGATCACCGTGAAGCGCGCCCGGAACAGTTCCACGTGGTTGTCTTCAAGGTTCAGTATGTAGACGCCAACACAGCGGTTACCGGGTAGGGCCAGCTTGCGATTGGTAATCAGATCTACCGCAACACGTCCGGACTTCAGCTCAATGTTGGATCGGGCCTGTGCCTGGGAGGTCAAAGTTGTCGATACCGCGTACCCAGTGGCATCGGCAGCATGGATTATGCGCCTGTGGCTATGCCCGCCTTCCCGGGTGAGGTGGAGTTGGGCGTCTGTATCCCGTGTGAAATCAACCCCGGTGCCAATAAGCCAATCTATGCTTTCTTTGCTGTTATCAACCGTAAAGCGCACGGCATCTTCGTTACAAAGACCCCCGCCGGCCACGAGTGTGTCCTGCACATGGTTTTCGGTACAGTCCTGGTCGTCCAGAACGGCGGCAATGCCGCCCTGGGCCCAGAGGGTGGCGCCGCTGCTGATGTCTGCCTTGCTCACAACACACACCTTCAGGTGTTCCGGCAGATTTAAGGCAACGGTCAGGCCGGCAGCGCCGCTGCCAATAATAAGAACATCGTATTCGTGGGACTGTGGCATCGGGTCGTTGTCGCGGGCCATAATGTAGACGTGTATTGAACTAAACTTTACGCTTGCTGTCTATTTGGCCTAACGGATAACAGGCTTAGCAGGCAGGGTTGTCCTTTTCTTGAAACGGGCGCCGGATAGAGCGTATGAATCACCAGAAACTCGTATCGGCCGAAATACTGGCCATGAAACCGGAGCGTACCGGCACATCGACCATGGCCCAAAATGATCAAAAACAGGCTGAGCCGTCAGATCGCCAGACCGATTTGCAACTTGTTCGCAAAGTTCGGGGCGGGGATCGTGCAGCCTTTGACTTGTTGGTAGTTAAATACCAGTCGAGGGTGGCTTCTATCATCAGCCGTTATGTATACGACAGCCAAGAGGTCATGGACCTTACCCAAGAGGCGTTCATCAAGGCCTACCGTGCCATTGACCGTTTCCGTGGCGACAGTGCTTTTTATACCTGGCTGTATCGTATTGCGGTGAACACCGCGAAAAACCATCTTGAATCTCGTAATCGAAGGCCTCAGGGCAGCGCTGACTCAGCGGAAGCCGAGAACTTTGATGATGGACGGCGGTTGCGTGACATCGCTTCGCCCGAGCGCTTGCTTCAGCGAGAGCAGTTGCAGAAAGAGCTGAGTAACGCCATAGCCAATCTGCCAGAGGAGTTGCGATCAGCGTTCCTGTTGCGGGAGTATGACGGTCTCAGTTATGAAGACATCGCGGGGATTCTGGAGTGCCCTATCGGGACTGTGCGCTCGCGTATTTTTCGGGCCAGGGATGCTGTTGACAAGCATTTGGGGCCTATGCTCAATCATTCGGTGACGTAATTGAAGGTGCATCCTATGGATGATCGTCTCAGAGAAACGCTGTCGGCCATGATGGACGATGAAGCCGATGAACTGTCGGTTCGGCGTCTGTTGTCCCATGAAAATCAGGCCGATGTTCGCGCCCAGTGGCAGCGGTGGCAGGGTGTGCATGATCTGATGCACCGGGGGCGCTCCCCGGCTGAGGGCGTTGATGTCAGTGCTGCAGTGCGTGAAGCGCTCGATGGGCGTGCCAGGCCGCAAAATCCTGCCGCAGCGCGGCACCGAGAGCCGCAGCGATTCTGGCAGTGGCCAGCAGCCGCGGCCATGGTTGCCGCTGCTTTGCTGGTTGGTTTTGGTGCGGGCACAGGCTGGGACTCCGATGCGGTTTCTTCCGGTACGCTGGCATCTGCTCCTGCTCCTGCCACGGAAGCATCTGCAAATGAATCGCCCGCCAATGCCGGGCCAGTTCAGGAGGTTGCCTTGCAGGGGCTTGATGAGAAACAGTGGGAGCACATGAGTCGCTATCTGTTGGAGCACGCCCAGCACAATAGTGTAGGTGCAGGGCAGGGCTCAGTGGGCTATGCCCGCCTTGTCAGCGCAAGTGGCGGCTATTGATAGCAAGTGATGAAGGTGTCCATGAGCAAAGCCCGTTATTTTGGCCTGAGTTTAACTGATCTGACAGCACAGAGCCTCCTCGCCCTTGTCTTGGCAGTGATGATGCCGGCGTACTCATTTGCCGGGGATAAAACGGCGGCTGACTGGCTTGAACAGTTGGGGCCCGCCCTCAATATGACTTCTTACCGCGGTGTGTTTGTGTATGCCCGGGGTGCCAACGTCCATTCCATGCAGATTGCCCACCGTTATCACAATGGCATTGTGGAGGAACGGCTGGTTTTGCAGGATGGAGGCACTGGTGAAATCGTGCGCCGGGATATGAAAGTCGTCTGTGTACTCCCGGAACAGGGTAAGGTGCAACTGGATCAGATCATACCTTCCGGCCCTTTTGCTGAGGCCTTTACAAACCAGCTGATTCCCGTAAACCGGTGGTACACTGCCGAGCTGAAAGGTGAGGATCGAGTTGCCGGTTATGAGGTGGTAACTGTGGCGTTAACGGCTAACGATAAACACAGATACAGTCACAGCCTTTGGCTGGAAAAATCGACAGGACTTCTGGTAAAAAGCCACGTACGCACGGCAAAAGGTGAAGTGCTGGAACACTTCCAGTTCACCAGCCTGGAGATCACCGAAGATATTTCTGACAGCGAATTTGAGATCCGCTCCAAAGGGCGAGAGATCTCCCGCACCCTCAGTGGTTCAGGCTCGGAGGGAGAGGTTTCTAAAGTGCCGCGTATGCATGGGTGGCACCTGGGTTGGCGGCCAGAAGGGTTTGAACCGGCTGCTGCGCCAGGGTCCGGCAAAGGTCAGGCAGTTGCATTTTCGGATGGATTGGCAGCATTCTCGGTCTTTGTTGAACCTGCCGGCAGGATCAGTATGCCTACAGGGGCCTCGCGTATCGGAGCAACAACCGTTTATATGCGTCAGTTGGAAAGCGGTAACAAAATGTTTTTAGTGACTGTGGTAGGTGAGTTGCCTCCCGCCTCTGCGCGTCAGGTTGCTGAGTCAGTGCGGATTGATGAGACGTTTGTGCTGGGTGTAGCAAAGCCGTGATTACCGAGACTGGCAAAGTGGTAGCTGTTTCAGGTGAACACGCCTGGGTTCAGACCATTCGCATCAGTGCCTGCCAAAGCTGTTCGGCACGCAACGGGTGTGGGCAGAAGTTACTGGCTTCAGCGACTGGCGGGCGTGCCAATAAGGTTCGGGTTGTTAATTCTGTGAATGCCTGTGTTGGCCAGGACGTGACGCTCGGTATTGAGGAAAGTGCACTCCTGGGAGCCTCGATGCTGGTGTATGCGCTACCGTTACTGCTTATGGTGGTTGCCAGTGTGGTTGGGCATCAGGTGTCCGGAGGCAATGATTTTGTTTCTATGGTCGGCGCGGCCGCCGGCCTTGCGTCAGGCTTTTTTATAAGCCGGAAATTACAACACCGGAAATCCGGTGGTTATGAACCCAGGCTGCTTCGGGTTAACCGTATCCCGGCCGGAGCGGTTTCACATACAGACTCGCTAACATGACTTACAGGGGACCCTGATATGCTGAGAACTACACCAGCAGTTACCTGGCTTTCCCCGGCATCACTCACTCAGAGGGTGCCGGCTTCTGTGCTGATGATGTTGCTGGCCTTTGTGCTGGTGGTCTGGAGTCAGTCAGGGGCAGCGCGGAGCTTGCCAGACTTTACCGAGCTTGTTGAAGAAAATGCAGACGCAGTCGTCAATATAAGCACCACCAGTACTCCTGCAGCGGGCGGCACACGCTTTCACGGGTTGCCTTTTGATGAGCGTCAGTTCGATCAGTTGCCCGAGTTTTTTCAGGAGTTCTTCCGTGGCCCGCAATCGCCGTTTGGTGGTGCGCCGGGTGGTTCACAGCCAAGCCGCTCTATGGGGTCCGGGTTCATTGTATCTGCTGACGGGTACGTGCTGACCAATAATCACGTGGTTGAAGGGGCTGATGAGATTATCGTCCGGCTCAATGACCGTCGTGAGTTGCCAGCAACACTGGTTGGCACAGATCCCCGCTCGGATATGGCAGTTTTAAAGATCGAGAATGGGGATGACTTGCCCGTTGTAAAAACAGGGCGGTCCAAGGATCTCAGAGTGGGGGAGTGGGTGTTTGCAATAGGCTCACCGTTTGGCTTTGACTACACGGTCACGGCTGGCATTGTCAGTGCGCTCGGGCGCTCACTGCCGTCAGAAAACTATGTGCCTTTTATTCAAACAGATGTTGCTATTAATCCAGGCAACTCTGGCGGCCCGCTGTTCAATATGGATGGTGAGGTTATTGGTATCAACTCACAAATTTACACGCGTTCGGGCGGCTTTATGGGGGTTTCATTTGCCATCCCCATAGATGATGCCATGAGTGTATTTCGTCAGATACGTGATAGCGGTGTGGTATCCCGTGGCTGGCTCGGCGTGTTGATTCAGGAAGTTAATCGTGACCTGGCTGAGTCGTTTGGCCTCAAGCGCCCAAGGGGTGCCTTGATTGCAGAGGTGATGTCAGGTTCACCGGCCGAAGCTGGTGGTTTGCAGTCCGGTGATATTGTTCTTGAGTACGATGGTGAAGATATTCATTTGTCGTCTGATTTGCCACCAAGGGTGGGGCGCACCCCGGTAGGAGAATCAGCGCGGCTGACCGTTCTTCGCGGTGGGAAAGAAATCACCCTGGATGTGGAGATCGGCCAGTTACCGGACGAGCGTGGCGCTCAGCAAGCGAGCCCCTCGGGAAGTAATTCATCTGCGGCGCCACTGGGGCTCACCGTTGAACCATTACCATCAGAGCTGGCGGACTCTATAGGTGTGTCGGGCGGCGTTATTGTAACAGGCGTTGGCAGAGGTCCGGCTTACAATGCAGGTATTCGCGCCCGGGATGTGATTACCGAAATCAACAGAAAAGCTGTGTCATCGGTTGATGACTTCCGTAAGGTTGTCAGAACCTTGCCGGAAGGGCGGGCGGTCTCAGTTCGAGTGGTGCGTCAGGGGCGAGCAATCTATCTGGTAATGAAGCCCTGATCTGACTGGTCGCATATAATGGCGTTAAGCCTCCTGGCCTGATGTTATAAACGACAGGTCAGGAGGCTTTTGTTATACTGCTTCGCGGTAATAATAAGAACGGCCACGGAATGGACCAGGTCAGATTATGATGAACAGAAAGGATCTCCCCCTCCTGCAACTTCTGAAACTCCGTAACGCCTGGCTTGCCTGGTTGCTTCTGCTTGTGGCGATCGCTGTCACTATTGCGTCCTGGCAGTTTTCGATCCGCTTGGTTGAAGATCGTACAGAAGCCAGATTCCGAACCCAGTCACTGCAATTGAAAACTGCAATTGAAGAGCGCCTGATCAACTACGAGCAGGTTCTGGCCGGTAGTGCAGGCCTCTTTGCTGTTGCAGGCAATGTCTCCCGTGATCAGTGGCAGGAATATGTTCACAATGTCGATATAAATCGCTACTACCCGGGTATTCAGGGCATAGGGTTTGTTGAACGCATTGAAGTGCGGGATATGGCAGATCACATTGCTTCGGTGCGCGCAGAGGGTGTTCATAATTATTTGGTGAAGCCTTTGGGGGTCGGGCCTTTTTACTACCCTATGGTGTACCTCGAGCCGGGAACCGTCAGTAATCGCAGGGCGCTAGGCTACGACGCCTTCAGTGACCCGGTTCACCGCAAAGCCATGGAGCAGTCCCGCGACAATGCCATTCCAACGGTAACGGGCAAGGTGGTTCTGATTCAGGAGGAAATGGAAGAAGGGCAGGCCAGTTTCCTCATGTATTACCCGGTTTATCAAGGCGGGGAGGTGCCTGAAATACGCGCTGAGCGACGCATGATGCTGGCGGGCTTTGTGTTCAGTGCCTTCCGTATGAATAACCTTCTTGATGGCATCGTTGGCCTTATCTCGCCGTTTCTTGATGTTCGTATCTACGACAATGCCATCGCTGCCCGTGAAAACCTCATGTACGGCTCAAACCTTGGCTCTCTGGACGACCAGTTCAGTTTCGACATGAGCCAGACCGTAAGCCACGGTGGGCGCGAGTGGCTGCTGCAAACCCGGTCTACTCCTGCATTCGATTATCTGGCCTCTGATCCGCGCCCGTCCATAGTGCTGGGCAGCGGCATTGCAATAAGCCTGCTGCTGTTCATCGTCGCTTTGGTGTTGATCCGTTCCCGTCTTATGGCGCAGATCAGTGAAGGGCGTTACCGGGCAATTACAGAGGGCGCCGCCAACGTAACTCTGGTTATGGACGAAGCAGGCAAGCCGCTTTATGCCAGCCCCTCCAGCTTTGATATTCTCGGGTTTAATCCCGGCGAAATACAGGCGCTTGCACTGGAAAACCTTGTTCATGAAGACGACTGGGCTCAACTGAAACAGGGGTTTGAAGACGCAGTTAAGGCGCCGGGCAAGCAGATGCCGGTTATCCGTGCGCGTATCTACGATGCAGAACACAACTGGCGCGACATGGAAGGCACTTACACTGCAATGTTGACGGTGCCGGGCGTGGATGGTGTGGTTCTTAGCTTGCGTGATCTTACCCAGCTGAAAGCTGCACAGTCTGAGCTGCACCGGTTGGCATTTTACGACCCGCTCACCGGGCTGGCCAACCGCCAGTTATTTCGTGACCGTTTGAATAGTGTAGTGCAACGAAGCCGTCGCAGTGGCGAGCCCGCCGCCCTTATGTTCCTGGACCTTGATGGCTTCAAGCGCATCAATGATACGCTCGGCCATGATGCGGGTGACGAACTCTTGAGTCAGGTGGCAACCTGGCTTGAGGGCTGTGTGCGAGAAGAGGATTCTGTCGCAAGGCTTGGTGGTGATGAATTTGTGGTGTTGTTGTCGCAGATCAGTGGCGCCGAGGCGGCCGGCAAGGTTGCTGAAACCATTCTGCGCAGGCTGTGCCAACGGATTCGCCTGAACGACCATGAGGTGGGAATTACTGTCAGTATTGGCGTGACTATGATCCCCCATGACAGTGAAGACCCGGGAACCCTGATGAAGTTTGCGGATTTGGCCATGTACCGCGCCAAAGAAATGGGCCGTAACACCTACCAGTTCTTCACCCCCGCTATGAATATAAAGGCCGCCCGCCGCTTGTTGCAGCAGGAAGAGTTGGCCAGTGCACTTGAAGAAGAACGATTTGTTCTGCACTACCAACCGAAGATAGACCTGTCCACGGAGCGGGTAATTGGTGTTGAGGCCTTCCTGCGCTGGCATCATCCGGAAAAAGGCTTGGTATCTGCGCAGCAGTTTATCGGGCTGGCAGAGGAAACCGGCCTGATTGTGAGGTTGGGTGAGATGGCCTTGCGTCAGGCCTGTATTCAGGTTCAGGCGTTGGAGCGTGCGGGTTTCGAGGACCTGAAAATGGCGGTTAATCTTTCCGTGAGGCAGGTAACGGATTCGCGCTTCCTTGATATGGTTCGGCAGGTGATTACAGAGACGGGCGTATCCCCTGAGAAGCTTGAGCTCGAAATGCCTGTTGAACTGTTGAATGAGGACTCGCGGGCGGTGCGTGAGCTGCTGGTGTCACTCAATGATCTTGGTGTGTGCCTGATTCTGGATGATTTTGGGGCAGGTTCCTGCTCCCTGGTTGCCTTGCAGCAGTTACCCCTTGATGTTATCAAAATTGATCACCGTTTTATTCGCGATATTCCGTACAATGTAAGCGCAACCGACGTGGCCTCTGCGGTTATTGCGCTTGCACACAAGCTTCATCTTACTGTGGTTGCTGAAGGTGTGGAAACACCGCAGCAGCTGAGTTTCCTGAAATCTGCCGGGTGTACCCAGTGCCAGGGCAATCTGTTCAGTTACCCGCTGGATGAGGATGCTTTGATTGGTTTCCTTGTGCGGCAGTATGAACGGCCGGTTATTTCCTGATCATGGCAATAGCGGCCGGTTACCGGTAAAATCACGCCGGTCCCGGATCCTGATAATGGCCTCTCCGGGCTCAATCCTTCGTCTTTTTATGAGTATTCATTGTCTGTGACTGAACTGAGCCGAATCCGTAACTTCTCCATTATTGCCCACATTGACCATGGCAAATCTACCCTTGCTGACCGTTTTATCCAGATATGCGGTGGTTTGACCCAAAGGGAAATGGCCGAACAAGTATTGGACTCCATGGATCTGGAGCGGGAGCGGGGCATCACCATCAAGGCCCAGAGCGTTACGCTGCACTATACCGCCCGGGATGGCGAAATTTATAAACTGAACCTTATCGACACACCGGGGCACGTGGATTTTTCCTACGAAGTGTCGCGCTCACTGTATGCCTGTGAAGGCGCGTTGCTGGTTGTGGATGCGGGGCAGGGCGTTGAAGCCCAGTCGGTCGCTAACTGCTATACAGCCATTGAGCAGGGCCTGGAAGTCGTTCCGGTTCTGAACAAGATGGACCTGCCTCAGGCGGAGCCGGAGCGGGTTGCGGCAGAAATAGAAGACATTATCGGTATCGATGCAACCGACGCGGTGCGCTGCTCTGCCAAGAGTGGGATGGGCGTTGAAGATGTTCTTGAAGACCTGATCAAGAAAATTCCGCCACCGCAGGGTGACCGTTCCGCGCCCCTGCAAGCGCTGATTATCGATTCCTGGTTCGACAACTATCTGGGTGTTGTTTCTCTTGTCCGGGTAACTCAGGGCGTTTTGAGAAAAGGTGACAAGATTGTCCTCAAGTCGACGGGCAAAGCCTGGAATGCCGATAAGGTAGGGATTTTCAAACCCAAACCCCACGACACCAACATACTGGAAGCTGGCGAAGTTGGCTTTGTGGTTGCCGGTATCAAGGATATTCACGGGGCGCCGGTTGGCGACACCATCGTGCACCACAAATTTGCTGAAGAAACTCCAATGCTGCCGGGGTTCAAGAAGGTTCAGCCTCAAGTATACGCTGGCCTGTTCCCGGTGAGTGCGGATGATTACAACGACTTCCGTGATGCACTGGAGAAGCTCACCCTGAATGACGCTTCACTATTCTACGAGCCAGAAAGCTCTGACGCTCTCGGCTTTGGCTTCCGCTGTGGTTTCCTTGGCATGCTGCACATGGAGATCATTCAGGAACGGCTAGAACGTGAATACGATATTAACCTGATCACAACCGCGCCTACGGTTATATACGAAGTGCTGACCAAGCAGGGCGAGACCCTGACCGTGGATAGCCCCTCAAAGTTGCCGGATACCGGCTCGATTGAGGAAATGCGCGAGCCTATCGTCGAAGCGAATATTCTGGTGCCCCAGGAGCATCTGGGCAACGTTATAGCGCTCTGTGAAGAGAAGCGTGGTGTTCAGAAAAATATGCACTTTACGACCAATCAGGTGCAGCTGACATACGAGCTGCCCATGGCTGAAGTAGTGCTCGATTTCTTTGATCGCATCAAATCTGCCAGCCGTGGTTTTGCTTCTCTGGACTACCACTTTGTGCGCTTTCAGCCGGCGAATCTGGTGCGTCTGGATGTTCTCATAAATGGTGATCGGGTAGATGCTCTGGCGCTGATTGTTCACAAAGATCAGTCCCACTATAAGGGGCGTCAGCTCATTGAGAAGATGAAAGAACTGATTCCCCGTCAGATGTTCGATATAGCCATTCAGGCAGCTATCGGTAATCAGGTGGTATCCAGAGTCAGCGTTAAGGCGCTACGGAAAAACGTAACTGCAAAATGTTACGGCGGCGATGTCAGCCGAAAGAAAAAGCTGCTGCAGAAGCAGAAGGAAGGTAAAAAACGCATGAAGCAGGTAGGTAATGTTGAAGTACCTCAGGAAGCGTTCCTTGCCGTATTGAAAGTCGATAATTAGAAGGCATCTTGATGGATATTGATTTTCCTCTGGTTCTGGTTGTTCTGACTCTGGTGTCAGGGTTGATCTGGCTGGCAGACATTCTGTTTTTGCGTAAGCGTCGCCTTGCAGCGTCCCCGGCTGCCTCCGTGGATGGCGAGGAACTACCTAAAGAACCGTACCTGGTAGACCTCAGCCGCTCGTTTTTCCCGGTACTGGCGGTTGTGCTTATCCTCAGGTCGTTTTTGGTGGAGCCCTTTCAGATTCCTTCGGGTTCCATGTTGCCAACCCTGGAGGTTGGCGATTTTATTCTGGTTAACAAGTACGCCTATGGCCTGCGCTTGCCTGTTGCGGGAACCAAAATATTGAGTATAGGGGAGCCAGAAAGGGGTGACGTGATGGTATTCCGCTATCCCGAAGACGGCAAAACCAACTACATCAAGCGGGTGATTGGCCTGCCCGGGGATACGGTGCGCTATCGCGACAAGCAGTTGTTTATCAACGACCAAAAGGTGGAAAGCGAGTTTGTTGTGCGCTTGCCGCCGGTGGAAGTGCGCCGCGAAGATCTGGGCAAGGTAGAGCATGATATTTTCCTGACCATGGGGCGCCCGGGTGCAGCCGGAGAGGGAGAATGGCAAATCCCCGAAGGTGAGTACTTCATGATGGGTGACAATCGCGATAACAGTAACGATAGCCGTTATTGGGGCACGGTTCCCGACGAGTTGATTGTGGGCAAAGCTTTCGCGATCTGGATGCACTGGAAATCCCTCACCAGTCTGCCATCCTTCAAGCGTGTGGGTGGAATTGAGTAATTTTGACTATTCTGGAGTCCAGTTGTAATGAAACACATTAATCTGTCCGCCATGGGCCGCCAAGGCGGCGCCTCAGCGCTTGTCATTCTCATTATGGTCCTGTTTTTTGGCAGTTTGCTTACCTTGCTGATCAAGGTTGGGCCAGCGTATATGGATGACTACACCATTCAGGAAGCGCTTCAAAGTCTGGATGGCACGGAAGGTCTGTCACAGATGGGGCCGGCTCAAATTCTTACCCTGATCAACAAGCGACTGAGCGTGAACAGCATCCGGGGTTTTGATACCAAAAACATTTCTGTTGAGAAGGACGGTGAGATTGTTGTGATTGCTGTGGACTACGAAGTCCGCAATAACATCTTCCGCAACATTGATACGGTTGTTCACTTTCAGCACAGTTACGAGATGAGGGGTAAGTGAGTTCGCAACCAGACCTCGATCAACTACAGCGACGGATTGGTTATCAATTCAAGTCGCCAGAGCGTCTTATGCTGGCGCTTACACACCGGAGTTACGGAAACCAGAACAATGAACGGCTTGAGTTTCTTGGCGACTCCATTGTTAACATGGTGATTGCCGAGTACCTGTTTCAGAGTTTTGATAAAGCCCGGGAAGGCCACTTGAGCCGGCTTCGGGCTCGCATGGTTAAAGGCGTAACCCTGGCGGAGATTGGGCGAGAGTTTGATCTTGGAAGCTATATGCGGCTAGGTTCCGGTGAGCTGAAAAGCGGGGGCTTTCGTCGAGAATCCATTCTTGCAGATGCAGTGGAATCGGTAATCGGTGCCATTTACCTCGATAGCGATTTTTACACCTGTCGCGAGCAGGTGCTGCGCTGGTTTGAGGCGCGTCTGCAAAAGCTGGATCTTCAGGATACCCAGAAAGACCCGAAAACCCGTTTGCAGGAATATTTGCAGTCCCGACAGTTCCCCTTGCCCAGATACGATGTTATTTCGGTAGATGGGGAAGCTCATAAACAGACATTTCATGTGTCCTGTGTGTTGCCATCGCTGGATCGGAAAACCAGTGGAGTGGGCAACAGTCGCCGTGTGGCGGAGCAGGAAGCGGCCCGTAGCGCGCTGAAGCAACTTGGCGTGGAGACACCCTGATGAATGATATTACTCGTCCCGAAAACCCCGACAGTCGTTGTGGTTTTGTCGCTATTGTCGGCCGTCCCAATGTGGGCAAATCGACGCTGCTAAACCATATTCTGGGGCAGAAGCTGAGCATTACTTCCCGTAAACCCCAAACCACTCGCCACAAGGTGCTGGGTATTAAAACCGAGGGACCAGTGCAGGCGATTTATGTGGATACGCCAGGGATGCATGTGGAAGAGCCTCGTGCTCTTAACCGCTATATGAACAAAGCAGCAACTTCTGCGCTTTCTGGCGTGGATGTTGTGGTGTTTGTGGTGGATCAACTTGCGTGGACCACGGCAGATGAAATGGTGCTCGAAAAGCTGAGCAAGCTCGATTGCCCGGTTATTCTGGCTGTGAATAAAGTTGATCGGATTGAGAAGCGGGAAAGCCTGTTGCCGCACCTCGATATGCTATCCAGAAAGCGCAATTTTGCGGAAATTATTCCCATGTCTGCGCTAAAGGAAACCAATCTGGGACCTCTGGAAAAAGCGGTGACACGTTTCCTGCCAGAAAGCGTCCACTTTTATCCGGACGATCAGATTACCGATCGGAGCGAGCGTTTTATGGCTTCGGAGATGGTGCGTGAGAAAATCACCCGCCAACTGGGCGCTGAACTGCCTTACTCCGTTGCTGTGGAAATTGAAGAGTTCAAGCATGATGGCAAGACACTCCATATATCGGCGTTGATTCTTGTGGAGCGCGAAGGCCAGAAAAAAATCATGATTGGTGATAAAGGCGATCGGCTGCGAAGTATTGGCCAGGAGGCCCGGGCCGATATGGAACGCATGTTCGACTGTAAGGTCATGCTCAAGTTGTGGGTTAAGGTAAAACGCGGTTGGGCCGACAGTGACCGTGCACTTAAAAGCCTGGGCATGAACGACCTCTGAGGCTACCACGCCCCCCTGAGGCACTATGAGAAGAGACGCGCAACAACAGGAGCCCGCTTATGTGATCCATCGGCGGCCCTGGCGGGAAACCAGCCTCATGGTTGACCTTTTTACTCTGAATCACGGCCGTCTTAGCGTGGTAGCCCGGGGTGCCAGCGGTAATAAAAGCCCACTGAAAGCTCAGCTTCAGCCTTTCCAGCCACTGATGCTGAGTTGGGTGGGGCGCGGCGATCTGAAAACTCTGACCGATGTGGATGTGCGTGATGGCCAGGCCCTGCACCGCACGGTTTCCCTTTATAGTGGTCTGTATCTGAATGAGTTGATACAACGGGTATTGCCCCAGGCCGATCCTCACCCCACACTCTTTGCTGCTTATATTGAAGCGCTGGGCCAGCTTGCACAAACGTCGGATGTAGAGCCGGTATTGCGAAAGTTTGAGCAGGCGTTTGCGGCTGCCCTGGGGTACGATTTTCGCTGGGATGAGGTGATGGACACGGGCAAGGCAGTCCATGCCGCACAGGTTTATTGCTACGACCCGGAACAGGGTATTGTTGCTGCAGCGTCCGCCGGTGTGCGTTTGCAAAATCTGCCTGGGGAGACGCTGCTGGCACTTGCTGGTGGGGATTATGAATCTGCCGCGAGCCGACGGGTGTCAAAGCGGGTCATGCGCGTACTGACAGATTATCTGCTTCAGGGGCGCCCGTTGAACAGTCGCAGTCTTTTTAGTCATCTTTCTATTCGCTCATCATGAGGGAGAACGACATGAATCCTAGAGTATTGCTTGGTGTCAATATCGATCATATTGCTACCTTACGTGAGGCCCGGGGAACGCGTTATCCCGATCCGGTCCAGGCCGCTTTGATGGCAGAAGAAGCCGGGGCCGATGGTATTACCATCCATCCCAGAGAAGATCGTCGTCACATTCAGGACCGCGATGTATTGCTGCTAAAAGAAGTGCTTCAAACCAAAATGAATCTCGAGATGGCGGTAACTGATGCCATGCTGGAATTCGCCGAGAAAGTCCGCCCTGAGTGTGTGTGCCTGGTTCCGGAAAAGCGGGAAGAGTTAACAACCGAGGGTGGTCTTGATGTGGTAGGTCAGGAGAAGCGCGTGGCAAATGCGTGTGAGCGCCTTGCCAAGCTTGGCGCCGAAGTCTCGCTCTTTATTGATCCGGACCCTGCACAGATTGATGCAGCAGTGCGTTGTGGTGCTCCGGTTATCGAGCTTCATACTGGCGAGTACGCTGAGGCGGTTGGTGCTGAAGCCCAGGACGCGACGTTCAAAGCGCTATCAGACGCCGTCAGTTACGCCCGCAAGAAAGGGCTAATTGTGAATGCGGGGCATGGCTTGCATTATCACAACACCGAGCGGATCGCCGCTATTCCCGGTATCAATGAACTGAACATTGGCCACGCGATTATTGCCAGAGCCTTATTCACCGGCCTCAAAGAGGCAGTTAAGGATATGAAGGCCATTCTTGACCGGGCGGGCAGGCAAGCCGGATAAGGTCTTGCAGGTGCACCCATCCATCATCAGCTGGTTTCGGCCCGCTGATGATGAGCCCGGAACATTTGCTGCCAGTCTGTTTGTTCGCTCCAGATTTGCAAACGCTCAATAGCTGACATTAGCTGGTCTTTCTGCAGTTCCATGTCAGGCGCTGAGCATTTGAGGGCGGTTTCCAGCTGGTTTGCGGCAGTTCGCAGTTCCGGAACGCCGCAGTAGCGCGTGGCACCGTGCAGCTTATGCACGCACTCCAGCAGGCCGGCCAGATCACCAGTATTCCAGAGCTGGTTAATACTGTTGAAATCTGCCGGCAACTGTTCCAGCAGCATGCTGAACAACTCTTCCGCCAAATCTGTTTTCCCTGCCGCCAGTTGAATACCCTCATCCACACTTACGCACTCTCGCTGCATCTTCCGGGTGGAAGGTCTGAGGGCGCGCCTGGTGTCGCGCACCTCCGGCACAGGAATTCGGCCTGCTTCACCGGCGCTTTGGCAACGGTATCCGGTGCATTCGAAGATGGTATCTGCAAGCTGCCCGCTACTGATAGGCTTGGGCATATAGCCGTCAAAACCCTGCCGGGTCAAACGCTCCTGCTCATCCGCCAGGGCGTGTGCCGTGAGGGCAATAATGGCTGTTCTGTGGTTGCTGTTGTCCATGTCACGGATTCGGGCCGTTGTTTCTACTCCGTCCATGCCAGGCATCTGAAGATCCATGAACACCAGATCAAAGGACTTCTGCCTGGCTTTGCTCAGGGCCTCGAAGCCGCTTGAAGCGCCTTCTGCGTCTATTTGATAATCCTGCAACAGGGTCATGACCAGCTTAAGGTTGGCATCGTTGTCGTCCACTGCCAGTACGCGGGGCACATTCACCGGGGCGGGCAGTCGTGCGCTGTAGTCCTGGCGTGAAATGCCTTGTCCGGATGTGTTGATGCCGTGTACCAGGAGCAGCAATTCATCGTACAAGGCATCTCGACAAACGGGCTTTGTCAGGTGGCCACTGGCCAGCCCGGCCAGCGGGGTGTCATGGACGTCGAGGGTCGGTGTAAGAAGCAGGGTGCGGCAATCCCGCTCTATCTCCACGGCTCGCACCAGCCCGCAGTACTGGCTGGAATTGAGCAGATGCCGTGTAATACCAATGATAGCGACGGCGTACCCGGATTGGCTTTTCTGGGCCTCTTCAATCTTCTCCTGCATGGCGCTTGGGCAGGTAACGCGATCAACCGTCATTCCCCAGTCCCGCAGCAGGTGTTCAACGGCAAGGCCACAGGTTTTCTGGTGTTCCAGATAGATGGCCCGCTCGCCCCGCAAAGCGTCCCGGGGGGCGACGGCTTCGCCACTTGAGGACAGTTCTGGAGTTAGAGTGAACCAGAAGGTAGAGCCTTTGCCCAGTTCACTTTGCAAGCCAATCTGGCCACCCATTTCTTCCACCAGACGCTTGGAAATGGCCAGCCCAAGGCCTGTGCCACCATATTGCCTTGCGGTAGATGCATCGGCCTGGCTGAAGGCGTTGAACAGCGATTGCTGCTGGGCCCGTGACAAGCCAACGCCAGAATCGGTAATGCTCAGGCGCAGGGTAACGCGGTTACCTTCTTTGTCTTCCTCTTCCAGGCTCGCCCGCAGAACGACTTCACCGGTCTGGGTAAACTTGATGGCGTTGTTGACGAGATTGGTAATTACCTGTTTTACCCGCAAAGGGTCGCCCATTATGTTATCGGGCACATCGTTGTAGACCAGCGGTACCAAATCGAGGTTTTTGCTATGGGCAGCGGGGGCCAGCATCACCATTACCTCTTCCACAATATCCCTGAGCTGGAAGGGAACACGGTCGAGAATCAGCTTGCCGGCTTCAATCTTGGAGAAATCCAGAATGTCGTTAATGATGGTGAGCAAAATTTCGGATGATTTGCGAATGGTGCTCAAATGATCCCTTTGTTGGCGGGGCAAGGGGCTTTTGAGCAGTAGTTCGGTAAAGCCGATAATCCCGTTCAGTGGTGTCCGGATCTCATGGGACATATTTGCCAGGAATTCAGATTTTATGCGGCTGGCTTCCAGGGCTTCCTTGCGCGCGAAATCCAGCTCTATGTTCTGGATTTCAATGGTTTCCAGAGTCTCGCGCAGGTCTTCCGTGGCCTGATCAATGTTTTGCTGCATTTCGGCCTGGGCTTTGCTCAGCTCCTCTGCCATGGCATTAAGGCCAGATTCAAGCTGCTCGAATTCCGGGCCAGCCTTGGTATGAATGCGGGTGTCCAGCTTGCCTTCTTTAAGCTTTGCGACAGCTTCGTTGAGCTCGAACACTGGCCCGGTGAAGGCACGGCTCAAGCGCAGGGCGATCAGCAAACTGAAAATAACGCCACCCAGAACCAGCAGAAGGGAAATCAGTAAGGCTTTGTAGGTCTCTTTTTCCGTACGGATATGAGACATCTCCACTGCCACCCAGCCAAGCGGCTGCCTTTGCTCGGAGGAGGGCTGCTGTGAGCCCTGGTCGTGGATGGACTGAATGATCAGATCCTGGAGAAAAACAGGGTTCACAAAACGTGTACTGGTCTTGCGGGTAATCCGGCTTGCCTCTTCGCTGATCAGCTCTTTGCTGTCGAGGTTGTCTGAACTGCCGGGTCCGGTGTGCAGTAAACGACGGCGGTTGCTGTCGAAGAAGGTAATTGAGCGAACATCCTGCTCTTCCAGCAGGGCGCTGGAAAGATTGCTCAACAGACTGCGGTTTGCCGTGAACAGGCCATATTCTGAGCCAGCCGCGAGTTGGCGAGAGAGTGACTCGCCTCGATCCTTCAGAAGGCTTTCAATATTGTTAACCCAGCTATAGGTAAAAAACATCCCTAGCATAAGGGTGGTGATAAGGGTGGGAACCAGAGTAACCACCAGCACCTTTTTGCGAATGCCCCAACGTCGCATACGAAATTCCTGAAAAATAACTTAACGCCACCTTTATGGGCGGGTTACGTCCTTGTAATAGTAGGTCATCCGGGCGCGGATGTTCTGAGTATCCAAGCCGGCGGAGCCGAAAAATACGTTGCTCATATAGCCTCCAGTCATGGTTTTAGCGAGAAGCTGTATTGGGCGACCGGGGCCATAAGGCGTATCATGCCACGCAAAAGTGTACCACAGGGTTCTCATATGCATTTTCCAACAGTTGAAGATTATGTCGGGCATACGCCTCTGGTTCGATTGCAGCGTCTTCCTGGCGAGACCAGCAATGTAATTCTGGCAAAGCTGGAAGGCAATAACCCGGCGGGCTCTGTAAAAGACCGACCTGCTCTGGGAATGATTCAGGAAGCGGAGCGTCGCGGTGAGATTCAGCCCGGGGATACGCTGATTGAGGCGACCAGCGGTAATACCGGTATTGCTCTGGCAATGGCAGCCGCCATCAAAGGTTACCGGCTGATACTTATTATGCCGGCCAACATGAGCGAAGAGCGCCGTGCATCCATGAGAGCCTACGGCGCCCGGATCATTACCGTGAGCCAGAAAGAAGGTATGGAAGTGGCCAGAGACATGGCTTTGAAAATGCAGGCGGAAGGCAAAGGCAAGGTGCTGGATCAGTTCAGTAACCAGGACAACCCACTGTCGCATTACCGCACCACAGGCCCTGAAATCTGGGAGCAGACGGCGGGGCGGGTAACGCACTTTGTCAGTTCCATGGGTACCACCGGTACTATTATGGGCGTGTCCCGTTACCTGAAAGAGCGCAACCCGGATATCAGCATCATTGGCCTGCAGCCAAAAGAGGGTGCTTCCATACCGGGAATCCGCCGCTGGCCTGAAGCTTACCTGCCCAGCATATACGATGCTGCCCGGGTGGATCAGGTACTCGATATTGGCCAGCAAGAAGCCGAGGACACCATGCGTGCGCTTGCTGAGCGAGAAGGGATTTTCTGTGGCGTATCATCCGGCGGCTCAGTTGCCGCTGCACTTCGACTGTCTGCCCAGGTTGAAAACGCCATTATCGTAGCCATTATCTGTGACCGCGGCGACCGCTATTTATCCACGGGTGTGTTTCCAAACACCTGAACCTGACTGACGACACCAAGAGAACAGATTATGAGCAGACGACGCAGGAAGGCACTTCCTACGGAACCCGTACGCTGTGAAGTGGACAAGCTAAGCCATGATGGCCGCGGCATAGCTCGTCAGGACGGAAAAATCCTGTTTGTCGATGGTGCCTTGCCCGGTGAAACGGTGATGGCCAAAGTGGTGTCCAGCCGCAGCAAATTTGATGAGCTGCGTACCCTTGAGGTGCTGGAGTCTGCACCGGACCGCCAAACACCTCCATGCGAGTTCGCAGATCTGTGCGGTGGTTGTAGTCTGCAGCACATGAGTAGCGATGCTCAGATCCGCTTCAAGGAAGACACACTGCGTGAACAGTTCGCGCACTTTGGCGGTATAGAGCCTGAGGAGTGGATTGAGCCGCTACGCCCTGACAGCACTTTGGCTTATCGGCGCAAGGCGCGTATGGGTGTGCGTTATGTGAAGGCTCGCGAGTCGGTATTGGTTGGTTTCCGGGAGAAGCGCAACAGCTTCCTTACGGATATTGACCGGTGTGTGGTTTTGGACCCGCGCATTGGGGAGCGTATTGTTCCGCTGCGCGAGTTACTGCACAGCATGGATGCCTATGCCCGCATTCCCCAAGTGGAGATTGCCTGTGGCGACGATACAGCGGCTATGGTTTTCCGCAATATGGATGAACTGAGCAGTGGCGACCAGGAAAAACTGATTGCCTTTGGTCAGGCGCACGAACTGCATATTTATCTGCAGCCGAAAGGGCCGGATACTGTTCATCGCATCTGGCCGGAATCGGCCGGCCGGCAGGATGAGCGGCTCAGCTACCGGCTTGACGCCTTCGACCTGACCATGAAGTTCCATCCCATGGACTTTACCCAAGTCAATGCAGATATTAACAAGGCCATGGTACACAGGGCTGTGGAGTGGCTGGATGTGCAGCCAGGTGAGCGGGTTCTGGATCTGTTCTGCGGGTTAGGCAACTTTACACTGCCACTTGCGCGCAAGGGCGGGCAGGTGATTGGCGTTGAAGGCGACGATGCGATGGTTGTGCGGGGCCGGGAGAATGCGGAACTGAACGGGCTTACGAACGTAGCGTTCCACGGCGCGGATCTGCACGGAGATTTTACCGGCCAGAGCTGGGCGCAGGAGGGGTTTGATAAAATCCTGATCGATCCGCCCCGGTCGGGGGCAGAAGAAATCTGCAAGTACCTGACCGCATTCGGCGCCAAGACCATTGTGTATGTGTCCTGTAACCCTGCCACCCTGGCCAGGGATGCGGGTGTAATGGCCCGAAATGGGTACCGGTTGGTACGTGCTGGAGTGATGGATATGTTTCCTCACACCACGCATGTGGAGTCGATTGCGCTGTTTGAGCGCGACTGACAATGAATGTTGTTGTGCGCAGCAAAGGACTGCTGCGTGAACCACCAGGAATAACAAAACAGATATGGTAAAAGTTCGCGAAGACTACGCAGTGGATGGCGATGGCCAGATTGATATCGATGGTTGGGTTCAGCAGATTTCATCGCAGACCCACCTGGATGATGTGGCGCAATTCCGCAGGGCTTGCGAAAAAGCTGCTGAAATAGATCTGCAGGCCTACCGTGAAGACCGACTGTGGGCAGCTGGTTCCAGCAGCTTTCGCATTGGCATAGAAATGGCTCAGGTGCTTGCAGAGCTGCGCTTGGATCAAACCAGCCTGGTTGCCGCCATTCTCTACCGGGCAGTACGGGAAGAGCGAGTTGCTCTTGAGGTTATCCGCAAGGAGTTTGGTGACGAAGTGGCCATGCTGATCAACGGTGTTCAGCAAATGGCAGCCATCTCCTCGATTCATCATCCGCTTAAAGGCAATGTGCTTGGGCAAAGTGAGGGCCAGCTGGACAATGTCCGCAAAATGCTGGTCACCATGATTGATGATGTCCGGGTGGCGTTAATCAAACTTGCGGAACGCACCTGTGCTATCCGCGGGGTCAAGAATGCGCCGGAAGAAAAGCGCATGCGGGTGGCTCGGGAAGTATTTGATATCTACGCGCCCCTGGCCCATCGCCTGGGTATCGGGCACATCAAGTGGGAGCTGGAAGATCTGTCCTTTCGCTATCTCCATGAGACTGCGTACAAGAAAATCGCAAAGCTTCTGGATGAAAAACGCCTTGATCGCGAGGAGTATATTCGCCGTGTTATCAGCACGCTTCAGGCTGAGCTGAAAGCTTCTGGTATCAACGCTGAACTTTCCGGTCGCGCCAAGCATATCTACAGCATCTGGCGGAAAATGCGCATAAAGGGCATCGACTTTTCTCAGGTGTACGACATCAGAGCTGTGCGCATACTGGTGCCGGAAGTCAAAGACTGCTATGCGGCACTTGGGATTGTGCATGCACTCTGGCGCCACATACCCAATGAATTTGATGACTACGTGGCCAACCCCAAGGAAAATGGTTACCAGTCTCTGCACACGGCGGTTATCGGGCCTGATGGCAAGGTAATGGAGGTTCAGATTCGCACCCACAGCATGCATGAAGATGCTGAGTTGGGAGTGTGTGCTCACTGGCTTTACAAGGGTACGGATAAAAATCAGAAAGCATCCGGCTATGAAGCCAAGATCAACTGGCTTCGCCAGGTGCTGGAGTGGCAGGAGGAATTGGGCGATCTCTCCGGGCTGGCTGATCATCTTAAAACGGACGTTGTATCAGACCGGATATACGTGTTCACGCCCGATGGGCATGTGGTTGATTTGCCTCAGGGTGCTACTCCTGTGGATTTCGCCTACCGGGTGCACACCGAGATAGGCCATGCCTGTCGCGGTGCACGGGTAGATAGCCGGATAGTGCCGCTGACCTACCCGCTGAAAACCGGGGAGCAGGTATTCGTGCTCACCTCCAAGAATAATCCCGCTCCAAGCCGGGACTGGCTGAACCCAAGCCTTGGGTATCTCCAAACGTCCCGTGCAAGAGCCAAGGTTACTCACTGGTTCAAGCAGCAGAATCGCGAACGTAACGTGACCGATGGGCGCGCCATCATTGAAGACGAGCTCAGGCGCTTGTCGTTGCACGACGTGGATTTCGGCCAGGTGGCGGTAAAAGTAAACTATCACAACGCCGAAGATATGTTTGCCGCAGTGGGTGCAGGCGACCTGCGGCCGGCGCATGTGGCCAATGTTGCCCAGCAAATGCTGGAACCGAAATCGGAACAGCTTGATCTGAAGCTGACTGCCCAGCGCCGTAAGCCATACGATACCGAATCGGATATTCACATACTGGGTGTAGGCAAGCTGAAAACCCAGGTGGCGAAGTGCTGCAAGCCTCTGCCGGGGGACGCTATAGGTGGCTACATTACCGTCGGGCGGGGAGTAACGGTTCACCGGCAGGATTGCCTTACCTTCCTGAACTTGCAGGAATTCGAGCCGAACCGGATTATTGAAGTGAGTTGGGGTGGCCAGCAAGCCTCTGTTTACCCGGTGGATATCGAAATCGAAGCCTACGACAGGTCGGGTCTGCTGCGTGATATTACCCAGGTATTGTCCTTGTCAAAGAGTGATGTTCTGGCGCTTCATACCATGACGAACCGGGATGACAACACCGCAACCATGATTGTGACAGTAGAAATCTCCAGCCTGGAACAGTTGGCGCGGTTGCTGGCCCAGATTCGTAACCTGCCCAATATTATTGACGTCAGGCGTAAGCGCTCATGACTTACTCCATTGACGATTTGAAAGTATTGATGGCCCGGCTGCGTGACCCTGAAACCGGTTGCCCCTGGGATACAAAACAAACGTTCAAAAGCATCGTGCCCCATACGCTGGAAGAGGCCTACGAAGTGGCGGATGCCATTGAGCGGGAGGATTACGGAAACCTCAAGGATGAGCTGGGTGATCTGCTGTTTCAGGTGATCTTCTACTCGCAGATAGGGGATGAAGAAGGCCGCTTCAATTTTGATTCTGTGGTCGATAACCTGGTGCGCAAACTTGTTCGGCGACACCCTCATGTTTTTCCCGAGGGTACGCTGGAAAGCCGTATTGATCCGGATAACCGGCCGGACGAAGCCTGGATCAAAGAGAGTTGGGAGCGTATCAAGGCGGAAGAACGGGCACAGGCGCAAAAAGCAGACGCAGCGGATGCGCCATCTCCAAGCCGGCTTGATGGCATTGCACGGGCGCTGCCTGCGATGGTGCGTGCGGAGAAATTGCAGAAGCGGGCGGCAAGACACGGGTTTGACTGGCCAAATATCGAGCCTGTTTTTGACAAGCTCCATGAAGAGATTGATGAGCTGAAAGAGGCCTGGCAGGCCGCCGAATCCGGGAAGGGTGAGCGCGACGCCGTTGAGGACGAACTGGGCGATGTGCTGTTTGTGTGTGTGAACCTCGCCCGCTTTATGAAGGTTAACCCGGAACAGGCAATTGGGCGCACCAATCACAAATTTGAGGCACGGTTCAGGGCCATTGAACAGGCGCTGGTTCAAGAAGGCCGCGACTTTGATGGGGAAACGCTCGAAGCACTCGATGATATCTGGCAGTCAGTCAAAGGTGTGGAAAAGAAGAGCTGATCCTTGGCTTCGTCTACACTGGTTGAAGCAGGAGCGCTGTTTGGGCTCTGAGTGTCACCAACAGGATGCAGGAGTCAGGTTTGATGAAAATAAAAGATCTGGTCAGATACTGGGACAAGCACGCAAGCCGAAAGCTTACTCGTGATACCCACCTTATGGCTTTGTCTGATCATCATCACCAGCAACTTGAGGCCTTATCGACCCTCTACCCACTGAAATCGCCTGAGGATTTGTTGCGCGACTTGATAACGGTGGCGCTTGATGAGATTGAAGCTGAGTTCCCCTATGTGCAGGGGGATCAGGTAGTTGCCTTTGACGAGGATGGCTTTGAACTGTATGAAGACAAAGGGCTTACACCGGAATTTGTGCGTCTTAGCCAAAAGCATATCAAGCGCCTGAAGGCTCGCCAGATCGAATCTGTAGCCTGATTACTCGCTCGCCATCGGTAAACTGGAGTTAAACACCTACAGCTTATGCTTGCCCAACTTTTCTTTTAGCGGATTTCGGCTGGTCAGTTCGTCCAAGGCGGCAGCCACCATGTCATTGAGAATGTCGCTTTCGTTGCGATCGGGGTAAAGCTCGGCCAGAGCTGCAACTCTTGCAGCGTCTCCAAGGGGAAGCCTCAGGCTGTATTCATGAGTGCGCTCTGCAGGCTCTTTCTTTTGCTCCCATTGCTTGGGCAGATCTGTGACTTTCATGGTCGCTCCTCAGGCATCTAAACGCCAATAGACTTTTCCAGTCGTTCCTTAGTATCGTTAGTTTACTTTGTCTCCGTCAATCCATAAGGACGCCAATGTGACCGAGCTACACCCTGATCTCCGAGAAAATGTCCGTATGCTGGGCGAGTTGCTGGGGCAGAGCATACAGCGACACCCCGGCCGTGAATGTTATGACCTTATTGAGGAAATCCGGGCTGCTGCCAAATCGGACCGCCGGCAGGAAAGCGGCTCTGGTCAGCGACTGGTCAGCCTTCTGGGCAAATTAAGCGATGATGAGCTGTTACCGGTCACCAGAGCCTTCAACCAGTTTCTTAACCTTGCGAACCTGGCTGAGCAGTATCATGGTATTCGTCGCAAGCGCGGGCACCAGTCGGACCTTATGGTTGAGCCTTTGGCAGGCGTGTTCGAACGCTTGAAAACCAGCGGAGTGACGGCCGAAGCATTGCATAAATGTGTAGCCGATATGCGTGTGGAGTTTGTGCTAACGGCGCATCCCACAGAAGTCGCACGCCGCACACTGATCATGAAATACGATGAGATGTCGGAATGCTTGGCCCGTCTGGATCACGATGACCTGTTGCCGGCAGAACAGGATGCCATCACCGAGCGATTGTCCCGGCTTGTGGCAGAAGCCTGGCACACAGATGAAATTCGACATGAGCGCCCTACGGCAGTTGATGAAGCCAAGTGGGGGTTTGCAGTTATCGAAAACAGCCTTTGGCAAGCTCTGCCCCGGTTTCTTGCCGATCTTGATACGTCGCTTCAGGACGCAACGGGCCAAGGGCTGCCATTGCAGGCAACGCCTGTGCGCATTGCATCCTGGATGGGTGGCGACCGCGATGGCAATCCGAACGTCACCCATGAGGTAACCCGAAAGGTATTCCTGCTTGGGCGCTGGATGGCTGCCGATCTGTTTCTCCGCGACATCAAATCGCTGCGGGCTGAGCTTTCCATGTGGCAAGCAAACGATGAGCTGCGTGGCCTTGCCGGCGATTCCCGCGAACCTTACCGTCATGTGTTGGCGGAGCTTCGTGACCGGCTGATTAAAACCCGCGATTGGGCAGAAGCCTCTATCAACGGAGAGCCTGCCGATAGCAATGGCATATTGTTCGAAAATGAAGATCTCACTGCGCCGCTTGAACTTTGTTATCGCTCAATGGTGGAGTGCGGGCTTGAGCACATAGCCAAAGGTGCTTTGCTGGACACTATCCGCCGCGCCCATACGTTCGGCTTGCCATTGATTCGTCTCGATATCCGTCAGGAAGCCACCCGACACGCGGAAGCGGTTGCGGAAATGGTGGAGTATCTTGGCTTGGGTGATTACCTTTCATGGCCTGAAAAAGACCGACAGGCCTTTCTGGTTCGTGAGCTGCAGGGGCGTCGCCCGCTGGTCCCCCGGAACTGGGAACCTTCCGAGCTGGTGCGTGAGGTTTTGGATACCTGCGAGGTGGTTGCACAGCAAACGCCGGAAGCGCTGGGCTCCTACGTTATTTCGATGGCCAGCAAGCCGTCTGATGTTCTGAGTGTCATCTTGCTGCTTCGTGAATCCGGCATGAAATTCCCCATGCGTGTTGTGCCCTTGTTTGAAACCCTGGACGACCTGCAAGGTGCGCCTGAAAGCATGGCCGCCTTGTACGAGGTGGACTGGTACCGGGACTACTGCCAGGGACGTCAGGAGGTCATGATTGGTTACTCGGATTCGTCCAAGGATGCCGGCCAGCTAATGGCTGCCTGGGCGCAATACCAGGCCCAGGAAAAGCTTACTCAGGTGGCAGGTCGTTACGGCGTGCACCTGACTCTGTTCCATGGTCGGGGGGGAACTGTCGGCCGAGGTGGTGGACCAGCCAATCGTGCGATTCTTTCCCAGCCTCCCGGTTCGGTAAATGGCAGTTTCCGCATTACAGAACAGGGCGAAATGATCCGGTTCAAGTTCGGCCTTCCCCAGCTTGCGGTGCAAAGCCTGACGCTATACACCACAGCTGTTATCGAGGCGACTCTGGCACCACCACCTGAGCCAGAAGATGCATGGCGAGACACCATGGACTGGTTGACGGAGCGATCGCTCAAAGCTTATCGGGATGTGGTTCGGGAGAACCCGGATTTTGTACCCTATTTCCGCCAGGTAACCCCCGAGCAGGCTTTGGGAAAGCTGGCGTTGGGCAGCCGGCCAGCCAGGCGTAAAGCCAGCGGTGGAGTGGAAAGCTTGCGGGCTATTCCCTGGATTTTTGCCTGGACTCAAATGCGGCTAATGCTACCCAGCTGGCTTGGCAGCGACGTGGCGTTGGAAGATGCAGCTAAAGAGGGACGCTTGCCTGTCTTGCGTGAGATGATGCATGGCTGGCCGTTCTTCCGCACCTATGTAGACATGCTTGAAATGGTGTTGGCCAAGGCGGATCTGCGCATTGCCAGTTACTATGAGAAAACTCTGCTGGACGACGATAAGCTCAGAGCGCTCGGGGTAAGCCTGGGTGCTCGTCTTGAGGGCTGCGTTCAGCGCTTGCTGGAACTCAAGGAACAGGACAAGTTGCTGGAAGACGAGCCGGTTTTTGCTCACTCCATGCGCGTTCGCAACCCCTACACAGATCCCTTGCACTATCTTCAGGCAGAATTGTTGAGGCGTGACCGGGAGAGTGAAGGCAAAGGAGAGGTTCCTGAGCTGGTAGAACGAGCACTTAAGGTTACAATGGCGGGAATTTCCGCCGGAATGCGCAACACCGGCTAAATCGGCCGGGAATGGATAGAGGGGCAGAGGCGCCCCTGCCATGGATAACAGGAGTATTCTTTTGGCTCTCGCAGCGCGACTGGAGCGATTTTTTAATCAGCAAGGCATTGCTTATCAGGAGCGGCCCATCGGTCGGGCTAGCAGCCTGGATGAGGCCGTATCGGCCTTGGGCGAATCCCGGAAAAACGTCATTAAAGCAACACTGCTGATTGATATCAGTGGCATTGTTATGGCTGTGCACAAATTCGACAGTGCGCTTGATACAGAAGCTCTACACCAGTTGACAGGGCGCCATTTGCAACCCCTGACGGCGCAGCAGACCATGCGGTTGTTCGGTGATTGTGACCCCGGGTTTACGCCACCAATTGGCAATGCTTACGAGTTGCCAGTATTGCTGGATGAAGGTATCTCACAGGCTGAGCAGGTGTTGTTTTCCAGTGGCACAGATCACTCCATGGTAGAGCTGGATGGGCGCTCGTTGCGGCTGGCGATGGCCGGTAGCCGGGAAGGGAATCTGGCTATTCGCGGGCCGGGTAATAACGGTGGCCGGGATGCGCTGACGCTGGCAGAAGTCGCCAGCAAATTGAAAAAACTGTATCGATTGCCGCCTATGCCGGCACTGGCATTGCGTATTTTGCGCTTGACGTCCAACACCGAGGCCACGGCCCGGGAGCTGGCGGAGCTTATTGAGTTTGACCCTAGCCTGACGGCGCAGGTAATGCGCTATGCCCGGTCGGCGCTGTTCAATTACCCGGGCCAGATTAACTCTGTTCAGGATGCTGTAACCCGCGTGCTGGGCTTCGACCGGGTTGCCCACATAGCATTGGGCATTGCTTCAGTTCGTGCGTTCGATGTGCCCAAGGCGGGCATCCTGGGTATGGATAGTTTTTGGCGTCACTCACTTTACTGTGCTTTTGTGAGTCAACGCATGGCGCCTCGCTGCGGTGCAGACAAAGGCTTGGCGTATTTGTGCGGCTTGTTGCACAACTTTGGTTTGTTGCTGGTTGGGCACTTGTTTCCGGCAGAATTCAAAGAGCTCAATAAGCTGCGAGAAGCCAACCCGGAAGCCAGCATGCAGTCTCTGGAGCAGCAGGTGTTCGGGCAGGGCGGTGAGCAGGAAATTATTTCTGTAGGTCACGGTGCCATTGGCGGAATTCTGCATCGTCTCTGGGAGTTGCCTGACCCGGTTGTCAAAGCTGCAGGCGTGCACCAGCAGCCAGGCTACCAAGGTGAGCATCAAAACTATGTGATGATGGTTCAGCTGGCTAACGCATTGCTGAAGGAGCGAGGCATTGGCGACGAGTTCAATTCAGATGATATTCCTGCCTTGCTGGATGGCCTGGGGTTGGAGCCAGGATTCGTGGATGAGTTGAATGTCGAAATTGATCAGGTGGCCCCGGAACTGGATGCCCTGGCATCGTCACTGAACACCTGATGCTGGTCTTGCTAGCCTCCGTTATACGTCAGTTTTATGTAGATGATACGGAGGTCGACTTTCTCTGAAGTGCCTGACTTCGTATAATGCGCCATCGTCGAATTCGACCGACATCTGTTTCAACGGGAGAGGTTGTCGCAAAGGCACGGGTTTTTGCCACAGTTTTTCAAACTTTAATAACGAAAACGGGAGCACAGCTGTATGCGAATCATCATGTTAGGCGCACCAGGCGCGGGAAAGGGGACTCAGGCCCAATTTATAACTGAGCGTTTTGGTATTCCCCAGATTTCCACTGGCGATATGCTGCGGGCCGCTGTTAAAGCTGAAACTGAGCTTGGACTGCAGGTTAAAGAAGTGATGGCGACCGGCGGCCTGGTCTCTGATGACATCATTATTGCGCTGATTGAAGAGCGGGTTAAGAGCCCTGACTGCAAAAATGGATATTTGCTGGACGGCTTCCCGCGCACAATTCCCCAGGCTGAAGCTTTGAAAGATCAGGGCATTGTTATCGACTATGTTGTCGAGATCGCTGTGGACGACGAAGAGATTGTTAGCCGTTTGTCTGGTCGCCGTGTGCATGAGGGTAGTGGCCGGATTTATCACGTCAAATACGATCCACCCAAGGTGGAAGGTAAAGACGATGAAACGGGTGAGCCGCTGATGCAGCGTGCAGACGACAAGGAAGAAACCGTTCGCAAGCGCCTGAAGATCTACCACGATCAGACCGCGCCGTTGATCGGCTACT
The DNA here is from genome assembly GCF_016597815.1 of Marinobacter sp. DY40_1A1. Lineage (GTDB taxonomy): Bacteria > Pseudomonadota > Gammaproteobacteria > Pseudomonadales > Oleiphilaceae > Marinobacter > Marinobacter xiaoshiensis. The sequence continues at coordinate 307,738 of NZ_VCHA01000003.1, read as the reverse complement.
ATCAGGATCTGGCCAAGACCCAGCCAGAAGTGGCACCAGAATATGTGAGCGTAGACGGTGTAGGCAGTCTGGACAGTATTCGCGAACAGATTAGTGCTCGCCTCAAGTAATCCATTGATGTTCTATCGAGGCCATTCACGCCTGTGAAACTTTTGGCACTGGACACCTCCTCAGAGGGCTGCTCTGCAGCCCTTTTTGTTGACGGTGAGGTTATCGAGAAGTTTGAGATTGCGCCCAGAGGCCATACACGCCTTCTGATGCCCATGCTGCGAGAGTTATTGGCGGAGCAAGGGCTTAAACCAGCCGATCTCGATGCCCTGGCATTTGCCCGTGGCCCGGGATCCTTTACTGGTGTCCGTATCGCCACGGGTGTGGTTCAGGGCCTGGCATGGGGGCTCAACCTTCCGGTTGTTCCGGTCTCTTCGCTTGAAACGGTTGCGCTTGGCGCTATTGAGGCCTTGCAGGTAAGTGAAGGCCAAGGCGTAGCTGTCGCCTTTGATGCCCGCATGAGCGAAGTCTACTGGGGCTGCTTTTTGAATCGCTCGGGCTTGCCAGAGCTGATTGGCGCGGAGCGCGTCTGTTCACCGTCCAGCGTTGTTCTGGAGCCCGGAATTGAAGAGTGGGCTGGTGCGGGCCAGGGTTGGGCATTTCGTGAAAAGATGCCCCCGGAGGCTTCAAGCCTGATCACTGCGGTGGATGAATCTCTCATTCCCCGGGCTGCCTGGGTTGCACGTCTGGCCGCGTTGAAGTTCAGTCAGGGATTGGCTGTGCCGGCAGAGCAGGCGCAACCGGTTTACATCCGCGATGAAGTTACCTGGAAGAAATTGCCGGGCCGTGAATAAGGTTTTTATCTGATGTCACGCCCTAACGCTTCGAAAGTCCCCTTTGACCACACACGTATTCCGTTGGCTGTCGCCCGAAGTCCGCTTGGCGATGATCACAAGGCCAAACTGCTTGGCTCTGATTTATCCTTGCCGTACCTTGGTGTTGTCCGCCCGAAAGATGTGCAGCAGGCTGATGCCTTACTGTTTCTGGACGAGAACGGATTGTGTCTGCAAGTAGCCGGAAAAGGCGCACCAGGCCCTGTGAGAGCAGAGTTTGTGACCGGCAAGATGGGATACCGTCGTGAGCATGGTGGAGGCTCCGGCCAGCTTGTTGCGCGCGCTGTTGGCTTACAGAAAGCCAAAGCAGGCTTGCATGTTCTGGATGCCACTGCTGGCTTGGGTCAGGACGCGTTCGTGCTCGCTAGCCTTGGTTGTCATGTCAGCCTGTTTGAACGTAACCCCGTGATTCATGCGTTGCTGGCGGATGGTTTGGCCCGGGCAGCCCTGAATATGGATTGCGCACCCATCATCGCCCGAATGACACTGAGGGCCGGGAGTAGCATTGACTGGTTGACTAGCGTTGAAGAGGCCTCAGAAGTGGCCGATGTTATCTATCTCGACCCCATGTTTCCCCACAGGGACAAATCTGCGCTGGTGAAGAAAGAAATGCAGGTGTTCCGAACGGTAGTAGGGGATGACGACGACTCAGAAGCTTTGTTGAACGCTGCACTGGCCACCGCAACCTATCGCGTGGTGGTTAAACGCCCACGGAAGGCACCGGCGATCCCCGGGCCTGAGCCGAGCACCCGGGTAGAGGGCAAGAGTAGCCGTTACGATATCTACCCTGTCCGCGCATTACCCTCGCGCTAGCCCTCTAGCCGATCCTTTGCCCACCGACGCTCCGCGTTACGATGCCACTACAAGCCGTGACTGACCTCCTCAGATACATTTTGGCCTAACCTGGCCTCCAGGTTTGAAGCTGGTGTTGTAGTTCCTGTGATATTCGAAGATCCGAATCCAACCAGCACGGGCGCGCATGCTGCAGGAGTTATACGAACGCGTTCGCAAAACTCCAGAACTCTTCCGAGAAAAGAGGATAACTATCTGATAGGGTTCGAAAGTTGGAGTATGAAGGGTGGAGTTATACGCCCATGGTGGGAGCGGGAGTGGTTCTGAAGAGGGCGTATAACTCCGGCGGTGGCCGTGGTAATTGGTGCTCAAGATTTTGTTTTTATTTGGAAAATCGTGTTTTCTTGAGTGTGCTTGAATGGAGTTTTACGAATAAGTGATATACGAACTCGTTCGTATAATTAGCTGTTATAGCGGTGGGTTGATTGCATAGGTTTTCTTGCCTTATCTCGGAAGGTTACCTGAATTTACTGTATGTATAAACAGTATTTTTCTGGTTTTGAAAACCGGTGCAAGAAAACAAATAGAGCGGATCGCCGTTGAACGCTCTCCCTGCTACCCTCAAGAGCCAAGCCAGACGGATAAGTCGCGGCTTGATCCGTCTGGCTTGGCTCTTGAGGGAAGGTGGATCAATCGGCAATCGTGGTCGCCTTTGTTCCGTGCCTTCGCATCTTCGGTGCCCCCGCTGACCACTGGCCTGATAACTTCCCAGGGATGTCTGCCGGGTTTGGAGTGGCCTGTGAGTGAGGTGGAATATGAGAGTCTTTCAGGACGGTCCGTATAACCACACGTTAAGTCGGACCCTGGCTGGCGCCAGTGCCGCTTAACATCCATCGTTATGACCAAGGAAGGGAAAGATGGGAGTAGTCTTAAAGTTAGCAATACTGATTTTCTGCATTCGGCATGTCATGAACAATGGACGGCCGGGGCAGACAACTGCAATTTATGCTGGCACGTTCCTAGTGATCGGTCTGCTACTGGCTTTTTTCCAGCAGTTCACCCCCTTTGTTGGGATAATCTTGGCACTAACATTTGTGTATGACCTCGTGACGGGTTTTGTCTTTTTCTGGCTTATCGATCGCTACTATGGCAACCCGCTCGCATTTTATACAATCATCATTTTGGGCATAGCTGCGAGCGTCGGTATCAAATTTTTACTGGTGTTCGGGCTTCAGTCATAACCAGTGCATTAAATTCGTTCCGGCCCGAGGGGCCTCCACCGGACGGCTTTTTCTCCGCTTCGCTGCGTAAAAGCCGCCGTTTATGCAGGCGTTGAGGCTGTAGAAAAACCCCGAAATCGCGCCTCGGTTTGATAGGATCAAGCAAACAGACAAGGAGCCGTCAGATGCCCAAAGCCAAGCCCCGCTTCAGGCCCTATAACCACGATCAGGACACTATTCTCGTGGTGAATTATAAAGAGCAGCTTCAGCCCGGCACCTTCGAACATGCCGTGCACTACCTGATTCAACACAAGCTCGATCTGTCGGTTTTTTATCCGAGGTACCGCAATAAGGACACAGGCCGTCGGGCCTACGATCCGGCTATCCTGTTGCCCGTTATTCTGTTTGCCTATTCCCGCGGTATCACCTCTAGCCGGGAGATCCAGTGGTGCTGCGAGACCAACGTTATTTTCAAAGCCCTGTCCTGCGACACGGTGCCCCATTTCACGACCTTAGCCAAGTTCGTCAGCAGCCATGCTGATGAGATTGAGGAGTTGTTCGAGCAGGTGCTGCTGGTCTGTGACGAACAGGGCTTGCTGGGCCACGAACTATTTGCCATCGACGGTTGCAAGATGTCCTCCAATGCCGCCAAGGAATGGTCTGGCACCTTTAAAGAGCTGGAGGAGAAACGCCAGAAACTCAAACGACTCATCCGCCACCATCTGAAAGAACACCACGAACGGGACGAGGCGGAAACCGAGGCCGAGCTGGACCGGGATATCCGCCGGGCGAAGACGGTTCTCTCTCTGGACGAGTCCTTGCAGAAAGTGGATCGCTTCCTAAAGACCAACAGCCCAAGGATGGGCCAGGGGAAACGACGCAAGGAAGTGAAGAGCAACATCACCGATAACGAAAGCGGCAAGATGACCACCAGCAAGGGCACGATCCAGGGCTATAACGGCGTGGCCACGGTGGACAAGAAACACCAGATCATCATCGATGCTCAAGCCTTCGGCGAAGGCCAGGAACACCACACTCTGCAACCGGTTCTGGAAAGTGTCGAAGCCCGATTCAGGAAACTGGGCATCGCGGACAACATCTACCAGCAAGGCACTGTGGTAACCGCCGACACCGGCTTCGCCAACGAAGCCAATATGAAGTACCTGCATGAACGGAATATCAATGGCTACATTCCGGACAACCGGTTCCGCAGCCGGGATCCCAAGTTCGCGCATCAGAAAGACAAATACGGCAGGCGTCACCAGAACCAGCCAGACACAGGCTGGAAAGAGATCATCCCGGCCCGTGAATTCCAGTTCGATCCGGTCACGCTCACCTGTATCTGCCCGGCAGGGCAAGAGCTTCATTATGAGGCGACTCGCACGGATGGGAATGGTGTCTCCCGTGCCCACTTCAAAGGCCGCCTGCTGCAGTGTCGTCATTGCCCCAAAAAGCACCAGTGCATGCAAAACCCGGCGTCGGCTGACCACCGCAAAGGCAGTGGCAGGCAAGTGACGTTTGCATTAGAACGCAATCGTACGCCGAGCTATACCGACTGGATGAAGCATCGGGTGGATAGCTCTAAAGGTAAAGAGATTTACAGTCATCGCATGTCGGTGGTGGAACCCGTGTTCGGCAACATTGGCACCAACAAACGGCTGAACCGGTTCAGTCTCAGGGGAAAGAAGAAGGTGCAGGGCCAGTGGCAGTTGTACTGCTTGGTACACAATATTGAGAAGCTGGCTAATTATGGGCGGATGGCGGCATGACCGGGGGAGCAAGCCCTCCCGAAATACCCCTTAGGCACAAGGTTACGGGCGCCTGAACACTGAAATACCGGGATTGAGGGCTATAAAGGGCAATCAATCCGAAAACAGGAAGTTGCTGGGCGAACTGACCGGCTAAAAAAAACGAGATCGCAGGCGGTGGAATACTCGCTCATTTTTGGGTTTTTCTACAGCCTCGTTAATTTCAAGGAGATTGTCGGTATATGGAAGTAAGCACTCAAGAACGTATCATCGCTGGCACGGTGCCATTGGTCAGCTTGATCATTTTCTATACCTATTCCTGGCTGTATGTACCATTGGTTATTCTTTTCCTGCTATTGGCTCGTCGTTTCGAATTTACGCATAGCAAGATGACTCTGCTGAAGTTCATGGATCTTTGGCTATCAACATTTATTTACCTCATGCTTCTGGCGGCACTAGCTGTTGGGGTTCGTATTGCGGTTCGTGACGCAGGCACGAGCATCCCTTACCTTTCAGGCGATGGTCTCAAAAATATACTCATGCTGGTTGGTATGGGCTTGAGCATCGTTGCAACCGTGTTCCTTTCAGTTGCAGGGTTTCGTGGGAGAAATTTAAAAATTCCAGGCCTGGTTCGGCCGTTTGAATACTGGATCGGGCGCAGTGCTACACCCACAAATTAACAAGTCGCAGCAGTTTGCGGCCGATGGCCGCCGGACGCCGCTGACGTGGCGCCGCTGTGCTTCAGCGTTATGGGGTTACAGGTGCTGTTCCACATCCATGCTGTTGTGAAGAATCCGTATTACAACGATATGGGATTCCGTGCCAGCCCGGTAAAAGATGACATGGCTACCCTGGCTGAATTTTTTGTACCCTGGCTTGATATCGTCCGCATCGCGGCCTATTTCAGGCTGGCGAGAAAGCAGTTTGAATGCATCATCAAACTGCTTGAGGTATTTATCGCGTTGCCGCTTTCCCCATTTTTCGGTGGTAAAGCGGCCAATATTAATAAGATCTTTACGGGCAGAAGCGGTAAGTAGGTAAGGACGCATTAGTGAGCTTCGTTATCCAGTTCTGCAATAATGCTTTCAAGGGAATAATCCGCTATCCCGCTTTGCTCACCTTCATCCAAGAGGCGTCGGAGGCGATCAAGCTTGCTCTCTGTTTCTTCAAGCAGGCGCAGTCCGGCGCGGACCACTTCGCTCGCCGAGCCATAACGGCCATTCTCCACTTGGGCCGCAATAAACTCATCAAAGTGAGGGCCAAGTGTAATGCTGGTATTTCTAGCCATGAGAAGCCTCCTGTACCAAATATTGGTACATTGTGCCAAGACACCCATAACAAGGCAAGGCAGGCCGACGTGGACTTCCCCCACTTCAGTGGACACGCATCGATAACTCCGCCACAGGAGAAGTACGATGCCGAAAATGATCACGGGGAAGAAGACCCAACGCTATAGCGTCGAGTTGAAAGTCAAAGCGGTGGAATGGATTAATCCAGGCGAGACAAAAGATGCGGAAGTCCTTTTCCTCTTTCCCAAAGGCTACGATATCGCACTGTATGAGAGGCTTGAATGGCGCCTTCAGGAAGGGGCGCTGGTAGGTTAATGTTCAGAGCACGAGCTTTATTCAGCAAGTCGCTGTTAACCGACAAATTAGCGGCCTTTTTGGGAGCGGCAATGTTGCATAGATCGGCCGTTGTAGCCTCCAGTTGCAGCAACATGCTTAGTAATGGGTTGTGCGCATGCAAGTGCCGTTAACCAGAGGCCGTTGCCGGGCGGCGTTACACGCCTAGCATAGTGACTTGCTGAATGGCCTGTCGTTTCTCCACGCTCAGTACCAGTCGGGCATCATCCGCCACTTCATCCAGGCCTTCGCCATAGCATAGCAATTCGTTGTCATCGGTGGTGATAACACCGTTTTTTTGCATGTTGGCAATAAAGTTCCGGAACAGGCTCTTGTCAAAAAATTCAGGCGCATTCAGCCCGAACAAGATAGACATACGTTCTGCCAGCAAGGTGCACTGCTCTTCCAGTTCTGCTGCGGTAATCGTCCCTGAACCATTTTTGCGCAATATACCCAGCGCGATGTGGTACCGCTCTACCGTCTGAATGATGAATCTGGACAGTATTCTGAGGCGCAGCATGGCTTCAGTGCCTTCTTCGGGGCGCGCGATTCTGTCGTTCTCCTGGGCAACCAGCAGGCCCTGTTCTACCAGAACGTCAATCCACTGGTTAATAACCGCTTCCGCTTCTTCAGGTTGGTACTTCAGGAACAGTTCAGACTGGATATAAGGGTAGGCGACGCCAGCAAGATGGACGATTCGTTCACGTGCAAGTGAGCTTTTGTTCTCGAACAGGCTAGCCACCAGTGCAGGCAAGGCAAAAAGGTGCTGGATGTTGTTGCGATAGTAGGTCATCAGGATGGCATTGCTGCCTTCCAGCCCAATGATGTCACCCAGCTTCTGGGGTTGGCGTGAGACCAGCCCCATGGATTCGCAGTAGGTAACCCAGTCTTTTCCTGAGCCTTCAGGCAAGGTTACAGTGTCTGCGTAGGGGAAAGCCTTGAGAAGGTCTCCGTACTGATCCGCCAGGCGAACAAGCTGGCCTTCATCCATGGCCAGCCTTTCAGCGCCAAGCAATACGGTTGCTATCATGCCAATGGGGTTTACTGCTACCGATGCGTTGATGTTTGAGGCAACGCGCTGTGATAGTTCGCCAACCGCTTCATTGAGCCAGGCAGGACGATACTCTGAGCTGTAAGCCTCATCGCGCCAGCTGTCGCGGACATCGTCCAATACCTCAGACAGATGTATGGCCTCGCCAAAGTTGAGTGCAACTTTGCCGAAGGAGCTACCAAGGTTGCGGGCGGATTTGGCCAGCCCGAACACGCTTTCTTTCTGCTTTTTCTTACCCCGGAGTTCGCCCAGGTAAGATCGCCCTTCCATGACCTTTTCATACCCGATGTACACAGGAACGAAAACAATCGGCTTGCGGTGGTCGCGCAGGAAGCTGCGCACTGTCATGGCGAGCATGCCTGGGCGGGGTTGCAGCATACGGCCGGTGCGGCTGCGGCCGCCTTCTACAAAATATTCAACCGAGTAGCCACGGGTAAACATTACGTGCATGTATTCGTTGAAAACGGTGCTGTAAAGCGGGTTGTCCCGGAAGCTTCTGCGCATGAAGAAGGCCCCGCCCCGGCGCAGGATTGGCCCCAATATCGGCATGTTCAGGTTGATGCCTGCTGCGATGTGCGGGGGCATCAGGCCGTTTTTGTAGAGCACGTAAGACAGCAACAGGTAGTCGATATGGGAGCGGTGGCAGGGCACGTATATGACCGTGTTGTTCTGAGCAGTTTCCTTGGCCACGCGAATGTTGTTAACGGCAATGCCTTTGTAAATACGGTTCCAGAGCCAGGCAAGTAGTACCTCAAAAATACGGATGGTGACGATGGACATGCTGGCGGCAATTTCATCAGCGTATTTGTAGGCCCGGGCACGTACTTTTTCTGGCGCTATGTCTTCTTTGACTGCGGTCTCCCGGATAGCCTCTTTAACGGCCTGGGTTCTTACCAAGCCCTCTACGAGCGTTCTCCGGTGCGACAAATCCGGGCCTAACACCGCTTGTCGAACCTTGCGGAAGTGGGTTCGCAAAATACGGGCAAGCTTGCGGTTGGCGCGCTCTTCGCTGTGGCGATACTCTTCAATAATCTGCTTCAGCGGGAAGGGCTTATTGAACTGAACATAGGTGTTACGACCATGCACCAGAATAATCAGGAATTTTTGCAGTCGGCCAGCAACAGACCAGGTGTCTGATAAAAGCAGTTTCACCAGGGACTTTTCTTTGTCCGGAGAACGTCCCCAGAACAGGGATACAGGAACAATCTGTACATCCTTCTCCGGGTTTTCCAGACCGTAGCGCACCAGCGCCTGGAATTCAGGGGTTGGAACAGGCGCCTGGCGTTTGCGGAAGGATCTGCCAACTCGACGGTACAGAAAAAAGAAGGAGTGCGAAGGGCCATTTTTTACCGGAAGTGAAGTAGTGGCACCGGGCAGATTTGCCCGTATCACCTCCTGCTCAAGAACCAGTCGACTCGATAGCGAGCTGTATTGCAGTACATAACAGACGGGCTTTTCAGGCGACAGCCCCAGTGCTTCAATGCTGTTCCCGCTGACGTCTGTCCGAACCCATAAAAACAGGATTTTCCGGAAAAGTGTCAGGATCAGGCTTCGAATACCCTGGTAAAGACGCATAAAATGTCGCTCCGATGAAAAACAGCCGCCAAGTTTACTTGGTTGAGTGAGAGCCGGAAAGCCAATGCTTCATTCTTGAAGCTCTCTTACGTGTGATACATTCCTGTTTGGCCCGTTTAACACTATAAGGTGCGATGGCAGATGGCGACATCAACTATTCAGTGGAACCCCGGATGGACTACCAGGCAGCCCGAGCGGGGAGACCTTGTACTGGTACTGTCTGGATCCGGTGTGTTCAAGCCGGGCGATGGATGGTTGCAGCCGTTGGAAAGTATGCCTGTGCAGGCAGGAAATGCGGGCTTTGTATCTTTGGGAAGCGCAGATGGCCGTGCAGTTTTCGTGACCGAAGTGCCGGAATCCGTTAGTGCTGACGGTGATATTGTTTCGTTGCGTGATGCCTTGATGATGATCAGCGATGTGCCCGCGGCCATGCTCAGCACCGGCTTTCAGGTTTGGCAGTGGTTTCAGGATCACCAGTATTGTGGGCGCTGTGGTGGCTGCATGGGGTTTCATCGCCGGGAACGGGCAAAGTGGTGCGATAGCTGCAGCATTCCTTGGTATCCGCGGCTTGCGCCCTGTGTGATTGTGGTGATTCGCAAAGAGGACCACTACCTTTTGGCCAAGTCCTCTCGTGTGAAGCGCCATTTCTATAGCCTGATAGCAGGTTTTGTGGAGCCAGGAGAAAGCCTGGAAGCTGCCGTTGTGCGTGAGGTAAAAGAAGAAACCGGGTTGGATGTGACTAATATTCAATATCGGGCGTCTGAGCCCTGGCCCTTTCCACACCAGTTGATGGCCGGTTTTTTTGCTGACTATGCTGGTGGCGAGCTGGTTCTCCAGGAGGATGAGCTTGCTGATGCAGGTTGGTTTTTACCTGGTAGCAGGCCGCCAGTGCCACCAGAAACGACAATTTCCGGGCGACTGATACGGGATATGGAAAGAATGATTACTGGTGGAGTGTCCGGCCTTGAGTGAGCGTGGCTTACCGCGGGTTCTGGTTTTTGATTCAGGCGTTGGCGGGTTAAGCGTTGCAGCCTGTGTCCATGAAAAGCTGCCGCAGACATCTATTGTATATTTGGCAGATAACGCCGCCTTTCCCTACGGTGGTCAGCCAGAATCTGTCGTTATTGAGCGTTGTTGCTCGCTTATTGCAAAAGCACTGGAACAATACCCATGTGATGCAATTGTGGTGGCTTGCAACACGGCCAGCACGGTTGCCCTGCCGCACCTGCGTGCTATAACAGCTGTGCCGGTGGTGGGTGTTGTGCCAGCGGTGAAACCTGCTGCGGCGCAAACCCTCAATCACCGGATTGGGCTTCTGGCCACCCCTGCAACGGTACGCCGGCCTTACCTCGACGAGTTGGTGCGGGAATTTGCCTCTCACTGCGTGGTTGAGCGTGTTGGGCACCCGGCGTTGGTTCAGTGGGCGGAGGATTTGGCCAGAGGTGTAGCTGTGCCTCAGGCTGAACTCGATAGCGCAGTTGCGAGCCTGCGAAATGCTGGAGTGGATACCGTTGTCCTCGGGTGTACTCACTATCCACTGTTGCTGGATAATCTTCGGTTAAGTCTGCCGGAGGTGAAGTTCTGGGTGGATTCCGGGGAGGCTATTGCGCGCCGTGTTGCCTGGCTTCTGGCGCAAGCCGAAAAGCCTTTAACCGCGACGGCGCCCAGTGACGTTAAAGGCGAACCTGTGGCTGCAGCCCTGTTCACCGCTAGGGCTCCGGAAGGTGTTGCCAATTATATGGCAATCATGGGCCTGCAGCCTGCCAGGGTTGTCGGGAATTGGCCTTCAGAGTCATAGCACTTGGGTCAGCTTGAACATGGCAAGAAACTCAAGTGCTGGTATGCTCCGCTTGTGGCAGCAGTATGTCTTGAAGTTGTCGCCGCGGAACCGTGATTTAGTGAACTCCAGTCCCTTGAAGTTATAGATGAAATTACCCCGGTTGTAGATGCCGTGCAAAATGCGTTTTAGAAGCCGTCCTTCCTGATGTTCCGTGGTTGAGTCAAGCGACAGCGGGATAAGCCCCAAATCCAGATAGGGAACGCCTTCGGCCTTGAATGCTTCCATGGCGTGTGCCATCAGAGTATAGAAAATGCCCTGTTTGAAATCTGCGTTTGCGCGGGAAATATTAGGGACGTAACTGATGATTTCGTTGTCGCGGTAAATCGGATCAAAGTAGATAAATCCAACCGCTTTGCCATCCTGGTACGCATAGAAGCGACGCTCGTTTTCCCGGTATTCCATGTCCATGGGGCGAATCAGAAAGCGGATTTCGTTACTTTTACATTTGCGGGTACGAATCCAGGCTTCCGAGATTTCCCGGGTGTGGTCGTCGCTGAACCGTTCCTGCACCGTGATGGCGCTTTTTTCAGCCTGGTTCAATGCGGTGCGCAGAATCTGTTTTTTCTTGCCGCTAAGAGACCACTTTGCCAGGTCGATTCGGGATTCGCTGCCAAACTGTGTGCCGTACAGACCAAAGCGCTGGTGCAAGAAGTCCACAACCGGTTTGGAAACCTGTACATAGGAGGCGTTAGGGAAGCGCTTTTGAAACAGCTCCAGAACCGCACCGAAGTTTTCCGGGGCGCAGACTGGGTCTGAGAGAACAATGGTGGTGCCCCACTGCCGCATGTAGGCCACATACCCCATCCCTGGTACATCAAAATATTGCATACCTGGCTGCAGGGTAGAGAAGGATTGGGAATGGCCGCCAAACCTCTTCAGGTAACCTACTCGCTCACTGAAGGTAAAAGCGGTGCTTTCAAGCTCGGAGGCCTGGTCGAGAGCAAGGATTTGATCTGACATGTGAATCTCCCCGGTTTTTATTATTTGGCAGATGATCGGTTATGCCTGCTTGCGGCCGAGAATTGACCAGTAACAATCCATGTTCAGCAGTTTGAAGTGCTTTTTCTCCGTTACCTCAAGGCCCAGGCTGCGCATGTGCTCCGGGTAGTTGTATATCTTGTGGAAGGCATTGTTGGCGAACAGCCAGAAGGTAAACACGGCCATGTACCAGTACAGCTTTTTGAAGGTGCGCGAGAACACATTGCCGGTTGGGTAACAGAAATCGCCTACAACAATGTGAGCGTCTTCCTTGCCCAGTTGAATCAGGTGTTCCAGAACCTTCACCATCATGGTTTCGTCAAATACGTTGAGGAAAAAGTTGGCGACAACCATGTCGTATTGACCTACTTCATCCACTTTCATGATGTCGCTGTGAATGCGGCGAATGCTGAGGTGGGGTGCTTCGCTTTCCTGTGCTTCTCCGAACTTGCGCAGCATGGTTTCTGACAAGTCAACAACCGTAACGTCGGCACCCAGTTCTGCTGCACGTATGGCGTCCCGGCCATGGCCAACACCGGCAAACAGAATGCGGTCGCCTTGCTTCACTGTTTCCACATCCAGCATCGCGGTTTTACATCGGTGAATGTTTTTTCCGCTGTAAAGATTGCTGAGGAAATCGTACACGGGGCCTATGTAGCGGTACTTGTCACGCATGATAACTGCTGCCTGTTCTTGTTAGCTTGAATGCCGCCATCGTTATTGTAATTTTTGCCATTCTGACTAGTCAGAATGTTTCGATAGCCAATGTCTTTGTGATTCAAGTCTATTGAGCAGGGTAGAAAAAATATGTGCCGTAATCCCCATTTCGAGATACAAAAATTAACCTGAGGCACTACTTTGATAACAGATTCAAGGTTCGGTATAGGATTGTAAGACAGTGTTCTCGGGGCAGATCAGCTTGAGGCGGTTGCAGCCATTTCGGTTTTTGGGTGTGTCAGCAACTTGCTGATTTCTGCAGCGGGTTGTGCGGGGCCGTAGAAAAATCCCTGTACCTGATGGCAGCCGAGTGCGCGCAGGTAATCGAGCTGCTTTTCAGTCTCTACGCCCTCGGCAACAATTTCCAGCTTGAGCCCGTGAGCCATAGCTACAATAGCGTTAACAATACAGGCATCGTCCACGCCACTTCGGATGGCTTTAACGAAGGATTGATCAACTTTCAGGGTGTGGATAGGCAGTCTGTGCAGGTAGTTCAGTGATGAATACCCGGTGCCAAAATCATCGATTGCGATACGTACGCCGATATTTGCCAGCTCCCGGAGCTTCTGGCTGATCTGCTCCAGGTCGTTCATGATCACGTTTTCGGTAATTTCGATTTCCAGATTTGCGGGAGGGAACCGGTTAGCGTTTACTCGCTCTATCAAGGTTTCAACAAACCGGGGATGCTCCACCTCAATAGGGGAAAGGTTTACGGCCAGTCGCAAGTCTTTATGCCCGGCGCGGATCCATTGGCCAACATCCCGGCATGCCTGATCCAGAACCTGCTCGCTGAGCAGGCCAATGAGCTTGGTTTCCTCGGCCAGACTGAGAAAATCCCGGGGGTAGAGCAGGCCACGTTCAGGGTGCTGCCAACGTACCAAAGCCTCGAGCCCAACGATCTGATCAGTGCGGGCACAAACCTGGGGCTGGTAAAACACCCGCAGCTCTTTTTTCTCAAGAGCCATGCGCAGATCCCGTTCCAGCAGCAAGCGGTGGGTACTGTCGATGCTCATGCTCTCGGAGTAAAAGCGATAGCTGTCTTTGCCCCGGGCCTTGACGTGATACATGGCGATATCAGCATTCTGGATCAGCTGATCCATGCTGCAGCCTGCTTCCGGATAGATAGCGATGCCAATGCTGACCCCCACATACACTTCATGCTCACCCAGCAGGAAAGGCGCTTTGAGTGTCTTGATGAGTTTTCTGGCGATCTGGCTTGCATCTTCGTGACCGTGAACCGATGGAAGAAGCAGGGTGAATTCGTCGCCGCCAAAGCGAGACAAGGTGTCGCCCTTGCGCAGGCAGCCTTCCAGGCGTTGGGTGACAGCTTGTAGCAGCCGGTCCCCCATAGCGTGGCCAAGGGTATCATTAATGATTTTGAAGCGGTCCAGGTCAAGAAACATCACTGCGAGCTTTTGGTGGCCGCGACGTGCATGGGTGATGGCTAACTCCAGACGATCTTTAAACAACGCGCGGTTAGGCAAGCGCGTGAGCAGGTCGTGATAGGCCTGGAAATTTATAAAGGCTTCAGCTTCTTTGCGTTCAGTGACATCGCGTGCAGTGCCGTAGTAACTGGCGTTTTGGCCATTACCGCCGCCGTTGGTACTGCCGTTGTGTGTCCAAGCCTGGGGTGAAATGGGAAAGGCTGTTATCTCGAAATGCCGGGTAGCTCGGCGGCTACCTCGTGTTTTGAGACGTATCTCAAGAGTACGGGGGTTGTCTGCGCTGATGTCCGGCGCGTTGAGTGCGTAAACACCTCTGGCGAGATCGCGCTCATCAAGAATGTTCCGGAAGTGCTTGCCACAGAGCTCAGCCGGCTTATAGCCCAGCAGGCTTTCGACCTTGCTGTTAATAAAACAGAAGTGCCCCTTTGCATCCAGCATGAATACGATATCGGGCGAACTGTTTACGATGTAACGGTGCAGTGCTTCAGATTTCTCAAGGCGCACCTGTATGTCTTCATGGGCTTTAAGAAGCGACTGCTTGCCAACAACGCCTTTTACTGTGGCGATGAGTTCTTCAGGATCAAATGGCTTACGAACGTAGTCCAGAGCACCGCGCCTGAGTGCGCGGCTGACGGCTGTGAATGAGCTTTCTCCGCTGATAACGATAATCGCGCATTCTGGCTGCCGGCTGTTCAGGTGGCTCATGACTGCAAAACCATCTACTTCTGGCATGCGCAAATCGAGCAGGGCCAGGTCAAAGCGAAGGGTGTCTGCCAGTTCGCAGGCCTGTTTTCCGCCATGGGCCTCGGTTACATCGTAGCCGCAGCTGCGCAGCAGGGTAGACAAAGCGCTTGCCAGGCGTGGCTCGTCATCAACCACCAGAATGCGCGCTGCGCCATGCAAGGTATGCTTGTTGGGCTGATCAGGTGCCATTGCTCTGGATCCGCTATCGTTCGTCAGTCGGTCTTGGTGTCTTCGTGGCTAGTCGCAGGCAGCAGCAGTCGGAAGGTGGTTCCTTCCTGCCCCGTATGACAAGCAATGATGCCCTCCATGTCATCAACAAGTTGTTTCACAATGCTAAGGCCCAAACCGCTGTGGCCTTCTCCTTTTGTGGTCTTTCCCGGTGTAAACAGGGCTTTTCGTAAACTCTCGGGAATGCCGGCACCCGTGTCGGTCACTACCATCTCAACCCAGTTGCTATGCCCTTGCCAAACCGGGGCCGAAGTCTTGATTGTAACGGTTCCGCCGGTCTCACACATGCTTTCAGCAGCATTCCTGACCAGATTGATAAGGATCTGGCGGATGGCAGGCGGGCCAGCGTTAACTAACGTTTGAGTGTTACACAGTAGCACGTTCAAATGCAGGTTGCCGTCGCTGAAAAGGCTGTCTTCCAGTACGCGGGCGAGGCTTGATATCTCTGCGTTCAGATCGGCTGTTCCGTCGCCAATATCACGGGTTGTGGTGTGGGTGAGTTGCAGCAGCAAATTGCCTGCCCGATCTATTTCATCCCGCACGACATCCAGTTCTCCCTGCATTTCCTGATCGCTAAGCCGGCTTTTGAGTTGGTGGATGTACTGGCGAATGATGGTCAGAGGATTGCTGATTTCATGCACTTGCCTGTGCAGTTTTTCCAGCGCGATCTGGCGATTCAGGTCTGCTTCCTCTGTGCTGATCTCCAGGGAAGCGCTTTTGTCCTGAAGTGTCGCGGAAAGTTTTTGGACAAAAAGATTTACCAGCTCTGCAGATGTATCGGGTGTCTTGCCATCGGTGCCCAGCACAAATACGCCGGGGCAACGATTACCTGTAATCACGGGAACAGCGGTTAGTGATGGGGTTCTGAGCAGAGATAAAAGCTGGTTGTCGAGCACGTTTGGCGTGCGCCCACTCAGGCTGACCTGCGTTCTCGATGCAAAAGCCTCACTCAAGGCACTGCCACCGGCTTGTGCGTTTATAACCAGGCGCGGGTTGTCCCCTGCGGTGCCTGACAGAAGTACAAGGCTGTCATCGTCGAGCCCAAAGCACAGTGCAGGCAGCCCGGTAATCAGCGTAAGGCTACTGACAGTTTCCGCAAGAATAGCGCCACTGGTGCCGGCCAAATCTGCAAAGCCAAGAGCTTGCTGCGCAATGGCCTGTCGCAATACGGTCTGACGGAGTTTTTTTGATGCGGGCTCGGCGCTGTAGCTGTTGATTAGCGGAATTCCCATAGACTCTGCCATTTGGGAAACGTCCAGGTTGATGCGCCGGTTGACTTCACGGACCAAGTCTTCGCTGAGTCCGAACATGGTGCCCGCGGCTGCAATGCCGGCAGAATCGGACAAGGCGAGGCGGGTGGAGAGACTGATAACTTTTACCAGATGCCCTGCGTCCCGTAACTCTGAGGGTAACGCCTGTTGATAGCGCATGGCATCTGCTGCCATTGACCCCAAGCCCCAGGAGGTAACCAGCTCTGCTGCGATCTCGGACTGACGATTCATGAATTCTTGCCGCGCCTCCATATCAGGCGTCTTTATTGCGATAAGTTCGCCGATGTTGTGAAGCATACCGAGCATGAAGGCTTCATCGGCTTCCGGATAGCGGGTCAGGGTTGCCAGAGCACGAGCCGTAAGTGCTGTAGTCAGCGCATGTCGCCAGAAATCCCGCAACTGTTGCCAGGCGCCACCGCCCAAGTCAAAAAGTACCTGGCGGAGGGCGACGGTCAGTATCAGTGTTTTGAAACGTCGTGTTCCAAGGCGCATTAATGCCTGATCAATGGATCGTATTCCGGGGGTGGGGCCATAGAGAGCGGAATTGGCCAAGGCAAGAATTCGAACCACCAGGGCGGTATCCGATGCGACGATTTCGCTGATAGCACGATAGTTGTCATCCCGGTGGCAGGCTTCAAGCGCGCGCAGGGTGACTTCCGGAAGGCTCGGGAGCTGGAGGTCGGGAACTGTATTCATAGGCTTGCCTGTAGAGCGCGCTGAAATCACATTATGAAACTGTGTTCATTTTTATTAGTAGTCGAGCTTAGTCAAAAAGTCGGGAAGTTTAAACATCAACTGTACTTTTTTTGATCGGCATATTCATTGGAACGTGATGTGTGTACAATTTTTACAGGTTAATGTGCCGTTTGTTGTTCCTGCAAGGATGTAAGGTCGTCCGCCATGAGTGCTCAGCAATCACCAATACGCAAAGCTAACCCGCCCAGAACCATCGCCATAACTGGCGGCAAGGGTGGAGTGGGGAAGACATCTGTTGCGCTGAATTTGGCGCTCACGTTGGCGCGCCAAGATAAACGTGTACTGCTTTTGGACGGTGATACAGATCTTGCCAATGTAAGCATTATGCTGGGGCTGTACCCCGAGCGCACACTGGCGCATGTGGTTGCCGGTGAATGCCGTCTGGAAGACACACTTCTGGAGGTGAGTTACGGCTTGCATATCCTGCCCGGGGCGTCCGGTGTCCAGGAATGCATGGATATGGCACCCGAGGACAGCTTCCGCATTCTGCGTGCGCTTTCAATGCTGGAACGACGCTATGACTACGTGATAACGGATACCGCAGCTGGTCTTCAGCCGACTGGTTTGCACATGATTGCAGCTGCGGAACTGGCCTGTGTGGTGGTAACGCCAGACCCAGCCTCTCTGACAGACGCCTTTTCCCTGATCAAGGTATTGAGGCGCCGTGGCTATAAACGAACGCCCAGTGTGTTGATCAATATGGCGCAGGGTGCCAGTCAGGCGCGCTCGGTGTTTCAACGCCTCGATGCCGCCGCGCGTCGTCACCTTGAGTGCTCCCTGCATTACATGGGCGGAATATGGCGCGATGAGACACTGCGCCAATCAGTATTGAATCAGAAGCCGGTTGCACTCTTGCCACAGTCTGACCCGTCGTGCCGACAGTTCGGTACATTGGCGGACATGCTTGAGGTGCGACTCACGCAACTCCCTGTGCGCAAAGCGGGTATAGCTGCCTATTGGCATTCCGTTTCGAAGCGTCAGCAGACCCGTGAGCAGAAGCCGGAAGTAACAAAGCCATCGGTCAGCCCCCGGGATCGCTGCCTGAAGGCTGTTGCTGAGCTGGAAGCAGTGCTTGGGCCGGTAAGTGATAACGCCATGCTGCGCTATGACGTTTTTATGCGCCTGTTTGCCTTGCTGGGGCGCACGCCCGACAACGACACTATTGAGATTATCCAGACCGGGCTGAGTGCTATTGCCTGGGAAGGCCTGAATCGGGAGCAACGTGAACATCTCGCAGCGCACCTCAGGCATTTGGCGGAAGAAATTTCGCCACCCGACACAGATATGACCCCTGGTGATAGCAGTGCTCTTGCGCAGAGTCTCCCTCAGCCGGTACTCCCCGAGCCATTTTATGATCGCATCAGTTTTGGTGATCAGGAAAACCTGGTTAGAGTTTTGAAAGAACAGCCTTCCGGTATTTCACTGAGCCAATTGCTACGGTCTTTGGTTGATGAAGAAGGCAGTGGCGCCTGAGCAAGGTTGCTTGGGTGCGAGTACGGGAACATGTCGGCTAATTCGCTATTTCTTCCGGGGCGTTTGTAGAGCAGCATTTTGTGCTGGCGCTGTTGCGTGAGTTTTGGTGATAACCTTGCGGTTTGTCACCACACTGCCATGATTCTTGTGCAAGTATTGGGAGCTGCAGGAAATCATGAAAAAGGAATTTTCGTTATCGTAAACCAAACAAAGGAAGCTGGAATGTCTTCGTCCAAGGTACTTGAGCAACTGCGAGGCAAGCATGTTCTGATTACCGGCACCACGGGGTTCCTGGGCAAGGTTGTTCTGGAAAAACTGATTCGGGCGGTGCCTGATATTGGTGGTATACATCTTCTGATACGGGGCAATAAGCAGAACCCTGATGCCCGTAGTCGATTCCTCCAGGAAATTGCCACCTCGTCTGTGTTTGATCGTTTGCGTCAGGAGGACAACGAAGCGTTCGAGTCGTTTCTGGAAGAGCGCCTGCACTGTGTCACAGGAGAGGTAACTGAACCCGGTTTTGGTCTGCAGCCCGAGGCCCTTCAAAAGCTGGCTGACAGCATCGATGCGGTCGTTAATTCCGCTGCCAGTGTCAACTTTCGCGAAGAGCTCGACAAGGCACTAACGATCAATACCTTGTGTCTGGAAAACATTGCGGAGCTGGCGCAACTGAACCCCAACCTTGCGGTTGTTCAGGTTTCAACCTGCTATGTAAACGGAATGAACTCCGGCCAGGTTACCGAATCGGTAATTAAGCCTGCGGGTGAGGATATTCCCCGCAGCGCCTCAGGCTACTATGAAATAGAAGAGCTGATCCGGGTGCTTAACGACAGCATCGTAGATGTGCGTTCGCGCTATACCGGCAAAATGCTGGAGCGCAAGCTTGTAGACCTGGGGATCCGTGAGGCAAACCGATACGGCTGGAGTGACACCTATACCTTTACTAAATGGCTGGGCGAGCAGCTGCTAATGAAAGCACTGAAGGGTCGCTCCCTTACCATTGTACGCCCGTCCATAATTGAAAGCGCTCTGGAAGAGCCAGCGCCTGGCTGGATTGAAGGTGTAAAAGTGGCGGATGCCATCATTCTTGCTTACGCTCGGGAAAAAGTAACCCTCTTCCCCGGCAAGCGCTCTGGCATTGTTGATGTTATTCCCGTTGATCTGGTTGCAAACTCCATCATTCTTGCGGTGGCTGAAGCACTGAGCGAGCCGCCGGAGTCGAGGATCTACCAGTGTTGCAGTGGCAGTTCCAACCCGGTGTCTGTGGGTGCGTTCATTGATCATCTGCTGGCGGAAGCCAAGACCAACTACGCTGCCTACCCAAACCTGTTTTACCGTCGGCCCGTCAAACCCTTCATTGCAGTAAATCGCGCTTTGTTCGATGCCTTGGTGGGCGGTGCCCGTATTCCATTGAGTATGGCAAGCCGCATGAAGGGGCTGTTGGGGCAGGGGCGCGAGCTTAAGGTCTTGCAAAACCTTGACACCACTCGTTCACTGGCAACCATTTTCGGCTTTTACACTGCCCCGGATTATATCTTCCGCAATGACGAGCTTCTGGCTTTGGCCACGCGCATGGGGGAGGTAGATAAGGCATTGTTTCCTGTGGATGCCCGCCAGATTGATTGGGCAGTATATTTACGCAAGATTCACCTGGCTGGCCTGAACCGGTACGCACTTAGTGCGAAAAAAGCCCGTGGTCCACGGAGTTCCCGGGGACGAAAGAAAGCTGCGTGATTTTATCTGGCCCTATTAAACGGGGGCTGGTTTACCTCCCCGGGAAGTAGGGCCGCCTTTAATTTGAAGCCCATACTGTTTGGAAATTACCCTTGAATTCTTGCAGGTTACTGAACTTTTTAAGCTAAAAGTTCAAGTACGTTAGGACGTTAGTCTAATTCATTGTGTGGTAGCTCACATGTTGAACTACGGCTATGTGTCCGCAGGGCCTGCACGCCCTACCGCTCTGGATTGACAAAATCGACAATGACAACAAACTCTGATCAAAGGGGAGCACTATGACTGATAAAAACCTTTATCCGGTAAGCCCGGAAGTGGCCAAACGGGCCTTGGTAAACCGGGAGCAGTATGACGAAATGTATCGTCAGTCCATCGCAGATCCGGATGCGTTCTGGGGAGAGCATGGAAAGCGAATTGACTGGATCAAGCCCTACACCAAAGTCAAGAACACCACATTCGACCCTGAAAACGTTTCCATCAAGTGGTTTGAAGATGGTGAGTTGAATGCTTCTGCAAACTGCCTGGATCGACATCTTGAAACCCGCGGCGATCAGACGGCCATTATTTTTGAAGGCGACGACCCAGCCGAATCCCGTCATGTCAGTTATCGCGAGTTGCACGAAGAAACCAGCAAGTTTGCTAACGTACTTAAAAGCCTTGGCGTAAAAAAAGGTGATGTTGTCACGATTTATATGCCAATGATTGTTGAAACCGCCGTGGCCATGCTGGCCTGTACCCGTATTGGTGCTATCCATTCAGTTGTTTTTGGGGGCTTCTCGCCCGAAGCATTGGGTGCCCGAATTGTGAACGGCAAGTCGCGCTTTGTTGTTACTGCCGATGAAGGGCTCCGCGGTGGTCGCAAGGTGCCACTGAAAAAGAACGTGGATGCTGCCCTGAAAGACAGGGAAGGCGCGGCCGTTGAGAAGGTTGTGGTTGTCAGCCGCACAGGAAACAAAGATCTGCCCTGGAGTGATGGCCGGGATGTGCGCTATGAAGATTTGATGGCAACCGCATCCGCTGACTGCCCGCCAGAGCCAATGAATGCGGAAGATCCTTTGTTCATGCTCTACACCTCAGGGTCTACTGGCGCCCCCAAAGGTGTTTTGCATACTACCGGTGGCTATCTCGTATACGCCTCCATGACGCATGAGTATGTGTTTGATTACAAAGATGGTGATGTTTACTGGTGCACCGCAGACTTTGGCTGGGTAACAGGCCATAGTTACATTCTTTATGGGCCTCTGTGTAACGGTGCAACATCGCTTCTGTTTGAAGGCGTTCCCAACTACCCGGACAGCTCACGTATGGGCCAGGTTGTAGACAAGCACCAGGTCAACATCCTGTACACAGCGCCAACGGCTATTCGGGCACTGATGGCCGAAGGCGAAGCCTGCATGGCGGGTACAACGCGCAAGAGCCTGAAGTTGCTGGGTTCTGTGGGCGAACCCATAAACCCGGAAGCCTGGGAATGGTACCACCGTGTAATCGGCAACAGCCAATGCCCGATCGTGGATACCTGGTGGCAAACGGAAACCGGCGGCATTTTGATTGCGCCACTACCCGGCGCCGTTGATTTGAAACCGGGCTCCGCGACCGTACCTTTCTTTGGCGTGAAGCCGGGCCTGATGGACAACGAAGGGAATCTGCTAGAAGGAAAAGCTGATGGTAACCTGGTTATTCTGGACAGCTGGCCTGGGCAGATGCGCACGATCTATGGTGACCATGAGCGCTTTATCCGAACCTATTTCAGTGCCTACCCCGGAATGTACTTTTCCGAAGATGGCGCACGCAGAGATGAAGACGGGTATTACTGGATTACCGGCCGCGTTGATGATGTGCTTAATATTTCCGGGCACCGCCTCGGCACCGCTGAAGTTGAAAGCGCCCTTGTGGCCCACGACAAGGTGGCAGAAGCCGCAGTTGTTGGTTTCCCCCATGACATAAAGGGTCAGGGGCTGTATGTTTACGTGACTCTGATGCAGGGTGAAGAGCCTTCAGATGAGCTCAAGAAAGAGCTGGTACAATGGGTTCGTAAGGAAATTGGCCCCATTGCCTCTCCGGATGTTATCCAGTGGGCGCCGGGCATGCCTAAAACGCGGTCAGGCAAAATTATGCGCCGGATTTTGCGTAAGATTGCTGCTAACGAGCACGACCAGTTGGGAGACACATCCACACTTGCAGATCCGAGTGTAGTGGACGATCTGATCAGCAATCGTGAGTTTAAATAAGGTCTGATAACAGGCCGAAAACCTGTGAGGAATCGGTTTAATGACACAAACAATTATCGTCGCTGATGATCATCCGCTGTTTCGGGCTGCCCTGAAACAGGCGGTCAGTCAGGCGGTACCTGATGCGGAAACAGTAGAAGTTGACAGCATCAAGGCACTCCAGGCGTCGGTAGATTCGCACCCGGATGCAGATCTGGTCCTGCTTGATCTGAATATGCCGGGTGCCCACGGTTTCTCGGGGTTGGTGTTCATGCGTGGACAATACCCCGGGCTACCCGTGGTGGTTGTGTCAGGGTCGGAACAACTGCAGGTAATGCGGCGCTCGATTGACTATGGGGCGTCTGGCTTTATTCCGAAGTCGGCGCCGCTGCCCACCATCACCGAGGCTATACGGGCTGTTCTTGAGGGGGATGTGTGGCTGCCGGAAGGTGTAGCAGACAAGCTTGAGCGCATGCATGCCGATACCACAGACTTCTCTGAAAAGCTGGCGTCACTGACCCCGCAACAATTTCGCGTTCTGGGTATGCTGGCGGAAGGCCTTCTGAACAAGCAGATTGCTTATGATCTTGAGGTGTCTGAGGCAACGATCAAGGCTCACATCACAGCTGTGTTCCGTAAGCTTGGGGTTCGTAACCGCACTCAGGCTGTGATTGCGATACAGCAGATGGAGATTGATCCAGCGGATCAGTCGTTGTCTGGCAGCTGAGGTAGACCCAGTAAGTCAGGAGACCGGGCAGGGGAGGTGTTCCCAAAATGCGGTGTGAATACATCCCTGTAAGCTCGGCTCCGTCATCCATGGCTCCGCACGGTTTTAGGAACACCTCCCCCGCCCGATCCGGCATTTGAGGGAACGTCGGCTACTTGCTCCCCGCGTACCCCAGCTCTTTATCCACCAGATTGAACAGTTCCTCACCACCGTGCCAGCGATCAAAGTTTTCAAGAAACTGATCGGTAAGCGCACGATGCCAGCCGATAAAGTCACCGGCCATGTGGGCCGTCATGATGACGTTTTCCATGTCCCAAAGCGGGTGGTCTTCCGGTAAGGGCTCTTCCTCGAATACATCAAGCCCGGCGCCAGCAATGTCACCACTCTCCAGAGCAGCAATAAGATCGGCTGTTTTTACAATCGGGCCGCGGCCAACGTTAATCAGGCGCGCCGTGTTTTTCATGGCCTTGAAGGCTTTTTCGTCAAACAACCCCTCAGTTTGCGGCGTCAGCGGTGCAGCAATCACCACGTAATCGGCCAGTTCCAGCTGGTGGTATAACTCATCATTACCATGAACCGCTACAAAATCCGGGTCGTCCGTACGGGCGGTTCTGGCAATGCCGTGGGGCTTCATTCCAGCAGCGGCAACAAGGCGGCCAATCTGCCTGCCAATAGAGCCTGCACCAACTACCAGAACCTGCTTGCCTGTTGCTCTTTCCGTATCCCGATGCTTCCACTTGTGTTTCATTTGCAGGCGGATTGAGCCGGGAAAATCCTTGGCAAACATCAGGATGGTGCAAAGCACATATTCAGCGATGGTGCGGTCAAATATGCCTCTGGCGTTAGTGACTACCACACTGCTGTTTGTGAGGGCAGGGAACATCAGCGCATCTACCCCGGCGCTGGTGGCGTGTATCCATCTCAATTTGTCCGCACAGCCCCAGGCAGCCTCCAGCGCCTCGGTTCTAAAATCTGTCACCATCATCACATCAGTACCCGGCAAGGTGCTTCGCAGGGTTGCTTCGTCACTGGCGAAACGCACTTCGGCACGAGCCCGAAGAGAATCCATTCCTGGTGGCTCCTGCTCTCCGGGAGCAGTAAGGACAGTTACAACAGGCTTGCTGAGATGGGACATTGAACCTCCGCGGCTTCGATTGCTGATTGTCGAGAGTTGTTTTTATGGGCCAGGCATTTTCCTCTACAAAACCCTGAGGTTAGTCTGGTAGGCGGATGTCGTCTGGTCAACCTCAGCTCGCACATACAGTGGTGATCATCGGGAATCCTGGTGGGTACTTGTACCTATCAAACCCTTTCCGGCATTACCTTGTATGCCCGGATTTTCGTGACTAACCTGCAAAGGGGTCTGTTTTGGCCCTCCCGTTCCCGTTGTAGGAGGTTGTTATGGCAAATGGCGCCAATAAAGATACCGGCGAGGATAAAGTGCGGAGAGTGAAATACCGGAAGGCGAAGGCCAGTTGGAACCCTGCAATGCAGGCAATTCCGGTACCGGGGATTAGGCGCATGGTCAATATGGCGGCCACTATGAAGGATGTTATTCATCTTTCGATTGGCCAGCCTGATCTCCCAACACCCAAGCATGTTATTGATGCTTATATTGACGCCCTAAATGCAGGACAAACTGGCTACACCATGGATGCCGGTTTGCCTGAACTGCTAGTGGCCTTAAGGGATTACTACGGCAAACGATACAACCGGAAACTCACCAGAGATAATATTCTGGTGACCAGCGGAGCAACCGAAGCCATGTATCTGGCTATCTCGGCTACATCTGCACCGGGCCGCCAATTTATTGTTACGGATCCTTCTTTCCTGCTTTACGCACCGCTTATTCGTATGAACGGGGGAGAGGTCAAGTTTGTACCGACCCGTGTGGAAAACGATCATCAGCTTGATCCCGACGAAGTGATCGCAGCCATGGGGCCGCGCACCTTTGCCTTGATACTGAACAATCCGAATAACCCTACTGGGGCGGTATATCCCCGCAGTACCGTGGAAGCCATTCTGGAAGAGTGCGCCTATCGGGGCATACAGGTGTATGCCGATGAGGTGTACGACCACATGATTTTTGATGATGAAGATTTTGCCAGTGTTCTCAGTTGCTCCGTGGATCTGGACAACATCATGTGCATCAGTAGTTTCTCGAAAACCTACAGTATGGCGGGGCTGCGAGTGGGTTGGGTCATTGCCAGCCAGGCCACGATCAAATACCTGCGGCGCTACCACATGTTCACCACGTCGGTGGCTAATACGCCCTCCCAATATGCGGGAGTGGCAGCATTAACGAGTGACCAGCAGTGCGTTAGGGACATGCTGGACATCTATCGGGAGCGCAGAGATAAAGTAGTTGACTTGATTGATCAGACTCCATACATGACCGGTTACAAACCAGGAGGAGCGTTTTTTGTCTTCCCGGATTTGCCGCCCCATGTTGATGGGTCGGACCTGGCTTTGCGGATGCTCAAAGAAACCGGAGTGTGTGTGGTGCCGGGAGATGCATTTGGAGAGGCCTGTACCAATGCCATTCGGATCAGCTTCTCTACCACTTGCGAGAATCTTGATGCGGCGTTTGATCGTATCATTCCGTGGATGGCCAAACAGAAGTTCTGAGGAGTGCTTATGTCGGCTCTGGATTCGGTCCTTATCCAGTGCCCCTACTGTTGGGAGACGCTGGATATCAGCGTCGACCCTTCAGTGGCGGAACAGGAATATGTTGAAGATTGCCAGGTATGCTGCCAGCCCATTCTATTGCAGGTTGTTTTCGATGATAATCTCACCCCGCATGTAGAAGTCCGGGCCGAAAACGAGTAGAAGTGCTCAGATTCTGACCGATCATTAACCTGCCAATCTTGTCTCGCCTCCCTTGCTGCCGCAGGATAGGGGGTCAGTCCATGGAGATCAAACGATGAAATACACGCACCTTAATGGCCTCTGGGGCTTGGTGTTGCTGGTTCTTGCCCTGACGAGCGGCTGTGCCAGCATGTCCCCTTACGCAATATCGGAAGGGGAGTTGGAACGGCACCTGCGAGATGTTGTTAGCGATTTTGATCGCACTCAGTTAAAGAATGGCTCGCCGCTGAGTATGAGTCTTAGCGATGCCGACATTACCCTGGGACCAGATGGCCGGGATGTGGCAGTGATTGATCTGAAAGGGCAGGTAGCGCTGAACGCTTTTCTGGCCAAACTACCGGTTGATATTGCCCTGAAAGTGGAAGGCGCACCGGTTTATGACAGCAAGGAAAAAGCCATCTATATTCGCAGGATCAAGTTACTTGAAAGCAGCATAGATTCCGGCTTTTTCAAGGGTGACCTTGCGCCCGTTACCGACACCGTGATGAGTGTGGTGGCTCAGATGCTGGAAACCATGCCGGTATATCGTCTGGACGAAACCAATATGGCCCAGCGTATGTTTGGAATGGTGCCGATGGATGTGCGTGTAGCGCCGGGGCGTCTTGAGTTTGTAATGGCTGACAAGTAAGCGGCTTTTATCAGACCAGAGCCAGAAACTGCTTCCTGGCTCTGGTTAAGCAATCGATCAGGCCGACAGCCGTTGGCAGATTGCCTCTCCGATTTCCTGTGTTCCCCGTCGCGCGCCGGCATTTTCCGCCAGGTCTGCCGCTACTGCACCAAAAAGCTCTTTGCCAGCGGTCGCCATTACCGGGTCTTTCCGGCCAAACCACTCCAGCATACGTGCCGCAGTAAACAGCATGGCGGTTGGATCTGCCAAGCCTTGACCCGCGATGTCTGGGGCGCTGCCATGGGTTGGCTCAAACATGGAAGGCATGTCCGGGTCGGTGGGGTTCAGGTTGCAGGAAGGGGCAACGCCCATACCGCCGGATAATACGGCCGCAAGGTCTGTAAGAATATCTCCCTGCAGGTTGCTCGCAACCACCACATCGAACGCCCAGGGGACTTGCACAAACTTCATGCAGGCTGCATCCACCAGTTCGTGGTGCGTGGCCACATCCGGGTATTCCTTGCTGATTTCTTCGAAGGCTTCAGTGTACATATCGCCCCAATAACGCAGCGCATTACGTTTGGTGATCAGGCACACCTGGCTTTCACATGTGTTGCCATTGAGCGCGCGAAACTCCCGAATGCGTCCTTCGGTTGAGCGATCCGCCGCTCTGGCACGAGCCTGCTCAAAGCCATAGCGAATAATGCGATTGGTGGCTTTGCGGGTAAACACCTCCATTTGGGTCGCAATCTCATCCTCGGTGCCTTTGCGCAGGCGCCCGCCCTGACTCACGTACTCGCCCTCGGAATTCTCCCGAATCACCAGCATATCTATGTCTTTTGCGCGCTCATCAGCGAGATATTGGCGGGCACCGGGCAGCAGGCGAGCTGGGCGCTCACATACCCACTGATCAAAGCCTTTGCGCATTTCCAGCAGCGGTGCCAATGAAACGCTATCGGTCAAAAGGTAGCGATCGGGATCGTTCAAGGGGCCGGGATCACCCAGAGCACCCAGTAATATGGCGTCATAAGCTTTGAGTTGAGCGAGGGCATCCTCTGGCATGGATTCACCATGCTCTTGGTGCCAGGCGTGCGACGGCCACGGGAACTGATCCCACTCTAGGTTGAGGTTGTGCTTGGTGCGCAGGGTTTCCAGGCAGCGTATGGCTTCCCCAACAACCTCCGGGCCAATACCGTCGCCCGGTGTTACTGCAATGCGGGTAGTTTGGGCCATTTTGGAGACTCCTTTTAAAATTGACTCGTATGGATAACCAACCCAGTTTAGTCAGGGAAGCCGGGGTTGCCACCGGTGTGGGAAATAAACCCCTTTTACCCACCTGCAGCCCGGCGCTATAGTGTGTCCGCAATTGGCGCATTCGTGCTTTTTTCGTTTCAACTTACTACAGGAAGGCAGCTTTGCTTTACCGACTTCTTACCGTCATTGGCGGCCTGGTATTTGTGGCGGCGCTCTTTGCGCTGGTATGGATTTTCTGCAAAAAGTTTCTGCAGCGCCACGGCGTTATCGATAACCTTTCAGACCGCACAACCGAGCTCGCTACCTGGACCTTTGCCGGCATCAGCATTGGGTTGGTGTTTGCCGTAGTTGGAGCGTTTATCCTTGGGCCTTGGGCGTTCTATCGCACCCTGCGTGGGCACGGGGTCGACATCTCCGATGGCGCGGCCATTTGGTGGGGATTCGGTATAGTGTTGGCCTCCCTCGGCATTACCGCAGTCGGCTTTTTCGGCTTTCTGATTGCCGTGGGTGCTTACTGAATCGCCTTGAGCTGCTCCCGAAACCATATAAGCGCCGGCTCCTGGCCGTAGGCTGTGTGCCAGTACAGGTGCACATCGACTGAGGGCAGGTCGGCTGGCGGGTTCATTATGGTGATGTTTGCCCGCTCGGAAATAATCTGGGCGTAGGTTTCCGGCATAGTCAGCAACAGGTCCGTTTTCTCCACCACCCGGCAGGCGGCGTAATAGTGCTGACAGCGCAGGCGGATGCTGCGCTGAACCCCTAGCCTTGATAATTCAAAATCCTCAATTCCCGGCCCTTCTGCGCGTGATGAAACCAGTACGTGGCGCGCAGAAAGGTACCCATCCATATCCAGCGTGTTTCCCGCCAGGGGATGACCCTCCCGCGCCAGAACCACAAGCCTGTCTTGCCTGAGAAGTTCATGGGATGTCTGGTTGCTGACCGGCAGCAAAACATCCACAGCGAAGTCCAGTTTGCCTGCAGCCAATTGCGTTTCCATATCCCGCCGGGGAATCCGTTTGCTGGCTATCTCCAACTCCGGATAGGCGTTTAATCGTTGCATCAGCGGTGGCAGAAACGTTGATTCCAGTACATCCCTCAGCCCCAACGAATAGGTTTTGCGCTGATTCGCCGGGTCAAACGCATGGAATTGATTCACCGCTCCCTGAATCTGCGTAAGCCCAGGCTTCATGGATTCCAGGAAGCGACGGGCCAGAGGTGTAGGCACCATTTGATTGCCCTGGCGGGTGAACAGCGGATCGTCAAAATGGTCGCGCAATCGGGACAGCGAATGGCTAACGGCGGGCTGGGTAAGGTGTAACGCCTTTGCCGCCCGGGTAAGGCTGCCTTCCCGATAAATCGTGTCAAACACATGCAGCAGGTTGAGATCCAGACGATTCCCGGCCATAGTCATTAATCTCTATAAGAATTAGTTTCATTAATAGTAAACGATAAGAATAATTCAGTCGCGTAATAGTTTGAGCAGCCCTAGACTGGTTTAATCGTGCTTATAGTCATCGCACCGTTTGCTGGTCTATCTAATAGATGTTGTTCAATTTCTGAGAGGGTTTGGCAATGGATTTCAGTATCTCCGAGAAAGGTCAGGATTATCTCGAGCGTGTAAAAGCGTTTATGGCGGAAGAAATTCTCCCGGTAGAAGCCCAGTACCATAAGGAACTGGCGTCTCTGGACAATCGCTGGGTTGTACTGCCAATCATCAAAGAATTGAAAGAAAAGGCAAAGGCACAGGGCCTATGGAATATGTTTTTCCCGGATGAGGAGCATGGTTGTGGCCTGCTCAACTCCGACTACGCCCTGATTGCAGAAGAAACCGGCCGCAGCTTTATTGCGCCTGAGATCTTCAACTGCAATGCGCCCGACACCGGCAACATGGAAGTGTTAATTCACTATGGGTCAGATGAGCAAAAAGCTGAATGGCTGCCACGCTTGCTTAGCGGCGAAATCCGCTCCGCGTTCTGCATGACCGAACCTGCCGTGGCTTCCTCCGATGCCACTACGATGGAAGCAACAGCCGTAGTGGAAGGCGATGAAGTTGTGCTGAACGGTCGCAAGTGGTGGAGCACCGGCATTGGCCACCCCGACTGCAAAGTGGCCATCTTTATGGGACTGTCTGACCCCGATGCCCACAAACACCGCCGCCACTCCATGGTTCTGGTACCCCTGGATGCGCCAGGCGTGAAAATTGAACGTATGCTTCCTGTATTCGGCGAATACGACGAGCCCTACGGCCACGGCCAAGTGCTGTTCGAAAACGTTCGGCTGCCCAAGAGCGCCTTCATTGCTGGCCCTGGCCGCGGTTTCGAGATTGCCCAAGGCCGCCTCGGGCCTGGCCGAGTGCACCACTGTATGCGCGCAATTGGCGCCGCAGAACGTACGCTGGAACTTTTGGTGAAGCGGTCACTGAGCCGTGAAGCCTTTGGACGCCCGCTAGCGAAGCTAGGCGGAAACCCGGATATCATAGCTAACGCCCGCATGTCGATCGAACAGGCCCGTTTGCTGACCCTGAAATGCGCTTGGGCTCTGGACACCAAAGGCATTGCAGGTGCCATTCAGGAAGTCGCCATGATCAAGGCGCTGATTCCAAACATGCTCCAAACCATCGTGGATCAAGCGATCCAGATTCACGGCGGCGCCGGTGTGAGCGATGACGACTTCCCGTTGACTCAATTATTTGCCTATGCTCGTGTATTGCGATTGGCAGATGGCCCGGACGAAGTGCATCGTGCAACAGTTGCCAGGCTGGAGCTGCGTAAATACAAAAGCTGACGGCCAGCGAAAATGATGAGAGGAGCCGGCGGAGTGGCGGGTTGCTGAAACTGTGCGGAGCCAAGCGTACAAGGACGTATTCACAGCGTGTTTCAGCAACCCGCCACTCCGTTGGCTCCGCCGTACTCCAATGCTTAGATATTGTTTTCAATAACAAACAACGGACAAACCCATGACACAAAGAGTATTCGTAACAGGCGGCGCAAGCGGCCTTGGCCGAGCCATTGCACTGCGTTATGCCAGAGAAGGCGCCAAAGTCTGCATCGGTGACATCAATCCCGAACAGGGCGTAGGTGTTGAGCAGGAAATTAACAATGCCGGTGGCCAAGGCTACTTTGTGGAGTGCGACGTTCGGCGCCTGACAGATCTCGAAAAAATCTGCGCCGATCTCACCGAAAAGTGGGGCGGAGTAGACGTAGTGGTGAACAACGCTGGCGTGGCCTCTGCCGGCTCCATTGAAGACACCACCATGGCCGACTGGGAATGGATTATCGACATCAACGTACTGGGTGTTGTGCGCGGCTGTAAGGCGTTCACGCCGCAGTTCAAAAAGCAGGGCTCAGGAACCTTCGTGAATATCGCATCCATGGCCGGCCTCATGCTCGCGCCGCTGATGGACAGCTACAATGTGTCCAAGGCCAGTGTAATTGCACTGTCCGAAACCCTGCGCCAGGAACTGCGGGGCGACGGCATACACGTAAGCTGTGTATGCCCGGCGTTCTTCCAGACCAACCTCACGCAGAGCATGCGCTCAGACATTCCCGGCATACAGCAGAACGTGAACAAGCTGATGAAGCGCTCCACAATTACTGCCGATCAGGTTGCCGACGACATAGTACGCTCGGTCAAGAAACATAATTTCTGGGTGCTGCCCCACGTGAAAGAGCGCCGCTTGTGGATACTCAAGCGTTATGCACCAGCAGTGTTCGACAAGCTGATGTACGAAGAGAGCAAACGCTGGATGAAGAAGATGGGCAACAAGGCCAAAGCCTGATTAGCACACGGGAACAAAAGGAGAGTGATGAATGACCCAGATTGACCAGGCAGCAGATATCCGAGAAGGCGAAGAGCTGGATCTATCCGCAGTAGACCGCTTCATGAAAGGCGCCATTCCCGACCTGACCGGCGAGCCGGTTATCCGCCAATACCCCGGTGGCGCTTCCAACCTCACCTATCAGGTGGACTACGGCGACCGTTCCTTTGTTTTGCGTCGCCCGCCCTTCGGCAAAATTGCGAAATCCGCCCACGACATGCTGCGTGAAGCAAGGGTGATGCAGGCGCTGAAGCCTGTGTACCCTTATGTGCCCAACATCATTGCCATTTGCGACGATCATGATGTGCTGGGTTGCGATTTTTACGTGATGGAACGCCTGAAAGGCATCATTCTGCGCCAGGATTTCCCCCAAGATCTTGAAATGGATGAAGCCGACACCCGCAAGCTTTGCCTGAGCGTAATCGACAAGATGGTGGACTTGCATCGCGTTGACGCTAAAGCCGCAGGCCTCGATTCTCTGGGTAAGGGCGAGGGTTATGTGCAGCGCCAGATCGGCGGCTGGAGCGATCGATTCCGCAAGGCTCGCACCGACGACGTTAGCGACTTTGAGGAAGTGATGGCCTGGCTCAACGAAAAAATGCCAAACGATGTGGCCCAGGTTGTGATTCACAACGACTACCGCTTCGACAATGTTGTATTGAACTCGGACAACCCCTTTGAAGTGATCGGTGTGCTGGATTGGGAAATGGCCACCATTGGTGACCCGCTGATGGATCTGGGCAATACGCTCGCCTACTGGATAGAGGCGGATGACGATGAATCCTTCAAGATGCTTCGTCGCCAACCTACGCATCGCCCCGGAATGCTTACCCGCAAGGAAGTGGTTGACTACTACATGGAGAAGTCCGGCTTTCGGGCAGATAATTTCGATTTTTATGAGATCTACGGGTTGTTCCGTTTGGCGGTGATCGTGCAGCAGATTTATTACCGCTTCTATCACGGGCAAACCAGCGACAAGCGTTTTGCCATATTCGGCCACGCAGCCAATAGCCTGGAGAAGCGCTGTAAGCGTTTAATCGCAGAGAGCTCGCTCTAATGGCTACGGTGTACCTGGTACGCCATGGCCAGGCCAGCTTTGGTAAAGAAAATTACGATCAGCTTTCAAAAAAGGGCTGGGAGCAGGGCAAGGTACTTGGCCGCTGGATGGCCGATAAATTTGAACCAGCGGCGATTTTTGGCGGCGACTTGCAGCGGCATCGCGAAACCGTAGAAGCCATTGCCACCGGGTACGGCGCGGAGTTGCCGGATATGCAGGTTGCGCTGGGATTTAACGAGTTTGATCATGAGTCCATCGTAAACGCCTATAAACCCCAGTGGCGTGATCGGCAGGTGATGGCGAGGGACCTTGCGGCTTCTCCGAAGCCCGCTGCGGCCTTCCAGAAGGCATTTGTTGAAGCCGTACGCCGCTGGGCGTCTGGCAAGTTCGATAGTGAATACGATGAGACCTGGGGGGAGTTCAAAGCCCGGGTTCTCTCGGCCTTTGATGAAATGATCGAATACGCAGGCGGCGGTGATGTTCTGGTGTCTACATCCGGCGGGCCTATTGCCGTTATGTGCCAGCACCTTTTGAGCCTAAGCGACGAACGGACATTAGGGCTGAACGAAGTCATTGCTAATACCAGCGTTACCCGTGTGCTCTATTCCGCTGGCCGCCGCAGCCTGTCTGTTTTCAATAATTACAGCCACCTGGAAGCGGAAGACCCCGCCCTGGTGACCTTCCGATAACGAATTGAGGTGAACCAATGAGCAAGAAAGACCTGTTTGATCTGACTGGAAAGATTGCCCTGATTACTGGTGCCAGCCGTGGTATCGGAGAGAGCATAGCCCGCACGCTGGCGGATTACGGCGCTCACGTGATTGTGACCAGCCGCAAGATTGATGGCTGTGAAGCCGTCGCCAGCAGCATTCGTGAAGCGGGTGGTAGCGCTGAAGCCTACGCTTGCCACATTGGTGAGATGGATCAGATAGAAGCGATCTGGGCTCATATCGAAAAAGAGCACGGCAAGCTGGATATTCTGGTAAACAACGCCGCAGCCAACCCGTATTTTGGCCCGGTTGAGGACACAGACCTGGGTGCCTTCCAGAAAACCATTGATGTGAATATTCGCGGCTACTTCTTTATGTGTGCTCGCGGTGCGCAACTGATGAAGAAGAACGGCGGTGGTTCAATCATAAACGTGGCGTCAGTAAACGGTGTGAACCCGGGCCATTATCAGGGCATCTATTCGGTGACCAAGGCCGCAGTTATCTCAATGACCAAATCCTTTGCCATGGAACTGGGCCAGCAGAATATTCGTGTGAATGCCTTGCTGCCGGGGCTCACAGACACCAAGTTTGCCAGTGCCTTGACTACCAACGAAGCTATTAAAAAGCAGGCTATGGCACACATTCCCATGAAGCGTGTGGCCGATCCCAACGAGATGGCAGGCACTGTGTTGTATCTGGCATCGGGTGCATCCAGCTACACCACCGGCGCCTGCATTAATGCCGATGGCGGTTACCTGACGGTCTGATTGCCCGCTATCTATTGCGTGAGGCGACTTCGGGGCTTGGCTTGCAGGTCAGCGCTTTGAAGTCGCCGCCCAACTCCGATATCCGCCGGTTCAGGTGATCAAGCTGTGAGGCGTGGCTTGCCAGCAGCAGTTCCTGAATCAACGAATTCATGGCTACCATGCTTTCATCTATCCTTTGCGCATAGGCATCGCCCCGGCCCGCTTTTGGGTTGTTAATCAGTTCAGTAATCGTTGCTTCAAAATCAGCCTGGCTGCGATATTCGAGAGCATTTAGCAGGGTATCCTGCCAATTTCGACGGCCTGCGAGCCAGATTTCAGTCTGCCCGGCACGGTCTTCTGACCAGACCTTGATAATGTCTTTCTGAACCGGGTTCAGGCTACCCAGCCAGCGCTCAGCTCGCTCTTCCGTGCGTTCTGCTCGTGCGTGTTCAATTGATTTCGCGTCTCCAGTCAGGAATTCCTCTTCCAACTCTCGCTGGTTTTCTGCCATGTTTTTCGCCAGCTCACGCACTTGCTCATCACTGAGACTGGAAAGCAGGTTCACCGCGCCAGGTGTTATTTGGTGCATCAAGGGCTGGAGAAGCGAAAGGAGCTGGTTTTGATGACTACTTATTTCCGCCGGGCCTGGCTTGCCTTCTGCCAATTCACTCCGGAGGTTGTGTAACCATGCCTGATAGCGCGGGAGTTCGGTGCTACAGTGCCATTGTTTCAGTTCTTCAATGTCGGCATTCAACTGCCGCTTTTGGGGCTTTGTGAGGGTGATGAAATCCTCAACCCACCACACAATGCCCCAGTCAGCGTAACGATAGGCAAGCCGGGTTGAGCTGCACCCTGTGATGACAAGAATTGTGGCCAAAAGAACTGCTGCCGTTCGAACGTTGCTAACTCTAGACTGATCCATAGGGTGCCTTGCTCGGTATGAGCCTATCGATAAAAGGTTGCAAGCTCATTATAATCTCGCGCTTATGCCTTGACAGTCTACGGTATCCGAAGGCTTTTAGATGTGGCCATTCGAAGACCTTTAATTTAATCAGGAGTGCCCATGAGCCGAATTAAACCCGCCCGCCTGCGCCAGTTGGTATTTGGGTTTTATATGTCGGGAATGATGTCTTTGTTGATGTCTGGAGTGATTACATTTATCAACACAGGTATGGATAGCGCATTTATGTATCGCTGGATGCCGGCTTTTCTGGTGGCATGGGCAGTTGCCTTCCCGCTGGTAACCTTTATTGCACCGGTTGCGGTGAAACTCACTGAAATGACGCTGGGGCGACCCGGCAATGAGAATGAGCACACATCTGTAAACTGAAATGTAAAATTCCGTAATCTGTTTTTATTGCCCTCCCGTAGGTTGTTTTACGTGCATGTGAGTTACTGAACTTGTGCATGTTTAAACTACTTGATCCTGGTTTTTAACTTTGGAATAGAGGGCAAGAGGCAATGAAAACAAAAGTTGCACTGACGATGGCCTTGGCTGCCAGCGCGATGCTGGTGGGCTGCAGTGATAATGACAATGACTCTGTAACACAACAACCTACCTCAAAAGTCAGGGCGGTGCATGCGGTTTCCGATGCGCCGGCGGTGAACGTACTTGTGGACGGGAGCCCGGCTATTTCCGGCGCTGAATTCAAACAGGCGGCTGTGATTTCTCCAACGTTGGGAACCTATGCTCTGGCAGTCGAGGCTATCCTCCCTGGCGGCTCCACGACAACAGTTATTGATCCTACCGACGTTACGCTTGAGGATGGCTTCGATTACGACGTAATCGCAGTTGGTGAAGTTGGCAATATTGACGCGTTAATCTTGGCGGATGATGGTTCTCGCACCGATGCCAATGCAGTTCGTTTGCGCGTTGCCCACCTTTCGCCGGCAGCTCAGGCAGCAGCTGCGGGACCCGTTGACGTGTATGTAACTGCTTTCGGTGCTGAACTTCCTCCTGAAGCCAACTTCAGTTTTTCTTTCAAAGAGAGCATTGGACCACTGGAGTTGCCGGCAAATGATTACCAGATTCGTGTGACCCCCGCGGGTTCAGGCACTGTTGTCTTTGATAGTGGCAAAGTGTCTTTGCAGGCAGGCACCAATCTATTGATTGGCGCTGTTGATAACACCGGCGCCAATGGTGACGCCAGCCCGATTAGCCTCGTTGTGTTGAACGGTGGTGATGTCGCAGAAATCTACGACACAGACCAGGCAGCCGGTGTGCGCGTTGTTCATGCTTCCTCTGATGCGCCAAACGTTGACGTGTATGTTGATGGACAATCAACTCCATTGGCAGACATTGCATTTGGCAGTGTTGCTCCGTTCGCCTTCCTGGATGGTTATGCTGCCTTGCCAGCCGGGGATGCTCGCATTCAGGTTGCGGCCGCTGGAACTGGCCTCGGTGGTGGGCTGGTCGTGATTGATGAGACGCTGCCACTTGTTAATGGTCAGGGCTACACGGCGCTGGCAGTTGGTCAACTGGCTGGTATTGAGGCTCTGGTAGTTGAAGATCAGGTGCGCAGCATTGCGACCCAGGCTTCTTTGAGAATCATTCATGCTTCTACTCAGGCAGGTAACGTCGATATTTACCTGGTACCCGGGACTCAGAGCGGCATTGGTAACTTTGCCCCAGCTCTGTCAAACGTGCCCTTCAAGGCCGTGACAGATTATCTTGCCGTGGCAGACGGAACTTACAACGTCTACATTACTCCGACCGGCACGGGTACCGTGGCGATTAGTGCTGAGGGCGTCGAGTTGAATGCGGGCGATGTTTACACGGCGGTTGCCCGGGATGCCGATCCTGGGGAGCAGGCTCCACTCAACCAGCTCGGACTGATCCTGTTTGATAATTTTGTGGTGCCACAACCCTGATAGGGCGCGCCGCAGTTTCAGCAAAAGCCAAGGCCCCGGATCTCCGGGGTCTTTTTTACTGAATAGTGGTTGCAGACGTTTCGGGAGAGGCTTGTGATAGAGCCGTTCCAACAGGCGGCCGGTAATGCAGAGAGTAAAGAATCCGGTCAAGAACGGCTTGGCCATTCCAGGCCGGATCATTATTCACCATGCCCACAACAGCCCAGGTTGTATTGTTCTCATCCCGTGTAAAGCCAGCAATGGACCTCACGTTTTCCAGATAGCCGGTTTTAATGCGGCCTTCGCCATCCATGCCAGTATTACGAAGGCGGCGAGCCATGGTTCCGTCCATAGCAATAATCGGCATGGAGGCCATAAGGTCTGAAGAGTAGGGGCTGTTCCAAGCGTGCTGGAGAATTTTGGCGCCTTGTCTGGCAGTAATTCTGCCATGGCGAGTAAGCCCTGCACCGTTATCGATTACCATTCCGGTGGTATCTATGCCCTTCTTTCCCAGCCAGTCATAAATAACGCGAATGCCGGCAACCCGGTCGTCGTTTTCACTATCCAGCCGGTTTTGAGCGCCTATGGTCAGCAGCAGTTGCCGAGCCATCACGTTGCTGCTCCACTTATTGATGTCCCGCACCATGGTAACCAGATCTGGCGATGTGGTTTTCATAACCAGCCGCGCAGTTTCCGGAGTTAGCCCTGTCTGGCTTCCGCCAGTTACGATGATGCCCATTTCCGAAAAGAGGCTGCGGATCATCGAAGCACTGTATTGCTCATGGGGAAGCAACGACAGATAAGTTGTGGTGCGACATCCTTGTGGCAGTTCTCCCGTTACCCGCACAGTTACCTTTCCGCCTGCCTGGGCCATCGGTTCCCAATCGAAACTGCGACGTGATGGGCAGGGCCCTTCGGCTACTGCTGTTACCCTGTTGTCGATAACAACTTCGCCAAGAGCGGGTGTGCTCCAGGCTTGAGTGCCACGCTCGTCAGCCCGAATCTGGAAGTGTATTAGGTTGAGGTTGGTCAGGTAAGCAGAAGGCTCAACCAAAAACGGCGCGTGCGGATTGTCACCATTGTCTATAAAGGCAGGGAAGCCGCCGTCAATTTTAAAATAGCTGCCATCCAATATCAGGTTGCCATCAATGCGGTTAATCCCCATATCGCGGAGTTCCCGCAGGGCTGTCCAGAGTCGTTCAAAGGTGAGTTTGGGATCACCTCCAAAGCGCACGTAGAGATTGCCCGCGAGAGTATCGCCAACCATCTGCCCGTCAGTCAGAAAATCCGTATCCCAGTGGTGCGTGGGGCCAAGGATCTCCAGGGCAGCGTAGGTTGTGATCACCTTCATGATAGAGCCCGGGCTCATGGGCACGTCGGCGTTAATGTTTTGATCAAGCCCGGGGCCGTTCAAGGGAATTGCGGCCATGCTCAGGGCTTCGTCACTGTTGAGGGATTTCATGGCGAAATCCCTCATCTGGCTGGCCCACAGACGGTTGTCGCTGTAGTTGGCATCGCCACTGTCGGCAGCCAGTGCTGATGGCAGGTT
This sequence comes from Marinobacter sp. DY40_1A1, assembly GCF_016597815.1. GTDB lineage: Bacteria > Pseudomonadota > Gammaproteobacteria > Pseudomonadales > Oleiphilaceae > Marinobacter > Marinobacter xiaoshiensis. Next base: position 269,271 of record NZ_VCHA01000003.1, on the reverse strand, counting down.
TGCCAAGACTGGAGTCAAAGCAAGCGCCGCGGCCAGAACCAAGGCAGGGCGCTTTGGCCGGCGAGTGGCTGTTCCTGCGCTGTTTGTTTGCGGCATACCCAAAATCATCCTAATGGCCACGCGATAAAATGTGCGGAGAGGTTCGCTGATTAAACAATAGCCCATCTTTGGTAAATGTACTATGCAGAAAACCTCTACATGACGTTAAAAAATGCCAGTAGACAGCTTGTTTGTATTGGGGTTTGTCACAGGGTGTAAGTTGCGTTGCGGCCAGTATCCGGTGGTATTGTTGGCCAATGAAAAAACGGGATATCTGATGATAATAACGGTGCTTTCAACAAAAGGATTCAATTATGGCTAATGTGCTGACTCACCATGCAAAGGTGCTGGGTTCCGTGGGTACCTCCTCGCTGACAGCCTGGCGTGGGTGCCTCGTAGTAAAAGCGGTACCTCAGCCCGAGCAGCCCCTGATACTTTACGACATGGAGGGATGCCCATACTGCCGGCGAGTTCGCGAAGCACTGACAGCCCTCAATCTTGATGTGGAAATTCGGCCTTGTCCCAAAGGTGGCCGCGTATTCCGCAAGCATGCAGAAGCGACCGGTGGGAAGCAGCAGTTCCCTTTGCTGGTTGACCAGAACACCGGTGCTGTAATGTATGAATCGGAAGCCATCATCGAGTACCTGTTTCGGCAATATGCTGGTTGTAAGGTTCCCGGCTACTACCGTGAACGAGTCTGGCAGCCGATTCTGGGGTCGATGGCGTCTGTTGCCAGCGCCATGCGAGGCCTGCGTGCCAGTGCAGGAAACCAGCCGGAGCAACCGCTGCATTTGTGGAGTTTTGAGGGCAGTCCCTTCTCCCGGCTGGTGCGAGAGAAGTTGTGTGAGCTGGAAGTTCCCTACACTCTGCATAATCTCGGCAAAGAGCACTGGACGGAAATAGGTCCGGCAGCACAGCGAATCAAGCCAGGGCCATACACACCAATTCCGGGTGGTAAGAGAGATGCCTTTTTCAAGGCTCACGGCCGGGTACAGGTACCTTACCTTGAAGATCCGAATACCGGGGAAGGGCTGTTTGAATCTGCTCGCATACTGGCCTATCTGCAAACGCAGTATGGATAGCAGCTCCAGTGGGGATCTCTGTACGGCAACTCTGTTTCATGGGCTGTAAGGCAGGTATTATAATCATCCATTAATGTGCTCATGAAACGATTGTCAGGATGCCTATGTATACCGGCCAGTGTCTGTGTGGTGATGTTACGTTTGAATACGACGGCCCTTTGGGGCCGCTGTCCCTGTGCCATTGCAGTCAATGCCGGCGGGCCCATGGCAGTGCGTTTTCGGCCAGCTCCCCGCTACAGAAAGTGCGCTTCCGGTTTTTGTCCGGAGAAGCACAACTCACTGAATACGAGTCACGTCCCGGAAAATATCGGGCGTTTTGCAGCCGTTGTGGCAGCCATTTGTACAGTCGCGTAGATGCAATTCCGGGCATTCTTCGACTGCGAGTGGGCGCTATCAATGAACCCATAGAAAAGGGGCGGGTGCAGCATGTCTACACAGGCTCGAAGTCGGGTTGGTTTGAAATTACCGATGCGCTGCCCCAGTTTGAGAAAACCGAACGCACCGGCGACCCTCACTGAGCAGGCACCACCCGGTAGACTTTCCCTTTTGACGAATCTGTCAGTAACCAAAGACTGCCATCTGGCCCTGTTCGAACGTCGCGAATACGTTCGTTCAGGCTGGTGAGCAAATCTTCTTCCTCCATTACTTGCCCATTTTCGATTTCCAGTCGTACCAGTTTGCGCAGCTTGAGTGCGCCTACGAACAGGCTACCTTGCCATTGGGGGAATTCAGAGCCGGTGTAAAACGCCATGCCTGAGGGCGCAATGGATGGGTCCCAGTAGTGCAGGGGCTGAGCCATGCCTTCTTTTTCAGTATGCAAGGTTATCGGAAGCCCGGAGTAGCCAATGCCATAGGTGATTTCAGGCCAGCCGTAATTGGTGCCGGAGCTCAGAATGTTTATTTCATCGCCACCGCGCGGGCCGTGCTCGTGAGTCCAGAGCTCTCCGGTCTCAGGATGCAGGGTCATGCCCTGAATATTGCGGTTTCCCCAGGTGAAAAAAGTATCATTTATGCTTGGGTCATCAAGCCCCGGGTTGCCGGGAGCCGGTTCGCCATTCAGTGTAATGCGATGAACGCCGCCGGCATCGTCCCGGGTGTCCTGAGCGCGATCCATCTCACCGCGGTCACCAACGGATATGTAGAGGTAGCCGGATGCGTCGAATGCCATGCGCCCACCAAAGTGGCGGGACGTATTGGAGCGAGGGAGCGCTTCGAAGATGGTGCTGACATCTTTCAGGCGCTCTCCTTCAAAAATCCCGCGGGCTACGCGAGTAGTCATTCCCTGGCTGGAGCGATGTGCATAGCTGAGGAAGAGTGTTTTGTTGTCTGCAAACTCCGGGTGCAGAACCACATCTAGCAATCCGCCCTGGCCAGACACAGCGAGTGATGGAAGCCCCTCAATGGCTTGGGGCAGAAGCCTTCCGCTCTTGATGACTCGCAGGCGGCCCGCTCTCTCCGTAACAAGCATGGATCCGTCGGGGAGAAAGGCCAGGCTCCAAGGGTGTTCGAGCCCACCAGCAACGGTTTCCAGGCTGAAGCGCGTGTTATGGCTGCTAAATGTCTGGGCTGCTATAGCGAAGGGGATGCTTAGAAGTAGCATGCCGCTCAACGGCATCAAGAATTGAATAAGGCGCATGAGTCGTCCTTTAAGCATTGCAAATGATAATCAATATCATTAAGATATTTTTGTGCTTGTTCATACAGCACAAATAATCTTCACAGAATCTGTTTACACCATAAGCACAGGGAGATACAGCCATGACGGCAGAACAGGAAATGATGGAAGGGCTAAAAATTGCGGCGGGTGCTGGCCTTTTTGCGGCGTTAGTTGTTATCGGGCTTGCGGTTGCGCTGTAACCAGCTGTCCAGTTTGTCAGCGAACTCTTTTCGGTCAGTCTGATTGAATGGTGCCGCACCCCCGGTAACCTGTCCGGCATTACGCATCTCTTCCATGAAGTTCCGCATAGCCAGGCGCTGGCGGATGTTTTCCTTGGTGAAGGCCTGGCCTCTTGGGTTAAACACATCCGCACCCTTCTCAATAGCTTCAGCCGCTAACGGGATGTCCTGGGTAATCACCAGGTCACCAGCGCTGAGCTGATCCATAATCTCGTTATCCGCCACATCGAAACCCTGCATTACCTGCCTGGCTTTGATGTAAGGGCTGGGCGGCAGGTTGATCATATGGTTGGCAATAAACGTTGTCTGAACCTGCCAGCGGGTGGCCGCGCGGCAGAGTATTTCCCGAATGGGTACGGGGCAGGCGTCGGCGTCGACCCAGATTGCCATGGCGTATTCCTTTAAGCGGTTTTTTAGCGGTTGAATGATGAAGAGGAGTTTACCTGTTGTGGCAACAGGTGTGGAAGTGGGCGCCAATTTACACCGCCAGAACAGAAATGTTCCAGGTGGTATAATCCCCGTAAATTCAACTAACAGGAAAATCCAATGTCTCAACTTCCTCCTTGCCCCCAGTGTGCTTCTGAATACACCTATGAAGATGGCATTCAGTTCGTGTGCCCTGAGTGCGCCCATGAGTGGACAGAGGCCGAATCGGCAGCTGCAGCAGAAGGTAAAGTAGTACGTGATGCTCACGGTAATGAACTTCAGGATGGTGACGCGGTGACCGTCATCAAGGATCTGAAGGTTAAGGGGTCCAGCTCAGTCGTAAAAGTGGGCACCAAGGTGAAGAGTATTCGTCTTGTTGAAGGGGATCACGATATCGATTGTAAAATTGATGGTATTGGCGCCATGAAGCTGAAATCCGAGTTTGTCAAGAAAGCTTGATACCTGAAGCCGGGTTTAATCTCGCTCGCTGCGACCATTCGACGCACCTTAATTCTTGCGTCGGGTTGAGCTGAAAGCAACACTGTGGACATTGTCATCTTCACTTCTGACATTAGTCATTTCCAGATCAATAGTAGCGACGCGAGAGTTCATGAAAAAACTAAACATTTTGCTGTTTGCCATTAGCGCATCTCTTACCTCGGTTTTTGCCAGTGTTGCCATGGCCCATGAATATTCTGTGGGAGATATTGAAATAGGACATCCATGGAGCCGGCCAACGCCGCCGGGCACGCCTATGGGTGTGGGTTATCTGGTTATTAAAAATCACAGTGATAAGACTGTGACCTTGGTTGGTGCAACTACACCCAAAGCTGAACATGTTTCAATTCATGAAACAGTCATGGTGGATGGTGTTATGCGTATGCAGTCGGTTAAGGGGGGGCTGGCCATCTCAGCAGGTGGTGTAGTAGAACTCAAGCCCCTCAGCTATCACCTGATGCTGGAAAAGCTGGCGGAGCCTATCAAGGAAGGGGAGAGCATTCCTCTGACGCTGGAATTTGAAGGCGCAGAAGCAGTTAATGTAGAGCTAAGTGTGCAGTCGCTCGACGCTGACACTAAAGAGGTGGAAATGGATCATTCAGGGCACGGAATGGAGCATTGAGCCTTTTCCCGTGAGAACCCCGGTGGCGTTTCCTGCAAATAGCAGATGCAGTAGAAGCGCCACCGGTGCCAATTCTATTTGCTGCGCGCTTACGAGCAGCCACCGCAGCAAACGCCCGGATCCCCGTGCTTGCCTTTCTTTTCTGTGTTTTTCTCTGTGCTTTCGGCTGCGTTAGCAGTTTGTTGAACGGCACCGTCTGTGGGTTGATCTGCGCTCGCTTTGGCGCCTTCGTTTGAGCTGGTCACTTCTTTAAATAGTTGTGTCATTTGATGTTTCCTGCTGGGTGAACAATAAGATTCATTTTGTATGGATGTTATGGCGAGTTTGCGAAAGTGTCAATGCATGTTTTTACGGAGGCAGCCTGCTGAAGAGGCTGCTTAGACGCACATCCAAAAAACTGAGTGGGGATTCATTTATGTGCTAAAGTCATGGGCTACAAGGTCATAGCCAGGCTCAAAGCTTTGAGTGCGCTTGCTGCAGCTTTAACGGCAAAATCTGGGGCCGGACAGATTGTTTAATAGTTAGGGATTTTGCAGTTTATGGCTGACCACAGTGGTGCTGTCACGTCCGCATCGCGGCGTGAGCGAGGGGTGAAGTTCTGGCGAGTTACACGCCGGGTATGTCAGCTTGCCGCGACCATCGATATATCTTTTTTCTTCCTGTTTCTTTTTCTCGGGTCACCTATCCTGGCGTGGATAAACGTTGCCAGCGTGGCTATGTATACGGCTGCGTATTATGCGATCAATCGCAGGCAGAACCGCCTTGCGATTGCGCTTATCTGGTCAGAGGTCATTATCCACTCCGCACTTGGAACCCTGATGATCGGATGGGAGAGTGGCTTTCACTACTATTTGCTAATGTTTATCCCTACCGTGTGTATCAGCTCGGTGCGCCCGGGTACTATTATTTCCTTGATAGTCGTGTTGTGGGGTTACTACATAGGGCTCGATATTCTTATGTGGTTCATGGAGCCCTTCCAGCCAATACCTTCAGGCGCTTTGCTCGGCGTTCACTTGTTCAATCTTAGTGTTGTATTTGCGATGTTTGCTTACCTGTCATTCTTTTATATGAGGATGGTGGTTTCAGCACAGCGCAAACTCCAGAGGCTGGCCACGGTTGATTCGCTAACTGGGCTTTTAAATCGTCGCCATGGAAGCGACCTGGCTGAAAATGAAATCGCACGCTTTCGCAGGGTGGGGCACCCTGTCGCATTCATGCTGCTTGATGTGGATCACTTCAAGTCATTCAACGATCAGTTTGGCCATGGGACGGGTGACGCGATTCTGACTGAAATCGGGCGGTTAATCCCGGCACAGCTGAGAGTCCAGGATATTGCTGCACGCTGGGGAGGCGAGGAATTTCTGGTTATTCTTCCGGATACCAAAATTGAAAGTGCACTGGCTAGTGCCGAGAGGATCAGAGTTGCACTCCGCAGTAATGACTGGAAGCAGGCTACAGGTGAGTCGATTGATGTAACTATCAGCGTTGGTGTGAGCGAGGTCTGTGCAAATGACGATCTGGCATCTGTGATAAGCCGTGCAGATCGGGCGTTATATCGCGGCAAGGCTGGAGGACGAAATCGTGTAGAGCAGGAGGGAGAGCTGCAGCGGTAAAAAAAATCGGGCAACAAAAAAGGCAGCCGAAGCCGCCTTTTTTTAACGCTGACTGTTAATTAAACAGCAACAACGTTCTCAGCCTGAGGACCTTTCTGGCCCTGAGTCACGGTGAAGTCAACTTGCTGGCCTTCAGCCAGAGTCTTGAAGCCGCCGCCCTGAATAGCGCTGTAGTGAACAAATACGTCGGGGCCGCCTTCACGAGTGATAAAGCCAAAACCTTTTGCTTCGTTGAAAAACTTAACAGTACCGGTAACAGTAGACATAATATAATCCTGATTTCAATCTTTTAAAGTGCCGCCAGATCATCATTTTGATGGCTGGTCAGCGGTATGCGGAAACAAACAACGGGCGTGATCAAAAACAGGACGTACAACTACTGGAATGCGTCATATTGATGAAGTGCTTTGCTAAATCTTTCCAACGAGGGCCACTGTACCTGCTGGTCGATGAAAAGCAAAGGACTTTCTTGTACGCATAAACCCGACATTTTCAGCAACATGAGGTATGTTTGCCTCAGCAATTTGAAATATCAATTAATTAACAAAGGAGTTTCCGCCTTGTCTGAGCTATCTACCTACGAAAGTTTTTCTGTAAGTGTCGAAAACAAGATTGCCCATGTGCAGTTCAGTCGCCCCGAAGCACTGAACTCCATGAACAAGGCCTTTTGGCTCGAACTGCCCAAGTGCATGCAGGACATCGAAGCGAACACTGATGCCCGGGTAATTGTAGTGTCGTCCACGGGGAAGCACTTTTCAGCCGGCATGGATCTTGGTGTTTTTACAGACTCCAAGGCAGTGCCTATGAGCGGTGATCCTGGCCGAATGGCAGAGAATCTGCGCCGGGTTGTTATGCAGCTTCAGGATACTCTCACGTCGCTGGAAAATGTTCGTTTACCAGTGCTTGCCGCTATTCATGGAGGCTGTATTGGTGGTGCTCTGGATTTGGTATGTGCGGCAGATAGCCGTTACTGCACGGAAGATGCATATTTCACTATCAAGGAAACCGAACTGGGGATGACCGCCGATGTGGGCACTCTGCAGCGGTTGCCCAAATTGATGCCGGAAGGCGTTGTGCGTGAACTGGCCTACACCGGTCGCAAGTTTACCGCGCAGGAAGCCAAAGGGCTGGGGTTTGTGAATGCTGTTTTCACTGATCAGGACGCACTGATTGCAGGCGTTATGGATATTGCTTCTCAAATTGCGGCTAATTCACCGCTGGCGGTTACCGGCTGTAAAGAAATGCTGAACTACAGCCGTGACCATACGGTCGCTGATAGCCTGAAGTACATGGCAACCTGGCAGGCAGGAATGTTCAGACCCACCGATATGATGAAAACCTTCCAGGCTAAGGCCCAGAAGCAGGCGCCACAATACGATGACCTGTTCCCGGTGAAGGGGCTTTTTGAAAAGTAATCGGCGGTGACGAAACACAATCGCGCGAAAGTTTCTCCTGTTTCCGCCCTGATGTTTCAGGGTGGGATAGGGGTTGCTGGGTTGTTGGTGATTCTGGTCGCCGATATCCCGATTCAGACGTTTGGTACCGGGATTCTGCCAAGCGTATTTTATGGAGTACTGGGTGCGCTTTGCACCTACGGCGCATTGTTGCTGGTCAGTCAGATTCCAGGTCTGTTCCCGGGCAATTTCGAACGCCAAATGCACGGCTTGCACCGGTTTGCGTCAGGGTATTCATGGTTCGTTCTGTTTCTGCTTTCGGTGTTTGCCGGGGTGGGGGAGGAACTCTTGTTCAGGGGAGCCTTGCAAGGCTGGCTCGCCACAAGCGCAGGCGCTATACCTGCCGTGCTGATAGCGTCAGTACTCTTTGGCCTGGTCCACTACATATCCTTCACTTACTTTATTGTGGCTACCGTCCTTGGGCTGGTTTTGGGCCTGGCTTATGCGATGACGGACAGCATCCTTTTGGTTATGATCTGGCACGGCGTTTACGACATGGTAGCGCTGTTCTGTCTGCTTCGGTTTCCTGAGTGGTTTGGCATAAGCCTGCACTCGAGAGATTAAGAGCGTGCCGCTTTCAATGCTGCCGTCAGCCGCTCGATAACACCCCCGCTATGACGCCAGAAGTGCCAGTACAAGGTTACTTCCAGTGATTGACCGGGAGCAATACTGATAAGGCGCCCTGCCTCGATGTCAGGCTTTGCCTGAATCTCCGGAATCATGCCGTAACCCATGCCTGCCAGAGCCAGTTTCACAAAACCTTCTGAAGACGGGCATAAATGATAGGGGAAGGCGCCATGGTAGCCACTCTGAGCCAAAAACCGATGCTGTAGCTGATCGTTTGGCCCGAATACAATTGCCGGTGCTGATTGAAGGCTCTGCTCATTAAAGCCCTGACTGAAATGCTGTGCTTTATATGAAGGTGTTGCCAGAGGCAGATAGGACATTTTGCCAAGCGGAACGCAGCGAGCCCCGGGTACGGGTTGTGAATTGCTGCACAGGCATGCGACCACATCACCTTCACGCATGCGGCGCAGTGCTATGTCCTGATCTTCAATGACCATATCCAGCAACAATGCTTCGTCCCGACAGAATTCGCCGATGGCGCTGGCCCACCAGGTTGCGAGGCTGTCAGCATTCAGGGCGATGCGTAATCGAGCTGTCGGTTCGGGAAGCGATGGAAGGGATTTTGCCAGATCCCTTTCAAGTAGTTGAACCTGCTGAACGTGATTTAGCAGCCGCTGCCCGGCAGGCGTGGCTCTTGGAACAGGGCTGCGTAATAGAACCGGTTGTCCGATCCGGATCTCCAGAGTTCGGATGCGCTGTGAAATAGCGGACTGGCTCAGGCCAAGCACGACACCTGCCCGTTCAAAACCGCCTGTTTCGATAACCGTTGCGAGGGCTTCCAGTAATTTGTAATCGATCATAAGAGAAATTAATGCAGCATTATGAATATGAATTTCAAGTATACGGAGAAGCGGCTATTCTTGCGGCATAAAATTTGGAGTGAAAACCTGTGGTTGAAAGTTATTTTACGGGCTTAATAGTCGGTGGCGGGCTTATTGTTGCGATCGGTGCACAGAATGCCTATGTGCTAAGTCAGGCTATCCGGCGAGAGCACCACTGGTGGGCGGCCGGTGTGTGCATGACCGCAGATATCACCCTTTTCACCCTTGGTATGTTCGGAGTTAGTGCTGCCTTAATGGCCATGCCTCAGGCGCTGGAGGTTCTGCGCTGGTTTGGCGTGGTTTTTCTTGGCTGGCTTGCGGTACAAGCCTTTGTTCGCGCCAGTCGGGGCAGGGCAACGCTTGAGGCCAGAGAGGTTTCGCGCCGAAGTGTGAAAGGCGTGTTGCTCACCACCCTGGCGGTTACCCTGCTTAACCCTCATGTATATCTTGATACTTTACTGTTAGTGCCCGCAGTGGGTGCCCAGCAGCCAAGCGCAGCCGCTTTTTTAGCGGGCGCCAGCAGTGCGTCTGTTCTTTGGTTCGGCTTGTTGGCTTGGGGTGGGTCAGCAATGGCGCCTGTCCTGTCTCGCCCACTGGTTTGGCGAGTTATTGATGGCGTTATTGGTGTGATGATGGCTGCCATTGCTCTTCAACTGGCTCTCAATGGCAGCCTGGAGCCATAATCAGGAAGTCCTAGTCAAACCGCCGAGCGCCTGAGAAGCGATCTTTCCAGTAATACCCATTCAGATTCGACATGATGACGCCGGACGACGTTGATGCATGGATGAAGCGGTTATCGCCCATATAAATGCCAGCGTGCTGGTCTTTCCCCGCGATTCTGAAGAACACGATATCACCAGGTTCAACGTCTCCCGGATGAACGACATCGCCATAGCTCAGCATTTTCGAGGTTGTGCGCGGCAGGGTTTGCCCCAAACTCTCACGATAGGCCGTTGTTATAAAACCTGAACAGTCGAACCCTTGCGCAGTGGTGCCGCCGTATTGATACGGCGCTCCCTGGTAGCGTTCGAAGGCTTGCCACAGCTTTTCAGCTTTCGCATTACCCGGTATGAACTCGGGTGATGAGTATTGTGCTGAAGCATTGCCGGATTGCAGAGCCTGGTTGCTGGCGCAACCACCGAGAAACAGGGAGGAAAGAAAAATAATAAAGCCAAACCTGAAAACCTGAGACATACAAATACCTGAGCAATCGTTCTTTGAACCTACTTTATTACCGAACTGCAGTTATGTCAGGTTACGGTTTGCACGATTTGGTATCCTTGCGGCATGTTGAAACTATCAAATGCTGTCGAAATTGCTGAATGGGAAATTGAGATTACCCAGATTCGGTCTCAGGGTCCCGGTGGGCAGAATGTAAATAAAGTGGCCTCGGCGGTGCACCTGCGCTTTGATGTGCCAAACTCTGCACTGCCGCCGTTTTACAAGGAGCGCCTCATGGCGCTGCAGGACCAGCGCATCAGCAAGGAAGGTGTGATCATTATTAAAGCCCAGTCGTTTCGTACACTGGAGCTGAATAAGGAAGATGCGCTTGAGCGCCTGAAAGAGCTGATTCAGGAGGCAGTCAAGGTACAGAAAGTGCGCCGTGCTACCCGGCCATCCAAATCTGCCCAGCGCAAACGAGTGGATAAAAAAACTCAAAAAGGCAAAACCAAAGCACTGCGCGGCAAGGTTCAGGTGTGAGTCATCTCTGATTCGCGGTTGACGGCTTCAATCTTCTTGATAAAGGCCTCTACGTCTGCAAAGGCCTCTTCAGCCTCTGGTAGCACGGGTGTAAAAATCTGCCATACGTGAACCATGTCCGACCAGGTGTGCAGTTCCACCTGTGAGCCTGCAGCGTTTGCTTTGGCGGCGTATCGCCGGGCGTTGTCCAGTAGCATCTCGGACGTACTGGCCTGGATCAGTATAGGGGGCAAATCAGCAAGATTACCCAGCAGGGGTGATGCAACAGGACTGGTTGGTGAAATACGGAAAGCCGCCAGTGTTGCCCACCAGATAACCGGCTTTGGAATCTTCGACAGACCGCCAAAAACAGGCCCCAGCATAGGATCTGTAGAGATATTGTTACGGTTGCTCGGTGCTGAAAGAGTGAGATCTGTGGACGGTGAAAACGCCACGGCGCCGTTTGCCTGGCGCAGGCCGCTGTCACGAATCCAGGCCAGCAGGCCAAGTGTATGGCTGCCACCCGCAGAGTCTCCCGCCACCAGAATGAATGATGCCTCCCCAGCACCCTCCGGGCCGTTATCGACCAGCCAGGTGTAGGCTTCACGACAATCACGCACACCATCCATAAAACGATGCTCTGGCATCAGGCGGTAATCCACGGCAAAGACGGCTGCATTGGCTATGTGGGACAGCCGATTGGTAATGGCCCTGTGGCTTCGGGAGCTCCCGGCTGCCCATGCACCGCCATGGATGTAGAGAATGCGCCTGCGGGTATCACAACCCGGCGCGATCACCCATTCGCCGCGAGGGTTATCGCATCGCCGAAATTCTGATGTAAGTTCAAGGCCATCACTCAGGCTGTCCAGATGTTTACGAAGTGCCATGAGTCTTGCTTTGCCGCGAAGCCCGATACCAGCTCTGCGCATCTCCTTCAATCGCTCCAAAACATTCTGGTTCTCTGCACTGGGGCTTGTTGCCCTTACTGAATAGGTTTCCTTGTCCAGGTGGGAAAGGTCCTCTATGCGGAAAAGAAGAAAGGTCAGTGCAACAATAAACAGAACGACAGTGGCGATAATCCAGAACATGAGTAGCCCGTATCCTGAGAGTTGGCCCGGATGGGCCGGGCACACTATGCTTTGAGTATAAAGCATCGCAGATTTTTGCGGTTGATGCCCCCAAATTTCACAGAAGGAGAAGGGCGATGCAAATAGCCTATCGTGCCAAGGACATCACAGAAGCGCATATCGTTGCCGGGTTACTGAACGCCAGCGGCATTAAAACCCATGTGGGCGGGCTTTATCTGCAGGGTGCAATGGGTGAGATTGGTGCAGCGGGTTTTAGCAATGTGCATGTAGATGATGAGGATCTTTATCCGGCCCGGCAGGTGATTGCAGAGTATGAGGCAAATGGTCAGGCCGTTCCTGCCACGGAAACCGTTGAGGGTAAGCCGGACTCTTATGCCCGCTGGTTTTTGCTGACAATGGCTGTCCTGGCATTGATTTGGTTAAATCTTCGCTGATGCAGCCGCCATTTCGTGCTTGGCGATCATCGCTTAACACTGCGCTGCCGTGGCTTTCCGGCTTTGGGGCGCTTTGACGACACAGGTTTTTTTCCTGCAGAGGGCCTTGTGTTCGAAGGCCCGGTTTTTTTTCTGCCTGTATTGCTATCCCGCTGGCCAGTTTTTGGCCCGGGTGCAGGCGGGCGCGGGGAACCCTTGGGTTTGCCAGTCGCCTTTTTCCTGGCGGCGGGCTTGGCTGGCGCGCCATCAGACGAAGAATCCCGTATGGCATCGTATAGGCCCGCCAGTTCTTTCTCTGTAAGATCCCGCCACTGACCCACTGCCAACCCCTTGAGATTGACGTTCATAATACGAACACGTTCAAGCCGGGTTACTTCAAACCCGAAATGTTCACTCATTCTTCGAATCTGCCGGTTCAGCCCCTGCACCAGTATGATGCGAAATACAAAACGGCTTTCTTGAACCACTTTGCACTTTTTGGTCATAGTGCCGAGGATGGGTACACCTCCGGACATGCCTTTTATGAACGCCGCGGTGATGGGTTTATCAACGGTGACTACATACTCTTTTTCGTGATTGTTGCCGGCGCGGAGGATTTTGTTAACCAGATCCCCGTTGCTGGTCATGAAAATCAGCCCCTGTGAATCTTTGTCGAGGCGTCCGATTGGAAAAATGCGCGTACTGTGACCAACAAAGCGCTGGATGTTGTGTTTTTCCGCATCATCGGTTGTGCTGACGATCCCCACCGGCTTATTGAGAGCGATGAATACCAGATCTTCTTCCGCCCGAGGCTCAATCACTTGGCCATTAACTCTTACCGTGTCGCCGGGTGATACTTGGTCGCCCACGCTGGCGCGCTTGCCATTGATGTAGACATTGCCCTGTTCAATGTAACGATCCGCTTCCCGGCGTGAACACATGCCGCTTTCGCTGATGTATTTATTAAGGCGCGTGGAATGATTGCTGGTCATTTATTGTCCGGTTGTGAGGCTGAGACGGGGCATCATAGCAGGCGGCTGGCTGTCTCGCAGCCCACCGGTTGGCGCTTTATAGTTCAGTCTGTCATTATTTTTACACGTACTTATCAGCCCTGAGGGCGTAGGCATCAATGAATCATACCCAGTATTTTCTCTTGCCGTGGGCAGTGCGCCTACGAAAAGCTTTCGCAGGTCTGGTTCTGCTGCTTGCTCTTCCAGCCTCCGCGCAGACGATTCACCTGGTAACGGAGGAATGGCCTGGATTGATTGATGATACTCCACAGGGGCCAAGCGGTGTGCTCTGGGACATATCGAGGGATGTGCTTGAAAGCATGGGATATGACGTAAAGCTGGATTTCGTTCCCTGGAAACGGGCTCAGCGCCTGGTATCAGAAAATTCGCGTGACGGTATTATTGGTATAGGCATAACGGATGAGCGGGAGAAAATCTTTCGTTTTCCGGAAGAGGCTCTTCTGGTTAGTGAAACGGCGGTATACACGCTGAAGGAAAAAGGTTTTGAGTATGAGGGTCTGGATTCCCTGAGAGGGATGAATGTTGGTGTGTCTCCCGGCTATGTTTATTCATCTGAAGTCAGGGCCGCCACTCATTTTGAGCAAGTGGATATGCCAACTATTGAGTCTGGGCTCAAGATGCTTTTGCTAGGACGTATTGATGCCATGCTGGCAAATCGGAATGTTGTTCGGGGGCAGGGGGAGCGACTGGGCATTACGCATCAGATCAGGGCGTCGGAGAAGCCCGTCAGTGGTGGGCCGGTTTACCTGGTTTTCAGTCCGGGAACATCATCAGAGTTTCTGGAGGCATTTTCTCAATCACTGAAACGCTATAAGAACTCCGGGGCATACGCAGTTGATGGCCTCCGGTAAACCGGAGGCCATTTTTTCAGTGCCCGTATATCCGCATGGATGTGTTCTGGATTGCGAGGTTGTCCAGAGCAACTGAACCTATCGAGGTGCCGCCTACGAGCACCTGCCCGATGGTTATGTCAGCCTCAAAGGTATTCAGATCAATTGCCAAAGCTGAACTGCCGTTGGCCCGTGCACCGTTGTAGATATCCAAATCCACTTTCGCGCCAAGACGGGTGATAAGCGGGTTGTTTGGATCGAAGTCAGCGCCGGTCACGCGCATATCACGAATGCCAAGAGCCAGAAACGGGATATCGACATCCAGGTCGTCTATGGCAAACATGGTTTGCACGTTCATCTTGTCGGTTGCTGTGTCGATGCGAATTCTCAGCTCCGTCAGGATGCCGTCCATGGCAAAGTTGTTGGCCAGCAGGGTGGAATCAGTGTGTCCCTGTAGTGACCATTCGCCAGTGGTTACAGAGAAATCGATCGGCGCAGCAACCAATGGGAATACGTTGATGAGCGCGTCACCATCATCTGCAATGTCAATTTCTACCTTGATGTTGTCAATCAGGGTGCTGGACTGGCCAAACAACAGATTCCGGATTCCGGGATCTGTAAATTCAGCAAACATGTCTGTGCGATCAGCACCGCCAATGAAAATGTCTTTTACGGACAGTGAGCCTTCATCCGTATAGCGGAACTCTCCAATATTGACCTGGGTTTCCAGCTCAATGGTGACACCGGCCTGGCCGGTGATGTTACCCATGTGGGTGTCTTCAAGGGGCTTTAATTCCGCGTGCGCCGCGAGCGACAGACTTGAAATTGCCAGCACCAGTACTGATTTCTTCAGGCTTTTCATAATTATTCCTTTTTTGCTTTTGTTATGTAGGTCAGCCGGTTTTTATGCCGGCTGACCTGTTGGGGCTTTGTTCAATCAGCCCTCTTTTCCTTACAGTTCCGGAGTCAACGTCAAGTCGATGGTGTTGCCGGAACCAGTCAGGAACTGGTTAAGAACGCTTGTCAGAAGACCACAGTTTTCCAGTGGTGGCAGGTCATAAACGCCGCTTACTTCACCGCCAGTTGCAGGCGAGAAGTTAGAGCCATCTTTGGACGTCAAGGTGATATCCACAGGCTGGATTGACTGGCACTGATCGCCGCCACCAACTTTGATGGGAAGGCCGAACAGTTTGAGTTGAACCTTGGGCACCTTGATAAACAGGTGGGAGTTGGCGGTCAGCTTGCCGTTTACCAGGCTGCCAGTGGTCATTTCAGACTGCTGGAACTCTACGTTGGCTGTCGCTTTCAGGCGACTGAACAGAAGTTTGATTGAGAAGTGACCAACAGTGGGGTCAACGTTCAGATCGGCTTCGAAGGTACCGCTAGCCAATTCCAGAAGTGTTGCGATGCTGCCGGTCAAAGGCAGGCTGCTGTCTGAGGATTTAATGTAGGTAGAACCTGCAAGGCTCAATAACAGCTCGAGTTCATTCGTAGGTGCTTCATAGCCTTCAGCGGTCAGGGCCACTGAGACCTCCGCGTTTTCAGGATCGCTGGAAGAAATCACCAGCTGTGCATTGCGCACGCCTGCGGAAGCGGCTGTGAAGCCAACATCGATGGCGCAGGTCTGTGCAGGTGCGACCGTGGTGCAGTTATTGGTCTGCAGGAACTCGCTAGCGTCTTGGCCTGCAACGTTGATGCTGTTGATAAGGAGGGTGTCGGTGCCGTTGTTGGAGATGGTGACCTGAGCAGATTTGCTCTGGCCCAGCTGAATCCGGCCAAGATCTACAGAACCGGGTGTTACAGCAATTTCAGGAACCGGTGCAAGAACACTGCGGCCAGTCAGTGCAACGTCGACAGAACTGTTGTCCGCGTCGGTTGAGTTAATGGTCAGAGTTGCACTCTGTGGGCCTTCGCCGTCTGGAATATAGGTAACGTTTACGTTACAGCTTGCACCGGCTGCGATGGTATTACAGCTGTTGCTTTGCATGAATGCACTGGCGTTTGTACCAGCAATCGAGATGCTGTTGATGCCCAGTGCGGCATTACCAGTATTGCTCAGTGTAACGGTTTCATCTTTTGTAAGACCCGCCTGCACGTTGCCAAAGGCTACGTCGGTGCGATTTACGGCAAGGCGTGGTGTTTCGACAGTGTCATTTTCCACGGTCACTGTTTGCAGCAGGTTGTCCTGACCTGCCAGCAGGGTACAGTTTGTTGTGATTTCGCCAATTGGAGCCGGTGCAATGTCACCGCTGGCGGTGCGAGCCACCAGATTCAGCGTGAGGCCGCCAACGCGGATTTCCGCGTTACCAACGTCCTGGTCGGTAAAGGTGAATTCCGGAGCTTGGCCATTGGCCGGAACAGTGAATGGGCCGGATGCTGACGGGATGGGGCTTGGGGGAATTGTCAGAGTGACAGTTTGCTCGACCGTGCGACCAGCGGTAATAATCTGATTGGTATTTACCGCTGTGCCTTCAACGGTTTCTGAACCAACCAGTTTGAGACCGGTGCGGGAATCTTCGTTTACCAGTGTCATTGCCGTTACCGCAAAGGCGGGCAAAGGAGTGCCCACGACTGCGTTTGTTGGAATATCGGCGGTGATTTCGGCACTGATGGGCTGTTCGCCTATGAGTGGAAATGGGCAGCTGAATTGGAGATTTGTGGAGACCGGGGCAGCGATAGCGCTCCCGGCGCCGGACATTAATGCCGCAGCCGCCAGGGCGGGTGCAAGCACGCGACCGCGGGGGATGGAGTTCCTGAGTTTCATGAGTTCGTCCTCTGTAAAGCATCGTTGTTATAGGAGGGCGCGCAGACTGCACCGACTAAGGACTGCTCGATCGGACATGCAAAATACCCTTTTGCCACGCGTTTAAACGCAAGTGTGCCCGAGTATTAGGCCTTTGAAGGTGGCCAGGGGTCATTGCCGTTCCCGGCATGGTCTTTGTTCAAAGCGGAGAGAAGGTGCGGAGAATGTTGAAACCGTGACCGGCTTCAAATTGCTCCGGTCACGTCTTTTTTGTCAGGGGTCAGGTTGTTTTACGGGATTGTTTTCGCACGTCGCCGGGAGTCTTGCCAGTCCAGGCGCGGTAGGCCTTGGTAAAACTTGCCTGATCGCTGAACCCGAGTTTTTCGGCAATAGATTCCAATGGCACATTGGTGTCGTTCAGATAAAGAGTTGCGAAGTTTTCACGAATTTCATTTCTGACTTCACGAAACGACGTACCTGCACTGGCAAGATGTTGGCGCAAGGTGCGAGTGCTGATATCCAGGCGCCGGGCAATGTTTGCGGTGGTGCAGGATCGGCCTGGCTGGCTCATAACCATGTCTCGAACCTGCATCAGTGTTTCATCAGCCAGCCCGGCTTTTTCTTCTTTGGCGTTGCGACTGCGAGCAAGCAGAAACCTCAGGCTGACAGTGTCCTTTTGGGTAGGCTGTCCCTTCAGCGCCATGGAAATCTGGTTATATGGCGCATCAAAGTGGAACTCGCAGTCTGGCGCGAGTGATTGCCATGAGCTGGTGTCGCGGTTAGAGGAGAAAGCAAACTGGAAATTGAAATGATCGCAGATTTCTGCAGATACGCGATGAATGCTGCCCATGTACATTTTCGTGACGCAGGGAGCCAGCTCACCAAGCCCCCAGGTATCGAGCAGTCGGATGTGGAAGGTTGATCCGGTAGAGTGCAGCTCCATGTCCATAAGTGGGAGCCCCACCCGGAGATATTGCACGATCATACTGATGAGCTGCCGGGGGTTGTCTTGGCCAAGCACTGCAAAGCCCAGCAGACCATGGCTTGGCAGATCCAACTGTTGCCCAAACTGGAAAGCCGCCCGTTCATCGTTCATCAGCCAGTCGGCTTTTTGCAGTGCTGACGTTATCTGCTGCATGCTTATGCTTGCGTCCGGATCATTGAGCATGGAGTCGGTTATGCTGGTGTCGCTGAGAAGGACCGCCCGCTTTACCCCTCGTCGCTCCATGAATTCCATGAAACGACGAGCATAGCGTGCAGAAATCAGTGGCACCTGAAGAGCCATACTATTTGAAATGTCCATATTCCTGTCCCTGGGGCGAGCATAGCCCTTAACATCGTCATGATTTACGATTGTTATTAGTTTCGAAAATCCGTTACTGCAGGGTTTCCTTGGCTGGCAGTATAGGCGTGCGGCGCTGGCGGCATTTTGGGGGTCTGTCACGAAATGGCCATCATGGCCGGAAATGACAATGAAACATTTGTCAGGTTTGAGCTTACTGAGTTGGGGTGCATTTGCAGAAAATGACGGTGGTATCCGAGGGAAATTCGAAAGTCAGTCCGGGCGTAAATGCTACATGCACGGTTTGTGAGAAGGCTTTGTTGGCGCGGTTCAGGGTTGTGGCGGGCAAGGAATATCTGCGTTGTCCATATTGCAAGGCAACCCTTATGGCCCAGGTAAACTGGCTTGCGCCGGAAGAAGAGCGTGCCGTTTATAACCTTCACAACAACGATCCGGATGACACAGGGTACCGGTCTTTTCTTGAAAAACTTGCCCTGCCCATGCTTGCTTGCATCCAGCCAGGGGCTTGCGGTTTGGATTTCGGCTGTGGTCCGGGCCCTGCGCTTGCAAAAATGATGCGGGAGGCGGGTATGGGTGTGGAGCTCTACGATCCATTTTTCTACCCAGCCGAATCAGCCCTCAGCCGTCAGTATGATTTCATTACCTGCACAGAGGTTGTGGAGCATTTACATTACCCCGCCAAGGTGTTCAGCCAGCTGAATGGATTGTTAAAGCCTGGGGGCTGGTTGGGCATAATGACCTGCTTTCAGACCAGTGATGACCAATTTGACCGGTGGCATTATCGGAGGGACCCCACGCACGTTGTATTCTATCGGGAAGCCACCTTAAACGTTATTGCTCAGCGTATGGGGTGGGCTATGACGGTGCCGTGCAAGGATGTGGTGCTATTCTATAAACCGCTATAGATACCGGGGGCACCTTGCCCCCGGTGGGTTTTCTGTTTTTAAAGCCATGTAAGCCCCACGCTGATGATCACGCCCGTGATGACCAGTAACATCAGGCAATATCCCATGATGTCTTTCGCCTTGAGCCCGAAAATTGCCAGTACAGGCAGAGCCCGGAAGGGTTGCAGGAGGTTGGTCCAGGCATCCGCCGGAGGGAACAAAAAATGTTCACCAGACCGGCGCTGATTTGGCCTTCAAATACCATGGTAGCTCTGTTGAGAATGCTGTATCTCCTTGTTATTGTTGGTTTTGATATGCGCCAGCTTAGATGGAGGCCAGATAAAAACCAAACCTGATGGCATAAGCAGAAGGCATAGGGAGACGTTCGGTAACGAAGGTGCCGGGCAGAGAGGTTGATTTAAAAAGTAGACAGCCCGGTGGCTTCCATCAAGCGGTAGCGCCAGTAGCGTAGGCGGGAGTTATCAGCCCAGCGCTCATAGGGCAGACTAAGTACCGGATCACTACCTGGGCCCGATTGCCACTGAGTTTCAAAGAAGCCAGCGGCTTTCGTAGCCACTTCCGAATCTGCTGGAACGGCTACCCAGGCATTGGTTTCCAGGTTTAGGTCATCAAGATTGCGCCGGGTAAAGTTGGCGGAACCCAGAAGAAGTTCGGTGGAGCCTGCCAAGGGGCTCAGCATTAACAATTTGCTGTGACACTGCTCCCCAAAGGTGTTGCACCAGCGCACAGGGATGCCGGCTTTGTGAAGTTCCAGGGCAACCTGGCGGTTCGGTATGCCACTCTTCTGATGGCCGAATGCTTCGTTATTGGCATCGAGAAGCACCCGCACCTGTACACCACGATCATGCGCGTCAAGCAGGGCAGTGACTATTCCGCGATGCGAGAGGTAGAAGAAGGCGAGGTCCAGGCGGCTGCCGCTTTGGGCCTTGGCGATCATTTCGAGCGCGGTATCCCGAATGGCCGATTCTGTTTTGATTGCAACGGAGCCAGTCGCACTATCAGCCGACTCAGCCGTCGATAGTTTTGAACTTGTCCGGCTAATCAGTGCGTCCAGTACTGGGTTGTACTGAGATGCCATGGCCAGAACCGCCTGCTCACTTTTCAGAACATCAGCAACCGCAGGGCCAGTAAAGCTAATGGCAATGTTGCTGTGCCGGCTACTGCCATCATGAGGATTGGCAGATGTTATCAGGGCGCGTAGCTTATCCCCTTCATCAGTAACCAGAACCTTGCGGTGGTTTGCTTTGAAGTTGGGTAGGGCAAGGTAGCTGCGAACGGTGACAGGTTCTGTGCCCAGGGCATTTGGCAGCCAGCCGCCTTCAGAATTGTTACCAAACCATTGGCAGCAAACGCGCCAGATGGCAGACCAGGCAGGATTGCTGTCACGAAGCGGCCGCAAGTTGGTTTCTGTTACGGAAATGCCAGCCTGCCGAAGCGCCTGAAACCAGGGTGACTCTGAGCCTCCGTAAAGAGTGTTCAGGGGGTCAGAGATAACAATAATCTCCAGCTCCGGCAGTTTTGCCTTCCGGTTGATCAGGGCATGGGTTAGCTGCTCGGAAAGGTGACGGTGCTCCACGCCTTCAGGGCTGCTGCTGTTGAAAAGAAACATGTCGACCAGAATGAAGGACTGGGCCTGGCCGATGAGGCGCAGGATTTCGTCAAATATTTCGTGGTCGCGGGTTTCTGAGCCATTGTTGTGATGATTGGTCGAATCCTTTAGCAGGATTGCGTCATTGAGAGGGTGTGTGTCGCCATTATGGCTGATACCGGGAGGCAGGGGTTTGTAAGAATGAAACAAACCCACACCCACCAGTGTCAGAACTACGAATGCGAGCAATACCTTCAATGCCATAAGCAGCCCGGTGCAGATTTAACCTGCGTGGTTGTGTTTTACCAATCTAGAGAAGCGCTCCAGCAGCCCAGAGGCTTCCGGTGCCTCTTCAACCGAGTTAATCATGGCTTGTGGGTCAAGCCCTTCCTGCTCCAAAGCGGGCGCTTGCACGGTGAGGTAGGCTTTCATCACAGCACTGGAAAACTCCGGATGAAACTGCACGCCCCAGGCGCGCTCGCCAAACCGAAAAGCCTGATGCGGCTCAAACTCATTGCGGCCCAGTAAAACAGCGCCTGGGGGCAGGCTCAGTACCGACTGCATGTGAGTGAGTTGTGCACTGAATACTCTTGGCATGTCGCGGAACAGAGGATCATCCTGGGCGCTGGCAAGCAGTTCGACCCTTCTGGTTCCACTTTCGCGGCCTTCTGGGTGGTAGCCTACTTCACCGCCCAGGGCATGGGCGAGAAGCTGGTGTCCGTAACATACGCCCAGCATGGGGATGTTCATATCAACCACCCGTAACACCCATTGAGCAGCTCGTTCGCTCCAGGGTTCGCGATCGCTGACCATGGCGGGTGAACCTGTTACTACGATGCCATCCCAATCGGCTGGATCGCTCGGTAGCTCATCAGCCTGAGCATTAAATACGGTAACGTCAAGATCAGGCGATAACCCGCGCAGGAACCATTGCTCAAAGTCACCGAACTGCTCTTCGATGGATGGGTAGGTGCTACCGGTTTTGAGAATGGCCACTCGTGGCTTTGGCTGGCTCACTGTTCTGGCAATTCTGCGTTGTGGAATATGTTTTGCACGTCATCCAGTTCGTTCAGCATATCGCAAAACTTCTCGAACAACGGGATATCATCGCCTTCCACTGGTGTGGTGGTTTTAGGCAGGAACTGAATTTCGTCAACTTCAAAGTCGATATCGGCAAAGGCTTCTGTCAGCGCCTGGCGAGCTTTGGCGTATTCCGTGTTTGGTGTGAATACTGTGATCTGGCCTTCTTCGTTTTCAATGTCGGTAACGTCGACATCGGCTTCCATCAGCGCCTCGAGCACGGCGTCTTCGTCTTCACCTTTGAAAACGAAAATGGCGCAGTGATCGAACATGTGAGCGACGGTGCCGGGCGTACCGATCTTGCATTTGGTTTTGGTGAAGGCCAGTCGAACATCACCAAAAGTGCGGTTCGGGTTGTCGGTCAGGCAGTCAACGATGACCATGCAGTTGCCAGGGCCGTAGCCTTCATAGCGAGCGGTTGAGTAGTCTTCGCCTGCGCCGCCCTTGGCTTTATCAATCGCCTTTTCAATAACATGGGAAGGAACCTGATCTTTCTTCGCGCGCTCAATCAGCCCTCGCAGAGACAGGTTGGCCTGGGGGTCTATACCGCCAGACTTGGCCGACATGTAAATTTCGCGCCCGTACTTGCTATACACCTTGGTTTTGGCCGCCGCCGTTTTGGCCATGGATTCTTTGCGGTTTTGATAGGCTCTGCCCATTTTTTGCGCTGCCTCATACTTGCTGGGGAAAAAGTGGGATTTTACGCAAGAATAGCAGTTTGGGACAGGTCTATTTGACGGACCTGTCCCTCAGGTTACCCGTTTGGCGCTTAGATGTAGTCAACAGGGGCACGATAGTTGTCCTGCACCATCAGGTCGATACCACATTCAACATTGCTTACCCAGGTCAGGAAGCGGTCAATCATCGCAGGCCCTTCGAAGCGCTTTCCATGCTGAGGTACGATCATTTCAACGTCCATATCCCGGATCATATTGGCCCAAAGTCGGCAGACCTTGTTTGAAGCAATATAGCGCCGATGGAATCCCATCATGTGAGGAATATGTTGGTCGAAATCCTTTACGGGCAGATGGTCATCGTCTGCGCCCATGGACGCTCCGAGATCGCCTGAAAACAGAATTTTCGAGACGGGATCATAAAACTGCAGGTTCCCTACCGAGTGCATGAAGTGGGCTGGCAGGCACTGCAGGTAGGAATCCCCGAACCTGACGTTGGCGCCCGAATCCGGAATGCTGACAATGCGATCATAAACGCTTCCGCTCAGCTGGTTGGTGACATAGCTGGACACCAGGTGAGGGAGGAACCTTGCCCACAGTTTGGATGTCACAATTTTCGCATTGGTATGGACTATCCAGCGGTCGATGGCGCCAATTATGTCTGGGTCCTGGTGAGATGCGAACACAAAATCCATGTCCTTTATGTTCATAAACTTGGAGGCCGCGACCGCAAGGGGTGTGTAGGTAAGGTCGCCGCCCGGATCAATCAGGGCCTCGTGTTTGCCATCGACTAGCAGGAACTGATTGGACTGGACACCTTCTCCGGTGACCAGGGAATCAAACATCAGGCACTTATGATGCCCGTTATCGAACAGGACAATCGGCTCGTTCGCCATCTTGATCTCCGCAGTAAAGGAAGGCCGGCTATATCGCCGGATATTGCAAGTTGCGCGGAGAGTACAAAATTGATGGATAACAACAATTGCCTCAGGTCAATTATCTGATATCCATCAAGTAACGATTTGTTTCGCTTGAATAAAGCGGCTCAGGCCAGCCTTGGTACCTTCTTCATGCCGCGGCGTATGGCATTCTCCAGACCAGCGCTAAGCAGTTTGCCTGTGTAGGGAACGCGGTCTTCAAAGGTAATCCGGTAGCGCACGCGGGTGTAACCTTCCGGCGTATCCTCAAAGCGAATCCGGCCCAGGTGATTGCGAATCGGGCTCATGCTGGTGATTGTGTATTCAATCAGTATGTCCGGTTCGAAGCTGGTGACGGTTTCTTCCAGGCCAAAAGGGCCAATGCCAACCTTACGCACAGAACCCAAGCCGTTAGGGTCGGCCTGGCCGCTGTTTTTGATGCGCTTTACGGGTGCGCCCAGTAGCTTTCCGAAGCTTTGGTGGTCGGCAAACAGGGCAAACACCCTGCTGCGGGGTACATTGAAGGTTTCATCAATTTCAAATGTATGCGTAGCCATTTCGTGTGCTCTTTATTGTGTCTTTGTTCCGAAGACTAGCGGTTTCGTTACTCCAACAAAAGTCGTAGATGGCGGCAAGGCAGTAACTGGCCTGTTGTGCCGTGCCAATTCATTGTTAGTGCCTTGGTGTATGCCTGTAGTCTCTGGGCGATTGCCCCATTACTTTCTTGAACAGTCGGGAGAAATAATAAGCGTCGTCATAGCCCAGGCGATGGCTTATTTCGGCAAAACTCAGGTTTGTGGTGTCCAGCATCTGGCAGGCGCGTTCTACCTTGAGGTGCAAAAAGTGCTGAATGGGAGAGGTTCCGGTCTGCTCTTTGTAGCGAGTGGCGAAGTGCGTGGGAGATAGCCCGGCAAGATCCGCTAGTTGCTCCAGGGTGATGCGCTTGTCCAGATGCTCGTGCATATAGTTGTTGATGGTATCCAGTTCGCTTTTTCGTTCATGGCTTGTTTCATCGATGCTGATGGGGATTGCAGCAAGCAGTTGCCTTAGTCGATTGGCAGCATGAATCAGCCCCTGTGCACGGAAGCCAGTCTGCCGAACGGAGAGCAAGCCATTAAAATCCACTAAAAGCCTGGGTTGGCGCCCCAGATGACGGACGGGTGTTGAATCATCAAACCCCATGTACTTATGGAACTCGTTTGACAGCGGCCCGGTGTAGTGAACCCAGTGGATCGTCCAGGGATTATCCGGATCTGTTGTGTAGCGATGGCTGGCGCCCGCAGGCAGCAAGAGAAGGTCTCCTGCCTCCAGTGTGTAGGGCACACCTTTTACGCTCAGGAATGCCCGGCCATCGGTACAGTAAATCAAAAGATTGTCGCGGTGATTCTCCCGGTGCATGTGGTGTCCCGTGGCTCGGCGGTAATGGCCGAAGGCCAACGGGTAGAGATCACGCGTAAGTGGGTGCTCAGACAAAAGACTGATAATAGAGGCAGGCACCACATAGCGAATGCTGTCTTTGGGCACTGGCCACTGGGAGGTTTGAATCATGATTGTTACTGCTGCTCACCATCTTGTAATCGAAAGATAGTCCATCAAGGTCGAAATTTAGTCAATCACCAAGTGCTGATGGGCGTGCTAAGGTCTATCCATACATAGCCAAAGTGATCCTGATTTTGGCCAGCCTCTCGCACAACAACAAACAGGGATACCGACATGAAAAACGTTCCACTGTACCTTGCTGGTGAATTTGTTCAGAGCCAGACCAACGAATGGATTGATGTGACCAATCCGGCCAATAACGAAGTGATCGCCCGGGTTCCATGCGCAACCGATGCTGAAATGCGTAAGGCAATCGATACGGCTGGCGAGATGTTCAAAACCTGGAAAGAGGTTCCGGTCTCTGAGCGTGCCCGCGTGATGATGCGTTACCAGGCTCTGTTGAAAGAACATCACGACGAAATTGCAGAAATTCTTTCTCAGGAAACCGGTAAAACCTTCGATGATGCCAAAGGTGATGTGTGGCGCGGTATTGAAGTGGTTGAGCATGCGGCCA
Source organism: Marinobacter sp. DY40_1A1 (assembly GCF_016597815.1). Lineage (GTDB taxonomy): Bacteria > Pseudomonadota > Gammaproteobacteria > Pseudomonadales > Oleiphilaceae > Marinobacter > Marinobacter xiaoshiensis. The sequence goes on along the minus strand of NZ_VCHA01000003.1, from coordinate 243,888 downwards.
ACATCCCTTCCATGATGATGGGTGAGACGGTTGAAAACGTAGCGCGTACAGTCGATACCCACTCCTGGATCCAGCCACTGGGTGTTTGTGCAGGTATTACGCCGTTCAACTTTCCAGCGATGATCCCACTTTGGATGTTCCCCCTCGCTATCGCCTGCGGCAACACATTTATTCTCAAGCCTTCCGAGCAGGATCCGCTGACTCCGATGCGACTTGCTGAGCTGTTTGAAGAGGCTGGTGCCCCCAAGGGCGTGTTGCAGGTTGTTCATGGCGGCAAGGAACAGGTGGATGTTCTGCTTACTGACCCTGCCATTAAAGCCATATCGTTTGTGGGCTCTGTGCCTGTGGGCCGTTATATCTACGAAACCGGTACCCGCCACATGAAGCGCGTTCAGAGCTTTGCTGGCGCCAAAAATCACATGGTGATCATGCCGGATGCTGATAAACAGCAGGTAATCAATGCTCTGGTTGGCGCCTCTGTAGGTGCAGCTGGTCAGCGTTGCATGGCTATCTCCGTGGCCGTGTTTGTGGGTGAAGCCCAATCCTGGATTCCTGAATTGAAAGAAGCCATGGCGAAGATTCGCCCGGGTGCCTGGAACGACTCCGGTGCCAGCTATGGACCAGTCATTTCCCCCAAGGCGAAAGAGCGTGTTGAAGCACTTATTGCCACGGGTGAGGCCCAGGGTGCGAACCTGCTTCTGGATGGTCGTGGCTGCACTGTAGACGGACTGCCCGATGGCAACTGGGTTGGCCCTACACTGTTTACCGGCGTGACCACCGAAATGGACATCTACAACGAAGAAATCTTCGGCCCTGTGTTGGCCTGCATGGAAGAGGACAGCCTGGAAGACGCCATCGAGCTGATTAACAAGAGCCCATACGGTAATGGTGTATCGATCTTTACTGCCTCCGGCGGCGCGGCCCGTAAGTTTCAGCATGAAATTGAAGTGGGGCAGGTGGGTGTAAATATTCCCATTCCTGTGCCCCTGCCGTTCTTCTCATTCACCGGCTGGAAAGGCTCTTTCTACGGTGATCAGCACGCATACGGCAAGCAGGCCATTCGCTTCTACACTGAGACTAAAACGGTTACCTCCCGTTGGTTCTCCAGTGAGGCAACATCATCTGAGGCGAACTTCTCTATCCAGCTGCGTTAACTGTTTTGAAGGTGGGTTGGTTTGGGTCGGAACGTGTTTCCGGCCCCTTTTTTCATCCCGAGTGAACAAGCACACTTGAGCCAGGTTAATCTGGAGAACGTGCAGAACGCGCAGAACTTGGAGAGAAACGATGAATTTTAACCTCACTGAAGACCAGTTGGCGTTCCGCGAGGCCGCTCGAGCCTTTGCTGAAAAAGCCATGGCACCCCACGCAGCCAAGTGGGATGACGAGCATATTTTCCCGGTAAGCGTTCTGAAAGAAGCTGGCGAAATGGGCTTTATGGGCATTTATACCCCGGAGGCGCTTGGCGGCATGGGCCTTTCCCGGCTGGATACCTCTGTGATTGTTGAAGAACTGGCCTCTGCCTGCCCTTCAACGGCTGCATTTATCACGATTCATAATATGGCGACCTGGATGGTTGCGAGCTTCGCGCCCGATGACCTTAAACAGGAATTGGTGCCGAAACTGGCCAGCGGGGAGCTGCTGGCATCTTACTGCCTGACGGAACCCGGTGCGGGTTCTGACGCGGCCAGTTTGCGCACTAAAGCTGTGCGAGATGGCGATGATTATGTGATCAATGGCAGCAAGATGTTTATCTCCGGTGCCGGTGAGACGGACATTCTTGTGTTGATGGCGCGCACGGGTGCGGCAGATTCAGGCGCCAAGGGTATTTCCACCTTTGTGATCCCGGCCAACGCGGAAGGTATCACCTACGGCAAGAACGAAGAGAAAATGGGCTGGCACAGCCAGCCAACTCGTACCGTTAACCTTGAAAATGTACGTGTTCCGGTCACCAATCGTGTGGGTGAAGAAGGCGACGGGTTCGCCATTGCCATGAAGGGCCTTGATGGTGGGCGCCTTAACATTGCCACTTGTTCTTTGGGTGGTGCCCAAGCTGCGCTGGTGAGAGCCCGCAACTATATGCACGAACGGCAACAGTTCGGAAAGCCTTTGGCCGCTTTCCAGGCGTTGCAATTCAAACTGGCAGATATGGCAACCAATCTGGTGGCAGCCCGGCAGATGGTTCGTCTTGGTGCCTATAAACTGGATACCGGCGATTCTGAAGCTACATTGCACTGCGCCATGGCGAAGCGTTTCGCAACTGATGCCTGCTTTGAAGTGGTGAATGATGCACTGCAGTTGCACGGAGGCTACGGTTATATACGGGAGTACCCTCTGGAGCGCTTCCTGCGCGACCTGCGTGTGCACCAGATTCTGGAAGGTACCAACGAAATTATGCGTCTGATTATTGCCCGTCGCTTGTTGGATGACGGTGTGGCCGAGGCCATTCAATAAATCGCAAAAATAACAGGAGAAGGATGATGAGCGATCTGATTCAGCTCGAGAAACGCGAACACATTGCAATACTGACCATCAACAATCCACCGGCCAATACCTGGACAGTGGATTCTTTGGCTGCGCTGACAAACATCGTCCGTGAGCTTAATGAGGACAAGAATATTTTTGCATTGGTTCTGACCGGGCAAGGCGAGAAGTTTTTCTCCGCCGGTGCTGACCTGAAAACCTTTGCCGATGGCGATAAGGCCCGTGCCAATGAAATGGCTCAGCTCTTTGGTGAGGCATTTGCGGTATTGACCGCGTTCCGTGGTGTATCCATCGCTGCGATTAACGGCTACGCCATGGGCGGCGGGCTTGAGTGCGCCCTAGCCTGCGATATCCGTATTGCCGAAGAGCATGCGCAGATGGCTTTGCCAGAAGCGACGGTTGGCTTGCTGCCCTGTGCTGGCGGAACCCAGAACCTGCCCTGGATTGTGGGCGAAGGCTGGGCCAAGCGCATGATTCTGTGTGGCGAGAGAGTGAAGGCCGACAAGGCTTTGCAGATCGGCCTGGTTGAGGAAGTGGTCCCCAGTGGCAAAGGCCTGGAAAAGGCCCTGGAATTGGCTGAAATGGCCTGCAAGCAGAGCCCGTCTTCCGTTGCCCGCTGCAAAACGCTGGTGATGAGCTCCCGCGATGGCCGCAGCCATTCCGACAGCTGGCGCATGGAGCGTGAACTTTTTGTTGAGCTGTTTTCCACCGAAGACCAGAAAGAAGGCGTGAATGCCTTCCTGGAAAAACGTAAGCCGGAATGGAAAAACCGCTAAAAGCCTTTTAATCCCTGAGGCATAGGGTTCAAGGAATTGTTATGAGTCATCAACAATCTGTAGAAAGTAACCAGCCGGTTGTCTTTGAAGAGCGGAAGGCCGCCGACGGCGCAGTAATTGCTGTGGCCAGGCTGAATACGCCAAAAGCGCTGAACGCACTGTCTCTTGAGATGATCCGGATGCTGACGCCTCAGCTCAAAATCTGGGCTGAGGACGATCGCGTTCGCGCTGTCTGGATTGAAGCTGAAGGCGACAAGGCGTTTTGTGCTGGCGGTGACATTGTGGCGCTCTACCGAAGCATGACCGAGCCCAAGAGTGGCGGAGGTGCCAGCGCGGGAGAGACCTTCTTTACGGAAGAGTATGAGCTGGACTATATGATCCACTCCTATCCCAAGCCGGTTGTATGTTGGGGCCACGGGATTGTTATGGGTGGCGGTATCGGCATCATGGCCGGCGCCTCCCATCGGGTTGTTACGGAAGCCTCTATGCTGGCAATGCCAGAGAGTAGTATAGGGCTCTACCCGGATGTAGCCGCAGGCTGGTTCCTGAACCGCACACCAGGGCGCACCGGCCTGTTTTTGGGGTTGACCGGCGCTCGCATGAATGCCGCTGACGCCATCTTTGTGGGCCTTGCCGATCGCTTTATCAGGCATGAAGTTAAAGCAGCCGTGGTCGCGGATTTAACGGCGCACAACTGGCAGGGCGAAGATGCATTTGCTGTCGTGGGTAGTGTGCTTAGAAAGCATGAAAACCAAAGTGCTGATGCCTTGCCGGAATCTCAGGTGCGGGCTCACTTCGATGAGATCAATCGTGTAACCGATGCCGACAATCTGGCCAAAATGGTTGCACAGATGAAAGAACTGGCCGGCGGTGACGGCTGGTTGGCCAAATCAACCAAGCCTCTGGCGTTTGCATCGCCAACGTCGTTGGCTCTGTGCTGGCAGCACCTGCAAAACTGCCGCCTGGATAGCCTTCGGGAAGTGCTTGATAAGGAGCTCATACTTTCTAAAAACTGCCTGATTAAAGGCGAGTTTGCCGAGGGTGTCCGTGCGCTATTGATCGACAAGGACAGACAGCCCCGCTGGCGTTACGCGTCGCTGGAAGAAATGGACAGCGAGTGGATTGACGGCTTTTTCCAAAAATAGCCTGACCGGCCGCCTGAGTAGTGGCGGCCGACTCAACCGAACACAAAAACAAGGGGATGATTATGGCAACGATTACCTTCATAGGCTTGGGCAACATGGGTGGCCCAATGGCCAGCAACCTTGTGAAAGCCGGGCACGAAGTAACCGTTTTTGATCTGTCAAAAGATGCAGTAGCCGCGCTGGTATCAGAAGGCGCAAAAACGGCAGATACAGCCCACGAAGCGGCCAAAGGAGCTGAGTGCGTGATCACCATGCTACCGGCAGGCAAGCACGTTGAGGCTGTGTATCTGGGTGAAGATGGGTTGCTGGCGGCTCTACCCGAGGGCACGATGGTTATCGACTCATCCACCATCTCGCCAGAAACGGCTCGCAGTGTCGCGGAACAGGCTGAGACCAAGCGTATTCCATTCCTCGATGCGCCTGTTTCCGGTGGTGTAGGTGGTGCGACAGCGGGCACACTGACCTTCATTTGTGGCGGCGATGAAGAGACCTTTACTAAAGCAAAGCCGATTCTGGAAGCCATGGGCAAGAACATCTTCCATGCTGGCGATCATGGTGCTGGTCAGGTCGCGAAAATTTGCAATAACATGCTGCTTGCCATTTTGATGGCAGGCACCAGTGAAGCATTGGCGCTGGGTGTGAAAAACGGCCTGGACCCTGCGGTTCTCTCCGAAGTTATGAAGCAGAGTTCGGGCGGAAACTGGGCGTTGAATGTTTACAACCCCTGGCCAGGCGTGATGGATGGTGTACCTGCATCCCGTGACTACCAAGGAGGCTTTTTGGTCAACCTGATGAACAAGGATCTTGGCTTGGCCTTCGATAACGCCGTAAAGAATCAGGCGGCTATCCCCATGGGTTCTCTTGCCCGTAATCTGTTTTCCATTCATGCAGAACAGGGCAATGGAACACTGGATTTCTCCAGTATTCAGCGTCTTTACAAGCCCGAGTAACACCTGCCGGGGCACGATGTTTCGTGCCCCGAAACCTCTCCTGATGTGATTCCTTCCCCGGGTTTTTGCCTCTATACATTGGTATAAAACTGTTGAGCAAGATAACTATAAGTAGGACAATGAGTTCGCTCAATTGTGGATCGGTGGCGAGTAAGGCGTAGCCGGTTTCTGATCACGGCTGAAGGCTGCTTTACCTATGCTGACGAACACTTTTGTACTCTATTTGTCGACCGTGTTGATCTGGGGCTCGACGTTTATAGCGATCCCTCTGCAATTGGGTGAAGTACCGGGCGATGTGTCCATTGCCTATCGATTTGGGCTGTCTGCGCTGGTGCTGATGCTTTGGTGCAGCCTGACCCGACGAAATATGCGATTTGGTTTCCGGCAGCATCTCTGGATGGCAGGTCAGGGGCTGATGCTATTTGGCTTCAATTACATGCTGGTTTATCAGGCGGCTGCAGATATCACCAGCGGATTAATTGCCGTGGTGTTTTCCACAATTATTGTGATGAATATCATCAACGGCGCTCTGTTCTTCGGCAATCGAATGCCCCGTGCAGTGATTGGGGGCGCGGCGCTTGGGCTTGTGGGGATTATCCTGGTGTTTTTGCCGGAGGTTCGCGCGCTGGACGCCGATGGTGCCACCTTACGTGCCATCATTCTCAGCTTGGCAGGAACCTTCATCACATCCTTCGGCAACATGCTCTCTGCCCGCAACCAGGCATCGAAACTACCTGTTATGCAAACCAACGCCTACAGTATGGCTTACGGCGCTCTTTTGCTGGCGCTCATTGCCTGGGGCAGGGGTGAGGCATTCGTTTTTGAGGCCACTTGGAGCTACACCGGCTCTTTGGTCTACCTGGCTTTGATCGGCTCTGTTCTTGGTTTTGGCAGTTTCCTTACGTTGCTCGGGCGGATAGGGCCGGAGCGTGCGGCCTACTGCATGGTGCTCTTCCCAATTGTAGCGCTTGCGCTGTCAACGGTTTTTGAGAATTACATCTGGACGGTTGAGGCAGTTGCGGGCGTATCCCTGGTGCTTGCCGGTAACTTGTTGGTGATCCTGCCCAAAGAAAAGTTGCAGCGGGTGTGGCGGATTTTTCGGCCACCAGCTGTCAGGCCTACAGAGTAAGTACGTTGCAGAGGTAGTGATTGGTACGAGGTATGAGTGGCGTAGCGTTACGTCTATAATGGCCGGCCTGAATGGCCCGCACTTTATGGTCAAGGCGCGCCGAAATCTCTAAATTGAGTACCCTCGCAATGGAAATCAACGTCAATTACCTCGACAATCTCCGGGTTGAAGCCAAGTTTGATGACTTCTCGGTGATTGCCGACCAGCCCGTTCGCTACAAAGGCGACGGCTCGGCCCCCGGCCCTTTTGACTACTTTCTGGCTTCATCCGCCCTGTGCGCCGCTTATTTTGTGAAGGTGTACTGCCTGGCGAGGGATATTCCAACCGATAACATCCGCCTTTCCCAGAACAACATTGTTGATCCGGAAAACCGCTACAAACAGATTTTCAAGATTCAGGTTGAGCTGCCGGACGACCTGCCCGAGAAACACCGCCAGGGAATCGTGCGCTCCATCGACCGGTGCACGGTCAAGAAGGTTGTGCAAACCGGCCCGGACTTCCAGATTGAAATCGTTGATAACCTCGATGAAGATGCTCAGGCATTATTGACGATCAAGCCAGAGGGGGGCTCCGATACCTATATTGAGGGTAAAGATCTGCCGCTGGAGCAAACCATTGCCAACATGAGCGGCATTCTTGCCGGTCTCGGCATGAAGATTGAAATTGCCTCCTGGCGCAACATCGTGCCCCACGTGTGGTCACTGCACATGCGTGATGCGGCTTCGCCAATGTGCTTCACCAACGGCAAGGGTTCCACCAAAGAAAGCGCTCTGTGCTCAGCGCTGGGCGAATTTGTTGAGCGCCTGAACTGCAACTTCTTCTACAACGATCAGTTTTTTGGTGAGGAAATAGCCAACAGCGAGTTCGTGCATTACCCGAGAGAGCGCTGGTTCAAGCCTGGGCCTGACGACGAATTACCAGAAGGCATTCTGGACGAGCATTGCCTCGCCATTTATAACCCGGATGGCGAACTGCGTGGTTCCAATCTGATCGATACAAACTCTGGCAATTTGGAGCGGGGAATATGTGCTCTGCCATACGTGCGCCACTCCGACGGCGTCCCCGTCTACTTCCCGAGTAACCTCATTGAAAATCTGTTTCTGAGCAATGGCATGAGTGCCGGGAACACCTTGGCAGAGGCGCAGGTGCAGTGCTTGTCGGAAATCCTTGAGCGGGCAGTGAAAAAGCAGATCATCCAGGAAGAAATTGCACTGCCGGATGTGCCGATGCACGTTCTGGAAAAGTACCCGGATATTCTTGAAGGCGTGCGGGCGCTGGAAGCCCAGGGCTTTCCCATACTGGTGAAAGACGCCTCCCTTGGCGGGCAGTTCCCTGTGGCCTGCGTAACCCTCATGAACCCGAAAACCGGTGGTGTGTTTGCCTCGTTTGGCGCGCACCCCACCATGAAGGTTGCGCTGGAGCGCAGCCTGACCGAGTTGATGCAGGGCCGCAGCTTTGAAGGGTTGAACGATTTCCTTCCTCCAACCTTCAACAGCTTGGCCATCACCGAACCCAACAATTACGTTGAACACTTTATCGATTCAAGTGGTGTAGTGTCCTGGCGATTCTTTAGCGCCAAAGCGGATGTTGAGTTTCATGAGTGGGACTTCTCCGGCACCACCGAAGAAGAGGCCGCCTGCCTGTTCGGTATTATTGAAGACATGGGTCACGAAGTGTACACCGCGATTTATGACGAGTTGGGCGCCCCGGTTTGCAGAATGCTGGTGCCCGGCTACTCCGAGGTTTACCAGGTAGAAGATCTGATCTGGGACAACACCAACCGGGCACTGGACTATCGCGAAGATATTCTCAATCTGCACATCCTGAGCGACGAGCAACTTGCCGCTTTGGTTGAACGCCTCGACGACAGCCAGATTGATGATTACACAGACATTATTACCCTCATCGGCATAGAGTTTGATGAAAATACCGTGTGGGGCCAGCTCACCATTCTGGAATTGAAGCTGCTGATCAATCTGGCGCTTAAGCAATACGAAGACGCCCTTGAGAGGGTGGAGATGTTCCTGCAATACAACGACAACACTGTGGAGCGTGGGCTGTTCTATCAAGCCATGTGCGCAGTGCTGGAAGTCACTCTGGATGAAGAGCTTGAGCTAAGCGATTACCTGTTTAACTTCCGACGTATGTTTGGGGAAGAGACCATGGACGCCGTAGTTGGCTCAGTGGATGGCAGCGTTCGCTTCTATGGCCTGACCCCGACCAATATGCAGTTGGAAGGTCTGGATAGGCACCTGCGGCTGATCGAAAGCTACAAGAAGCTGCACGCAGCACGGGCTGCCAAGGCAGGTATCGAGTTGTCGTATAAGAGTGCTTGACGTTCATAATACCTGTAGTCACAACTCTTTCAGTTCTTGGGGCTCGTTACGGCTTACGTGATGAGCTTCCCACGCAAATTTTCAAACGGTACAGGATTAGTAAACATGGCAGACAAGATTAGAGTAGCCATTGCCGGGTACGGCAATCTGGGTAGGGGTGTGGAAGCTGCGTTGGCACAGAATCCGGATATGCAGTTGGTGGGTGTGTTCAGCCGCCGCGACCCTGCCAGTGTGGCTCTTCTGGACAGCAAAGTGCCGGTTTATGCCATGGCAGATATTGAGCAGTACCAGAACGACATTGATGTAATGATCCTTTGCGGTGGCTCGAAAACTGATCTGCCGGAGCAAGGCCCTTATCTGGCACAGTTCTTCAATACCGTCGACAGCTTTGATACCCACGCCAAAGTGAACGAATACCACGCGGCATTGGATGAACCTGCACGCAAAGCCGGTAAGGTTGCATTGATGTCTGTGGGTTGGGACCCCGGCCTGTTCTCACTGAACCGCTTGTTTGGTGAAACCATATTGCCGGAAGGCGAGACCTATACCTTCTGGGGCAAAGGCCTGAGCCAGGGCCACTCAGATGCGGTTCGTCGTGTGGATGGCGTGAAAAAAGGTGTGCAATACACCCTTCCATCTCAGGACGCCATTGCGCGGGTGCGCAACGGTGAACAGCCTGAACTGACCACCCGGGAAAAACATGTGCGCGAGTGCTTTATTGTTCTGGAAGAGGGTGCAGATGCAGACACAGTGCGAAACAGCATTGTGACCATGCCGGACTATTTCGAGCCTTTCGATACCACGGTTAACTTCATTGATGAGGCGACCTTCGCGGCGGAACACAGTGCCATGCCTCACGGCGGCTTCGTGATTCGCAGTGGCGAAACCGGTACCCAGAGCAAGCAAACCATCGAGTATTCACTGGCGCTTGGTAGCAACCCTGAGTTCACAGCCAGTGTGTTGGTAGCCTACACCCGAGCTGTTCATAAGATGGCCAGCGCCGGCGAAGTGGGTGCCAGATCGGTATTGGATGTTGCTCCGGGTTTGCTGTCACCCAAGAGCCCATCACAGCTACGCAAAGACTTGCTCTGATAGAGTAGCGCCAACAACTTGTGGGAATAACTGCCATGTCTGATCCCGGTATTAGCTGCTCAAATTGCCAGGCCTGCTGTTGTCGCCTGGAAGTTATGCTGATTACCGAGACAGGCGTGCCAGAACGGTTTATTGAAACCGATCAGTGGGGCGGCAGAACCATGGAGCGGCTGGATGATGGCTGGTGTGCGGCGCTGGATCGCAAGACTATGTCGTGTTCGATTTACGACAAGCGACCGTTTATTTGTCGGGAATTTGAGATGGGAGGCTACGAGTGCATAGAAGAACGCGTAGCCAATGAGCCAGCAGTGTAAGGCGTCAGCTATTGGTATCTGCTTGCTGTTCCTTATCCTGAGCGTACTTCACCCGTATTTTGTTTTTTCCCACACGAGCATCGTTCAGCTGGGCCTTAGCCATCTTTGCTTCCTTCGCGTGTGGCATTTCCACAAATCCAAAGCCTTTGGAATTTCCGGTTTCTTTATCTAAAACCAGTGTGCACTCGGTGACAGTACCATGAGCAGCAAACAGCTCCCTGATTTCCTGTTCTGTTGTGGTGCGTGCGAGGTTACGGACTAAAAGTTTCATGACGGGCCATTTTGAAAAGTAAGTATGAGCACATTGCTTATGAACACGGCGCAAGGTGGGCTTGGTAACTTTCGGCATTGTTTCAAGCATAAGCCGTGCGCCGTAGAACTCAGTATAGCCTTTAATAAGTGCAAGCGGATAATGACGCTTCTGATTATTCGTTCGTTTTCTGGGGTTTGTGACTATGTATTATGCGTTTCCGCTACTGGCTGTCATTTTCTGGGCGGGGAATACCGTAGTTAACAAGCTGGCTGTGGGTGTTATTTTTCCGGCAGAAATCGGGTTTTATCGGTGGCTGTTTGCGGCTGTCATCCTCACGCCTTTGCTATTGCGGCCAACGCTGCGATCCTGGCCAGTGGTGAAGGCAAATCTGGGCAAGATTTTTGTGTTGGGTGTGCTGGGTATGGCGATTTATCAAAGCCTTGCCTATTTTGCCGCACCTAAAACCTCTGCGACCAACATGGGCATTGTATTGGCGCTCATGCCTGTGATGTCTCTTATTCTGGCCATCCTGGCATTGGGCCACCGCCTCACAGTAGGTGCCGTGGTCGGATCGCTGTTTTCATTTTTTGGCGTATTGATTGTAATCACCTCCGGGGATTTGACTGCTATTGCCCAGCAGGGGATCAATGGCGGCGACGGCATGATGCTGGTAGCTGTGGCTGCCTACGCTATATACAGCACATTGTTGAAAAAATGGCAGATACCCCTGCCTGCAATGCAGTTGCTTTACGCGCAAGTGCTTGTGGCCGTCGTGGTTTTGTTCCCGCTGTTTGCGCTACTTCCACAAACCGGGCTGAACAGTGATAACTTGCCACTGGTCTTGTTCGCCTGTGTGTTTGCATCTATTGGTGCACCCTTGGCATGGATGACCGGCATCAAGCACCTGGGCCCCAGCCGGACTTCCGTGTTCTTCAACCTCATTCCCATTTTAACGGCGCTGATTGCTTCGGTGATGCTGAGCGAAACACTGGGTTCGCACCACTTTATTGGTGGTGGGCTGACCTTGTTCGGCGTGCTCATGTCTGAGTGGTGGACCCGACCCTTCCGGGCGAAAGCACAGGCGCACGGCTCGGCCTGATCCTTTGCTTGATTAGAACTGGTGCGCTTTTGAAGCAGCGAGAGTTTGATTAACCGCCGCTTTTACGACAGAATCCCTGCCCGGACTCATACAGAACCATACCTTCAAGGATTGAAGATATGCCCCAAGCAAGCGGACTGCAGTTTACCGCCCGTGTTGGCGAACTCCCCTCTGATCTATTTTCCGTTGTTGGCTTCACGCTAACGGAACGACTATCCGAGCTATTTCATGGCTGCCTTGAACTGGCCAGTACCGACCCGGACATAGATGCATCCGAAGTTCTGGAGCAGCCAGTCGATCTGGTGGTGTGGCAGGACGGCATGCCTCTTCGCCGCTTCACCGGCGTAGTCAGTGAATTCGCCCGGGGCGATTCCGGCCACCGCCGCACCCGCTATGAGATTGTTATCGAGCCGCCTGTATGGCGCTTGGGGCTGATGCACAACAGCCGCATCTTCCAGACTCAAACCACAGACACCATTGTGCGTACCCTGCTGGAAGAGCGGGGCACCGTAGATACCGTATTTGATCTCAAACGTGCCCCCCAGGAACGGGAATACTGCGTACAGCACCGGGAAAGCGACCTAGCCTTTATCGGGCGACTGGCTGCCGAAGAAGGTTGGCACTACCGCTACCAGCACGGCAGCGTGGATGGCAGCGAACAACCCGGCCTGATTATTGCCGACCACCACGGCGACGCACCAAAACTTGAAGCCGCCGAATACAACGGCAAAGCTGGCGGAAGTACCAAACAATCTGTGGTATTCCGCTTTCGCTACGAAGAACGGGTTCGCGCCGCGTCCGTAGCCGCCAAAGACTACACCTTCAAAAACCCTGCCTATGCGCTGATGCACGAACACAGTACCACCAGTGCCAATCAACGGCAGGATTACCAGCACTTTGACTATCCCGGCCGCTTCAAAGCCGATGCCAGCGGCCAGCCGTTTACCGAAGCCAGGCTCGACGCCCTAAGAAACGACGCCAGCACAGCTAACGGCGAAAGCAACCGTGCAGACTTCACCTGCGGCGCCAAAACCGAACTCACCGAACACGACAACCCCAAGTTGAATCGGGACTGGCTGTTGACGGCGGTGACCCACACCGGCAAACAGCCCCAGGCCATGAAAGAAGAGGGCGGTTCTGGCCCCACTACCTACCACAACACCTTCAGTGCCGTACCCGCCGACAAAACCTGGCGGCCAACGGTTAGCCATCGTCCTCTAATGGACGGCCCGCAAATCGCCATAGTGACCGGCCCCGAAGGGGAAGAAATCCACTGCGACGAATTTGGCCGGGTAAAAGTCCGCTTCCCCTGGGACAGATACAGCAAGAATGACGAACACAGCAGCGCCTGGCTAAGGGTCAGCCAGGGCTGGGCTGGCGGCCAGTATGGTTTTATGGCCCTGCCCAGAATCGGCAACGAAGTCATCGTCTCCTTCCTTGATGGCGACCCGGACCAGCCCATCATCACCGGCCGAACCTACCACGCCACCAACACACCGCCCTACGCGCTGCCGGAACACAAAACCCGCACCACCCTGAAAACCCAGACCCACAAGGGCGAGGGCAGTAACGAGCTGCGGTTTGAAGATGAGGCAGACAAAGAACAGATCTACATCCACGCCCAGAAAGACCTGGACCTGCTCACGGAAAACAACCGCACCGAAGTCATCAAAAACGACAGCCATCTCACCGTTGAAAATGACCGCTTCAGCCACGTAAAAGGCAGCAAACACCAAACCATCGACGGCGAAAAACGCGAACAAACCGGCAAAGACCACAGTTTCAGCGTAACCGGCTCCTTGCACCTGAAAGCGGGCACCGCCTGGCTCAGTGATTCCGGCACAGAACTGCATATCAAGGCCGGGCAGAAAGCGGTTATCGAAGCGGGTGCCGAGATCACTCTTAAAGCGGGCGGCAGCTTTTTGAAAATTGATCCCAGCGGCGTTGCTTTCGGTGGGGCTTCTATAAAAATGAACGCCGGCGGTGCGGCGGGCAAGGGGAGTGGGCAGAAGGTTCAGGTGGCGGAGATGCCGGGGTTGGTGAATGCAGGTGGAGCCTTCGTAGCACCAGTTGCTCTCGCCATGGTAGGTCAGCGGGCCAACGTTGAGCCGGATGCTCAGATTCGTGCGCTGCGGGAAGGCAAAGCGCTAACCTCCGTTTGTCAGGCAGAAGAAGATACATCGGGAGAAGCATCTGATGCTTGATGTTTTCGAAAGCCCTCCTGCAAGCCTTGCTCAGGATAAGAACATTCATTGCAACTACGTCCTGATTGATGGCAGCAAACATGAAGCGGTGGAACGCTGGCTATACGAACTCGTCGAGGCACCCGATTATCGCAACCTGTTTGATGGTACCGAATGGGCGTCGATTCGTGAGGTTGCACCTCTGTTGGTGCGCGCCGACCGGAGCAGTCCTCTGCTGGAACGGTTGGTTCAGGAAGGCAGGACGCTGGAGTGGGGCTACGGTATCTCCAGCGAAGAAGCGATAGATTCAATAGCCAATCACTTGCGTCGGTTTATCATGGTGCGCCACCCTTTGGGGTACAATGTTATGTTGCGGTTCGCTGACCCGACCGTCGCAAGGGTGCTTTTGGCACCTTCCGGTGACGGCGGGTTGCCGCAGTTCTGGATGCCATTCACAGCGGTAACATTGCCGGATGCCCTTTGGGACGGCTGGCACCTTCAGGAAAATCCGGAATCATGGGCAGCAGGCACCGTTGGGTTATGTGAGGAGGGTGCTGTTCCGCCTTGCCTGAGCGAGCTCACCCTGCGCGGCTTAACGAACGCCGATCTGCGTATAACACTGGTCAAAATGATGCAGCACCTGGAAACCTATTTTCCAGATAGGGCTGAGACAAAGGCCAGGCGTGGTGTGGTTACGGATCTACATAGCTTAATGGAACAGGCCATTGCGAATGGCTATGAGTCAGTCCAGGCCTTGCTTCATTGGTGCACCGTGTATGGTTGCCAAGGTGATATGTCGCTCTGGAAGGCAATGGCTCCGGATATTCACGAGATTTTTCACTGCTGGCCAGGATCGGCCGCAGAAGCCAAGGCTAAAAAAGCGGCATTGATCGCCATGGCCTCGGCTGGAACCCAAGTGCAAGGAGAGCTCATACATGGGTAAGCAAGTTGCCAGCCCCATTGCTGCCGCCGATCGGGCAAGTCTGGCGAGCACCACTGCGCAGGGCTCTTGCCCTTTGACCCGAGCGGACATCCAATTAATCCCGGTGCGTTACGCCTACGCCGATGCGGCGGCAGATCACCCCTCATTGACACCGGGTTTTGACCTTGGGTTTCAGCCGATCGGCATCCGCCAGGTACGGGATGGCTACTTTTACTTGTTCCATTCCGATGCTCCAGATATTTTGCATGAATACGAAGTTAAAGATGGCGGTGCGGTCACCAAGCGTATGTGGAAAGGTAACGAGGCCGCAAAGGATGAGCGTCTTGGGAAAGCGGATACAGAGGCCATCGTGGTTCCGCGCCGGGGACATATTGATGTCTTGTTCTCGTCCGCCCAGCTAACCGCAAAAAAGTGCAGCATGTTGATCGGCTGGCAAAGCTATCGTCGTGATGTAATGCAGCGGGTGAGCCTGTCCGGCTACTGCCCTGTCAATGGCAAGTCACAGCTGTTGAGCAAATCGAGTCTGGAGTCGCTGCTCACGCACCCGGAATCTCAAACGACACCGATGGATGGTCAGCCCCAATTACCCTCTTGGTATTGGGCTCAAAATACATTGGATGTTGGCTCTGAGCCGTTCGCCCATCGGCTACCAGCCTACGACTTGGATCATGCCTATCTCGTGGTCGATGACATGATGGGGCATATTAGTGACCTTATGGATGCCTGGGCGATTGTAGATACCAACCATAATGCTTGGCTGGAGGGCGAGGACGCGAAATATTATTCCGCAAGGTTTATCAAGGACCTGATTCGTCTGGATGGTGGACGAGTGGCTGAGCTGGCCCTTTCATTTTCGGAGCAAATTGAAGATGAGGGCGCCAAGGCCCTGTTTAAAAAAGTCGCTCAGGGAAACAGAAGCCAACATAATCAGTTGAAACAGTTGGTTGAAGACTTCCCTGAGTACCAGACAAGCACTCGGAAAGTAGCCGGACCCACCACCTACAACTATATGCCAGCCGATCGCGAACGGGTCATCGCAATGCGGGAAGCCAGCGAAGCACTGGCGACGGAATTGGGGATGTCGCAAGGGGAAGTTCTTTCGATCGTTGAGTCTATCGCGGACTACCAGGAAAACCTCGTGGATGGTTCCGCCCTCGGTGGCCAGCAGGGCATCGCAGACTTGGTAAAACTGGACGATATGAATGCCTATCTGGAGCAGGCTCAGCAGCATTTAGCCTGGTTTGCCGACGAAAAGCGACGGATTGTGTCGGATATCCAGACGCTATTGGCCACATTTTATCTCCACGGTCATCTGTATGACCGGCAAAGCGAAGCCAGCTACATGGCACTGCTGGGCATGGACAATGGGTTGATTACGATACTCACGGAGTGGGCTCAATCATCTGGTGATTTCGCTTTCTTAAAGCGATTTTATTTTGAGGAAGTAGGGCATCAGCACCTGATCTCGCTGGACTTGAAGCACGAGATTATCCCCGGCACGTTAAAGGATCTGATAGATGGCCTTAAAGCCATCATGGACGCACATCAAGGCCCAGCCGAATACCGAGAGTGGGTTCAGTTGATTGAAAAAAGTCCTTGTTTCCAGTTTCCAGATTTGTCGCCGGGGGCTGCCGCCCAACTCAGCCATCACTTGGCCCAGCTCAACATAACCGGTCGGTTGGCCTTGTTCGAGTTGGTGCAAGCAGCTGACGCTGCGGACTTGCATGGCCGCCTGAAGCAAGTGTTCAAGCGTATGGATCCCGGCTTGCGGGCTCACATCTTCGAAAACCAGAGACTTTATCAGGTCGACCTGAGCATCGCTGATGTCGACAGCCTGACCAGGCATGAATCTTTGGTGAAAGAGATTGAACATTTGGCCCGGATGCATGAGGAGGCACTGAGCGAAGAAAAGCGCCTTGAGAGACTTCACAGTGAGGCCAATACGCGCAACCGTCGCCGTTACAAACAGCAATATGACCAAGAGGTTGGCGATGCCCGAATGCGCAAACAAATGTTGGCCGACCGGCTCCGGGAACGAGGATTCAGGCTAATGGATACCTCTCCTATAGAGGGTGAAAACCACAATGGTGCCCTCTTGATAGGCGGATTGACCCGAACCGCTTATGGTCGTGCGGTGCAGGGGGAGTTAGACAAACTGACAAGCCTGATAGACTGGGGTGGGCTTACGAAAGTGATGGACTATGGCCGGGGCATGATCCACGGGAAGGACGCGCTCGACGCGCCGACACGGGTTGGTG
Organism: Marinobacter sp. DY40_1A1; assembly: GCF_016597815.1. Lineage (GTDB taxonomy): Bacteria > Pseudomonadota > Gammaproteobacteria > Pseudomonadales > Oleiphilaceae > Marinobacter > Marinobacter xiaoshiensis. The sequence goes on along the minus strand of NZ_VCHA01000003.1, from coordinate 226,929 downwards.
GCCTGGGGCTAGTGTCGTTTATGGGGCTGGTTGGTGCTGTTGGGGCTTGGGATGCGTTCAATAAGTGGGACAAAGAAGGCGATTGGGATGAGTTTTGGTCGTTTGCCAATGGTACTGCCGGGACGGTGGGTGCTGCTGCAAGTATCTTGACTATCGTCGGTAGCGCCCGCCTGAACTACTACTACCAAACAATCTACCAAGCCGATGAGGTACTGACGCGGCTGGCCCGCGTAAATGTGTGGGGAGGTACCATTGCGGCATGGGCAGGATTCTTATCGGCGGGAGCTGACTGGTTTAAGCAGTTATCTCTAATGGTTAAATCTGGAAGTAGTAACGGAACTCGGATGGGGGCAGGTACCACCCTAATTGGTGATAGCTTTCTCATACATGGGAGTTGGCAAATGGCGAAAGCCGGAACTTCCGGCATCTCCCATGTCATCCGAGAAACTTCTAAAGAGATTACCTGGAAATCGGTCAATCGGGGGATGCTATCACTAGCTGGAGGCGTGTTTCGGGGCTTGAATGCCTACCTGTGGGTCGGAACAGCCCTTGTCGTAGTTGGTAACTGGGTGCAAAGCTACTTCAAACGTACAGACATCCAGCGGTGGTGTGAGCAAAGTATCTGGGGTAATGATGGCAAAGACTGGGATGGCGATCAGCAACGCCACGAATTGGCCAAGGCCATTTACCAGCCCAGCTTGTTGGTCAAGGCTGAGCAGGCTGCACTAGATGGGCGCACGAGCTACTGTGCCTTTCGTCTTGAATTGCCGGGACTGAACTCGCTGGACTCGGATAATATGGAGTGGGCCGTATTGCGGCAAGAAGGGACAGCTTGGAGTCCTGATCATGAGTATTGGAACCAGGCATTCACGAAAAAGAGCATGGGGGCGGCGGGTGTTGCTCTGGAATTATCCCTGACCGAGATCGACTTGGAATCGGCGAACGGTTTCTATCTGGCCTTCCGCTACAAAGCTGCGAATTCGCCTAATTGGTTGCCGGAAGCAGAAAAGGCATATCACTATAAGCTCACGTTGCATGAGCCGGGAAATCTCCCGAAGGTAGGAGCCAACGAGACGAAAGTGTGGCAGACGGTAAAAGCACTGGGTGGCCCGGACAATCGTTTGAACGCCTTGATCACCAACTATCATGCCCTGTTAAGCGAACCCAAGAAGTCTTGACTATGACCAAAGCCAATGAGAACCCGCTAACTAACCAACTGCCGCCTGAGCCCAACTGGGAAGCGGGTGTGCGTCGCATTACCAAAGAGGGGCGCTTGCTGGCCTTGACTCCAAAACCGGTTGTGACGGGCGAGAGGGCGGTCGATGTCAACGCCTGGATTCGGCGGAAAACTGAAGGCTGGCTGGATTTGCAGAACGGCAACCTGCTGTTTAGCGCCGAATTCGCACTGATGTTTTTGAGTCTCACTATTTTAGTCATGATGGGGGGGCTGGCTATGACAGTGAACTATTATCTTGGGCACCATGAACTAACGTGGATACCTTTGCTTGGCTTGGGGGGAATGAATTTATTAATTACTGTTCCGTGGGGGTTGTATGTTTACTTTCTTGGCAACAAGGCCGTGAAAGAAACTCCACCGATAAGGCTTAACCGACAGCGCAGGGAGGTGGCGATACCGCGATGGACCGAAGGAAAGGAATTCAAACTGCCTTTCTGGAATGACAGCGCAGCTGGTATCGCATACATAACGTATATCGGTACGATAGCTGCTGTATTTATGCCTTATACGCTGGAGGGTGAGTCGCCAGAGTATGTCCAATTGTTGGTGACTATATTTGCCACGGCTTTGGCCGTTGAAACCTTGGTTATTGGGGCCTACTTTTTCATAGCGCTTCGCTTAAAGAAAAAACACGACCCCAAGCTGGTCTACGAATTCTATCCCTGGGACAAGCTGGTCGCCTACATTGAAACCCGACAGGACATTGGCCCCAGCCTGATGGCCACGCGCACGGTTCTCACCCTGGCTATTCCGAAACCTGACGACCCGGAATCCGCGCTGGCAGCCGCCACCATTAATGTGGGCCACGAAACCGCTGGCCTGGCGCAGTGGGAATGCCTCCGACGGTTTATGGAAGATGGTCCCGAGGACTGCCCGGATCCGAAGAACGATGACACACTGGCCCACTACAAAGCCCGGTGCCGCCAGGCCCGAAAAGAAATGTCTCTGTTGCCCTGGCTGGGTAAGAAGGTGGGCGACTGGTTCTTCCAGCGTTACCTGGCCCACATCATCACCGAACGTCGCATCAAGACCCTGGCCCTGAAAAGCCTGCCGAAAGAACTGGAGCGTTGGTCAGCACCTTTGCCAAAAGAGCAATGGACCAAACCGTCAGAGGCCCTGCAAAGCCTCAATCAGAACCTCACCCGTGCTTATGAACGGGGCCTTCGCTTCACCAACATGGGGCCGGTCTCCGAATGGCAAGCCGGGCGTGAGGCGAAACGGCAAGAAAAGCGGGGGCGGGGCCGGTACCAGTCCAAAGCATCGTCCTGAATAGGAACTCAGCTGTCCTAATGGGACAGCCTGGGTGTTGCGCTGCCGCGGCGCGAACATGATGACAAAGAAGATCCTTGACGGGCAAGGGTCGCAAAAACCGAAAGAACAGGCAGTTAGAATCATGGAAGATTCATTTACACCAACAGAGAGCGCCTTCACCGACCTTATCGCTAGTGAAAACCACATAGGCCTGATAAGGGACTGGCGAGACGTTATCTTTCACACGCTATTTGCAAAAAAACGACACGATCTGGAATTACCTGTCTTGCTACCCATCGAAGACGGACGATGCTTCATCGGAAGCCCAGACCCGGTTGCGGCCCGGGCAGCTATCAAAGACTTCAGTTTCGACGAAGAGCTGGACGTTTTTGTCAGACCGGTTCCCCTGGGAGAGCTCGCAAGGAATGCGTTCCTTTTAGGTGCGTGGCTCTGCTGGACCGGATCCAAAGTAATCATGAACACGTCGCTGATGCATTTAATCGGAATGAAGGCTATTAAACAGGAGCCTTCAGGCCAGGAGCGTTTGTATCAGGCGAAAATCCATGAACTTCAAAACCCGGGCGGGCTCGTCGAGATAATCAAAGCGCAAAGCTGGGTCATCAGCACCGTGTCTGCAGATTCGGCTACCGAAGTGGCGCGAGAAGATCTTATCTTCGATGATCGGGGGCTTGTGGTGTTTGGGCCTGGCCTTGGCCCAAAAGGTGGTGCTAAAAATCGCAGCGACTTGTCGGCTGAAGAGCAGGCGCTGTTTGATTGGTGGGCTGAACCTTTATACGACTATGCCGCGTTGAAGGAGGGGAGTGAAAGAGAGAGCGGAGCGGATGAAAATGCCAAAAGCGTAGACACTTACGTCCCGGCCCCTGCCATCGTTGACGAAGAACATCTTCGTTCTTTCTATGATCTTGAACGTGCTGTTCATAATCAAATCATGCCGGATGCCACCAAGCTGCAATTGGAAGTTATTGAAGACCAGGTGATTCCTGAAGTAGAAGAGCAGGATAGCGATGAACTTTTGAGAGTGGATGGGCGGCGGTTCCGTATCTTGTTTGCCGACCATCCTGAGTGGAGCTTGCCCTTGGGCGGGGATGGGCTCGCCATGACGGATTACACCGGGGAAGTTTGGCTGCCCCAGGAGCCTGGTGTCCATGAAGTGCCGGAACACTTGAGGTTGCGACTTACCCGGGCAATTGCCTGGGTGTTGTTCTGGCACGGGCGTGACCCGGGCAAGCCTGCGCATCTGGTGTTAGGTCAGTTCGAAGGCGTAAAGCCGTTTTGTCCTGATAACATGAATCGCCTCTTCGTTCCGGATGCGACCGACGGACGTTTTCCTGTCCTGGCTTGCATGCCGTGTGGTGCACAGCAGGTTCCCGTGCTTGTTCACGGTGAAGTACCTGAGGGTTACGTTTGTGAAGTTCTAGAAGAGTGCCGGGTTCCCGCTTCGGATCTTCCCCGCGGATTAGTCGGGCGGGATTCTCTGTTGGTTAACGGCTCAGTGCCCTTCGTTTCCATGTGTGCGTTTCTGGTGGTACCTGTTGCCGCAATCGAGTTTCCCAAAGATTGGTATGCCGGCATCCGGACGTCCAACACTCAGCTAATCTCGGACTTTGAATACTATCTTGCGAAACAGGGCCTGAGTGATCAGGCCAAGCTGGATGTGCAAGGTAGCAAAGACCCCGGCGGCGTTTCTGGTGTCTTCTGGGCATGCGCTGGGTTCATGGCTTTTGTTTTTTTGCTCATGGTCCTCTACGGAATATGAGTCGGCAACAGGTTTAGACAATTTTGAGTAGTCGTTATTGCGAGGCCAGCATGGATTTTATGTATACAGACCTTCCTGTCGTCAAACACCGGGTTTACCAGAAAGATCGAGCATTGATGTACTCAGTGGGTGGGTCGCTGTTTGCAACAATATGTGGGCTTGCCTACTGGTTCTATCTGGAAACATCATCTTCAATACCTGCAATCATCTTCGTTGTGCTGATGAGCTTTTTATTTTGGAGTTTTTTGCGGCTGGATTTTGGCAAGATTAATCATGTCATTGAGGTGACTCCCGAGTTCCTGCGGGTGGATGATTGCATATTAAAGGAAATAGCCTGGCGGGATATTACTCACCTCAAGCTGGAAAAGCGTTCCAGCATGGAGACAGGGCGATCTGTATTGCTGATTGTCTATTTGAAAGGCGGGCACAAGTATAATCTGCCGACGCCAGGTAGATTCATATCTCACGAGCGGAGCGATGGTGGCATTTTTGCCACGAATCTTTACAACTACGCAGGGGATTGCAATGAGATTTTCAAACAACTCTGCGCCGCGAGGGAGGGCGGGCAGTTTGTTTCTTGGTCGCCAGATAGATAAAGGCTGCATTAAAAGGGGAGTCTGATCCGCTCTGGTCCAAGGGATCGAGTTTTTCATAAACGATGGAATAGCATAATCATGGAAGAAAAATCAGTTGCCTGTATTGAAGAGTTCGGCAAGCTTGTTGCCGCTAAAGACTACGTTTCTCTGGTGCGTGAGTGGCAAGTTCACACCTTTTATGCCGTGTTTGTAAACAATGGCCCCGAGGTGGAGCTACCTGCTCTCGTGGAGGTGCACGATCATTTGGCCTTCCTCGCTGGCACAGATCCTGAAGCGGTTGAAGCAGAGTTGGCGGACTACCGGCTTTCGGCGGGTGACGGGAATATTTCCATAAAGCCGGTTGCTCTCAAAGAACTTGCAAGAAATGCTGCGGTGCTGGGCGCGTGGGTTGTCTGGGCTGGTTCAGATGGTGGCGTGGTGGTTGACTCCATTTTGCATATTCTCGGTTTAGCCGGTATCGCGAAAAATGAGTCTGGCACCGAACGCTTGTATCGGGCAAAGCTCCTTGAACTGCCAGCGAATGATGAAATGGGCACTGGGCCTGTCATGGCTCAGCGTTGGACTATCACGACGATCGAGGGCGATCAGGAGGTTGGTGATGCTGAGAGTTGGTTGGTTTACGACGACGATGATGGTGTGATTCTGCTTAATCCTGACGGTAGTCTGCGTAACGGTCCAAAGGCCCGAAGTACTATCACTTCTGCCGAGCAGGCTTTGTTCGATGAGTGGCGTCAACCGCTCTACCCGTTCCCGGCACCTGAGCAGACGGAAGCATCTGACACCAAAACGGATATACCTGGGCATCCTGCTCAGGCGGCAGTCGCAACGCCCGATGACAGCATCAAAGCTGATCGAAGCTTTGTACGAATGACCGCACTGACCTCCGTTTTGATCATCGCAGTGCTTGGTGTCTTAGTAAGCTTGCGGTGAGCGGTTGCGACGGTGGTCACTCAGATTCGGTCAGATAATTACGGGCAAACACCTGTAAATCCTCCGAGACACGCTGGCGGATAATCGCCCGATCTTGCGGGTCAAGGCCGTACTTGCGGGCCAGCAATTCGAAGTCTTCATCTTTCAGGGTAATGGTCAAACGCGGCCTTGCCCGGGTCTTCTGATAGGGAAGTTCCAGAACTTTGCGCACCATGTCGGAGGTGCTCATGTTCTGTATGGCTGCAGAGACCCGAAAGGCGCGCTGAATGTCGTTGGAGAGGTCGAAGGCCATTTGTACGGCCTGAACGGCCTGCTCCTCTTTAGACCAGTCCGGTTTATTTGCCATGGGAGTAACCTGAAGGATTACGCCCCCGGAGTTCGGGGGCGTTGGGCTTACTGTGCAGGGTTGTCTTTGAGTCGAGCCAGCACGTTGTCGATTGCATCTTGTTCGCCGTCAATACCGGCGGCTTTCAGTTTTTCGTCCAGGTCGGCGCCTGTGAGTTCTTTTTCAAGAGTGGCGCTGGCGGTCTGGCGGTCTTCTTCCCGGGCCTGGCGCTCGCGAATGCGCTCAAGGGTTTCCTTGGCGGTGTTCAGCGAGGACTTCTGGCTGTTGATGTTTGTATCAATCTGGGCGGTGGTGCGAAGCACGCGCTCATTGGTTTTCACCACTTGCAGTTCCCGGCGGTAATCGGCGAGTTGCTTTTCGGCCCGCTGAACACGCTCTTTCAGGCCGGCAATCCGCTGTTGCAGCAATTCGCGGGTTTGGGTCAGCTCTACTGCGCGGCGTTCGTGGCCAACAATGCGTTCAGCCACTTCTCTGGCCAGGTCTTCCTGGCCGGCGGCAATGGCTTTGCGGGCATCCTGTTCGCGTTTGCTGGCGTTGTCCTGCTCAGAGCGAATTTGCCGGGCCAAAGAGGCGGATTCGGCCATCAGTGCAGCCAGTTCCTGCTTAGCCTGCTTCAGTTCCTGCTCGGAGTCCCGCAGTTCCTGTTCCAGAATGCGGTTGCCCTGGCCGTCGACTACGGCTTCGCCCAGTTCATTAACGCCACCGCGCATGGCGGTCAGAAGTTTGTTCAGTATGGATCTCATGTCTCAGCCCTCAGTTAAGCCAGGTAGTCTTCAAATGTCTGTAACAGGTCGATGGCATTCTCTGCCAGCGTCACCAGTTCCTGCATGATTTCGGCTGCGCCGGAGGTGGGGCTGAGAGCGCCATAGACCACGTAGTGATCACCGGTTTTGCCCAGTGAGCTCAGGGGCATGGGTACACTGAGTCGCAGCATGTTTTCATGCAGTTCATTCAGGCGCTCCGGGTTCAGTTCCTGCTCATCAAAAAGATACGCAAGGCACAGAATTTGAGTGTCGGTTACGGTAAGGTACACCGGCGTTTCTTCTGCACCGGAAACCGTTACCTGAAGCACCGGTTCGTCCCCGGTTATGGGCATAACATCGAAGCGTCGGCCGGCATGGGTAGAATCACCCAGGGCCAGGGTGAGAGTTTGAATATCCACAAATAGCTCCTTCCTGTGGCGGTGAATCGGTTCGGCCGATCCGGACGAACCTTGTCCTGTCGCTTGACATTTTATGTCAATAATTAGAGTCTATACTTCGCAATTAAACATTTGCAAGGATTAGTTTGTTTGCGTTATAACGGCGCTCTCGTTTGACACAAACTGTCAATTATTGGGTTTACCAGAAAGGATAATCTGGTCGCGTATGGAAACGTTCTTCGCTGTAGCCTTCTCCTTTCCAACGGTAGTTTTCTCCGTTCTGTTGTGTGTGGCCATTATCTACTGGCTGATATCCCTGCTTGGCATGGGCGATATAGACGCAGACGGCGACATTGATGCCGGTGGCGATTTCAGCGGCCTGATGGTTACCTTGGGGCTACAGGGTGTTCCCCTGCCGTTAGTGCTCACGCTGTTGTTCCTGTTTGGTTGGCTGACCAGCTATTTTGTTGATCTCATTATTGGCTCTCTTGTTCCGGCCGGTTTGCTGCAATGGTTATACGCAGCGGCTGTTATTGTTGCGGCGCTTGTTGCCTCAATGCTGGTAACGTCTATCGTGGTACGCCCGCTTCGCCCCCTGTTTCGCCGTGCATTTTTGCAGCCTCTTCAAAAGCGGATTGTTGGCACCCCCTGTGTGGTGATTTCTTCACGGGTTACCGAAACCTCTGGTCGTGGCGAAACGGTTCTGGATGGCGCCCATCTTGTGCTTCAAATACGTAGCCACTCCGCGCTTTCCCGTCGGGAGAGGGCCGTCATTATTGAACATATTCCGGATAAGAATGCCTGGTGGGTTGTTCCGGAATCCGAATTCCATTCCGGTGGCTCCACCGGATAACCCCGCACTCACTTATTTAAAACCAGCTCAGGAGAATGACTAAATGGACTTATCGTGGATGATGCCGGTACTAACGACCGTCGGCGTTGTGGTCTTGCTGATATTGGGCGTGCTGACCCTGTTCAAGGCGTTCTATCGCAAAGTGGATCAGGGCCAGGCTCTGATTGTGAACGACCTGTCGCCCACGCCAAAGGTGTACTTCACCGGCGCCATGGTGCTGCCGGTAATTCACCGCGCCGAGACCATGAAAATCTCGGTCATTACCCTGGAGCTGAACCGCACCGGTAAAGAAGGGCTGATCTGTAAAGACAACCTGCGCGCCGATATTACCGTTGCTTTTTACCTGCGGGTAAACGAAACCTCGGAAGATGTGTTGCGGGTAGCCAAGTCTGTGGGTGTTGGCCGTGCTTCTGACCGCAATGCGGTAAACGAATTGTTCAATGCCAAGTTCAGCGAGGCGCTGAAAACAGTCGGTAAAAAGCTGGAGTTCATGCAGCTTTTTGAAGAGCGCCAGCACTTCCGCGATTCCATCATAGAAACCATTGGCGAAGATCTTAACGGCTACATCCTTGAAGACGTTGCCATCGATTATCTGGAACAAACGCCGAAAACCTCTCTGGATCCCAACAATATTCTGGATTCCGAAGGTATCAAGCGGATTACCGAAATCACGGCCTTCCACAATGTAGAAACCAACCGCCTGGAGCGTGATCAGGAGCTGGAAATCCAGCGCAAGAACGTTTCAGCACGTGAGGCCTCACTGGAACTGGAGCGCAGCCAGGCGGATGCCGAAGCGCGTCAGCGTCGTGAGATTGAAACCCTGCAAGCTCGCGAAACATCTGAGACTGAGCAGGTGCGCGAACAAGAACGCGCCCGTGCCGAAGCTGCCCGTATCAAGACAGACGAAGAGCTGGCCATTGCGGAAGAGAACAAGCAGCGCCAGATTGAGATGGCGATGAAAGCCCGCGAGCGTGCGGTTCAGATTGAAGAAGTGCGCATTCGCCAGGCTCGGGAGCTGGAAGATGTAAACCGTGAACGAGCGGTAGAAATCGAGCGCATTGGTATGGAAAAGGCGCTTGAGGGCGAGCGCAAGGAAATTGCGGATATCACCAGCCAGCGCATTGCAGTTGAGCGCAACGTGGCGGAAGAGGAAGAGAACATCAAGGATGTTCGCAACCGTTCTCAGGCTGAGCGCCTGAAGGTTACAAAAGTGGTGGCGGCTGAGGCCGACGCTGATGAGCTCAAGCTCAAGGATGTGAAGGCGGCAGAAGCTGCGTTTGAACGCTCCAAGCTGGAAGCCGAGCAGATTCGTGTTACTGCCCAGGCCGAGATGGATGCGGCCGAGAAAGAAGCCATTGCCGATGAAAAACGGGCTCGCGGCCGTCAGTTTTTGGCTGCAGCCGATGGGCTGGCGGAAGCTCAGGTCAAGGAAGCCCAGGCGTCAGCCATCCGGGCCGATGGTATCGCCCGTGCCGATGTGAAATCAGCAACAGCCAAAGCCGATGAAGAAGCCGGTATGGCAGAGGTTCGGGTTCTTGAGCAGCGCCTCGAAACAGAAGCCATGGGTGAAGAAAAGCTGGGTCTGGCAAAAGCAGATGCCCGTAAGGCCATGGTTCTGGCAGAAGCTGACGGTGAGGCCAGGATGGGTCACGCCAAGGCAGATGCCCGCAAGGCTCTGGTGCTGGCAGAGGCAGAAGGTGAAGATCGCATGGGTCATGCAAAGGCTGGTGCCCGCGAGGCCATGGCCAAGGCGGAAGCGTCTGGCCTGGTAGAGAAACTCAAAGCCTATAACAACATGTCTGAAGAGGCCCGCCACTTCGAAGAATTCCGCATGAACCTGGAAGTTCATGAGAAGGAAGTGTTGGCGAAGATTGAGGCCCAGCAGACAGGCATTCTGGAAAATGGCCGGGTAATGGCCGCCGCTCTGAAGGACGCCAAGTTTGAAATGATCGGCGGCGACGGCGGTATCTTCGACAAGTTTGCTCAGGGCCTTGGTTATGGCAAGAGCGTACAGGGCGTGCTGGATAATGCCCCGTCACTGCAGGCGGCTTTGGCAGGTATCGCCGGGCGTATTGCAGCGGACAAGCCCAGTAAAGCCTCTGAAACTGCATAAAACCCCGGGCACCACCTGCGCCTGAATCGGCGTAGGTGGTGCCTATCTCGTTCAGATTTTCCCCCTTTGTTCAGGATGATTTGGTATGTCGACGGATCGCACCGGCCTCGAGAGCATTGTTCAGGAAGGTTCTGCCTTCGAAACCATTCAGCGTCGCCTGAAAGAGCAGGGCGGTCAGCTTCGCGAGCAGGTGTCGGGGCTGAATCAGGCCCGGGAAGATATTTTCGGAAGCGCTGGCATGAACGTGCTGGGGCGTGCCCGGGTCAGAACTGAAAACAACGCCATAGCCCGGGATGTAGTGCGCCTTGGTGACAAGCTGTTGTTCGGTTTTAACCTGCAACTGGGGTTGCGCAAAACCCTGGAGCTTGAGGACGTCTTCTGCCTGTATCACCTGAACGATGGTGACGGCGGCTTTGAAATGACAGAGGCCGCGATTGAGGGCACTTTCCTGAAAGATGGCCGCTTTGCCACCGACTTCCGGGAACTTCAGCAATATTACAACACCGCCACTCTGTCTCAGCTGACGATCCTTAAAGGCATGCTGCTGATGGTATTTCGCATCGGTGACAAGCTCAGTGATCTTCGGGTATTTCGCTGGGAGCTGAAGCCTGATGGTGAGGTAAACCGCTACATTGACAACCGGGGCGAGCGGGATCTTAGCTTCCCCGACAGGTTCAGTTTTCCGTGGAAAACCGTCGGTCGTGACTGCCAGGTGCAGGGGCGGTCTCCGCACCTGAATATCGCTGATACGCTGTTTGTGGATAACCTCCGGGGCGAGATTACCTTCAAGGTAGAGAACAACACCGCTACAGGCGAAGGCATCTATGCAGATCCGGTAGACTCTGATTCCCAGTCCCTGGACGACGCTACCTTTGAGTACGCCGATCTGGGTGAAATTCTTCTGGTACGAATTCTTCCCTTCAACGAAAAGCACTGGCGCTACTACCTGTTCAATCGCACCCAGCGGAAAGTTGAGCGGGTCGATAGCATGGCCGGCTCTGTGGTGCCGCTTCCGGATAACCACGGTCTCATCTTCCCGTCAGGGTATTACCTCACCACAGGCGAGCTGAAAACCTTCCAGATTCCGGAAGGGGATTTTCGCCTCAAGCGTTCATTGAGAGCGCCCAACGGTGAGGATGTGCTTTACGTGTTTTTCGAGCAACTTACCGGGCAGGTGATTCTGTTCCGCTACAACCTGATCCGCAAACAGGCCGATGTACCGCTGATTGGTCATGGTTTTGCGCTCTTTGAAAATGGCCATCTGGTGGTTTTCAGCGCCGACAAGGAGCCCACTCTCGTTCATCCGCTGCAGGTTTGGGAAACGCCGTTTACCTCCGAGAACTTCCATGCACAGGCCAGCGTTGCCAACGACTCGGAACTGGCCCGCATCGGCAACCCGGATTTGGTTCGCGGCATCGCCGAGCTGAACACGGTGATTACTCTGGTGGAAGCCAATGGCGCCAGTGAGCGTCATTTCACCGCTTTGATTCGCACAGTAGACCGCGTTCTCGACCAGTTTTACTGGCTGGCTGCGAGGCAGGATGAAGCCTTGTTTTCGGGCCTGCATGAGCAGCTCTCCACCATTCGCAACACGGCCGAACTGGTGCTGGATGAGTATGAGAAAGTCCAGAGCATCCGGGCACAGACGGAAGCTGCAATCAGTGAAGTGGCAGATGTCCAGGGTGCCTTGATGCGGGATCTGAAACCGGACAGCTGGAAAGCGCCGGATCAGTTCGTGGGGTATCTGGCCAGGCTTCGGGAACACCGGGGCCGGGTGCGAACGCTCAAGGATCGCCGTTACGCAGACGAAGCACGAATCGATGGTCTGGAGCAGGAGCTGGCGGAGGCAGAGGAGCGCCTGACCGAGCGCACCTTCCGCTTTCTAGCCTCCCCCGAAGCGCTGGAGGGCTACCGCAATACTCTGGCAGAACTGCAAGCGGAGCTGGTCAGTGCAGAAAGCCGGGATGTCCTGAAAAAAATTGTGGAGCGCTACCGGGAATTGACCACCGGGCTGGATATGATTCAGGGAATGCTGGCCTCTATGGCAGGTGATGATGCTGCGCTGGAAACTGCCATTACCGACAATATCTCCGGCATATATGCCAGCATCAACCAGCAGCGCTCGGAAGCAGAAATTCGCCTGAAAGAGCAGGGCAGTGCCGAGGCCCGGGCCCAGTTTGCGGCTCGCATCCGGTTGTTTGAACAAAGCCTGGCCAACGGTGTCAGCGCGCTTTCCGATGTGCGGGAATGCGATGGCCTGATGACCCGCATGCTTGACCAGCTGCAGGAACTGGAAAGCCAGTTTGGCGAGTACGATGAGTTTCTGGCTGCGGTTCTGGAACAGCGTGAAAACGCCCACGAAAGCATTGAAGCCCGGCGCCAGCAGCTTCAGGACCAACGGCAGCGCCGGGTGACCACACTCACTGACGCCGCTGAGCGCATACTGAAAAACGTCAACCGCCGTACCGAACGCTTTACCACCGTGGAGGAGCTGCATGCCTTCTTTGCGTCCGATGCCATGGTGGCGCGCCTGCGCAGCATGGCAAAGGAGTTGCGGGATCTGGGCTCGGCCATGGAAGCTGATGACTGCCTGGGACAGTTGAAAGCCGCCCAGGACACAGCCCTCAGAAGTGTGCGGGACAAAGCCGATATCTTTGAAGATGGCGGCGCCATTATCCGCCTGGGCAAACACAAATTCAGCGTGAACCAGCAGGAGCTCGATCTCACCCTGATCCCGCGGGATGACCATGTACTGCTGCACCTGACCGGTACCCAGTATTACGAACGGCTGGACGAACCGGAACTTGATCGCCTGCGGGGCTACTGGAACATGAGCCAACCGTCGGAATCCGACAAGGTTTTCCGGGGGGAGTATCTGGCGGCTCTGGTGATCGAAGAATTCCGGAAATCACCGAATTTGCCGGTTAACGTCGCCGATATTGCAGAACTTACTGGCTATATCCGCACATTTGCATCGCCCCGTTACCGCGAAGGCTATGAAAAAGGCATCCACGATCACGATGCCGCGCTGATTGTCAGCACCCTCTGGCCCGCCATTCAGAATGCCGGGCTGCTGCGATTCAGCCCCAATGCCCGGGCACTGGCCATGCTGTTCTGGGTGGATCTGGGCCAACAGCAGGTTCATGCCCGGCAATTGCGTTCCCGCTGTTTGTCGGCGGGTATACTCAGCCGCATGATGCAGTCCGGTGAGTTGCTGCAGGCTCTGGAGCAGGAGGTTGGGCCGAAGCTGTCAGAGTTTGTTGAAACTAATGGTCTCACCTTGACCGGAAAAGGCAGTGCCGAACGCACCTTGTTGAAATCAGCCGCCGAGTATCTGGTTTTGCAACTGGCCGAAGAATCGGAAACCTTCGAGGTCACCCGCTATGCCGGTGAACTGGCGGAAGGGTTTACCGAAGCCCTGAAACGGGATAACCAATTTACCCAGTACCAGAACGCCTTGAATGTTGTTGCCGACCAGCCGGCTGCACGCTGGAGCATCACCAGCCACTGGCTGAAAGCCTGGATGGGTAAAACAGACAGGCAACATCTGTTGCATTACCTGCCGGAAGTGGTGGCAGTGCTGAATGCCGGAGAGGCTATCACCACGGCGGTACGCAGTGTGGAGCTGGCGTTTCAGGTGGAGGGATTGCTGGGCCAGCACGGCAATATCAATGAGCGCACCCTGAGCCTGCAACTGGATGAGTACGAGGAGCGCCTGCGTTATCACCGGCAGGAAATCATTCCCGGCTGGGAGCAGTTGCAATCCGTTCGCCACAAGGTACTGGAGAAGTGGCGGGATCAACTGCGCCTTGAAGAATACCGGCCCCGGCCGCTGTCATCGTTTGTGCGCAACAAACTGATCAGCGAAAGCTACCTGCCGATCATTGGTGACAACCTGGCCAAGCAGATGGGTACCGCTGGCGAAGATCGGCGCACCGATCAGTCCGGCCTGTTAATGATGATCTCGCCGCCGGGTTACGGTAAAACCACCTTGATGGAATACGTGGCCAACCGGCTGGGTCTGATCTTTATGAAGATCAACTGCCCAAGTCTGGGCCACGAAGTCACCTCTCTGGATCCGGAGAAGGCACCGCACTCCACAGCGAAGGCAGAGCTGATCAAGCTCAACCTGGCTCTGGAAATGGGTAATAACGTGATGCTGTATCTGGATGACATCCAGCATACGCACCCGGAGTTCCTGCAGAAATTCATCTCCCTGTGTGACGGCACACGACGTATCGAAGGCGTATGGCGTGGCCGCACCAGCACTTATGACATGCGGGGCAAGCGCTTCTGCGTAGTCATGGCCGGTAACCCCTACACGGAAAGCGGCGAAGTGTTCAAAGTGCCAGACATGCTGGCAAACCGGGCGGACATCTACAACCTGGGCGATGTGTTGTCGGGTATGGAGTACGCTTTCGAATTGTCCTATATCGAAAACAGCCTCAGTGCCAACCGGGTGCTGGCACCCTTGGCTACGCGAGGCATGGCAGACTTCTACCGGTTTGCGGATCTGGCGGAAGGCAAGACTGTTGCAGATTCAGACTTCGAGCACGATTACAGCGCCGCCGAACGGGATGAAATCGTATCCCTACTGCAGAAAATGATGCGCGTGCGGGAAACCGTGCTGCGGGTGAACCAGGCATACATTGCTTCCAGCGCCCAAGCCGAGGCCTATCGCACGGAGCCCACGTTCAAGTTGCAGGGCAGCTATCGGAACATGAACAAGCTGGCGGAAAAACTGTCGCCGGTGATGAGTGATAAAGAGCTGGAAGCCCTGATTGACGATCATTACCAGGGTGAATCTCAACTGCTGACCCAGGGAGCAGAAGAGAACCTGCTTAAACTCAAGCAAATGCGCGGCACCATGACCGAAGCCGAAGCGGCCCGCTGGCAGGCTATCTGTGAAGAATATCGCCGGCGCCAGCAGGCGGGGGGCGATGAGGAAACCGGTGTGAAGGTTGTGCGTCAGCTTGGCCTCATAGCGGAGCAAATGCAGCAGTTGGGGCAACAGTTGGTCGCGGGCATGGCGAGTCGCAAAGACTCGGAGCCAGACCTGAATAAGGCCCTCGGCGAACTGTCGCGCTCTCTCGAAACCGGTCTGGCCGAAGGTTTACAGTCCGTGCAACTGAACCCGGCAGTAACAGTAAATCTGGATAGCCCACCTCAGGTAGGCGAAGCCCTCACAGCCTTCGCCCGAATCTTTGAGGAATCCATTGTTCCACTGGTAAAACTCATGGACGGCAAGCTGGGCCTGGATCTGAAAACCCAACGGGAAATGAGCCGGGTTTTGCGGGTGATTGGTGAGTTGCAAGAATCCGTAATGGGGCGAGAGTCCGGGAACTGAGTGTTGATGTTTGAGAGTTATATGGGGCCCTTAAAGGTTAGGGCCTCGGAATCTCAGCAAACGATCAACAATGAGAACCGTGCCAACCGCAAGGGCTGACTTTATAACGCCCCCAAGTAAGAACGGCAGAACACCTTTCAGGAATGCTTTTTCTGGCCCGATGGTAAATGACAACCATGCCCCGCCGAACCCAAGGCAAACGGTATGACCCAATAGCATCGCCAGGAAGGCCAGAACAATGTTTTTTGTGCTCCAGCCACGCTCAAAAAGCAAACCAACCACGGCAACGGCCAGTGGGAATGCAAACAGGTAGCCAGCAGTAGGCCCGGAGAAATAATCCAGCCCGCTGGAGCCTCCGGCAAGAACCGGAAGCCCCAGAGCTCCGAGGCTCAGCCACAGGATTGTTGAGGCGGCACCAAGTTTCCAGCCGAGAAGTCCTGCAGCAGTGAGGAGTACATAGGTTTGCGCGGTGATAGGTACCGGCACCATGGGTATCTCGATGTAGGATGCTACAGATAAGCACAGAGCTGTGATTACGATGACAACCAGTTTCCAGCTTACTGACTGGCTATATGGATCAAGAGGGCTGAAGCCTTGGCTTGGTACAGGTGTCATCATTTTCCCTTGTTTGGAATGTTGTTTCTCAATGAGCCATGCATCTCACCGACGCACCACAGCCTCTGGTTGATTCAGCATCGCTATCAGTGGGTTCTTTCGTAGTACATAATCTTTGAGCAAGTAGCCCAGCAGCAATCCCAAGGCAAATCCGCCCAAATGTGCGACCCAAGCCACACCGCCTTGGCCGGAGATCATGCCTGCAATGTTAATCAGGCTCCAGATCAGGAAGTACCAATGGGGTGCAAGCTTCTTTTGGTAAATAACAATCATGAAGGTCAGGCTGGCATGGCGGAACCACACCAGATAGAGGCCGAACAGGGCTGCAATAGCACCACTGGCGCCAACCAATAGCAGAGGACCTTGGCTGGTATTGAACAGTAGCAGTTCTGCCAAGGCTGCCATCATGCCGGCAAACAGGTAGATAGCCAGAAACGCGCCGTGTCCCAGCGCGTCTTCAAGGTTGTCGCCAATAATCCAAAGGAAATACATGTTGCCAACCAGGTGCATCAACCCGCCGTGCACAAACTGATAGGTCAGTAGCTGCAGTACAAAGTGTGCGGGGTTTTGGGTGTCCGAGTTCAGGGCCAGATTCATGAATATCCATTCACCGGCCTCCGGCGACAACACACCAACACCAAAAATCAGACTGCACAGGACAACCAGTGTGCGGGTGACCCAGGGCGTGCGCTGCGGCGCTACGTTGTACTCCGCTGGCATGGCAGTCAGGAATTGGAACAACCAGGATTTCCAGGACACTTTTTGGTTCAGCTCCGTAAGCGCCTGCTTCAGTTTGGGTGAATGCATTACCTGATCTATTTCATGCTTGTCGAGCCAAACACCATCGCAAGCCGGGCAGCAGTCGATCTCGGTGGTGTAGTGCACCAACAGCTGATAGTGGGTCATGGAGACGCGGCAACTGATACACAGGCGTTCGCTGACACGCAGCGCAGGGCCCAGGTGAAGCTCGTGATCGTACTGGTCTATGCAATCGTGTTCTTGAGCAATGGCCTGGTTTAGCGAGCCATCTTCAAACCACAATCCTTGGCATTGTTTACAGCCTAGTATGTTCGGATTGCTGGTGGGCCTCAGGCCCTGAGTGTTACATGAGGGGCAGTATTTAGTCCGTGCCTTGGGCATGAAATCCTTTTCCTGATTCAACAGTGTGTGTCACTGAGTTTGTTGGGATGAGTTATTGCTCGTTTGAATCCGTTTGCTTCGAAGCTCCCGCTCCTCGAATCGGTCAATGCCTTTGAGAGCGCTGGTAATTGCTTTGACACCAATAAAAGGAAGCAGGTTGCCAGGAGGCACCGAAATGGCCTTCCTGTTAACGATCCAGAACCGGCTTAGTTCGCTGTCCACTCCGGAAATGAGGTCTGCAATCAGCCGGCCGTTCAACTGTGTAAGCGATACGCCGTGTCCGATACAGCCAGTTGAATAGATAATATTATGATCCCCGATAAATCCTATTTCAGGAACCATGTCGAAATTGGCCGACACCGCACCGCCCCATTTGTAATAGATTTTTTTATTTTTAAGCGATGGGAACAGCCAGCGAAAGTGCGCTTCCAAATCTTGCCAGACGCCGGGATCATGCCATTTAACCATGGCATCTCCATATTCAAAGCCAATACTTCCACCGCCCATCGTGATGCGACCACATTTGGTGATTCGTAAATAATGAACCAGCTGGCGATTGTCTTCGATCGACATGCGGTCGCGCCAGCCCAATGTTTCCCATTCATCTTTTGTTAGGGGCTCAGATACAATCTGGTAAGTCCAAACTGCCCGCTGCCGGCTTCGTAGCTTGCGAGGCCCAGGCAGTGTGTGGGTCCATGCATTTGTCGCCAGAACCAGCTTCTTCGCATGAATTGTCGCATTCGACGTTTTGACCACTATGCCGTCATCTGATCTGCGAATATCGGCTACCGCCGAATTTTCATAGATCTTTGCTCCAGCCTCTTCGGCCAAAGTCTTTAATGCTCGAACGTGTTTGCACGGGTCGAGAATTCCGGTTTCTGGTTCGTAAATCGCGGCGCGAATATGAGGCGCATTCAGCTTCTCTTTCACCTCATCCTGCTGATAAAAAAAGTAACTTCCGTCCTTTGCCAGATCACATAGCAGACGATAGGTGCTTTTCAGCCGTTTCTCCTGCCGCTCGGTGTAGGCAACTCGCCACATGCCGGTATGTTCATAATCGGAATCCAGGCCTTCGTTGTCGATCAGTTCGTGAACGTAGGCTACCGCTTTCTGCATGTATTCCTGAGCTTCTCGCGCCTTCTTCTTGCCCCACCTAAAAACGGTAGTCTCCGGCTCCATCCCGAATAAGGACATGCTAAAGCCGCCATTTCGACCCGAAGCGCCAAAGCCGACTTCATTCGCATCCAGCACCATAACGTTTAGCTCGGGCTGATCGCGTTTCACCTCTCTGGCAGCGGTTAAACCAGTGTAGCCGGCCCCGACTATGAGAACGTCGGTGGCATAGCTGCCTGCAGGTAAAGGATCATTCGGGTGATAGGCCCCGTATTTGTGCTGCCAAAATGAATAATTTTTGGCCATGTCGTCCAGGGCGCTGGTTGTCATACAGACTCCGTTTTTTGCCTGAAAATATACACGTCATGCGCCTTTACTCAAGCATTATCCGGATTCGCTTTTAGCAGCCAAGTAAGTTCTCAAAACCAGTGTTAACATGTGTACGTATCATCCGCAGGGAGAGCAAAATTCATGAAGGGACTCATAGCCACACTTATACTGTTAGCAACGTCAATCGCCCAAGCGGGCGCCTACCGCTGGGTTGATGAGAATGGTCAGACTCACTTCGGTGATCGGCCACCTGCTAATGCAGTCACCAAAGAAGTGCGCCTGGAAAAGGCCCAGCCATCTATTGATGCAACAGCTCGTGAGCGTAAGCAGCGGGTAGATGAGTTCCTTCGGCAAAGTGAGAAGGAGCGAGCGGCCCGGAAAGAAGCTGAAGCTCAACAGGAGGCAAAAGCTGAGAAGCTTCGAGTTCATTGTGAGCGCATGGAGGCACGGCTGAAGCACCTGAATAATGTTTCCGGGATTTACCAGCTGAATAAAAATGGCGAGCGGGTCTTCGTAAACGATGAAGAAAACGAGCGCATTCGTGAGGAGTTTCGAGCCCGCGTGCACAGAGAATGTAATATTTGAATCTGCCTGGCCGCAGCCTTATTGTGACTTCTGACTGACAGGTATACGGATATCTTATGGAAAACGAAAAGAAAACGGCTGAGCAGGGCAGCACAAAACCTGAAAAGACCTTGGCTGATCTTTCCACACCTATCTACGGGCTGTTTATCCTGGGTGTGCTTTATACCCTGTACCTCGCTCACCAAATAATACTGCCGATTGTTTTGGCACTTCTAACGAGTTTGCTGTTGTCTCCACTGGCCACTCGCATGTGTTCAGGGCTGCGTATTCCTCGGGTGGTCAGTTCGCTGATTCTGGTGTTGCTGGTGCTTGCAGGCATTGCTGGCGTTACTATGGCCGTCGCCACGCCGGCGTTGGAATGGGCGGGTAAAGCTCCCGAGGGTATTTCCCGTTTGCTGGTGGGTGAAAGTGAACTCAAGCGACAGATCAGCAAGGTCACTGAGTCGGCACAGAAGGTGGAGGACTCCGTAAACGAGCTCTCGGACAGTGGCGGTAAAAAAACAACGGCAGAACCAACAACGGTCGTTCTGCAAACCGACTCCTGGCGCGCCCAGCTTATGAATAAAGCCCGTGATGGCATTGCGGGGCTTGCGCTTGCCATGGCACTTACATACTTCTTGTTGGTTAGCGGTGACAGGTTGGTACTTAATTTCGTGCGCCAGTTGCCGAGACATCACCGCAGAACCGTGCTGCGCATTAGCAGGGACTCCCAGCATCAGATTGCCCAGTACCTGGCGGTATTAGGCATAAGCAATACATCGGTCGGCGTGGCGACGGGTCTTATGGCCTGGGCTGTTGGCCTGCCAGACCCGGCAGTGTGGGGGCTGGTGGCAGGCCTTGCGCGTTTTATTCCTTATCTGGGTGTTATTCTAACCATCCTGCTGCTGGCAGTTGTTTCCGCGGTGAGCCTGGATACTTTGTGGATGATGGCGATTGCACCCTTAGGTTATCTTGCCCTGACCACCATGGTAGGTTTCTTCATCGAGCCGTGGATACACGGTTTTCGCATGGCGATTAACCCCGTTATTATTTTTGTTTCGATCTTCTTCTGGGGCTGGCTCTGGGGGCCTGTAGGCGTATTGCTTGCAGTGCCACTGATGACCGTAATTCAGGTGGTTCTGAAGCAGATTCCCAAGTTGCGGCCTATCTATAAGGTGATTGCCCGTTAGTGTGGCACCAGATTCTGGTGGGCGCTCTCGTCTCTCCCTGACACATGAATGAATGTCTCCTATCCTGAAGAGAGACCTTACATTCCTCAGGCAGGGACGATCATTCACTTATGATCCCGAATACCATGAAAGCCATGGTTCTTACCGGTCATGGCGATATCGAGAAGCTTGAATATAAAAACGTGCCCACGCCTTCTCCCGCTCGGGGAGAGGTGCTGGTTCAGGTAACAGCGACTGCCAAAAACAACACCGACCGAAAAGCCCGGGAAGGGCTGTATCCCACCAAAAAGGGAGAAACCACCTCGTTTCAGATGGGTGGTAAGCCCACGTTAATTTTCCCCCGTATTCAGGGTGCTGATATTGCTGGCCATGTTGTGGCCGTAGGCGAGGGTGTTGATCCCGGCCGCATTGGTGAGCGAGGTTTGTTGGATTTCAATATCTACGCAAATAGCCGCCCAGACATAAATCTTACCCCTGACTATTACGGCCATGGTGCAGATGGCGGGTACGCAGAGTACGTCGCTGTTCCTTCAAGCCAGTTCCACTATATACCGAATAAAGATCTGGCGGATGCACAGCTCGCGGCAATGGGGATGTGCTCATATCAGACTGCCATGCATATGCTCACCTCTGCTCATGTGGCAGCTGGAGAGCGAGTTCTCGTCACCGGTGCAAGTGGCGGTGTTGGCACCGCGCTGATACAACTGTGCCGGATCATGGGAGCCGTACCCTATGCGCTGAGCACGCCAGATAAAGCTGCGGCTCTCCTGGAGCTGGGTGCAGAATCCGTACTCGACCGCTCCGATATGGACAGCTTTGTGGAGCGGGTAAAGGCCCGAACCGGTGGCAAACCCCTTGATGCGGTTATGGATCTGGTGGGGGGCGACATGACCGACCGCTTCATCGACGCCATGATCTTCGATATGAACGCCCGCGAAACCTATCCTCGCCTGAGTATTGCCGGTGCCAGTGGCGGAAATGTCAGTGAAATCCTTTGGACGCGTATTTACCTGTATCAGGTGCAGATCTTTGGGGTTTCTCACGGCACCCGAGAGGAAGCAGAGCAGTTGATCGAGTGGATTCGGGGAGGCCAGCTCAAGCCCGTTCTCCACGGCGCTTTCCGGCTTTCGGAACTGCACCAGGCGGAGCGTTACTTTATGAGCCGTGGCAGCAATTATCTCGGCAAGATTGTCATAGTTCCAGATTCACAGTGGGAAACGCACGGCAAACCCTGGTCTTTGGAGGATAGCGCGTGAAACAGGAACTCACTATTCAGCTTATGGACACCCATGCCGGTGGCGATGTCAGCCGCATTGTGACCGGTGGTATTGATACTTTGCCGGGTGACAGTGTGCGGGCCCAAATGAAGTATCTTCGTGACCACGCCGATGGCTTGAGAAAACTGTTGCTGGAAGAGCCCTATGGCATACCCGAAATGTCTGTGGATTTGTTGGTTCCTCCTTCCGACCCACAGGCAGCGGCCGGTTACATCATCATGGAGGTGATGGGCTACCCGATTTACTCCGGTTCCAACACGATCTGCACCGCAACAGCCGTGCTCGAGGCTGGAATCGTGCCAAAGAAGGAAGGTAAACAGAACTTTATCCTGGAGTCGCCTGCTGGCTTGGTGCGCATCGATGCACTGGTTGAAAACGGCGTGGTTGAAGCGATTACCTGCGAAGGCCTGCCAAGTTACATAGACACCTATCGCGCGACTATTGAAGTGCCATCACTCGGCACGGTCACCTATAGCGTGGCATACAGCGGCGGGTTCTACGCACTGGTGGATGCTGAAGCCCTGGGATTCGATCTCATTCTGAATGAAGAGCGCAAGCTTGCAGACGCTGCTTACGCGATTGTTGAAGCGATACGGGCAGAACGAGTGTTTTTTCATTATACCCTGGGCGATGTGGGCCCTTTGCCATTTCTGCATTTTATGGGGCCGGTACATCAGGTTGCAGATGGCCATTACCACTCCCGCTCAGCGACCTATGTGCATCCGGGCGTTATCTGCCGAAGTACAACCGGCACAGGCACCTCGGCCCGGCTAGCTCTGATGAACCATGAAGGGCTTATCCGCCCAGGCAACAAGCTTGAAACTGTATCTTTGCGGGGGACAAGCTTTGTTGGTGACTTCTCTGCTGCAGAGCAAGTAGGTGATTATCAGGTTGTGAAAAACAATATAACCGGGAAGGGGTACGTGATAGCGCATTCAGATATTGTGGTGAATTGCGAGGACTCACTGGTGCAATGCGATGGGCTCCGCCACATTCTCAGCAGCCGTTCTTGTGATTGATCCATACGTACGTAAATGCCTGTTTTAGTGGATTTATCTATTCACTTAGTAAGTTAGCATGCTTATAATATATTAATTCTTTAAACTACCGTGCCATGGGCGCCCGTATCATCTAATTTTAAAAGCCCAGCACGCTTATTAACCAGGGAATATAAATGCTCAGCGTCTCATCACGATTTTCATTAAAGCAAGCCCAGTGGACGTTACTGGCTGCTTTTGCATCTGTAATTTTAGCTGGTTGTTCTGAGCCCGCTGCGCCTGTTAAGGCACCTCCACCCTCGGTCTCTGTTGTTGTGTTGAAAAGCACAGAGGTGCGGCCTTCACGTGATTTTGTGGCGCGCACGGCAGCGTCTGCAAAGGCAGGTCTTACCCCACGTATTGAAGCTGAAATCAAAGAGATACTCTTTCGCGAAGGTTCCCGGGTCAGTAAAGGGGATATCCTGGTTCGATTGGAAGCTACTCGTGCTAATGCGGATATCCAGCAGACCAAAGCTGAATTAACGGCGGCCAGAGCGGAGCTTGAATCCGCCCGGAGAAACCTCCAGCGAGGAGAAGAAGTCGCGAGCAAGGGATACCTTTCTGATGCCGACCTGGACAAACTCAAAGACCGTTTTAATGCTGCAGAGAGCCGTTTGGAAGCAGCCGGTGCTGCCGTTCAAAGAGCCGAGCTCACTTTGGAATATACAGAAATCAGAGCCCCGTTTGACGGCTGGATAGGCAGGCTGAATTACGACGTGGGTGCTGTTGTCAGTCCCGCGACAGGGCCGATTGCCGACATTCTGGTAACTGACCCGATCTATGTGGAGTTTCAGCTTGATGAATCTGATTATGTCGCGTTTCGTCGCGCAGGCAGCGCCTCAGATGAAGATGTTGCCAGCTCACTATCCCTGCGGTTGACTCTGCCAGATGGCGGGATCTACAACCAGGAAGGCGTAGTGAGCTTTGCAGACGTGCAGACCAATGAAAGTACGGGCACAGTGAATATGCGGGCAGTGTTCCCCAATCCTGATGCAGTTCTGCTTCCCGGATTGTACGTAACGCTTCGCATTGAAGGTCGGGCGGGTGAAGCACAGGTCCTTGTACCGCAGGTAGCGATTCAGGAAACCATAGAGGGCAAGTTTGTATTGGTTGTAGATGAAGAGCAGATGGTTTCCCAGCGCTTCATCCAAACCGGGCCGCGTATTGGAGCCATGCTGACCGCGGAGAGTGGCCTTGAAGTGGGCGAGAGAGTGATTGTTGAAGGGCTCCAGAAAGTTCGCTCAGGGGTAACTGTCAGCCCCGTCCCGAGCCAGATAAACACGGAAACCGGTGTGCTGACCAGTGCTGAAGAGCCCGCTAAAGAAGGTGAGGCTGCACAATGATCAGCAGTACTTTTATTCACCGCCCTAAATTTGCCTTTGTTATCTCCATCCTCATAACGATGGCCGGACTTTTGGCGTTGCAGGTGCTGCCCGTCAACATGTATCCGGACATGGCGCCGCCCCAAATTCAGGTAACGGCGGTACTTCCGGGGGGCAGCGCGCAAATTGTAGAGGAGGCGGTTGTTCGCCCGATTGAGCAGCAGCTCAATGGTGTCGAGGGCATGATTTATATAGAGTCGACATCATCCGACGATGGCACTGCAAGTATTAAACTGACCTTCGAGAGTGGCACAGATACCGATATTGCGCAGGTAAACGTGCAGAACCGGGTGGCACTGGCCGAGCCCTTTTTGCCCCAAGAGGTCCGGCGGCAAGGGGTGACTGTCAGCAAACAAAGCGGCAACATGCTGATGGGCGTTAACCTCGTATCGGATCGCCCCGACCTGGACGCTGTGTTCTTGAGCAACTACGCCTCAAGCAACCTGATTGAAGAGCTGGGGCGAGTGCCGGGTGTTGCCTCTGCAGAAGTAATGGGCGCGAAAGACTACAGCATGCGCATATGGCTTGATCCCCGGCGCATGAAATCCTTGCGGGTTACAGTGGCTGAGGTGGTTGCCGCGCTGCAGGAGCAGAACCAGATTGTTGCTGCCGGCAAGCTGGGGCAGTCCCCGGTTCCTGAAGGTCAACAATTTGTGTACAGCATTCAGAGCAAGGAGCGGTTATCCGACCCTGATGAGTTTGCCCAGATGATTATCCGGGCAAAGCAGGATGGTGGCTTTCTGCGCCTTAACGATGTCGCGCGTATCGAACTGGGCACGCGGTCATACACATCTACGGCCAAGCTGAACAACCAGGATACCGCGTTTATCGTGATCTACCAGCTACCGGACGCCAACGCGCTCGAAGTCGCTGATAAGGTGAAAGCGACCGTAGAAGGCTTCGCTCAGACCTTTCCGGATGGTGTCACCCACAGCGTATTGTTCGATTCTACCAAGTTTATTAGCGCGTCAATCAGAGAAGTTGTGATCACGCTGATTCAGGCTATCGGGCTGGTTATCCTTGTGGTGTTTCTGTTTCTGCAGAACTGGCGCGCTACCTTGGTGCCCGCCATTGCCATACCCGTCTCCCTGATTGGTACCTTTGCGATCATGGCGGTGATGGGCTACTCGATAAACATCATTACCTTGTTCGGTTTGGTACTTGCCATCGGCATTGTGGTAGATGATGCCATTGTGGTGGTGGAGAACGTCGAGCGCATACTGCAGGAAGAAAAACTGCCCATCAAGGAAGCCGTCTCCAAGGCGATGGAGCAGGTAACGGGGCCAATTGTTGCTACGACTCTTGTTCTGTTGGCTGTATTTGTACCTGTCGCTTTCATGCCTGGAATAACGGGTAAGCTGTACCAGCAGTTCTCCGTAACGATCTCAGTGGCAGTCATCATTTCATCCATCAACGCGCTGACTCTCAGCCCGGCCCTGTGCGCAACCTTGTTGGGTGGCGGCACCAAACCGGTCCGGTGGCTGCAGCCTGTTGAGCAGTTGATTTCAGTCAGTACCAAAGGCTATTCGAGCCTGGTGTCAAGCCTGCTACGCAAAGGGATTGTCGCTGCGATCGTGCTCGCTGCCTTGTTGGTAGGTACTGCGGGCTTGTTCAAGTCTGTGCCGATGGCATTCGTGCCTCCGGAAGACCAGGGCTTCCTGTTTGTAGACGTGCAACTGCCGGTTGCTGCGTCTCTGGAACGCACTGACACAGTGCTCAGTAAAGTAACAGACATGGTTTTGGACGATCCGGCTGCTATCGACTTCATTTCGGTTTCGGGCTTCTCTTTGTTGGGGGGCGCAGGCTCTCATAATGGCTTGGGCATTGTGGTGCTCTCCGATTGGGCCGAACGAGAGACTCCCGAGCTCGGGCTTGGTCAAACGATACCGCGTTTGTATTCACGGCTGGCCACTATTCCCGAAGCCCAGGTGATGGTGTTCAATGCCCCGCCCATTCCCGGGATTGGTGTTTCAGCAGGTTTTGATTATCGCTTGCAGGACAACCTGGGCCGAGACGTTTCAGAGTTGGCTCAGGTAATGAACGGGTTGATTTATGAGGCTAACCAGCAGGAAGGGTTGTCGCGGGTATACAGTACCTATCGGGCCAACATTCCTCAGTATCTGCTTGAGGTGGATCGAAACAAGGCAAAGGCGCTGGGTATTCAGCTGTCTGATATATTCTCTACCTTGCAGGCTCAGTTAGGTTCGTTGTATGTGAATGATTTTACCCGCTTCGGGAAAAACTACCGGGTACAACTACAAGCTGAGGGTGAATTCCGCAAAGGCCCGGAGGATTTGTCCTATTACTCTGTTCGGAACCGGGACGGCGATATGGTGCCGCTATCCACCTTGGCCACGTTGAAGCCGGTTCTTGGGCCTTCCAGCATTGCGCATTTCAACCTGAAGCGGTCGGTGACCATTTCCGGGGAGGCCGCACCCGGCTTTGCCAGCGGTGATGCAATTGCAACCATGACTGAGCTTTCAAAGCGCCTGCCCCAAGGCTACGAGTTCAGCTGGTCTGGCCAGAGCTTGCAGGAAATACAGGCGGGCAATCTGGCTATCGTGATCTTCATGTTGGCGATTGTGTTTGTGTATTTGTTTCTGGTTGCACAGTACGAAAGCTGGGCGCTGCCATTTGCAGTTATTGGTGCAGTACCCATCGCCATTTTTGGTGCCATGGCCGGCTTGTGGCTAACCGGGCTTGCCAACAACATATATGCTCAGGTGGGGTTGGTTCTGTTAATCGGTCTGTCAGCGAAAACAGCCATTCTGATTGTTGAGTTTGCCATGCAGCTGCGAAAGTCGGGCATGACCGCCACAGAAGCTGCCAACAAGGCTGCGGTGCTGCGGTTCAGAGCGGTACTGATGACCGCTCTGTCCTTCGTGCTTGGCGTGCTGCCACTTGTGTTAGCCACAGGTGCCGGGGCAGGCAGCCGCGTCAGCCTGGGTGTAACCGTGCTGAGCGGCATGATTGCTGCCACCGTGCTGGGAACGCTTCTGGTGCCCATCTTCTACAAATGGGTTCAGACGGTTCGGGATCGCAAGGAGGCCTGATTTTCCCGATCAGGAAAGGCGCCCACTGCGGCGCCTTTTTTCGTTTCTGCGCATCACGTACCAGGCGATAAACGCCACTAGCGATACGGTGAGAATAATCAGCGTGGCCAGCGCGTTGATCTTTGGGGATACACCCATGCGTACCGACGAGAACACCACCATGGGCAAGGTGGTGGAGCCGGGGCCGGATACAAAGCTGGCAATCACCAGGTCGTCCAGCGACAGGGTGAATGCCAGCAACCAGCCGGATACCAGGGCAGGCGCAATTACCGGCAGGGTGACCACAAAGAATGTCTTCAAGGGTGTGCAGCCCAGATCCATGGCGGCTTCCTCAATGGATCGGTCCACCTCTTGCAATCGTGCACTCACAACCACTGCCACATAGGCGCTGCAGAAAGTGGTGTGTGCAATCCAGATGGTCACCATTCCACGATCGGCCGGCCAGCCGGTCAGCTCAGCCAGCTGAACAAACAGCAGCAAGAGAGACAAGCCAGTGATGACTTCCGGCATAACCAGAGGTGCGGTAATCATGCCAGACAGCAGTGTTCGCCCCCGCATGCGTTTGAATCGGGTGATCACAAACGCACAGAGGGTGCCCAGGCACATGGCCATGCTGGCGGAGTAGAAGGCGATTTTAAGGCTCATCCACACAGCCGACAGTATTTGCTGATCCTGAAACAGGGCGCTGTACCAATGGGTCGAAAAACCGGCCCACACAGATACCAGCCGGGATGCGTTGAACGAATACACGATCAGCACAAACATCGGCAGGTATAAAAACAGCAAGCCCAGAACCAGCATGACTTTGGAGAAGCTGATACCCCGTGCATTAACCATTCTTCGACATCTCCCGACTCTGGAAGCGGTGGAACAATACAATCGGCACCAACAGCAGTGCCAGCATGACAATGGCCAACGCAGAGGCCACAGGCCAGTCGCGGTTGTTGAAGAACTCTTCCCACAACACCTTGCCGATCATCAGCGTATCCGGGCCACCCAGTAGTTCAGGAATCACAAACTCACCGACAGCAGGAATGAATACCAGCATACAGCCCGCCAAAATGCCGGCCTTGGATAAAGGCAGGGTAATGGCCCAGAAGGTAGTAATGCTGCGGCAGCCCAGGTCTGATGCTGCTTCCAGCAGGCGCAGATCCAGCTTCACCAGGTTGGTGAAAATGGGCAGCACCATAAACGGCAGGTAGGCATAGGTAATGCCGAGGATTACCGCAAAGTTGGTGTTCAGCATTTTTAGCGGTTCGTCGATCAACCCCAGCCAGAGCAAGAAGCTGTTCAGCAAACCCTGATTGCCGAGAATGCCCATCCAGGCGTAAACCCGAATCAGGAACGAGGTCCATGACGGCAGCATCACCAGCAACAGCAACACCAATTGCCAGTGTTTGGGCGCGCGGGCCATAGCGTAAGCCATTGGGTAGCCGATCAGCAGGCAGGCGATGGTGGAGATGAGTGCGGTTTTCACCGAGCCCCAATAAGCTGCAACGTACAGGCTGTCGGACAGCAGGAATAAATAGTTTCCGAAATTCACCACCACCGACAGGGTGTTTTCTGCCAGCCGGAATACCGGCTCGTAAGGCGGTATGGCCATCACGGCCGACGTCAGGCTGATTTTCAGGATCAGCGCGAACGGCAGCAGGAAAAACAGCAACAGCCACGCGAACGGAATGCCAAACAGCACCCGGCGGTGGAACAGCAATGTACGCACCCGCGCCGTCAAGGGCGCGGGAGTCGGGTTCTCGTTCATGGCATTAATTCCAAAGCAGGATGGGGCTGGAGGCTTCCCAGGAAACGAACACTGTGTCGCCCCAGGTTGGCCGTTCACCGCGGCGTTCCACGTTCGCCATGGTGGCCTGCACACGCTTGCCGCTGGCCAGCTTCACGTAATAGGAGGTGATGTCACCCAGGTACGCGATGTTCTCCACCGTGCCCTTGCTCCAGTTGAACTCACCGTCGGGCTTGTCTGGCGTCAGGTAGATTTTCTCCGGGCGCAGGGCAATCAGCGTGTTGGTGTTTTCTGCCGATGTGGTCACGCCGCGGTCAATGTATACCTGCGAATCCAGCAGGCCACTGGACAGCAGAATGCTGTCGGAGTTGTCTTCCTCGATGCTGGCCTCAAAGATATTCACCGAGCCAATAAACTCCGCCGTCATGCGGCTGTTCGGGCTTTCGTAAATATCGATGGGTGAGCCGACCTGGGCAATCTGTCCAAAGGACATAATGGCAATGCGGCTGGCCATGGTCATGGCTTCTTCCTGATCGTGGGTCACCATCAGGCAAGTGGCGCCCACTTTTTCCAGAATATCCACAAGTTCAAGCTGCATTTCTGTGCGTAGCTTTTTATCGAGCGCACCCATAGGCTCATCCAGAAGCAACAGCTTCGGGCGTTTTGCCAGTGAGCGAGCCAGCGCAACCCGCTGCTGTTGGCCACCGGAAAGCTGTTGGGGCCGACGCTTGGCGTAGGGCTCCATTTTTACCAGCTTGAGCATGGCCGCCACGCGATCGCGAATCTCGTCCTTCGGCAGCTTGTCCTGTTTCAGGCCCATGGCAATGTTCTGCTCCACGGTCATGTGCGGGAACAGTGCGTAGGACTGAAACATCATGTTCGTTGGGCGCAGGTAGGGAGGTAGGGCAGTTATGTCCTGACCATCCAGCACAATACGACCGCTATCTGGTGTCTCAAAGCCAGCCAGCATGCGTAGCAGTGTGGATTTACCAGAGCCGGAACCGCCCAGAAGCGCGAATATCTCGCCCTTGTGGATGTCCAGGCTTACGTCGTCCACCGCCAGTGTGCTGTCAAAGCTTTTTGATACGCCACGAATGCTGAGTAACACCTCCGCTTTCGCGGAGGTGTTGATTCCGTTAACCACGCCCTTAACGCCCGGACTTAACGCTGGTCCAGGTGCGGGTCATCAGGCGCTGTGTGTCCTGAGGCCGACCTTCCATGATGTAGAGCTTTTTCATCACATCATCCGTAGGGTAAATGCTGGTGTCGTTAAGGATTTCTGCATCCACAAATTCATCGGCTGCCTTGTTGGGGTTGGCGTACCACACATAGTTGGTCACCTCAGCGATGATCTCTGGCTTCATCAAAAAGTTGACCAGCTTGTGGGCATTTTCAACGTTCGGTGCGCCAGCCGGGATGGTCATCATATCGAACCACAACACCGCGCCCTCTTTGGGAATGGTGTAGCGGATTTCGTTGCCGTTTTTGGCTTCCTCGGCACGAGCAGCTGCCTGCAGGATGTCGCCGGAATAGCCGGCAGCCACGCACAGGTCGCCATTAGCCAGGTCGCCAATGTAGCGGGATGAGTGGAAGTAGGTGATGTTCGGCCGCACGGCCTTGATCACGTCGCCACCCTTTTTGATGTCTTCGGCGTTGTTGCTGTTCGGGTTCAAGCCGGCGTAGGCCATAGCAGCCCGCACCATTTCTTCGCCGGAATCCAGCATGGCAATGCCGCAGCCGCCTTTGGCCAGCTTGGCTGTTACTTCAGGATCAAATACCAGCGCCCAGGAATCTGTGGGTGCAGTATCGCCCAGGATTTTCTGGATGCGGCCAGCGTTGTAGCCATAGCCGTTGGTTCCCCAAAGATAGGGAATGGAGAACTGGCTGCCCGGGTCCACTTTTTCCAGTTGAGCCATCAGATCCGGATTCAGATTGGCCATGTTCGGCAGTTTGTCGTGATCCAGAGCCACAAAAGCCTTGGCAGAGATCTGCTTGGCAACGTAGTGGTTTGACGGTACGACCAGGTCGTAGCCAGAGCGGCCAGACAGTAGCGCGGCTTCAAGAACCTCGTTACTGTCGTAAACGTCGTAAACGACCTTTATGCCGGTTTCTTTGGTGAACTTCGCCAGGGTGTTTTCGGCGATGTAGTCAGACCAGTTATACACACGCACTTCTTCTGCTGCGATTGCAGAAGAGGCGCACAGAGACAGAGCAACGGAGGCGGCCAGCGCCTGTGGCTTACACAACTTGAACATTGGATAACGTCCCTCACTGAAAAGGGATGGATACAAAACGTGCAGGACGCACGCGGTGTTGTGCAGGTCTGCTGAGGGAAGGCCGCGGGTGCGACTCCTTTGAGGCTTGTCCTGGAAAACGGCGGTGGGGCTATAGCTTATGGAACCGACCGAATTCGGGCGATATTTAACACGAGAATGCGTGGCGCGCTACAAATATCTTGTTGGAGTGTGCGGGGGTTGTACCTATGAGAGCTTGCCGGCTTCAGAAACTACTCCCACGGTGCGAGAGTTGATGGCTCTTGGGCACCGTGAAAGAGTGCTTGAATGACCGATGTCATCCCCGCCAATAGTTGTTGGCTGTTGCTACCGTCTGAAAGTTTACAGCGATAACGTGGGAGGCAGCAGTCAAACCGTCGGCAGAGTTCGCGTATTCCGGCCTTAGCTTTTTCAGTGTATCCATATCCGGCTGAGTGTATTTCACGCCGCGACGGCTCAGGGTGATGGCAAGCTCATAGCCTTGCTGGGGAGTATCGGTAATCAACGAGGTTAGCCAAGTATCAGTCATTTTAAATACCTTTTTGTTTGGGTTTGCCGCAAGCATAGCAGACGATATGCGCTTTTGCGTATCACCTAAATCAAGGCAAGTTCCACTGCCTGAGTAGCATGGATCTCTGTTGTATCGTACAGCGCGACGGGCGTATCGGAGCCCTGGATCAGCAGACCGATCTCTGTGCATCCGAGAATCACGGCCTCAGCGCCACGAGCGGCAAGTGAATCGACGACATCAAGGTAAACCGTTTTGGAGTCAGGGCTTATGATGCCCTGGCATAATTCTTCGTAGATTATCCGGTGCACAGTGTCGCGTTCGTGGTCATCCGGAATGATGACATTGATCCCCTGTGCTTCCAGGCGCTCGCGATAGAAAGCTTGCTCCATGGTGAACCGGGTTCCAAGCAATCCTACCGATGTAATTCCATCGTGTATGAGCACTTTTGCAGTGGCATCTGCAATGTGGAGGAGCGGCAGACCACTGGCCAGCTCAACTTCCGGGGCGACCTTGTGCATGGTGTTGGTGCAAATCAGGAGAAAATCAGCCCCACCGGCCTTAATGGATTGTGCCGCGGACACCAGCAGTCTTTCCATCCCTACCCAATCGTCAGCACTCTGGAGTTGTGCAATCTCGGCAAAATCCAGACTGTTGAGAACAACCTTGGCCGAGTGCAGCCCACCGAGCCGTTCCCGTACTTGCTGGTTGATCAGGCGGTAGTAGGTCTGGGTTGATTCCCAACTCATTCCGCCGATTAATCCGATGGTTTTCATGAAGCCTCGAAAGTAATAGTAGGCGTGTCAGTTTTCGGCGCCACCCTTGACTTGGTGACGCCGAAGTTACTGATAGTTATTAGCCTACAAACATCTTTTTCGCCAGTGGAATGCCCTTAAGGCCACTCACAGCAACGGTTGTCAGCAGGCCGCCGAGCATGGCGCCCACTACTCCGGCGGTCATGATGTCCTGGCCGGTGAGGTACAGGCCGGGTATGCGGGTCTTGGGCTTTAGCCAGTCCTGCTCGAAGCGGTCGGGAGTATGGTCAAGGCCATAGATTTCACCTTCGCTGTAGCGGCAGAAATAGTCTGTGGACAGGGGCGTGGATAGCTCGTAGTAATCCACTTTGCCTTCCAGATGCGGGAACTTCTCGTAGAGCTTCGCAAGCAGGCGCTGGGAGTACTCTTCCTTCTTGGCTTCATAGTCTTCACCGCGTTTGCCCCAAGGCTTGTCGGCCCACTCCTCGTACCACTTGAAGGGGCCGGGTGCCACAATCTCAATGGTGGCGCGACCAGGATAGCGCTCCAGAAAGCTGGGGTCTTTCGCCGAGGGGAACGAAATATAGGTCAGCGAAATATCGCTGTTATCCGGATCTTCCTCGAAGTCTTTCACATGTTTTTCGTAGTCTGTGCCGGGGTAAATCCAATAGTTGGTTTTCGGCAGTCCCAGGTTCTCTGCAGTATCTTCCAGGCCGATGTACAGGCAATTGCTGGCCATGGAACGCTTAACGGTTTTGAGTTTGTCCTGATAGTAGTCCCATTCAGGCGCGTCTTTTGGCAGCAGCTTGTTGAAGGTGTTGAATACGCCTGCGTTGCTGATGATCAGTGGCGAGCGAATCTCTGCACCGTCGGCCATGCGAACGCCCACGGCTTTGCCTTTCTCGATGAGA
Source organism: Marinobacter sp. DY40_1A1 (assembly GCF_016597815.1). Classification (GTDB taxonomy): domain Bacteria; phylum Pseudomonadota; class Gammaproteobacteria; order Pseudomonadales; family Oleiphilaceae; genus Marinobacter; species Marinobacter xiaoshiensis. The sequence goes on along the minus strand of NZ_VCHA01000003.1, from coordinate 193,452 downwards.
ATCTCGGTCACATCAGCGTAGGTAAAGACTTCACCGCCGCTTTGCTGAACTACCGGGATAATGGTCTTGGCCATTTCAGAGGCACCACCAATCGGGTAGTAGCCGCCGTGCAGGTAATGGCGGGCGATGAGTGAGTGCACAATGAAGCTGGATTGGGCTGGTGGCAGGCCGTTGTCGCCCCACTGGCCGGTAAGCACGGCAATCAGCTCCTGGTTGCTGGTGATGCCTTCAAGTACTTCGCGGGTAGGCTTGTTAAGGAACTCTGGCGCCTTACGTTTCGCAAGCATGCTTAGTGGTCCAAGAGCCAGGCTTGGCAATACCTTGCTCAGAACAACCGCCGGCATGGCCTTGGATACCTGGCGTAGATAACCCAGGTAGGTATCGATGGCCCTTTCTTCTTCCGGGAAAGCTTTCACCAGCTCGGCACGGAATTCCTCGGGGCCGGCAACCAGGTCCACATACTTTTCGCCTATGTAGATACGGTCGTAGTTGGCGTCCATTGGCGCCCACTTCAACTGACTGTCAGTGATGTGGTCAAACAACCGCTTGCCCAGTGTGTGGTCTGCGCCCATGTCACCAATGTAGTGCACGCCCACATCCCATTCGTACCCGTTACGGTCGTAGCTGTGGGTGAATCCGCCGGCAGTGTAGTGCTGTTCAAGAACGAGCACCTTTTTGCCCATCTTGCTCATGCAAGCAGCTGCGGTCAGGCCGCCGATGCCGGAGCCAATGATGATGGCATCGTAGGGGCCGTCCAGGCGCTTTTCACGATAACGTTTGCCGACTCGGAGGGTACTGGGTTTTGGGCTGCTCATTGAGTTAATCCTGTTGTGATTGTTGTTGGTCAGACCGGGTGCCGTCCAGCAGTAAACTGAGAACGCCTTCGGTCAACATGGGCTCGGCCTTTGCGCTGGGCAAATGACCATCGATGGTTAGTTGTGACAGGCCATGCACCAGAGACCAGGCGGCGGCTGTCATTAGTGAAACGGGGGAAGGTTTGAGGTAACCCAGGTCGCGGGCACGGGCTACAGTGTTTTCCAGAACCTGAAACGCCCCTTTGCCCGCCGCATCCAAGCGTGGGTGCGCCCCCATGGGTAATACGCGACCGCCAAACATAAGACGATATAGATTGGGCTCCTCTTGGGCGAAAGCTACGTACACCAGCCCGATTTCGATCAAAGCCTTGCGCGGCAGCTCCTGGTCTACTGCTTGCAGCCGATCACGCAAGGCCTCGAACCCTTCAATAGCGAGCTCTGCCAACAGCGTTTCGCGGTCTGAGAAGTGCCGGTACAGCGCTGGAGCACTCACGCCGAGCTGCTTGGCCAGGGCGCGCAAGCTGATGGCGGCATCCCCCTGGGTTCTGAGTATGTCCAGCGCCAGCGACTGCGCCTGGGGCTGCAGGTCACCGTGGTGGTAGGCAGGTTTCGCCATGTGTATTCATGCTCGCTAATGTTATCGGTGGTAACAATGTTACTAGTGATAACATCATGAAATTGAGCAGCAGTCAAACAGATTTTGGCGGGTCAAAAAAAGCCCCGGTGCTCAGCTAAGGAGAACCGGGGCTTGCGATTGCCTGGGGCTTTTACTTCAGCCCTAATTCCTCAATGGAAATCTCGCGCATTTTAAACTTCTGAATCTTACCGGTGATGGTCATCGGGAATTCTTCCACGAACTTGTAGTTCCGGGGGATTTTGAAGTGGGCGATCTTGCCTTTGCAGAATGCAATCAAGTCGTCTGCACTTACCGGCTCTGCCTCTGGGCGCAGCTTTACCCAGGCGATCAAATCTTCGCCATAGGTCTCGTGCGGAATGCCCGTTACCTGGACCTCCTCAATGGATGGGTGGCTGTACAGAAATTCCTCAACCTCTTTCGGGTAGATGTTTTCACCACCACGAATCACCATATCCTTGATGCGGCCGACGATTTGTACATAGCCTTCGTCGTCCATGGTGGCCAGATCACCGGTGTGCATCCAGCCGGAGGCGTCGATGGCTTCGCGGGTCTTCTCTTCATTATTCCAGTACTTCAGCATCACGCTGTAACCGCGAGTGCAGAGTTCCCCAATCTCGCCCCGGGGCAAGACGTTACCGGTTCCCGGGTCGACAATCTTGGTTTCCAGATGGGGCTGGGTACGGCCAACGGTGGTTACCTGCTTCTCGAAGGGATCGAGAGAGCTGGTCTGGGTAGACACAGGGCTGGTTTCGGTCATGCCGTAGGCAATCTGAACCTCCTTCATGTGCATCTTGGTGTTGACCTTCTTCATCACCTCCGCTGGGCAGATGGAGCCGGCCATGATGCCTGTGCGCAGGGTGGACAGGTGGTAGGAATCAAATTCCGGCTCGGCCAGTTCTGCTATGAACATGGTGGGTACGCCGTAGAGCGCTGTGGCCTTCTCCTGATGCACCGCCTGCAGCACGGCTTTTGGGTCAAAGCCTTCGCCCGGGTAAATCATGATGGAGCCGTGGGTAATGCAGCCAAGGTTGCCCATGACCATGCCAAAGCAGTGGTAGAGGGGGACTGGAATAACCAGTCGATCCTTCTCTGTCAGGCTCTGGCTTTCACCCACAAAGAACCCGTTGTTCAGGATGTTGTGGTGGGTGAGGGTGGCGCCTTTGGGGTTGCCGGTGGTGCCTGAAGTGAACTGGATATTGATGGGGTCGTCGAACTGAAGCTGGCTTTGCGCCTTGTCTACTTCATCTTGACTAACTTCACTGGCAAGGCCCACAAACTCAGCCCAGCTCAACATGCCGGCGTGTTTTTCCGTATCCAGATTGATGACTGCACGAAGATCAGTAACCCGCTGGGCTTTGATTTTGCCCGGGGTGCTCGCCCTCAACTCCGGTGCCAATTCATAAAGTGTTTGGCGGTAGTTTGAGGCTTTAAAACTGTCTGCCGTTACCAGCACGCTGATGCCTGCCAGATTCATGGCGTACTCGAGTTCGTGCAGGCCATAGGCCGGGTTAATGTTAACCAGAATGGCGCCCACTTTGGCAGTGGCGAATTGGGTAAGTGTCCATTCGTAACGGTTGGGTGCCCAGATACCTACGCGATCACCACGTTTGACGCCAATGGCGATAAACGCCCGTGCTGCCTCATTGACCTTGGCAAGGAACTCCTTGTAGGTCCAGCGAATGTCCTGATGCAGGCACACCAGAGCTTCGGTGTCAGGATATTTGATGGCGGTGTGATCAAGCATCTCGCCGATGGTCATGCCCAACAGCGGTGTGTTGGAGGTACCGCTGCTGTAGCTTGGTAGAGTCTGGTTCATGGTTTGCCTCCGGTTGTTATTGTCGTCGAGGGCTAAAATGTTCAGGGATAATCATCTGCCTTGGCTCGGGCGGGTTTCAGATCCTCAGGTTTGCAGCGCCTGACCCACTTTGGAACCGTTACGCCGGTTGAGCTGGCTGCTGATCCATGTACCGGTAGCCACCAGTTTCTGCAGATCCACGCCAGTGCTGATTCCCAGGCCGTTGAGCATATAGAGAACGTCTTCGGTGGCAACGTTGCCAGAGGCACCCTTGGCATAAGGGCAACCACCCAAGCCGGCGACTGAGGCATCAAAAACAGCCACGCCTTCTTCCAGTACTGCATAGAGGTTTACCAGTGCTTGCCCATAGGTGTCGTGGAAGTGTGCAGCAAGGCGCTCCACGGGCACGTGTTTGGCGACGGCCTCAAGCATGTATTTCGCTTTCAGTGGCGTACCTGTGCCAATGGTGTCGCCCAGAGAGATTTCATAGCAGCCCATGTCTGCCAAATCCTTGGCCACCTTTGCGACCTGCTCTGGGGCAATCTCCCCTTCGTAGGGGCACCCCAATACGGTGGAGACGTAACCGCGCACGGGGATGTTGTGCTTCTGAGCGGCCTCCATCACCGGTAGAAACCGCTCCAGGCTTTCGGCGATGGAACAGTTGATGTTCTTCTGGCTGAAGGATTCTGATGCTGCAGCGAACACAGCTACTTCATCCACGCCCGCTGCCAGAGCATTTTCAAAGCCTCTGAGGTTGGGGGTAAGCACCGAATAGCGAACGCCAGCCTTGCGCTTGATGCCGGCCATAACCTCAGCGGCGTCGCCCATTTGTGGCACCCACTTGGGTGACACAAAGCTGGCGGATTCAATGTGGGTGAGGCCGCACTCTGCAAGCCGTTCGATCAGCCCGGTTTTTATGTCTGTGGCGATTACCGGGCCGGACTCATTCTGCAGACCGTCCCGGGGGCTCATTTCAACCAGTCGCGCCTGTTTGGGGAAGCCCATTAACTTGCCTCCTCGCTGCTGGATTCGTTGATCTCTATGGCAATCAGCTCCGCGCCTTCTGAAACCTGCTCACCTTCGGCGAAGAAGATTTCGCTGACCACGCCGTCTGCCGGAGCCTTGATGGCGTGTTCCATCTTCATGGCTTCCATGATGACCAGAGTTTGGCCGGCTGTAACGGCGTCGCCCACTTTGGTCTGTACCGCCACAATTGCGCCGTTCATGGGGGCCGTCAGTCCGCCTTCAGGAGCCATGTCTTCCAGTGCGTGATTTTCCTGGTAGAGGGTGCACTGGAAGGTGTCACCTTCGTAGAAGAGCACGAGCTGATCATTGTGCAAGTTGCCGTGAATGCTGATCGTGTGGCCATCGACCACCGCCTGAAGCGAGTCGCCTTCAAGCTTGGCCGTAAGGTTGTATACGTTGCCATCCACGGATACCTGGTAGTGATCATCCTTTTCCAGAATTTTCAGCTCGTGTATCTCGTCGCCTACCTGCAACTGCAGGGGCTGAGCGTATTCCGAATTCAGGCGCCAGCTGTTGCGGCGGCCGAACGGCGACCAGGGATCTGTGCTCACAGACTCGACGGATTTGCGTTCTTCCAATACAAAGCCAGCAGCCAGCACCAGCGCTTTATGGGTATCGAGCTTCGATTTCGGGAACAGTAATTCCCGGTGGCTGTCGATAAACCCGGTTGTAAGGTCGGCTTCCCGGAAGGGCTGCGAGTCGGCCAGCGCGTGCAGGAAGCGGATGTTGGTTTTCACCCCTGCAATCCGGTAGTGCTCCAGAGCCTGAACCATGCGATTGATGGCCTGCTCACGGGTTTCGTCCCACACGATCAGTTTGGCGATCATTGGGTCGTAATGAATGCTGATTTCATCACCTTCGATCACCCCGGTATCGACACGCACATGGGCGCTTTCGTCAGGCGTGCTCAGGTAACGCAGGTTGCCGGTGGCAGGCAGGAAATCCTGATCCGGGTCTTCGGCATAAATGCGGGCTTCCAGAGCATGGCCGCGGGTTTTCACCTGTGACTGTTCCAGCGGCAGGGGCTCACCCCAGGCCACTTTCAACTGCCATTCCACCAGATCCTGGCCGGTCACCATTTCGGTCACCGGGTGCTCTACCTGCAGGCGGGTGTTCATTTCCATGAAGAAGAAGGAACCGTCCACATCGTAGAGAAACTCTACGGTGCCGGCGCCTACGTAGTTGATCGCCTGGGCCGCTTTTACAGCAGCATCGCCCATGGCTTTGCGGGTTTCTTCGCTCAGGCCCGGTGCCGGGGCTTCTTCCAGAACTTTCTGGTGACGACGCTGAACCGAGCAGTCGCGCTCGGCCAGATACACACCCTGGCCGGTTTCGTCGCAGAAAACCTGAATCTCAACGTGGCGTGGCTGGGTCAGGTAGCGTTCGATCAGCATGTCGGGATTGCCGAAGGCGTTCTTTGCTTCGCGTTTGGCAGCGGCCAGAGCATCATCAAACTCACCGATGTTCTCAACCACTCGCATGCCTTTACCACCACCACCGGCAACCGCTTTCAACAGCAGCGGAAAGCCGCATTTCTCAGCTTCGGCACGCAGGGTTTCGGGGCTCTGGTCGTCGCCGTGATAGCCGGGCACCAGTGGTACGCCAGCTTTTTCCATGATGGCTTTAGCGGCAGATTTGGAACCCATAGCCGCAATGGCGGACGAGGGTGGGCCAATGAAGACAATGCCGTTGGCCTCACAGGCTTCGGCAAACCCGGTGTTCTCGGAAAGAAAGCCGTAGCCTGGGTGGATTGCTTGCGCACCGCTCTGCTTGGCGATCTCAATGATTTTGTCGCTACGCAGATAGCTTTCCGAACTTGGCGCCGGGCCAATGTGGAAGGCTTCGTCTGCCATGGAAACGTGGAGGGCGTTGGCGTCTGCATCGGAATAAACAGCGACGCAGCGGATACCCATGCGGTGTGCGGTCTGGATGATCCGGCAGGCGATTTCGCCCCGGTTGGCAATAAGGATTTTGCTGAACATGTTAGAGGCTCTCCGGAATCCAGTTGGCGCGGCGTTTGTTCAGGAAGGCGCTTAGCCCCTCCTGACCTTCTTCACCTACGCGAATATCAGCAATGCGGTGCGCGGTGTCGTCTATCACAGCGCTATCGATGGGCTTTTGGCTGACCGCAAACACCAGGTCCTTTGCGGCTTTCATAGCTTCCGGGCCATTCTGGGCAAGCTGCTTCAGCATCTCGTCACAGCGGGCGTTCATGGCGTCAATGTCGTTGCAGACACTATGCACAAGGCCGAATCGCTCGGCTTCCCGGGCACTGAATACTTCCGCTGAAATGAAGTAGCGGCGGGCCTGTCGTTCGCCAATAGCGCGCACCACATAAGGGCTGATTACTGCGGGAATCAGGCCCAGCTTGACCTCACTCAGGCAAAAGCTGGATGTTTCTGTAGCAATAACAATGTCGCAGCAGGCGGCCAGGCCGACGGCGCCACCGTAGGCTGCACCCTGAACAAGGCCGATGACGGGCTTGCTGAGGTGGTTCAGGCAGTCCATCAGGCGCGCGAGTTGGCGGGAATCGTCCAGATTTTCCTGCTGGCTGTTGTCTGCCATGCGGCGCATCCAGCCAAGATCTGCCCCGGCGGAGAAGTGTTTACCTTCTGAACGCAGGATGACCACTTTGGTTGCGGAGTCGGCATCCACTTCTGTGAATGCGCTGATCAGTTGCTGGATGATCACGTCATCAAAGGCGTTGCGTTTGTCGGGCCGGTTCAGCACGACTTCGGTCACGCCCTGGGCGCGACGGTTGAGTAGAACGGCCGATTCCGGTACTTTCTGAATGTTGGTGTTTGTCATGGTTCTTCTCCCCGGTTACATCCGGAACACGCCGAAGCGTGTGGGCTTCGCTGGCCGGTTGAGGGTGGCAGAGAGGCTGAGGGCAACCACTTCCCGGGTTTGTGCCGGGTCGATTACGCCGTCGTCCCACAGGCGGGCGCTCGCGAAGTAGGGGTGGCCCTGTTCTTCGTAGGTATCGGTAATCGGCTTTTTGAACGCAGCTTCTTCCTCGGCGCTCCATTCCTGGCCTTTTCGTTCCATTCCATCACGACGAACCTGAGCCAGTACGCCAGCGGCCTGTTCGCCGCCCATTACCGAGATGCGGGCGTTTGGCCACATCCACAGGAAATCCGGGCTGTAGGCGCGGCCACACATGCCGTAGTTGCCAGCGCCGTAGCTGCCGCCGATCAGTACGGTAATCTTGGGTACGTTGGCGCAGGCCACGGCCATGACCATTTTTGCACCGTGCTTGGCGATGCCTTCGGCTTCGTACTTCTGGCCAACCATAAAGCCGGTAATGTTCTGCAGGAACAGCAGCGGGATGTTGCGTTGGCAGCAGAGTTCAATGAAGTGCGCGCCTTTTTGGGCGGACTCACTGAATAAGATGCCGTTGTTGGCGATGATGCCCACCGGGTAGCCGTGGATGTGGGCAAAGCCGGTGACCAGGGTTTGGCCGTAGTAGCGTTTGAATTCGTCGAATTCGGAGCCGTCTACGGTGCGGGCAATCACATCGCGCACGTCGAAGGGTTTACGCAGGTCGGTGCCGACGATGCCGTAGATTTCACTGGGATCGTACAGAGGTGCTTTTGGTTTGCGGATCTCTACCGGAACCGGCTTTTTGCGGTTGAGGTTGGAGACGCAGCGGCGAGCAATTTCCAGCGCGTGGGCGTCATTTTCGGCGTAGTGATCGGCAACACCGGATATTTTGCAGTGTACGTCGGCACCGCCGAGTTCTTCTGCGGTAACGACTTCACCTGTTGCAGCTTTTACCAGCGGAGGGCCGGCCAGGAATATGGTGCCCTGGTTGCGTACGATGATGGATTCGTCGGCCATGGCAGGCACGTATGCGCCACCGGCGGTGCACAGGCCCATGACGACGGCAATCTGGGGGATGTCGTCGGCGGACATGCGGGCCTGGTTGTAGAAGATGCGGCCGAAGTGGTCGCGATCGGGGAATACTTCGTCCTGCCTTGGCAGGTTGGCGCCGCCGGAATCCACCAGGTAGATGCAGGGTAGGCGGTTTTCGAGGGCGATTTCCTGGGCGCGCAGGTGTTTTTTCACCGTGAGCGGGTAGTAGCTGCCGCCTTTAACTGTGGCGTCGTTGGCGATGATCATGCATTCGGTGCCGGAGACGCGGCCTACGCCGGCGATAACGCCGGCTGCGGGGACGTCTTCACCGTATACGTTGTAGGCGGCGAACTGGCCGATTTCGAGAAAGGGCGAGCCGTCGTCCAGGAGGCGGTTGATGCGGTCTCGTGGCAGGAGCTTTCCGCGGGCGATGTGGCGTTCCTGGTAGGAGGGGCCGCCGCCTTGCTGGATGGTAGAGACTTTTTCCCGCAGGTCTGCGACGGCTTCTGCCATGGCGGTTTGCTTGGCCTGAAACTCTTCAGATCTTGGGTTTATTTTGCTTTGCAGTATCGTCATTTTTCCTGGCCTCGATTTTCGGGGCGGCGGGCCTGACGGGGCGTCTTTCCGGGAACCGCTACGAGCACCCCTTGCGGGGTCCGGCCAGCAATCACAGATTGCTGTCGTTCGGCTGCGCATGAAGCTCCGCTTCATAAACGCTTGCCTTACCCATGTGCGCTTGTCTTCGGCCGTCCTTGGCCTACGACATTCCCGGAAAGACGCCCCGCCAGGCCCTCGTCGAACTTGGGTGCTGGCCGTCCAAAGCTATTTCGCTTTGGCGGGTGTCTGGATCGAAGCTACTGTTTAGTTGTTCAGGAACAGTTCCCGGCCAATCAGCATGCGGCGGATTTCGGATGTGCCCGCGCCGATCTCATACAGCTTGGCATCCCGGAGTAATCGGCCTGTGGGGTAGTCGTTGATGTAGCCGTTGCCGCCCAGAAGCTGGATGGCGTCGAGGGCTAGTTTGGTCGCCATTTCCGCTGAGTAGAGAATCGCGCCGGCGGAGTCTTTGCGGGTGGTTTCGCCGCGGTCTGCTGACATGGCCACCATGTAAACATAGGACTTGGCGGTGTTCATCCAGGTGTACATGTCGGCTACTTTGCCCTGTACCAGCTGGAATTCGCCGATGGCTTTTTCGAACTGTTTGCGTTCGCGGATGTAGGGGATCACAACGTCCATAGCGGCTTGCATAAGGCCCAGCGGGCCGCCGGAGAGGACGAGGCGTTCGTAGTCGAGGCCGCTCATGAGGACTCTCGCACCTTTACCTACTTCACCCAGCACGTTTTCTTTGGGCACTTTGCAGTCCTGGAAAACCAGTTCGCAGGTGTTGGAGCCGCGCATGCCGAGTTTGTCGAGTTTCTGGTGGCGGCTGAAGCCTTCGTAGTCCCGCTCTACGATAAAGGCGGTAACGCCTTTGGAGCCGGCTTTCGGGTCGGTTTTTGCGTAGATAACGTAAACGTTGGCGTCTGGGCCGTTGGTGATCCACATTTTGTTGCCGTTGAGCACGTAGTGGTCGCCAGCATCCTGCGCATTAAGCTTCATGGAGATTACGTCGGAGCCTGCGTTGGGCTCAGACATGGCCAGGGCACCGATGTGGTCGCCGCTGACGAGTTTGGGCAGGTATTTCTGCTTTTGCTCTTCGGTTCCGTTCTTGTGTATCTGGTTTACGCACAAGTTGGAGTGCGCGCCGTAAGACAGACCAACGGAGGCAGATGCGCGGCTGATTTCTTCCATGGCGATCACGTGAGCCAGGTAGCCCATATCAGAACCGCCGTAGGCTTCATTTACTGTGATACCAAGCAACCCCATGTCGCCGAATTTTTTCCAGAGGTCCATTGGGAACTCGTTGGTGCGGTCGATCTCTTCAGCGCGGGGTGCGATTTCGGTAGCGGCGAAGCGGTTTACTTGCTCACGCAGGGTGTCGAGGGTTTCACCAAGGCCGAAGTTGAGTTCTGAGTATTGTGATTTCATGTGTTTGCCTTTTTGTTCTGCCAGGTTCGTAATTGGGTGTGGGGCACTGCGCCATGTTTTGATTGATATCAGCTTTGTTCGGCGGTGTGTCCAGATTGCTTGATTGTTGATTCTTGCTGTTGCTTCTTTTTCTGCAGTTCTGCAAGAGCCTCCCTGCAGTGGGCTTCTCTTGTATTGATTTCCAGTTCTGCCATAGCGATATCGGCTTTCTGTTGTTCGATATGTGCTCGTTTTTCGTCCAGTATCGACAGCATTTTCAGGAGCTGCTTTTCGTTGCCGGTGAGGGTTTCATCCCAGAGATCGAATGTTTCTTTGGTTTCAGCAAGTGAAAAGCCCATGCGTTTACCGCGGAGGATCAGTTTCAGGCGCACTTTGTCTTTTGTGCTGAATATCCGTGTTTGCCCGCGCCGCGTAGGCTTTAGCAGTCCCTGATCTTCGTAAAACCGGATGCTGCGGGTGGTCACGTCGAACTCGCTGGCGAGTTCGCTGATGCTGAACGTTTTCTTTTCGGTCATGGCGATATCCTCTTTCAAACTAGATTAGAGGAAGTTTACGTTAACGTAAAGCGCTTTGGGTGACGAAGACGCTTCACCTTTGTTTGCAGTCAAAACCGGGACGGGTTGTTCAGAAGGCAGCCGGGCTCAACTCGAAGACCTGGAGTGAGCCCGGCTGGTGTGAGAGGGCGTTAGGAGAGGTCTTCTCTGAGTTTTCTTTTCAGCAGTTTACCTGCCGTGTTTTTGGGCAGCTGATCTACAAAGTGGATGTGCTTCGGCACTTTGAAGCTGGCGAGTTTGGTGCGGGCATGGCTCATCAAGGCGTCTGAATCTTCGGTGTATCCGTCTCTGAGTACTACAACCGCGCAGATGGCTTCTATCCACTTTTCATCGGGTACGCCAATCACAGCAACTTCTGCCACGGATTCATGTTGATAGAGAGCTTCTTCCACATCACGGCTGGCAACCAGAACACCGCCGGTATTCACTACGTCTTTAATGCGGTCAACGATGTAGATGTAACCTTCTTCATCCTGGTAGCCCAGGTCGCCAGAATGGAACCATCCATCCTTGAAGGCTTCTTCGGTTGCTTCGGGTTTGGCCCAGTAGCCCACCATCAGCTGAGGTGACTGGTGCACCAGTTCGCCTTGTTCTCCAGGCTGGCAATCTTTACCGGTTACCGGGTCCACAATGCGGGTCATTACAGTTTGCATAGGGCGGCCGGCAGAGGAAGGCCGTTCCGCATGCTCCTCAGGTAGCAGTACCGTTGCCAATGGCGCAATTTCACTTTGGCCGTAGCAGTTGTAAAGGCCGGCGCCCGGTAGTTTTTCACCCAGTTCCTTTACGACCTGGCCGGGCATGATGGAGGCGCCGTAGTAGAGCTTGTCCATGTGCTGGAGCTTGTCCGGATTGAATCCGGGGTTCTGCAGTAGTGCAATCCAGACAGTCGGTGGCGCGAAAAACGCATTGAGTTGTTCACGGGCCAGCAGCCCGAGAATGGCATCCGGTGTTGGCGTGTTGATCAATCGGCTATAGCCGCCACTAAGTAGCATGGGCATTGAAAATACATGCATTTGCGCAGAATGGTACAGAGGCAAGGCCGCGAGAGAGCGATCGCTGGCGCGGATGTTCAGATGGTACTGGCAGGCGCTGTAATGGCTCATCAGGGAGCGGTGCGTGTGCATGGCACCTTTTGGGTCGGAGGTTGTGCCTGAGGTATAAAGAATCTGCACAACGTCTGTATCTGAAATCTCAACGTCCGGTGCAGTGTCATCACCGGCTGCAAGCGCGAGCTTCAGAGCATCCGGGGCCTTGTCGTTTTGCCCGCCGTGAAGGGTTCCGTAAACACTAACCTCAACTGTGCTTTTAACTGCATCTACTTGCGGCTGCAGATCTGGATCGAAAAACAGGGCCTTGCAACCAGATTGATTCACTACATAAGTTAGCTCTTTGCCAATTAACGCGTAGTTAACCGGCACATGAATCAGCCCGGCTTTTGTGCAGGCAAGCCAAAGTAACAGGTAGGCATCTGAGTTTTTACCGTAGGCGCCAACACGATCACCTGTGGCCAGCCCAAGTTCAATAAGGTGGTGGGCCAGACGGTTTGATGCTGTGTGAATGTCGGAATAGGTCCAGGTTCGATCGTCGAATGCCAGGGCGGGGCGCTTGCTGTGAGTGCGCGCAGAGCGGGCGAGGGCATCACCTATGGTGTTGCGCAGTGCCCGGGCAATGCCCGCCGGCAGAGAGCTGGAGGCAGTTGTGCTGTGGTTGTTCATGCAAGTACCTCTATTGGTGTTTTTATATTGGTATGGCTGGCATTAACTCAGAGAAACACCGGCTTCGGGAATGACCTGTCAGGTCGAAAAAATTGACCCAATCAGCCAAGTAGATGTGTTCGCTACATGGTTGTCAGGCGGTCCATTGCGAGGGCGACTTGCCTGTCCAGCGTTTGAAAGCGCGGCAGAATGAGGCGGTTTCCGAAAAGCCAACTCGCTCGCTGATGTCTGCGATGCTGAGGTTTTCTGTGCTCATGAGCTTTATTGCGTACTCCCTCCGCAGGCTGTTTTTGATCAGCCGTAGCGAGGTGCCTTCTTCCTGTAACTTTCGGCCTATGCTTCTTGGAGTCATGTGCAGTAGCTCTGCAATGTCACCCAGGCTGGGCATATTATTCAGGCTCTGGTTTGCGAGTAGGGCGCGAATGCGGTTCCGCAGGCTGTCGTCGTTGTCGGGTCTGTGCAGAATGTAGGCCGGAGCTTCCTTCAGAAAGGTTTCCAGTTCTGCTTCGCTCCGGGTAATGGGCAGTTGCAGGTATTTTTCATGCAGAGTAAAGCCGCATACAGGCTTATCAAACTGCAACTCCGTGGGGAACATAGCGCGATACTCATTAACATGTTTCGGTGCAGGATAACTGAAACAGGTTGTCGCGAATGGGATCTGTTGGTCCACCAGCCAGCATGTGAATCTTTGCCACATAAGAAGCAGGAACTCCTGCAGCATGTGGTCTGTATCCTGGCTGGCGTCTTCGAGGCTAAGGCGGAAAAACACCAGTTTGTTGCTGTCGCTTTCTCCCAAACCTATGTCGACATTGTTACAGGCAATGCTGTAAACCCGGGCGCTTTTGCGAAACACGGCCCCGAGGGAAGCGGAATCAAGGCAGTAGTCTGCCATCAACGCGAAGGTGCCATTTTTGCAGGGGCCGGTGGATAACCCAAGGAATTCATCACGGGTTGCTCGCCACACGCTCTTGATCAAACGGGTGAGCTGTTGTTCGGTAATCAGTTGCTCGGGCTTATTCAGCCACTCGGTTGCAATCCCTGCGTTGTGCAGCAGGGTATCTTTGCTCACCCCTTGCCTTTCGGCACCGCGGATTGAAGCTTGCAGGTAGTGGTTCGCGATGTGCGGTATGGATTGCGGTTTGGGCATATTTACAATTGATTGAGTGCGTATTGTGTCAATTTTTTCGGCTTGTATAGCCATTCCCGATGAGAAGGATAACCCTTTAAATGGTTGGCTGCCTGAATAATCAGATGACTCATGGGGCTACTTGAGAGGTTACATATGTCCGGACACCACGATGATACCGCGCTGTTTCATGAAATGATCAACCGGGTTCTTGATAGGGAAATTGCGCCAAACTATGACGAGTGGGAGGAGCAATCCGCGATCCCGCGCCAGGTTTGGAATACGCTTGGGCAGGCTGGCATGCTCGGTATCGATATGCCGGAAGAGTACGGAGGCGCTGGTGCCAGCTTCGAAATCTCACAGCTGGCGATCTCCGAAATAGCTCGCAAGGGTTTTGGTGGCCTGGCGGGTGGCTATAACATCCACGCCAATATAGTCATGCCCTATATTTTGCATCTTGGTACGGACGCCCAAAAGCAGCGTTATCTTCCGGCGATGATCCGGGGTGACATTCTAAGTGCAATTGCCATGACCGAGCCGGGCGCTGGCAGTGATCTGGCGGCTATGCGCACCACAGCGCAGCGCACTGACAATGGCTATGTAATCAATGGTGCCAAGGTGTTTATCACCAACGGTTTGCAGGCAGAGCTGGTGATAGTGTGTGCAAAAACCGATCCCCAAGCCGGCGCCAAGGGTGTCTCGCTCTTCCTTGTGGATACCAGCCTGTCCGGGTTCACCCGTGGTAAAGGCATACGTAAAATAGGCCAGCATGCCAGCGATACGGCAGAGCTGTTCTTCTCTGATCTTGTGGTGCCCCACGACGCGTTGCTTGGCGAAGAAGGCAAGGGCTTTGCCTATCTGATGCAGGAGCTGCCCCGCGAACGCCTGGGTGTGGCTGCCCAAGCGGTGGGCGCAACTGAGGGTGTGCTGGCGCTGACTCTGGATTATGTGCAACAGCGCCAGGCGTTTGGTCAGCGGGTTGCCGATTTTCAGAATACCCGGTTCAAGCTGGCCGAAGCCAGGGCGCGACTTGAGGTGGGAAAAGCCTATCTGAATCAGTGCATCGGGAATTACCTGAAAGGCGAAATGGGGCCAACGGAAGCCGCCATTCTCAAATTGATGCTCACGGAAATGCAGTGCGATATCGCTAACGACTGCTTGCAGCTATTTGGCGGCTACGGTTATACCGTGGAGTACCCTGTATCGCGATTTTTTGTGGATGCTCGTGTGCAGACAATCTACGCCGGCACCTCGGAAATTATGAAAGAAGTGATTGCCCGCTCCATGCTGGGCAAATAGATTATGCGCTCTGTGGAATTCCAGTCATCCAAATCTTGAGGAACGATCAATGAAACTTACTGATGTTGTCATTCTCGACGGTGCACGCACCGCAATCGGCGGTTTTGGCGGTAGCCTGAGCTCACTGACCCCGGCTGAGCTTGGAACCTGCGCAGCCAAAGAAGCAATTAGTCGCTCAGGCGTGCCTGCAGAAGACATAGATCATTCAGTGTTCGGCCATATCATCCCTACTGGGCCAGCTGATGCTTATGTAGCTCGCCACATTGGCCTGAACTCAGGCCTGCAGAAAGGTTCTGCGGCATTCAACGTAAACCGCCTCTGTGGTTCTGGCGTTCAGTCAGTGATCAGTGCCGCGCAGATGATTCTGATGGGCGATAGCCAGATCGCACTGGCTGGCGGTGCGGAAAGTATGAGCCAGGGCGCCTATGTGCTGCCTAATGTTCGCAAAGGCCTGCGCATGGGTGACGGGAAAGCGGTTGATATGACCCTGGGAACCCTTACCGACCCGTTTGGCAGCGGCCACATGGGCATGACTGCGGAGCGAATCGCCGAAAAATACGGTTTAACCCGCGAGGATCTGGATGCCTTCTCGGCAGAAAGCCACCGCCGTGCCAGCCACGCCATTGAGAGTGGTTACTTCAAAGAGCAGATTGTGCCGATAACTGTAAAACAAGGGCGAAAGGAAGTTGTGTTTGAGCAGGATGAGCACGTGCGCCCAGGCACCACAGCCGAAAGCCTTGCGGGCCTGAAGCCGGCCTTCACTAAAGACGGCATAGTCACTCCGGGCAACGCCTCAGGTATCAACGATGGTGCTGCTGCCATGGTGCTGACCAGTGCAGCAGAAGCCGAAAAGCGCGGCCTGAAAGCCCGTGCACGTATTGTCGGTTATGCCTTTGCCGGAGTAGACCCCAGCGTAATGGGTCTCGGCCCCATCCCGGCGGTACGAACTGTGCTGGAGAAAACCGGCCTCAGCGTGGCAGACCTGGATGTGATCGAATCCAACGAAGCCTTTGCAGCCCAGGCACTGGCGGTTAGCAAGGAGCTTGGCTTGCCAGCGGATAAAGTGAACCCGAACGGTGGTGCGGTTGCTCTGGGTCACCCTGTTGGAGCTACTGGCTCTATCCTCATCGTCAAAACCATGGCCGAGCTTGAGCGCATGGGTGGCCGCTACGGCTTGATTACCATGTGCATTGGTGGTGGCCAGGGTATTGCGCTGATTATTGAGCGTATTAACTGATCAAATAATCGGATTTCTTTTTAAGACTGAATTGGGTACAGTTTACGTTAACGTAAAGCGTGGGCTGACCCAGTTCACTCTCCAACCCCCGACGCGAAGGGAGAAGTTGATGGAATTCAAAAATGTACCGGCCATTGTGACAGGTGGAGCTTCAGGCCTTGGCGAAGGCGCGGCTCGTGCACTGGCGGCTGCTGGCTGCAAAGTAGCAATCTTCGACCTGCAAAAAGATCAGGGCGAGAAGGTGGCTGCGGATATTGGCGGAATCTTTGTGCACTGTGATGTGAGCTCGGCCGAAAGCGCGGAAGCGGCGATAGCTGCTGCCCGTGAAGCTCATGGTCTTTGTGGTATTGCAGTGAACTGTGCGGGTATTGGCCCTGCAGCAAGAATTCTGGGTCGCAATGGCGTTATGCCTTTGGAGAACTTCAGCAAGGTTATCCAGATCAACCTGATCGGCACCTTCAATATTTTGAGGCTGGCGGCTGCCGATATGGCTCAGCGCGCCCCTAACGCAGATGGCGAGCGTGGTGTAATCATCAACACCGCATCCGTAGCAGCTTACGAAGGCCAGATAGGGCAAGCAGCTTATAGCGCATCCAAAGGTGGTGTTGTTGGCCTGACGATTCAATCTGCCCGTGAACTGGCTCGCGAAGGTATTCGCGTGAACACCATTGCACCCGGTTTGTTCATGACCCCCATGATGGCTGGCATGCCGCAAGAGGTTCAGGACAGCCTGGCGGCAACTCTGCCGTTCCCACAGCGTCTGGGCAAGCCTGAAGAGTTTGGCATGATGGTGGATCAGATGGTGCGTAACCCAATTCTGAACGGCGAAACCATCCGGCTGGACAGTGCTCTGCGCATGGCACCCAGATAAATCCGATTAAATACAGGAGAGCGCAATGACTAACTCAGTGGACCAGGAAGAACTCGCTCTGTTCAGAGCGTCTGTCATCAAGGCTCTGGAAACAGAAGTTGCGCCCCATTACGAGGCTTGGGAGAAATCCGGCCTTGTGCCCCGTGAACTCTGGAATACCCTCGGCGATGCCGGCATGTTGTGTGTGGATATTCCTGAAGATTGCGGCGGCTGCGGTGCCCCTTTTCAGTACTCCGTGGTGGTGGGCGAAGAGCTTGCCCGCATGGGGTATGGTGCGCTCTCCACTAACGTAATGGTGCATTCGGATATTGTCGCCCCTTACATCAGCCATCTGGGTAACGAGGCGCAAAAGCAGCAGTGGCTGCCGAAAATGGTATCGGGTGAGGTGGTTGGTGCTATTGCCATGACCGAACCGGGTGCCGGCAGTGATCTGCAGGCCATGCGCACCAGCGCGGTGCGAGACGGCGACGACTATATCCTCAATGGTTCAAAAACCTTCATCACCAATGGCCAGCATGCCGATATGGTGATTGTTGCGGCGAAGACCGATCCTGCTGCCGGAGCAAAAGGCATCAGCCTGTTCCTGGTAGACACCAGCCTGCCGGGGTTCAGCAAAGGCCGAAACATCGACAAGATCGGCCAGCACAGTGGCGACACCTCCGAGCTGTTCTTTTCTGATATGCGCGTTCCTGCCTCCGCACTGGTCGGACAGGAGGGCAAAGGCTTTGCCTACCTGATGCAGGAATTGCCACGGGAGCGGCTGGTTATCGGCGCGCTGGGTGTGGCTGCAGCCAGAGGTGCTTTGGATCTGACCATTTCCTACGCTCAGGAGCGGGAGTTGTTCGGCCAGAAACTGGCGCAACTACAGAATACCCGTTTTGAAATAGCCCGCATGGAAACCGATTACCAGGTTAACAAGGCGTTCGTGGCTCAGTGCATAAGCCAGTACGAAGCCGGTGAGCTGGATGCTGCTACAGCCTCCATGGCCAAATACAGCGCCACGGAAATGCAATGCCGTGTAGCGGATGGCTGTTTGCAGCTGTTCGGCGGTTATGGCTACACCACGGAATACCCGATTTCCCGCGCGTTTATGGATGCCAGGGTACAGCGTATTTACGGCGGTACTTCAGAAGTCATGAAAGAAATCATTGCCCGCTCCGTTCTGGGTAGAGGCTGAAATCAGTGAGGTTTGAATATGAGCGATAACAGCGTTGTGATTGCCGGGTCTGCCCGCACACCTATGGGCGGCATGATGGGTTCGCTGAGTTCCGTACGCTCTCCGGAGTTGGGGGCTACTGCCATCAAAGCTGCCATCGAGCGCAGCGGGCTGCAGCCTGTGGATGTTCAGGAAGTGATCATGGGTTGCGTGTTGCCCGCCGGATTGGGACAGGCTCCCGCGCGCCAGGCTTCCCGTGGTGCAGGGATTCCAGACAGCTCCGGTTGCACCACTGTGAACAAGATGTGCGGCTCCGGTATGCAAGCAGTAATCATGGCCCATGATCAGATTAAAGCGGGCACCAACAATATAATGGTTGCTGGCGGCATGGAGAACATGAGCCAAGCGCCGTACCTGTTGCCAAAAGCGCGCGGCGGTATGCGTATGGGCCACGGGCAGGTGATGGACAGTATGTTCCTCGACGGCCTTGAAGATGCATACGAAGGCGGCCTGATGGGTGTGTTCGCGCAAAAGAGCGCAGACGATTACAAGATCACCCGCGAGCAGATGGACGGCTTCGCCATTCGGTCGCTGGAACGAGCCAATGCGGCCATCAGCAATGGCTGGTTCGAGCCGGAAATCTGCACGGTTACCGTATCTGGCCGTGGTGGCGATACCCAGGTGAGCGTTGACGAACAACCCGGCAATGCCCGTCCCGAGAAAATCCCGAACCTGAAACCGGCCTTTAAAAAGGACGGCACAGTCACGGCTGCCAACGCCAGTTCCATCAGTGATGGTGCATCGGCTTTAGTGCTAGCTTCTGCGGAAGAGGCAAAAGCTCGTGGTTTGACTGCTCAGGCCAGGATTGTTGCCCACGCTACTCACGCCCAGTTGCCGGCAGAGTTCACGCTGGCACCCATTGGTGCAGTTGAGAAGGTTTTGAAAAAAGCCGGCTGGAGCAAGGACGATGTGGATCTTTACGAGATCAACGAAGCCTTTGCAGTGGTTTCTTTGCTGGCCATTAATGAGTTGGGTCTCGATGCAGAGAAAGTGAACGTCTACGGCGGCGCTTGCGCACTTGGGCACCCCATTGGCTCATCAGGCTCACGCATTATTATTACCCTCATCAACGCACTGAAACAGAAAGGGCTGAAGCGTGGGGTGGCGTCTCTGTGCATAGGCGGTGGTGAAGCCACGGCCGTTGCTGTAGAGCTACTCTGATAGAAAGCCGGTGTAGCGCAAGTGTGGCGCTGCACCGGCTTTCTATGTCAGGCGATACGACTGGCGGCGGCCACCACCGGCGCAGCAAACTTTACCTCCGCAACCGTATGCAGCTTTTCCAGCTGAGACTGAAGCATGGCAACAGGGCGCTTACCCTGAATCGTCAGGGCGATGTTCAGCGTTCCGTCTGCTGAATCCACCGCCATTTGTGCAATCCTGAAACCACGAACGCGAACCACCTGGCACAGACGCTCGAGCGCGGCCGCTTCGTGGCTCATCCTGCAAGTAATGTCGTAACTGGGTGTTTCACAGTTGCTCTCAGTGGTCATGCGATCTTCTCCTTTTTGTCCGCGGCAGTGCGGCGGGTTTCATCAATCATTTCCTTGTTGCTTCCACCTGGCTTTACGATCGGCCAAACGTTTTCTTCCCGGGCAATGGCTACGTGCAGCAGCATGGGCCCGTTATAAGCCAGTATGGTTTCAATGCCGCGCCGAACCTGGTCTGTGCGATCAATCTTCAGGGCAGGGATGTCGAAGGCGCGAGCCATGGCCACAAAATCCGGGTTGTCGTCCAGGTTGATGTGGCTTTCCCGGTTGTTATAAAACAGCTCCTGCTGCTGGCGCACCATGCCCAGGCATTGGTTATCCATAATGATCAGCTTAACGGGCAGGTTGTAACGGCGAATGGTGGCCAGCTCCTGAGCATTCATCATGAAGGAGCCGTCGCCGGTTACATTGATGACGGTGCTGTTGCGGTTGGCAAACTGCGCACCAATCGCCGCAGGTAACCCAAAGCCCATGGTGCCCAGGCCACCGCTGGTTAGATGATGGCGGGGGCGGTCGAACTGATAATGCTGGGCAACCCACATTTGATGCTGGCCAACGTCACAGGCAATGATCGTGTCGTCCGGTGCGGTGCGGGAAAGCTGGCTGATGAAAGCCGGGCCGGTTATGGGCGCCAACGGCTCTTCGTTATCTGCAGCTTGAAATCCACCCGTAGTGCGCCATGTCTGGCACTGTTTACGCCAGTCGTTGATCGCCAGAGGTGTGTCCCTGATTGCCTGGGTCAGCTCCTTGAGAATGGTATTCAGGTCTCCTCGAATGGCTATATCTGCATTGCGAAGCTTGTTGAATTCCGAGGCGTCGGCGTCAATGTGTATCGTTTTTGCGTTAGGAGCGAACCCGTCAAGTTTGCCAGTGGCCCGATCATCCATGCGGGCTCCGATAACCAACAAAAGGTCGCACTCGTCTACAGCCCGATTGGCTGCTCGGGAACCGTGCATACCCAGCATGCCCAAATTGTGAGCACTGTGTTTGCCGGCATTACCTATTCCCTTTAGCGTTACTACCGCTGGCAGCTCTGAGCACTTGGCAAATTCCCTGAAGCTGTCTTCTGCATGGGCCAGGCTG
The DNA here is from genome assembly GCF_016597815.1 of Marinobacter sp. DY40_1A1. GTDB lineage: Bacteria > Pseudomonadota > Gammaproteobacteria > Pseudomonadales > Oleiphilaceae > Marinobacter > Marinobacter xiaoshiensis. The sequence goes on along the minus strand of NZ_VCHA01000003.1, from coordinate 172,708 downwards.
ATGCCTCCACCACTGTAAAGCAAAGGTTTGCGAGCATCGCGAAGCATGGCGATGGCGCAGGTGAGCTCCGGGCGGGTTGCCTTTGGCTGAGCAGGTGCGTAGGCAGGCGCAGCAGATGTCTCGGCCAGCAATACATCTTTCGGGATATCAATCCAAACAGGCCCGGGTCGCCCGCTTTGCGCCAACTCTATGGCTTCTTCAAGAATCCCGGGCAATTCGTCTGCGCTCTCTGCCAGGTAACTGTGCTTTACGATACCAAGGGTCATTCCCAGAACATCGGTTTCCTGAAAGGCATCCGTTCCGATCAGCGCTGAGGGCACCTGGCCGGTGATAACCAACATGGGGATTGAATCCTGGTATGCGTTGGCAACGCCGGTTATCAGGTTGGTAGCACCGGGGCCGGATGTGGCAATGCACACCCCCAGCTTGCCGCTGGCCCGGGCATAGCCGTCGGCAGCCAAAGCACAGCCTTGTTCATGGCGGCAAAGCACATGCTCAACGCTCACATCATCCACTAGTGCATCGTATAGCGGCATGATGCAGCCACCTGGGTAACCAAAAACGGTTTCGATGTTGTGGTGGTGGAACGCTTGAAGAATATGCTGTGCGCCGTTCATCGTTATGTTTCCTGTTTTTTCTTCCGTAAAAAAGAAACCCCCGGGACCTTGCGGTGCCGGGGGTTTCTGGTGTTTTTGTCAGGTTTGTCGCTATCTCACCCGCTTATCCACGCAAAATCCCCCGGAAGGTATCACCACCACCAGGACGAGCTTTGCAAGAATAATTACTGAGTTGATGTTCATAAAAACGACAATCTGGCCTGAATTAGCAAAAGGAATCTGTGTAGAATCTACCCCACGATTTGATCAGGTTGCAACCGTTTCGACCTTTTATTTTCAGGCTAGTGTCGCTTTCGGGCCATGGTTCACCCAATACAGGCTGTGTAGGTACTTAATGAGCAAAGTAAAATGGAGTTCGCTGGGTCTGTCTGTGATCATTGTAATTGCCCTGATTGTCTGGATGGCGACAGGTGAAGTCAAAGAGGCAAGCACCGATGCCCCCGCAGAGCCTGAAACTGCGCAACATGCACTTACAAGGGTTGAGGTTACAACACTTAACGCGCAGGTATATGAGCCAGGGCTTTTGCTTCAAGGGCAACTGGAACCCTGGAGTTCGGTAATGTTGAGTGCCCGGGTAGCGGGCACAGTAGAAAGCATTGCGGCTGAGCTTGGCGATTCGGTAAAGACTGGAGATGTACTCTTGACCTTATCCGAAGATGGCCGCGGTGCGGGGGTTCAACGCTGGCAGGCGCGGGTGAAGAAACTTGAGGCGGATCTGGCTGCGGTGCAGAGACTGGGCTCAAGAAATCTCGCTTCGCAGTCGGAGGCTCTTGGTGTGGAAAGCGATCTGGCGGCTGCCCGGGCAGAGTTGGAGAGCGCTCAGCTTGAGGTTTCCCACCTCAGGCCCAGGGCCCCGTTTGAAGGGGTGATAAACCGCAAAGAGGTTGAAACTGGCAGCTTGGTTCAGGTTGGCTCGCCCTTGTATGAGTTGGTGCGTACCGACCGGCTCAAAGCCAAAGGGCAGGTGCCCCAGCAGTCTGCTGCCCAAGTGGCACCTGGCCAGAAGGTGCGGGTGCGCCCCCTGGATGGAGACGCGCTCGATGGCGTGGTTACCTTTGTAGCGAGCGCTGCAAACCCTGAGACCCGGAGTTTTGCAGTAGAGATTTCCGTTGAAAATCCGGACCAAAAACGCATAGCGGGCGGTAGCGCCAACCTCCGTGTTGCACTGCCGGATGTCCAGGCCACGTTTATCTCTCCGGCCTACCTTTCCCTCGGAGACGATGGGCGCCCGGGTGTGAAATATGTTGATGATCAAAACCAGGTGGTTTTTCGCACGGTGACATTGCTCAGTGTGTCCACAGAGGGCGCTTGGGTTACCGGTTTGCCGGACGAGACTCGCCTGATTACTCGTGGTGGAGGCTTTGTTAAAGAGGGCGAGCGAGTCGAGCCTGTAGACGCTTCCGAAGAGCGGGGCTAAGCCGTATGCACGCACTCATATATGCGGCCATAGATCGCAGTCGCACTACTCTGCTTACGCTATTTTTCCTGACACTTGGCGGCATTGCTGCGTTCCAGATTATCCCCCGGGAGGCTAATCCCGACGTTACCATTCCCATGATTTATATCTCCATGGCACTGGAAGGTATAAGCCCGGAAGATGCAGAAAGGCTGCTGATTCGCCCCATGGAACAGGAGTTGCGCTCTTTGGAGGGCGTAAAGGAAATGCGTGGTACCGCCTCTGAAGGGCACGCCTCGGTAATGCTGGAGTTCGATGCCGGGTTTGACCCCGATACAGCTCTTCAGGACGTTCGGGAGGCCGTGGATACGGCCCGTAGCAAACTCCCCCGGGAAGCTGACGAGCCAAGCGTCAATGAAATAAACGTCTCGTTGTTTCCTGTACTTTCCATCGGTCTTTCCGGGCCGCTGTCTGAACGAGAGCTGATTACAGTTGCCCGCGGGCTACAAGATGCCATCGAGGCGATTCCAGAGGTGCTCGAAGTTGATATTGGAGGCGACCGGGAAGATTTGCTGGAAATTGTAGTAGACCCTCAGGTGCTGGAAGGCTACGGCGTCGATTTCGACCAGCTTGGCAATCTGGTCACCCGCAACAACCAACTGGTGGCGGCAGGATCGCTGGATACAGGCAATGGTCGTATGACCCTGAAAGTGCCCGGTGTTATCGAGAATATTGAAGATGTTATGTCCATGCCTCTGAAGGTAGATGGCGATACGGTGGTGACCTTTGGAGACGTCGCCATGTTGCAGCGCACCTTCAAAGACCCGACCGGGTTTGCGCGCATCAATGGTGAGCCTGCACTTGTGCTGGAAGTATCCAAGCGCAGTGGCGCTAACATTATTGAAACCGTGGCCCAGGTACGTGAGCTGATTGCCCGGGCACAGCCGCTGCTGCCGGAAGCCCTGGAAGTGCGTTACATCATGGATCAGTCTGATGAAGTGCGCGACCTGCTGAGCGATCTGCTCAACAACGTACTGACTGCCATCGTGCTGGTTATTATTGTGATCATTGCCGCTATGGGGCCGCGTTCAGCCTTGCTGGTAGGGTTGACCATTCCCGGCGCGTTCCTGACAGGCATTCTCGTTATCTGGTCCATGGGGCTTACCCTCAATATCGTGGTGCTGTTCAGCCTCATTCTGGTTGCCGGCATGCTGGTAGACGGAGCGATCGTAGTATCTGAACTGGCAGACCGAAACCTGTCTGACGGGCATACCGTAAAAAGTGCTTGGGCGGAGGCTGCAAGCCGCATGGCCTGGCCGATAATTGCCTCAACGGCAACTACCCTGGCGGTGTTTGTTCCGCTTTTGTTCTGGCCAGGTGTTGTGGGCGAATTCATGAAGTTTCTGCCCATTACCGTGATTATTTGCCTGGTTGCTTCTCTTGCCATGGCGTTGGTGTTTTTGCCGGTTCTGGGGGGCGTGAGTGGTGGTCGCCGTGCTCGCACGGTCAGTGAAAGCGGACGAATGATGCATGGCTATCGCAGGTTGCTGTCCACACTCCTGTCCCACCCAGGCCTTACTCTGGTGGGCGTGCTTGGCGTGGTTGTGGTGATCTATATCGCCTATGGCAAGTTCAATTATGGCATTGAATTTTTCCCCAGCGTGGAACCGGATTCTGCTCAGGTGCAGGTGCGAGCCCGGGGCGACCTGTCTGTTCTGGAACGGGATGCCATAGTCCGACAGGTTGAAGGCCGGTTACAGGGCATGCCGGAAGTAAAAGCGGTGTACGCGCGCTCGATGCTGAACGCCAGCACTCAGATGGCTCCGGATGTGGTTGGAGTGCTTCAGTTCCAATTTACTGACTGGTTTACCCGCCGCCCCGCTAGTGCCATTCTGGATGATTTCCTTGCGCGCACCCAGGATATTCCGGGTATCGAGCTGGAATTTCGCAAGCAGGAAAATGGCCCGGCTGGGGGCAAACCGATAGAGCTTCTGATCAGTAGTCGAGATAGCAGCAAGCTCAACGGATACGTGGATCAGATCGAGGATCAAATGCGCGCCCTGGGTGGCTTTGTGGACATTGAAGATGACCGCAGCCTGCCTGGTATTGAATGGCGTCTTGAAGTAGATCGCGAAGCCGCCGCCCGTTTTGGAACCGACGTGCTGAGCATTGGCAGTGCTGTTCGCCTGGTTACCAATGGCCTGGTGCTGGCCACCTACCGGCCCGAAGATGTTCGTGATGAGGTGGATATTGTTGTGCGGGTTCCCGGCAACTGGCGCGAACTCGACCATTTGCAACGCCAGACCATCAATACGGCGCGGGGGCAGGTTCCTCTATCGCAGTTTCTTGATCTGCAACCCGGAAACAAGACAGGCAGCATTTCCCGGGTAGATGGTCAGCGAACGGTTACCATCAAATCGGATATTGGCCCAGGGGAACAAGTAGACAGCTTGCTAAAAGCTTTACAGGCCAAGCTTCCTGAAACGCCCGACGGCGTATCGGTTAAGTTTGCCGGGGAAAATGAAGATCAGCAGCAGGCATCCAACTTCCTGATAAGCGCATTTTTGATTGCAATTGCCATGATGCTGCTCATTCTGGTGACTCAGTTCAACTCGTTGTATCAGAGCTTCCTGATTCTTTCTGCGATTGTACTTTCAACGGCCGGCGTTCTTCTCGGGTTGCTGTTGAACGGCCAGTCGTTTGGCATCGTAATGGTGGGCATGGGTATTATCGCGCTGGCGGGCATTGTGGTGAATAACAACATCATTCTGATCGACACCTATAATCAAATGAAGAAAGATGGCATGGCGGCATACGAGGCGGCATTGGAAACCAGCTGTCTGCGTTTGCGCCCTGTGCTGCTTACCGCAATTACTACCGTGCTGGGCTTGATGCCGATGGTTTTGAGCGTGAATGTCGATCTGCTTACACCGTCGCTTGGGCTGGGGGCGCCATCAACACAGTGGTGGGCGCAGCTGTCTAGCGCCATCGCTGGCGGCCTGGCATTTGCCACCATTCTCACCTTGCTGCTTACACCGGCCATGCTGGTGCTGGGTGATCGGGTGGGGGAAGCTGTGCGGAGGAAAACCGGGCGTATGTGGCCTGCGGATTAAAGTGCCGGGGCGATTTATGAGCAATATTGTACAAAGCTGTACAGATTTGTAGCGTTTCTTGTCGATTTGCGCCTTATGGTAGGAAGTGCAGGCAAATGCATGATCCTGAGGCCATACTGGGTAAGAAGCCGACAGCGGCACACAAGCCCGTGTGTGATTGGAGCCAGCTTTGAAACGAGACTTCCGGTTACCTTGCCTGCTACTTTTGCTGCTGACGTCCATCTCGGCGTTTTCTGCGGAACAGACAGCTGTATGGAGTGAATATTCCAAGCGAGTAGAACTTTCTCGTTACGTGGATTATTGGCAAGAGCCAGATGAGGCCACCGATATTTCGCACGTTGCAGGGTTAAGCGCGGATGCCTGGACGCGCAACGGCAGTGATAGCGTTAACCTGGGTTATGGCCCACAGGTATTCTGGTTTCGCGTGGCCCTGGAAAACGCCACTGCGAGTGAAGCCAACACCTTTCTTGAGATTGGCTATCCGGTTCTTGATCACATCGAGGTTTACTTCAAACCGGATGACCAGAGCCAAAATGTACTGGTATTGGGCGACAAACAACCGTTTTACGACCGTCCCATTCTGCACCGCAATTTTGTTGTACCTTTAACACTCGCGCCCTTTGAGAAAGCTGAGGTTTACCTGCGTGTAAAAACCACCAGTTCCATGCAGATTCCTTTAACGCTTTGGAATCAGGATGCGTTCTATTCGGTGGAGCAGTCCCGAAGCATGTTTGAGGGGCTATACTACGGCATTGTGTTGGTCATGATTTTATACCACGTATTTGTTTTTCTCGCCGTTGGCGAGAGGAGCTTTCTGCACTATGTGGTATTCATGGCGGCGATGCCGTTGTTCCTGGCTAGCCTTCATGGTGTGGCTTTTCAGTATTTATGGCCGGAAGCAATATGGTGGAATGATCAGGCTATCATCGTTTTTTTGAGCCTGACTGTTCTATTTGGCTCATCCTTTACTCTTGCATTTATCAACGTTACCCGGAAAAACCACCCACTGCTGAACCGGTGGACGCTCTGCATTGCCGGGGCCGCAGGGTTGATGGCGGTGGCTGGCTTGTTGGTGCCGTACCAGTATCTGATTTTGCCGACAATATTGTTGGCGGTTATCGGTTGCTCAACCCTGTTAATACTCAGCATTGTCCGGTGGGTGAAAAAGGATCCAGCGGCACGGTATTACACTTTTGCATGGGTGTTCATGTTGTTTGGCGGCATTGTTCTGGCCATGAGCAAGTTCACCATGTTGCCCCGTAACCTACTGACAGAAAATGCAACGCAGATTGGCTCCGCCCTTGGCGTAACGTTACTGTCAATTGCACTGGCAGACCGGCTGAATAAAGACAAGAAGCGAATTTTTGAGGCCCAGCAGGGAGCATTGCGAGAGGAGCGTAAGGCCCGGATTGCACAGGCTAAAACCCTGGAAATACAACGCGAAGCTAATGTGCTGCTTGAAGAAAGAGTACGGGAGCGTACCCGGGATCTTGAGCGCCTGAACGAGCAGTTGCTTGAATTAAGTTCCACGGATGCACTCACAGAGCTAAAAAACCGCGGCCACTTTGATCGGGCATTCCAGGCGGAGGTGGTGCACGCCTACCGATATCAGGAGCCACTGTCTCTTCTGCTTTTGGATATCGACCACTTCAAACAGTTTAACGACAGCCATGGCCACCTGGTGGGTGATGATTGCTTGAAGATGGTGGCCCGGTGTGTACGCCAGTTAGTTACCCGGCCACAGGATATGGCTGCTCGTTATGGTGGTGAGGAGTTTGTTGTTCTGCTTCCAAACACACCGCACAAAGGCGCCCTCGATGTTGCCGAGCGAATTCGTAAGGCAGTTGCAGCTATGGCGTTTGAGCTATCCGGCCAAACACTTCATCTAACCGTCAGTATCGGAGTGTGCACGGAACTGCCAGATAATGCAGGTGCCACGGAGGTAATTTTCAGCAGGGCGGATGAAGCCTTGTATCAGGCGAAGGCCAATGGCCGCAATTGTGTTGTGGCTTGGGCCACGCCCAGTGAGGACGCGACACCGGCCACTACTCAGGCGTGACTGTATTCAGCAGTAGCCCAGGGTGAAAACTCGGACTCCAGCGCGAATGCAAGCTCCAGCAGCGTTCGCTCATCCCCGAACTTGCTCATGAGCTGCACTGAAACAGGCAGATTCTCTGGTGTCATAGCCATGGGTATTGATATGGCAGGCGTGCCAGTAACGTTTGCCAGTGGGGTGAAATTGGCATACTGCGTGAGGCGCTCAAACAGTGTGTCAAAGGGCACTTTTGAGCTCAGGTGGCCCAGCTTTGGAGTGGTGTGGCCCAGAACCGGTGTCAGTACCGCATCATAGGCCGACATGGCCTCAGCAAACTCGAACCTGGCGCGGCGTAAGCGCCACAGCACTGCTGGCATCTTCAGGAAACCTCGCTTGAACATTCTGTCCAAACCCTGAGTCAAACCGTCTACCTGCCGTTTGTCGAACCCCGGGTGCGTTATTTTGCGGCCGTTGAGTTTCATGCCAAAGGCCAGCAATCCCCAGTACATTGCAAAATCATCGGGGAAGCTCGAGTTTGCAGGTGTGTCTACAGGCTCAAGATGGTGGCCTTGGGCTTCCAGTTTTCGGGCAGTGGCTTCGACAACGCGCCGTGTCGTGTCATCAGTTTTGTGACCGTTAATAGAGTCAATAACCAAGCCAATCCGCATCGGCTTGTCAGATGGGCCTTCCACTTTTCCAATGGATGGTAATTTCGGGTTGCGGTAATACCGCTCTGCTTCATAGATGAAATTGGCTGTATCCCGAACGGTGCGAGTAACTACACCATCACTGAGAATATCAATGGGGAGTGACTTTGAAGCGTCGTTCTCGATCACACGCCCACGGGACGGCTTGAGCCCTATGAGCCCGCAAACAGCCGCCGGAATCCGTATGGAGCCGCCACCGTCGTTGGCATGGGCAATGGGAACGGCGCCGCTTGCCACGAGTGCTGCCGCGCCACCTGATGAGGCTCCGCTGGAGTATGCCAGGTTCCAGGGGTTGCGGGTGGGGGCATCATGCACCGGCTCGGTTGAAGCATTAAATCCGAACTCCGGCATGGTGGTCTTTCCCATGCAAAGATAGCCTTGGGCCAGCATCTGTTCCGCAAAGGGGCTCGTGTGCTTTACGAGGTGTCCGGCAGGCACCGCGGCTGATCCCTGGCGTGTTGGCATTCCCGCTACGTTCGTATTGTCTTTTATAAAGGTAGGGACGCCGGTGAAAAACGGCGCCTCTGCCAGGTCAGATTTACTATCCAGTTTGGCAGCGGTTTCCAGCATCTGTTGATAGCGTTCCGCAACAACACCGTGAACCAGTGGTTCGGCTTTATGCAACCGGGCAATAGCAGCCTGGGTCACTTCGGAAATTGATACGTCCCTACGGCGGATACGCTCTGCCAAAGCGGTCGCGTCGTCGTTCCCAAGAGCGTCATTGGTAAAGGTGTTGGCGGTTTTCGGGGCGTCAGAAGCGGACATTCGAGGCATCTCCATCATAATTTGCAGCAGTTCTCCGGGGAGCTGCTTTCCTGGAGGCATACTCTACTCGAACGCAAAATATGACGACATGTCATTTCAGGTATGAGTGCAAAAACCCGTTACGTTTAACGGGCTTTTGCGAGGGGGTTGACGGAATCAGGTGCTGGCTTTTCGGGATTCCTTGATAACGTCGTAGGCATGGGTGATTTCTTGTGTGCGCTCTTCTGCCATTTCGCGCATGCTCTCCGGCAGGCCGCGTCCGGCAATCTTGTCGGGATGGTTTTCACTCATGAGTTTGCGGTATACCTTTTTAAGCTCCGCGTCGCTGATGGATGGTGAAACACCCAAAACCTTGTAGGCATCGTCGGTTTGCTGAGCCGTAGATCGCTGGCTGCCGGTCTGGCCAGCGTGCGCGCCGCGCAACATGGCTTCCAGTTGATCTACCTGGCTTTCGGGCAGGCCAAGCCCGCGTGCTATGCGGACCAGCATTTCGTGTTCTGCCGGGTGGACTACACCATCCGCAGCGACAGCAGACACTTGTACCTGGAGGAACATCTGCAATATAGCGGGTTGGCGACCGCTGATAGCCAGGAAGTGTCTTAGCTCTGCATCCAGATCAAAATTTTCGGCTTTGCCCCGGCTGAATGCGGCTTTTGCAGCTTCTCTTTGGGCCTCATTAAGGCGGAAGCGCACAAACATGGCTTCGGCCATCTGTATTTCGTCTTTTGAAACAACTCCGTCGGCCTTGCACAGTGCACCCATGACCGCAAACACAGATTCAATGAAACCGGATTGAATGCCTTGAAGTTTGCCAATCAGGCGGCTTTTAGCGCGGTTAAGCAGAAAAGCGCCCAGAGCAGCCCCCACTAAAAATCCGGGGAACTTGCCAAAGCTGTAACCAATCAAACCACCAATGATCATCGCAAACAGCATTAAAACGTCCTTAGGGGATAATGGATCAGACCACAGAATATACGTGTTTTTTTGCGAATCTTCATGAACAGGCTTTCATCCAGCCGCTCTATTTTCTCGGAAAAACGAGTTGGTAGTGGTTTGCTTACTGTAGCCAGGCCACCAAAAGCCCCGCTGCCAGTGACAGCAGCATAGGCCCTGCCACATAAAGCCCTATTTGCCGGTTGCCGATCACCCAGGCCATGCCCGATTTGATCAGGTTGTTGGTGGCCGCCGCAATAACGATGCCGAGTACCGCAGCATCCATTGCCAGGCCATTGTTGGACATGCGAGTGAGGGACAGGGTAATCGCATCCACATCTGCAATGCCCGAAGTGGCGGCCAGCATATAGATGCCGGTATCGCCCAGCCAATCTTTCAGAAAGTCCCCGAGCAGCAGGATGGCTGTCAGCAGCATGCCGAAAACTACAGCCGATTTCAGATCCAGCGGGTTTTGGTTAAGTGTTGGCTGGCTGACCTCGCCCGTTTCGGAATTCCTGTGCCAGATGATGAACGCTGGCACGTAAAGCAGCACTGTCATAACGGCCACGGGCCAGGCCAGGCTGGGCAGCAAGTCTCGGTTAATGACGAAGCAGTACACAAGGATGCGTGGGAACATGGTGCCACACGCAATCAGAATGCCGGTGGCAAACTGTGCGTTCAGGGCAGGGTGTTTGTCCGCCTGGCGGGCGAAGTGCAGGGTCAGGGCGGTGGATGAGCTCAAACCTGCAAACAGGCTGGTAAACAGAATGCCTTTGCTGGTGCCCGCCACTCGCATGGCGAAATAACCCACGAAGGAGATGGACGCAATCATCACGACCATCCACCAGATTTCCCGAGGGTTGAGAACGCCACCAGGCCCCATGGCCTCATCTGGTAGCAGAGGTAGCATCACCACTGAAATGACGAGCAGCTTGAGTGCCGCATCCAGTTCGTGGGCTTTAAGTTTGTGTACCCATCCGTGAATTTCGTCCTTATTGTCCAGAATAATGGCGGTAATCACTGCAGCAGTCGTCGCTATCACCGGGTCGACGGCCACCGCTATGGCGCCGAAGCAGAAGGTGAGCACCATGCTGACCATGCCGGTAATGCTGAAGTTCCGGATATGATCGAGCCGTTCGCTATAGGCCACAATCGCCATGGCGACCACACTCAGCAGGAGTACAGGAAACGCCCAGACGGTGATTTCCTCTGCCAGGACTGTAGAAATACCGCCCAGAAGACCGACAAGTGAAAAGGTGCGAATGCCGGCTATGCGCTCGCCGGACTTCTGCTCGCGGGAGCCCCAGCCCCGCTCCAGGCCTATGATGGCGCCCAACAGAAGTGCTACCGCAAGGTTCAAAGTGGTCTGATTTGTGGCCAGAAACTGAGAAGCAACATCATCCATGAACGCAGTTAGCTCATTTTTGTGGTGGGTGTTATTGGGATAATAGCAGCCCGTGAGGCCGTGAGAATAGGCGCCCTTACGCCGGAAGCGGTATTTTGGTAGAATTCGCGCCCTTTATTTTGCGCAACCTTCCGGGTAACCAAAGCTATGGTAAATACAATGAAAGCCGAATGGTTTTCCAACATTAAGGGCGATTTACTCGCCGGGATCGTGGTTGCCCTTGCGTTAATTCCGGAAGCGATTGCTTTCTCGATCATTGCCGGAGTAGATCCCAAAGTAGGGCTATACGCTTCATTTTGTATTGCGGTAATCATTGCGTTTGTGGGTGGCCGCCCCGGCATGATCTCGGCAGCAACCGGCGCCATGGCGCTACTGATGATAACTCTGGTGAAAGAGCATGGCCTGGAGTACCTGATGGCCGCCACGCTGCTAACCGGTGTGCTCCAGATACTGGCTGGCTGGCTGAAACTGGGTAGCTTGATGAGGTTTGTGTCCCGCTCAGTCGTAACCGGCTTCGTGAATGCTCTGGCTATCCTGATCTTTATGGCCCAACTTCCGGAACTCACGAACGTAACCTGGCATGTTTATGCCATGACTGCAGCAGGCCTGGGCATTATCTATCTGTTCCCCTATGTGCCCAAGCTAGGGAAGCTTTTGCCCTCGCCATTGGTCTGCATAGTATCCCTGACGATTGTGGCGGTAATATTCAATATCGACGTGCGCACAGTGGGCGATATGGGTGAGTTGCCCGACACGCTGCCAATTTTTCTCTGGCCAGATGTTCCCCTGACTCTTGAAACCTTGATGATTATCCTTCCGTATTCCATTCCACTGGCCGTTGTAGGCTTGCTGGAATCCATGATGACCGCCACCATTGTGGACGATCTGACTGATACCGAAAGCGATCGTAACCGCGAGTGCCGGGGGCAGGGCATTGCCAACATCGGGTCTGGTCTGTTTGGTGGTATGGCAGGCTGCGCGATGATTGGGCAATCCGTTATCAACGTAAAATCCGGGGGGCGCGGCCGGCTTTCCACGTTCACCGCAGGCGTATTCCTGATGGTAATGATTGTGGTGCTGGACGACATACTGGTTCAGATTCCCATGGCTGCGCTGGTGGCCGTAATGATCATGGTATCTATCGGTACCTTCTCTTGGGAATCCATACGCAACCTGAAAGAACATCCACTTTCGACCAACATAGTGATGCTGGTAACTGTGTGCGTTGTGGTTGTAACCCACAACCTGGCGCTGGGCGTGTTTGCCGGCGTATTGCTGGCGGCACTGTTTTTTGCCAACAAGATTGGCCACTTTATGGAAGTTAAGTCCACTCTTGATGAAGCCACGGGCACGCGTACCTACAAGGTAACGGGCCAGGTGTTTTTCAGTTCTTCGGAAAAGTTTGTTGCATCGTTTGATTTCCGTGAAGTGGTCGATAAAGTGGTGATAGATGTTAGCCGTGCGCATTTCTGGGACATTACCGCCGTGGGTGCGCTCGACAAAGTGGTTATCAAGTTCCGCCGCGATGGCGCAGAGGTGGAAGTGATTGGCATGAACGAGGCCAGTGCCACCATCGTTGACCGTTTTGGTGTGCACGACAAGCCGGAAGGCATTGATCAGTTGATGGGCCATTAATATGCAAAATACAACAGAAAACATTCAGGACCGCTTGCAGGTAGTGGCCTGCATTGATGGCTCACCCGCAGCGCCAGCGGTATGCGACTATGCGGCCTGGGCTAGCAAACATATGGATTCGCCACTGACCCTCCTGCATGTGCTGGATCAGGAGCGGTATCCTTCAGAGCCGGACCTGGCCGGAAACATTGGTCTGGGTAGTCGGGAGCAACTTCTGGATGAGTTGGCTCAGCTTGACCGTAAGCGAGCCAAACTGGCTCTTGAGCACGGTGATCACATGCTGGACGAGGCAGCCCGCAGGCTTGAGAACGCGGGTGTCGGCGAAATCAAAAAGCGCCAGCGCCATGGTGATTTGACCGAATCCTTGTTGGCGCTGGAAGATGAAACCCGTCTGATAGTGATGGGCTTGCAGGGAGAAAGCAGCTCTGATCGGGGCTCCCGCATAGGAAGCCAGCTGGAAACGATTATCCGCAGTGTGCATCGCCCGATCCTTCTTGTACCTGAAACCTACTCAACGCCCAGTACAGCCATGTTAGCATTTGATGGCAGTGCCACTGCGTTTAAAGGCGTTGAGTTGCTGGCGGGTAGCCCGGTACTGAAAGGCGTGCCATTGCACCTTGTAATGGTTGGGGCAGACACTGCTGAGCACAGAGGCCAGCTGGAGAAAGCAAAGCAGATGCTGGAAGTGCTTGATACTGAAATCACCCTGACCATTTTGTCTGGTGATGTGGAGCAGGCGCTGCACAAGTATCAGGAAGAGCAAAATATAGACATCATGGTTATGGGTGCCTACGGCCACTCCCGCATACGGCAGTTTTTTGTTGGCAGTACCACAACCAACATGCTGAGAACCGCAGAAAAGCCATTGGTCATTCTGCGCTAATCGCCAGTCATTAGCTGTCCTGCTTCACCACCCGTGCCCATTCAGAGAGCTACGGGTGGTGGCTAAGGCTTTTTGCGAGATCTGGGCGGCAGCTCAGAGCCCCAGTTTTTCTGCTACGAAATCCACATCTTTATCGCCACGGCCAGACAGGTTAACCAGAATCGAGTGTTCCTCTGACAGGCCAGGTGCAGTTTTAATTGCCCAAGCTACAGCGTGAGCGCTTTCAAGGGCAGGAATAATGCCCTCTACCCGCGATAGCATCATAAACGCGTCCAGGCATTCAGCATCGTCTGCACAGGCATACTCCACACGGCCCAAATCTTTCAGATAGCTGTGTTGCGGGCCGCTACCCGGGTAATCCAGGCCGGAAGCAATAGAGTGAACCGGCATTGCGTTGCCTTCGTCATCCTCCAGCACATAGCAGGCCATTCCGTGTATCTGGCCAGGCTTGCCCAGCGTCATGGTTGCGGCATGACGGTCGGTATCCAGGCCTTCACCGGCCGGCTCCACACCGACCAGTTTTACGCTTTCGTCATTGAGAAATGCGGTAAATATGCCCATGGCATTGGAGCCGCCCCCGACGCAAGCAGCTATGTAATCCGGAAGCTTCTTGTAGCGCTCCATGAACTGCTCGCGAGCCTCGCGGCCTACAACCGATTGGAAGTCACGGACCATGCCCGGGAAAGGGTGGGGGCCAACAACCGAGCCAATGGCGTAAATAAAGTTTTGCGGGTCTTTCAGGTACTCGTCAAAAGCGCTGTCGACGGCATCTTTAAGAGTGGCGGTGCCGCGGGTTACTGGCACCAGAGTAGCGCCCAGGATTTTCATTTTGGTGACGTTAGGGTGTTCTTTGGCAATATCCACAGTGCCCATGTGGATCTCGCAAGGGATGCCCACAAGAGCGCAGGCGGTCGCAAGAGCTACACCGTGCTGGCCGGCGCCCGTCTCCGCTATCACCTTGGTTTTGCCCATGAATTTGGCTAGCAGGGCTTCACCCAGACAGTGATTGATCTTGTGCGCACCCGTGTGATTAAGATCTTCCCGCTTCAGATAGATACGCGCCCCGCCAAGCTTTTCGGATAAGCGACGAGCGTAGAAAATCGGGCTGGGGCGGCCTACATAGTCTGATAGCAGATAAGCCAGCTCATCCTTAAAATCTTTGCGCTGGCGGATTTCCTGATAGGCAGCACTGATTTCGTCCATTACCTGTTTCAATTCCGGCGGCACAAACTGCCCGCCAAATTCGCCAAAAAAGCCTTGTGCGTCGGGGAGGTTATCGTACGGGGAAGGTGCGCTCATAAACGATGTCTCATATGAAATTATGGATCAATAATAACGCTCAGCCTGAGGGCACTCAATGCTGATGGGATGGAGTGAGCTACCTGTAAACCCCAATCAGGCAGCGCTTCCGGCTGCCACTCCTGAAGCCCACGCCCATTGAAAATTATGCCCGCCCAAATGCCCCGTTACGTCTACAACTTCACCGATAAAATACAGGTTCGGATGCTCAAGCGCCGCCATTGTTTTTGATGAGAGTTGGCGGGTGTCCACACCGCCCAGGGTCACTTCCGCTGTTCGATAGCCTTCTGTTCCCGCCGGCTTCACTGTCCATTGCCCTAGCGTCTCAGACACCTGTTCAAGGTCACTGTTTTTGTAGCCCTGAAGAGGGCCGCTCCAGCCATGAATTTCGTTGAAGGCTTGTGCAAAGCGCTTGGGGAGGTGCAGAGCCAGGTATTGGGCAATGGTGGATTGAGGCCTCTGTTTGCGCAGGGCCAGAAGATCTTCAAGGATGTTGCGATCTGGTAGCAGGTTGATGGTCAGAGGGTCGCCAGGTTGCCAGAAGCTGGAAATTTGCAACATGGATGGGCCGCTCAAACCTCGATGCGTGACCAGCATGGGCTCGCGGAAGTTATGGTTATTGCAGGCCGCATCAACAGGGCAGCTTACGCCGGATAGAGGGGCCAACTGCTGTTTCAGTTCCGGGTGCAGGGTGAAAGGCACCAGCCCGGCCCGGGTGGGGAGGACATCCAGGCCGAACTGCCGGGCAACCTCGTAGCCGAATCCTGTGGCGCCCATGGTGGGGATGGATAAGCCTCCGCAGGCGATGATCAGAGATGTGCAGGCCAGGGTGCCTGAACTGGTATTAACCCGGTAGCTGCCATAGCTTTGTGCAATGCTCTTCACGTTGGTTTTCATGCGAATTTCTGCACCGGCCCATTCGCATTCCGTGAGCAACATGGCGACTATGTCTTTCGCGCTGTCTTTGCAGAATAGCTGACCGGCGGCTTTCTCTTCGTGCTCAATGCCATGGCGTTCAACAAGATCCAGAAAGTGCTGGGGGGTGTAGCGCTTCAGGGCAGAAATACAGAACCGTGGATTGTCCGACAGGAAGTTTGCGGCCGTGCTGTTGAGGTTGGTGAAGTTGCAGCGCCCGCCGCCGGACATGAGGATCTTTTTTCCCGGCTTATTGGCGTGATCGATTACCAGCACTTTGCGCCCGCGATAGCCGGCAGTGGCGGCGCACATCAGGCCGGCGGCGCCGGCACCGATAATCACTACATCGTACTGGTTACTGGAACTTGCCGTCATTACTGCCTGCCGATTGGTTTATGTGGCGCGCAGTATACCAGCCTCGGAGCTGCCGTATGGCTCATTCCAGATGAACAGTGCCTTCCATATAAAAGGCCACCTGCCCGGCAATCGCAACGCGATCGCCTTTCAGTTCACAGCGTAATAGACCGCCCCGTGCAGACAGTTGCCGCGCCTCCAGCTTTGTTTTGCCGAGTTTTTCTGCCCAGTAGGGCACCAGAACACTGTGGATAGAGCCGGTAACCGGATCCTCATCAATTCCGGAGCCAGGCGCAAAGTACCGGCTGACAAAGTCGGCGGTGTCACCGGGTGCAGTGATGATCACGCCTTGATTGCCCAGTTGTTTGAGCTTTCGCATATCCGGCTGCGCCGCTTTCACAGCTGCCTCGTTTTCCAGGACAACCATGTAATTGGTGTCGTTCGGCACGTAAAAAGCCGTTGCCGGCGTGCTATCCAGAGCTTGGCTGATGATTGGCGGTGTGTTCTGTTCTTCAGTTTTCAGGTTCGGGAAGTCCAGAACCAGCCAGTTATCCGGGGTTTGGTGAACGCCTAAAATACCGCTGCGAGAGCCAAAGCGTATCTCATCTGACTGCCACCCCAGTTTATTGAAAATAACCCAGGCGCTGGCGAGAGTGGCGTGGCCGCAAAGGGGTACTTCAACACTGGGAGTGAACCAGCGTATATGAAAGTCTGCGCCATTGGTGCCGGATTCCCGTACGAAGAATGCGGTTTCTGCCAAGTTGTTCTCGGCGGCCAGTGCCTGCATGGTGTCGTCCGGAAGCCACGCCTCCAGAGGCATGACCGCGGCAGGGTTCCCTTTGAAGATCTCGCTGGCAAAAGCGTCTACCTGGTAGATGGGGTAATTCATGTTCTGTTCTCTGGAAGCAAGTGTTTAGCGTAGTGGTGGCCTTTGTAGCTGGCAAACTGCGCCAGCTCATTCTCGCTGTAAAAGTGCAGCTCGGGCAATGGATTGGTGTGTGTTACTACCCAGTGCTTCTGGCCGGACTGGCGTATAGAAAACCCGAGGTCTTCCAGCCATTGGCGGTTGGTGTTCAGGTCTTCACCGTACAGTGCGGGCGCGCTGGGGTTGAGGCCAAAAAGATTGCTTCGGGTAGTGGTCAGAGCCTGACTGTTTGCGATGCCCATGATGAAACTCCTTCTTCTGATTTTCGATGTTGTTATTGTCTTCCTGAACTGACAGCCATAACAGATTCAGATAATCTGTTTTTGAACCGGTACAGAGCTAAATATTGCCGCTCTGTACTGATGTGTTTTCCGGGTATCTGTACCGTTTCGGTTTGGTGCGGATCTGTTGCAATGGGCGTGCTGGCTGTCCGAATGGGCAAATGATTTCTTGATTGGGTGAGGTGGGCAGTATGGGGGCTCTATACAACCAGGTGGCAGACAGGCTTCAGTCGCTGATTCAGGACGGTGTCTACCGGGATGGCGACCGCCTGCCGGGCGTGCGGGTGTTGAGTAAACAGTACGAAGTGAGTATTTCAACTGTGTTGCAGGCGCACCAAACACTTGAAGCTCGCGGCTATCTTCAGGCCCGGGAGCGCAGTGGCTACTTTGTTCGCTTGCCTGCAGTCGATGCCCCGGAGCCAGTCATGGGCAGGCTCAGGATTCGCCCGGCGCCGGTAACGGCCCGCGAGATGACTCTGGAATTGTGCGCTGATGAGCAAAACCGCATGGTGCCGCTCGCTACTGCCATTCCCCATCCGGAGTTCTTGCCGTTGCGACAGATTCAACAAAGTACGATTTGGGCGGCCCGGCGGGGCCTTGAAACACTGGATTACGCTTTTCCCGGAAAAGCGTCATTCCGCAGGCAGATTGCGCAAAGGATGGCGACGATTGGTGTTCCGGTTACGCCGGATGATGTGCTGGTTACCAACGGCGCTCAGGAAGCCATCATTCTGGGTTTGCGCGCCGTCACTCAACCGGGGGATATAGTGGCGGTTGAGTCGCCCTCGTTCCCGGGTATTCTTCAGGCTTTGGAAGTGGTTGGGTTAAGGGCGATGGAAATACCGACCCACCCATCCGACGGGCTCAGTCTTGAAGGCTTGCAGCTGGCCCTGGAGCAGTGGCCTCTGAAAGCCTGCGTAGTGGTGTGCAATCACAGCAACCCCATGGGCGCACGGATGCCGGATGAGCGCAAAAAACAGTTGGTGTCTATGCTTGCTGCCGCTGGAGTGCCGTTGATAGAAGATGACATTTACGGAGATCTTTATCATACCGGCGAACGCCCAAAGCCTGCGAAAGCCTTTGATCGCACGGATAATGTTATCTACTGCAACTCGTTTTCCAAAACCATTTCGCCGGGGTTGAGACTGGGCTGGATGTTGCCCGGGCGATACATGGCTGGTGCTCGGCAGCAGAAGTATTTTTCCAATCTGGCAACATCTTCGATCCCGCAATTGGCAGTGGCACACTTTCTGGAGCAGGGTGGGTACGATCGTTATCTGCGCTCGGCACGGCAGAATTATCGGGAAACCACAGAGCGTATGAGAGCGGCAGTTGCGCGGTCATTTCCTGTGGGGACTGCGGTCAGCAGGCCACAAGGCGGCTTTGTACTCTGGGTGCAGCTACCGGCAGGCGTTTCTGGCACTCGGGTTTATCATCGAGCGCGGGCTGAAGACATTAACGTGGCTCCGGGCCTGATGTTTTCCATATCAGACAAGTTTGAGTCTTGCCTGCGGCTAAACGGTGGCAATCCCTGGAACGAGCGTATCGACCAGGCCATCGCCAGGCTGGGCGCGCTGGCCCATGAGGAGCTAGCGCAGGTTTGATGGGTCAAGCAGGCCAGCGGTGATGGCTATGCCCGTAACATCGGGCAGCCGCTCCGCACCCAGTCGCTTCATTACACGGGCCCGGTAGAGGTCGATGGTCTTTACACTTACACCCAGTTGATCCGCAATCTCGCGGCTGGTGTAGCCTTGGGCCATAGGCAGGAATACATCCCGCTCCCGGCGTGTAAGCGTCGAAATGAGCGCATCAGCCCGTTCGTCGCCCAGTTGCAGATGACTGGATTGATGATGAGCTTCCAATGCCTGCTGCACGCTGTCGAGAAGCAGCTGCTCGTTGAATGGCTTCTCGATGAAATCAAAGGCACCGGATTTGAACGCGCGCACCACAATTGGCACATCCGCATGGCCGGATACGAAAATGATTGGCAACTCAATGCCGCGCTTTTGCAGCTCTTCCTGAACGTTCAGCCCGCCGAGTCCCGGCATCCGCACATCCAGCACCACGCAGCCGCCCCGGCTATCGCCCAGGGCATCCAGAAACTTGCGCCCGTCGCTGTATGCTTGCACGTTCAAGCCAACAGACTCCAGTAACCACTGGGTAGATTCCAGCATGCCAGCATCGTCATCAACAACGTAAACGGTGGATGTCTCCTGGGAGGGATCGTTACTCATCGGGTGCAGTCTCCGTGCTGGGTATACGTTTGTGAGCGGGTGCGGTCGGGAAGCGGCAGGTCAGGGTAAGGCCACCGGTTGATGCAGGACGTGCATCCAGAAAGCCACCAAAGCCTTCAATAATGGAGCGGCTCATGGAAAGCCCCAGTCCAAGCCCTTGGGGCTTGTTGGTGTAAAACGGCTGAAACATCTTCCGGATTTCCTGGTCATCAAGGCCTGGCCCTTCATCCGTGACGTCAATCAGCGTTTCACCTTCGCTATTTATGGATGCTGAGAGCATCAGGCGGGAACCCGCGCTGGCTCCTTGGGCGGCGCGCGCTTCCATATTTGCTTCCATGCCATTACGGATCAGATTAATCAGTACCTGCTCCAGCAATACCTGATCTGCAATGATTGTGGGCTTGCTGTCGGCCGGGGTGCAGATTATCTCTACATCGTGTTTATCTGCCTCCCATTGGCAGAGTTGGGCAACTTTTGTGAGGGTTTCGTTTAGCTGAACTTCTGCTGTGCGTTTCCGACCTTTACGAAGGAAGGCTCGGAGGTGCTTGATCACTTCCGAAGCGCGATTGGCATGGTGGATGATCTTCTCCAGGCCATCGTCGACACGCTCAAGATGTTCAGGATGTGTGCGGGCGTTTTTCAGGTAACGCTGGCTGGCGCTGGCAAAGTTAACGATGGTCGCCAAAGGCTGATTCATTTCGTGGGCAATGCTGGAAGCCAGTTCGCCAAGGGCCGCGAGTCTTGCGGTACGCGCAAGTTCATCGGCCAGCCTTCGGTTGTTGTCCTCTGAGGCAACTCTGGCGGTGATGTCTCTGGATACACTGACCACCTCAACAACCGCCCCTGTGTAGGTTTCTCTGATGGCCCGGCTTGCGATTTCGAACCAACGTTTGCTGCCGTCACGGTGGGTCAGGTCCAGAGTCATGGTGGCGTAGCCGTCATCTCGCAGGCGATTGCGGGTCTCGGTTAACTGGCGCATAGAGCTATCGCTCTGGAATATGTCTTCCAGTAGCCGGCCCCGAAGCTCTTCCGGCCAGTAGCCGAGGAGGCGCCATGAAGCCTGTGTTGCATCTATGAAGCGCCCGTCGGGAGCGTGCCGCGAAATAAGGTCGGTGGTATTTTCTGTGATCACCCGGTATAAGCGGTTCGATCGAATGGCCTGATCCCGGTTAAGGACATCGTTTGTGGCATCCCGGCCACGGGCCAAAACCTCAGAGGTTTCCAGGCAGGGGACAAATGTCCACAGAAGGATCGTGTCGTTGATGCGGGCTTCTACGTCTTCGATGGCTCTGGCTTGTGTCAGCGACGCGGTAACCAGTGCCTGAGTATTGGTTGGGAGGGTGGCTGATGGGCCTGTCAGGCCATTTTCCTGCCACAACCTGTCAGCGGCGAGATTGCTTTGCAAAGTTTTGGCAGAGCTATCCAGTATAAAGCTGGGTTGCGGGTCTGCATCGGACAAGCTAAAACTCATAGTAGCCATCGATTCTATCGTGTTGGGGTGCGGTATAGTGATTGCACTATAATACCTTGGTGTAATTTCTAGTATTACCTCTATTAAATAAGATTCTCTCTATAAGAAGTCATAGCTACTCTAGCTGCTTTTCCAAATACGACACAAGAACAATAGGCTCATAAAGAGGAACACCCCATGACCTCGATCTTCGATCAGGGCCTTGCGCCCCTTGATGCCAATTACGCTGTTCAATCCCCGATTGATTTTATCGAACGCACGGCAAGCGTCTACCCTGACTACCCCTCCATTATCCACGGAGCTGTTCGCTATAACTGGGCGCAGACATACGACCGTTCACGGCGCCTTGCATCTGCGCTAACAGGGCGAGGTATCAAGCGGGGAGATACCGTGGCGGCCATGCTGCCTAATATTCCCGCCATGGTGGAGTGTCATTTTGGAGTGCCTATGATGGGCGCGGTTCTGAATACACTGAATGTGCGCCTGGATGCAGAGGCTATTGCCTTCATGCTTGAGCACGGCGAAGCCAAGGTGGTAATTGCCGATCGCGAATTTGGTGAGGTAGTTCGCGATGCGGTGAGCCGTCTGAAAAACAAGCCGCTGATTGTTGATGTGGATGATCCGGAATACGGCGAAGGGGTTCAGGTCAGCGATTTGGACTATGAAGCCTTTCTGCAAGAGGGCGACCCGCAGTTTCAGTGGAGCTTTCCGGACAACGAATGGGACGCGATTTCACTGAATTACACCTCCGGCACCACCGGCAACCCCAAGGGTGTGGTTTATCACCATCGCGGCGCCTACATCAACGCTCTGGGTAACCAGGCGGTTTGGTCCATGGGTATGCACCCTGTATATCTGTGGACACTGCCTATGTTCCATTGTAATGGCTGGTGTTTCCCCTGGACGATTACCGCCATGGCGGGCACTCACGTGTGTTTGCGCCGGGTAGATCCTGAAAAGATTCTGCAGCTGATCAAAGAGCATCAGGTTACGCATATGTGCGGCGCGCCGATTGTTCTTAATGCGCTGTTGAACGTGCCAGCTGAGTCCAAGGCGGGCATTGATCACGAAGTTCGTTCCATGATTGCAGGTGCTGCGCCACCGGCCCAGGTTATTGGTGCCGTTGAAGAAATGGGCATCAAGGTGACCCACGTGTATGGCCTGACAGAAGTGTATGGTCCGGTAACCGTGTGTGCGTGGAAATCTGACTGGGATGAACTGCCGTTGCACGATCGGGCCAAAATCAAAGCTCGTCAGGGTGTGCGCTATCACACCCTCGCCGGCACCATGGTGGGCGATCCGAATACCATGAAAGCGGTGCCCAAAGATGGCAAAACCGTGGGTGAAATCTTCCTGCGCGGCAACACCGTTATGAAAGGCTACCTGAAGACCCCCAAGGCTACCGAGGAAGCATTCCGCGGTGGTTGGTTCCATACCGGGGATCTGGCTGTTTGGCACGAAGACGGCTACATGGAAATCAAGGATCGCCTGAAGGACATCATCATCTCTGGTGGTGAGAATATCTCCACCATTGAAGTTGAGGATACGCTGTACCGACACCCGGCTGTTCTGGAAGCCGCGGTAGTGGCCCGCCCGGATGAAAAGTGGGGCGAGACACCCTGTGCATTTGTGACCCTCAAACCAGAAGCAGGTGATCTGAGCGAGGAAGATATTATCAATTTCTGTCGTGAGCACCTGGCTCGCTTCAAAGTGCCCAAAACAGTCATTTTCTCGGAGTTGCCCAAGACCTCTACAGGCAAGATCCAGAAGTTTCTGCTAAGGGATCAAGCCAAAGAACTGACCTGACCTCCTTGACCGGCAGTGTCAGCCCTGGCACTGCCGGATAAAGCTACAAAAACAACACAAAACAGGCATGCGTAAATAACGTGTGCGGGAGACCCTGCTATGCAAATGTTTCACCGTAAGACCGGGGAAGAGCAGCCGTATTGGCCTGCCGGCCCTTTTAAAGTTCGCCTTCCTTTTGTTCATTACCGCTGGGAATTTGCGGAGATGGTTCAAGCTTTGATCATGTTTGTGGTCAGTCTTGCCATGATTCCTCTGCTGCAAAAATACCTGGGTGTTCCCTACGATGTTGCCTTGGCTTATGCCGTGATCTGCGGCATCGGGTTTATGCTGCCTGCCTTGTTGGGCGTTCCTCTGGTACCAGGCTGGATAACGCCGGGCATCCCGGTGGTGTTGCTTTTCCTGAGTGATTATGAGCCTGGCCCCGACGCCATTCAGGCTATGTTTGCTCTGCAGTTCCTTGTGTTTATCATTTTCCTTTTCCTCGGCGTTACCCGCCTGGGAAGCAAACTGGTGGATCTGATTCCCCGCTCCATGAAAGGCGGCATTATTATCGGTGCGGGTATTGCGGCACTGATGGGAGAGATTGAAGTGGGCGGCCGAGTGGCCAATACGCCTATATCGCTCATTGTTGGCGGTCTGGTTTGTTTGTATCTGATGTTCTCTGTGTCGTTCAAGGGCTTTGTTGAGAGCAACTCTTTTGCTCGCAAAATTGCCAACTACGGCATGGTTCCAGGCATGATCGTGGCTATTCTCGTGGGATTCGCCACGGGTGAATACGATGTGCCGAATGTTGAGTGGGGTATTACCAAACCGGCCTTTGACGAGTTGTGGAACTACCTGCCATTTACGGTTGGCTTCCCCGACCCCAAAATATTCCTTTATGCCATTCCAACGGCGATCATTGCCTACATTATCGCCTTCGGCGATATCGTGGTGGGGCAGTCCCTGATGAACCGTGTGGATCATCTTCGTAAAGATGAAGACATCGATAACAGCATCGACCGTGTGCACCTGGTAACCGCCATTCGTAATGGTGGCCACGCATTCTTCGCGCCATACCCCGGCCTGGCAGGCCCAATATGGACGGCCGTGACTGCAACCATGGCCGAGCGTTACAAGTATGGCCGCAACGCTATGGATTCAATCTACAGTGGTGGCGGTACCTTCTGGATCACTGGCTTTATCGCCCTGTTTATTCTGCCGCTGGTGAGCTTTTTCCAGCCGGTTCTGCCCATTGCACTGTCCCTGACTCTTTTGCTGACCGGTTATATCTGTTTGATGGTTGGTCTGGAACAGCTGGAGAACAACACCGAACGCGGAATTGCGGGCACCATGGGCGTGGTATTGGCGGTCTATGGAGCAGGTTGGGGCCTTGGTACCGGCGTGGTTCTTTATCTTTTGATTGAGCGAACCAAACTGATCGGATTTACCCCGGATCCGGAAGCTCCGGGAGCCACAAAAACCGATAAATCCTGAGTGCTTGGTCCCTGGTTTTTACCGGGGACCATCAAAAAAGTGATCTGCAAGACTTTGGGAGGCTAATAGCCTCCCTTTTTTGTGTCGGCTTTTTAACTATTCCTGCTTTCAGCACGCTGACGATGTGTCATTTTGTGACAATGTGTCCTTTTTGCTGCTACCACCCTTCCTTCTACCTCATTCCGGGGATTAGACTGATGCCGCTGGTGTTTTTTTGTCCAGCAAACGCAAATTATAATAAATAGAAGCAGGAGGCAGTCATGTCCATCAGCTCCACTCCAGAGGGTGTGTCCGTTAAGCCACGGCACCTGCACTTTGATGTCAGCGAAGATTTAAAAACACTTTGGCACGGCGATGATGCGTTTCGTACGGCGTTCTTCAATGCACTATCGCTTCAGTTTCCGGATGGTGAACAGCAGTTCATCAATGCGGTTCGGCTGTATCAGGGCAAGATTGAAGATCCGAAACTGAAGGCTGAAATCCGTGGGTTTATTGGCCAGGAAGCTTTACACAGTCGCGAGCACAAGGCTTACAACGAAGGGTTGAAAGCGCGGGGCTATGACATTGACGGGCTGGATAGCCGTTTTCGTAAACACATGGAGTGGGTAGGGAAGCTGTCACCGAGTCGGCAGTTAGCAGGCACCTGCGGCGCCGAACATTATACAGCCGTATTGGCGAATGCTATTTTAAGTCATCCGGAATGGCTGGATGGTGCCACGCCGATTATGGCGCAGCTTTGGCGCTGGCATGCCATAGAAGAAACCGAGCACAAATCAGTCGCCTTTGATGTGTATCGGGAGTGTGTTGGCAACGAAAACCTGAGGCGGTTTATCTTCCTGTTTGTAACCTGGAACTTCTTCAAGTACACCTTCTTGAATACCTGCAGCCTGTTGAAAACCGACGGCAAGCTCTGGAGTCTCCGCACCTGGATGGGTGGGCTTAACTTCCTGTGGGGGAAACCCGGAATTTTGCGCCAGTGTTTGCCGGAATTTCTGGCCTATTTTCGCAAGGATTTTCATCCCTGGCAGCAAGATAACAGGGCGCTTTTGGCGAAAAACCTCGGTGAACTGAAAGCAGGAGGCGTGGTGTGAAAGTTGGATTAATCGTCGATTCGGCATGTGATTTACCATTCGAATTCAGTCGCAAGCATGACTTGTTCATTCTGCCCGTAACCGCGGTAATTGATGGCGAAACCTATATTGACCGGCATGATCCTATCAGAACCCAGGAGTTCTATCAGAGTGGGCTCCTGCAAAAAGGTCGACATGCTGAAACACAGGCGTTTAGCGCCGAACAGATCCATGAGTTGTTCATGGAAAAGATCGTGCCCGAGTACGATGTGGCAATTTGTGAAACAGTTACACGCAGCCGAAGTCTGGTTTTTCAGAATGCATCTGAAGCTATGAACAGCGTGATGGCGAATTACGAGCAGGCCCGTGCAGCGTCGGGCCGAGAAGGCAAATTCTCCATGCGGGTGATTGATAGCAAGCAGATCTTTGCGGGGCAAGGTTTGCTGGCGGCTCATACGCTCAGGCTGATTGACCAGAAACTTTCCAAGAACGCGCTACGTAATGAAGTGGAGCGCTTTTCTGACAAGATCTACACCTGCGTTATTCCCCGCGACCTTCACTACATTCGCGAGCGAGCCAGACGCCGCGGCGACAAAAGCATATCGGGTGTTGTTGCATTCCTTGGTAAAGCTTTGAATATCACTCCGGTGTTGTTCGGCCAGGGTGTTGAAGGTCAGCCTGTTGCCAAAACCCGTAGTTTTGAGGCCGCGGTGGAAAAGGTGATGAATTATGCCACCGCGAGAGTCGAGGCCGGCCTGCTCACGCCTTACGTGAGCTTGTCTTGCGGCCTTGCCTGGACAGAAATCGAAGAGTTGCCCGGCTTGAACCGGCTCAGAAATGCCTGTGAAAACAATGGTGTTGAACTGTTGCTGTCGCAGATGGGCATCACCAGCAGCATTTATATTGGGCCGGGCAGTTTGTGCCTGGCGCTAGCGGCAGAACCTCACAGTTTCACCGATTATCAGTAACCTCCTGGCGTCCGATCCGGCAGTTTCTCTACCCATTAGCGCAGTGCCGGGTTGGCACTGGCCCAGCCGCTATGAATCAGCCGTGCCTGGGGCGAATCGGTGTATCCTGCCTTCGTGTTAGCCTTTCGCTATCCAGTGCAATCACTTATGTATTTCTTTATATCAATAGGGCCGCGAATATCATGACCAAGGATAGAATCGATCCAGCCAGTCAACTGCTGGAACTGCATGTGAAACATGAAGTTGCCTCATTGAAAGGTGCAAAACTCCGAAAATTTCTCAATCAGGAAGTCGGAGAGCTTCTTGATCATGCGGGCACCATCACACTGAATCGCATTGCGTCTGAGCAACAGGTAATGGAGACCATTCAGCGAGTGGTTGTGGATATGGAACTGGATGCTGGTATTCCTGAACTGGCGGGTGAGATGGCTACCGAGGTGCTAAATGCATCCGTTCAGGCAAACACAGTATTAAGTGACATTATCACCCGTGATCAAGCCACGGGTTTTGTGGAAGAAATGCTTGAGTTGCGCCAGCAACGTGAACGGATAATCAGCGAAATCATGGCTCATCCTGTCTATCAGGAGCTGGTTTCGAATGTGGTCTATCAGGGAATTGTTAATTACCTCTACGAAGATAATCTGATCACCAAAACCGTGCCTGGCGTTGGCTCTATGATGAAGTTTGGCAAACGTATGGCCAACAAAGCGGTACCGGGGCTTGATGAAACCTTTGAGCGCAGGTTGAAGGCCTGGCTCTCTGATAGCTTGCCGGGGCTGATCAGCCGCAGTGAGCAGTTCCTGCAGCGCGCGCTCTCTGATGATGAGGTGAGGGATACGGTTATGGCTGCCTGGATTGCCGTAGAAGACAGGACTGTCGACGAGCTTCGCGAAGGGCTTGGCGATGTTGAGTTGCAGGCATTCGTGGTGCTGGGTTATGAGTTTTGGCTGCAGTTCCGGAAAACCGACTATTTTGCCGGTTGCACCCGGGCCGTGGTTGCGCATCTTTTTGTGAAGTATGGGGACCGACCACTTACCGACCTGCTCGGTGACCTTGGTGTTACTCGTGAGGTGATTATGGCAGAGGTAGATGCCTGGGCTATTCCGGTAATAGGTTTGCTCCAGGAGGAGGGCTATATTGAGGCTCTCGTGCGTAGACGGCTCTCAGCTTTCTATAAATCCGCCGCGGCCCGGAAAATACTCGAGCCGGCATCGTAGGTGGCACGGAGTTGTTAATGCGGTATAGGTAAACAAAAAAGGGAAGCCGAAACGGGCTTCCCTTTTTTGGTTCAGGTCCTGGTGATATTACCAGGCCTGTCGGTAATCACTTTTCCAGATATTGCAGTTTGTTGGGCTTGCCATCCCACTCAGCGGCATCTGGGAGTGGGTCTTTCTTTTCGGTGATATTAGGCCACTTTCCTGCCAGGTCGGCGTTAATTTCAACGAATTCCGCCTGATCGGCTGGCAATTCATCTTCCGAGAAAATAGCTTCAGCTGGGCACTCAGGCTCACACAGTGCGCAGTCGATACACTCGTCTGGGTCGATTACCAGAAAGTTCGGGCCTTCGTAGAAGCAGTCTACCGGGCACACTTCTACACAATCTGTGTATTTGCACTTGATGCAGTTATCGGTAACGATAAACGCCATAATCAGATCCCTGGTCCAGTGGTCAATCTCATCCGGAGCCTGTTGTCAGGTTCCATCATTATATTTTAATGGGCGATATTGTAGGGAGCAGCCCGCACTGCCGCAAGCGTTTGACCGCTATAACCTTATTACCCAGATCAACTTGCCCTCAGTTTTTCAGTAATTTCTTCAGTTCATACAGGCTGTTCATGGCTTCTCGGGGCGATAAATCATCCAGATTAATGCTTTGCAGTGCCTCTTCGACAGCACTGGGTTCAGCGCTGGCAAACATATCACTTTGATAAACAACCTGCGTAGGCATAGCTGGCTGCCTGCTGCGTTGGTCAATAGCAGAGGATGGCAGAGCCGTGGCGGGCACTGCGCTAGTTTCAAGCAGCTTTAACTGGGCCTTCGCGTTGATTATAACGTTCTGAGGTACGCCAGCCAGTTTGGCCACCTGCAGGCCGTAACTCTGGCTGGCGGGGCCTTCGTGCACGTTGTGCAGGAACACAATACTGTCGTCGTGCTCTGTTGCTGTCAGGTGCACGTTTACAGCGAGTTCAAGGTCGTCTGCCAATTGTGTGAGTTCAAAATAGTGGGTGGCAAACAAGGTATAGCAGCAGATCTCTTTTGCCAGATGCTCTGCCGTAGCCCAGGCCAGAGATAAACCATCAAACGTGCTGGTACCCCGGCCTACTTCGTCCATCAGCACAAGGCTGAACTCGGTTGCGTTGTGCAGAATGTTGGCGGTTTCTGTCATTTCCACCATAAAGGTGGAGCGCCCACCGGCAATGTCATCTGAAGAGCCCATACGAGTGAAAATCCGATCCACTGGCCCCATCACTGCACGGGTGGCAGGCACGAAACTCCCGGTGTAGGCCAGCAGCGCAATCAGAGCGGCCTGGCGCATGTAGGTCGATTTACCCCCCATGTTGGGGCCGGTAATAACCAGCATGCGGCGCTGGGCATCCATCAGCAGGTTGTTAGGCACGAAAGGCTCGTCCAGAAGCTGTTCGACGACCGGGTGGCGACCATCTTCGACATCGAACCCCGGCGCATCGCGAAATTCAGGTGCAACAAAACGTAAGGTGGTGGCGCGCTCCGCAAAGTTGCTGATCACGTCCAGCTCTGCCAAAGCCTGAGCAGCATCCTGCAGAGGCGCGAGTTGTTCGGCGACGGTTTCCAGCACTTCGTCATAAAGCGCTTTTTCCCTGGCCAGTGCGCGGCTCTTTGCGCTCAAGGCTTTGTCTTCGAATTCTTTCAGTTCGGGCGTAATGAAGCGCTCAGCATTTTTAAGGGTTTGGCGGCGAATGTAATCCACTGGTGCCTGTGCGGATTGGGCACGGCTGATTTCGATGTAATAGCCGTGCACCCGGTTGTAACCCACTTTCAAGGTGCTTATGCCAGTGCGCTGCCGCTCCCGGGTTTCCACATCCAGCAGGTACTGGCCGGCGTTTTCGCTGATGTTACGCAGTTCGTCCAGCTCTTCGTCAAAGCCTTCACGAATTACGCCCCCTTCCCGAATGACGACAGGCGGGTTGTCGATAACCGCCCGCTCCAGCATGTCGGCAAGCCCCGGGTATTCGCCAATTGTGGTAGCCAGCTTGACGATGTGACGGGAGTTAACCGGTTTCAGGGCTTCCTGTAGTTCGGGCAGTGCCTGAAACGCATCTCTCAGGCGGGCAAGGTCCCTCGGGCGCGCTGAGCGAAGCGCTACGCGGGCCAGAACCCGTTCAATGTCGCCCACGGCTTTGAGCAGGTTGTGTACTGGCTCGTAATGGAAGTTTTCCAGCAGAGCCGACACTGCGTGCTGGCGCTGCTGAACTACATCGATATCCCGCAGGGGGCGGTTCAGCCAGCGCCGTAACTCGCGGCCACCCATGGAGGTGGCAGTTTTATCCATCACCCAGGCCAGGGTGTGTTGGTGTCCGCCCATGAGGTTGATATCAATCTCAAGGTTGCGGCGACTGGTGGCGTCGAGAATCACTGCTTCGTCCCGGCGTTCCCGGGTGAGCTTGCGAATATGGGGAAGGGCGGTACGTTGGGTTTCTTTTGCGTATTGCAGCAGGCAACCGGCGGCACAAATCGCCAGACTCAGGTCCTCACAGCCAAACCCGGTCAAGTCGCGAACTTGCAGTTGCTGGGTGAGTACCCGGAATGCTGTGTCAGATTCAAAGAGCCAGGGGCCCTGGCGCCGAACACCGGTGAGCCCGGCTACAACTTCCTCGTAGGGGAAATCCTCGCTGATAAGAATCTCCGCCGGGCGTAACCGCTGAAGCTCTCCCTGCAGGGCTTCCAGAGTGTTCAGTTCTGAAACCACAAAGCGACCGCTGGAGATATCCAGCGAAGCAAAGCCAAATTGCTCCCGATGGTGATAGATGGCGGCAAGCAGGTTGTCGCGGCGGTCTTCCAGATAGGCGTCATCGCTGAGTGTGCCGGGGGTGACGATTCTGACCACCTGGCGCTCAACCGGCCCCTTGCTGGTTGCCGGGTCGCCAATCTGTTCAACAATGGCAATGGATTGACCAGCACGCACCAGACGGGCAATGTAACCCTCAGAAGAATGAAAGGGGATGCCTGCCATGGGGATCGGATTGCCACCGGACTGCCCCCTCGATGTGAGAGTGATATCCATCAGCTCTGCAGCTTTTTTTGCATCGTCATAAAAAAGTTCGTAAAAATCACCCATGCGATAGAACACCAGCTCATCCGGGTGTTGACCCTTGATTTTCAGGTATTGCTGCATCATGGGTGTGTGCTGGGGTTTGGTGTTCTGAGCTGCTGACATGAACAAGTCCGGATAATCTTACTTTGGATGAAGCCACGGATTGTAAGAAAATTATGCCCGTGATGAAACGAGGGAGCACATTATGCCTGCCAGTGACCACGAACTCGAACAAGCTGGAGATCAATTAGCCGCAAAGTTGCTACAGCTGGGTTCCTCGGTAGTGACTGCCGAGAGTTGCACCGGTGGCTGGGTTGCCAAGGTGCTGACAGATAAACCGGGATCTTCCGCCTATGTGGTGGGCGGCTTGGTCACCTACAGCAATGAAGCCAAGCAATCGTTGTTAGGCGTTACCGATGCCTCTTTGGGCAATCATGGTGCTGTTAGCGAACCGGTGGTGCGTGAGATGGTTGCAGGTGCACTTGCAGCGACCGGTGCGAATGTAGCGGTTGCCATTAGCGGGGTAGCCGGGCCAGGTGGGGGCAGTGAAGAAAAGCCGGTAGGCACGGTTTGGTTTGCCTGGGGCGCCAGCATTGAGAGCACCGAAGCGGTTGTGCAGCACTTCAAAGGCGATCGCGATCAGGTGCGACGGCAGGCGGTTCTCTTTGCCCTGCAGGGAGTTAGCGGGTTTTTGAAGCAAACCTGAATGCTTTCACAATAACAGGGGTTGGCCTCTCCCTCGGGGTATGTTTTAATACTGTTCAAATATACAGGGAATTCGCTGTTACCACTGTACGGCTTCCCGATTAATCATACCTCCACCGGCTTGACTATCTTGCCGTTGGCCAAGGCAACAGAGGGTTTGCACTGATGGAAGACAACCGCAAAAAAGCATTAAGCGCAGCGCTGGGCCAGATTGAGCGCCAGTTTGGTAAAGGCGCAGTGATGAAAATGGGCGATCAGCCCCGCGAAGCCATTCCTGCGGTCTCCACCGGGTCTCTTGGGCTGGACGTTGCCCTGGGTATAGGCGGACTGCCTTACGGCCGAATTGTTGAGATTTACGGCCCTGAAAGCTCTGGTAAAACAACTCTGACCCTCCAGGTTATTGCCGAAGCTCAGAAAGCCGGTAAAACCTGTGCCTTCATCGATGCTGAGCACGCGCTGGATCCCATCTACGCTGAGAAGTTGGGCGTTAACGTAGACGACCTTCTGGTTTCCCAGCCAGATACCGGTGAGCAGGCTCTTGAAATTGCCGACATGCTGGTACGCTCCAATGCGGTAGACGTCATCATTGTTGACTCTGTAGCGGCGCTGACTCCAAAGGCTGAAATTGAAGGTGAGATGGGCGATAGCCACGTCGGCTTGCAGGCTCGCCTCATGTCTCAGGCTCTGCGCAAGCTGACAGGCAACGTGAAACACGCCAACTGTCTGCTGGTTTTCATTAACCAGATCCGTATGAAGATCGGCGTAATGTTCGGCAGCCCTGAAACCACCACCGGTGGTAACGCGCTTAAGTTCTACTCATCTGTACGTTTGGATATTCGCCGCATCGGTGCAGTAAAAGATGGCGACGAGGTTGTTGGCAACGAGACCCGCGTTAAAGTTGTCAAGAACAAGGTTGCACCGCCATTCCGCCAGGCCGAGTTCCAGATTCTTTATGGCAAGGGCATTTATCACATGGCCGAAGTGCTCGATATGGGCGTTAAGGAAGGCTTTGTGGACAAGTCCGGCGCCTGGTATGCCTATAACGGTGACAAGATCGGCCAGGGTAAAGCCAATGCCTGCAAGTTCCTTGAAGAGAATCTGGAAATAGCAAAAGAAATTGAAGCCAAGGTGCGTGAAAGGCTGATGCCCAAGCCGGCATCCAAGAAAGATGCAGCTGCAGAAGCGCCTGTTGAAGCAGCAGGTGAGTTGCTTTAAGTCAGTATGGGAGGTGTTTTGTGGAACCTATAAAGAAATTGCTTATTGTTTCTCATGCGCCTTCTCCGAATACCCTCACCCTGCGCGATGCGGTCGCGCAGGGTGCAGGGCACGAAGATATCGAAAATGTTGAAGTAACCGTGCTGGCGCCCCTGGATGCTGGCCCGGATGATGTTCTTGCCTGTGATGCCATTATCCTCGGCACCACTGAAAATCTCGGCTACATGAGCGGCGCGCTGAAGGATTTCTTCGACCGCAGCTACTACCCCTGCCTGGAGAAAACCCAAGGTCTTCCATTTGCATTTTATATCCGGGCTGGCCATGACGGCACAGGAACGCGGCGCGCGATTGAAAGCATCACCACCGGGTTACGCTGGAAACTAATCCAGGAACCACTGATGTGCCGCGGAGAGTATCAGGATGAGTTCGAAGAGCAATGTCGGGAGTTAGGGATGTACGTTGCAGCCAGCCTGGATGCCGGGTTGGCCTGAGAAGTGTTAGCTGGCGAGGCGGTTGTAGAAGCCTTCGATGCGTGACAAAGCGTTGTCTACCGCTCTGGAATAGCCTTTTTTGTTAAGGTAATAGCTGAATTGAACACTTACCCGATAGCCGGCCTGGAAAGGGCGGCATTCTACAACGCGGGCGCACACCTTTGATTCGCTGATGTACTTCCCTTCAAAGTCCATAAACAGGCGAGTACCAGGATCCAGCGGGCGTGGGCAGAGCAAGGCCATGCCGTAACGGTTCAGGTCGAGACAGGTGGCCTGGAAAGAAGGCTTGCTATTCTTGAAAAAACCGCGCTGACGAACTTGTACCTTAAGGCACGAAGCAGAATAGCGATCCTTGAGCCGGCGATCTTCGGAATCACTCATCGTAAACTGGCACCCATTGCTTATTATTATGTTGTTATAGCCGACTATAAGACTAAAGGCTGAGAGTCGGCTTGTGAAGTGTAGTGTTCGATGAAAGACGAGGGCAATGAGGAGATTGTGAAGCGTGACTTGCATCACAAAATCTTCCACCTTTAAGCGTTTGTCACAATTCTTGCCCTCGAGCGCGACAGACAGGTTCACAGAACCTACAATGACCGGCCAATGAGTCAACCGTTACAGGACCCAACCTTGAAGTCACTGCCTCTGCATCAGCTTTACAAAGCCTGTGTTCTGAAAGATCTACCGTTCAAGTCGACCAGACAGCTGGAGCCGCTCGCGGAAATTGTGGGCCAGAATCGGGCCCAGGAAGCCGTGCGGTTTGCGCTTGCCATGCCCCATGGTGGCTATAACGTGTATGCCGTAGGGCGTAACGGCCTGGGTAAGCGCACGATGATGCTGCGTTATCTTGAGCACCACCTGGATACTGAGCAGCAAAGTCACGACTGGTGTTATGTCGCAGATTTTGAGGAGCCGCGGATTCCCAAGCTACTGCAGTTGCCTGCGGGTAAGGGCGTGCTGTTGAAACAGGACATGGAAAAGCTCATGAGCCGGCTGGTGAAGGTCATTCCACAGACCTTCGATAGCGACAGCTTTCTGGAACGTTCAGAACAGCTCAAAGAAGAGTATGGCAAAAAACAGGAAGATGAGCTCGAGAAGGTCGCTGCCCAGGCCCGCCGCAAGAAGGTCAGCCTGACCATCACCACGCCAGGTGGTTACCGTTTGGTGGCAATGAATGGTGATAAGCCGCATACCGCAGAGACGTTCAAGGCGCTAACGGATGCACAGCGCGACAAGTTCGAAGATTCAATCAACAAACTTGAGAAAAAGCTCCGGCAAGCACTTCGGAAATTGGCGGATTGGGAGCAGGAATATGCCGATGAACAACAGGCCCTGAACAAGGAAACGCTGGAAGGGATATCTGGCCACCAGATTGATGCATTGATTGAGAGCTACAAAAACCTGCCGGATGTAGTGGCTTACTTCGAGGCGGTACGCAAAGACCTGGTTGAGAATCTGGAGATTTTTCTCGACGACAACGAAGAGCAAGCAGCCATTGCCTATGCGTCGCTGGATAAAAAGATGCCCCGGCGCTATCTCGTTAATGTGGTGGTGCACCAGAAGACCAACGAAGTGCCAATGGTGGTGGAAGACAACCCCACTTATCACAACCTTTTTGGATACGTTGAAAACGTTACCTATAAAGGCACGGTATTTACCGATTTCTCCCTGATTCGGGCCGGCAGCCTGCACCGGGCCAATGGTGGTTATCTGTTGATGGATGCCATAAAGGTGCTTGAGCAGCCCTTCGTATGGGACGGCATCAAGCGGGCTTTGCGCTCGAAGTGCATTCAGATCAACTCTCTTGAGCGAGAGTTGACGCTCTCAGGCACCATCTCCATTGAGCCGCAGGCCGTGCCGCTGGATGTGAAGCTTGTGCTGTTCGGAGATCGTGAAACCTGGATGCTGCTGCAGGATTACGATCCCGAGTTTGCAGAGTTGTTCCGGGTGACTGCGGACTTCGAGAACGAAATGTACCGCTCCGAAGAAAGCCAGGTTATGTATGCAAAGTTTATTGCCAGCGTTGTCAAAGAAAAAAACCTGCTGCACTGCACCAATAAAGCTGTGGCAAGGGTCATCGAGCACAGCGCGCGTATGGCAGAACACCAGGACAGGCTTTCATTGCATGCTGCCAATATAGCCAACCTGCTGCGGGAATCGGACTTTTGGGCTCGCCAGGCGAATGCCAAGATGATTCAGGATGTTCATGTGGAAAGAGCGCTTGAGAGTGCGAAATACCGCAGTAGCCGTATCCGTGACCAGCTTTACGATTCAATTCGTGACGGCTCCACGTTTGTATCAACCCAAGGCTCGGTTGTGGGCCAGGTTAATGCGCTGTCTGTGCTCTCCACGGGTGGGTTCGAGTTTGGCTTGTCCAACCGCGTAACGGCCACCTGCTATTATGGGGATGGCGGGATTATGGATATCGAACGGGATGTGAAGTTAGGTGGCAATATTCATTCCAAGGGTGTGATGATTTTGAGTTCGTGGCTAGCCTCACACTTTGCGGTGATGGACCCCATGCACCTGTCTGCGAGCCTGACTTTTGAGCAGAACTACGGCGAGGTAGATGGTGATAGCGCTTCGCTGGCAGAGCTCTGTGCCCTGATATCTTCGCTTTCTGGCGTTCCGGTGCGACAAGACCTGGCCATTACAGGTTCCGTTAACCAGTTTGGCGAGGTGCAGCCGATTGGCGGCGTTAATGAAAAAGTTGAAGGCTTCTTTGCTACCTGTCAGCTCAAGGGTGGGCTTACAGGGACCCAGGGCGCCATTGTTCCGGCCAACAACGTTCAGAACTTAATGCTGGACAGCGAAGTGGTTCAGGCTGTCCGGGAAAACCGGTTTGCGGTTTACTCAGTTTCAAATGTCGAGGAAGCGGTGACCTTGTTGTTGGGTAAGCCGGCGGGCAAGGCCGACAGTAAAGGCAACTATCCGAAACAGAGCGTTTTTGGCATTATCCAGCAACGGCTTGAGAAAATGCGTGAGCACGAACGCCAGGAACACGCCCGGGACGATCAGAAAGATCCGTCGATTCATTGACCGATCGCCATAACAAAACAGACAGGAGATAGCACACCCATGACTGATATTCAGCAGACTGTATACGTGGTAGAGGACGACGAAGCCGTTCGTGACTCGCTGGAGCTGTTACTGAAAACTGATGGCAAATTGGTTAAACCTTATGAGAATGCTGCCGTATTTCTCAAGGATTATTCCGAAAAAATGGCTGGCTGCATCGTACTGGATATCCGTATGCCGGGCATGGACGGCATGGAATTGCAGAAAAAGTTGAACGAGAAACACTCAATTCTTCCAATTATTTTTGTGACCGGGCACGGTGACGTCCCTATGGCAGTTGACGCCATGAAAGAAGGCGCCGTGGACTTTATTCAGAAACCTTACCGCGAAGAAGCGTTGCTTGAGAAAATCGAAGCGGCGTTGGAGCAGGATCTGGAGCAGCGCAAAACGTTGGGTGAGAAGCAGGAAATCATTCGTCGGGTTAAAAGCCTGACCCCCCGTGAACACGAGATCATGGATCGAATGATAGAAGGCCAGGCGAACAAGGTGATCGCTATTGAACTGGAAATCAGCCAGCGCACGGTGGAGATTCATCGCTCGCGGGTGATGCATAAGATGGGGACTCATTCGCTGGCACACCTGGTTCGAATGGTGCTGTCCGTAAAGAACCTTATCGACGAGAGGTGATCTGGCCGGCATCATGCGGTTATCTTTTTGACCGGCCTTTTTTTATATGACTGAAGTTGTCAGCGAAAATTCAGAAGTGACGGTTCTGCTGGTGGATGACAATCCACAGAACCTGAAAGTTCTCTATGAGACACTGAAAGATAAAGGCTATCGGTTGCTGATCGCCAATGAAGGCGAAAAAGCCTTGGATCTTGCCCACCGCCATCAGCCCGAAGTTGTCCTGCTCGACATCATGATGCCCGAAATGGACGGTTATGAGGTATGCGAACGCCTCAAAGCCGATCCTGAGACGGCTGACTGTGCCGTTGTGTTCCTCTCAGCCCTGGATGACCTGCAAGCGAAAGTCAAAGGCTTCGCGTTGGGTGGGGCTGATTATATCTCCAAGCCTTTCCAGTCCCAGGAAGTGATTGCCAGGGTTAAAACCCATGCCCGCGTTATTCGGCTTGAGCGTGAACTTCAGGCGCGAAACAGGGAGCTTCAGAGCGATCAGGCCCGTATCCTCAATTCGATCAGTGAGGGTATCTACGGGCTTGATGAGAAGGGCACGATCGAGTTCGCCAATCCTGCAGCAGGCATCATTATGCGATGCCCTGTTGAAGATCTGATCGGCCGGAATTTTTTCGATACCCACTTCAGTACAGCAGCCCAATGCCCTAGCGGACTCCCGGTTCATGCGACCTGTAGCCAGGGTGTGGCGGAAAATCAGCGCGATATAAGAATGTTGCGTGCCGATGGCACCGGATTTCCGGCTGAATACCGTTCCACGCCAAAGCTTGAAGGAGAAGAGTTGCACGGTGCGGTGGTTGTATTCCGCGATATAACGGTCGAGCTTGATGGCGAGCAGGCGCTGGAAGAGGCGCGAGAGCTGGTACAGGAGCAGCGTGACCAATTGGCGCACATATCCCGGTTGACCACCATGGGAGAGATGGCTGCAGGTGTTGCTCACGAGGTGAATCAGCCACTGACTGCAATTGCCAATTATGCTCGAGTCTCCAAGCGGATGATGTCCGTTGAAAACCCGAATTTGAGTCTGCTGCAGGAAACCCTTGATAAAATTGAGGCGCAATCGCACCGTGCCAGCGAGATAATTCGCAGGATCAGGCGATTTGTTAAAAAACCTGCGACTGGCAAAGAAGTGCTTTCTGTTCCTGCTCTGCTGGAAGACACCCGCGAGTTTGCGGAAGTGGACGCGCGCAACAACGACGGGGCCATTGAGCTACTTGTATCCGAGGATCTGCCGGAGGTGCTGGCTGACCCGATTCAGGTTCAACAAGTTGCGCTGAATTTGATCCGGAACGCGCTCGAAGCGACTCGCAGCCAAGAAGTTGCGTTGCCCGTTGAAGTAAGCGCGCGGCTCACGGACAAGGGCTGTGTTCGGATTGAGGTAAGGGACTATGGTGAGGGGCTTGCAGAAGATGCTGAGGAAAAGCTGTTTCTGCCGTTCTATTCCACCAAAGAAGAAGGCATGGGTATCGGCTTGCCTACTTGCCGCTCCCTGATACAGGCTCAGGGAGGGGAAATAGGGTTCGAGCGACCCGAAGATGGCGGCGCACGATTCTTCTTTACGCTTCCTGTCGCAGCATTACCCTCTTCGGGTGACGATGAGAGTTCCTCTGGCCCAATTTAGAGCCATTCAATGCGCCCACTGAGATGGGGAGCATCACCGCGAGCATTCAGCAGTTGATAGTCCCATGCGGTTTTCCCTTCCCGCCAGTTCAATTGGGCAGTTCCTGGTAAAAATACCGGTTTTTTGAACTGGCAACTTACCTTTACTGGCCCCGAATGCCACCCATCCTGTTGCCCCATAATCGCCAAAGCCTGTGCTTTACTCCACATGCCGTGGGCGATAGCGCGGGGAAAGCCGAACGCCTTGGCGCTCAGGGCATGCATGTGAATGGGGTTGCTGTCGCCGGAGACTTTGGCGTACTGGCGTCCGATGGATTCGGCCACCTTGATGTCGACCATGTTCGGATGAAGCTCAAGCGCCGGGGGAGCGGCCTTTGCTGAAGACCTGGAATTTGGGTCGGGTTGGCGGAAGAGCATAGTGCTATCGCCTTCCCAGACAACCGTGCCTGCAGAACGAGCGGTGGTGTTTACATCAAATTCTATTCCCCGGCTGGTACGTTCCTGCCCACCCAGTTTAACCTCCAGCTCCAGAACCTCTCCTTTTCCAATCGCCCTGTGCTGGGTAATGCTGTTACGCAGGTGCACCAGCCCAAGCAGTGGCAATGGAAACGCTTTTTCGGTCAGCAGCTTCAAGTGCAGTGGAAACGCAAGAATGTGGGGCCAGGTAATAGGTATATGGTTGCCGGAGCTGAATCCGCATACTCGCTCATATTGATTCAGATCATCGCTGGAGGTTTTTGCGTAGAGGAGCTTGGCAGAGAGTTCCGGGAGCCTGATGTCGCCTTCAGAGCTGACTTTTTTTGGTAAAACAGCTTTGCCGAACAGTGGAAGCAGTGTTGGTGGTGTGTCTCGATATATAAGTGTGTCTGACATAGGTGTTTTTCTCTAAAGGCAATGCAATGATAGCTTTGGCACAAAAGATTGATGAAAGTTGCTAAATGCAGGTACCTGATGTGCAAGGATTCTGGTACAACTGTGCGTCTGTGGCCTGATATGCTCTAATGCAAGACGATAGTCCAGGTAGACTTCTGGTCAAGTCGGGCAGTTTCAGGGTCGACGCAGGTTTTGCTTTCAGGCCTGCCGTCAGTCTGGCAAACCCGTGCTGACGACGCATTGACCTGGGGTGTTCCGGCGGGTGTCTGCCGGGCCAAAGTAGTATCCAATAGATACATAGCGGGATTTTATGCAGGAACTACGTGACGCGGGCGTGATGCTGCGCCTTATCTACGAGGCAATGAAAAAGAAGGGTCTTGATACCGATCTTGTTTTCAGCCGGCTTGGCGTGAATGCGGAGTATGTGTACACCGAACAGCTACGCACGCCCCACAGTGCCCAGATGTTTTTCTGGCAGGCGGTAGAAGATGTATCCGGTGATCCTGATATCGGGCTCCACCTTGGGCAGCTGTTACCGGTTTATAAAGGACAGGTTCTCGAGTACCTGTTTTTGAGTAGCCCTACGTTTGGTGAGGGGCTGCGCCGCGCGCAAAACTATCAGCGCTTGTTAAGCGATGCTGCCAATACGGATTTTTTCATCGAAGGTGAGGAGGCCTGCATGGTGCTGGATACTGCCTCTGATGAAGTTCGCCGCCTGCGACATTTTAACGAGTGCTTTGTGCAGGGCCTGCTTACTTTTTTCCGGTCCATCACGGATAACGAATTCCGTCCGTCGCGGGTCGAGTTTGAGCATGACCGTGAAGAAGGGCGCGAGTACGTTGCTGAATTGCTGGGTTGCGATGTGGTGTTTGGTGCAGATGAAAACCGCTTGTACT
The DNA here is from genome assembly GCF_016597815.1 of Marinobacter sp. DY40_1A1. Lineage (GTDB taxonomy): Bacteria > Pseudomonadota > Gammaproteobacteria > Pseudomonadales > Oleiphilaceae > Marinobacter > Marinobacter xiaoshiensis. The sequence continues at coordinate 132,618 of NZ_VCHA01000003.1, read as the reverse complement.
TCCCCGTGAGTTTGCTTTCTCATCCGTCCCCCCACGCAGAACCGGAACTCCTGGATTTGCATGAGCGCTTTGCCAGTGAGCAGGTTGCCCGGCTGGAGAAGAAGGATATTGTCGGGCAGGTGGAGCGCATCATTGCTGAATTACTGGATAGCGGTGAGGTAACACTGGATTCAGTAGCTACCCGGTTGGACATCAAGCCTCGCACGCTGCGCACCCGGCTTACTGAAGCAGAAACCAGCTTTAACCAGGTGCTGGCTGATTTCCGATACCGCTTGGCCCGGCAACTATTGGCGACAACAGACGAGTCGATTGATGAGATTGTCTATCTCACCGGGTTTTCCGAGCCGAGTACCTTCTATCGTGCGTTCAAACGCTGGTCAGGCATGACTCCCATTGAGTATCGGAAAACAGCTCAGGGCAAGGATGCGATGGTCGATGCGATGTAATATGCGGGGATTTATAGATTATTTTCGTAAAAGGCGTTGACTTAATCGGGCACCTCTTTATAATGCGCTCTCGTTGTCACCGAGCAATCTCTTGAAGGTTGCAATGCTTTGAAAGTATTTGGAAAGTAATCGGTTATAACACGTGGAGCGGTAGTTCAGTTGGTTAGAATACCGGCCTGTCACGCCGGGGGTCGCGGGTTCGAGTCCCGTCCGCTCCGCCACTATTTTAAAAAGCCGTTAGCTGCATAGCAGTTAACGGCTTTTTTCGTTTAAGTCTTCCTCATTGCATTGCATCTGCCGCTGGAAAGGCAGTCACTTCGCCTGCAGTGCTTCGCTCAAATAGTCCAACAGCATTCGAACCTTTGGTGATAAATGACGATTGTGTGGATAAATGGCCCAGATGCCATCGTCAGCTTCCTGGTAGGGTTCTAGCAGGCTAGTCAGCTTGCCGGAAGCCAGAGAAGGTTGAACGTAGTAATCCGGCAGTTGCACAATGCCGATGCCTTTCAAGGCAGCATCCAGCAGGGCCCAGCCGCTGTCACACATGATGTTGCCTTTGATTCGGACATTTTGTGGTTTTCCCATCACCTGAAATCGCCAGTAATCCAGGTTTCCCTGAAGGCAGTTATGCTTGTCCAGTTCCGAAAGAGAATGTGGGGTTCCGTGGGCAGACAGATAGGCGGGTGAGGCACATACATGCAGGGTTCTCGATGACAGTCGTTTTGCCATCATGCTGGAATCTTCGAGTTTACCCAGTCGTATTGCCAGGTCGTAACCACCCGCAACCAAATCCAGTTTCTGATTGGTCAGATTCAGCTGTACTTGAAGCTCCGGGTATCGCAGCACGAAGTTGTTAACCAGTGGAGCGATGTTTTTTTCGCCAAATGTCACAGGGGCTGTCAGCCTTAACTGACCTTTAGGCACCATCTGCAAATTGGTCATGGTGCGCTCCGCCTCTTCGAGGCCATCGAGCACTTGCCGGCATTGCTGATAGTAGATCTGTCCGGCTTCGGTCACCGAAACCCTGCGGGTGGTGCGGTAAAACAGCTTGGTTGATAGACGGGCTTCCAGGGCACTGACCTGCCGGCTAACTTGAGCGGTTGAGATGCCCAGCGCCTTCGCTGCTGCAGTAAAGCTCTCTTCCTCCGCCACTGCCACAAACTCACTTACCCCTTCCCAAATATGCATGGTCTGCTTCCCGTGCTGTCGTTTGAGCTCCTCTGGAAAGAGCTGGTTTTTCGGATTTGCTCTTCCCAATTGTTACTCACTGGTAAAGGTGAGTTTATATAATATGGGATTATCAACCAGGGCGATAGACTATAGTATGTTCTTCATGGTGGCAGAAACCTCTGCCAGAGCTGGAACATAGATCGGAGAGCCACATGACTAAAACAATCAAATCCAAAGCCGCTATCGCCTGGGGCCCGAAACAGCCACTGTCTATCGAAGAAGTGGATGTTATGCCGCCGCAGGCCGGTGAAGTGCGAATTCGCGTTATCGCCAGTGGTGTGTGCCATACCGATGCATTTACCTTGTCTGGCGAAGATCCCGAAGGCATCTTCCCGGCTATTCTGGGTCATGAGGGTGGCGGTATTGTCGAATCTATCGGCGAAGGCGTAACCAGCGTTCAGGTGGGTGATCACGTAATCCCGCTTTATACCCCTGAGTGTGGCGAGTGCAAGTTCTGCACTTCTGGTAAAACCAACCTGTGCCAGAAAATACGTGAAACTCAGGGCAAGGGTTTGATGCCAGATGGCACCACCCGTTTTTCCCTCAATGGTGAGCCGATCTACCACTACATGGGTTGCTCAACCTTTTCTGAATACACTGTACTGCCTGAGATTGCGTTGGCGAAGGTCAACAAAGAAGCACCGCTTGAAGAAGTCTGCTTGCTCGGTTGCGGTGTGACCACCGGCATGGGTGCGGTGATGAATACCGCTAAAGTAGAAGAGGGTGCCACCGTGGCTATCTTCGGTATGGGTGGCATTGGTCTGTCGGCTGTTATCGGTGCCACCATGGCGAAAGCCAGCCGCATCATTGCCATCGATATTAACGAGAGCAAGTTTGAACTGGCCCGTCAGCTCGGCGCGACCGACTGTATTAACCCTAAGGATTACGACAAGCCGATTCAGGAAGTCATTGTTGAGCTGACCGATGGCGGGGTCGACTATTCCTTCGAGTGTATTGGTAATGTGGATGTGATGCGCTCGGCTCTTGAGTGCTGTCACAAAGGTTGGGGCGAATCAGTGGTCATCGGTGTTGCCGGGGCCGGCCAGGAAATCTCCACTCGTCCATTCCAGCTGGTTACCGGTCGGGTTTGGAGAGGGTCTGCATTCGGTGGCGTAAAAGGGCGTTCTGAGTTGCCCGGTATTGTTGAACGGTATATGAAGGGTGAGTTCAAGCTTAGCGATTTCATCACTCACACCATGGGTCTGGAAAAGATCAATGAAGCCTTCGATTTGATGCATGAAGGCAAGAGTATTCGTACCGTTATTCACTTTGACAAATAACGAGGAGGGTCGTCTGAGCATGGCACGGGCGACCATTTATCAGGGAGATTGCAATGAATATTGAAAATCTTAGTCGAAACAAAAGTTTCGGTGGCTGGCACAAGCAGTACAGTCACCATTCAGAAACGCTGAATTGCGATATGCGTTTCGCTATTTATCTACCGCCACAGGCTGCCAACGGCAACAAGGTTCCAGCTCTTTACTGGTTGTCTGGCTTAACCTGCACCGATGAAAACTTCATGCAGAAAGCAGCGGCTCACCAAATGGCCGCTGAATTGGGCGTTGCTATCATCGCGCCTGACACCAGTCCTCGCGGCGATGATGTGGCAGATGACGAAGCCTACGATTTGGGTAAAGGGGCAGGGTTCTATGTAAACGCCACTCAGGCGCCCTGGAACCGGCACTACCGCATGTACGATTATGTGCTGAACGAATTGCCGAATCTCATCGAGTCTGTTTTCCCGGTGAGTGATAAGCGGTCAATTTTTGGTCATTCTATGGGTGGTCACGGTGCACTGGTGCTGGCGATGCGCAATCCTGAGCGTTACCAGTCCGTATCGGCCTTTAGCCCGATCAGTAATCCGATAGATTGCCCGTGGGGAAAAAAGGCATTCACAGCCTACCTGGGCGCAGATACTGCCAGCTGGGCCGAATATGATTCCAGCCTGCTGATGAAAAAGGCCACGCAGTTCGTGCCTGCACTGGTAGATCAGGGTGAGGCAGATAACTTCCTGGTCGAGCAACTGAAGCCGGAAGCGCTGGAAGCTGCGGCAAAGGAAAGTGGCTATCCGCTGACTCTGAATCGCCACGAAGGCTATGATCACAGCTATTACTTCATTGCCAGCTTTATTGGAGAGCACTTGCACTTCCACGCTAAGCATCTGAACAAGTAATACTAATCCCCGCGGAACTGTTTCCGGTGTTCCCCCGGGCTTATTTCAAACCAGCGGCGGTAGGCTTTGTGCAATGCCGCTGGGTTGGAAAAGCCCAGTAACCAGGCAATTTCTGACAGTGATGTTTCTGTTTCCCGAATATAGTCTCGCGCCAAATGCTTTCTGGTTTCGTCCATAAGTTCTCTGAACCCTGTGTTTTCAGAGGCAAGTTGTCGTTGTAGTGTCCATGGAGTAACTCCCAACTTCGAGGCAATGGTCTCAAGGCTTGGTGTTTCTCCTCTAAACAGAGGTGTTAGCAAACTCTTTACCCTGTCTCCCGTTGTCCATCCTCGCTGAATGTCCCGCAGTTCCGCTTCACACATTAGTAGCAGCTTCTCGTGCATGGCCGGATGCGCCTGCAGGGTTGTCTGGCTCCATATATCTTGCCGCACCGTTATGCCGTTTGAGTCTGCCCCAAACTGAACCGGGCAACGAAACCAGGATTCATAGAGTTCATCCAGGCCGGTGGATGGGTATTCTATGCAGACTTTCTCCAGCACATCCCATTGCCCGCTCACTGTTCGCAGAAACTGAGTCCAGGCGCTTAGTACTGAGTCAACAACGAAATAATTAAATGCGTTGTAGGGCTGAATGGAATAAAACTGAATGAGCCGTTTTTCGGGATCTGCGGTGGGTGTTCCACGGCTATTCCGGCTGGTCAGCAGGGAATAGCGGATAAGTGTGTGTATAGCTTTGCCGGCAGTATTGGTGCATTCAGCTGTAAGGCCCGGCAATCCCATATCTACAGGCCTGGTCAATGCGCCCATGCGCAACCCCAGTGCGGGGTTGCCGCAGGCTTGAATTGCTGCATGCCCAAGCCTCATAAAGCGGGGAATGCTGATTCGAGCCTCAGGAGACGTGAGAGTTTGTGCGTTCAGTTGAAAGTGGCGAGCAAGTTCCTGCGAGTTTACGCCTTCGGCTTCAGCAGCCCGGAGCAATACCGAAATGTGGAGCACGCTGATATCGCCGAGCGGGTTGCGGTCCGGGAAGTGCTGAGGAGTGGTCGGATTCATGTGGATTCGCCACGAGCTGTTACCTGAGGATAGTATAATGTTATTCAGGGATATTGTTGAACGCAAGCCGCATGGGTACTTTAGAGTTCATCAAGAAAGAGCAGGGCGATTAAGACCCTGCCGTGATCAATTTGAGGAGACCAGTTATGACGACCAACACAGCACCAGGCCTTGCCAAGTATCCGAACCTGCTTGCACCGCTGGATTTGGGTTTTACTACGCTGCGCAACCGCACGTTGATGGGATCCATGCACACTGGCCTGGAAGAGGCTAAAAACGGTTTCGAGCGTTTGGCTGAGTTCTATGCTGAGCGGGCTCGCGGTGGCGTTGGCCTTATTGTAACTGGCGGCATAGCTCCCAACCCGGAAGGCGCTGTCTTCCAGGGCGCCGCCAAAATGACCAATGACGATGAAGTGGAAAAGCACAAGGTTATCACCAGTGCCGTACACAAAGCGGACGGTAAAATCTGCATGCAGATTCTTCATGCCGGTCGTTACGCTTATTCCCCTGCGTTGGTTGCCCCTTCTGCTATTCAGGCTCCGATCAACCCGTTCAAGCCCAAAGAGCTTGATGAAGCCGGTATCGAGAAGCAGATTGAGGATTACGCGGTATGTGCCGAGCTTGCGCAAAAAGCGGGCTACGACGGTGTTGAGGTTATGGGTTCTGAAGGCTACTTCATCAACCAGTTTATTGTTGCTCACACCAACCACCGCACCGACCAGTGGGGTGGCAGCTATGAAAACCGCATTCGCCTGCCCATCGAAATTGTGCGCCGTGTGCGTGAGCGTGTTGGAGAAAACTTCATTCTGGTTTACCGCCTTTCCATGCTCGATCTGATTGAAGATGGCAGCACATGGGAAGAAGTCGTTCAGTTGGCCAAGGCAATCGAAAAAGCCGGTGCTACGATCATTAATACCGGTATTGGCTGGCATGAAGCCCGAGTTCCTACCATCGCCACCTCTGTCCCCCGGGGAGCGTTTACCAAGGTTACTGCGCGGCTTAAGGGCGAAGTCAGTATTCCTTTGGTTACCACAAACCGCATCAACATGCCGGATGTTGCCGAAAATATTCTGGCAGAAGGCGATGCAGACATGGTGTCTATGGCACGCCCCTTCCTGGCGGATGCCGACCTTGTACTGAAAGCTGCTGAAGACCGTGCCGAAGAAATCAACACGTGTATTGGCTGTAACCAGGCATGTCTGGATCATACCTTCAGCGGCAAGTTGACTTCGTGCCTGGTGAACCCTCGCGCCTGTCACGAAACGGAACTGACATACGTAAAGACTGCCTCGCCGAAGTCGATTGCCGTAGTCGGCGCTGGGCCGGCCGGGATGGCATTTGCATCGGTAGCAGCAGAGCGCGGACATAAGGTGACCCTGTTTGACGCTGGCAAAGAGGTTGGTGGCCAGTTCAACGTGGCGAAGCTGATTCCAGGTAAAGAAGAGTTCTATGAAACCCTGCGCTACTTCCGTGTGATGTTGGAAAAGCACGGTGTTGATGTGCGGCTGGAAACCCGCGTGAGTGTTGACGACCTGAAAGCCGGTAATTTTGATGAGGTTGTGCTGGCAACGGGCGTTGAGCCGCGTACCCCGGATATTGAAGGTGTTGATCATCCGAAAGTCATTGGCTATCTGGATGCTCTGCTTGAGCGTAAGCCGGTGGGTCAGAAAGTTGCAGTTATTGGTGCTGGCGGTATCGGCTTTGACGTATCTGAATTTATCGTGCACAAGGGCACCTCAGCCGCACTGGATACTGACCACTTCATGCGCGAGTGGGGGGTGGATCTGACAGTGGAACATCGTGGTGGTGTTCAGGGTATGAAGGCTGAAGTTCCCGAGCCTGCCCGCGAAGTTTTCCTGCTGCAGCGTAAGGCGTCCAAAGTGGGTAAGAACCTGGGTAAAACCACCGGATGGATTCACAGAACGTCCCTCAAAAACCGTAAGGTTCAGATGGTGCCGGGTGTGGCTTACCGCAAGATTGATGACGAAGGCCTGCACATCACAGTCACCGCGAAGGGTGCAGAGCAGGGTGAAGACCGGGTGTTGCCGGTAGATACCATCATTTTGTGTGCCGGCCAGGAGCCGTTGCGTGAACTGCAAGGTGGGCTTGAAGCGGCAGCGCTGCCAGTGCACCTGATCGGCGGATCAGATGTTGCGGCAGAACTGGATGCCAAACGTGCGATTGATCAGGGTAGCCGACTGGCATCTCAGATCTGATCACAAAACATTGCAGTTTTTACCTTTGCATCGGAAACTCTCTGAGTAGACTTTTAGTCTGTCAGAGAGTTTTTCGATTTTGGGGAGTCTGTAATGGTATCTGCCCGCCAGGCAACGGATGATTATTCGGCGGTTTTCTTTATAGAGGGCAACGAGGTGGCTCGGCAGATGCGGGCCAGCGAGTTTGGCGCTTTTCTGGACGGCTATGTAGGGCTATCAGACCTTGCTGAAACGGATGTGAAAGCCGTTCTTGTGGAGGTTGGCGGCGACCTTCTCGTGCGTTCGCTTGTGTTTTTCCGCATCTGGTTTGATGAGGAAGGCAGAGCTGACAGCAGCTGGAATGTGCCTATTGAAGAGCTTGCGCGCAAAGGTGCAAAAGGTCCGAATATGGGAGGCGGCGCGATTCGCCTGGTCTGTCGAAGCCTTTGCCCGGACCCCCAATATGCCTCTGAGTTATGGGACCCGGATATGACGCCGGGTAACAACCATTTCCAACTAATTCGAAAAGCGGTCAAAGCCAACGCGCTTAAATTCCGCCTTGTTGAGCCCGAAGAAGAAAATATCCCTGTCCTGCGTGCCGGGGAGCAGGATTCTGCTTTGGACGATGAATCCCGCACCGGTGCTGATCGTGCGCGCCTTGCCCAACTGATCCGTGAACAACGCTTGCGTATTAAAACACTGCAAAGCGTACACCGCGACATGCTGACTGAGGTGCAGCGAGAGCATCGGCTGGAAATCAGAGCGCTAAGTAATGAAATTGGTGATCTGGAGCAGAAGTGCGAGCGCCAAAGCCTGAACAACGAACAACTGAAACAACGCCTGGCGGAACGGAATCAGCAATACCTCACCATGCAGGAGCAAATGGCTTCTGGTGGAGCCGTCAAAGAACGCGGTGATGCCAATGTGACGGCAGAACTGGTTTTGCTCCGGGAGCAGTTGGATCGTAAACAGCGGGAGCTGGAACATCGGGATGAAAAGCTGGTTGCCCTGGAGCAGGAAGTGCACGAGCTCCGGCACCGGGAACCCATGGAAAACACCGTATTGAGGCACCTCAAGACCGAGTTGGTTTTTCTGGTGGCCTACCACCCCGGTGTCGGCCACCTGACCCTGCCTTATGATCAAATTGAAACCTACTTTAGCAATCCCACTGCCTATGCGGCGGAACGTTGTGGCATGAACGAGCCTGCATACCTGCAATGGCTTGCGCACTACGAGAACCCGGTTTGTCAGCAGGCAAGTGAGAGTGAAGCACCCTGTGGTGAGCCGCTGTTACGGGTCAGCCAGCCCGGGGAGTTCCGGCCCGGGGTTGACGACCGCTGCGAGCAGCACCAGCCCTGAAGGTAAACGGCAATCGGAAGGGTGCCGCAGAACTATTTTCAGTATCGGGATGACTTTCGTTAGACTGTAGGTCAGATTGATATGGGCATCAGCGGGCTTGTCTGCTTTCGCCATATTTTGACATCACAGGAAGCTTCATGGATCAATTCAGAAACATAGGCGTTATCGGCCGGATGGGCAGCGTTAAGGTGGTTGAGTCATTGCGCCAGCTTAAACAGTATCTGGTTGCCAATCATTACCACGTAATCCTTGAGGAAGACACTGCCAGCATGTTGCCTGGCCACGGCTTGCAGGTCGCCAGCAAAAAGCTTCTTGGCGAGATTTGCGATCTGGTTATTGTCGTAGGTGGCGATGGAAGCCTGTTGGGTGCAGCCCGGGAGCTGGCTAAATCCAAGATTCCTCTGCTTGGTGTGAATCGCGGGCGCTTGGGCTTCTTGACGGATATTTCGCCCGTTGACCTGGAAGAGCGTCTGGGTAAGGTGCTTGAAGGCGAGTACATTGAGGAAACCCGGTTTCTTCTTGATGGCAATGTAGAGCGCAATGGTCAGCCGCTGGGTTTTGGGACGGCACTAAACGATGTTGTGCTACACCCGGGCAAATCCACCCGTATGATCGGCTTTGATTTGTATATTGATGGGCATTTTGTTTACAGCCAGCGGTCGGACGGCCTGATTGTGTCCACCCCCACAGGGTCTACGGCTTATTCACTCTCAGCCGGTGGGCCGATAATGCATCCGAAGCTGGATGCCATTGTACTGGTGCCCATGTTCCCTCATACCCTTAGCAGTCGCCCGATTGTGGTAGATGGTAAGAGTGAGATCAAACTGGTTGTTGGGGAAACCAACGAAACCTATCCGCAGATCAGTTTTGATGGTCAGATGAACATTGCCTGCGCGCCAGGGGATATCATCCGCATCGCCAAAAAGCCTTTCAAAATTCGACTGATTCACCCTACAGACCATAATTTCTATGCCACCTGCCGCGATAAGCTTGGCTGGGCAAGTGAAATAGCAGCGAGTTGATCATGGCTGGAATTAAGCATACTGCAAGTCGCGGGTACGACATTATTGGCGATATTCACGGCTGCGCGAATACGCTTGCGATGTTGCTTGAGCAGATGGGATACAGCATGGTGAATGGCGTATATCAGCATCGCCGCCGGCAAGCAGTGTTCATTGGTGACATTATTGATCGTGGCCCGAGAATTCGTGAAGCCCTGCACCTGGTAAGGAACATGGTTGAGCGTGGCTCTGCGCGCATTGTGATGGGAAACCATGAGTACAACGCTCTGGGCTACTGTACACGGGCGCGGGCTGGCAGTGGTAAAACATGGTTGCGGGAACATAACCCGCGGCACGACCGGCTGATTCGGGAAACCCTGGAGCAGTTTGAAGCCTACCCTCATGAGTGGAATGACTTTCTCGAGTGGTTTTACACCATTCCCTTGTTTATCGAGGAGGAGGATTTCCGTGCGGTTCACGCCTGCTGGGATGATGAGCTCATTCAGAAGTTCAAACAGGTGCAAGGTGGCGCCTGCATCGATGAGGATTTTCTGCACGCTTCTGCAGCAATTGAATCGTTTGCAGGGCAGGTTATGGACACCTTGTTGCGGGGTACAGATTTACGCTTGCCGCAAGGCATGAAAATAACCGGGCGGGATGGTTACGTTCGAGAGTTTTTCCGCACCAAATTCTGGGCCGATAATCCCCACACATATGCCGATGTGGTTTTCCAGCCAGACCCCTTGCCGCCGGAGGTGGCGGGCCGGGTTCTGAGTGAGGACGAGCGCAAGCAACTGATCAGCTACCCATTGGATGCACCGCCGGTGTTCGTCGGTCACTATTGGATGGACAGTGAGCCGGCGCCGCTCAAATCCAATGTCGCCTGCATTGATTTCAGTGCTGTGAAATACGGCAGGCTGGTGGCTTACCGGATGGACGGCGAGCGAGAACTCTCCCCCGACAAGTTTGTCTGGGTGAATGTGGCTCGGGATCATAAGGATTCCCCGGACTACCCCACCAGCGAAGACAGCGTTGCCCGCTAATGCGGCGGTGCGAGTTGTTGGCCTGATTACCCCGCGAGGAAAGGTAGATTGTGTACCGAGTAAAGCAGTTAGATGCCAGTTTAGACCTTGGCGGGTTCAGCCAGTGGCTAAGGAGCCAGGGAGTTCCCCACAGAATCAGTGAAGAAGGTGGTTTCCAGGTGTTGTGGCTGGAGCATCCAGAGCACGCCGAGCCGGTTCTCGAAGCTCTGGAACGATTCCTCGCCGAGCCGGATATCCGTCAGGCTGTTGAGCGCCAGAATCATTCGCCTGTGTTTGTGGCAGGGCGGTGGCAGCCGTCCCCCCGCCATGCGCCTTTGGTGCTTGGTATCATTGTGCTGGGTGTGTTGATGGCCTGGCTTACCAGCCTGGGCAGTAATCAGCTCACTGCCAGCTTGTTAATTGTAGACCCGCGGGCCTACGACTGGGGCACCATGGCTGAGCGGCTCGATGCCTTGTCGGCAACCCTTGCCAGTGGTCAGGTCTGGAGGCTGTTCACTCCTGACTTCCTGCATTTCAGCTGGACTCACATTATTTTCAATTCCGTAATGCTGTGGTTTCTGGGAAGCCAGGTGGAGTGGTTTGATGGCCGTGGCCGGCTGGTTTTGATTTTTATTGTCACCAGTTTGTTGTCCAACGGGTTGCAGTACGTGGTGTCCGGGCCGTTCTTTGGCGGCCTTTCCGGGGTCGTGTATGGCATTCTGGGATACTGCTGGTTGAGTCAGAGAGCGCTGCCCAGATTCCAGTTCCCGTCTGCACTGGTAACCTTTGCCGTGGTGTGGATGGTGATCGGGTTTACCTCTTTACCGGAAATGCTGGGCTTGGGGCGCATGGCAAACGAAGCGCATTTGGGAGGGTTCGTCGCTGGCTTGGCCCTGGCTGCCATTCTGCCTGCTCGCAACAATCGGAAAGCATAAAAAAACCCCACCAGAGGTGGGGTATAAAAGAAGCAGAATATGCCTCTGATGAGAGAGACCAAATGATACGACCGTCGTCATTTGGCGAGGCAATGATAATCATTATCGTTTGCATCTGTCAAACGATTACTCGACTTTTTCATGAAGGTTTTTTCAGGAGAACCGGATGACTTACGAAGAACTTATTGAGCGGCTCGATCCCAACGTTTATCAAAACCTGAAGCAGTCTATTGAGCTGGGAAAGTGGCCGGATGGTCGCAAGCTAACCCCGAAACAGCGAGAGATAAGCTTGGAAGCCGTCATCTACTACGAAAATCTGCATAGCATCCCTGAGCAGGAGCGTGTGGGATATCTTGATCGTGGAGCCAAAGCCGGCACTGCATGTGACCCTTCAGTGCGTCGCAATCAGCCAGGCGGGAACAACGTCGATCCCAATCAGTTTGTTGAGGTCAAGTCTTGAGTGATCTTACGGATGTAACCGGGCGACTCAGAAAAATGCCCGCAGAAGCTGGCGACCCTGTGTCCTATATTCTCGCGATCGGCGATGCCCGGGTGGCAATGAATGAACTTATAGGCAAGCCCTTGCGCTTCGACTATGACGGTCTCATACGTTGCATTAACTGCGACCGAACCACCAAAAAGAGCTTTAATCAGGGGTTTTGCTACCCCTGTTTCCGAAAGTTGGCGGCGTGCGACAGTTGCATTATGAGTCCTGAGAAGTGCCATTATCATCTGGGCACCTGTCGTGAGCCAGAATGGGGTGAAACCCATTGCATGATTGAGCATGTGGTGTACCTGGCCAACTCATCAGGCCTTAAAGTCGGCATAACCCGTGGCTCCCAGGTGCCAACACGCTGGATTGATCAGGGGGCGGTGGATGCAATTCCCATGCTGAGGGTGGCTACCCGGTATCTTTCGGGCCTTGTTGAAGTGGCTTGCAAGGAGCATGTGGCCGATCGCACGAACTGGCGTGCCATGCTCAGGGGGGATGTTACGGAGCTGGACCTTGTGCAAGAACGAGAGCGGATACTGGCATTGATTGCCGGCGATCTTGCCGCGCTGCGTGAAGAGCACGGACAGGACTCCATTCGCGAGGTGGGCGAGCAGGGGCTCGAGCTCAGTTACCCCGTGCAGACCTGGCCCGAAAAAATCAAGACTCATAACCTGGATAAAACACCGGAAGTGGAGGGGGTTCTTGAAGGTATCAAAGGCCAATACCTGATTCTCGACACCGGGGTGATCAATATTCGCAAGTTCACCGGTTATGAAGTCCGTTTCCGGGTAATGGGTTCTTAAGATACCTGCTGCCCGCCCTATCTGATATTGCCTGATCGGCCCGGTATGGGCTGCTCAGGCTGGAAATCTGGAGACTATCAATGCGCACCAATCAGCCAACAACCATCCGCCTGAGCGAATACAAGGTGCCTGCGCACCTGGTAGATGCCGTCGACCTTCGCTTTGAGCTCTTTGACAATGGTGCAAGGGTGCACAGCACTTTAACGGTGCGCCGGAATCCGGAGTCCGCTGAGGAGTTTGCGCCCCTGGAGTTGGATGGCGATAGCCTCAAACTGGAACAGGTTATTTTGGATGGCCGGGAGTTGATGGCAGGTAATGACTATGATGAAACCGGTGCACAACTTGTTATAGCCAGGGTGCCCGCCCAGTTTGAATTAACAGTCGTAACCTGGATTGAGCCGCAGAACAACACCCGTCTCGAAGGGTTGTACAAATCTTCGGGAATGTTTTGTACCCAATGTGAAGCCGAGGGTTTCCGCTGCATTACCTATTTCCCGGATCGTCCCGATGTGATGGCGCGATACCGCACCCGTATTGAGGCAGACAAGGCGAGTTGCCCGGTGTTGCTGTCCAACGGCAATGACGTGGACAGAGGTGATCTCGAAGATGGTCGCCATTTCGTAACCTGGGAAGATCCATTTCCCAAGCCGAGCTACCTGTTTGCTCTGGTGGCCGGCGATCTGGTGGAAAAACAAGATACCTTTACAACCTGTTCCGGCCGGGAAATCGATTTGCGCATATTTGTCGAGCCACGTAATGCAGCCAAGTGCCAGCATGCCATGGACTCACTCAAGCGCTCCATGCGATGGGATGAAGAGGTGTATGGTCGCGAGTACGACCTGGATATCTTCATGATTGTTGCCGTCGATGACTTCAATATGGGAGCCATGGAGAACAAGGGTCTGAATATTTTTAACTCGTCCTGCGTCTTGGCAAGCCAGGAAACCGCAACCGACCTTGCGTTTCAGCGCATTGAATCCATTGTTGCCCATGAGTACTTCCATAACTGGTCTGGTAACAGGGTAACCTGCCGTGACTGGTTTCAGTTGAGCCTGAAGGAGGGGTTCACAGTATTCCGGGACTCTACCTTCTCTGCCGACATGGGCTCGCCAACGGTAAAGCGCATTGAAGACGTAACCCTGCTGCGCACGGCTCAGTTTGCCGAAGATGCCGGCCCGATGGCACATCCAGTGCGGCCGGCCTCGTACATGGAAATAAGTAACTTCTATACCCTGACCATTTATGAAAAGGGTGCGGAGGTGGTACGCATGATTCATACCCTGCTGGGGCCAGAGCTTTTCCGCAAGGGCAGTGATCTGTATTTCGAGCGCCATGATGGGCAGGCGGTCACCACCGATGATTTTGTGAAGGCGATGGAAGACGCATCCGGTCGGGATCTTACCCAGTTCCGCTTGTGGTACGACCAGGCGGGGACACCAGTGCTAACGGTGTCAGACGACTATGATTCCGAGCGCGGTGTGTACAGTCTCAAGATACAGCAGGCAATTCCTGATACGCCAGGGCAGACGAACAAGAAACCACAGCATATTCCTTTCGCTTTGGGCCTGCTGGGCGCGGAGGGGGAGGCTTTGCCTCTAAGGCTGGTGAGTACAGAAGATGCGGCGAGTGCGCCAACCGAACGGGTTCTTGAGCTAACAGAGGCAAGCCACACGTTTGAGTTTCATGGTCTGACGCAGAAGCCCGTGCCTTCGTTGCTTCGCCATTTTTCCGCGCCTGTGCGGCTGGTCTACCCATGGAGCCGAGAGCAGCTTGTATTTTTGATGAGCCATGATCCGGATGGCTTCAATCGTTGGGATGCCGGTCAGCGACTTGCTGTTGATGTAATCCAGTCACTGGTGGATTCCTCCGGGGCTGTTGATATTGATTCTCGCCTGGTGGAGGCATACCGAACCTTGCTGGCAGACAGGACGCTGGATCAGGCGCTGGTGGCGAAAATGCTCCATCTGCCTTCTGAGGCCTATCTGATTGAGCTGGCGGATAGCCCGGATGTGGCGGCAATTCACCGGACGCGCGAACAGGTGCTGAGCCATCTTGCAACCTCTCTCAGGGGTGAGTTGGTCGCCTGCTATCACCGTAATATGGATGACGGAGAGTACGAGGTAACACCTGAATCCGTCGCTCGTCGAAGCCTGAAGAATACGGCGCTCGCCTGGTTGCTGATGATCAACGACAATACCGGGCGCGATCTGGCTCTTCAGCAACTCCGCGAGGCCGATAACATGACCGATCGTATGGGTGCGCTGAGAGCGTTGGTTAACTCGGATTATGCAGAGGAAAGAAGCCAGGCCCTGGCAGATTTCTACGAGCACTTCCAGAGCGATCCCCAGGTTGTGGAGCAGTGGTTCTCCGTGCAGGCATCCAGCGACAGGGCTGGTCAGTTACCGCAGATTCAGGCACTTCTGAAACATCCAGCCTTTGACTGGAAAAACCCCAACAAGATACGTTCCGTTATTGGGGTGTTTGCAGGTCAGAATCTTGCGGCCTTCCATAATCCCGACGGGTCAGGCTATTCATTCCTTGCTGATCAGGTGTGTCGACTTGACGACAGCAATCCCCAGATTGCGGCACGGCTGGTTGCACCGTTGACGCGCTGGAAGAAGTTTGCACCTGCCTACAGCGCACTTATGCGTACTGCACTTGAACGGATTCGCGACAAGGCAGAGCTTTCGGCAGATCTTTATGAGGTTGTGCACAAAAGCCTTGAAGCCTGAGGTTTGGCTGGGGAAGGGGGCTGGCTGTGATTGATCGCACTTGATTACAGCCAGATACAAAATCGCACTTTCGATCGATAGACAACCTTGACGAATCGGCTACTCTGGTGGAAAGCCTGCCTTTCCATCAGGCAATAATAAAAAAGCCTTCCCATGGGCTTCCAGTTGAATTCAGGGCAATATATGAATCATAAAAAGAGTGCGATACTCGGGGGCTTGCTCGCCCTCACGATAGCATCATCCCCCTCTTGGGCTGCAGTTTCCTCCAGCGAAGCTTCCCGTCTCGGCAAGGACCTTACACCGTTTGGCTCCATCAAGGCTGGCAATGAATCCGGCACTATTCCGGAATGGACCGGCGGACTGACAGTGCCTCCGGCTGGCTATAAGGGGTCGGGGCAGCACCATATTGACCCCTTCCCGAACGACGAAGTGCTATTCACCATCAACGCGTCCAATAAAGATCAGTATGCAGAGCATCTGACGGACGGTGTTATGGCAATGTTTGAAACTTACCCGACAAGCTTCCGCATACCGGTCTACAAATCCCGTCGTACCCATGCAGTACCTGAGTGGGTGGCAGAGAACACCCGCGAGAATGCGGTGCAGGCGGAGATTGTTGGTAAGGGTGAAGGCCTGAAAGGTGCCTATGGCGGCTATCCGTTCCCCATTTTGAGTGGCAATGATGAGCAAAAAGCCTGGCAGGTTATCTGGAATCACCTGACCCGCTGGCGCGGAATTTCAGGCACGCGTCGCTCCAGTGAAGTTGCGGTCCAGAGCAATGGTGATTATTCGCTCGTGACCTCTCAGCAGGAAGCATTTTTCAACTTCTATAACCCTGAGGCGGATGAAAGTGAACTGGATAATATCATTTTCTACTACATCTCTTTCACTCAGTCTCCGCCCCGCCTCGCGGGCAGCGCCATCCTTATTCATGAAACCCTGAACCAGATCATCAGCCCGCGGAATGGTTGGGGTTATAACGCTGGGCAGCGCCGTGTAAGACGAGCTCCGAACCTGGGTTATGACTCTCCGATTGCATCGGCGGACAACCTTCGCACGGCGGATGACTCGGATATTTTTAACGGTGCTCTTGATCGTTATGACTGGACCTATGAAGGTTTGAAAGAAGTCTATGTTCCTTATAACAACTACCGTATTGGTGAAAAGGGTACCCGTTATTCGGAAATACTGGGTATGTCGCACATAAACCCGGACCTTACGCGCTGGGAGTTGCATCGTGTGCACGTGGTTGAGGCGACCCTGAAAAAAGGAGCGCGCCATATTTACGGAAAGCGTCGCTTTTACGTAGATGAGGACAGCTGGAACACCATACTACTGGACCAGTACGACGGTCGCGGCGAGTTGTGGCGCGTAACTATGGGTATCGCAAAAAATTATTATGAACTTCCAGGTGTGTGGACGGTTCTGGACGTCTATCATGATTTACAGGCCCGTCGTTATCATGTGCTTGGTCTGGATACGGAAGAACCCAATACTCGGGTCTTGACCGATGATATTCCGAACAAGCGTTACTATTCTCCGGCCTCCCTGCGCCGTCGGAGTGTTCGCTAAGGCGCGTGCTCAATTTATCAGTAGCGGGCTAAAACCGTAGTCTCCATGTTTGAGTCTGCGGGACAACATGCCGGTAACCCCAGGTGCCGGCATGTTTGCCGTTAATTGCCGGAGCTACCGGCCAGAGACTTACAGTTAAAAACAACACAATAGGCAATTTGAATGGCTAAAAGGTTGATGTGCAAGACGCTGGGGGCAGCCTGCCTCGGGCTTTCCATGGTTTGGACCGCGCCAGCCGCATTTGCGATTGCGGATCTCATTGAAACTCCGGCCCGCCAAACTGATCTGGCACCCACGAAACTCCTCAATGACGCCGCGCGCGCAGGCGATCGCATAGTTGCAGTGGGGGAGCGGGGACACATCATATACTCGGATGATGACGGGCAAACCTGGGTGCAGGGCAGTGTGCCCGTATCCGTTACCTTGACCGCTGTGGATTTCGGTACCGAGACACACGGCTGGGCCGTTGGTCATAGCGGCGTAGTGCTTCATACCGAAGATGCCGGAGAGAACTGGAGCCTTCAGCTAACCGGAACCGATGCCTCCAAACTGGCTATTGAAAGTAAGGAAGAGCAGGTCGCGGCCATGGAAGAGCGCATTGAAGAGGCGCCTGAATCCGAAAAGGCCGATCTTGAGTGGGCAATGGATGACCTGGTGTTTGTTATAGAAAACATGCAGTCAGACCTGGATATCGGCCCGGTAAACCCATTGCTCGGCGTATGGTTCGAGGATGACCAGCACGGCTTCGTCATAGGCGCCTATGGCATGATCCTGCGCACAGAAGATGGCGGTCGTACCTGGAGCGACTGGGCATCGCAGATCCAGAATGCTCAGAATTTCCACCTCAATGGCATGGCTCGTATTACCGGCGGAGCGCTTGTTATTGTTGGAGAGGCTGGGCAAATCCACGTTTCTGTCGATGGTGGAGACACCTGGGAGCGGCGCGAGAGTCCGTATGAGGGCTCGCTGTTTGGAGTGATAGGAACCGGTCAGGTTAACGAGCTTCTGGCCTTTGGCCTGCGTGGCAATATGCTCTTTTCAGCCGATCTGGGAAAAACTTGGCGCATGGTGCCTAACAGTGCAGGTGCTACGCTTAATGATGGTTCAGTGGCTGATGACGGCCGGATAACTCTGGTTGGAAATGGTGGCACAGTGCTTATGAGCACCAATGGCGCAGAGTCATTTCGTGAGCACTTCCGGAATGATCGCGCAGGCATTATGAGTGTTGTTCCGGTATCTGGAACCAATCTTCTTGTTGTGGGTGAAAGCGGCGTGAAAATTACTGACGCGCGCGGAAAGAACCTTCAATAACGCCCTGATGTGGCAACAACTGAAAAAATAATAGAGGGGCTTTTGAATGTCCAACCCGAACCATGACAGGGGTGAACACTACCTGACAACGCCTAAGGCAGAACCGTTTCTGGAGCGCCTGATTTTCAATAATCGGGCCGTAATCCTTATTGGCTTCCTGCTGTTGACGGTGTTTTTGGGCTATAACGCTGTAAAAATCCAGCCGGATGCGAGTTTTGAGCGAATGATCCCGCTTGAGCACCCGTATATCATCAATATGCTGGATCACCGGAACGACCTGGAAAACCTTGGCAACTTTGTACGTATTGCTGTGGAAACCAAAACCGGTGATATCTTTTCTGCGGAGTACATGGAAACTCTGAAGCAGATCACCGATGAGGTTTTTTATCTTAACGGTGTGGACCGCTCGGGCCTGAAAACCCTGTGGACGTCAAACGTTCGATGGGTAGAGGTCACGGAGCAGGGCTTCCAGGGCGGCAACGTTATTCCCGATGACTACGATGGCTCGCCGGCAAGTCTGGAAAATCTTCGCCAGAACATACTTCGTTCTAATGAAGTGGGGCGGCTGGTATCAGATAACTTCCGATCCACGATTGTGTATGCACCTCTGTATGAAAAGAATCCTGAAACCGGGGAGCCTCTGGATTACGCAACGTTTTCCCGGGATCTGGAAGAGAAAATACGGACCAAGTACGAAGCGCAAAACCCGAACATAAAAATTCATATCGTCGGTTTTGCTAAAAAAGTTGGCGACCTGATTGAGGGTATTGGGTCGATAGCCTGGTTTGCTGGCATTACCATTCTACTGACAACCCTGCTGTTGTTCTGGTACTCCCGCTGCATCACCGGCACGTTGGTGCCTGTGTTCACCTCGATTGTTGCGGTGTTCCTGCAGTTAGGAGCCTTGAGGCTTTTGGGATACGGGCTCGACCCTTATTCGGTACTCGTGCCGTTCCTTGTATTTGCCATTGGTATCAGTCACGGCGTACAAATTGTAAATGCCATGGCGGTAGAAGCGGCGAAAGGCTTTGATGCTGTAACTGCTGCTCGCCTGGCATTCCGGGCGCTTTATATTCCGGGCATGTTGGCGTTGGTTTCCGATGCGTTTGGCTTCCTCACACTGTTCTTCATCGAAATTGATGTTATTCGGGATCTGGCCATTGCGGCCGGCTTGGGTGTGGCTTTTGTTATCATCACCAACCTGGTGCTCCACGTACTGATCATGTCTTACCTTGGTATTTCCAAGGGTGGCGTGCGCCACGTGCAGAATCACGGCGAAAAGCAGGATCGCAAATGGCGCCTGATGTCCTACTTTGCGCACCCCGGTGTCGCTCCAATTTCACTGCTTATTGCTGTGGTTGGTCTGGGTCTTGGCCTCTACTACAAGCAGGACCTTAAAGTTGGGGATCTGGATCAGGGCGCTCCTGAGCTTCGTGCCGACTCGCGCTACAACCTGGATAATGCCTACATCATCGACAACTACTCTACGAGTGCCGATGTATTGGTTGTGATGGTGAAAACTCCAGAAGAGCAGTGCACCCAGTACAATGTGTTACGTGCTATGGATTCACTGCAGTGGGAGCTTCAAAACACTCCTGGCGTTCAATCCTCTGCTTCGCTTGCTGACGTGTCCAAAATCGTTACCAAGGCTTTGAACGAGGGGAACTGGAAGTGGTATGAAATTTCCCGCAACCAGACCATCATCAACGCATCCATCCGTGAGGCGCCGTCCGGCCTTATCAACACCACGTGTAGCCTGACGCCTGTGCTGGTTTTTCTTGAAGACCACAAGGCAGAGACCCTGGAGACAGTGGTTGAGCGGGTGGAAGAATTTGCCAACAATAACAGTAACGATGAACACACGTTCCTGCTTGGCGCCGGTAACGCTGGTGTTGAAGCGGCTACCAACGAGGTTATCGCCAACGCCAAGGATATGATGCTAATCCTGGTTTACAGTGTGGTGAGCTTGCTGTGCTTTGCGACCTTCCGTTCTGTGAGAGCTGTGCTGTGTATTGTTGTCCCGTTAGGGCTGACATCGATTCTTTGTGAAGCGATCATGGCCGTGTCGGGTATTGGTATCAAGGTGGCAACCCTTCCGGTTATAGCACTTGGTGTAGGTATCGGTGTGGATTACGGTATCTATATTTACAGCAAGCTTGAGAAGTATCTGCTGGATGGCAAACCACTTCAGGAAGCTTACTTCGAAACTCTGCGTTCAACCGGTAAGGCCGTTATGTTTACCGGTGTTACACTTGGGCTTGGCGTAGTGACCTGGATCTTCTCGCCAATCAAGTTCCAGGCAGATATGGGCTTCTTGCTGTTCTTCATGTTCCTCTGGAATATGATTGGCGCAATCTGGCTGCTTCCTGCGCTTGCGCGATTCTTGCTACGGCCAGATCAAATGGTCGCCAAGGCTCGTGCTGCCAAATAGGAATGTCTACAACAAAAAAGCCCGCTTATGCGGGCTTTTTTGTTGTCCACTCAACTGGTTAGCGTGCTACCTCAAGCTTTATTTATGACGCAAAGTGGTCTATGTTCTATGGTGAGCGTGACACTTGCCCCCGTGCTCAGGCGGGCAGTTGATTACAACGATGATAATAAGGAATGATTCATATGACACTGAAACTTAAAGCCTCTGCATTTGCTATTGCTGCGGCTGTTACCTTGGGTGCTGCTTCTACCGCTGTTTCTGCGCAGGAGCAACGCTTTGTTACTATCGGAACCGGTGGTGTTACCGGTGTTTATTATCCGGCGGGTGGTGCTATTTGCCGCTTGGTCAATATGGATCGCAAAGAACACGGCATCCGCTGTTCCGTTGAGAGCACCGGCGGTTCTGTATACAACCTGAACGCAATCCGCCAAGGTGAGCTGGATCTTGCAGTTGCCCAGTCTGATTGGCAGTACCACGCATTTAACGGCACCAGCCAGTTCAAAGACGACGGCCCTAACAAGAAGCTTCGTGCTGTGTTCTCACTGCACCCTGAACCGTTCACCGTGGTAGCCAGCAAAGGCTCAGGCATCAAGAACTTTGAAGACCTTGCCGGTAAGCGGGTTTCTGTGGGTAACCCGGGCTCAGGCCAGCGTGCCACAGCCGAAGTGCTGATGAATGAAATGGGCTGGACCATGGACAAGTTCTCTCTGGCGGCCGAGTTGAAGGCGGCTGAGCAGTCCCAGGCCTTGTGTGATGGCAACATTGATGCATTCTTCTACACCGTTGGTCACCCATCTGGTGCTATCAAGGAAGCAACCACGTCTTGCGACAGCGTTCTGGTAAATGTTTACAACAACTCAGCCAAAAAGCTGATCGATGACAACCCGTATTACCGGAAAGCTGTTATTCCAGGCGGCATGTACCGCGGTTCTGATAACGACGTAACCACATTTGGTGTCGCCGCTACCTTCGTATCCTCAACGGATGTGCCCGACGACGTGGTGTATGAAGTGGTTAAAGCAGTATTCGAGAACTTTGACAGCTTCAAGCGTTTGCACCCTGCATTCGCGAATCTGAACAAGAGTGAAATGGTGGCTGATGCCTTGAGTGCGCCTTTGCACCCGGGTGCGGCCAAGTACTACAAAGAAGCTGGCCTGATCGATTAATTCGATCCCGGACGCTTGAGTTGGCTGCGGGCAATCTCTGCCCGCAGCTTTAATCTTTCTATCGTTTCCCTCTGACAGGATTCTGCTATGACCAATAGCGACCCGAGAGCCGGGGATGGTATCGATAAGCAGAAGGTAGAGGAGTTTCTTCAAACCGAATCCGGTGGAAGGGCTGCAACCGGATCTGCTGCGATCATCCTTTTTGGTGTTCCTTTGCTCTGGTCTCTTTTCCAGCTTTGGATAGCATCACCACTACCCTATATTTTCGAATTTGGCGTACTCAACTCTACGGAGTCGCGTTCGATTCACTTGGCATTCGCATCATTCCTGGCGTTTGCGGCTTTCCCAATGATCCGGGGGAAGCAGACGAATAAAGTGCCGATTTACGATTGGTTGCTGGCCCTCGCAGCTGCAGGGACAGCCTCATATCTTTACGTTTTCTATGATCAACTGGCAAGTCGCCCAGGATCCCCTAATACACAGGATCTTGTGGTCGCTCTGGCGGGCCTGGTTCTGTTGCTGGAGGCCACACGCCGCGCGCTGGGCTTGCCGCTGACGATTGTTGCCGGGGTCTTCATCATATACTCCCTCGCTGGCCCCCACATGCCAGATGTGATCTCCCACAAAGGGGCGAGCCTCAATAAGTTGGCTTCGCATCAGTGGTTGGGCACCGAAGGTGTTTTCGGTGTTGCTTTG
The DNA here is from genome assembly GCF_016597815.1 of Marinobacter sp. DY40_1A1. Lineage (GTDB taxonomy): Bacteria > Pseudomonadota > Gammaproteobacteria > Pseudomonadales > Oleiphilaceae > Marinobacter > Marinobacter xiaoshiensis. The sequence goes on along the minus strand of NZ_VCHA01000003.1, from coordinate 110,001 downwards.
GGCGTTTCAACCAGCTTTGTATTCCTGTTTGTGCTGTTCGGTGCACTGCTTGAGCGTGCCGGCGCCGGGAATTATTTCATCAAAGTTGCTTACGCCATGCTCGGCCACATGCGTGGAGGGCCCGCCAAAGCGGCGGTTGTTGCCAGTGGTCTCAGTGGCATTATTTCCGGTTCCTCGATTGCCAACGTGGTCACCACGGGTACCTTCACCATCCCGCTTATGAAGAAGGTCGGTTTTCCAGCAACCAAAGCGGGTGCGGTAGAAGTTGCAGCCTCGACCAACGGGCAGCTAACGCCGCCTATCATGGGCGCTGCAGCATTTTTGATGGTTGAATATGTGGGTATTTCTTACCTTGAGGTGATCAAGCACGCCATTCTTCCAGCAATGATTTCCTACGTGGCGCTGATTTATATCGTGCACCTTGAAGCCTGCAAAATGAACATGATCGGTGTGGAGCGCTTGAACAAGCCGACACTCGCTCAGCGCATGCTTGTGTGGGTGATGATTCTGCTAGGGCTGAGCGTGCTTACACTGGCTGTGTATTACGGCGTGGGTTGGATGAAAGACGTGTTCGGCAGCGCAGCTATGTGGGTGCTTACGCCCCTGCTGATAGCGATTTACATCGCACTTGTGGGCTATGGATCGAGGTTCCCGGACCTGGAGGATGATGATCCGAACGCACTTATGGATCAATTGCCCCCGGTGGGGCCAACGGTGAAAACCGGTCTGTATTTTCTTTTGCCTGTTGTGGTGCTGGTTTGGTGCCTCACGGTTGAGCGGTTCTCGCCGCAGCTGTCAGCATTCTGGGCCACGGTGTTCATGGTGTTTATCATTATTACCCAACGGCCGTTGAAAGCTTTCTTCAAAAACAGCGGTGATTATTTTGGTGGCCTGAAGCAGGGTGGAGTAGACCTGACCCAGTCACTGGTCACTGGCGCCCGCAACATGGTGGGCATTGGTGTGGCCACTGCCACTGCGGGTATCGTGGTGGGCACTGTGACATTGACCGGTATCGGCCTGGTTATGACGCAGTTCGTAGAGTTTATCTCCGGCGGTAACCTGCTTCTGATGCTGAGCTTCACCGCTGTCATCAGTTTGATTCTCGGTATGGGGCTGCCTACTACGGCTAACTATATTGTGGTGTCTACCTTGATGGCGCCGGTCATCGTTACTCTGGGCGCAGAAAACGGCTTGTTGGTACCACTGATTGCCGTGCACCTGTTCGTGTTCTATTTCGGCATACTGGCTGATGACACGCCTCCGGTGGGATTGGCGGCTTACGCTGCTGCAGCGATTTCCGGGGCGGATCCGATAAGAACGGGTATACAAGGCTTCACCTACGACATACGGACAGCGATTCTGCCGTTCATGTTCATCTTCAACACTCAGTTGTTGCTGATCGGGCTAACTGGCTGGTTCGACTTGTTGGTGACTGTATTTAGTGCCGTGACTGCAATGCTGGTTTTCTCTGCAGCTACCCAGGGCTTCTGGTTTACCAAAACCCGTTGGTGGGAAACCATTGGCCTTCTGCTGATTACCTTCACTCTGTTCCGTCCCGGTTTCTGGTGGGATGAGATATACCCGCCCACTAACGACCGTCCCGGTTCGGAGTTAATGCAGCACATTGATGAAGTGGCACCAGGTCAGCCCATTATTCTGCAGGCCACCGGTATGTCGCTGTCAGGTGACGATGTCTCCAAATACCTGAAGTTGCCACTGCCTGCAGCCGAAACGCCAGAGAAACGGCTGGCGGCGGCCGGGCTGGAGGTATCTGAAGCCGGTGACGTGATGAACGTCGAGTTCGTCAATTTTGGCAGCGATGCTGAAAAGGCGGGACTCAACTTTGGCTGGACGATAGATATAGTACAGGTGAAAAACCCACGTCCACCTAAAGAGTTGATGTTCATTCCAGCGCTGCTTTTGCTCGCGCTTTTGGCCTTTGTGCAGTTACGACGAAGGGCGGGTGAGGGCGAGCGGCCAGCATTCGTTCCCTCCCCATAGGCAGGCCAGCAAGCCTCGTAAAGGCGCAGTAAGGCCCTAAGTAAACCCCGGCATTAACCCGTCGGGGTTTTTTCTGTTAAACTACGCCCCGAAACGGCTCGCGGTTTGTATCGCGGAACGCCGTCACCATGTGATCTCTGGTATAGATCACCGCTGAGTACTTAACAGGAGCTTTTCATGCCCGTCATAACCCTGCCGGATGGCAGTCACCGTAGTTTCGCAGAACCCGTTACCGTACACGATGTTGCCGCTGACATTGGTGCTGGCTTGGCCAAAGCCGCACTTGCCGGCAAAGTAGACGGCCAGCTTGTGGATACCAGCTATCGGATCGAACAGGATTCCGAGCTTGCCATTATCACTGAGCGTGATGAAGAGGGCGTTGATGTAATTCGTCACTCTACCGCTCACTTGCTTGCTATGGCGGTTAAAGAGCTGTTTCCTTCGGCTCAGGTGACTATCGGGCCGGTTATAGACAACGGCTTCTACTACGACTTTAAATTCGATCGGCCTTTTACCAATGAGGATCTGGCCAGAATCGAGAAGCGCATGGAAGAGCTTGCGAAACAGGATATGCCGGTATCCCGCTCTGTGCTTTCCCGCAGTGAAGCGGTAAAGCTGTTCGATGAGATGGGCGAGGAGTATAAAGTTCGGATTATTGAAGATATTCCGGGTGATGAAGATCTGTCTTTCTATCGCCAAGGCGATTTTATCGATCTGTGTCGCGGCCCTCACGTGCCCAGCACCGGCAAGCTTAAAGCGTTTAAATTGACTAAGGTTTCCGGCGCGTTCTGGCGTGGCGATACCAATAATGAGCAGTTGCAGCGGGTTTATGGCACTGCCTGGGGTAATAAAAAGGACCTCAAAGCCTACCTGCATCGCCTGGAAGAAGCAGAAAAACGTGACCACCGAAAACTCGGTAAGAAACTGGATCTTTTCCATATGCAGGAAGAGTCGCCAGGTATGGTGTTCTGGCACCCGGACGGCTGGACGGTGTATCAGGAAATAGAGCAATACATGCGCTCAATGCTGCACCGTCACGGCTATAAAGAGATCAAAACGCCGCAGGTGGTCTCCCGTAGCTTGTGGGAGAAGTCCGGGCATTGGGACAAGTTCCGTGATGATATGTTTACCACGGAATCTGAGAAGCACGATTTCGCCATCAAGCCAATGAACTGCCCTTGCCATATTCAGGTATTTAACCAGGGCTTGAAGAGCTATAAGGATCTTCCGCTGCGGCTCGCTGAGTTTGGCTCCTGCCACCGTAATGAAGCCTCTGGAGCACTGCACGGCTTGATGCGGGTGCGTGGCTTTACTCAGGATGATGCTCACATTTTCTGCGAGGAAGATGCGGTTCAGCCAGAAGTGTCCAAGTTTATTGAGCTTCTTCATGAAGTGTATGAAGACTTCGGGTTTGAAGAAATTCTGTACAAGCTTTCTACCCGCCCCGAAAAACGTGTGGGCTCGGATGAAGTTTGGGATAAAGCTGAGGCTGCTCTGGAAGAAGCACTTAATCGCGAAGGTGTGGACTGGGAGTTGTTGCCGGGCGAAGGCGCGTTCTATGGCCCGAAAATTGAGTTTTCTCTCAAGGACTGTATCGGACGGGTTTGGCAGTGTGGCACTATTCAGGTAGATTTCTCTATGCCTGGCCGCCTTGGTGCTCAGTATGTGGCAGATAACTCCGAGCGTAAAACGCCAGTTATGCTGCATCGAGCAGTACTTGGCTCTTTTGAGCGGTTTATTGGTATCCTGATAGAAGAGTATGAGGGCGCGTTCCCTACATGGCTTGCTCCAACTCAGGTCGCCATTCTCAATATTACCGATAATCAGCGTGATTATTGTCAGGATCTAGCGAAAAAGTTGGATTCTTTGGGCTTTAGGGTTAATGCTGACTTGAGAAACGAGAAGATCGGCTTTAAAATCCGCGAGCATACAATTAACAAAGTTCCCTTTCTTGCCGTTGTCGGCGATAAAGAAGTCGAAAACAACTCCGTTGCGGTGAGAACCCGCAAAGGTGAAGATTTGGGAACCCTATCGCTCGAAGCGTTCGAACAACTTCTGAAAGAAGATGTTGAGCGCAAGGGCAGAATCAAGACGGAGATTTAACTATTAAACAGCGAACGAATCGGGGTGGGCGTACTCCAAAGGCGCCGATCAATGAGAATATTGATGCAACTGAAGTCCGCCTGATAGATGCCGAGGGCACGCAGGTGGGTGTAGTTCCGATCGCAGAGGCCCTCAAGATGGCAGAGGAGGCGACCCTGGATCTGGTACAGGTTACAGATTCCGATCCGATCGTCTGTAAAATAATGGACTATGGCAAAAAGGTCTTCGACGAGAAAAAGGCGAAGGCTGCTGCCAAGAAGAAGCAAAAACAGACGCAAGTCAAAGAGCTTAAGTTCCGACCAGGAACTGAAGAAGGGGATTATCAGGTAAAACTACGCAACCTGGTACGTTTCCTTGAAGGCGGGGACCGCGGCAAGATCACTATCCGGTTCCGTGGCCGTGAGATGGCACACCAGGAAATTGGTATGAAACTCATGGAGCGCATCGAGGCAGATATCGAAGCGCTGGCACAGGTAGAAATGCGGCCCAAAATGGAAGGCCGGCAGATGACCATGATTGTGGCTCCCCGCAAAAAGAAGTGAATCTGATTCAGTGATGAATCCCCTGCCTGACGGTAGGGGTTTTGTCGTTCAGGTTCATATTGATGTATTAAAAAAACAGAATGCGGAGTTTTAAAAAATGCCTAAGATGAAAACGAAGAGTGGAGCGGCCAAGCGGTTCAAGAAAACTGCTACCGGCTTCAAGCACAAGTCAGCCTTCACCAGTCACATCCTGACCAAGAAGAGCCCTAAGCGTAAGCGTCAGCTGCGTGGTACTTCATTGGTTGCCAAATCTGATGTGGCATCCGTAAAGCGTATGCTCCGTAAGTAACGCAGCAAACACTCTCAACGGTTTTAAGGTAGAAGGATTAAGGTATGGCTCGTGTTAAACGTGGCGTGGTTGCACGTCGTCGTCACAAGAAGATTTTAAAGCAGGCCAAGGGTTACTACGGAGCTCGTAGCCGTGTATTCCGCGTTGCCAAGCAAGCGGTTATCAAAGCCGGTCAGTATGCGTATCGCGACCGTCGTAACCGTAAGCGTGCTTTCCGCGCACTGTGGATTGCTCGTATCAACGCTGGCGCCCGGGCTAACGGCCTGTCTTACAGCCGTTTGATCGCTGGCCTGAAAAAGGCAAATGTTGAGATCGATCGTAAGGTTCTGGCCGATCTGGCCATGAACGAGCAGCAGGCGTTTGCCGCTGTTGTTGAGACGGCAAAAGCATCTCTCTGATCGCTTAGCTCTTTCATCGATTACGAATCGAGCCGGTGCCAAGCGCAGATTTATTCGCGTATCAGGCGCCGTTTAATAGGGGAAGGGCACGCTCTTCCCCTATTTTTGTTTAAAGATTTCTTTTTTGAAATCCTCATTTCTGGTTTGGAGCAGGGTCAATGGAAAACCTGGAGCAACTGGTTCAGGACGGTTTAACGGCGGTCGAAAAAGCCGACAGCTTGCAGGCGCTTGATCAAATTCGTGTTGAATATCTTGGCAAAAAAGGCGCTATTACCCAGCAGGCCAAAACCTTGGGTAAGCTTTCCGCCGAAGAGCGACCCGCCGCCGGCCAGAAGATAAATGAGGCGAAAGGACAGGTTGAACAGGCGATTAACGTCAAACGCAGCGACCTGGAGCGAGTTGCCATTGAGCAAAAACTTGCTGGCGAATCCATTGATGTAAGTTTGCCCGGACGAGGTCAGGACCTGGGTGGATTGCATCCGGTGACTCGCACACTGCAGCGTATCGAAGAATTCTTCTCCCGTGCCGGCTACACCGTAGAGCAAGGCCCGGAGATTGAGGACGATTACCACAACTTCGAAGCGCTCAATATTCCTGGCCACCACCCGGCCCGTGCTATGCACGATACTTTCTATTTCAATCCCGGTACCTTGTTGCGCACCCATACCTCTCCAGTGCAGATTCGCACCATGGAGGCTGGTAAGCCGCCGTTCCGTATGATTTGCCCGGGGCGTGTGTATCGTTGCGATTCGGATATGACCCACACCCCTATGTTTCATCAGGTTGAGGGGCTGCTGGTTGAGAAAAATGTCAGTTTTGCTGATCTGAAGAGCACAGTAGAGGAATTTCTACGGGTGTTTTTTGAGCGTGATCTTCAGGTTCGTTTCCGGCCATCTTATTTCCCGTTTACCGAACCTTCTGCTGAGGTGGATATTGAGTGGGGGCGCGAAGCCGATGGCAGTATCAAATGGCTTGAGGTTATGGGGTGCGGCATGGTTCACCCGAACGTGTTTGGGCACTGCGGTATTGATGCCGAGGAATATCGCGGCTTTGCATTCGGCATGGGCGTTGAGCGCCTGGCGATGCTCCGCTATGGCGTGAACGACCTGCGTATGTTCTTCGAGAACGATTTGCGCTTTTTACGCCAATTCCGTTAATAACACGTTTTACGGCATCCGAATCAAACGTCGAAACCGCATCAGAACAAGGCATTTACCATGAAATTCAGTGAGCAGTGGCTGCGCGAATGGGTCAACCCGGAAATCAACTCCCAGGAGTTGATGGATCAGATAACCATGGCAGGGTTGGAAGTCGATGGCTTCGAACCTGTGGCTGGCAAATTTGAGGGCGTCGTCGTTGGAGAGGTTCAATCTGTTGAGCCTCATCCGGACGCAGACAAACTGCGTGTATGCCAGGTAAGCGATGGCACCCAGGTTGTTCAGGTTGTGTGTGGGGCCCCTAATGTACGTCAGGGTCTGAAGGTACCTTTTGCAGTGGTTGGTGCAGTGTTGCCCGGTGCTTTTAAAATCCGCAAGGCCAAGCTTCGCGGCCAGCCGTCTGAAGGCATGCTGTGCTCTGAGTCTGAGCTGGGTTTGTCTGAAAGGCATGAGGGCTTGATGGAGTTACCCTTTGATGCACCCGTCGGAGCATCCTTGAGTGACTATCTCAAGCTGAATGATGTGGCCATCGATGTGGATTTGACTCCCAACCGTAGCGATTGCCTTTCAATTAAAGGTATTGCCCGTGAGGTTGGCGTTCTGAACAGCCTGGTTCCAGAGGCTCCGCAGATTGAGCCAGTAGAAGCTGTGCACTCAGAAGTTCCCGATATCCGCGTGGATGCACCGGAAGGTTGCCCCCGCTACCTGGGGCGTATTCTCCGAAATGTGAACCTCCAAGCCGAAACACCCTTGTGGATGCAGGAAAAGCTCCGCCGTTCCGGCGTGCGTTCGATTGATGCAGCTGTGGATGTGACCAACTTCGTGATGCTGGAGCAGGGCCAGCCAATGCATGCGTTTGATCGCGATGAAATCAGTGCGGGCATTATTGTTCGTATGGCGCGCCCCGCTGAAAAGCTGGTTCTGTTGGATGGGCAGGAAGTCGAGCTTACTGAGCAGACGTTGGTGATTGCCGACCATGAAAAGCCAATAGCCATCGCAGGCGTTATGGGTGGCGAGCACTCGGGTGTAAGTGCAAAGACCCGTGATTTGGTACTCGAGGCAGCCTATTTCGACCCGATAACACTTGCTGGCAAGGCTCGTCACTTTGGCTTGCATACAGACGCCTCTCATAGGTTTGAGCGTGGGGTAGATTACGAGCTTGCCCGTGACGCTATGGAGCGAGCAACCCAGCTGCTGATGGATATCGTAGGCGGTGAGCCTGGAGAAATCGTTGAAGTGTCCAGCGCCAAGCATTTGCCAAAGGCGCGCTCAATTGACTTGCGATCCAAACGCTTGGCGGATGTGCTCGGTCTGGAAATTGACCGCACAACGGTTGAGGAAATTCTTATCCGGCTAGGATTTCGTGTTGATAAACTCCTGAAGGATGGCTGGCGGATTATGGTGCCCAGCTTCCGTCCGGATATATCCATTGAGGAAGACCTGATTGAAGAAGTTGGCCGCATCTATGGTTACAACAATCTTCCGGTCACCGAACCTACGGGCTCTCTCGGGTTGCGTGTAAATGACGAAGCAACCCGGCCAGTGTCTGCCATACAGAATTACTTTGTTTCTCATGGCTACCAGGAAGCGATTACCTACAGTTTTGTAGATCCGAAAGTACAAGCGCAGGTGGATCCCGAGCATGAAGGTATTGCTTTGGCGAATCCTATTTCTTCGGATTTGTCCGTTATGCGAACCACCCTCTGGAGTGGTTTGCTGAAAACGGTTGCTCACAATCAGAATCGTCAGCAACCACGGATACGTTTGTTCGAGACAGGTTTGCGCTTTTTGCACGATGGCCAGAGAATTGATCAACAGCCCATGTTGGCAGGTGTTGTTGTTGGCCCCCAATATCCTGAAAACTGGGTAAACGGTCGCAGAACTGCAGATTTTTTTGATGTAAAAGGTGAGTTGGAAGGTCTTTTCAGTTTGCTGGGTATTCAAATCGGGTTTGTTGGCAGCCGGCACCCGGCTTTACACCCAGGTCAGACTGCCGAGCTAATCCGGGATGGGGAGCATGTAGGCTGGCTGGGCACACTGCATCCACAAGTTCAGAAAAATCTTGAACTTAATGGCACCATTCTAATGTTTGAGCTATCCTTGAATTCGGTCATTACGGGATATGTGCCTAATTTCAAAGAAATTTCGAAATTCCCGGAAGTTCGACGGGATTTGGCGATCATTATTGGTAATGATGTCTCGTTTGCTGACGTAGAGCGTGTAGCCCGCAAGCATGCCGGCGAGCGATTAACAGCGTTGCGTGCGTTTGATGTTTATGAAGGTGAAAGTCTGGGCGAGGGTAATCGTAGTCTGGCTCTCAGTTTGTTCTGGCAGCATCCTGAACGCACGTTGAATGAAGATGAAGTGCATTCGCTCTTTAATGGTGTTATCAACGCACTGAAGGAAGAGCTGGGGGCAACACTGAGGAGTTGAGACATGGCGGCTTTGACGAAAGCGGAAATGGCAGAGCGCTTGTACGAAGAATTGGGTCTGAACAAACGCGAAGCCAAGGAAATGGTGGAAGCTTTCTTCGATGAGATCAGAGGCGCACTCAGCCATAACGAACAGGTAAAACTGTCGGGTTTCGGTAACTTTGATCTGCGAGACAAAAAGCAGCGGCCCGGCCGAAACCCCAAGACCGGTGAAGAGATTCCGATAAGCGCACGGCGTGTTGTTACTTTCCGCCCGGGACAGAAACTGAAACAGAAAGTAGAAGCGTATGTTGGAACCCAGTCATAACAACGAACTCCCTACGATTCCCGGGAAGCGTTACTTTACGATAGGTGAAGTCGCAGAGCTGTGTGCGGTTAAGGCACACGTACTGCGTTATTGGGAGCAAGAGTTTCCGCAGCTGTCACCAGTCAAGCGTCGCGGTAACCGCCGTTATTATCAGCGTGCTGATGTGATAACCATCAGGCAGATACGCAGCTTGCTTTACGAGCAGGGCTATACCATCGGCGGTGCGAAGCAGAAGCTGAGTAGCCACGAAGTGAAAGACGACACAACTCAGTACAAGCAGCTTATTCGTCAAATGATTACCGAGCTGGAAGACGTCCTGGACGTGCTCAACGCCCCAGTAAAATAGACCGTGTAATTAAGTAGAAAAGCCGAAGCGATTTACCATCACTTCGGCTTTTCTGTACCTTGTATCCGGTCTTAGCCAGATTCGTTGCTTACTGCTTTTTGCAGGTTTTGATGCCGAGCAGTGAATAAGCAGGGCAGTTGCCCAGCAGAGCGGTCGCCAGCGGCACAATACCAATCCAGCCCCAAGGTGTTTGTGGCCCAACAAACACCAACGCCAGAAGCACAATGCCGACAATGGCGCGAATAATTCTGTCCGCAGAACCCATATTAATGCTCATAATCCATTCTCCTGTGTTGGTATGAGGCTACAGTTGTCACTTTAGCCCTCACCGTGAGTCCGTTCAGTGATAAAGTCACACTGACCCCTTCATTATTCAATGCCCATGGAAGAGTTCATGCTACAGCACAGTATTCTGGAGACGTTGCCCCGGGAGCTTCAAAAAGAAGCCCTTGAGAGTATTCAGGTTATGCGATTCCCGCCAGGTAAGATCCTGTTCCGGGCCGGAGAGCATTGCCAGGGCTTGCCCCTGATGCTCAGCGGTGCAATCAAAGTGCAGATGACGGGCGTGTCTGGTAACAGTATTGTGCTTTATCGCATGGGAGCCGATGACATTTGCACCTTGTCTATCGGTTGCCTGATGACAGGGTATGGCTATCGGGCAGAAGCTATCGTGGACGAAGAGGCTGAGGCAGCAATGGTTCCCCGGGGGCTATTTGACCGGCTGATGGACCAGTCTGCCGCCTTCCGTCTTGGAATAATGGAGTCATACGGACGCCGGCTGGATGACCTGATGCTCCTGGTAGAGGAAGTGGCATTTCGCCGAATGGATGAGCGCCTTGAAGAGTGGCTTCAGGCTCGCAAAAGCCCAATACACATCACCCATCAGGAGCTGGCTGTTGAACTGGGCACCGCCCGAGAGGTTGTTAGCCGGCTTTTGAAGGAGCTTGAGCGCAAGGGGCGGGTGAGCTTGGCGCGAGGGAGGATTGATGTCTCAGGTTAAGATTACAAGCGCCCCGAAGGTTTAGTCCGGAGCGCCCAAAGTGCTCAGTTGATCAGGCGAATTCTGGGTGACAGCTTAGCCTCATCCCAGTTAACTGTTGCCGGCTGAGTGTCTTTGCCGGTAAACAGGTGCCCAACCTCTGGTATGGCATAACGCAGATCGCCACGAGTTGGGCGTTGCTGGTTAAACTCCGCATGGCTGATGCCAACTTCCCAGATGTTATCTGAGCCTTCACTCGCCCAGCCCTCTGGGCGCAGCTCAACGCGCACTTCGGATCCAATCAGGCTAACGGCTTCGATGCGCAGTGGAAGATTGGCGTGTGCGGCAGGCGCTGTGGCCAGGCGTACTTCATGGGGCCGCAGGTAGAGCTGAGCAGTGCCTTGATGCTGGATGTCCGGAACTGTTACCCAGGCGCTGCCCTGGCTCAAGGTGCCATGCTTGATGTCACCAGACAGCACATTCACCTGCCCGAGGAAGTCGAACACGAAGCGGCTGTCTGGTCGGGCGTAAAGCTCAGTTGGCTCGTTCACCTGTTCCACATTGCCTTGGCTCATGACCGCTACCTGATCCGATAGCTCCAGAGCTTCTTCCTGATCGTGAGTCACGAAAATGCTGGTGAAATGGAATTCATCGTGCAAGTTGCGCAGCCAGCGCCGCAGGTCTTTACGCACCTTGGCATCCAGTGCACCAAAAGGCTCGTCCAAAAGCAGAATTTTGGGTTGTGTTGCAATGGAGCGAGCAAGGGCTACACGCTGTTTTTGACCGCCAGAGAGCTGAGCGGGGAAGCGATTGGCCAAATGCGGCAACTGAATCATTTCCAGCAGCTCGCCAACTCGCTTTTGAATCTCTGCTTTGGATGGACGCTGTTTCCGCGGCAGTGAATCCAGACCAAACGCTATGTTCTGTGCCACGGTCATGTGGCGGAAAAGGGCGTAGTGCTGGAACACAAAACCTATGTTTCGGTCACGTACGTGCAGCTTGGTTACATCTTTGCCCGAGAAACTGACTCGTCCGCTATCGGCAGACTCGAGGCCGGCAATAATGCGCAAGAGCGTTGTTTTGCCAGAGCCGGAAGGGCCAAGGAGTGCGGTCAGTTTGCCTTCAGGAATATTCAGAGAGACGTTGTTGAGCGCCTGGAACTTCCCGAAACGCTTGTTGATGCCATCAACAGTGATAGTCATTACGCTGTCTCCTCTGTTTGCAGACGATTCAGGGAGCGTGTCTGCCGCCATTCCACGAAACCTTTTACAGCCAGCGTAAATACAGCGATGCCGGCCAGTAGCGAGGCGCTCGCAAAAGCGCCAACAATATTGTAATCCTGGTACAACAGCTCGACGTGCAGGGGGAGCGTGTTGGTTTGTCCGCGGATATTGCCGGACACTACCGATACAGCGCCAAACTCGCCCACTGCCCGAGCGTTAGTCAGTACTACTCCGTAAATCAGCGCCCATTTGATGTTGGGCAGTGTGATTGTGCGGAATATTCTCCAGCCAGAAGCGCCCAGCACCACACCAGCCTCTTCTTCTTCGCTGCCTTGCTGCTGCATCAGCGGTATCAACTCGCGGGCAACAAATGGGCAGGTAACGAACACAGTAACCATCACAATGCCGGGCCAGGAGAACATCAGCTGCATGTCGTAACCAGCAAGCCAGCCGCCAACCCAGCCGTTACGACCGTAGAGCAGAAGGTATAACAAGCCCGCAACAACCGGAGATACCGCAAACGGAATATCAATCAGAGTGATCAGTAGTTTGCGGCCGGGAAAACGAAAGCGTGTGACAAGCCAGGCCAGTGCAGTGCCAAAAACCAGGTTAAGGGGCACGGTAAGCGCAGCCACAAACAGCGTCAGGCCGATAGCATGCAGCGTGTACTGGTCCGTCAGGTTGTCTGCCAGGGTTCCCCAGCCAGCGCCCAGAGCCTCAACAAAAATCACAAGTAATGGCACGATCAACAAAGCTAGCGCTATGGCGACTGCAATGCCGATCAACAGCCATTTCATTGCCGGGCTATCGCCAACACGCCGGTGTCGGGAAGGTTGGGAGGCATTCATGAAATTAGCGCCCCTCTATGCGTTTAAGGTAACGGGCCTGCCACAGGGTGATTGCAAAAAGCATTACCAGAGACACCATCAGTACCACGGAAGCTATGGCACTGGCGGCGGCATAGTCGTATTCCTGTAAGCGGACAAAAATCATCAGGCTGGTGACTTCGCTCACATAAGGCATGTTGCCCGCAATAAAGATAACGGCACCGAACTCTCCCAGGCTTCGGGTAAACGACAAGGCCACCCCAGTCAGCAGAGCCGGCCAAAGGGCAGGGAAGATTACCCGGCGGAACACCAGGCCATCGCTGGCGCCCAGGCTCACGGCCGCCTCTTCGTCTTCAGGCGCGAGTTCTTCAAGAACCGGCTGAACTGTGCGAACTACAAACGGCAGACTGGTAAACGCCATGGCCACAACTATTCCTACAGGCGTAAAGGCAACCTCAATTCCCAGCTTGCTCAGCCATTGCCCGTACCAGCCATTCTCTGCAAACAATGTAGCGAGAACGATGCCCGCTACAGCAGTGGGCAGGGCAAACGGTAAATCAACGACCGCATCAATCAGTCGTTTTCCCGGAAATTCGTAGCGCACCAGAACCCAGGCCAGAAGTAATCCGAAGATGCCGTTAAACAGTGAGGCCGCCAGTGCTGCAAGGGCGGTAACTTTGTAAGAGGCGACTACCCGAGGGTCAGTGATTACAAACCAGAACTGATCGAAGCTCATGGCAGAAACTTCCATCACCAGCCCAGTGAGTGGCAGCATCAGGATAAGGCTGATAAACAAAAGCGAAATACCGAGGCTCAAACCGAACCCCGGTAGTACCCGCTTGCTGCGGTTTCCGATCCGTGGCCAGCGCTGAGAGACTGCAGCGCCGGCCTGGTTAGCCGTGGACATGAATTACCGCCGGCGTTGCAGTTGGTCGAGTTTGCCGCCACTGGCAAAGTGCTCTTTGGTGGCGTTTTCCCAGCTGCCGGCAATGGCATCGATGGGCAGCAGTTTTACTTCAGGAAAGCGATCTGAAGTTTCTTGCTTCACGGTCTCGTTATGAACCCGATAGTTGAATCCAGCCAGCAGGCGCTGGGCGTCTTCACTGTACAGGTGCTCAAGATAGGCTTTCGCAAGATCCTCGGTTTTGTTCTGCTTCACGTATTCATCGATCCAGGTAACCGGGAACTCTGCCAAAAAGCTTACTTTTGGCGTTACAACTTCATATTCACCATTGTCGTAGCGATCTGCCAAATTCAGTACTTCTGATTCAAATGTCAGAAGAACATCACCAATTTCACGCTCAATAAATGTAGTGGTTGCACCACGCCCGCCGCTGTCGAATACCTTTACGTGCGAAAGGAAATCCTGCAGGAAACTATCAATTTTTGTCTGGTCGTCGCCAAAGCGGTCCTGGGCATAACCCAGGGCAGCCAGGTAAGTGTAACGGCCGTTGCCTGAGGTTTTCGGGTTGGGCATAACCAGGGCCACATCTTCTTTAATCAGGTCGTCCCAGTTTTGAATGTTTTTCGGGTTACCCTTGCGAACCAGAAACGCCATGGTGGAGTAGTAGGGCGAGCTGTTATTAGGCAGACGCTTGGCCCAGTTCTCCGGAATCAGGCCGCCACGAGTGTGCAGGATATCGATGTCGGTAACCTGGTTGAAGGTCGCTACGTCTGCTTTCAAGCCCTGGATGATTGCCTGTGCCTGCTTTGAGGAGCCAGCGTGAGACTGGCTAACTTCAAGCGTTTCACCGGTTTTCTCTTCCCAGTACTGGTTGAAGTGCACGTTGTAAGCCGCAAACAGTTCCCGGGCAATGTCATAGGAGGTGTTAAGCAGCTCACGATCGGCGGACACAGCCGGTTGTGCAAAAAGTGAAGCGCCTAGCGCAAGACCGGTAACCAGGCCCTTAAGTTTACTTGGCATGACAATCCCCTAAACCAGATGATTTGATGGTGGGTAATTTACCAAAGTCATCTTAAGTCTTGAAAGAATATAAAATGATTTATTCAGATCAATATGGAATAAGTGGGGATGTGCCAGATATAAAAAAAGGGCACATCCAAAGATGTACCCTTTTCGTGATATTTGGTCGGGACGGTAGGATTTGAACCTACGACCCCTTGCACCCCATGCAAGTGCGCTACCAAGCTGCGCTACGCCCCGATTCGCTAATTTATGCCGTTACAAAGCTTGGCTTTGATGGCGTGTGCCGCGGAGACTTAAAAGAGGAATCTCAGTGGCTTAGCGGGAGCGAAGTCTACACTAGCCCGGATTGAAAATAAACAGGCATTGTCGAATTCTGGTTCGAATTTTTAGCGTAGCTTGGTTTCTCTGAGTTTTTGGATGAATTCTGGTGGATCAAAGCTTTCTGCCTGTGAATCGGCCCAGTATTTATCGAAGACAGCCATGCCGGTTTTCCCTTCAAGCAGAGCGCCAGGGGCAAGGAAGGGGAATAGGTCGATGTACGAGTGCACTACTGTTTTCGATACCCGGCGAACTATGTGTTCGGGCCCGAGTTCACCAGGATGGCGCAGGCCAGAGGCTTCCAGCATGTTTTGCAGGGCATCCAGGGTGTTCTTGTGAAAGTTGTACACCCGCTGGCTTTTGTCTTCTACATCAAGCTTGCTACTCCTTCTGGGGTCCTGGGTTGCCACCCCGCTGGGGCAACGGCCGGTATGGCAGTTCAGGGCCTGAATGCAGCCAAGCGAAAACATGTAGCCCCTTGCAGAGTTGCACCAGTCGGCGCCGAGGGCCAGAGTACGGGCGATATTAAAGGCCGAGGTGATTTTGCCAGCTGCGCCTATGGATATGTCTTCTCGTAGATTGGTGCCCACCAGCGTGTTGTGTACGAGGAGCAGAGCCTCTGTCATGGGGGTGCCAATGCGATTGATGAACTCCAGTGGTGCTGCGCCAGTGCCACCTTCGCCGCCATCAATAACAATAAAGTCGGGTTTACGACCGGTTTCGAGCATGGCTTTTACAATGGCGAACCACTCCCATGGGTGGCCAATGGCCAGTTTGAAACCCACAGGTTTGCCGCCGGACAGATCCCGCAACTGATCCAGAAATTCCAGCAGTTCAATGGGGGTTGAAAATGCCGAGTGCTGTGATGGAGATACACAATCCTCTCCCACAGAAACTCCTCGGGCCTCTGCGATTTCCGGGGTTACCTTGGCGCCAGGAAGAATACCCCCATGGCCAGGTTTTGCACCTTGAGATAGTTTGACCTCTATCATTTTTACCTGGTCGAGCGTCGCATTCTTCGCGAACATTTCAGGGTTGAAGGTTCCGTCTTTGTGTCTGCAGCCGAAGTAGCCGGAGCCGATTTCCCATACCAGATCGCCACCGGGTTGTTTGTGGTAGCGGGAAATAGAGCCTTCGCCGGTGTCGTGGTAAAAGTCGCCCATTTTTGCGCCCGTGTTCAGGCTTAGAATAGCGTTGGCAGAAAGGGCGCCGAAACTCATGGCGGAAATGTTGAAAACACTTGCGCTGTATGGCTTTGCACAGCGCGAGCCAATCAGCACGCGGAAATTACTGTCTGGTATTTTGGTTGGGCGGAGGGAGTGGTTGATCCACTCGAACCCATCTTCGTACATTTTCAGTTGTGAGCCGAATGGCCGCTTGTCCAGCACATTTTTTGCCCGCTGGTAGATGAGCGTGCGCTGGTCCCTTGAGAACGGCTGCTCATCGTTGTCGGACTGGATAAAGTACTGGCGAATCTCGGGCCCTATAGATTCAAACAGGTAACGAAAGTGCACCATGATGGGGTAGTTTCGGCTGATAGTGCGTTTCTTTTGCAGCAAGTCGTAGGTGCCAAGTATCGCCAAAGCGCCGAATATGCCGGGGAAAAGATAACCTGCTTCGAAGTATAGGCTCAGGGAAAGCGAAACAAGAAAGCCTGCAATACTTAAAGCGTAAGCTGAGTACCGCATCGGGAATGTGGTTGTTTTCTCCATGAATTTCTCACTTGGCTCAGTAAATACTGTGAAGAGGGTGCATCAATCGGTTGGTCTTCAGTATATCCATGCGGTCCGTAACTTATAGCCGATTGCATGAGTTTTTTGCTTTCAAGTTCGTTGTTTGGTCTATGCTGAAAGAGTACTAATAGCGCTTTTGATGTTTTGAGCTCAAAACATTAATATGGCGCGCCTGTAACATTTGAATCCAGATTATTACGAATTTTCGATACCAAATTCAAAAATCAGGAGGCGCCATCACGTGGGCGACGTAGTTAAAGACGAGTATCAAACAGATTACGTAGCCGGCCAGGATAATGTAAGACCATTCGGGCTGGATCTTCACGCACCGGTATTTCCGATCACAGCGGTATTGGTTGTGCTTTTTGTGGTGGGGACACTCATGTTTCCTACCGCTGCCAACGAACTGTTGGTTGGTACGAAGGACAGCATCATTGAAAACTTCGATTGGTTCTTTTTGCTAAGCGCCAACGTGTTTGTGATTGTATGCATTGCATTGATTTTTATGCCAGTGGGTAAGATTCGCTTGGGCGGCATGGATGCCAAGCCCGATTTCTCTACCATTTCGTGGTTCTCAATGTTGTTCGCAGCAGGCATGGGTATTGGCCTGATGTTCTGGGCAGTGGCAGAGCCAGTGGCTTATTACACTGACTGGTTTGGCACACCGTTTGGAGTGGAGGCGAACACGCCTGAAGCGCGTAAGCTTGCTATGGGCGGCACTATGTATCACTGGGGGCTTCACCCATGGGCGGTTTACTCCATTGTTGCACTGTCTCTGGCGTTCTTTGCGTATAACAAGAACATGCCGCTGACCATCCGCTCCGCGTTTTTCCCGTTATTGAAAGACAAGGTTTGGGGCTGGCCGGGCCATATCATCGATACACTAGCAGTTGTTGCCACAATTTTCGGCTTGGCAACCTCCCTGGGATTCGGTGCTCAGCAAGCGGCTTCTGGCCTTAACTACCTGTTCGGTATGGGTTCCGGCATCAACGTGCAAATGGCGATCATCGTTGGCGTAACAGCAGTTGCGCTTCTGTCGGTACTGCGAGGCCTGGATGGTGGCGTTAAAGTGTTGAGTAATATCAACATGGCACTTGCTGGCATTCTTTTGTTCTTTGTTATTTTTGCCGGCCCCACCATGAGTATTCTGCAAAACCTCTGGGCGACGACATCCAGCTATGTGGGGAACGTAGTGGCCTTCAGTAATCCGTTCGGCCGTGATGACGAAGCATGGATGCGCGGCTGGACTGTGTTTTATTGGGCTTGGTGGATTTCCTGGTCACCTTTTGTGGGCATGTTTATCGCCCGGGTTTCCAAGGGCCGTACAGTTCGTGAATTTGTAACGGCAGTTCTGATCATCCCTACCGTTATTACGGCAGTGTGGATGAGTTCCTTTGGTGGTGCGGCGCTTGAGCAGATTGATCAGGGCATTGGTGCGCTGGCAGAAGATGGCATCACAGAAGTATCCCTGGCGATGTTCCAGATGTTTGCAAACCTTCCGCTGACTGAGATCCTGTCGTTTGTTGGCATTGTGCTGGTGCTGGTGTTCTTTATCACTTCATCGGATTCAGGCTCACTGGTAATAGATAGCATCACCGCCGGCGGCAAAACCGATGCACCTACAGCACAGCGTATATTCTGGGTGATCATGGAGGGGGCCATTGCAGCGGCACTGATCTTTGGTGGGGGTGCGGATGCGTTAAGCGCTATCCAGGCGTCTGCAGTGAGTGCGGGCTTACCGTTCACCGTGATCCTTCTGATCATGACCTGGGGCTTGCTGAAAGGTCTGGCTCATGAGCGCAAGTTGCTGATTGCACGAGGTGAAATGTCATAGGAAGTGACGCATAAAAAAACGGAGCCTTGGCTCCGTTTTTTTATGTTCGTTGTATTCCGTTCAAAGGCTCGCGAAGTTTTTCATAGCGTAGTTCGCGCGCTCTCTGGGTGTGAAGTGAGGGCGCTTGAGACGCTCAACAGCGCGCAGCCTGGGCAGCAAACCACGGCCATTGGCCATCTGGATAGCCAAGCCTGGCCGTGCATTCAGTTCAAGAAGTTGTGGGCCATGCTGAGCATCCACTACAAGGTCAACGCCCATGTAGCCCAGCCCTGTTGCCTCGAAGCAGCGTGAAGCCATCTCCAGCATCTCATCCCAGGCTTCAATTTGGATGTTTTCCAGGGGTAAGCCGGTATCGGGGTGAAGTTTAATAGGGCGGTTGAATTGTACTGCATTCAGGCTTTTACCCGTGCAAAGATCCAGGCCAACACCTACTGCACCCTGGTGCAGGTTTGCTTTGCCATCAGAGTCGGTTGTTGCAAGGCGCAGCATAGCCATCACCGGGTAGCCCTGGAATACGATTATACGTATGTCAGGTACGCCCTGGTGTGAATAGCGAGCCAGCGATGGGGCAGATTCCACCAGGTCTTCAACAATAGCCACATCCGGAGTGCCTGCCAGTGAGTAAAGGCCGGCCAGAATGTTGGTCAGGTGCCGCTCAAGTACAGAAGCCCCCACTCGCGCACCGGATGCCTTTACAAAGCTATCTCCGTCCCGGCCAGTGATCACCGTAATGCCTTTGCCGCCAGATCCTTTGGCAGGTTTGATGGCGAAACCCGCAAGCCCTTCTGCTATTTCCCGAAAGCGAGAGATCTCGTGTTGTTGTTTTACAACCTGCAGCAGCTTTGGGGTTTTCACATCATACTCGGCAACGGCCAGCTTCGTTTTGAGCTTGTTGTCCACCAGCGGATATGATGAGCGCTCGTTATAACGGGCAATGTAGTCAACGTTGCGCCGGTTCATGTTAAGCATGCCCAAGCGATTCAGTGCGCGCGGAGAGATCCAGTCCATATCAGTCGTAGACCTTCATTGGAGTAAAGCGTCTGAGTTCGCTGAGCTTGTAGCCGGTATATTGGCCCATCAATAGAATCAGTCCCAAAATCGAAAAATGCAGCTCCGGGAAGTTGAATGTCAGATGGCCGGCCAGGGGCGCGCTCATCAGTAAGTAGGCGCAAATAGCAACAAACAGGCTGCCAGAACCTTGAACCAGAACCTCCTGGCCGCCTTCTTCTTCCCAGAGAATGGACATACGTTCGATAGTCCAGGCGATGATGACCATCGGGAAGAAGGTCACTGTCATGCCTGTGTTAAAGCCCATCTGATAACCGAAGATACTGAGGCCGGCAGTTATGAAGATAACAAGGATGATCAGGGCTGATATGCGTGATACCAGAAGCAAGTTCAAACTGGAGAGATAGCCGCGCATTGCCAGTCCAATGGCAACCACTGAAAGGAAAGCGACGAGGCCAGGGACCAGAGTGGTTTGAACGAAGGCAACTGCTATCAACACCGGCATGAAGGTGCCTGATGTGCGAATGCCGATAACAATACGCATAAATGCAACAACAAGCGCGCCGAGCGGCAGTAACAGAAGCATGCGGAACATGCTTTGTTCTTCAATAGGGAGTTCATAGAAACTCAGGAAGCCCAAGCCATTGCCGTCAGATTGCATGGCGGAAAGCTGGAGTGCCGGGATAGTTTGCCGAAGTATGGAGAAGCTGACTTCGGAGTTGTCACCACCCACAACGTCGAGCAAGGATTCTGAGCCCTGGCGCCAGAGTAACAGATCTTCGGGAATGCCTTGGGCAGCAGTTTTCGGGTTCAGAGTAAGCCATTTTTCGCCGTTATATATCTGCAGAAAAGGTGTTAGCTGTTGCCGGCGCCGAGCATCCTCAAGTTTCAGGCCATCGGCCGTGCGAGCAGGAATCCCCGAGTGGTTAAGCATGTCTACCAGTAGCTGCAGATAGTTATCTTCAGACACAAGAAGCGTTGTGTTCTGAACGCGGGTATCTGGCTGCATCAACCGGATCAGTTCGCGGGTCATACTTTCAGGTGTGCTTGAGCGAGCCTCTGCCTGGGCCAGAATTTCACGCACAGCTGTCGCCTGGGGTTCTTCCCAGAACAGTCGGCGGGTTCTTGGTGGTTGGGCGGGGGGAGTTTGCTCTGCGCCCGGGTCGGGTATGAACTGCGCCTTGAAATACAAGGTTTGCGGGCCAGCAACTTCGCGCTTCGTCCACTCTGCACGCCGGCTACCCGCTTTATCAATAATCGAAAACCCGTAACCTGGCGAGGCAGCTTGCTCGGTCAGAATCCGGAATCCGGGCGGATGCTCAGGCACATTCAAGCTTGCTACGATTGGTTGATTTGATCCATTAAAGTCTACCCGGGCCTCAACCATCCAGACTGGGTGCTGTTCCCCGGTGAGCCAAGGAATTCCCAGTTCAACGTTGCGCCAAATGGCAAGTGAGATACCCGCAGTAATCAGCAGGAAGACAGCAATATAGAATGGCAGGCGGGAGGGGCTAGTCACGATTATTTCCCGTTGTCGTTATCTGTGCGAATGGAGTCAGGCAGTTCCGTTACGTACTCCTTGCCAACATCAATCAGCATGACATCCCGGAGAACGTTGCGGCCAATGAGTGCCTGGTACGTGAGGTTGCTCCGGTCTGAAAGCGTAAACTCTGCTACCTGTTGATGGTCACCAATGGAGAATTGTAGTTCTACTACTACGCGCCTTTCTGCGCCATCTGCACTGGCCTGAATTACTTTTACGCGCCGGGAAATCTCTTTCTCAAGGGTAACGAAATCTTTTGTGCCGGGAACTGGAACATCAAAACGCACCCAGTTGCTGCCGTCGCGTTCGAAACGGGTAATATTGCGAGCATCAATGGAGGACGTTTCAGCACCGCTATCAATGCGGGCTTTGTAGATCAGCCCGGGGCCGGCCAGATAAAAGTTCTCTACTTCGCCAACGATTACTTTCCCTTTAAGTCTGTCAGCCCGGCCTTTCGATTTATCGGTAGCGGGGCAGGCTTTCTGCGCAGGGATGGGGGGGCAAGAAGGCTTCGCAACTTGCGTAGCAATGGCATCCAGCACCTTTTGTGTTGCGACTTCGTTCTGTTCCAGAATCTTGTCGTGGCGAATCGTTGCGTTGTTTTCCATAGTGACCAGTGTCGCGCGCTGGGTCTGAACTGATGTGTTGAGATCGCCAAGATCGGATTTTGGCACCATGAAATACCTGTCTGCCGAGCAACCCGTCAGCAGAGCAGTGCCTGCTAAAACCACAACGGATAACGTCGATAGACCAGCTCGCAATTGTTTGGAACGCATTAAAAACCCCTGAGCCGGTTGCCGGTCACACCTGGAATAGAATGGGTGTAACAGTCATAAAAAAGATTAACGGAGAATATCCGGGGCAGGAGTATACAACAACCGACGTGTGTATTTGTTTTACAGTTGGTTAAGACGGATTTGCTATCTGCTCTGGCTGCTGCTTAGCGGAACAGAAAGTGGCTGGTGCCCAGAACCTCATCGGAACGTAAATATTCCTGAATCACCGGTGAGCAGTTGAGGTAAAAAAGAAGCAGCTCCTTTTGAATGTCCTGATCCTGAATCCGCGCGGCAAACACAATTAAATCGCGAATAGCATCGTCAGAGGCGGCATCCGACGTTTCGGGGCTCTTGCCATACCGGTTCTTGAGCAGGAGCGTGAGTCGTTCAAGGTGGAACTCGCCAGTGTGGGTAATGTGAGGCAGTAATCTGAAATCGCCTGAACCATAAAAATGAGGATCGCCTTCTCCGCACTCATTATAAGGGCTGTCGGTCTGTCGGAAATCAGCGCCCAGCTTTCGCCAGAGTTCTTTCAGCATGATAAAGGATCCAGTTTGGTTCGGTGTCGGCCCAATAAGCAGTTAACAAAGTGTAATCCGCCAGTTTTGGGCGACATATACTCTTTTAGTGGATATTACGGTGCGCGTCCATAGTCGGATTCGAGCGCATTACCAAATTGCCAAACAGTCGTGATGTACGCCGTGCATATGCCTCATGGCAAAGACTGCCGGCGAAAAGGTTATTGCGTTCCTATAGAATGTAGTGCGTGGGTAAGCTCACGTTAATCCGAACAAATACTGAACCAACCAGAGGAGCTTTACCTGTGCCCGAGGCCGTAAGTGAGTTTGCAGTATCCCGGCCAGAGATGTTGGTTGTATTGGTTACTCTGTTGTTTGCAACTCTGGTTGTTATTGTTGGGCTCATGGCAAAGGCAAGAGCGGAAAGCAAGGCGGCTGGCCTGCAATCTGATGTGGCGGCCCACAGCCGGAGAATTGAAGAGCTTTCAGAAGAACGCCAAAGCCAGCAGTTGAAAATTGACTCCCTCCGGAGTGAGTTGGGTGAGGCCCGAGCTTTACTGCGAGAGCAGCAGGTTGTGCTGAAAGAGGAGCGGCGGTCTGCTGCCGAGAAGCTTGCGTTGCTGGAACGCAATCGGGATGCGCTGAAACAGGAGTTTGAAAATCTTGCCAACCGGATTTTTGAGCAGAAGAGTGAGCGTTTCACTCAGCAAACCCGCACAAGTATTGATTCCCTGCTCAACCCGTTTCGGGATCAGTTGCAGGACTTTCGGAAGCGGGTAGAAGATGTCTACACCACCGAAACCCGGGATCGACAAGCGCTTCGCAGCGAAATTAAATCGCTTCAGGACCTTAATCGCCAGATTACTGAAGAAGCTGCCAACCTTACACGGGCGCTTAAGGGCGACAAAAAAATCCAGGGCAACTGGGGAGAGTTGATACTGGAGCGGGTTCTGGAAAAATCCGGGCTGCGTAAAGGTATTGAGTACGACACCCAGGGTAGTTACCGGGATGCTGAAAACCAGTTGCTTCGGCCAGATGTGGTGGTGCATCTTCCGGATAGCCGAAATCTGGTGATTGATTCCAAAGTGTCACTGGTGGCCTATCAAACATGGGCCACGGAAGAAGATGACAGTGCGCGAGAAGAGGCGCTTAAGGAGCACGTGGCTGCCGTGCGGACCCATATTCGCACTCTGAGTGAAAAAGACTACAGCCAATTAGGTGGCCTGCACTCGCCGGACTTTGTTTTTCTTTTTATGCCCATAGAACCGGCTTTTGTGGCAGCTTTTCAGCAGGACGAGAACCTTTTCTCAGAAGCCTTCGAGCGAAAGATTATTGTAGTCACACCAACAACGCTGTTGGCGACCCTGCGCACGGTTGAAAATATCTGGCGGTACGAACGCCAGAGCCAGAATGCCCGTTTGATAGCGGAGCGCGCAGGCGCTGTTTATGACAAACTCAGAGTATTCGTAGAAGCCATGGAGCGCTTGGGCGGGCAACTGCATACTGCCCAGGTTACCTACGACTCGGCGATGAACACACTCACCAGAGGCCGTGGAAACCTTGTTTCCCAAGCCAACAGGTTTGTGGAGCTTGGCGTGCGGGTGAAAAAAGAACTGCCGAAGGCTGTCATGGATCAGGCCGAGGTGGATTTTGAGCAGAACGTGCCCCGCGAAGAGCCGGGTTCGGAAAATCAGGCAATCGGTGCAGATAACGATCAGGAGTAAGTACCATGGCAGTACGTTTTGGGAACAGCCGTTTACCCGCCTTGGCATTAAAAGGCCGGCAGCTGGCCAAAGTGGCAATTATTGCTTCGGCCTTGCTGGCAGGGCAGGCTGCCGCACTGGCACCGGAGCATGAAACCCGTCGCTTGATGCTGGCGACTGAAGAAGCAGTGGCCGCAGAAAACTGGGCTGAGGCGAGTGAGTATCTTAATCGCTTGCAGCTGCTGGATGCAGAAAAGCCCGCCGATTACTTCTACTACCGTGGCAGGGTAATGCTTCAGTCTTCGCACCTCAATGAGGCGCAAGCCGCACTCGAGGGCTATGTCACCAAAGCCGGAGCTGACGGTAGTCATTACCAAAGCGCCTTGAAACTGATTACCGATATTGAGCGGGCGCGGAAAGAGAAAGCTCTTACCCCTCAGATTGAAGGTGAGGCTAAAGTTGCGGTGATTGAGCCGGCAGGAGATAAGCGCCTTGAGTCTCTGCGCAAATTGTATCTGGCCGATACGGACCGCGAAGCTCTGGTATTGCACCTCAATAGCCTTTTTGGGGTTGCTGGATGGCGGCAGGACCAGGCAATTGTGCGACTTGATCGGCCAGCGGATATTGAATATCGCCTGAGCGTTAGCGGTGATGCAATCGCCTATCAGGAAATCAGGCGCAATAGCTCTGGCGGCGCCACACGGATAGCCGGCCAGATTCCCGTGTATGGGGTAAACCCTCAGGTCGAGTGGCGGTGTGACACAGCTCTGGCGACCTGTTGGGTGTACGATCCACGAGATGGCTCCCGCTTGTTCCAGCTTTCACCGAATCGCAGCCAGGCAGAAGAGATTGCCCAGACTCTGGGGCGACTGATTCGCAACCTGCAGGCCCCCTCCGGCTCCTAGCTTTCGGTTTTGAGGTTACCCCGCTCGCCTTCACGATAGGCGCCCGGGGTAACCCCAGTCCATTTCTTGAAAGCCCGATGAAACGTTGAGGGCTCTGTGAACCCGACTTTTTCTGCAATATCGTTAATAGACAATTCTTGCCGGCTTAAATAGTAAATTGCCATATCCCTGCGCAGTAAATCCTTGATCTCCTGAAACGATGTGTTTTCCTGCTTCAGTCTGCGGCGCAGTGTTTGCGGGCTGGTGTGTAGTTCGCTGGCAATCCATTCGAAATCGGGCAGGGGCTTTGAAAAGTCCCGACCAATGAGCGCCCTGATTTTTCCGGTAAATGTATTGCTCTCATCTGGGCGAGATAACAGATCTGCTGGTGACGTTTTCAGGAACTGCAGGATTTCCGGTTTATCCCTGATCACCGGCGCCGACAGAAAACGTTTATCGAACGTGAGGGCGGTGGAGTCGGAATCAAACTCGAGGGGACAATGGAAAATATGACGGTATTCATCGCCATGAGCGGGCCGTGGGTAATTAAACTCGGCTTTTTCCAGCTCTACCGGTTGGCCTACCAGCCAGCTGCCCAATCGATGCCAGATAACCAGAATGCTCTCGCGCAGAAAATAGTCGGGGTCGTGAATCTCGCCTTCAATGCGTGACACCAGTCGCACTTTTTGACCACCGGCTTCCAGCTCCATTGTGGCCATGGGATCAAATAGCCGGGAAAACTGATACGCGCGGCGATAAACTGCCTCAAGCGTAGGGCAGTCGATAACCAGCGCACACATGGTAGCAAAGGTGCCGGCTCGGGCTCGCCGTGGCCCCATGCCCAGAAACTCATCATCCATGCGGTACCAGGCAATTTGTAGCAGCGAACTGAATTGATCGCTATTGACCCGAGCCATCTCAATGCGCAAAAGATCAGGTGATATGCCTGCACCCCGAAGCATTTCCCCGGTATCAAGCCCCAAACGCTCAGCGCCAGACAGGGCAGCCTGCACAAAGTGCCGTGAAACTGTCAGATCAGACATTAATTTCGCCATTCCATAAAAACCAGACCCATCATAAAACCCCCAAACCACAATGCAACCGAAGCCATTGTAAGAATTGGCTAATTGTAATGGCGTAACCGGCGGTTGGCCCTTTTGGCAAAACCGGGCAGCATGGGGAAAGCACGAACAACCTATCACAAACAAGGAGAACACTATGGCAGGTCCGTTGACCTCGATGAAAATTCTGGACTTCAGCACGCTGCTGCCCGGGCCATACGCCACCATGCTTTTAGCAGACATGGGCGCAGAAGTATTGAGAGTAGAAGCGCCAGACAGGGTTGATCTTACGCGAGTGATGCCGCCCCACGATGCGGGCGTAAGCACCGCCCACGCATTTCTAAATCGGGGCAAACAGTCACTGGCGCTCAACCTAAAAAAAGAAGGCAGCAAAGAAAAGATTCTGGAACTGGTGAAGGATTACGACATAGTGATCGAACAGTTCCGCCCCGGCGTTATGGATCGGCTGGGCATTGGTTATGAAACCCTGAAAACCATAAACCCCAAGCTTATATACTGCGCCATCACCGGCTACGGCCAGACTGGCCCATATAAAGACCGGGCAGGGCACGACATAAATTACCTCTCCATAGCCGGCGTGAGCAGCCATTGCGGCCGTGAAGAAGGCGGCCCCCCTCCAATGGGCATCCAGATTGCCGACGTAGCTGGCGGCTCTCACCACGCGGTGATGGGCATACTGGCAGCGGTGATTCACCGCCAGCAAACTGGAGAAGGGCAGTTTGTTGACATTAGCATGACCGACGCCGCCTTCGCACTCAACGGCATGGCCGGTGCCGCTAACCTGGCTGGCGGCCAAGAGCAGAAGCCTGAAGGCGCCATGCTCAACGGTGGCTCTTTCTATGACTACTACAAAACGCAGGATGGCCGTTGGCTCTCTGTAGGCAGCCTGGAGCCACAGTTCTCCGCAAGACTGTGCGACATTCTGGAGCTGGCTGAAATGAAGAGCTTTGCCCTGAGCCAGAACCCGGATCACCAGAAAGCCTTCAAAGCTGCGCTCAGTGAAAAGATACAGCTGAAAACTCTGGAGCAGTGGCAGGCTATTTTTGCTGATGTGGATGCTTGTGTAGAGCCGGTTTTGAGTATTGCTGAGGCGGCTGAGCACCCTCAATTAAAAGCCAGGGATATGGTGATTGGGGTTGATCGGGGCGATGGCATACTGCAGAAGCAGATTGGGTTTCCGATTAAGTTTGAGAAGACGGGGTGTGAAGCTTCCTATACAGGCAAATGATAATAGCTTCTCGATGGGCCCTGATTACTTAGTTTAGTTGTCGTGGAGTAAGAAAAACCGCGTGACTCTTCGGTCACGCGGTTTTTTTTCATTTATTGCTTACAGGTTATTAAGGGGTGGGTAGTGAGCCCATCATTGTGAGTGTTGCTCCGACCATTCCTTCGAACGTGACAGTTGCATCCTGTTGTGTCACAACTACATCACCGCCAGCTGAGAACGTGCGATCTTTCAAGAAGCTGAACGATAGTTTTTGGTAGTCCGGTGCTTTTGTAACATCAGCTGTTGGTAGCACTGGTGTGCCATGGACTCCTTCTGCATAGTCTGCAAAGAAAGGGCTGCCCTCGATTCCAAGGAACTTGGCAAGTGGCAGAGAGCCAGCCAAAGGTGCTTGGGACGACCGGATTGGGAAGAACTGCGGAATATTCAGTTCAGCTGGGAGAACCCATGGGTCGCTTCCAAAACCTTCGTAAGCCGCATTTACAGTAGTTCTGTCTCCGGTTACTTGGGATACCATCACTGGTGCAGCCGAAGCCACCAAGTTGTCTGCGAAGTTGATAGGGTCTGTTGAGTCGAGCGCCGCTTGGAACACATTGAAGAATGTTTCAAGGTTTGCATCCCCTTGCATTAGACCCGCACCCAAAGGCGCTGGCTGAGACAGACCTCCAAGAATCTTGGGCGCAAATGATGGAGAGTTCTCAAGCATTCTCACGATGCCCGATGCAGGTGTCAGCAAGTGAGCCCCTGCAATTTTCAACTCGTCAACGCCGCTATCGGTAACGGCAGATACGAAACTTGTACCGTTAACGGTGCCGAGTGAATGGCCGACTAAGAAAACGTTATCTTGGTCAACGCCGTCCCAGCTTGCGATAGTCCTTCTCAGGTTCATGAGGTCAACCGCGCCTTGGCGAAGGTTATCCCTGGAGTTCAGGAAGCCTTTGAGGTTGATAAACAGATCTCCCGAGCCGCCCACTGCATTTGCAGGGTCGAAGTTCATCGCAACAACATCATTCGTCGCATTGGTTGCTAGATTGAAGTGACGCTCTGAAACTTGGCCAATTGATGCCAGGCCAGGAATCGTGCTACCCGCATTGGCTACAGCATTTTCCGCTCCGGCTAGGAAGGTAATTCCTTTGTCCAGACCGGGGTTGCCGGTTGTTCCGCCGCCAAGCACCAACTCGATTGTTTGTTGAGCTTGTGCTGGGGTAGTGGCTGGCGTTGCTGTAATAACGAACCCAATGTTTAGCTGACCAGCTATCAAAGCGGCATTGTTGGAGCTTGAGGGTGCCAGTGTTGGTGGCAGGCCTGCGCCTTGGCCGGCTGTAAGAAGGTTTGTGGCTAGGTTGTCTTGCTCCTCGCTAGAGAAAGGGGCAACACCATGCAGAGGCTGATCAATAGCAACAACAATTAGATTGCCATCAGAGTTATTGATCAGTGCGCTACCAAAGCCCAGGGCGGCACTTCGGTCTGTTGTGATGCCATGCTGGAATATTGCAACCTTGTAATTGTTCGCATTATTTGTGAGATCTGCCTCGGTAACACCTTTTGGTGTCATAACCAGCATCGGAACTCTTTGGTCGGTTGTCTTCTCCGGGAAGGGGAATATGCTGTTTACAACAGTTGATGCATCCGCATCTGACTGTGCGACTTTTAATCCTAGTTTCTTGGCCAAAATGCTCGCGAGAGGAGTATCTGCTGTCCAGAAGCTGCCCCTCACCTTGGCGGTATCTCCGCCAACCGGTGTGCCGAGATAGTAAGGTAGGGTAATTGAAGCTTGGTGTACGTCGACTTGAACAGCAGGCGCAGGCTTTATCACTGATGATAAAACCGCTGATACTTGCTGAGCGCTTGTAGGGTCAGAAATGCTGAAGTCTACGGTTTGCACGCTAGGTGCAGGGAACTCCGCCCCGTATACGTTGCTAGCAGTGCCGTATAATACTTCGCCAGTACATGCGAGCTTTGAATCTGCAGTGGGGGCGGCGTCGCAATCTCCCACGCCAGCGGGCACTAGTTTGGGAAATTGAACGCTGGGCACGAATTGCGCTAGGGCGCCTTGAACAGCAAGGTCAACATCTGCATATCCAAACTCTTCGACGCTACCGGAAGCTAGCAAGAAGCTACTTGGTGGGCTGTCAGAGAATGGTGCAAAGTCAGCAGCGTTCACAATTCCGTTGCCGTCAATGTCCCATGTGGTTCCGGGCATACTAGGTGCACCAGGCGCTTTAATTTGGTTCAGGAAGTACAGTTGTGCGCCACGGACTTTCTTCGCCGCTGTTGATGTAATTAACGCTTTAACCTGATCCTCGAACCATTTGGCCGGGTTGGCCATGTAAGTCAGTACTTTTTCATCGTTTGATGTTGTAAAGCTGTAGGCAAGTGCAATGTCAGCACGATTAGGCGCTACAGTTTTTTCAGCAATGGGTTCCCACAGCTTGTTGATAAGGTTAACGACCGGATCAAGACCAGGCCCAACGGTTGTGTTGTCACTGTTGATTTCCGGGTAATTGGGATCAGGGAATTCGTTATCCTTGAGCACCGTATACCTTGGAGAGCTTACAATTGGGTTCCCATCTGCAGCATTCAGGCCTTTCTTGATCACAACAATATAGCGGGTGTTGGGCTTTAGGGGTTCTTTTGGTGAGATCCGGATAAAGTCGGTAAGGGTGCCTTCTTCCGTTTTGAGCTCTTTGATCTCTATGTCGACCCCAATAACTCCACCAGGAAGCCCCGGAACCGACATTCGAGAAACAGTTGCCGGCTCGGAAGCTGATAGCCCGCGCAGGGGTTCTCCGCTGGCATACTTGGTTTCGATTAAAAATACGTTGCCAGCTAGCACGGCAGGATCAGTAGCCTCAAGCTTACCGCTCAACTGGATATCTATCGGAGCAACAGTTGAAGATCCGCTCAGGCCATTTAGCGCAGCAATAACAGGGTTGTCATCTGGATTGCTGACAGAGTAGGAGCCGTCGGCCGGCAACCCTTTATCTCCCGACGCTTTAGCGTAGATCAGGTCATTGGGGATTGGCAGTTGTGAAACGGCAGGTACGGGGTCAAACAATGGGTAAACTTTGCCCGCAAACTTTGCCTCGAATTCAGCTGTGAATTTATCCTGACTGATCGGATAATCCGGATTAGCATTCGCCCCTTCGTCACCGCCGCTGAGGCAGCCTGTTAGCCCAAGGGAAGACGCCACGGCAAGACTTATTAGAGTTTTCTTGAACATGGGTGGAACCTTTTCCTGTTGTTGTATCGTTATGTTCGGCAACTAACGGGGCCGGTCTGAAGCGGTAAACCCGATGTCAGTGGCCTGTTCTGCATAAACGGTTGTCTGAAATTGTAGCCAGCGCTTTAAGCCAATTTCTATATCTATGACTATAGCGACACTAAAGCGCGTGTTGATCAGCCAAAAGTGTGATTCTTGCTGTTTGGATCCTCCTCGCACAAAGGGGAACTTGGCCTTTATGAAAAATAGATGGCTGCACGACGTTTGTCGAGCCCAAGCTGACGATATCCGGGGGTTTTTACAAAATGTAGCAAATGCCCGCCAGAGCAAGATAACTGGCGGGCGAGAGGATTATTTAAAACGTGAGAAGTCCGGTTTGCGCTTTTGCATGAAGGCTCCGAAGGCTTCTGCAGCTTCTGGTGATTTCAGGCGAGCTGAAAACAGTTCGCCTTCGGCCAGCATGGTTGCCTCAAGTTCCTGTTGGATGGGCTTGTTGAGAAGCATTTTCGTTGCCCGAATGGCAGCTGGTGCCTGGTTGACGAGCTTTTCACAAGTTTCCAGCGCGGCTTTCTCGGTGTCGGAGGGATCGCACACTCTATTAATCAGTCCCAGCCGATAGGCGTCTTCCGCGGTGAAGGCTCCGCCCAGCATCAATAGCTCGGCTGCCCGTACCCGGCCGACCCAGGAAGGAAGTAAAAGGCTTGAGCCACCCTCAGGGCACAGGCCCAGGTTTGCAAAGGGCATCTGGAAGCGAGCGTTAGTGCCTGCGAAGACGAAATCGCAATGCAAAAGCATAGTGGTGCCAATGCCTACGGCTGGGCCATTTACAGATGCCACGACTGGCTTTGTCGCTTTGGCCAGCAACATCAGGAAGCGGCCTACAGGCGTTTCTCTGAAGCTGCCTTTCAATCCGCTGGCGAAATCACTGAGGTCGTTGCCGGCGGTAAAACAGTCTTCACTGCCAGTAAATAGTACGCAGCGAAGGCCGTCATCGGATTCGGCTTGCTCAAGCGCATCGCCCAGTGTCGTGTACATGGCGTGAGTAAGAGCGTTTTTGCGCTCCGGGCGGTTAATGCGAACAGTCAAAATCTTGTTGTTGATTTCGGATTGAACAAAGTCTGTCACTGTCTCTCCTGGGGTGCTTCCTGAAGTGGTTTTTGTCATTTGGTTAGGATGATACCTTTTTTCAGGTGATTGTTAAGATAAAAGCTTTGCCTTTTGCCCAATCCCTCGCGCTCGCGAATTTCTGGTAAACTATGCCTCCTGTTTTTTGACGATCCGATCATAACGATACCAACCTGATGAGGCGCCTATGACCACCGTAATCCGCCAGGATGACCTGATTGAAAGCGTAGCGGACGCGCTGCAGTTCATTTCTTACTATCACCCGAAAGATTTTATTGACGCGGTGCATGAGGCTTACCAGAAGGAAGAGTCCCAGGCGGCCAAGGATGCCATGGCGCAAATTCTGATTAACTCGCGCATGTGTGCTCAGGGGCATCGCCCGCTGTGCCAGGACACAGGCATTGTGACCGTGTTCGTCAATATCGGCATGAATGTTCAGTGGGACTGCGAGATGCCACTGGACGATGTAATCAACGAAGGCGTGCGCCGCGCCTATGCCAATCCGGACAACGTACTGCGGGCATCGATTCTTGCAGACCCGGATGGCAAGCGTCAGAACACTGGCGACAACACGCCTGCAATCATTCACTACAAAATGGTTCCCGGCGACACGGTTGAAGTTCATGTGGCAGCCAAGGGCGGTGGCTCTGAAGCCAAGTCGAAGTTCGCCATGCTGAATCCGTCCGACTCGGTAGTGGATTGGGTTCTGAAAATGGTGCCTCAAATGGGTGCTGGCTGGTGCCCACCTGGTATGCTGGGTATTGGTATTGGTGGTACGGCTGAGAAGGCCATGCAGCTGGCAAAGGAATCCCTGCTGGACCCAATCGATATCCACGATCTGCAGGCACGTGGTGCCTCCAATCGCGCTGAAGAACTGCGCCTCGAGCTGTTCGATAAGGTGAACGACCTTGGTATCGGTGCTCAAGGCCTGGGTGGCCTGACGACTGTGCTGGATGTGAAGGTAAAAGATTACCCGACTCACGCAGCAAACAAACCGGTTGCGATTATTCCGAACTGCGCGGCGACTCGACACGCGCACTTCACTCTGGATGGCACCGGCCCCTCTTTGCAAACACCTCCGAGCCTGGAAGACTGGCCGGAAATCACTTGGGAAGTAGGTGAGGGCGTGCGCCGGGTGAACCTGAACACCATTACACCGGAAGAAGTAAAAGAGTGGCAGCCGGGTGAAACCGTTTTGTTGTCTGGCAAGATGCTGACCGGTCGCGACGCAGCCCACAAGAAGATGGTGGATATGATCAACGCTGGCGAAGAACTGCCGGTGGATCTGAAAGGCCGCTTCATCTATTACGTGGGCCCGGTTGATCCTGTACGTGAAGAAGTGGTTGGTCCTGCAGGCCCCACTACTGCAACCCGCATGGATAAGTTTACTCATACCATGCTGGAGAAGACTGGCCTCACCGGCATGATTGGTAAGGCTGAGCGTGGTCAGGTAGCTATCGATGCCATCAAGGAATTCGGCGCGGTGTACCTGATGGCTGTGGGTGGCTCTGCTTACCTGGTCTCCAAGGCCATCAAGCATGCCGAAGTGGTCGCCTTCCCGGAACTGGGTATGGAGGCTATTTACGAGTTTGACGTGGAAGACATGCCGGTAACTGTGGCGGTGGATTCCAAGGGTACG
Source organism: Marinobacter sp. DY40_1A1 (assembly GCF_016597815.1). Lineage (GTDB taxonomy): Bacteria > Pseudomonadota > Gammaproteobacteria > Pseudomonadales > Oleiphilaceae > Marinobacter > Marinobacter xiaoshiensis. The sequence goes on along the minus strand of NZ_VCHA01000003.1, from coordinate 76,859 downwards.
TCGGTTCATCAGACTGGCCCGGTGGAATGGCAAGAGAAGATTATTGCTGCGAAAGCCATCTGACGTTAGCTGAGCTATAAAGTCGAGGGTCAGGTTTCACCATCTGGCCCTCGGCTCTCCCTTCCTAATTTCTCCGCCGTTAACTCGAACAGCTGATGTTCATGTGTTTGCCCCAGTCCGGTGGCAGCGCAGCGTACTTTTCATAACCCGGCTGCTCGTCGAAGGGCCTTTCCAGAACCTTAAGCAATTCCTTCATGGGTTCAAAATCGCCATTTTGAGCTTCCAGAATCACTTTCTGCGCCAGGTAGTTCCGCAAAATGTATTTTGGATTCACCCTGCGCATCTCATATTCCCGCTCATCCCGGGCGCGCGTTTCTTTCTCAAGCCGTTCCGCATAACGTGCGAGCCATTCATCAGCTACTTGGCGATCCACAAACAAATCCCGCAATGGCGCATGGCCGTGGTCATACAGGTTTGAGAGAGCGCGAAAGAAGGTTGTGTAGTCGGCATGGTGTTCGTTGAGCATGCTGAAGGTGTCCATTACCAGGCTGAGATCGCCTTCGTCTTCCTGGGCCAGGCCGAGCTTTTCCCGCATGTTCTGTAAGAAGCGCCCGTTGTACGCGGCTTCATACCGCTGTAGCCCTTTTCGGATGGTATCTTCGTCCATCACCGGTAGCAGCGCATTGGCAAGATACTGGCAGTTGGCAAAGCCGACTTGTGGCTGGCGGTTATAGGCATATCGACCGCCCTGGTCAGTGTGATTGCTGATGTAACCGGCATCAAAATCGTCCAGAAACGCGAAAGGCCCGTAATCGAAGGTGTCGCCGATGATGGACATGTTGTCGCTGTTCATCACGCCGTGGCAGAAGCCTACTGCTTGCCAGTCTGCGATCAGTCTTGCAGTACGCCCCACCACTTCTTCAAACCAGTGTGCATGGCGTTCTTCCTCGGGTAGTTGAATCAGGTGTGGGAAGTGCAGGGATATGACGTGTTCCAGAAGGGTTTTTACCGCTTCCGGGCCTTCATGGTGCGCTGCAAACTCGAAGTGGCCAAACCGGATGTGGCTCTGGGCGACTCGCACCAGTGCAGCGGCGGTTTCGATGGATTCTCTGCGAATCGGATCCCGGGCGCTGACCATAAACAGGGCGCGGGTCGTTGGAATGCCAAGCCCATGCATGGCTTCGCTGCACAGATATTCCCGAATGGTAGAGCGAAGAACCGCGCGGCCATCGCCAAAGCGGGAGTAGGGGGTTGTTCCTGCGCCTTTAAGGTGCCAATCCCATCGGCGGCCATCGGGGCCTATGGTCTCCCACAACAGCAGCCCGCGGCCATCACCTAAATCCGGGTTGTACATACCAAACTGGTGGCCGGTATATTTCATGGCAACCGGGTCCATGCCTTCAAGCAGCTCTGCACCGCCCCCGATTTTTGCCCAGTCGGCTTCGTTGGTAGCGTGGAAGCCCATTTCCTGCGCCAGCTTGTGGTTGAAACACGCCATTTTGGCGTCTTTTAACGGAGTGGGCTGAACGCGGGTGTAGAAGCTGTCGGGGAGTTCCAGGTAGCGATGCTCTACACGAAAACTATTGCTGCTCATAAAAGGCCTATACTCCAAATCGACAAGGATGCTTGCAAACCACCAACTAACACCGGGAATCAGCTCTGCTTGTGAATGCGCTCGAAAATACTATCGCCACTTTAATCGACCAGGAAGGTCTACCTAAAAGCTACGCCAACACGGTGCAGCAGATTATTGCGCCCTTAGTGTATTACGTCTTGCAGCTCCATAAGTCGGCGCAACGAACGCTTGTTGTAGGCATTCACGGTGCACAGGGAACTGGCAAATCTACCCTGGCCCTGTTTATGAGGGAGCTGCTCTCAAAACACTGGAGTTGCCCTACAGCCAGCTTCTCTCTTGATGACATCTACCTTACCAGAGCAGAGCGTTGGGAGCTTGCGGAGCAAGTGCACCCATTACTGCTAACCCGTGGGGTGCCGGGTACACACGATCTTGAGCTTGGCCTGCGGGTAGTAGATCAGCTCCGCTCAGCCCTGCCGGGGGATGAAACGGCCATCCCTGCGTTCGATAAATCAATAGATGACAGGGCGCCAGCAGGTGATTGGCCAGTATTCAAAGGCAGGCCGGCTGTCATTTTGCTGGAAGGTTGGTGTGTGGGAGCTCGGGCGCAAAGCAAGGAGGCACTTATAGCTCCGGTGAATTTATTGGAGGAGCAAGAAGACTCGAAGGGAGTATGGCGCGACTACGTGAATCAGTGCCTGAGTACTACTTATAAGAATTTTTTTAGACAGCTGGATAGCCTGATTATGCTTAAAGCGCCCTCCATGGAAAGCGTTCTGGAATGGCGTATCTTGCAGGAACACAAACTGGCAGTGCGAATTAGGACAGCAGTTGCAGCTACTGATAAATCGAAGCAGTTGCAGGTTATGAGTGATGATGAAATCGCACGGTTTATTATGCACTATGAGCGGATAACCAGAGCAGCCCATGCGGAAATGCCCGCCCACGCGGATGTGGTGATAAACGTATCGGAATCGCATTCCCTTAGCTTCAAAGTCGAACCACCCATCCACATGGGGTATCCTGATAAGTCACGCGATTTATAGCTGGATATTCAATAGCTGGACACCCACGAGTGCCGAGATTCGATACATGATGAAAGCAATCAAGATAGTCGGTGATTCCCTGGTGTGGGAAGACTATGCGAGCTTCGATGAGTTGCCTGCAAACCACGTAGAAATCGATGTTGTCTGGACTGCCGTTAACCGGGCTGATTTGTCTCAGCGGGCGGGCGTTTATCCTCCACCTCCCGGAGCATCGGAAATTCTAGGGCTGGAAGTCAGCGGCCGTATTGCAGCCATAGGCGAAGCCGTAACGGGCTTTGAAGTGGGCGACGAAGTTTGTGCGCTTCTGACGGGGGGAGGCTACGCAACCAAGGTGTTGGTTCCCGCAGCTCAGGTGTTGCCCATACCCAAGGGGTATTCGTTGCAAAAAGCCGCAGCGCTTCCGGAGGTGTTTGCGACGGCTTGGTTGAACCTATATCAGGAAGCCGACCTCAGGCCCGGTGAGCGTGTATTGCTGCACGCGGCAGGAAGCGGCCTGGGTACCACAGTTATTCAGATAGCAACAGCGTTTGGTAATCCGGTGTTTGCCACTGCAGGTGACGACGACAAGCTGGAAGTGTGCCGTAAGCTGGGAGCAACGGGCACCTGGAACCGCAAGAACGGGTCGTTTGTGGATGCGGTGAAAAGCTGGGGCGGCGTAGACATGGTGCTGGACCCGGTTGGTGGTGGCTACATTAAGGATGATCAGAAGGTCCTGAGTGCTGATGGCCGCATTGTTCTGATCGGTCTTCTGGGAGGACGTTTTTCGGAAGTCGATCTGGGCCTCATGCTTATGAAGCGCCACAAGCTGATCGGCTCGACTCTGCGTTCCCGTTCAGTCGCGGATAAGGAGCGTGTAATGCAAGATTTGTATCGCCATGTTTGGCCGTTGCTGGTTGCCGGGCAGATTGAGCCGGTGATTGACAGTGCCTGGCCCATTGAGCAGGTTGAAGACGCCATGGCCTATGTGGAAGCCAACAAAAATACCGGGAAGGTACTTCTCCAAATAGGGGAGTAGCCTTCCCGGCGTTATACGCCGGTTACTTTAATCGGCGATGTGCACCAGCTGCTTGCCGAAATTCTTGCCCTTCAGCATGCCTTTGAATGCCTCAACAGCGTTTTCGAGGCCTTCAGCAACCGTTTCGCGGTACTTGAGCTGGCCTGAGGCAATGCGGTTGGTGAGAATGTCGGTAATTTCCTGGTGTTTGTCCTGCCACTCAGTTACCAGAAAGAAACGGTGTTCCGGAACCGGGTCGAGGCGCTTGAGAATATCAAACGGTGTCTCTACCTTATCTGTGCTCTTGGCGTTGTAAGCCGAGACGAAACCGCAAATGGGCACCCGCGCTCCGGGGTTCAGTAGTGGCGCAACGGCTCTGGTTACGTCACCACCTACGTTTTCATAATAAATATCGATACCGTCGGGGCAGGCGGCTTTCAGGTCGGCTTCCAGGTTGCCCGCTTTGTAGTCTACGCAGGCATCGAAGCCCAGCTCGTCTACCACATAGCGGCACTTCTCTGACCCACCGGCAACACCCACCACGCGGCAACCCGCAAGTTTGGCGGTTTGACCAACTACTGTGCCCACGGGGCCAGAAGCTGCGGAGACTACCACCGTCTCGCCGGATTTCGGTTTACCCAAGTAGGTTAAACCGCAGTAGCCGGTGCGACCTGGCATGCCTGCGACACCTAGATAGGTTTGCAGCGGAACGCCCTCTTTTTGATCGATTTTGTACACCATCGGCGCATCTGCGGGGAAGGTGACATACTCCTGCCAGCCGGAATAGCAGGTAACCAGGTCGCCCACTTTGAGCTTGTCTGACCGGGACTCAACAATCCGGGCCACGCTTTCGCCCACAATGGGGTCGTCTATCGCAATGGGATCCATATAGCCTTTCGCATCGTTCATTCGCGGGCGCATATACGGGTCCAGCGAAAGCCATAACACCTGTGCAACCACTTCGCCCTCTTCGGGCTTACGCACCGGGCGCTCTTCCATTGCCAGATCGCCCTCCTGAATTTCGCCGTTGGGACGCTGTTTCAGCACAATGGCGCGATTTTGGTATTGGCTCATGGTGTTTCTCCTTGCTGTGGTGGGGTACGCCGCCAAGTTTGAGATATGCAGTAGCTATTTTGCTACTTAGGTTGCGTAACGAAACCAGATTAGGGTGGCGCAGAATAGAGTTGTGGTCAAGCTCTCATGCTTGAAGCGCTCCGGTGCAGTGGGGTTACATTCACAAACGTGGTGGGTATAATCGGGCACCGGCTCAGGATGAGCATGAATAACACACCAATCTTCAGGGATAGAAGACATGCCCCAGGCAAGCGGACTGCAGTTTACCGCCCGTGTTGGCGAACTCCCCACTGATCTATTTTCCGTTGTTGGCTTTACGCTGACGGAACGGCTGTCCGAGCTTTTTCACGGCCGCCTTGAACTGGCCAGCACCGACCCGGATATTGATGCATCCGAAGTTCTGGAGCAGCCAGTCGATCTGGTGGTGTGGCAGGACGGCATGCCTCTTCGCCGCTTCACCGGCGTGGTCAACGAATTCGCCCGGGGCGATTCCGGCCACCGCCGCACCCGCTATGAGATTGTTATCGAGCCGCCTGTATGGCGCTTGGGGCTGATGCACAACAGCCGCATCTTCCAGACCCAAGCCACAGACACCATTGTGCGCACCCTGTTGGAAGAGCGGGGCATTGTGGACTCCGTATTTGATCTGAAACGCGCACCTCAGGAACGGGAATACTGCGTACAGCACCGGGAAAGCGATTTGGCCTTTATCGGGCGATTGGCTGCCGAAGAAGGTTGGCACTACAGTTATCAGCACGGCAGCGTAGATGGCAGCGAACAACCCGGCCTGATTATTGCCGACCACCACGGCGATGCACCAAGGCTGGGTACTGCCGAATACAACGGCAAAGCCGGCGGAAGTACCAAGCAATCCGCCGTATTCCGCTTCCGCTACGAAGAGCGGGTTCGCGCCGCGTCTGTAGCCACCAAAGACTACACCTTCAAAAATCCCGCCTACGCCCTGATGCACGAACACAGTGCCGCCAGTGCCAACCAACGGCAGGATTACCAGCACTTTGACTACCCCGGCCGTTTCAAAGCCGATGCCAGCGGCCAGCCGTTTACCGAAGCCAGGCTCGACGCCCTAAGAAACGACGCCAGCACCGCCAATGGCGAGAGCAACCGCCCCGACTTCACTTGCGGTGCCAAAACCGAACTCACCGAACACGACAACTCCAAACTGAATCGGGACTGGCTACTGACTGCCGTCACACACACCGGCAAACAGCCCCAGGCCATGGAAGAAGAGAGCGGTTCTGGCCCCACTACCTACCACAACACCTTCAGTGCCGTACCCGCCGACAAAACCTGGCGGCCAACGGTTAGCCATCGCCCACTCATGGACGGCCCACAAATCGCCATAGTGACCGGCCCGGAAGGGGAAGAAATTCACTGCGACGAATTTGGCCGGGTAAAAGTGCGCTTCCCCTGGGACAGATACAGCAAGAACGACGAACACAGCAGCGCCTGGTTAAGAGTCAGCCAAGGCTGGGCCGGCGGCCAGTATGGCTTTATGGCCCTGCCCAGAATCGGCAACGAAGTGATTGTCTCCTTCCTCGATGGCGACCCGGATCAGCCCATTATTACCGGCCGCACTTATCATGCGACTAACACGCCGCCTTACCCGCTGCCGGAACACAAAACCCGCACCACCCTGAAAACCCAGACCCACAAGGGCGAGGGCAGCAACGAACTGCGGTTTGAGGATGAAGCGGATAAAGAACAGATCTACATCCACGCCCAGAAAGACCTGGATCTGCTCACGGAAAACAACCGTACCGAAGTCATCAAAAACGACAGCCACCTGACCGTCGAGAACGACCGCTTCAGCCACGTAAAGAGCAACGACCACCTCACGGTGGACGGCGAAAAGCGCCAAACCATCGGAGCCGACTGCAGCCAGACCATCGGCGGCACCCTGCACCAGAAATCCGGCAGCGCCACCCTCTGCGAAGCCGGGAGTGAAGTTCACCATAAAGCCGGTGCCAAAGTGGTTTTGGATGCCGGTGCCGAAATTACCATTTCTGGCGGTGGCAGCTTTATCAAGCTGGATCCCAGTGGCGTAACGCTGAGTGGGCCGGGGATCAAGATCAATTCGGGTGGGGCGCCGGGGAGTGGCTCAGGGCAGGCGGTCGTTACTCCGGAACTCCCAGCAGTACTTGGTATAGATGGTGCGGCAATGCTACAGCCGCCGGAACTGGCGATGGTGGGCCAACGCAAAAATGCCTCTCCTGACCAAATGGAGGTTGATCAGTTGCCGGGCACAGATCGAAAGCTGATCGTTGATGTGATTGGTGGGCATAACAGCGGGGGAGCAGTTGAGGTTATCAAGGATTCTTCAGAAGGGGGCAAAGCGTGACAGGTACTGTAACTTTTACCGATGAATCCAGGGAACGTTCAGTTCGTCGTAAAGCAGAATACGACGACAGTAATCCCCATGACCTGGTGCTCACAATCAACAAGCGGGAAGGGGGGCAGATTACTATTCCGCTTCTGAAAAATGCCCGTTCGAATATTGAACGGGAAGACCATCAGGAGAACACCCTGTTAAGGATTAAACCCCTGGCAGAAATCGAAAGCGCACTTCCTGTCTCTACAGGTTATGGAGCCCCAGTCTATCAAGGCAAGGCTGTTGCGATGCTCCGGCCAGGCTACTTATATGTGTTTCGCCGAGGCAGTTTGTGGCGTGAGCTGGAGATCGGGCCAGATTCAAAAGTGAGTGATGTTGATCTCACGGCTGCCCGGAATGAAATTGATAACCCGGAGAGTAACTTACGGGTTGAGCGCCCAGCGGAAGGTGAATGGTTCGACGATGTACTCGTACCCGTATTCCTGCAAGGGCAAGCGGTTATGCACGACTTCCGCATGGCGTACAGTGAGGTGCAATGGGACTGGAGCTATATCCAGAAGCTGGAGGCCGATGATAAGGCCAGGAATGCCCGCACAACAGGCATTGGCCATGCCTGGGCTGTAACTGCCGCAGAGGGCATCAGCTTCAAGACCGGGTTTCCGGCTTCCAGGGTTGAGGATCTACCGGAGCTGCGGGCAAGGGATCTCGGCGTTGAGCTAATGCTGGAAAATCCGCGAGATTTTACGCCAGCCTTCGAAACTCCATCGGATTCCGAACTCTGTGTAAAACTAGCCGCCCGCTTGCGTGAAGCTCAGGAAGAAGGTGGGCAGCCCGTAGAGCTTGATATTAGCTGTGATCCCGACAAAGACCGGCTGGCCGACCTGAGAGGGCAGAAAGGGCTAGCTTGCATTGCCTTGCCAGACCCGCTTTTCAAGCTGCGGCATTCGCTTGCTCAGTTGCATTTGGCTTTGCATTATCTTGATGCGATTGATGTGTCTATTCAGAAAAACCCGATGGTTCATTCTGCAATGCTGATCCGGCAGGCGGTTTTTGATCCGCAAGCAGGTGGTAAAAAACCATCATTGGCAAAGTATGCAGAAGCCATAGACCGGCAGAAGTTAGATGAAGTGTTGCACACGTCTGAAAAGAATCATGCCATTCGCATCATTGAGCAGCACGCCGAAGACCTGATAGCCACGATCAAGATAGGGGGGCTTGATCCAATTTTTGAAGATTACCGGACATGCAGTGATCATGCGATCTGTGAAGCCTATTTGTTGGTGGCGGATAAACTCAATGTCTTGCAGCAGATCCCCGGCGTGCTTAAAGCTCAAGGTGCAAGCAGTGATGTCGAGGTCTTAACCGGATTAAAACAATGGATACTCAAGGGAAGTTTTCTAGCTGATTGGTCACCGCAACCTGATTCTGAGAGTTCAACTGATGAGAAGGGCGAGATGCCGTCTCCTTATGAACGCTTGCGAGCGCTTGCTGATGGGGGCGTCGAGATTGATGAGGCGCTGCTAAACCGCCTGAATACGCAGTCATTAGTCTATCTGGAGAAGCAGCTGCAAGAGAAAACAGAAAGCGGTGATAGCGTTATTAAGGATATTTCCAATGCGGGAAAAGTTGGAGGGTTAGTATCCGGTGCTTTGTCAGAGTGGAGTTCCGCGATATTGGCAGTATGTAAGCGTCTGATGGAAGTGGGAGAAATTCAGCAGGTCGAATTGCAAAGAGTTATGCAGGCCGTTTCATCGAACCTTGCTTTAACTGATCCCGAGCTGAAAAGTATTAAGGTGATGGACCGGGCTGGAGCTCTTATCAGCGGTTCAATTCTAGGTGTGAAAGGAAATGGGCTCGACCGGGGATTAAATGATTTTGACCACACAGAAGGCGTGCTCACACGAAAAAAAGACTATTTGTATGCGGATCTATTGGACAGTTCTGATGAGGTAATTGCATCAAGCAGCCCCACACGAGCCGCTGATGCTTTGGAGGAAGCTGTTAATAAGGTAGCTGGTGGAACCATGGTGTTCTTTGCGCCCGATGCGCACTCCGAAGCCCAGAAGCTTAGCCTGTTGAAGGTGGATTTTGCTAAGCGTGTCGGGAAAGTTGTGGATGGGCCAGCTGTGTCCCGGGGGCTGGTGATTTTGGCGGCGTTTAATGTTTTTATAGAACTGCAAAATTATGGTCGAGCCCAAGATTCACGTAATGGGAACATGCCCCTAGCAACCACGAAGTTGCTGGCGGGTGCTGGCGTGGATCTCTTCGCAGCGTCCATGAAATTGAGCGTTGTGATGGGAAGCGACTTAACTAACCAGCGTCGTCTTTACAAATTTTCTACTCGACCACTGTTCGATATGAAAAACTGGATTTTTATTGGTAGTAGGTTAAAAAGCTTGAATGCTTCTACCTTGGTTCGTACTGTAGGCTTGGCGAGTTTTGTTGCAAGTGCTATCAATGTTGTTGTGAGCGCCTGGGAATTGCGAATCAGTTTGTCACAGCAGGATTTGGATGCCGCCACGGGCCACGCCATAGCATTAATAGGTGGCTTGATTTTTGTGGCTCAGCCACTTTTTGGCACTTTGCTCGCCATACCTGGCTGGGGGTGGGCAATCCTTGGCATGACGATGGTGATTGGCGGTGGTTTGTATGCCTCTGCTGTTGCAGATGATGTGTTCGAAAAACTCCTCAAGCGAGGTCCGTGGGGTACGTATCCTGACGACTTAATGGTTGGGCACGACGATCAAGCCTATTACAGTCAACTGCTTTCTCTTCTTTCACCGATTGAGATTACTGCGCAAAAGTATGCAGATATTGAACCGGATTCTGCATTATCACCCCCTAGTTACACACCCAAATCTGATGATTACGTGGTAACAGTAAAGTTCCCTTTGGTCAGCCGGTTGAACCTCTATCGTGGGTATGAGTGTAACGCAGGCATACCTGTGACCCCTTTCAACTTGGTTGTTCAGGAAGTCGCCTATCAATCCTCAAATACAAGCATCGTTGCTCCGGGCTCTATTGCGCCCGTTAGCAGTACTCAACTCGTAAAAACCACACCGTTGAAGAAAGTCGTGGCTCGACAGTCACTGCCACATCTATCTGCTGTTCGGTTTCTTGTAAAACGCGAGCTTCAAGATCGTGAATATCGTAGTTTGCTTTATCAAGAGTCAGTGAAGACACGGGTTCGAGTTGGACTTCAGGTTACTTTAGATACCGAATTAGGGCCGATCATATTTCCCGCACCAGTGTATGAATATTATGAACCATATAATTCGGCCCTGCACAGCAATCCACCACCTAAGGAGCGGGCTATCTTGGATCCATACGCTCAGCCAAAGTCGCCATACTGGTTTTTCACCGAGGTAACCGCATGAGTGCCCCAAAAGCTGTCTCTGAATATGTAGGCACGGCCTTCAGGGCAACTGCTATAGGGCCGTTGCCACAAAACCAGACCAAGCGCACCCGTATCGGCGAAGAGCTGCAGCCCGTTGGCACTTACGCTAGGCTTATTCCATACCATGGAACTATCCAAGATATTGAGACCCTGCAGGATCAGGAAAGAAAAGATCCTGAATTCAAAGATAAGGATTGGTGGTGGGATCACCAGAAAATTCGATTTCTGAATGGCAAGTTAGGATTTAAATTTTTGGTCCTGCTCTTGCCATTCACGTGGATTTTTTTGCTTCTATTTGGAGGCTTGGCTTCAATTGTTTGGGGAATCACCCTGTTATCTGGGTGGTACGATCTTCCCGGGCTTTTAGTTGGTGTGCTTGGGTTGGTTATTGTATTTGCGTGGATGTTTTTTGCATTTTGGATAATCCCTCCCACCACCAACTGGATAATGAGCACTGGTCTCAGCTTTTTTCTCAAACCCTTCGAAAAAGCCATCAACAAGAAGCTGGACGACACCCTCGAAGATGGCTGCAGTGAATTCAACCGACTCACTGGTCAGGTGCGCATTGCTCTCGGGCGAAAACGTTTCTTCGAGGCGCCTTTAGTGGAGTTTGATGCCTATGTTGAGCGGGTTGTTCAACAAGGCGGTATCTTCTATCGACTCATGTTGGTACACCGCTACACCCAGAAAACCTTCAACAAGACTGCCTTCAGCACCATTGAAGCAGAAAAGCACGAAGTTTTGGCTCTGTGGGATATGCTTCAGCGCTACATGGATGTGACTCAGCCCTTGCCAGATACACCGCGCCTGGAACCCTTTCGTCACCTAGATCCGGTTACTGCTGAACATGATAAGCAAACTGGCCGTAACCCCCGCTACTGGCGTGACTTGAACCTGGAGGAATGGAAAACCGGTGAGGGACAGGAGGTGCTTAGGCGCCAACGAGAGTATCCGTGGGATAGTAGGGCGTGCAAACTGACACCCCAACTGGGCAGAATTACGATGGAAGAGTATCGCCAGAAACGCCCTGATGGGTCTTGGCCAATTTGAGACAAAGAGCCCCTTAGTGGCCTGACATTGCGGCCAGGAAGCTAACCAAGGCAGGCGCAGAGCCTGAGAGGCTTGCCAGGCAGAGGGGGCTCAGCGGTGACACACGAATCAATACAGTAGACAAAGATTAAAAAATAATTCAACTCCAGGGATGGTGAAAATGAGTGATTGTGTAGAAGCGACATGCACAGCCTGCGATGGTAGGAATCAACTTACGGCAGATCAGATGGAATTGCTTGGGAAATCCGAGCCTGTTGAATGTTCCCAGTGTGGGGTACTGGTCAAGATTAAAGTGGATGCCGAATCAGAGCTAAAAGCAAAAGTATCGGTTTTAATACTCACCATTGGGGCGGCAACGGTTGGTGTGGTAGCGCTGATCAATATGTTTGGTGATGCCGGATTCCCTACTTATTTCGTGGCGATTCCATTTATTTTGATTTCTGCAATCATGAGTTCAGCACTGAGCGGTGGTGCTGTTCAGTTACAGAGTGTTGACGCTTCTGGTTGATGGGTATGGAAGCGCTTCCAGGCAAGGAAGGCTAGTCAGGGCGATCTATCTTGAAAAACACCGGTATGAGCGAGCTAAAACCGATGCCCGACATCACGGATAAGGCGTTTCGGGCCATGGAAATTAGTCCTCTTCCGAAATCGCCAAAAGAACGCACGCGTATCGGCGAAGAGCTTCAGCCAGTTGGCAGCTATGCGGGCATTATCCCCTATCAGGGTACAATTCAAGACGCTGAAACGCTTCAGGATTACGAAAAAACCGACCCGGAATTCACTTCTAAAGATTGGTGGTGGGACCATCAGCGGATTCGATTTCTGAATGAAAAATTGGGCCTCAAGTTTTTGGTTTTGTTGTTTCCGGTGATTTGGGTCTTTTTCTTGTGGTTCAGCGGTATCGCAGTTGTGGGCTGGGGGCTCATTACGGCAAACGACAACCTGAACATTGCTTCCGAGATTTTAGTAATTATCGGGGGAATATTATCGCTTTCGTGGTTTGCTTTTGCGATCTGGGCAACGCCAGTAACCACCAACTGGCTTATGAGCACCGGCATGGGCTTCGTTCTGAAGCCCTTTGAGAAAACCATCAACAAAAAGCTGGATAAAACTTTGGAGGACGGCTGCAGCGAGTTTAACCGCACCACCGGCCAGGTTCGCATGGCTCTGGGAGGAGGGCGGCATTTCGAGGCCCCGTTCGTGGAATTCGATGCCTACGTGGATCGAGTGATCCAGCAAAGTGGAGTGTTTTATCGGCTCATTTTTCTGCATCGTTATACTCAAAAATCGTTCCACAACACCGCCTTCAGCTCCATCGAATCCAGCAAGTCTGAGGTGCTGGCACTCTGGGATGTGCTCCAGACCTATATGGATGTATCCCGGCCTCTGCCCGATGTACCTAGGTTGGAACCCTTCCGGCACCTGGATCCGGTCACTGCGGAACATGATAAGCAAACCGGCCGCAACCCCCGCTTCTGGCGTGACCTGGATATAGATGCTTGGAAAAAGGGCGAAGGGGTTGAGTGGCTGAAGCGACAAACCGAGTATCCTTGGAGTAAGCGCAGGTGCAAACTCACGCCTCAATTGGGTAAGATCTCCATGGAAGAATACCGAAAACAGCGACCGGTTGGAGCTTGGCCGATCTGAAAGGTTTTGGTAAAGAAGTATATGGATTTGTGGTCAGCGAACGAGTGGCCAGCCCTCCGGCACCACAAACACCCGATCCATCTCTTTCCAATTGCCGGCCTGCTGATCTTCCCGCAGCACGGCAAACAGCTGCGGAACGCCTCTGTCTTCTACGCGCATCAGAGCATCCATAGCAAGCTCAGCATCTGGCTTCTCGCGCTGAAACCAGCCGCCAATCCAATGCGGTTTGTTGAGCACAACCCAATGTGACGTGTCTAATGCTTTTGCGTGGGACACATACATCCACCGCCCACGCAGATGCTCACTGGGAACATAATCCGGAGTGACTGCCTGCGAGGCATCGGGATAGAACAAATATCCTGGCATGAAAATCCGTGATGTCAGCGGTCCTGTAATGCCATATTCCGACAGCATTGCGATGGTTTCAGGCAACCATGTGCGCCTGCTTTGTTGTTCGAGCAGGCTGGTTGTTTTTATGTCCAGCCGGTCTCTGGCATTGGGGCCGTACCAGAGGGTTGTTCCGTTTGGCTCTGGCACACCAAGATAGAACTTGATGGCAATTTCGTGGTGTTCAATGCGGTCTTCTGCACGGCTGTGCACCACGAAATCCAGCTCTCCGATGGTGTGCCCGGCAGATTGTATCTGTTGGTTTTTCATCAGAATGGGCCAGCCGAGCAGGTCTTCCAGCAAAATCTGATATAGCCGTTCGAAATAGAATCCCAGTCGGCGCTGTGGCGGCTCTCTCAGTAACGGAGGTGAAGCTTCAGGATATTCATCCCAGAGCTTAAGCAGGTCAGGATAATTCGAAGGCAGATACTCTGCAGGCTCAAAAATGATCGGCGAATGCATCAGTTGCGGTGCCTGGCACAGCCAGGCGAGATGGTTGATCGCTGGAGTTTGGTAAGGGCTAGTCAGTTCCGACTTGAGGTTTGCGTCCATCCGTCCAGAATACCGTAAACTGTGAGGTAATAAAGATGCGGCAGCCCTGTGCCAGTCAAAGCGCAGTGTTCACCGCTTGAAGCAAAAGGATACGGAAGGAGGCAGTATGCAGTACCTACATACGATGATCCGCGTAGGGGATCTTGAGAAATCCCTGCATTTTTTTTGTGACTTGCTGGGTATGGTTGAGATCGACCGTAGAGACAGTGAGAAAGGGCGTTTTACGCTCGTGTTTCTCGCAGCGGCAAAGGACGAAGTTCAAGCGCGTGAGCATAAGGCACCCACGCTGGAGTTGACCTATAACTGGGACCCGGAAGAGTACACGGGTGGCCGTAACTTTGGCCATCTGGCTTATCGGGTGGATGATATATATGCGCTTTGTGAGAAGCTGCAGGCTGGAGGCGTTACGATTAACCGTCCTCCCCGGGATGGTTACATGGCGTTTATCCGCTCACCAGACAATATTTCCATAGAGTTGCTGCAGAAAGGCGAGCCGTTGGCGCCTAAAGAGCCTTGGGTCAGTATGGAGAATACCGGCAGTTGGTGAGTGCTGCATGCCCGTCGGAATTGCAGATCAACCGAAACATCCATAGAATTGTGAAGATTTTAAAGGTTAGTTTTAACTAACGCCTCATGCATCAGGATGATGCGATAAAACAGGGAAACGTTTGATGGAAGATTGGCAAGGATGCCTCGCCCCCCAATGTCAGACTGCATTGCTGAATGCCCGCGAAGATGTTGATCGCCGTGGCGGCGCAGTGATAACGGTTGAAGACTTTCTGCTTGCATTACTGGAGTCCAGCCCCTCCGCAAGCTATTTTCTGCGCGGATCAGGCGTGGATATGGATGAGCTGATCCGTACTGTCCAGTGTGAACAACCCATAGTGACTGAAGTAGGCGGTGAAGGCCTGCTTTCCTCCCAGCTCATCTACTGGCTGGCAACGGCTCGAGAATCCTTTGGTACACCTGCCTGGCTTGATTGGCCTCAGCTTCTTGAAGTGCTCGCAAGACATGCTGAGCGCTTGCAGGAAAAAGCCTATGTTGCCGTGCTTGAGTTGGTATCGCAGTGGCCCGAATCGAGTGATGAATATAGTGATGGCGAGGGTTCTGCAAGGCCTGGTATTGAGGATGAGCAGACAGCGCCGGTGGTGGTTACCGATGCGAATTGGATCGAACTTGCAGAAGATGTAGCTATTACTCTTGCAGCAACGCCGGGCGTTGTGGTGTGGGTCAGAGGAGAACGTGGCGCGGGCAAGTCTGTTTGGCTGCGTTCCCTGTTATCATCGCTGGCACAACCTTATGTTGAGATGGATCTGCGTAGCGAAACGGAGGTAATGGCCAGTGAGCTTGCGGTCATTCCCGCGAATGCCAAGAAGCCTTGGCCGGTCCTGGTCCTTGATAACGTATCACCAGTGGATCTATTGGCATTGATGGATCGTCCTTCGGGCCTTGCGTCCGAGCTTGTTCAGCGATGGCAAGGGCCTTTAGTGTTATTGGGGCCGGATACGTCACAAGGCAACGAAAAACCTTGCCGTACTCTGGAGCAGTTGCTTGGTCGAACGCTGGAGATCTGTGACATGCCACTACCCAGCGAGATGCAGCGAAAAGCCATCCTGGTCGCCCATCAAGCAAATATAGAGCGTCGCTGGAATATACTGCTCTCTCTATCCGGGATACAGTTCGCTGCTTCCCGACACAGCCGATGTGTGTGTACACCCGGTGGAATGTTGCAGTGGGTTGAGCGGGCAGCGGCACGATTGGAACTGTTTGCCCGGCGCGGCCCCGTGGGCTCCGTAGCGCTTTCCGGGCAGGCTGACACGCTCCGGCGTCAGAGCCTTGTTGCTATGGCGCGGCAAGAACCGCTGGATGAGATCGAGCAATCTTTAGAGGAATTACATTTGTTGCGTACGGCTGCTGAAGTGGCATGGCACGAACGCAAAGCTGCAGGAACCTTGCGCCTGTTAACGGCGGAGGATTTGCGGCATGAACTGGAACGCTGGCTTGCAGCGCGGCCCGGGCCGGTTCACTATGTGCTCCATTGTGACCACCACCATGGAGAATCTGCGAGTGCAGGATCTGGAAATCTACATTCGTGACCTGGAAGCAGGCGCCGTTCATCATTGGCTTGAGAGCCATGTAAAGCAGTTGGTGCTTGATGACAATAATGTTGCATCCGTTACCAAGGGCACTGCTGTTTTTGGGGAAGCTTTTCTGAAGATAACGCTCTATCCCCAAGCTTTCGGAAAGCGGTTCACATCATTGCTTATAGAGGGTGAGCAGCTACCCTGGAACAGCGATCTGGAGTGTGCACGCAGCGCATGGCGAACCATGGACACTGAAATCCGTTGCAGCCCCGGAGAGTGGAAAGAAGGCGAGTCAGCGGAAGACGAAAAGTGGTGGCGACTGGACAGTCGCGGTGAGCAACTAGTCGTATGGAACTGAGAGTCCCGGAACTGGATTAACCAGAACGAAAAAAGGCAGCCGCTAAATAATAGCAGGCTGCCTTTTTTGCATCAGATCAGATTTCAGTCGCTCAGGATAGAAACGTTATCTGCTTGCAGGCCCTTGTCGGCGTCAACAACGCTGAACCGAACCAGTTGGCCTTGGCGAAGTACTCGGCGGCCACTTCCACGAATGGCACGGAAGTGAACAAACACCTCGTCTCCGCTGTCGCGGACAATAAAGCCGAATCCCTTCTTAACGTTAAACCACTTCACAGTGCCTTCTTCGTCGCCTTCTGGGCTATCGTCGTCGTAGTCGGCTTCACCATCGTCATAGTTCTGGTTAGAACTCTGGCTCCGTGATAGTGAACTGGCTCGCTTCGAAGTGGCGCGCGCGGGCTGTTTGGCTGCGATAGTGACGGCAAGAAAGCCGACAATGCCAAAAACAATTAAGCTGATTACGTACGCTGCGATACCCTGGGCGCTGCCGAGAACGAACGGCGTGCTTGTTGCCAACTCATTGCTCTGTGACTGAGAAAGGATCTGGAACAGCTCCGGGGTAAAAGAGACCAGCAGGAAGCCTAGGATAAATGGGGCGGGAATAGCGATCAGAATAGCAACAAGGATCGCTTTGGCTGGATTACGCATTGACTGAGAATTCTCCATTTTTCATTAACGCTGACGATAAAAAACCGGATATCGGGTAAAATCGTTTATCCGGCCAGTGATTACCACCTGACTTCCTAGAAAACGGGAACTCGGGCGGGCAAAAGCGGCATGATAACAGATTATCCCTGCTGCTTACCAAGCGACTGTTGTGCCGAATGCCTCAGAACTATATTTGAAAGCGCGCTGGCCGCAATTTGTACCCTATCTATTTGAACGATTCATCTGATGGAGTTTCAGTACCTGATGAGCCAAAAAGACCTGCAAAACAGACTGGATGAACTGGAAACACGGCTTGCCTTTCAGGACGACATTATCAATACCCTGAGCGAGCAGTTGGCAAAGCAGGAGATGGATATTCGTGAACTCTGGAATGCCAAACGATTGCTGCACAGTCAGATAAAGGATGTTTCTTCATCCAATATCAAACGAGAAGAGGAAGAGTCACCACCTCCGCATTATTGATCATCGAGATGCGACCTCATAAAACCAAAAGGCCAGAGCATGTGCTCTGGCCTTTTGGTTTCAGCTTGTTTTGAACCTGATGCTCAGGCGAGTAATTCCACCAGAATTTGTTCATAGATTTGAGAGAGGGTGTCCAGATCATCAGCTTTCACGCACTCGTTTACCTTGTGAATGGTTGCATTGATCGGACCCAGCTCTAAAACCTGTGCGCCGGTAGGCGCTATGAAGCGCCCATCAGACGTGCCACCTGAGGTAGAAAGCTCGGTTTCTCGCCCAGTCACATTGCGGATAGCACTTTGCGTGGCGGAGACCAGTGCGCCTTTGTCTGTAAGGAACGGACGGCCACTGAGATGCCATTGCAGGTCATATTTAAGGTTGTGCCGATCAAGCGTAGCGACAACTCTTTCTTCAAGACTTTCCGCAGTGTTCTCCGTGCAGTAACGGAAGTTGAAGTGCACCAGACACTCTCCGGGAATAATGTTGCTGCCGGTGCCGGCTTCCACTTTTGTGATCTGAAAGGTTGTGGGAGGAAAGTAATCGTTGCCGTTGTCCCAGAACTCATTAGCCAAAGTGTGCAGAGCAGGTGCAACGGCATGAATGGCGTTTTCTGCAAGGTGCGGGTAGGCCACGTGACCTTGGGTGCCATGCACAGTGAGGTAGCCATGCAAGGAGCCGCGGCGCCCATTCTTGATTACATCGCCTACTTCCTTAGTGCTCGATGGCTCTCCAATAAGGCACCAGTCCATTTTTTCTGAACGGGCTTCGAGTGCCTCGATTACCTTTACGGTGCCGTTTTGGGCAGGGCCTTCTTCGTCACTTGTGATCAGCAGGGCAATGGAACCACGATGGTCTGGATGGGCGCTTACAAAGCGCTCGCAGGCAGTAACAAATGCCGCAAGGCTGCCTTTCATATCAGCCGCGCCACGGCCATGGAGGTACCCCTCTTTTATAACCGGATCAAATGGGGGGTGGGTCCAGTTTTTTTCCGGCCCGGTGGGCACCACATCAGTATGACCAGCAAAGGCCAGTACAGGACCCTCGGTGCCTTTTCGGGCCCAGAGGTTATCCGTATCGCCAAAGCGCATGTGTTCGCCGATAAACCCCAGGGGAACCAGGCGAGACATCATCAGCTCCTGACAGCCAGCGTCTTCTGGAGATACCGAAGGGCGGCTAATCAGGTCGATGGCCAGATCGAGCGTTGGAGAATTAGTTGTTTGCATGCAGTTCTTCATTCAGCTCGATGGCGGATTGGTTGGTTTTGCATTCCACAGCGCCGGATTGGCTGTTTCGGCGGAAGAGCAAGTCTGGCTTGCCGGCCAGGTCACGGGCTTTTACAACTTCCACTAGCTCGTTGTTGCCATCGAGTAAGGCAACCTTGGTGCCGGCTGTAACATACAGGCCGGATTCAACCGTGCAGCGGTCACCCAGCGGAATGCCGATACCTGCATTCGCGCCAATCAGGCAGTTCTCACCAACGGAAATAACCATGTTGCCGCCGCCTGAAAGGGTGCCCATGGTGGAGCAGCCGCCGCCCAAGTCAGAACCTTTGCCTACCATAACGCCTGCAGAAATACGTCCCTCAACCATGCTGGTGCCTTCGGTGCCGGCATTGAAGTTGATGAAGCCTTCGTGCATAACGGTAGTGCCTTCGCCCACATAGGCACCAAGGCGCACTCTTGCTGTGTCTGCAATACGAACGCCGCTTGGTACCACGTAGTCAGTCATTTGTGGGAACTTGTCCACGGATTTCACTTCCAGAGTGCGTCCCTCAAGGCGAGCCTTGAGCTGTCGCTCCGGCAGTTCGTTCAAATCAATCGCGCCTTCGTTGGTCCAGGCAAGATTCGGCAAAAGGCCAAAGATGCCGTCAAGTTTTAGACCGTGGGGCTTAACCTGCCGATGGGAAATCAGATGCAGCTTGAGATACACCTCCGGAGTGCTGGATGCAGCGCCATCTGTTTCTAATACGGTCACTACCACGGGGCGCTTGCTGCCGGCAGCCTTCTCTGCCAGTAATGCCTGCTCTGTGGCGCCGATCTGGCGCAGGGCAGTGGCAAGCTGGGTAAGTTGTTCAGCCGTCGCCTGGATGGCCTGATTGTCACCCTTGTAGTTCAGTGCAGTTTCGACTGCATCTATCAGCTCTGTTTCCGGTGTGATAATCGGTTGCTGGTAAAAAACTTCCAGCCATTCGCCCTGGTTGTTTTGGCTGCCGATTCCTATACCGAATGCAAAGCTCATGCAGTGATTGCTCCTGTTTATATGATAGTTGCTACTTGATGGTTGTTGCCCAATCGTCGGCGTTAAAGCCAACATAAACTGCGCCGTTGTGCTCGACTACAGGGCGTTTAATGATGGAGGTGTTTTCCAGCATGATATCGTGGGCAGAAAGGGCAGTGATTGTATCACGAACCTCTTCGCTGAGCTTGCGCCAGGTGGTGCCACGGCGGTTCAGCAGGGTTTCCCAGCCCACAGCCTGTTCCCACTCGGTTAGCGTGGCTTCGCTGAGCCCATCCTTTTTGAAATCGTGGAATTCGTAAGAAATGCCCTGTTCGTCAAGCCACTTACGGGCTTTTTTGACGGTGTCGCAGTTGCGGATGCCGTACAGTTTCATAGTTCAGTTTGCCTTTACAAATTCAACAATGCGTTTTGCTGCTTCCACACATTCTTCCAGTGGCGCAACCAACGCCATACGAACCCTGTTCTCACCCGGGTTGTAGTCATCCACCGTGCGGGACAGGTAGCGACCAGGCAGAACATGAACGTTTTGCTGGGCTGACAACTCCTTGGCAAAGGTTTCGTCATCCATTGGTGTGACCGGCCATAGATAAAACCCGGCATCGGGAAAATCGACGTCCATTACTTCGCGCAGAATGGGCACTACAGCTTCAAATTTTGCGCGGTAAGCCGCCCGGTTTTCCCGCACGTGGTCTTCATCCTGCCACGCGGCAATGCTGGCTAGCTGGTTATGAACCGGCATGGCACAGCCATGATAGGTGCGATAGCTCAGGTAGCCTTTGAGTATGCTTGCATCGCCGGCAACGAAGCCTGATCTAAGGCCTGGCAGGTTGCTACGCTTCGAGAGGCTGTGGAAAACAACGCAGCGCGCGAAGTCGTGACGACCTATCGCTGCACAGGTCTGCAGCAAGCCTTCGGGTGGATTGTTTTCATCGGGATAAAGTTCGGAATAGCATTCGTCTGAGGCGACGATGAAATCGTATTTATCTGCCAGTTCAATAACTTTTTTCAGTGTCTCTCGTGGTATGACAACGCCGCTGGGATTGCCTGGCGAACACAGGAACAGAACTTGGCAATCCTGCCATACAGAATCTGGCACTGCATCAAAATCAGGAATGAAGCCGTTGGAACTATCACAAGGAAGGTATACCGGCATAGCCCCTGCCAGAAACGCTGCGCCCTCGTACACCTGATAGAAGGGGTTGGGGCTTACAACGGTTGCTTGCTTGCTGGAATCCACCACCGCCTGTACCAGTGAAAATATAGCCTCCCGGGTGCCGTTTACCGGAACGATGTTCTGATCCGGGCTCAGGGAGCCAGTTTTCAGTTGGAAGCGCTTCGTAGCCCACTGACTTATCGTTTGCCGCAGCTCATCCAAACCACGGGTGGTGGGGTAGTTGGCCAGGCGGTCCAGATTGTCGGCAATCACCTGCTTCACAAAGTCAGGGGCCGGGTGTTTGGGCTCACCGATGCCAAGAGATATGGCCGGCAGATGCTTGGGTACCGAAATGCCTGCTTTGAGTTTCGCCAGTTTTTCGAAAGGGTAGGGGTGAAGCTTGTTCAAATTCGGATTCATTGAATTTCATCCAGCATTTTGCACAGGTCTTGCTGCAGGGCACGGCATACGGAAGGATCGCTGATTGGCTCGCCGTGTTCGTCGGTTACAAAGAAAACGTCCTCCACCCGCTCGCCGAGAGTGGCGATTTTGGCATTGCTCAGGCGTATGCGGTGATCCAGAAGCACCTGCCCAATGCGAGCCAGAAGGCCGGGGCGGTCAGGTGTCACCACTTCAATCACTGTGCGCTCATTAACGGTGTCGTTGGAGAACAGCACCTCGGTCGGGAACGCAAAATGCCTGAGTTGCCGTGGGGTGCGACGATGAATAATATCGGGGTAGTCTTCAGGGTCGTCCAGCTCTTCGATCAGGCGCTTGCGCACCCGCTCTTTGCGGGCCGGGTCGATACCCAGAGGCTGGCCTTTCTCGTCCAGCACAACATAGGAACTGATTGTATAAGGACCATCATTTGAACTGATACGAGCATCAACGATGTTGAGATTGAGCTGTTCCAGCACGGCCGTTGTTGCCGCAAACAGAGTGGCGCGGTCGTTCATGTAAATTATGATCTGGGAAAAACCGTCAGTAGGGCCGCCGTGGGTATCCCGGATAAGTACCAGCGGGCCGGGCGTGTCGCCATGGTTGATTATGGCAGCCGTTTGCCAGGCTATATCCACCGTGGAGTCCTGCAGGAAATAGTCTTCATCAACGGTATCCCAGATAGCATTAATCTGCTCATCGCTGATGTTCTGTGCATGGAGAATTTCCCTTGCTTCAGATTGGGTTGCACGCACCCATTCCTGCCTGTCTACGGGAATCTCGGTGCCACGTCTGAGGGCGCGTTTGGCTTCTATATACAGCTGGCGCAGCAGGGAAGCACGCCAGGTGTTCCAGAGCTTGGGGTTGGTTGCACTGATGTCGCACACCGTAAGAATGTACAGATAATCCAGATGTGCCTGGCTGGGTACTGCCCGGGCGAATGAGCGGATGATATCCGGATCTGAAATGTCTTTGCGTTGAGCTGTCATGGACATAAGCAGGTGGTTTTCCACCAGCCAGGACACCAATTGGGTATCTCGCTCGCCAAGGTGGTGGCGCTGACAGAAGGCTTCGGCATCCACGGCGCCAAGCTCTGAGTGGTCGCCGCCGCGACCTTTGGCAATGTCGTGATACAGGCCAGCTATATAAAGTAGCTCGCGCTTGGGCAGGCCATGGATCAACCGCGCTGCTAACGGATAGTCGTCGCGGGCTTCCGGGCCGCTCATTCGTACCATGTTGCGCACCACCCGCATGGTGTGGGCATCAACTGTGTAAATGTGGAAAAGGTCGTGCTGCATCTGGCCAATAATCTGGCCGAATTCTGGCAAATAGCGACCCAGTACGTTGTATTTCTTCATGGCTGAGAGGACTTCGTCCAGCGCATGGGGGGTTCGCAGCAATTCCATGAACAAGGATGTAACCGCGAGGTCAGAACGGAAGGCGTCGTCAATCAGGTGCCTGTGTGCCCGCAAAGACCGGATGGTTGTTGCCCGGATGCCCTTGATTTCAGGGTGTTGGGCCATCAGCACAAAGATTTCCATAATCGCGTAGGGCGAGTAGGCAAAAACCTGGTTGTTTACTGCTTCTATATAGCTGTTGCGAATCTGGAAGCGGTTGTTGATCGGTTGAATGTTGTCTTCCGTGCCTGTGCCGAGTATCGCTTCGTCGTAAAACTGAAGAATTACGTCTGCAAGTTCTGCCAGCGCCAGTACCGCACGGTAATAGGACTGCATCATCAGCTCGACATCCAGCCGCTTGCCTTCGTCTTTGTAACCCAGCATCTGTGCGAGGGCGCGCTGGTGGTCAAATAACAGGCGGTTCTCATTCCGGTTTGCGATCAACTGCAGCCCATAACGCAGTCGCCAAAGAAGCGTTTCGCCTTCTACCAGAACCCGATGTTCCTCGTCGGTGAGGATGCTGAAGCGGGTCAGGTCGGCAATGCTCTGTAGCCCAAAGTGTCGCTTTGTGATCCAGCCTATGGTTTGAATATCCCGAAGGGCACCCGGAGAGCTCTTTACGTTGGGTTCGAGATTGTACTCGGTGTCACTGTATTTTTTATGGCGCCGCTGCTGCTCTTTGCGCTTGGCAATAAAGTAGTCGCGGTCGGTAATGATGTTATCGGAGTAGGCTTGCTCGCTGAGTTCTTTGCGCAGTTCATCCGGGCCTGCAATTGTGCGGGTTTCCAGAAGATTGGTCAGTGTGGCCACATCGCCCCGCGCCGCAGCTTTGCTTTCTTCAATGCTGCGAACACTGTGGCCGATATCGAGCTTCAGATCCCACAATAGTGTGACGAAAGCGCCAAGATCTTCCTGCCAGCCCGGATCGATACCCTCCCGGGTGAGAATAAGCAGGTCGATATCTGAATGTGGGTGCAGCTCACCCCGGCCGTACCCGCCAACGGCGATTAGCGCAATGTCGGGTGAGCTGGAGAAAGGGTAGCGGTTCCAGATAAGCTTCAGAACGGTGTCGATCGTGTCGGCTCTGGAGCGAACCAGAGCACGAACGTCGGCACCTTGCCTGAAGGCTTCGGCATCTGCACTGTAGCGTTCTTTCAGCAGTTCCCTGGCTGCCATAACCGGGGAAGGGTCCCTGCTGATTCTGGCTTCCAGTTCCTGGCGCGTCACTTAGAAGGACTCCTCCGACCGCTTGGTCAGAACTTCATAGCCATCGGCAGTGACCAGAATGGTGTGCTCCCATTGCGCTGAAAGCTTGTGGTCTTTGGTGACTACGGTCCATTGGTCTGGCAGCAGCTTGGTGTGATACTTGCCTTGGTTGATCATCGGCTCAATGGTGAAGGTCATGCCTTCTTGTAGTGCCATGCCAGTGCCTGGTTTGCCGTAGTGCATAACTTGCGGCTCTTCATGGAACACTTTGCCAATGCCGTGGCCACAATAGTCTCGAACCACAGAATAACGATGTTTTTCGGCGTGCTGCTGGATAACGTGGCCAATGTCGCCCAGGCGCGCCCCGGGTTTAACCAGTTCAATACCTTTATAGAGGCATTCCTGAGTAATTTTGATCAGGCGCTCAGTGCCGGGCTTTGGCTTGCCAACGATCCACATTTTGCTGGTGTCGCCGTGGTATTCATCCTTTATTACGGTAACGTCAATATTCACGATGTCGCCGTCCTTCAGAACTTTCTTTTCTGAAGGGATGCCGTGGCAGATAACGTGGTTAACTGAAATGCACACGGATTTAGGAAAGCCTTTATAGTTCAACGGAGCGGGGATCGCATTTTGCTCGTTGACGATGTAGTCATGGCAGATCTGGTTGAGCTCTTCGGTGGACACGCCAGGCTTGACGTGCTCCCCGATCATTTCGAGAACTTCAGCTGCCAGGCGGCCTGCCACACGCATCTTTTCAATTTCTTCCGGAGTCTTGATCGATACTTGCATTGGGCTTCCCATTGATTTGTGTCAAACGAGCATTTTAAGGGGCCCGGGCTCAGGGTACAAGGAAGCAGAGGTTCAAAAATAATGGCGTGGGCTGGTGGTTTTATGGTATAAACGCGCCCGCTGGAAACAATTCCGGCAAATTCGAGCACGAGTCAACACGTTGCCCCAGGGTGCCTGCTCCCGCTTTAAATCTATACAGGGAGCCTGGTTGGGGTAATTGGACGCGTGTAAGACTAACCCGAAGCTAAACTAAGGTACTATCATGGCTCAGGTAAATATGCGTGACCTGCTCAAAGCAGGTGCTCACTTTGGTCACCAGACTCGCTACTGGAACCCGAAAATGTCGAAGTATATCTTCGGCGCCCGTAACAAAATTCATATCATCAACCTTGAGCAGACTGTTCCTGCCATGAACGAAGCCCTTAACTTCGTTCAGCAACTGACAGAGAACAAGAACAAGATCTTGTTTGTTGGCACCAAGCGCGCCGCAGCCAAGGTTATCAAGGAAGAAGCAGAGCGTTCTGGCCAGCCTTTCGTTAATCATCGCTGGCTCGGCGGCATGCTGACCAACTACAAGACCATCCGTCAGTCAATCCGTCGCTACCGTGAACTGGAAGCCCAGAGCAAAGACGGTACTTTCGACAAGCTGACCAAAAAAGAAGCACTTGAGCGTACCCGCGAGATGGATAAGCTCGAGCGTTCTATCGGTGGTATCAAGGATATGGGCGGTCTGCCTGATGCCTTGTTCGTTATCGACGTTGATCACGAGCGTATTGCCATTAAAGAAGCCAACAAGCTGGGCATCCCCGTTATTGGTGTTGTTGATACCAACAGCAACCCGGATGGCGTTGATTTCGTAATCCCGGGTAACGATGACGCTATTCGCGCAATCCAGATCTACGTGAAAGCGGTTGCTGACACTTGCCTGGAATCTGCTCAGGCTGGCGGCGCTGACGAATTTGTTGAAGTTGCTGAAGAGTCTGCAGGCGCCGCTCCGGCTGCTGAGTGATACGCTCGCATCACTGATGAGATATAAGGCATGCTGGGGAAATCTCCTCGGCATGTCTTCCCACCGATTTCAGAAAAGTTAAGAGGACTGAACATGGCTGCTATTACCGCTGCAATGGTCAAAGAACTGCGCGACCGCACTGGCCTTGGCATGATGGAGTGTAAAAAAGCTCTGGTTGAATCTGAGGGCAGTGTAGACGCAGCAATTGAAGAGCTGCGGAAGTCTTCCGGTCTGAAAGCTGCCAAGAAAGCAGGCCGTATTGCCGCTGAAGGTGTTTCGTTGATCAAGATCTCTGACGACAACACCGTTGCATACATTCTGGAAGTTAACTCTGAAACAGACTTCGTTGCTCGCGACGACAACCTTCTGAACTTTGCTAACGACGTACTGAACGTTGCCTTCGAAAAAGGCGAAACAGACGTTGCCAAGCTGATGGAGGGCGAGTTGGAATCCAAGCGCGAAGCGCTGGTTCAGAAAATCGGCGAGAACATTACTGTTCGTCGTCTGGTTTCAGTTAAAGGCCCGGTAGTTGGCGGTTACGTTCACAGTAACAACAAGATTGCTTCTGTTGTTGCTCTGACCGCTGGCGATGCTGAACTTGCTCGTGATATCGCGATGCATGCTGCTGCAGTTAACCCGCGTGTAGCCAAGCCTGAAGACATGCCTGCTGAAGAGCTGGAAAAAGAGAAAGAAGTTATCCGTGCTCAGCCAGACATGGAAGGCAAGCCTGCCGAAATCGTTGAGAAAATGATGGGCGGCCGTATCCAGAAGTTCCTCAAGGAAAACAGCCTTGTTGAGCAGCCTTTCGTTAAAAACCCGGAGCAGACTGTAGGCCAGCTTATTAAAGCGGCCGGCGGCGAGCTGGTTGGTTTTGTTCGCCTGGAAGTGGGCGAAGGCATTGAAAGAGAAGAAGTGGACTTTGCTGCTGAGGTTGCTGCTGCAGCCGGTACAGGCAAGGCCTGATTTTTCTCGGCGCTGTGACGGTTAGTTACAGTGCCACCTGAGTCTGCCACGTTGGCTGGATTTTTCCGGCTCTCGTGGCGGGCTTGTATCTGAGATCCCCCTTTTTCAAGGAGTATGTCAGATGCAAGCCTGCAATGCGTATCACGCCGGATAGCAGTTAACAGACGAAAAGGGGATCAGTATGCCGACATCATCGAAAAACCAGCCAAGATATAATCGTGTTCTGCTTAAACTCAGTGGCGAAGCCCTGATGGGCGAGCATGATTTCGGTATTGACCCCAAGGTTCTTGATCGCATGGCGCTTGAAATCGGTGCTTTGATTGGCATCGGTATTCAGGTCGGCCTCGTTATTGGTGGGGGCAACCTGTTCAGGGGAGCGTCGCTGAGCGACGCTGGAATGGATCGTGTTACTGGCGATCACATGGGTATGCTGGCCACTGTAATGAATGGTCTTGCCATGCGCGACGCTCTGGAACGTTCAAACATACGCACCCGGGTTATGTCAGCCATTCCCATGAGTGGTATTGTTGAGCATTATGATCGTCGTCGCGCTGTCCGTGATCTTAAAGACGGTGATGTCGTCATTTTTTGTGCAGGTACCGGCAACCCCTTCTTCACAACAGATTCTGCGGCGTGCTTGCGTGGTATCGAGATTCAGGCAGATGCCGTACTGAAAGCAACGAAGGTAGATGGCGTTTACTCAGCGGATCCTTACCTTGACCCGACTGCAGAAAAGTACGACAAACTGTCTTATGATGAAGTACTCGACAAAAAGCTGGGTGTGATGGATCTGACCGCTATCCTCCTGGCACGGGATCATGGCATGCCGCTGCGTGTTTTTGATATGAACCGTCCGGGCGCCCTGACGCGCATCGTGACCGGCGAGAAAGAAGGCACATTGATCGAATAACGGGTTTTATGACCACCCGATGAACGAATTGAGGATGATTACGTGATTAATGACATAAAAGCTGAAGCCGAGAAGAAAATGGAAAAGAGCCTTGAAGCTCTGCACTCGGCGTTCAACAAGATCCGTACCGGCCGTGCCCACCCGTCGATTCTGGACAGTGTGATGGTTAACTACTACGGTCAGGAAACACCACTGAAACAGGTGGCGAGTGTTAACGTAGAAGATAACCGCACGCTGGCAGTGTCGCCCTGGGAAAAGAACCTGGTGCCCGTTATCGAGAAAGCCATCATGGCTTCAGATCTTGGCTTGAACCCCGCAACCAGCGGCGATCTGATTCGTATTCCTATGCCGATGCTGACGGAAGAGACCCGCAAACACATGGTTAAGCAGTCGAAAGCGGATGCCGAGAATGGTCGTGTCTCTATCCGTAATGCCCGTCGCGATGCAAACAGCATGATGAAAGACCTGCTGAAGGACAAAGACATCAGCGAAGACGATGTGCGCAAGGGCGAAGAAGAAATCCAGAAGCTGACAGATCGCTACATCGCCGAAGTCGAGAAGATGCTGAAAGCTAAAGAAGAGGACCTGATGGCGGTTTGATCGCCATGGTTCACTTGCAAGCGAAACACACGGCCAATAGGGGTGTTCCATTGGCCGTACAGGGGATTTCATGACGGGATCAGTATCCGCAGAAATTCCGGTGTCGGCTGATAGCCGGCCCCGGCATGTGGCCATTATCATGGATGGTAACAACCGGTGGGCAAAATCACGCCTGCTTAAAGGAGTGGCAGGGCACAAGGCCGGGGTAGACGCAGTAAGAGCTGTTGTTGAAACCTGTGCCCGCGAGGGCGTTGAAGTACTTACCCTGTTCGCGTTCTCAAGCGAAAACTGGCGGCGGCCAAAGGATGAAGTCTCAGCCCTCATGAAGCTGTTTCTTTTTGCTTTGGAGCGGGAAGTCAGAAAGCTGCATCGCAACGATATCTGCTTGCGCATCATTGGTGATCGTTCCGCGTTTAATGCAACCTTGCAAGAGCATATGGCCAAGGCCGAGGAGCTCACCCGCAATAACACCAGAATGACCCTTGTCATTGCTGCAAACTACGGTGGCCATTGGGATATTGTCCAGGCAACACAACAGGTTGCCCAAATGGTTAAACGCGGCGAGCTTGAGCCATCTGACATTACCGACGACCTCATACAACAGCACCTGAGCGTTGGTGATCTTCCAATGCCGGATCTAATGATTCGGACGGCAGGCGAGCAGCGGATCAGTAACTTCATGCTTTGGCATCTTGCCTACACCGAACTGTATTTTTCGCCTGTGTTCTGGCCCGATTTCAAAGAAGAAGAAATGCGCAAGGCGTTACAGGCCTACGCCGGACGTCAGCGCCGCTTTGGTCAGACAGACGACCAGATCGTGGCCAAGACATCACAACAATAACGAATGACAGCGACCTAAATTGTGCTAAAAACCCGAATTATCACCGCCCTTATTCTTGCGCCTATCGCTATTGGGGGTATTTTTTTTCTGCCGCCCCTGGGGTTTGCTTTATTCACGGCGGCGATTATTACGCTGGGCGCCTGGGAATGGGCCAATATGTCTGGCTTCGAGCAGCAGCCGGCACGCATTGGTTATGCGGCCGTTGTAGCCATCATTCTCTATGGTCTGCTTGATGTGTCTGCCGTTCCGGTGCTTTGGCTGGCCCTTCTCTGGTGGGTTGTGTGTTTTTTGCTGGTACGCAGCTATCCAGCAGGCTCAGAGCGCTGGGGTAGCAGGCCAGTGCGCGCACTTATGGGCGTGCTGGTTCTTGTGCCCGCTTGGGTTGGGCTGAACCATCTTAGGGCTGCAGGCTTCCAGTTTGGCAATACAGATAACAACCTCCTGCTGATTCTGTATGTGTTCTGCGTTGTTTGGGTGGCAGACATTGGTGCTTATTTTGCTGGGCGAGCTTTCGGTAAAGCGAAGCTGGCTCCCAGAGTCAGTCCTGGTAAGTCCTGGGCTGGCGTATACGGCGGCTTGGTTGCTGTGGCGGTATTGGCTTTGGTTGCGAGCCTTCTTGCTTCCGCAAGCTTGACTGAAACAATAATGCTGGTGGTCGCAACTTTGGTAACCGGCCTGGTGTCCGTACTTGGGGATCTTCTGGAAAGCATGCTCAAGCGTTTCAGGGGTATCAAGGACAGCAGTGCTCTGCTGCCAGGGCATGGTGGGATACTGGATCGTATTGACAGCCTTACTGCCGCTGCTCCCGTGTTTGCGCTCATCATTACGCAACTTGGCTGGCTGACAGTCGGGCACTTGTGAGTATGGTAAAGCGCTCTGTTACGGTACTGGGGGCGACCGGCTCAATCGGACTTTCCACCCTCGATGTCATTCGCCGCCATCCCGATCGGTTTTCAATTTATGCGCTCACAGCCAGTACGCATGCAGAAGAGCTCGCGGTGCTTTGTCGCGAATTTCTTCCGCAAGTAGCCGTAATGGCAGATGCTGCAGCAGCAGAAAAACTCACGGAATTGCTTTCAGACCTTCCCCGGATTTCAGTACTCAGTGGGGAGCCGGGGCTTTGTGAGGTGGCTTCAGCTCCGCAAGCTTGCACAATTATGGCAGCTATTGTTGGTGCGGCAGGCCTCGCGCCAACACTTGCCGCTGTGCGTGCAGGTAAGCGTGTGTTGCTGGCCAATAAAGAAGCTCTGGTGATGTCTGGCAAACTGTTTATGGATGCTGTTGCGGCGTCTGGTGCAGAGTTGCTACCGATAGATTCCGAGCACAATGCAATCTTTCAATGTCTGCCTGCTGAAAAGGTTCGCGACCCCGAAGGTGCCGGTATTACCCGTATTCTGCTCACCGCCTCCGGTGGCCCTTTCCGGGAGACCAGCGCTCAAGACCTGCACTCAGTCACACCTGCTCAAGCCTGCGCTCATCCAAACTGGTCTATGGGACAGAAAATCTCGGTCGACTCTGCCACTTTGATGAACAAAGGGCTCGAGTTGATTGAAGCGTGCTGGCTGTTTAATACAACGCCAGACCGTATTGAAGTCCACGTACACCCCGAGAGTATCATTCACTCAATGGTTGAGTACGTTGACGGCTCGGTATTGGCTCAGCTGGGCAGCCCTGATATGCGTACGCCCATAGCCAACGGCCTGGCCTGGCCAGAGCGTATTGATGCCGCGGTGGCGCCACTGGATCTTTTTGCAATAGGGCGGTTTCATTTTGAGCGGCCGGACCTCTTGCGCTTTCCCTGCCTGCGATTAGCTGCTGAAGCATTTGAACTGGGGGGTACAGCGCCGGCAGTGCTGAATGCGGCCAATGAGGTTGCAGTGAGCGAGTTCCTGAAAGGAAATCTGGCTTTCACAGACATTCCAGTTGTTATTGAGCGAACTCTGTCGGTTACACCAGTGGTACCTGCGGACAGTTTTGATACCATCTTCGCGAAGAACTCAGAGGCACGGCAGCAGGCACGAGAACAAATCCGCCTGTTAACGGTCTGATGTAACTTAGAGCTTTTCGCCGGGCTGGCGCTTAAACCAGGAATGCTATGCAGATTATTCAAACCGTACTTGCTCTTGCGCTTACATTGGGGATACTCGTCACCCTGCATGAGTATGGCCATTTCTGGGTCGCGCGCCGATGCGGGGTGAAAGTACTGCGTTTCTCAGTGGGTTTTGGTAAGCCCCTGTTCTCTTGGTACGATCGCCACGGCACTGAATTCGCAATAGCCGCCATTCCATTGGGCGGCTACGTAAAGATGCTGGATGAGCGAGAGGGACCGGTCCCTGAAGAACTCAGAGACCAGGCTTTTACATCCAAACCTCCTTCTCAGCGGATTGCCATTGCGGCAGCAGGCCCGGTTGCCAACTTCCTGTTTGCCATTTTCGCCTACTGGCTGCTTGGCGTGGTGGGTGTCACTCACGTCGCGCCCATCGTGGGTGATGTTGCCAGGGAAAGCGTTGCCAGTAATGTTGGCCTTCGTGAGGGTATGGAAATCCACGCTGTAGATGGGCATAGAGTGAGCTCCTGGCGGGATGTGAATATGCGCATTCTAGAGCGTGCTGGCGAGCAAGGAATAATCACCCTGGATGTATCCAGTGCTGGCGCTCAGGGCACTTTGAGCGGCGAGCTGGGTGGTTGGAGCTTGAGCAACGAAACACCGGACCCGCTTGGTGAGTTTGGTATTACGCCCTGGCGGCCAGATGTTCCAGCCATACTTGGCCAGATTGCAGACGGTGGCCGTGCTCAAGCTGCAGGGTTGCAGGCGGGAGATCGTGTTCTTGCGGTGAATGAAGAACCAGTTGAAGACTGGTTCGAGTTGGTTGCTTTTATTCGCAGTGCACCCGAGCAAATGCTCGAACTCAGTATTGAGCGTGCTGGGACTGAGCAGTCTGTTCAGGTAACTCCGGCGCAAAAGCAGCAGGACAATGGCGAAGTTATTGGTTTCGTGGGGGCCGGTGTTAAGCCAGTCTCATGGCCAGATGATGTAATGCGCGACGTTCGTTATGGCCCCTTGGCTGCCATCCCCATTGCGCTGGACGAAACCTGGGCAGATACAAGGCTTACGCTGGTTGCCATCAAAAAGATGGTTACAGGACTACTCTCACCCAGTAATCTCAGTGGCCCGATTACGATTGCCCGTGTAGCTGAAGCCAGTGTCAGCTCGGGGTTTGAAGACTTTATTCGATTTTTGGCGTACCTGAGTGTCAGCCTGGGTATCCTGAATCTGTTACCTGTACCGGTGCTGGACGGTGGTCATATCTTGTATTACACCATCGAAGCAATCCGCAAAAAGCCGGTATCGGACGCCGTTCAGGAGCTTGGATTACGAATTGGTATGGCAATGATCCTCACATTAATGGTGTTTGCTCTTTACAACGACCTGATGCGGTTGTGAGAATTGCGGGCTCCTTACGCGCATTAACCAGGCGAAATAATTGAATGAGACGTTCTCTTCTAGGCATAGCCATTGGCCTCGCTGTTGCCGCAACCGGCATGAAGCCAGCATTTGCAGATGAATTTACGGTTGCAGATATTGAGGTGGAAGGCTTGCAGCGTGTTTCTGCAGGTACTGTGTTTTCTGCTTTTCCTGTAAATATCGGAGAACAGATGGACGAAGCCGAACTGGCTGATGCGATTAAATCGCTGTTCCGTACAGGTTTGTTCACCGACATCGAAGCGAGTCGCGATGCCGGGATTCTGATTCTTACTGTTCGGGAGCGCCCTTCGATCACGTCGATCGAAATTGAGGGCAACAAGAACATCGAGACCGATATGCTCATGGATGCCCTGGCTGGTGCCGGGCTTCAGGAGGGGCAGGTATTCCGCCGGGCAACATTGGAGCGGCTGGAACTGGAAATTCTGCGCTCCTACATTGGGCAGGGGCGCTACAACGCGCGCGTGAAGGCAACGGCCGAAGAGCTTCCGCGAAACCGTGTGGCCATTCGCCTGGATATTAACGAAGGCACTGTTGCAGCCATTCAGCACATCAACCTGGTGGGTAACCGGGAGTTCAGTGATGAGCAGTTACGAGACCTGTTCGAGCTGCGTACCACTAGCTGGTGGAACTCCATCACTAATGCGGACAAGTATGCACGGGAACGCTTGAGCGGTGACCTGGAAACCTTGCGCTCATTCTATCTCGACCGGGGTTACCTCGACTTCAATGTGGAGTCCAGCCAGGTCTCTATCTCACCAGACAAGCGACAGGTGTTTATTGCTATCGCTATCGATGAAGGCCCGCAGTATACGATTTCTGAAATAAAGCTCCGTGGCAATCTCATTGTTGATGAAGAGGAACTGCGTAAACTGATTCCGGTAGAGGCGGGCGATGTATTTTCCCGTGCCCGGATGACAGCCATTTCAGAGACGCTGTCTTTCCGTTTAGGCAGGGAAGGTTACGCCTTCGCAAATGTAAATGCCGTGCCTGAGCCGGGTCCAGATAACACCGCTGCCGTTACGTTTTTTGTTGAGCCGGGCAAGCGGGCTTATGTTCGGCGTATAAATTTCAGCGGTAATGTCTCTACCCGTGACGATGTTTTGCGCCAGGAAATGACGCAAATGGAAGGCGGTATTGCTTCATCCGACCGTATTGAGTTTTCCAAAACCCGCCTTGAGCGGCTTGGCTTTTTCAAGATGGTTAATGTGGATACGGTTCCGGTACCGGGAACAGATGATCTTGTTGATGTGAACTATTCGGTGGAAGAACAGCCAACAGGAAGTCTCTCCGCATCTGTTGGCTTTTCACAGGACTCGGGCATTATTCTTGGCGCCAACGTGGCCGAAAATAACTTTTTTGGCACGGGCAAGCGGGCATCATTTGGCGTAAACGTGAGTGATGCCGTTAGAAGCGCGAATATCTCCTACATGGACCCGTACTACACTGTAGACGGTGTAAGCCGTGGTTTCAGTGTGTTTGCCAGGGAAACAGATTTTGAACAGGAGGACATTACGTCCTACCTGTTGGATGAATACGGCGGACGTATCACCTTCGGGTATCCAACCGACAATATTACCAGGCTTAATTTCGGGGTGGGTTATACCAACTCCAAGATTAAAGGTGGAGTATTTACGTCCAAAGATGTGACTGACTTCATCGAAGAAGAAGGCGATAACTTCAATAACTATTTCTTATTCGGCAGTTGGCGTCGCAGCACCTTGAACCGGGGTGTCTTGCCAACCTCGGGTCACAGCCACTCCCTGTCGATTGATGTCGCCGTGCCCGGCAGTGACCTTACGTTCTATAAAGCTACCCACAGAACGGATTTCTACTTCCCCATGTCGGACAACGATCGTTGGGTTCTGCATACGAGAACGGAAGTGGGTTACGGCAATGGATATGGTGAAGACCCAATCATGCCGTTCTATGAGCATTTCTATGCGGGCGGTTATGGATCAGTGAGGGGTTATCAGGCTAACTCGCTGGGGCCGCGTGCGCGTCCTGCTGATAACGATTTTTCCGATCCCGATCCGTTCGGTGGTAATCTCCTCACAGAAGGATCCCTGGAGTTGATTTTCCCAACGCCGTTTGCCGGAGACAGCCGCTCTATGCGTACCGCATTCTTCCTGGACGGAGGTCAGGTATTCGATCCCGATCGCGGATATGACCCGGAGCCGTCGGAGTTACGATACTCTGTGGGCATAGGGTTCCAGTGGATTACCGCTGTAGGTCCACTGGCATTCAGCCTTGCCAAGCCGCTGAACGACAAACCGAAAGATGAAACTCAGGTGTTCCAGTTCTCACTTGGCCAGACATTCTGATTTGCAGAAATTTGCTTAAGCGTTGCGAGAAACAAAAACGAATGAAACTCAGGAGACCCAAGATGTTCAGAAACCTAGTGATGTTTGCAGCAGCCATGGCGATCGCATTGCCAGCCGTAGCAGAAACCCGAATTGGTGTCGTAGATCTTCGGCAAGCATTGTTCTCATCAAACGACGCCAAGTCTTTCAGTGAAGCTATGCAAAGAGATTTTGCCGGCGACGAGGAAAAGGTTCGCGAGACCCAAGAGGCCGCTCGAAAGCTGAAAGAGCGTCTGGAAAAAGACGGCGCAATGATGAACGAGAGCGAGCGTAACAAGCTTGCCGGCGAATTCCAGGAAAAGGTCAAAGAGTTCAACTTCCTGAAGCAGCGCCTTGATACTACTGTGAACCAGCGGAAGCAGGCATTCCTTGAGGAAGCACGTCCGGAAGTAGATGCGGCTGTTAAAGAGTTGCTTGAAGAAAACGATCTGGATCTTATTCTGCCAAGCGAAGCTGTTGTCTATGTAAAGCCGGAAATGAATCTGACTCCACAGCTTCTGGAAAAACTGAACCGTTAATTCCTGCTGAAGAGCCCGGGGGCTCACAAGCGTGTTTTGGAGCGCGAGATGACGGAAAAGTTTTACCGGCTTGGAGAAATAGCAGAAGCCCTCGGCGCGGAGCTTAGAGGCGATCCTGAAATTCAGGTATCCGGCCTTGCAACGCTTCAGGCTGCAGGCCCGGATCAGCTGAGTTTTCTGGCTAATCCCACCTATGCAAAACACTTGGGAGAGACTCAGGCTGCGGCCGTTATTCTGTCGCCTGCAGCAGCGGATGATTGCCCGACCAATGTCCTGGTACTTGCCAATCCTTATCTGGGTTATGCTCGGCTCAGTCACTGGTTTGACCCTGCGCCCATTGCGCCGCCGGGCATTCACCCTGCGGCAGTGGTTGACCCGAGTGCAACCGTTGCCACCAGTGCCAGTATCGGCCCTAATGCCGTTATTGAGGCGGAAGTGGTTATTGGCGAAGCGGTTGTCATCGGTGCAGGCAGTGTTATTGGTTCTCGCTCCAGCATCGGGGCCGGCTCCATTATCAGGCCCAGAGTTACGCTTGCCCACGATGTGGTGATTGGGCAGCGTTGCCATATTCTCAGCGGTGCAGTCATAGGCTCTGACGGGTTTGGCTTCGCCAACGAAAAGGGCCAATGGCACAGAATTGCACAGCTAGGTCGCGTTGTTCTTGGTGACGATGTTGAGGTGGGCGCAAACACCACAATAGATCGTGGTGCTCTGGATGACACCGTTATCGGTAGTGGCGTTAAACTCGATAACCTCATTCAAATTGCCCACAATGTCCACATTGGTGATCATTGCGCTATGGCCGCAATGGTGGGGATTGCGGGCAGTACAAAGATTGGCAGCCACTGTGTATTTGGTGGTGCGTCCGGAGTAGCCGGCCACCTGGAAATTGCCAGCCAGGTACATCTTACCGGCATGACTCTGGTCACCGGAGATATTCGGGAACCAGGAGTGTATTCTTCCGGCACCAGCGCAGATACCAACCGGCAATGGCGCAAAAATGCCGTGCGTTTCCGTCAATTGGATACTCTGGCGCGGCGCGTCAAAGAGCTGGAAAAGAAATCAGAGGGCTGAGGCCGATCACGATGATGTATATTGATGAAATACTGGAGTACCTGCCACACCGTTACCCTTTCTTGCTGGTGGATCGGGTTACCGAGCTTGAAAAATCTAAGTCGATCAAAGGCTACAAGAATATCTCGTTTAACGAGCCTTTTTTTAACGGCCATTTCCCCGGTAACCCGATTATGCCTGGGGTTCTGATTATTGAAGCCATGGCACAACTTTCCGGTATTCTCGGTTTTGCAACAGTAGGGCGGAAACCTTCGGATGGGCTGGTACAATATCTTGCAGGCACCAGTAAGGCACGCTTCAAGCGCCCCGTGTTACCTGGAGACCGGCTGTGCATGGAGTCGGAAATTATCTCGGAAAAACGCGGTATCTGGAAATTTGAATGTCGCGCATTGGTCGATGGTGAAGTCGTCTGTGTGGCAGAGATACTGACCGCTGAGAGAGAAGTTTAATGGCGACAAATGATTGGTCGGGCGTCCATCCCCAAGCGATAGTAGACCCATCAGCCAAACTTGCGGATAACGTAACGGTTGGTCCCTGGAGCTATATCGGCCCGAATGTGGAAGTTGGCGAAGGCACAGAAATCCTTTCCCATGTGGTTGTTAAAGGGCCAACGATTATTGGCAAGAACAACCGTATTTTCCAGTTCTCCAGCATCGGTGAAGAGTGTCAGGATAAAAAATACGCCGGGGAGCCAACCACGCTCATTATTGGTGACAACAACACCATTCGCGAGAACTGCACCATTCACCGTGGCACTGTACAAGATCAAGGTGAAACCCGCGTTGGCAGTCACAACCTGCTGATGGCCTATGTGCATGTGGCCCACGACTGCGTTATTGGCAACAACATCATCCTTGCCAACTGCGCAACGCTGGCAGGCCATGTTACGGTAGGCGATCATGCTATTCTGGGCGGTGGCACCATGGTGCACCAGTTCTGCCATATAGGGCCTCACAGCATGGCAGCTGGTGGCAGTATCGTGCTCAAGGATATTCCGGCTTACGTTATGGCTGCGGGCCAGTCGGCGGAGCCACACGGCATGAATGTTGAAGGTCTCAAGCGCCGCGGCTTCAGTAAAGAGGTGCTAATGACCCTGCGCCGAGCCTACAAAGTCATCTACCGCCAGGGCCTAACCACTGAGCAGGCTGTGGAGAAACTGGAAGAAGAGTACTCCGATACGCCAGAAGTGCGCGTGCTTATCGACTCCTTGCGCGGAGCTCATCGCGGCATTATCCGCTGAGCCAGCAGGAGCTTTATTCGATGGATCATCCCCGGGCCGCATTTGTCAGTGACCGCAGTATAACCTTTGGAATTATCGCAGGTGAGGCGTCCGGGGATATTTTAGGCGCCGGCCTGATCCGATCACTTCGCAACCGCTACCCCAAAGCCCGATTTGTCGGCATTGGTGGTGATGAAATGATAGCCGAAGGTTTCCACTCTCTGGTTCCTATGGAGCGGCTCTCTGTTATGGGCCTGGTAGAAGTCCTTGGCCGTATCCGGGAACTCTTTCGTATACGCGCACGCCTCCTGAGTTATTTCTTCGCCACCCCACCAGATGTGGTGATCGGCATCGATTCCCCGGATTTCACCCTGGCTATCGAACGGCGTTGTCGGGAAGCGGGCATCCCCTCAGTTCATTACGTCAGCCCGTCGGTTTGGGCCTGGCGGCAGAAACGAATTTTCAAAATCGCCAAGTCTGTCGACCTGATGCTCACCCTGTTGCCATTTGAAGCCAGGTTCTATGAAGAGCATCAGGTGCCCGTTGCCTTTGTAGGGCACCCTCTTGCAGATCGCATACCGCTGGTTCCCGAAACAGGGAAAGCCCGCCAAGACCTTGGACTTGATGAGAGTGCACCCTTGTTGGCGGTGCTTCCAGGGAGCCGGGCTGGTGAAGTCGAACGTCTGGGTACCTTGTTTCTGGAAGCCGCACGTTGGATTCAGGCCAAACGGCCGGATGTGCAACTGGTTATCCCCTGTGTGAACCGTGAACGGGAACAGCAGGTTCGTGATCTCATCGAAGCGCTCGACGTAAAGCTTCAGGTCACTATTGTAAGAGGCCGCTCCCGGGAAGTGATGGCTGCATCAGATGTTGTATTGCTGGCGTCCGGAACGGCGACTCTAGAGGCTATGCTGCTGAAAAAGCCTATGGTCGTGGGCTATCGCTTGAGCAACGTCAGCTGGGCAGTGATTTCCCGCCTGGTGAAGGTGCCTCACGTTTCACTGCCTAACCTGTTGGCGAAGCAACCTCTTGTGCCTGAGTTATTGCAGGATGACGCGACACCGGAATCACTCGGCGCTGCTGTGCTGGAGCGCATGGAAAATCAGCAAGAGCGAGACCGGTTAGTAGAGGCATTTTCAGAGCTTCACCACACCTTGAAACAGGATGCCGACGAAAAAGCTGCCCAGGCAATTTCTGAGCTTGTTGAAGAGCGAGCCCGTTGAATGGCGCGAGCACCTGCATTACCTCCGTTTGAATGTGCCTATCAGGGCCGGTTATTGGCTGGCGTGGATGAGGTAGGGCGCGGGCCACTCATTGGTGCGGTAGTGACTGCAGCGGTTATTCTGAATCCTGATCGGCCTATTGCAGGGTTGGCAGACTCGAAAAAACTCACAGAAAAAAAACGTAATGCTCTTTACGAAGAAATTATTGAGCATGCGACTGCCTGGTGTCTGGGCCGTTGTGAGGCCCATGAGATAGATCAGATCAACATATACCAAGCCACCATGATTGCCATGGAGCGAGCCGTTGCCGGTTTGGGCGTTGCGCCAGAGTACGTGCTGGTGGATGGAAACAAATGCCCGAAATGGCATTGGCCTTCCGAGCCGGTGGTAAAGGGGGATAGCAGGGTAGAGGCCATCAGCGCTGCATCCATACTTGCCAAAGTGACCCGGGACAGGGAGATGGAGGCACTGGAGCAGAGGTATCCCGGCTACGGACTTGCCAAACACAAAGGTTATCCCACGCCCGTCCACATGGAAGCCCTGTTCCGGTTGGGGGTAACGCCAGAACATCGCAAGTCCTTCCGGCCAGTTCAGGAGGCCATGGAGCAGGTTGGGTTCTTCAAGAATCCCGAGGCGTCGGTGACAGAAAACCTCCACTACCCAACAGATCTGTTTGAAAACAGTAATTGACAACGCGCCCACAAGTCCTTATTATACGCGCACGTTGATCGAGGCGACTCGGCAACAACCAGTTTGATGCGGGGTGGAGCAGTCTGGTAGCTCGTCGGGCTCATAACCCGAAGGTCGTAGGTTCGAATCCTGCCCCCGCTACCATATTAAAAGGCAAATCAGTAACTTACTGATTTGCCTTTTTTCGTTTTGAGTTACTCACCCTACTGGCGATCATGCTCGTTTAGAGCACAGCCCGCCGAACTTTCGCAGACACCCATTCAGAAACGACCACAGTCGCCACTATAACGAGAAAAATTACCGTTACCTGGTTCCAGGCTAGCGTGCTCAAGGATGACTGGAGTTGCAGACCCAGGCCGCCGGCACCCACCAGCCCGAGAATGGTCGATTCGCGAATGTTGATGTCCCAGCGGAACACTGATATGCCCCAAAATGCCGGCAGGATCTGCGGGATAATCGCGTAATCAATCACCTGAACCCGGGAGGCACCTGTTGCTCGCACTGCTTCCACCTGGTTCTCATCAATCTCTTCAATGGCCTCGTACAGTAACTTGGCAACGAAGCCGATCGAGCGTAGGCCTATCGCGACAATGCCTGCCAAAAGTCCAGGGCCGATGATTGCGACCAGCAGCAGCGCCCAGATAAGCGAGTTGATGGAGCGTGAGGTTACGATGATAAGCAGGGCCATCGGGCGTACAAAATGACGGCTCGGGGTGGTGTTGCCAGCGGCCAGGAAGGCAACGGGTATCGCGATGATCACTCCGATCAGTGTGCCAAGAGTTGCGATGTTCAGCGTATCCCAGAGCGGCTGCCAGAGTTGATTGAGGTAGCCCCAGCGCGGTGGGAGCATGCGGCCACCGATATCCGAAGCCTGTCGGGGTGCGTCTGCTACAAAGGCCCAGATGGTGTCTTCAGTCATCAGGTTCCAGCAGAATGCTGTTAAAGCCACCAGCCAGAACCAGCCAGCCCATCGGAGCAGGTGTTGTTTTGGAGTTCTGAACTGCCATGTTTTCGTGTTTGTACTGGCAATCATTGGGCCCACCGCCGAATGTAGGATGATGAGTATTCCACCACTAATACAATAGCGATGATGATAATCAGGATGGCGCCAGCTGAATCGTACTCGTAGCGATCAATAGCTGTATTCAAAGTGGCTCCAACACCGCCGGCACCAACGATACCTATGACCGACGACTCCCGGAAATTTATGTCCAACCGATACAGAGAAAGGCCGATCAGTCTTGGCATCACCTGAGATTGGACTGCATAGTTAACCACCTGCCACCAGCCTGCGCCGGTCGCGCGAATGGCTTCTATCTGGGCGCTGTCGCAGCCTTCAATGTCTTCCGCCAGAAGCTTGGAAAGGAACCCGATGGAAGCAAACGTCAGAGTGAGGAACCCGGCAAAGGGCCCGAATCCGAACATCGCAACCAGCAGAATCGCTATGATGATTTCCTGGAATGAGCGAGATAACGTAATGAGGCTGCGGCAGAACATATACACCGGCGCCGGGGCCAGATTGCGGGCGGCACCAATACCGATGGGTACCGAGATCAACACACCTGCTGCGGTGGAGGTTAGAGTCATGGTCAGGCTTTCGACCAGCCCAGCCTGGATGTCCCGCCAGCGGGAGTTGAAATCCGGCGACAGAAACCCTTGAATGAACTTCCAGCCGCGCTCAAGACCTTCATAAACCCGAAACCAGTTGACCTCCACTGAGCTGATCGCCAGAACCAGGTAGATCGCACTCCCTAACAAAATGGTCCAGCGCCATCGTGGGTCTTTAAGTAGTACCGGAGGCCGCTTCCAGGTCCTCAAAGACGTGATTGCGCCGGTCATGTTAGCTCCAGCACTTTGGCGTTGCTGAACAGAAACTCGTCGTTTTGTGACTCGCTGCTCTGTTGCACCTGGTCCCAATCCTCTGCTCCGTAGATGCAGGTCAGTGCCTTATGGGACAAGGCTGACGGTGGGCCATCGAACACTACTTGGCCTGCCCGTAACCCGATGATCCGATCGGCGAAGTTTTGTGCCAGCACTACATCGTGAATGTTAATGATGGCTGGAAGGTTCATTTCCCGGCAGACGCCTTGAATCAGGCGCATGATCTGGCGAGACGTTTTCGGGTCGAGCGACGCCGTGGGCTCGTCGGCCAGCAATAGTTCCGGGTTTTGCTCCAGCGCCCGGGCGATACCTACTCGTTGGCGCTGGCCGCCAGAAAGTTCATCTGCCCGCTTGTTGTAGTGATCACCCAGCCCGACTCGCTCCAGCAAGCCGAATGCCTGGTCGATGTCAGTTTGTGGGTATCGGCGCAGGAAGGATCGCCAGCCGGAGACATACCCCAGACGGCCTGAGAGCACATTTTCCATTACTGTAAGGCGCTCAACGAGAGCATATTCCTGGAAAATCATCCCGATACGGCGACGAGCCTGGCGTAAAGCCCGGCCACTGAGTTTGGTCAGTTCTGTTTCACCGAGGTAAATGCTGCCGGAACTGGGTTCAACCAGACGGTTGATACACCGGATCAGGCT
Organism: Marinobacter sp. DY40_1A1; assembly: GCF_016597815.1. Lineage (GTDB taxonomy): Bacteria > Pseudomonadota > Gammaproteobacteria > Pseudomonadales > Oleiphilaceae > Marinobacter > Marinobacter xiaoshiensis. Next base: position 34,571 of record NZ_VCHA01000003.1, on the reverse strand, counting down.
CGACTTGCCGGCGCCAGAGGGGCCAATAAGGCCTACAACCTGGCCTGCAGGCACCGAGAAGCTGATGTCGGTCAGTGCCCGGTCGCCGGTTTTGTAGGTTTTTGATAAGGATTTCAGTTCAAGCACAGTTTTTTTGCCATTGCTGATATTTATATGAGTCAGCGGGTTGAGCACATCTCGCGACATGCTCAACCCGCTGAAGGCGGTTTGGGGACTGAGTCTTTAGCGGCAGTTATAAACTACGCCGTTGGCATCATCGATCTTACGAATAACTTCCCAGTGCTCCTTGAAAGTAATCGGGATGAACTGAGCTTCACCTGACTTGGAGAACTCCTCTTCCAAAGAAGTTCCTTCCCATTCAAAGGAAAAAAATGCCTGCTGGATTTTGTCCTGCAGCTCTGGCGTCAGGTTGTGAGCAACGCCATACCCTGTGGTCGGGAAGGTCTGAGACTTGTACAGAGACACGATCTGATCTTCGTTGACAACGCCCCGATTCAGCATTCGCGCCATAACGGAGTTGGCGACTGCGGCGGCGTCATAGTCCTTATTGGCAACGCCAAGCACAGAGTTGTCGTGCTTGCCGGAAAACACCGGCGTGAAGTCTCTATTTGGAACAAGATCATAATCCGCTTTCAATATTGCAGAGGGCGCTTTGAAGCCTGAGTTCGAGGTTTCGGAGGTGAATGCCAATTCGCGACCTTGCAGTCCGTCTACATCGGTAATGCCCGAATCAGGGTGGGTGATGATTTCCATCTCGTAGCCGAATGAGCCATCAGCGGACGCCATAATGGTGAAAGGGCGGAAGCCGCCACAGGCAACGGCTATCGGGTTGGATCCGGTATTGAAACCGGCAATATGGAGGCGACCTGCGCGCATGGCTTCAATTTGCGCTGCGTTCGACTGGACCGGAAAAAACTGAACTTTTTTACCGGTTTTCTCAGACAGATGATCGAGAAAGTCGGACCAGGCTTCAGCGTAAACAGACGGGTCTTCTACCGGGGTGTAAGCAAAAATCAGAGTGGAGGGATCGATCTGCTCAGACTCGGCAGGAATGTCAGCAATCAGATCCCCGTCATTGTCGCTGTATCGGGAGTCCAGTTTGAATGCGCCCTGCGCGAGCATAGGCGTCATCAGAGCAGCACATGTAAGAGACATCAACTTATTCATATTTGCATCCTCAGGTTATGAAGCATCATCGGCCAGATACTAACCAGGGATTGTTATGGTTCCGTGACAAAGACAGGATGTTGGAAGTGTCTGTTAATCGGGCGAGCAGGGGATTGAAAGGTTGGGGCAGCGAAGAAAGCCAGCGGATAACGGCATCCGCTGGCTCTGGTATGGCATTAACGAACGTTCGATTGCGGGACTACTTCAGGCCCATACAGTTGGCATAGTAGGTTGTCGTCGCAGGCCAGTCTGAAAAAATGCCTATGACACCAATCTCGCGAGCCAGCACATCAATTACTGTATAAATGTCGCCGTCGTTGTTAATAGCATCGTTGACAGTTTGGTAGTACCAGCCACCACCTTCGGCGAGCGGCCCACTGCGTTCCAGAGACCAACCAATCAAATCAAGGCCAGCAGCCTTGGCATTGAGCGCGTACTCGGATGGCACGATCTCCTGGTGGCCGTTTAGAGTCAGCATTTTCCAGAGTGCCGGCGCCAGAATGGAAACACCTTTTTGGGCGAGACTTTCCATATATGCCATAGACACGTTATCCGGGTCGTTACTTTTCTCATCCAGAAATACGGCTTGGCGGCCAAATTCGGGCATTTGGTTAACCCAGAAAGCAACATCGTCCAGCAGGAACGACTGTGGCCATACATCCTCGGGCTTCACACCGGCAGCGATGTATTCATTGATCATCTGCCGAGCATAATCCTCTTGTGTGTAGTCACCCTCAAAAGGCATATCGACCACCGGTGTCTTCAGCTCCGGGGTGAACTTAAGGCCCAGCTTTTTGATCAGTTCGATGCTTTCGCGATGGCTTAATAGAGTGCCCTCAGTGGCATACAGGTTCGTGCGCCAATCGGCGGTGCCGCCCAAATACTCTTGAGGAGTGGTGGCATTCTCATCAAACGCATCCATTTTCCCTCGGAGCGACTTGAACTCAGCCAGCGTGATATCGCTGGTGCGGCATTCGGCCTCAGCTTTTGTGCCAGCGCCTGGATTGGCAGGCACGAAAGGCTTGGTACATTTGGCATTCAGCTCCGGTATGGCCACGATGTTGGTGGTGGTGTGCAGATCGTTCTGTGCGTGACGGCAAACTAATTGCCGGTCTTTGGTAAAGGCAACGTCGCACTCAATGATTCCGGCTCCCATTTTGGCCGCCGCTACATACGATTCGCGGGTATGTTCAGGAAACTGCAATGGCGCCCCCCGGTGGGCAATGGAGAAGTCGGTCGAGACTGCAGGTATGGATTCGCATGCTTGCAGCTTACTTTTCAGCTCACCGTCATCCATATCATTAACCAGAAAGTAAGGCCTTGGGCCGAGCTGAACCAGCTGCTCGTTGTTATCTGAAGGGCTCGCTTCAGGTACGTTGGCGTTGCTATCGCTGTCGTTGCAGCCGGATAACATGGCGAGAGCACCGATGAACAGAGGCAATATAAACGAAACTTTCATAACAGAGTCCTTCTGTTGGACATTTTGGGTTCGTCCCGGCATCGCTTTAGTTGGCGAGAACGGGGCGGTTGTTTAATCTCAGGCTGTACAGGCGCCAATATTGCCCGCACTTGATTAACGCCTGATGACAGTCTGCCCCCGCCTTATTAAGTTTTACCCAGCCGCAGCCCCAGCCCGATTCACTTCCTGCCACTTTTTAGGCGACATTCCGCTGCCCCTTAAAAAAAAGTGGTTAAACGAACTCTGTTCCCTGAACCCCAGCAACTGGCTGATCTGCAAAATACTCAAATTCGAATACTGCAGATAATCCTGGGCATGGTGTAAGCGAACATCGGCCAATAGTTGTTGATAGCTGGTTCCCTGTTGTTTTAGCTGGCGCTGCAAGCTGCGTTCGCTTTGCCCTAGAATGGCGGCTATTTGGGGGAGCTTTGGGCTGTTTAGCAGGTTCTTCCCAACATGGTTTTTTACCTGCTCAACCACTTGCCCTGCGGTGGAGTCGGCAACGGATGGGCGAGCTATGTTTTTTAAAGGCCAGGCTAATACGTCTGCGGCAAACATAATGCTGTTATGGCTTTGGCTGAACCGGCATTGTGCCCGGAATCCCTGTTGGTACTCCGCTTCGTGATAATCCGCTGGCCTTGCATGAACGAAGCACACTTCCATTACAGGTATCAATCGCCCCGTTAGCTGTTCCGCAAGATGGATAATTCCTGCAATTACACTTTCACATACCAGCCGGGCCGCTTTGTGTTGCTGAAAATGGGCTCGCCAGATAAGACGAATGTTCCCGCCACCTGATTCTATGCGAGAGGTACCCAAGCGATGCACCAGTCGTTCAAGAGTCATCATCTGATGTAAGGCATGCCCGAGAGTCAGTGATTTGGTTCGTAGATTGGTCAAGGCTTCACCCAGCACATCGAAGTTTTCGAGGCCTGCACTTTGCCCCGCCTTGATGCCGAGCAAGGGGTCTTTGAGAAGTTCGCTTGCGCTCAGAAAAAGTCGAAAATAGTCTTCTACCGCAATTGTTTCCGGAGGGTTAATCATCCACAGGTCGTTAACAGCGGCAGCATCTGCTAGAGGAGAGAGTCGGCCGCCTTGTTGAAGATAGGCTACGAGAATGGGCTGAATGTAGGCTCCAACCACAAAGTTGAGTGGGTGGTTTCGCGAAGTGTTTGCTTCTGGTTTGTTGATCAAGATTGCCGCCTTATAGTAATTTTTATTCGTGATCCAACAATTAAGTCAGGTTAAAGCAGGCTAGGATGCTTTTCAATTCGAGTCACAGACACTACAACAATTATAAATAGGCGGCACATGGGCAGTATTCTCAAAACCGGTACGATTGAAAGCAGCATTATCAAGCCGATCAAGCATTTTGAAGAGGCTCGTAAGTGCCATACTGCGCACTATCGACTGGAAAGCATGCGGAAAGCGGCGGTCAGTTTCCGCGATGACATGTTGGCAAAACCCCAGGCCAGGTTTTATCAGAGTATGGGCTTGATCCGTGTGCCGTACCCCACCAAGTACGCTTTTCTGAACTGCAATGTTATTCCAAGTCCTTTTATTCATATCCTGAATCGCCTGTTTATTGTGCAGGTTGATAGTGAAGAGGGTGTGAAAACGATACTGCTCTCGCCTTCAGATGCCGAAGCGAACGCAGAAACCCCGTATTTCCGGAAGGTGATCGACAAGGCTGGCCCTCTCAAAGAGTTGGTTAAAAAGTTTCTCGCGCCTGAAATCAATGCGGTTGAAGCGTGTCTGCAGCAGGCTGGTTTGACGCCGGAAGATGTGGACTACATCAGCTATGACCATCTGCACACCCAGGATATTCGTCGCTGGCTAGGCGATAGCAAGAATCCAGGTTTGTTCCCCAATGCCAAGCTTCTGGTGATGAGAGAGGAGTGGACTTCAGCTAATTTCCTGATGCCACCACAGATCGACTGGTACTGCCCAAATGGGCTGGCGGGTGTTCCGGAAGATCGCATTATTCAGCTGGATGGGGATGTGATGATTGGTGATGGGCTGGCGCTGATTCGCACGCCCGGCCATACCGTGGGTAACCACTCTTTCGTGGCTCATACGCCGGAAGGGCTAAAGGTAACCAGCGAAAACGGTGTTGGCCCGGATTGTTATGCGCCTCTGCATTCACGGATTCCTGGCTTGAAGAAATACGCACAGCAAACCGGTATGGAAGTGATTTTGAATGGCAACACCCTTGAGGGCGGGCTGGATCAATACATTTCTATGGTGGTTGAGAAAACCATCGCCGGTAATCATCCGCTGTATACAGATTTCCCCAACATGGCCAATTCCTCTGAGCTGACCAGCTATTGGGGCTTTCCCGGGTATCGGCCAACGGTCACCTATGGTGATCTGAGCTTTGGAACTGTGTACAGGAAGAAGTGATCCAGCTTATTGATAACCGCATTTTGATCATGGATTCAGGTTGTCTGGAGTCGGTATGAATGTATTTGGTTTGTGGGATGGATTTTATAACGATCCCTGGTTCTGGCAGTTTCCTATGGCCACACTGGCCATCAGCATGGCGGCGTTTTTGCTTGTGGCAACGCCTTGGACCATCGTTGCCTGGCTGGATCCTGTCTCGCTGAGAAAATACAAAATCCAGCAAAAGCCATTTGAGGTTAAAAAGTTTCTGCTGCCTTCCCTCGGACGCATACTCGTTAACAACATTATTCTGGCGTCGCTGCTGGTGCTGAGTTGGCCGCTGCTGAAACATACCGGCGTGCATAACAACGAACTGCCTGCGTGGTATGTGATTTTGGCGCAGTTGGTGTTTTTCGTGTTGCTGGATGATTTTCTGTATTACTGGATGCACCGGTACATGCACGAGAACAAATGGCTGTTGAGAAATGTGCACAGCGTGCACCATCGAATCCGCAATACCTGCGGAATCAACGGTAACTACATGCACTGGCTGGAATATACGTTAACCGCAACGCTCACCTTGATAGGCCCCATTCTTTTGGGCGCACATATCTATGTTGTTTGGCTTTGGGTGATCATCCGGCAAATTGAAGGTGCAGACGGCCACATTGGCTATGACATCCCCTGGAACCCGGTGCATCTGCTGCCTGTGTACGAAGGCCCTGTTTATCACGATTTTCACCACGCTAAATTCAAAGGCAATTACGCGGGCTTCCTGCCGTATCTTGATAAGTACATGGGTAAAACGCACATACCTGCGTACTTGAGGTATCTGCAGGGGAAGAAAAAAGGTTTAACCGCGGTAGAAATCGAGCAGCAGGAGAGCGTGAAGAAAACAGCTGGGAAGGCCCGTTAACCGGTACCCAGCTCCTCGTGGTTGACGCTAGCCATATTATCACTGATTCTGGAGCCTATAGAGACGCTCCACCAAGAGGATAATATGGCACTCGGATCTTCAACACTGACCATGACCGTTTTAATGACCCCGGACAAAGCCAACTTTTCGGGTAACGTTCACGGTGGCACTTTGCTCAAATATCTTGATGAAGTGGCCTATGCCTGCGCAAGCCGCTATGCGGGAAACTATGTGGTTACTCTGTCGGTGGATCAGGTGACATTTCGCCAGCCTGTTCACGTGGGTGAGCTGGTTACCTTTCTGGCCAGCGTTAACTACACGGGCAACACCTCAATGGAGGTGGGCATCAAGGTGATCACTGAAAATATACAAGAGCAGATGGTCCGGCATACCAATAGTTGTTTTTTCACCATGGTGGCGGTTGATGAGACTGGGGCAACAGTAAAAGTCCCTCCGCTGGAACCGCGTACTGAAGATGAAATCAGGCGCTTTGCCAACGGTAAAGAGCGTCGTGCCATTCGTGCGGAATTAGCCGAGCGATACAAATCCCTCGAAGCCGCAAAAGCATAAGCAGGTGCCCGCTCAATCCCAGTAGGGCGGGTCACCGAAATACCCATCGATAAAATCAACAAAACTACGAACCTTGCTCGCCAATAGTTGGCGGTGGGCATACATCGCGTAAAGCCCCATGGGCTCAGGTTCAAATTCCTGCAGTATGACCTGCAGCTTGCCTTCCTTGATTGCCGGGCCAGAGATAAATGTAGGCTGCAAGACAATCCCCGAGCCTGCGATGGCAGATTCAACCAGTACGTCGCCATTATTGCTGCTCATACCGTTGCTGTCATTTTGCCCGTTGTTTTGCAGCCACCGGTGCAGGGGCTGGCTGGAATCGAGTTCAATGTAGCTGTAGCGCAGGTAGCGGTGGCCCTGCAGATCCTCCAGTTGCTTGGGGGTGCCATTCTGTTTCAGATAATCCGGGGATGCACACACTGCCATTCTGATCGGAGCAATGCGCTTGGCAATCAGAGAGGAGCTTTTGAGGTGACCGATCCGCAGTACTACATCGAACCCCTCTTCAACCAGGTCAACCTTGCGGTCATTAAGTTGCAAGTCGATGCCTACACCAGGGTGGGCTTTCTGGAACTCACTCAATAACGGCGCCATATGGCGAATGGCGAAAGAGACCGGCGCACTGATTCTCAGCATGCCACGAGCCTCGGTTTGCAGGTCGCCAATCTGGCACTCCATGTCTTCAATATCGTGCAGCACCTGTTGAGCCCGCAGGTGATAGCTGGCGCCTGCCTCTGTGAGGTGAAGCTGGCGGGTGGTGCGGTTGAGCAGGCGCACGCCAAGATGTTTTTCCAGTTGAGAAACATACTTGCTGACGAGTTGGGGTGACATGTCCAACTTTTCGGCGGCGCGAGTGAAGGCGCCTTCACTAACAACCGTAACAAAAGCACGCATGGCATCAAGGCGATCCATAGGTTCATCCTGACTTTGTAGGCTCAATGATTATCAACGCTGTGTTGATAGTAACGCAACATCTGCCATCTTATTCTTTCGAATGGGCGATAGTAAAGTAGGCTCATTATCTGGAGCGACGCTTCAGGAGGCAAATCAACAGACTACTATTTGAGGATTCATCATGAGCTCCAAACTTACCCACGCATTGTTCAATTCCAATGGCGGATTCGCTTCGCTTGTTTTGCGGGTCCCGGTTGGACTGACCCTGGCGGCACACGGTGCGCAGAAGCTCTTCGGTTCGTTCGGCGGCTATGGTCTTGAAGGCACCGGGCAGTGGATGGCCAGCATTGGTCTGGAGCCAGGTTATTTGATGGCCCTCATGGCTGGCGGTGCTGAGTTCTTCGGGGGGCTGGCGCTGGTATTGGGCCTGCTGACACGCCCGGCCGCAGCAGTTATTGCCTTTGCTATGTTGGTCGCCATTTTCACCGTGCACATTGGCAACGGTTTGTTCATGGAAAACAACGGTTATGAGTTCGGCCTGACTTTGTTTGTTGTGGCTGTAGCCCTTGCTATTCAGGGCGGTGGTCGGTTTGCAGTGGATAACCTGCTGCTGGAACGGTTTGGTGGCAGTCGCCGATAAGGCACAACTTTCAATTTTGTTATCGAGGTCGATTATGCAAGCTCTACAGTTTTCAGCAACCGGCTCACTCGATTCGCTGCAAGTGATTGATCTGCCTAGGCCAGTACCCGGTGCCGGCGAGGTTCTTGTTGAGGTTCGGGCTGCTGGCCTGAACCCCAGCGACCTGAAAAACGTTCTCGGTCGCTTTCCTTACACAACAACGCCGCGCATTCCCGGTAGAGACTTCTCAGGTGTTGTTGTGGAGGGACCGGAAGAGCTTCTGGGCCAAGCGGTCTGGGGCGGCACGGGCAAAGATTTCAGTTTTACCCGGGACGGCTGCCATGCTCAGTATGTGGTTGTACCGGCGAATGCAGTCGCGCCCAAACCGGAATCACTGAGCTTTGCTCAGGCGGCAACCTTCGGTGTTCCCTACATCACGGCGTGGGATGCCCTGGAGCGTAGCCAGGTTAAAGCGGGCACCCGGTTCCTGATCATCGGCGCCGGTGCCGTGGCCAGAGCAGCGCAAGCGCTGTCCAAAGCAAGGGGTGCGAATGTGGTCATGGCCGCGCGCCGGGCCGATGTTGTGCAAGAGCTGATAGCGAAAGGTGTTGAGGCTTTTGAGTTGCCAGAGGCGGAGCAGTTACCAGAGCAGGCACTGGCGCATTTTCAGCAGCAAGCGCCTGAGGTGATTTTTGACACCACCGGCTACTGGTTGCCAGCAGCAGTGAATACCCTGGCTGCATTCGGGCGTATCGCGGTTATCGCAGCGCCAGTGGACGGGCTGATTAGCATGCCTATTCTTGCTCTTTACCGCCGCGGTGGTTCGGTCATCGGCATCAACTCGCTGCTATACAGCCTGGAAGAGTGCGCGACCATGTTTGAGCAGATTGGTGCAGCCTTTGAAGGGGCGCTACCAATACCGGAAGACTTTACCGAGATGCCGCTCTCGGAAGCTGTTGCGGCTTACCACAAGGTAAATGAGGGTGGGGCTGAAAAAATTGTCCTGATCCCTTAAGGCGAAAAGTTAACCGTCACGAATGACACGAAGCAGGAGATCTTACAATGATTGAACTCAGACCCCACAGTGAACTCGGCGGTGCCCACCATGGTTGGTTGGATACTCGCCACCATTTTTCATTCGCCGAATACTACGATCCCAATCGCATGCACTGGGGAAATCTCAGAGTATGGAATGATGACACCATAGCCCCGCGCTCAGGCTTTCCACGCCATCCGCACCGGGATATGGAAATCATCACCTACGTTCGCGAAGGCGCAATCACCCACCAGGACAGTCTTGGTAACCGGGGACGCACGGAAGCAGGTGATGTGCAGGTAATGAGTGCGGGAACCGGCATTGCCCATAGTGAAATGAATGAGGAAGATGTGGCGACCAAAATCTTCCAGATCTGGATCATGCCTAACGAAGTTGGTTTGCCACCCACTTGGGGCACCAAGCCTTTCCCCAAAGGTGAGCGCAGTGGCTCGTTTGTAACCCTGGCGAGCGGCATGCCCGGTGATGGTGAGGCTCTGCCAATTCGCACGGATGCTCGCATGGTGGCAGCAACTCTGGAGACAGGTCAGGCTACTGAATATCACATCGCCCCCGGGCGTAAGGTGTATCTGGTTTTAGCTACCGGCAAGATTGAAGTGAATGGAGTGGTAGCGTCTGCCGGTGATGGCGTTGCGGTTAGAGATGAAGAGTTGCTGAACGTGAAGGCTTTGGAAAGCAGCGAAATCGTACTGGTAGACGTGGCGTAAGAAGCCAGTTCGACTTGTTGGAAGCGGGCTGCACTACTACCTTTGGTAAGAGTGTTGCCCGGCTCTTGGTGAATACATACACGCGTACAAACCAAACAGATGAAGGATACATAAATGACGAAGATTCTGGTTCTTTATTATTCAATGTACGGCCATATTGAAACTATGGCGCAAACCGTTGCTGAAGGTGCTCGCAGCTTAGCGGGTGTGGAAGTGACCCTGAAGCGTATTCCGGAAACCATGGATGCCGAGGCCTTCAAAGGTGCGGGTGGAAAGGTTGATCAGGCTGCACCGGTTGCTACGCCTAACGAGCTGGCAGACTACGACGCCATCATCGTCGGCACGCCCACACGCTTTGGCAACATGGCGGGGCAGGTGCGCACCTTCTTCGACCAGACCGGAGGCCTTTAGGCCAAGGGCGCATTGGCAGGCAAGGTGGCTAGCGTGTTCACGTCAACCGGTACCGGTGGTGGTCAGGAAATGACAATTACCTCTACCTGGACCACCTTGGCGCACCACGGCATGGTTATTGTGCCAATCGGCTATACCACGCCAGCGCTGTTTGATGTCTCACAAGTTGGTGGTGGTGCGCCTTACGGTGCCTCTACAATTGCAGGCGGTGATGGTTCACGCCAGCCAGACGAGCGTGAGCTGAGCATTGCCCGCCATCAAGGTGAGCATGTAGCAAAAATCGCCGCCAAGCTTAAAGGCTGATAGCCCCCTGCCAGAGCAAGATCCAGAGCCGTTGGGTAGATAGTTTATGCCCAGCGGCGCTGAGTGATGTTTGAACCAGCTCCATAGCTTTGTCCGGAAACTATTCCCTGTATACTGCGGGTATCAAGAACGACCTGCCGTTACGGGGAAATCAGTTTGTCTGGCGAGACTGTTAGCTACGGACTAGAAAGCATCATCCTTCATCACTCCTTCAAGCAAGTGAAGGGGCGAACCATCAAAATCGACTGCCGCGAACGTACGCACCTGGGTGGTGTGAACGGGGCCGGCAAAACCTCTGTCCTGGCGCTTATACCGGCATTTTTTGGCGAAGAGCCAGAGCGCATCGTTACCAAAGCTTCGGGCAAGTTGTCCTTTCTGGACTACTACCTGCCCACCTTCCAAAGCCTCATAATTTTCGAGTACCGGCGAAGCACGGGGCTGCACTGTGCGGTGATGTATCGCCATGCACAGGGAAAACCCTGCTACCGGTTTGTGGCTGGCTCTGCTGAGGAGACCTTTTTCTCGCCAGAGGTGAAGCCGTTGCTTCAAGCCGGGGCCAGTGCAGATGACGTGTTTGCCGCGCTCCGTAGCCGGGGTGTTAACCCTTCGAAAATGATCGATACCATTACCAGCTACCGGGCCATTATTCAGCGGAATCAAAAGTTGCTGAAAAGGTTGCCTGCGGATGCACGAGCGCTCCGCGCCTTGGCGGCCGAGCATGGTCTGGGTGACAGCGACACCCAGATGACCAACATTGAGCGGCTTACCCATGTGGTGTTGAACAAGCACCGGCTGCTCAGCAGTTTCAAAACCATGATCTGCGAAACCCAGTTCGAGAATATCCACCAGCATGCCAAGCCTCGCGCCATTGATCGCAAAGACCTGATCGCGGACATACAAAGCCTTTCTGCCTTTGCGGGTGAGGAAGCAAAAATCCGTGAATGTTTGCGAAAGGACGCAGAACGCAGGGCGATTCTTGAACAGGCGGATAAGTCCGTAGCCAACCTGCACGCGTCTGTTGATGAGGCCCGGGAGAAGGTCAGTGAACTGGGGGAGCAGAAAGAGCGGCTTGAGGCAGATAGAAGCAATCGAAGAGCGGAGTTTGAAGACAGCGATCGCCAACTGGCCCGAGAGGTAACGGATCGCAATGCCGAGTTTGAATCCCTGGACGGGCAAGTAGCCGCCCTGCACAAGCAGAACGACAGATATGAAGAGGATGGGCTCTCAGAGCTGGCCCAGAGTTTCGATAATCTCGCCGACTACCGCCAGCGCTTGGCCACAGCGCAAGCAGATTACGACAGCCTGACGGGTAAGGCCTCTGAGATAGAAGGCGAGTACGAGCAGGAAAAGCAGAGTATCCAGCGCGAGCATGAGAAGCAGCAGGCTCAGCGCCAGCAGCGGCTGAGGGAAGCTACTGACGCGCTTACCTCAGCAAAGCATGCCTATGATCTGAAACTGAATTCCATCAAAACAAGTCAGGTTACGGCGGTATCTGAGTACAAGGGTGGCCGTTCAGAGGAGCGCTCGGAACTGACGAGTGAGCAGGCTCGCTTGTTAGCGCTGCGGGAAAACCCGGGGCAAACGGAAACTGAACAGCAGGAAATTGCGGTTGCTGAGCAGGCCGCAGAAGAAGCATCGGAACAGGTGTCTCTGGCCCATGAAAATCGGTTAGAAGCTGGACGTAAAAGAGATCAGGCAGACCGGGACTGGAAAGTTGCGCAGGATCAGGTTCAGCAAATGGATGACAAGGTCCAGGCGCTGGAAGACACGTTTAACGAACTGCAACGGCAGATTGCCCCTGAAGACGGTACCTGGTTATCACAGCTGCGGGCCCAGGACCCGGAGTGGGGCAGCCACTTGGCAAAAGTCGTCAATCCCGATCTGCTGCACAGAAAGGATCTTGCACCTACCCGCGATCATACTGCAAATAGCACGGCTGTTATGGGTTGGCAGCTCGCATTGGATACTTTGCCAATTCCGGATTTTGCAGCTTCTGAAGAAGCCTTGCAGGAAAGCAGCCGGAACATAGATACAGAGCGCCAGGCCGCGTTCAAGCAGCGGGCGGATACCGAGCGCGAGGCCCAGCGCAGGCATGAGACCTACAAGGAACGAGCCGCCGCTGCCGACCGGCTGGAAACTGAGTTCTCGCTGGTCAAACGTGCCCGCGATAACGCGCAGAACAAACTGGCTAACGTACGCCAGCGTGTTAAAGAGGCGCAGGCCACTCGGATTGCAACAATCACAAAAGAGCTTGAAGCCGTCCAGGGCAAGCTGCAGGCCTTCGATGAGCAAACGGGTGAGGGCGTACGAGAGGTTGAATCCGGATTCCAGCAACAAGTGCTGGATATGCGCGCTCATTGGGCAGAGAGAGAGTCTGAGCTGCAATCCAGCATAGACCACCAAAGCGAGCTGATAGCTTCTGCGGATTCCGACCACAAAGCACGGCTCAAGAGTAAGCGCCAGATATACGATCAGCGCCTTTCGGAAGAGGGGATTGATCCCAAGGAAGTTCAAAAGGCTCGAGAGGCGTTAGCCAAGCTCAAAGACACTGTCGAAACCATTGTGGCGTCTGAAGACCTTGTGCGTGGCTATCGCAAATGGCGCGAGCAGGAGTGGTGCAAGGTTGAAGTGCTTACCGAGCAAGCCAATCAAGCCAAGGCAAAATGTGAGGCTGCCGCCCGTACCCGGGAGCAAGCAGAGCGCTCATGGAAAGAGCAGGACAGCAAGCTGAAGGTCTCTATTGCTGAGCATCAAGCAGCAATCAAAAACCTGCGGGATCAAACGGAAGCGGCAGAGGCTGTGCTCAAGCATTTCCAGAGCAATACCTTCTCAGAAGGCTTTCCGGGCAATATGGCCGATCTTACCCAGGAGCTTCAGGGGGCCTACCAAAAGCTGGAGCAATTACGCAGAGAGGTGGTGGGCACGTTCGACCAGGCCACCGCAATCCTGAACCGGTACGACAACACCCAGATCCAGCAGGCATGGCAGAAACTCTCAGCCTATCGGCGTGGACAGATGACGGGTGAGGTGTTGGACCATGAGGAAAGCTTCAAGCTGGCGCGGGTCCCGGATTTGCGAGAGCTATTGGATACCGATATACCCCAGCTTCGCGATGCACTGATTGACCAGTTTGTGTCGGAAGCCGGCAGCCTGGTGAAGTATTTCGACAGCCTGGAAGTCATGGCTAGAGAAGTGAAGGCAGTTTCCAGCCTTCTGAAAAGAAAGATTAATACCGACCAGCACATTGAAAGCCTGAGCGACATACAGGTTGTGCTGGAACCCAGAATTTACGAAGACGAAACCTGGCAGCCGTTGAAAGAGTTTGTGGGTCAATGGCAAAACTGGATTCAAATGAATCGCCGCTCTCTACCGAGCGATGCCATTCTGCGCCGTTTTAAACTGGTTACAGACACGCTCAGTGATGCCAAGGTAAAAGACAGCGTTGAGTCGATGATCGACATGCGCCTGGAAATGAAAGAAAACGACCGCCAGGTGGTCATCCGCACCGATGCGGACTTCCTGTCGGCCAGCTCAACCGGCCTGACCTATCTGGCGATAATGACTGTATTCATGGGGCTCACCCGCTACCTGTGCCCGGATTTGAACACGCGCATTACCTGGCCCATAGATGAATTGGGCACGCTCAGCCCCAACAACATCTCTCATCTGGCGGATATGTTGGAGGCCAATAATCTCACCATGATTTCTGCCTGCCCGAAGCTGGACCGAAGTTTGAGGAAGTTCTTTGAGAATAAGATCTCCCTCAAGCAGGGACGGATTCACACCTACGAATCCTCCGGGATTGAAGGAAAACACGCGGAGTTGTTCTCGAGCGTGAGCCAGGATGTACAAGTAGCAGATGAGGTGACAAGCCATGAGTAGTCCGTTATTCGAGCGAACCGTAACGGTCCTGCTTCAGGAGCGGGTTATCTGTGAGGTCAGTGACGATGAGTTGTACAACTACCTTCTTATGCCCGCCAATCAGGATTCTGTGAATCGATTCCTGGCTCAGATAAATCGAACGCTTCGTCAGACCAGTGCTCACGATGCCTTCGTTTGCGCCTATCTGGACACCTCCGACTCCGATACCAAAGATGCGATTCGCCACCAGTTTCGGGATGTTGCCAACAACCTTGAAGCCTTTGTGCAGTTTTTGCGGCTTGTGATGATGCTGGAGGCAAACGACCGGCCGATTTTGCCCGGGGACAAGCTGTCTGAGGGCGCCATTCTGGATCGCATTGCGGCAGCGCCTGCATTGGAATCGAAACTGAGATCGCTGGCGGAGAAAAAGGTGTTTCATACCAAGCGTGCAGACTCTGCTGGCCAGATTCGTGCTGTGCTCTCCAGTCTGGAGAAGATGGGGTACCTGAAGTCGGTAGGCACCAGCGGCAGCCTTTTCAGGGCCACTGGCCGTTGGAGCTGGCTGTACGATGCCATGACATTCATACAGACCCACGAAGGCATTCAGGGCTCTGACGACACAGATTCCGAGCAAATGAGGCTGCACTGATGGCCCGCGCTCATGATGCCCACGGAACGCTTCGTGCGTTGGCCAAATATGGCGAAGCGATTCTGGAGGCCCACCTGCGAAACGGCAACCGGGTGCCGGATTCCGATGACAACCTTGGCCTGATCGAAACCCTTGAACACCACCGCCTGGTTTGGCGGATTGGTGACAACGAAGACCTGCAACTGAAGAAGGTGCTGGTTCAGTTTCTGGATCACATCACCGAGTCTGAACGACGCCGTTACGCCAATGCTCAGGTGGATATTCTTTGGCAGCAACTCAGTGAGCTGTTTCTGGAATACAAAGAAGCAAAAAAGCGATCGGCTCTGAGTGATATTGATCGGCTGGAAGGTGAAATCAAGGAATGCCTTGCGGATGTTATTGAGGATATCCGAAACGCCACGGAGGCCTTCGCCACATACATCAATACCGGCTTCGCTTACATCACAGACTTGCAATTGCGCATCCGTGAAAACGAGCGGGTTATCGAGCGCGCGGGTCGTCTGATTACCTTGTTTGAAAGCTTTCGTATACGGGAGCTGGCGGAGCAGGCGGGCTCCGATGCCTTCTTGAAGCGACTGTTATTGCGGCATTTGCCCGCCACCCTGGAATCCTCACAGAAGAACCTCTCCTACGCCCTTAACCAGCTGCGCAAAATGCTGGTGCGCATGCGTGAGGATCAACGGCTAAGCCGAATGGTGGGTGCCTTTGAAGCGCACTTTATTAACAACCGCGGATTCGAACCCTCCATCGACCATCTGGACCTGAGGTATGTTCCGGAGTTTCTGAATACGGTAGAGCCGTTTCAGATAAAGGGCTTTGGCGATATTTATGATTCAGCCGACGATCTGGAGCTGATAGAGATTGCTGCAAAGGCCCGCACAATCCCTGTTGAAATAGAAGATAAGCCAGTTCCCGATGACGTGGCTACAGTCAACTTTGACGTAGCAGGTGAAACAGAAGTTGAAGAAGACGACCCGGTAGAAGAAGCCATTGAGGAGTTGATTCAGATGGTGGTTGATGGCGCTCTGGGTGAACGCAGCATTCTTGCTTCTGAAGCCTTGACCAGCACTGGCTTGAAGATAGATAAAGCCGATTGGCTGCAGGCCATTGTTTCAGAGATCGAATCCTTGTCTGATGGGGATCAGCAGTATATTGAGGTGATCTACCATCAGGTGCCACACCGGATCTATCCAGATAATGTGATGGTTTCTGACCTCACCCTGAGGCATAGCAATGCCGGCTGAAATTGCAGCCATTGAGCGTTTGTTAAGGGGCGGCAAGTCATCGGTCAGGCGCGGAAAAGTCTGGGACCAGATATGCGCAGAGACGGGTGTAGGGCAGGTCGTTGGCAAGGAGATTCGCTTCACGCCGGAAGAGCGCCAACGGCTTAGAGAATACGCCAAAGCTGAGCATGGTTTAGACCCGCAATATGATTCCCGTGCTGGTGGCCGCATGGCAATGGCCAGCCACAATGCCAGTGAAAAGCTCAGCCCTGATTCAGTCTTCGGCGAACTGCTTGTGTTGGCGACTGCCGGAACTGCACATTTAAGGGTAAGCGGTGAGAATGTCACAACACCTCAGGGCAGTGTGCTCAGCGTTCGACCGGACTGCCTGGATGCTGAACACGTTAAAACTCAGAATTTAGTGATTATCGAAAACGGGGGGTTGATGCCTTACTGGGGGGATATCATGCTTCCGGATTCCTTCGCGGACTCAATCATCCTGTACCGGGGGCACAGGGAAAACGTTCGCGGTGTTACAGAGCTGGTCAGCAATCAACCCGCAGACAAACTTGCCTGGTTTTTCGATTTCGACCCATCCGGGCAGTCCCTCGCTCTCGATCAGGGCAAAGGCAGCACACTCGTCCCTGCCAGTTGGCGTGAACTTGGCAAGCACACGCCATTTAACCAACCCAAAGTGCACCGTAACCAGTCCGTCGCCCTGACAAGGCTGAAAGGCCGAGCTGACGGGGAGCTTCTCGCCATTGCCGAACACATGGCGAGCGAAGAGCTGGCGGTGATGCAGGAGCACATGGTGCGGCGGAATATACTGCTTTCAGCGCTGCCGTTGGCCTGACGGCCGACTCCTTTAAGTGTCCATAAAAACGACGCTGGCCCAGAAGCCCGGGCCTGTGTCATTTCTGCCATGCACGATGCTTTTTGGCGTTGCTACAGTTTGGCGCCGACCGGGATAGACGTTTTGTCTCGTAGTGGTTGGGCTGGGTTAAACCAACAACTACAAAAAGGGACTGAATCGTGAGACCAATCAGAGTTTCTCTCTTACTACTCATTACGCTGTCATTCAATGCGCTTGCCGGGACTGGAAGCTACGCCCGCGAGGCAGTGTTTGTCGGCAACAATTGGGAAGGCATGATCGATGTTATTGATGCCGAAACCTATGAAAGAATTGGCCGCATCAATGGCATTCCTGACAGGAGAAAACGCCTTCGGGAAATAATCTGGCGCCCGGATAAGCTGTTTTTCTTTCAGGTTGTGCGTCATCTGATCGGTGAAGGTAACGATCAGTATGTGGACGATATGTACAGCACCCGGGACGGAAAATTACTGATCGTCTCCCGCCCCAGCTTTGCGGATGTGGTTGCCATAGATATTGCAACCAACAGGATTGTCTGGCGCTTTGAGGTTGAAGGGTATCGTTCGGATCACATGGCCTTGTCGCCAGATGGAACCGAAGTTGCAGTGTCTGCATCCACTGGCAAAGTTGTACACATATTGGATGTGCGCACGGGCAAGGAGCGGGGAAGATTTCCAACAGGAGATTCGCCCCACGAAAATGTTTACTCCAAAGATGGCAAGAAAATTTATCACGCCAGCATTGGCCACGTATTCACATTGGCCGATAGGGGGGCACTCAGGGATATCAAGGGAAACCGCATCTTCAAGGTGGTTAACGCCGACACGCTTGAGGAAATCAAAAGCTTTGATATCAGCGACAAACTGGCAGAGGCCGGTTACCCGGGCATGAGCCCGGCGATTCGCCCGATGGCACACACCGAAGATGAAAAGTTCTTCTATTTCCAGCTTTCGTTCTTCCATGGTTTCGTGGAATACGACATGGAGAACGACCGGATTACTCGCGTGGCCGATTTGCCTAATTTGGTGCCCAACCTTCCCGTGGAACGCTACGTAAACGATTCTGCCCACCACGGTATTTCCATGGGCGGCAACGATGAAAAGCTTTGTGTTGCTGGCACCATGAGCGATTACGTGGCCATTGTTGATCGTGAGAGTTTCGAGTACGAAATTCTGGAAGGCCTCGGGAAGAAGCCCTATTGGATCACCCGGGACAAATCCGGAGAAAACTGCTTCGTATCCTGGAGTGGCACCGATCAGATATCTGTGATCAACATCGAGCGTGCTGAGGAAATTGCTCGCGTGGATGTTGGTGACCACCCTCAGCGAATTCGCGAAGGTTCGGTTCCGCAAGGTTGGGGTACCGGCTACTAATCCTTTGACAAGGGTCCCGTTGGGGCCCTTGTCTGGCAATATCCTCAAGCTACCGCTTCCCCTCCTTAACCCTTTTCTATCTCCTAACACAACCCCGAAATATCAGCTGCAAATTTTTTTCACCCCCTCGGTAAGCGCCTACATCAAGTGTCGGGCAAAAAATTGCCTGACCAATCAAAGGTTCACGGTTATCCGTTCAATTTATTACGATTTGGTGACGGTATATTGACGAATTTTTAACTAAGGGAATGACAGGCCTCACATTGATAATCGCCGGCGTTTTGTACAATTTAACAAATGCGACGGATTATTGGTGGAGAAGTGATATGAAACGCGTCATTAAAGTGTCGAAGGCATGGATCGCCGCGTTTTCTATGGGAGTTTTGCTTGCTGGGTGTGGTGGCGGTTCTGATTCCGGTAGCCCAGGAACTGTCGGCTCAAACACTGAGACCGTTTATCCAGAGGCCGAAAATGCGGCGGTGCTGAGCTGGAGCGCTCCCGAAAGTCGCGTTAATGGCGATAGAATCCCAATGGGCGAGTTGAACAAGTACATTATTCAGTACGGAAAAGATGCCGAGAAACTGGACCATAAGGTTGTTGTGGAAGGCGCCCAGGATTATGCCCAGATGACTCACAAAGTGGATAATCTGGATGCTGGTGTCTGGTACTTCACGATACTGGTTGAGGATAGCAATGGCTTGTTGAGCGCACCTTCAGCAATTGTTAACAAGGAAATCAAATCCTGAAGAAAGGGCGTGGCCGGCCTGCTGATTATAAGTGCGGGTTCGCAGGGTTTATGACAAGGGGTCGGCAATGGGGAGTTTAAGTGTAAACGATGAGCCTTCCCCGGGGCTGGACACAACGTATATCTCCCCGCGGTGTTTTTCTACAACGGTTTTTACAAACGAAAGCCCCAGGCCAGTGCCGTGAACACCTGCCAGTTCGCTGCTTTTTTGGCGCCGATAGCGGTCAAACAGATAAGGCAGTTCGTCAGGATCGATACCAGCGCCTTCGTCAGTAATGGTCAGGCATGCTTCATGCCCGGCTCGAAACACTTGAAGACTCACCGCCGAGCCAGTTGGGCTGTATTGCACCGCGTTGGTTAGCAGGTTGATCACGGCCCTCTCAAGCAGTTCTGCGTTACCTCTTAACCATAAATCTTCAGTCCCTTGGAGTTGCAGTGAAATTCGTTTCTCTACGGCCTGCTCACTGACGCTGTCACGGGCATTTTCAACAATGGCCAAAAACTCGCATTCATAAAAGCGGGTCTCGGTCAGCTGCTCGGCCCGTGCCAGCTGCACAAACTCTTCCGCCAAATGGTAGCTTCGTCTTGCCAGGCGCCCCAATTGCTCCAGTTGGCTCTGGTCGACATGAGTCGGGTCGCGCTTCAGTTGCTCGATAAGTGCCAGCTGCGACACCAGGGGTGAGCGTACATCGTGGGATATAAAGTCGATGGCTTCGCGGTGTTGGCGCTGCTGTTCCCGCAGTTCGGATATGTCAGAAATGTTCGCAATGATGCCGTATTGCACGCTGTCGGGAAGAGCAAAGGGAGCGAAATGGATCAGGAAGTCTTTCTCACGGATTTTGAGTTCCACGGTCCGGCTTTGCAGAAGCGTGAGCGTTTCAGAAACGGTTTCATGCCAGGGTGGTGTTTCCCGCGGGTCGTGCCCTTCAAGAAGTCGCGTCAATGGTAAGCCGCCCAGGCTTGGCATGGGCTCTCCGAACCACTCCTCAATGTGGCCGTTGGCAAACCGGATGATGCCGAGCTCGTCAGTAACGATAATGCCATCAGGCATGCGTTCAAAGCTGCGGCGGATAAATTCCTGAATGTGGTTCAGGCGCTCAGTCGCAACTTTAACGCGCTCAATGCGCGCTGAAATATTTTCACTGGGTTTTGGGTTTTTTGCAGCGTGTGCAGTATCTGAAAGCTTGAGGCGGCGTAAATAGCGCTGTATCGCCTCCCGGCTGAGGTCGTTGGGGAGCGTAAATCCCAATGTGTAGCTGTCGCTTCCACGGTAGAACCGAATCCAGCTTTGATTGCCGCTGTGGTGCCAGAGCCCCGGTTCCAGATTGCCGGGAATATCAGCCAGATTCAGGTTTCGTATGGAGAGAATGTTCTGCGCTTCCACCAGTAACCAGCCCTGGGGCTGAAACAGCGCCTGGAAGTGTTCAAGAAGCTGGGTTGCCGGGCGCTTTGATGGCTCCGGTAAGGCGACTCTGGGGCTGCGCACCAGTTCATCGAGTTGCCGGTTCAGAAACTGGTTGGCCATGGCCAGGCGCAGACCGCTGGATATGGGAAACGCAAGCAGGGGAATGATCAACGCGTGAGCAACCGAAAGCCTGATCTGGAATACACTCACCATAACCAGATACATTCCAACAATTGCTCCGCTGGTCATGAGGCATGCCAGCAAGGTGCGTGCAGGGCGTATTCGCGGCAACAGCAAGGCCAAGGTTACAAGGGTGATCATTGCCAGAGCAATGCCAACCCATTTGGGAGTTGTCCTGATGAGCAGCTGCTGATTGATGGCGGAAAGTGTGTTTGCATGAAACTCCACTCCCGACATCGGCTGGCTGAGACCGGAGAAAGGCGTGGGTAATATATCTCCCAGGCCCGCTGCCGTGGCCCCAACAAAGACCGTTTTGCCACCGAATGTGTCCGGTGCGGGAGGGCTGCCAAGTACGTCGCTGTAGGAGTAGGTAGGTAAGGTGCCGGCTCCACCTGCAAGCGGAACTATCCGATAGTCGTCCCTAACGTTTACAAAGGCAGGCAGCCCTTGTGTGGCAGGTTTTCGGGGGCCAACACCTGATGCTGCAAGTGCAAGGCTGGGCCAGAGTTGTCGCCCCATGCCATTAAACAGATAGAGCCCTCTGGCGATGCCGTCATGGTCCAGTTCAACATGTGCATGGCCAAGGCTGGCCGCTGCAGAGATAAGGTCGCCAGGAGGAAGCTGTTCGCTGAGTAAAAGGCGAGAGCTCGAGGGTGCCAGATGAATGGGCAGTATTACTTTGCCATGGTCCTGCATGGCACTGCTTAGGTCCCCATCGTCTGGAGAAGGCTCTATGAACAATATGTCGAACACAATGGTGCTTGCGCCGGCTTGGTGCAGCTTCCTGATAAGATCGGCGTGGGTTTGTCTTGGCCAGGGCCAGCGGCCTTCTTGGGCGAGGCTGTGGTCGTCAATGGCGACAATGGCTATGTCGGGAGAAACAAAAGCAGGGCTGGCAAGCAGGGCAGAGTCCAGGAGCCAGTAATCAATACGTTGGGGCAACTCCGTTGTTTCGGCGAGCAAAAACAGGAGCAGGAGTGACAGACCGAGCGTCCATGGAGTCGTCTTAATTGGCAACCAATCCCGGTTCATGAGTCCTGCTTTGCGCGTTAAGTGTTCGAAGTTATTCCAGGTACAGTTCCCTCCCTGGTCCCCAGCGGCTCTGCAATGGGCCGTCAGAAAGTGCTTTCAGGCGCACAAAATACCGCCTTCCGGGAATAAGACGCAAGGCCGCTGTGGTGTCTGGTAGTGTAGCTTCTTTAATTATGTCGTTAAAACCGGGCTCTTCTGCCAGTTGTAACCGGTAATTCGACGCCGTATCCACCTTTTCCCAGAACACACGAACCTGGCTGTCGATGTAGTTGATGCTGATGATTCGCACCGGCGGGAGGGTGCCATTTACAATCAGTTTTCTCGGCTGGGTGGTTGCTACCGAGTTCCCGCCGGCTTCTGTTACTACGCGCCAATAATATTGACCTGGGCTCAAGGGGCGGGAGGGCAGGGCCGTTGTCCCCGGAGCCCATTCACTGGTTGCAATCAGGTTGCGGAAAGTATCGTCTTCAGCAATTTCAACCCGGGCCACTTCGTTTTCACCTTTAAGTACCCAGCGAAACTCCGGCATGTCGTCGTTCACGCTGCCACCGTTTTCGGGCGTAAGCAGGCTGGCTGTGCGAGCTTGCAGGTCAACCTCTATGGGTAGGATACCGGGCATTCCTGTCATGCCTTGCGGGTCGAGTGCCGCCAAATGCACAACATACTGCCCGTTATCCAGGCGGCTGATATCGAAACGGTTCCCGTCTACTTCACGGCTTTCAACCCAGCGCCCGCTTTCTGTTTCAAAGATATCAAGGCGATACTTGGCTGATTGGGCTGATTTCCAGGTCATCTCTGCCGGGAGTTGCCTGAGCACCGGTGGTAGTGAGTTGATTTCGGGAGCGGCTGGCATCTTCCGTATGTTCAGTTTGCTGCTGCTATAGCTGGCAACTGTGGCACTGTAGCCTGCAGGAATCTGGTGGGTCCGGTTAGGGGCCCCAAACTCAACAACGCCCTCGGTTACCTGCAAACGGGTGCCTTCAGGCCCGGTTTGCAGAGAAAATGCTGTGCCACGCACGGCAGCGACGGCAGAAGGCGTTTCGATCTCAAAGCGGGCGCCACCTTCAATGACTGGCTTTACTCGAGTGTGCACTTCTCCCCGGTTCAATCTCAGCCGTGTATCAACCATGCCTGATTTTCCATACTGGGTTAGCCGGTTGAAGATCAGTCTTGAATTTGGAGATATGCGCACTTCTGAGCCATCTGCTAATGCAATGGTTGCGGCGCCAGCGGCAGAAAGCACTTCATCGCCTACCCGTATAAGTGCGTCTTTTGCCAGAGGCTTTTTACGCCCGTCAATGCCGGATATCAGCTGAACGCTGCCAGAAACCGAGGTGACACGTGCGGGGTCGGGTTGTCTTTTGAGCCAGGATAAGGGAATGCGAATGCGGTCGCCTTCTCCCAGCATGGCGGCGTTTTCGATAGCGTTGTATTGCAGCAGTCGACCAGCACTATAGCTTTTAATCAGAAGATCGCTGGCTACTTCGGTAAAACTCTCGCCCGCTTTCAGAGTATAAACCCACTCAGGCGCAGTTTGGCTGGAGGCGTTCGCGATGGTTGTTGCCGAACCGCGTGTAAGTGAAAGTTCTGCGCTCACAGGTGCGCCCAATGCCAGCAAAGCCAGCATCAGGAATACTTTAGTGAGAAAGGGCACAGGGTTTTCAATCATTCTTCAGTGGTAGCCTCGGCTTTCATGGCTTCAAGGCGATAACCGCGCTGGTAAATTGTTTTGATGCGGAACCCGTTTTCCGGATTCAAGCCCAACCGCCGCCGCAAGCGGCTCATGTGAGTGTCTACCGTTCGCGTATTGATGTCGCGCGCCAAGCCCCAAACCCGCTCCAGAAGGACTTCACGGGTGAGCAGGCGGCCCTGATTCTGAAACAGGAATAAGGTCAGATCGAAATCTTTGTCGGTCAGGGTCAGCTCTTCACCGTGAAGGGCTATGGTTCTGTGTTGCGTGTTGACTTCAAAAGGCCCGTATACCAGGACTTCCTTTTCGCTGTCTGGATTGGCGCGGCGTGCCAAGGCGTTAATGCGTGCCACTAATTCCGCTGCCCGTGCGGGCTTTGCAATAAAGTCGTCTGCGCCAGCGTCCAGGGCTTCAACGATATCGGCTTCACTGTCGCGCTGAGTGAGAAACACTACGGGAATTGGCCAGTTAATCTGTGCTCTTATGCTTTTGAGCACATCAATGCCGGTCATGTCGGGAATCTGCCAGTCCAGAATCATCAGGTCATAGCTGCGGTGCAGTGCCGCGCTGATGAAGCTTTGGCCTGTAGGAAAGCTGTCGCAGTCGTGCCCATACTCCGACAAAATGGACTGTATGTGCTGCGCCTGTTCTTGTTGATCTTCAAGCAGAGCGATGCGCATTACGCTTCTCCCGGGATAAGTGGTGTTGTATCAGTCGATTATCACAAATTGGAGCACTGTATTCAGTGTCGTTATGTAGCCTTGCGTAAAGGAAATGCAGGCTTTCCGTTTTCGTCGTCCACTGTTTGTCGGCAGGCAGGAAAATTACTGCAGCCCCAGAACCAGCCTTTTTTACCTTTCCGTCTGACCAAGGGGGAAAAACAGTGGGGGCAGGGTACAGGCTTTTGCCCGGTACCGTCCTGGGGCGTTGCATCTTCAATCGGGCGCGTGCCACGGCAGTCGGGGTATCGAGTGCAGGCAAAGAAGCGACCGAATTTGCCGTCTCTCTCGGTCATTGGTGTACGGCACTTTGGGCAGTTTGGCGCCAGGGTTTCAGGCCCTGCACCTGGCGTGTCCGCCTTGGTGCCAATGAAGAGGCGAATTTCAGTCTTCAGTGTGTCCAGAAATTTACGAGGGTCGTCTTCACCCCTGCGAATACTCTCGAGCGTCGCCTCCCAGACGGCGGTTCTGTCTGGCTTGCTGACCGATTCCGGCAGTGCACTGATCAGCGTTTTGCCTTTGTCGGTGGCGCGAATATGGCGGCTGTCCCGGTACAGGTAGTCCCGTTTGAACAGGGTGTCGATTATGTTCGCCCGGGTTGCCTCCGTACCCAGTCCGTCAGTTTCTCGCAGGGTTTTGCGGAGTTCCGGGTCGGTTACAAATCGGGCAATGTTGGTCATCGCCGAGAGCAGCGTTGCATCGGTAAAGTGCTGGGGTGGCTTGGTTTTGCGCTGGATTACGGTGCTGTCTTCGCAGAAAACGGGTTCGCCTTTGCTCAGGCGTGGCAGCGGTGCTTTATCTGTTTCTTTTTTATTGTCCCGGAGTTTTAGCTCCAGTACTTTCCAGCCGGGTTCGAGCACGGCGGTTTCTGAGGCGCGGAATCGGTGCTCGGTAATTCGCACGGTCAGTTGGCCTTCGCGGTGTATGGCATCGGCAAAAAACTGCATCAGATAATAGCGGCTGATCAAGCCGTATACCTTCTGTTCAGTGTCACTGAGCTTTCCGTTGGGCGCGGTTCTGCTGGTGGGAATGATGGCGTGGTGGGCATCCACTTTTTTGTCGTTCCACGCGGCTGTTCTGCGGCTGAAGTCTGCTTTGCTACAGGCATCGGCAAGGTCGGGGGAGACTCGGGCAATGGCACCGGTGACTTGCTCACGCTGGGCAAAATGGCCTTCTGGCAGGTAACGGGAGTCTGATCGGGGGTAGGTGATCAGTTGGTGGCGCTCGTAAAGATTCTGTGCCGTGTCCAGTACGTCCTTTGCTCCCATGCGGAACAGGCGTCCCGCCTCAATTTGCAGAGCCGAGAGAGATAAGGGTAAGGGCGGCGCTTCCGAGCGGTCGCGAAAGCGAGAGTCCAGTACTGTGCCGGGCCGGTTGTGAATGCTGGCAGCAATCTGCTCAGCGGTGGCGCGATCCAATAGGTGGCTTTCTTCGTCCAGATGATCCTGAAACTGTTCGTCTGGAACCCATTTGGCGGTGAAGGGTTGTTGGTCTGCCTCTTCTTCCTGGGCTCTGAAGCGTGCCTCTATGGGGAAGTATGGTTTGGGCTCGAAGTTCTCTATGGTTCTATCACGCTCCACCACCAGACCCAGCACCGGAGTTTGCACCCGGCCTACGGAGTAAACGCCCTTTTGACCTTGCTGCTGGTAGTTCAGCGTATAAAAACGGGTAAGGTTGATGCCGTAGAGCCAATCGGCCCGTTGTCGGGCAAGGGCAGAGTGGGAAAGCCGGCGAAATTCGCGGTTGTCTCTGGGCTGCTGTATGGCCTTGGCGACTGCTGCAGGTGTCAGATCGTTGATGAGTATGCGCTGCACAGGTGCCTGAGTTCCGAAGTAGCGTATTACTTCATCAACCAGCAATTGGCCTTCTCTGTCTGGGTCTCCGGCATGGACGATGGTCTTTGCTTGCCGAATGAGGGATTCCAGTGCGTTGAGTTGATGGCGCACGCTGTCTTTCGGGGACAGCTGCCATTTGTCCGGGAACATGGGGAGGTCGTGCTGGCGCCATGTTTTCCATGCCGGGTTGTAGCTCGCCGGTTCGGCAGGTTCCAGCAGGTGACCAATGCACCAGCTTACGGTCGCAGCTTCACTGCCGTTGCCACAGCGGATCCAGCCCTGGCCTTTTTGGTAGGGGCCGGGGAGGGCGGCGGCAATGGCTCTGCCAAGGCTGGGTTTTTCGGCGATGTACAGGAGCATGTTTGGGTATGGTTTTGTCTGGATTTGGGGTGGTGGGGAATGTGGCGGTTTGGGTGTTGGGTGTCAAGGTTCGGGAGCTGCTTGTTCTGTAGTAGACTGTTTGCTCTGGAGGTGGCGGCTGCGGGCGTCGGCTTCCCAAAAGACGCCGTGAACCCATCCATGGGGGCTTGGTGTTGCCATCCCTGGCAACACACACTTTTGGGAAGCCGACGCCCACAGCCGCTTCAGGCTCAGAGATATCGCCACTACATACAGAGCGAACTGTGGAGTTAAAAAGTAATGAAAATGCAGAATGCAATTGAAGCCAAGCTGAATGAGGCGTTTAGCGCCAGCATTCTTCAGGTGGAGAATGAGAGTCACAAGCACAGCGTGCCGCCTAATTCGGAGACGCACTTCAAGGTGACCATGGTGTCGCCGGCCTTTGCGGGGCAGATGAAGGTTAAACGGCATCAGGCTATTTATCAGGTGCTTTCTGAGGAGTTGGAGATGGCCGGTGGCGTGCATGCATTGGCGTTGCATCTATACTCTCCTGAGGAGTGGGAGGCAACGGGTCAGGTTGCACCCACGTCACCGAATTGTATGGGTGGTTCCAAGTCTGATGCTTAATCGGCGGCTTCAGATGGCTAAAAAACACAGCGGAGGGCTTTTATGAGTCAGTTTTTTCAGATTCATCCGGAAAACCCGCAAAAGCGGTTGATCAAGCAAGCGGTTGAGATTCTTCGCGCTGGTGGCGTAATTGTATACCCCACCGACTCCGGGTATGCCCTTGGGTGCCATTTGGGTGAGAAACCGGCAGC
Organism: Marinobacter sp. DY40_1A1; assembly: GCF_016597815.1. Lineage (GTDB taxonomy): Bacteria > Pseudomonadota > Gammaproteobacteria > Pseudomonadales > Oleiphilaceae > Marinobacter > Marinobacter xiaoshiensis. The sequence continues at coordinate 7,349 of NZ_VCHA01000003.1, read as the reverse complement.
AGACAAGATAAAGCGCATTCGAAAGCTGGATGATAAGCATAACTTCACATTAGTGTGCCGGGATCTGTCGGATATCGGTGTGTATGCCAAGGTGGATAATACCCAGTACAGGTTGCTGAAAACCTTCACGCCCGGTCCTTATACCTTTATTTTGGATGCAACGAGTGAGGTGCCAAGGCGCCTGCTGAACCCGAAGCGTCGCACAATTGGTGTGCGGGTTCCTGATAATGCGATTGTCCGGGATCTGTTGGGTGAGCTTGGCGAGCCTATTATGAGCAGCACGCTGATTTTACCGGGTGAGACTGACCCCATGACGGACCCCTACGACATACGGGATACGCTACAGCACGAGCTTGATTTGATTATTGATGGCGGCTTCTGTGGCATGGAGCCAACCACCGTGGTGAACTTTACCGGTGAAGTGCCGGAGGTTACCCGGGTGGGTAAGGGCGATCCGGCACCGTTTGAACAGTAGGGCTTAGGCTCGGGTGTTCAGGTTGAAGGCGTAAGCGCCCCGGTTGGCTGCAACGTTAAATTGGTCAGTCGGAGCGGAGCGGCGCAGGGTGTCGTAGCGGTGTACGAGATCCTGCAAGCCGTTGAATTGCTGGTTTTCGCTGATCAGCGTATCCAGCAGTGAATTATTAACCCCATAGGCTTGGCTGAGTTTCAGGGCGTTGTCCATGAAGTGCAGAGTTGGCTCGTTCACGCTCAGCCGGCTAAAGGCATCCGCAAAGTTTTTGTTTACATTCAAATCCTTCTCGATTCGACTTCGGGTTTCTTCTGCCAGGTTGCCGCCCACCTCAATCCTACCGCTGTCGTTTTTGTTGACGCTTATCGATAGGGATGGGTTCAGGTTATATTCGGCAAGTTTGTGCCGCAGCGTCTCCCTGATGAAGGCAAGATCCTGCCCTACGGTTTGCTTGTAATCCGATAGGGGCAGCTTCCGGGATTTAGGCCTGCCGGCATCAGTCAAAAGCTCTCCCGATGGTGTAAAACGGTCATCCCCCGGCCCTGAGGGTTGCAATGTCTCAGCACTGGCTGTGCCTTTGGCCTTTTGTTCATCGGCCCCGTTTGCAACAGGGCGCTTCTCCAGAGTTTGCTGAAAGCGGGTGCTTGCCTGGATAAGAGATGTCAGCAGTGACATGGCGTGCATTCCTCCACTGGCTCGCACAAGCGCGCCAGAAATTTATCGTCTGTCTCCTGGTGTATGCACATTCCGGGCCAGCCACTGAAAATACGTGCTTCTGATCTGAGTCAGTAAATATTTGACGCATGTCTATAAAGTTAACCGTCCTTTTGCCGTCAACCACATAGAATGTTTGAAAGAGCCAGGTAAAGCTTGGTGCTCATTGTTCTTTTGACTGAGTCGCTATGAAAAACCAATATTCCATTCGTTTTCTGCTGCTCGCTGCCCTGGCAGCTGCGTTTTCACTCATCCTGGTTTTTACCGTGCTCCATAGTGCCAGTTCCCAGCGCGACCACATGGAAGAGTTCAGTCACAAATACGTGGATGGCCTTGCCAAGTCCTATTTTGACGGACTGAACACCATGATGGTGACTGGTACCATCAGCAACCGTGATGTGCTTCGGGACAAGGTGATGGCGCCTGCGGATGTGCTGGATGTGAGGGTGATTCGTAGCGATCAGCTGAACCAGATGTTTGGCACCGGTACCCAGGCAGAGCAGAAACGTGATGCAGACGATAGAAAAGCACTGGACGGCCAGAGAATTGAGCGTTACTCAAGCAATGAAAATGGGCGTGTTTACACGTTAATTGACCCGGTTATTGCTCAATCAGACTATCAGGGTGTGGATTGCCTGGGTTGCCATCAAGCCCAGGAAGGGGATGTGCTGGGTGCGATTCGAGTGGATTATTCTCTCGCTGAAAGCGACGCCAGCTTGCACCAGCAATTGCTTACCAGTGGCGGTATTCAGATCGCCATCTTTGTTGCAGTATTCTTCCTGACCGGGCTGGTTTTGAATCGGCTGGTGTTCTCCCGTTTACGTCGGCTCCAGATGAGTATGGATGAGATTTCCGGAAACTCTGATCTCACGATTGAGCTGGATGTATCGCGCAATGATGAAATTGGGACTGTTTCCCTTGCGTTTAATCGCATGATGGCAAAAATCCGTGAAAGTATGCACACGGTGATGGATAACGCCGAGCAGGTTGAGCGGGCGGCCCGTAGCATTGCGGAAAAGGCCCAAACTACTGGCCGCGAAGTCACGGCTCAAAAAGACAATACAGACCAGGTTGCCAGCGCAACCACTGAAATGGCCGCATCGGCTGTTCAAGTGCGGGAGAATGCCAACCACACAGCTCGAAAGTCGGCGGAAACAGCTGAATCTGCCAATAGCGGTGAACAACTTGCGCGCACAGCAGTAGAGGGTATTGAAACGCTCAACACGGAAGTACAGAGTGGCGCTAAACGAATAGAGGACTTGAACGAACGTACCAGTCAGATGGCGAAGATGTTGGAAGAAATCTCTAATATTGCGGAACAAACCAATCTGCTGGCGCTGAACGCTGCTATTGAGGCTGCCAGAGCGGGTGAGCAGGGGCGTGGGTTCTCAGTGGTTGCAGATGAGGTTCGAGCGCTCGCATCACGCACTCAGGTATCTACAGAGGAAATCCGCAAAACCATAAACTCTCTTCAAAGCGAAGTAACCGAATGTGTGGCTACCATGCGCCATGCCTCTGATATGGCAGGGCATGAGGTAGAAGCCATTCTGAAAGTAGAAACCGAGTTGCAAACCATTGCGTCGGCCGTTCGTGAAATCACTTCACTTAACCAGGAAATGGAAAGCGCAGCGAACGAACAGAGCGATGTGTCTGAAATTATCAATCAGAACGTGATTGAAATCAGCCGCTCGGCCGAGCAGACAGCAACAGATGCTCAGGAAACGGCTGGTATTGCAGGTGATTTGCTGGTGATGGCGGAAGCGCTTAGAGAAACTATTGAGCAGTTCCGATTAATCAGAAAGGACAACTAGCGGGGCGGGCCACTTAAACCGCCCCCGCCATGCGATTAGCCCTCTCGGGTAACACCAATGATCTTGAGATGGATGTTGTTACGGCCACGGATTGGCCACTCGATAGAGTCACCCACAGCAAGTCCAAGTAGTGCCGAGCCAGCTGGTGCCAGAATAGAAATCTTGCCTTCTCCAGTGCCCACTTCGTGAGGGTAGACCAAAGTCAGCTCCTGCTCCTGGCCGGTATCTGCATTCTGAAAGCGCACTTTTGAATTCATGGTCACTACGTGCGCTGGCATTTCTGCAAGCGGCACAAGCGTGGCGCGGCTCAGTTCATCATCCAGACCTTCTGCCACATCGGAATCACCCTGTTTTTCGATCAGGGTAGTCAAACGGTTGAAATCTTCTTCAGCAACCAAAACTGCCGGCATATCAGCCATAGTTATCTCCAAAAAATATAATTAGTAATTCAAAATTTCAGGATTCAGGCGCCGAACCCGGCGTTTTTAAAGCGGATTCAGCGAGAAAAGAGAAAAGCGGGCAACACACCAGCAGTGCCTGCCTGACGGCGGGCGCTTGAATGATAGAAAGGAATAAACGCTGAGAATAATGATCTCACAGGTTCACCTGGTGTGTTGTCTGGATAAATAAAGAAAAAGCGGGAACTTGGCCGCTTTGGTCAATTTATAAGCTTTTGTCGGGTTCCACAAGTGGGCTTGCAGAAAACGTAAGAAATAAAGCGCATAACGCCAGATTTGTTAGACTCACACCATAGATGATTCATCCAGAAACTGCACCAGGCAAGGAATCTACGCCCCATGTCCAAATTGTTTCCTTCTGTTGACCCCGATGGGCTACTGGAATACTCCGTGGTATTCAATGATCGCTCGCTAAACCACATGTCTGCGCCATTTGAGCAAATAATGCGGGATATTTCCTCCACTTTGCGGCACGTGTACAACGCCAAAGCAGCTGTAATTGTGCCCGGCGGTGGTAGTTTTGGTATGGAGGCCGTGGCTCGCCAGTTTGCCAATGATGAAGGCTGCCTGATAGTCCGCAATGGCTGGTTCAGCTACCGCTGGACGCAAATACTGGAAGCAGGCCGAATCACCGATCGCGTGACGGTGCTCTCCGCACGGGCTATTGACGATTCACCCCAGGCAGCATTTGCACCTGTACCCGCCGAGGAAGTTGCAGGGCGCATCAGGGCGGAAAAGCCAGCCGTTGTGTTTGTGCCTCACGTGGAAACCGCTGCCGGGATCGTGCTGCCAGACGACTATCTGAAAATCATTGGGGAGGCTGTAAAAGAGGTTAATGGCTTGTTCGTGTTGGATTGCGTAGCCTCCGGTGCCCTCTGGGTTGATACCACCGCCTGTGGCGTGGATGTACTTATTACTGCGCCGCAGAAAGGCTGGAGCGCTTCACCCTGCGCCGCCCTGATCACCTTGAGCGACCGTGCGATTGCGCGGATAGAAGAAACCACCAGCAGCAGTTTCGCCGGGGATCTACGCAAATGGTCGCAGATTATGCAGGCCTATGAATCCGGCAGCCACGCCTACCATGCCACCATGCCCACCGATACCCTGGCTATCCTTCGTGATGCCATGCTTGAAACGTTGAAAACCGGCCCAGACCTGTTGTTTCAGCGCCAGGAAGAATTGGGCCGCAAAGTGCGCAAGCTGTTTTATGGCGCTGGTTTCAAGAGTGTTGCCAGCCCGGGCTTTGAGTCGTCTAGCGTTGTGGTGTTGCACACCGACAATATTAATATCCATAACACTAGCCTGTTTCGTGAGCAGGGCTTGCAGACGGCAGCTGGCGTGCCGATGATGTGTGGTGAGCCAGAGAGTTTCTGCACCTTCCGTATGGGCCTCTTTGGCTTGGAGAAGTTGAATAACGTGGATCGAACTGTGGAGAAGCTGAGAGTGGCTCTGAAGGCGATTCAGGGCTGAGATTGTGGTATCAATGTCCCGGTTTCAGGAGATAGTGATGGCGTTCCCCAAGTTTTTTGATGATGCACCCGTTATTTCTTTACGTGATCCGCTGGCAGATCTTCTGGGTGCTGCCGAAGGTGGCGCTATCGAGTATCGCTACGCAGATGTTGTAAGGCTGGCGGGGCATTCCTGTCCGACTGTTGCCGGTGCCTACCTGAGCGTTCGGGCTGCACTGAATGTGCTGTATCCGAACTCACTGCCCGAGCGCGGCGCAATTCGGGTACACATGCCCGCGCCAGAAACAGAGGGCACTATTGGCGTTGTCGCACAGGTAATAACAATGCTTACCGGTGCCACTGCCCAGGGTGGCTTTAAGGGCATAGGAGGCCGTTTTGCTCGTAATGGACTACTCAGTTTCGCCAAAAAAAGTGGTGAGAATGATGGGGCTGTTCGTTTCGAGCGCATCGATACCGGCGCAGCAGTAACGGTAAAATTTGATGCCAATCAGATCCCCCCGCATGAATCCCAACGCGAGCGTATGTTGGCTGTTATGCACAACCGCGAGACACCTGAGCAGCAGGTGGAGTTTGCTCGCCTTTGGCAGAAACGTGTACGCAAAATGCTGCTTGAGCACGCCGACGACCCGGAACTGGTTCGTGTTCTGCCGTTGAGTGGTGCGAAGGTTTAGTGCTTCGACACTGACTAGTGTCAGGCGGGAACCCGGGCCTGCGGCAGTCAACGCCGCAGGCTTCCGGTGAGATCGTATTTTATTTCAAGTTTTCGAAGTCAGCATACGCTGCTGACTTTCCATAGGCTCAGATCACCGCGCAGACCATCCTGTGCCCTCGGCAGGACTAACATGTCTGCATAAATAATTGTCTTGTCTTAATGTTAAATTTATTGCTGCTGTATGCCCAGAATATACCCGTATAAATGTTTATGTAATTGGTAGTGCCTACGCCTTCTGCCTGAGCAGACGCTTCGATTCAAAACAATCATAGGTATATATCACCTGTGTGAACTGAGGCGCTGAAAGTGCGTACCCTCCCAATTCACGCAGGAATCTTCAATGCCCGAATAATGTCCCAACTGCCATTCTGGCTGTTGTTTTTGCTCTGACACACTGGCTGGTCGAAATGGCGGATGATGCCAGTGATTTATCTGGTACTGGCCGCCCACGCGCTGTTGTTGGCCCCGCTGAAATGGTGGCACCAACCCACCGGTTGGCTGATGGCGCTATTGATCGCAGGTGGTGCCGTGGAAAGCCTGCAGTCGCTGACCGGGCAAATCGGAAGCAGCCGCCGCTACAAGGGGTTGGTTCAGGCCGTGAAGCAGACATCAGCCAACATTACGGAAGTCGTCTGTGACATGGGCAAGCGGTGGCCCGGTCATCAGGCCGGACAATTCGCCCAACAAATATGGGTGGCTGGCGGCATAGGTATCACACCGTTTCTGGCGGCTCTGGAAAAGCGCCTGATCAATTCCAAACAAAAACATCCGGTTATCACACTTCATTACTGCACTGCCGGAGATATCACTGCATATCCACGACAGTTTGCAGGGGCAGCGGTTGGCCGTGAATCAACTGCAAGTCCATGGCTCCAAGGTAGATGTCTGGTTTTGCGGGCCGCAGGGCCTCGCAGATGCCATGCGAAGCGGGCTTAAGCAACAGCCCATTTCATTACGTTTCCATCAGGAAAGTTTTGAGTTTCGTTAAAAGGGAAAGCGTATCTTTGCCGGGACTAACTCTGGCTTTGACATTTTCCTGATAAAACTCCCACAAACCTGTGACACAGGGTGGGTCATCATACCCACTCAATGTCAGGGCGACGTTTCAGTCGTCAATGTGGTGGTTATTGTCATGAGCACACTCCTATCGCGCCAACTTCAGGGATTTGTAGCGGCCGGCGGCCTTTCTACGTTGCTCCACTGGTTTGTAATGGCAGCATTGATCGCTGCCGGGCTTGAACCAGTGCTGGCAACCGTTAGCGGAAGCGTGTCTGGTGCGCTGCTAAATTACGGCCTCCAGCGGCGCCTGGCATTTCGCAATGCCGGCCCTCACAGGGTCACGTTGTGGCGCTATATCGTCTCCTGTCTTGGCGCCTGGTTCTGCAATCTCGCCTTCTTTTTTCTACTCAATAACGTATTGGGACTTCCCGTCACCTTGTCACAAATCGTGACCACAGGGCTTGTCGCTGCACTGAATTACATCGTCTACCAGAGGCTGGTTTTCCATGAACAACCGCGTTGAGTTCCCCGTCGTACCTTTGGATGACCCGTTTGGCAAGCCGCTGTTATCGCTGGTGGTGCCGCTGTACAACGAGCGCCCGATGCTGCCCCTTTTCTTTGAGCGGGTTCTACCGGTGCTTGCCACCCTGGACCTGCACTGGGAAATCGTGCTGATTGATGACGGCAGTGATGATGGCAGTGCCCAATACATCCGCA